>NZ_LGYZ01000090.1 GCF_001310275.1 Nocardia arizonensis
TCGTTCAAGGTGTTGTTGAAAGAACTCCAGTCGCTGTGCCTCAACGTCGAAGTCCTCGCCGCGGGTTCGGCCATCGAACTCCAACACGGCGACGACGAAATCGATCGAACCGCGGCCAACCTCGGCATAACCCTCTCCCGCGACGAGGCCCCGTCGGTCAACGACCTGCCCGGCTGACCCGTATCGGAAGGAGTAGGGCGAGGGCGACGGCGCCACAATCGAGCTAGCATCGCCACGTCCGACCACATCGATAGCCAGTCCGATCCGAAAGGCCGCAGTTCTGTGACCGCGCGTCGTCCCCTCGTCGTCGGTGTCGACGGTTCGCCCGCGTCGCTTGCCGCCATTCGCTGGGCCGCGGCGATCGCCGCGCGCCGTACGGCGCCGCTACACCTTGTGCACGCCATCGGCGTTCCGGTCCACGCGGTGCCCTTGATCGGCTCCTTGTTGTTCGACATCAGTGCGTTCCGCAAGATCGGAGAGTCCGCGCTAGAGGAGGGGCGACGCATCGTGGGCGGCTTCCCGACGAACGTCGAGGTCGAGACGTTTCTCGATATGCCGTCACCGGTCGCGGCGTTGTCCGCCCGGTCGTCGGCAGCCCAGTTGCTCGTCATCGGTGCTCGAGGTCTTGACCCGTTGGAGCGTGTGCTGTTCGGATCGGTCGGCGTCGGCCTGATGAAGCACGCCGATTGCCCGGTGGCCGTCATTCCGGCTGCCGTCGAAACGACGCCGCCTTCGGCTCATGTTCCGGTACTGGTGGGCGTGGACGGGTCGCGCTGTAGCGCTCGGGCGGTGGGTGTCGCCTTCGACGAGGCGGCGAGCCGGAACGTGGGACTTGTGGCGGCGACGGCGTGGTCTGACCGCAACGGCGCACCTCGCGCGACGCCGGAGCGGGCCGAGACGATGCTCGAGGAAAGCCTGGCGGACTTCGCCGGCAAGTATCCGCACGTCCGCGTGGATCGAATCGTCATCGAAGGCCGCCCGGCGCAGCGGCTGCTCGAGGCGTCCCGGCACGCGCAGCTTGTCGTGCTCGGCAGCCGTGGGCGTGGCGGAGTCACGGGCGCGACGCTCGGTTCCGTCAGTCACGCGGTGCTGCAAGGCAGCCGCGTCCCGGTTCTCATCGCCCCGTGTCGACAATGACGGGGTCGAGGACAGGCTGACCGAGGAAGGGTCGTTGGCCTCTCGTGCTCGGCGCCGGAGCCTGTGAAGCTCGCCGAAATGGAGAACGTCTTGTCGTCGCAACCGCGAGCGATGTCGATGTCGAGCCCGCTCGGCATATCCACCGCGGCCGCGCTGCCGGCCGGAGCGGTGCTCGACGCACTCGAGACAGGTTCCGCCGGATTGACCGGTGCGCAGGCCACGCGCAGGTCGCGGCGATACGGCCCGAACGCCGTGCGATCCCATCGCGCGCGCCTGTCCGGGGTGCTGGTGCGGCAGCTGCGGTCTCCGTTGTTGCTGCTACTGGTGGTGACGGCGGTCGCGTCGTTCTTCCTGGGGCAGCGCAGCGATGCCGTGGTGATAGGGGTGATCGTCGCGGTGTCGGTGGGGTTGGGGGCGTTCAACGAGTTTCGCGCCGAACGCGCCGCCGAGGCGTTGCACGAACGAATCCACCGCCGGGCGGTAGTGGTGCGCGACGGCGCGGCGCGGCCGGTCGATCTGGTCGACCTGGTGCCCGGCGACATCGTCGAGTTGCGGGCCGGTGAGCTGGTGCCCGCTGACGTGCGGCTGCTGTCGGTGACCGGGCTCCAGTGCGATGAATCCGTGCTGACCGGTGAATCGGTCCCGGTGGTGAAATCGACCGAGCCGGTGCCCGC
This sequence comes from Nocardia arizonensis, assembly GCF_001310275.1. GTDB lineage: Bacteria > Actinomycetota > Actinomycetes > Mycobacteriales > Mycobacteriaceae > Nocardia > Nocardia arizonensis. The sequence goes on from NZ_LGYZ01000090.1 coordinate 1,812, forward strand.
TGGTAGCCCGGCGGCCGAAATCACGTGCTGCGCGTTGATGGGGACGGTGGTCAGCGCGGGACGGGCTCGCGGTGTCGTCGTGGCCATCGGCGGGGCGACCGAATTCGGCCGGATCGCCCTCGGGCTGGGACAACGGCACCCCGACACCGAGTTTCAGATCGGGTTGCGCCGGTTCTCGCTGCTGCTGGTGCGCGTGGCCGCGGTGTTGACCGCCGGGATCTTCGTCGTGAACCTCGCGCTGGATCGCCCGATCCTGGATGCGCTGATGTTCTGCCTCGCTATCGCAGTGGGGATCTCGCCGCAACTGCTGCCCGCGGTCGTGTCGACCAGCCTGGCCGCGGGCTCGCGGCTACTCGCACAGCAGAAGGTGCTGGTCAAGCGGCTGGTATGCATCGAGGACCTGGGGGATATCGAGGTGCTGTTCACCGACAAGACCGGTACGTTGACCGAGGGCCGCATCGAATTCATGCGGTCCGTCGGCGCGGACGGATCCGCCGGCGACACCACGGCTTTGCTGGGACTGGTGTGCACGGACGCGGTCGTGCAGGGTGATCGGGTCGTCGGCGCGGACGCGCTCGACACCGCGCTGTGGGAGTCGCCCGCGGCACCCACGGACAGCGCAGGCCGGTACGAACGGCTCGCCGTACTGCCGTTCGACCATCGCCGTCGTCTGGTGTCGGTGCTTGCCACCGGCCCCGACGGCGCGCCGATCATCATTACCAAGGGTGCGCCCGAGGCCGTACTGGCGCGCTGCACCGAGGTTCCGGCGCGAGCCCGGACGGTGGTCGAGGAGGAATTCGCCGCGGGCCATCGTGTGATCGCGGTCGCCACCCGCCCGGCCGCCAAGCAGCATTCGCTGGGGCCAGGCGACGAGCAGCACCTGCGTCTGCTCGGTTTCCTGGTGTTTCTCGACCCGCCCAAGGCCACCGCGCGCGCGGCGCTGGACCGCCTGGCCGGTCTCGGTGTGACGGTCAAGGTCATCACCGGTGACAATCCGGTCGTGGCCGCCACGGTGTGCGCCGAACTCGGATTGCCGCCGGGCGCCGCGATGACCGGAACCGACATCGACCGTCTCGATGACGAGCAGCTCACCGAAAAGCTCGCCACCACAACGGTGTTCGCGCGAGTGAGCCCGGAGCAGAAGGCGCGCATCGTCCGCGCGCAGCGACGGCTCGGTGTCGATGTCGCCTACCTCGGCGACGGCGTCAATGACGCGCTCGCCCTACACGCCGCCGATGTCGGCATCTCGGTCGACACCGCCACCGATGTCGCCAAGAACGCCGCCGACGTCATACTGCTGGCGAAGGATCTGCGGGTGCTGGCCGAGGGCGTCGGACAAGGACGGCGAATCTTCGCCAACACCATGAAATACGTGTTGATGGGCACCTCGAGCAATTTCGGCAACATGATCAGCGCCGCGGGCGCTTCCGCGTTCCTGCCGTTCCTGCCGATGCTCCCGTCGCAGATCCTACTCAACAACCTGCTCTACGACTCGAGCCAGCTCGCCATCCCCACCGACACCGTCGACCCCGAACAACTCGCCCGCCCGTCGCGCTGGGACATCGGGATGATCCAGCGGTACATGCTCGTCTTCGGACCGATCAGTTCGCTGTTCGACTTCGCCACCTTCGGGGTGATGCTCTGGGTTTTCGATGCCGGGGAAGCCCTGTTCCACACCGGGTGGTTCATCGAATCCCTCTCCACCCAGATCCTGGTGCTGTTCGTGATCCGCACCCGTCGCATCCCGTTCCTGCGCAGCCGCCCCAGCGTGCCGCTCTTGAGCGCGGCGCTGGCCGCCATCGCGACCGGGGCACTGCTGCCGGTGACACCCCTCGCGCCCAGCCTCGGACTGACTCCCCTGCCAGGCACCTTCTTCCTCGCCCTCACCGCCATGATCGCCACATACCTCGTACTGGTCGAAGCCGGCAAATACGTGTTCTTCCGCACTCCGCCCACCGTCACCGCGTACCGCCCCCGAACGACCGGGCACCGAACACAACGCCGTGCCGCCCGGTTCACCACCATCCGCGCCCTCGCCCAGCACCGAAGCCCCGGACCCGGAAATGCGTTACGAACCCCGACCAGGACCGCACGATCGTCAGCGTGAGATCCCATTCGACCTCGAGAGGCTGTGCGGCCACGTGCTGGGTAATCGCTTGACCGCCGGCGACACCGACGCCGCGTTCCGAGCGTTCGCCGCCATGCAGATCGTCCAAGACTTCGCAGCGCGACCGGCCGCCGCGACATTCTGCGCGTTCGGCACGGCGCTACGACCTGAACGTCGAGTATTCGGGCAGTCGCCATCGCGCGAACTTGTCGGCGAGGTACCCGTGCGGTCAGGCGTCCGATCACCCTCGGCAAGATGCCCGTGACGGCGTGCAACCGGTCCACCGGGTAGATCCACTGGCCGCTGGGGTGACGTCCTGGTGCGGTCGAGTCGATCGTTGAGACAGATCGTTGAGACGAATGGTGCCGATGCCACCGGAAAGACGCGGCACACTATCGGGGTGTTGCGACTGCAGATGCTGGCTCCGAGCGAGATGACCGATGACGTGATCCGAATCCTCGAACAGGACGATGCCGTCAGTGGCCTGGCGGTGATGCGCGGCGCCGCGCTGCGGCCCAAGGGGGACATGCTGGTGGCGGAGGTGGCGCGCGAGGCGGCCAACGACGTGATCCAGCGTTTGCGTGCGATCGGGCTGCACCGGGTGGGCACCATCGAGATCGAGCCGGTGCGTACCTGGCTGTCGCGCAGCGGATTCGATTGCGAGGTGCGTACCCCTGGCAGCAGCGCAGACGCGGTGGTATGGGCTGATGTGGCCCAGCGCTCGTATGAGGAAACCGAGCTGAACTGGACCTATCTCAGTTTCATGACCTTAGCCACCGTGATCGCCGCGATCGCGATCGTGTTGGATAGTCAGATCCTGGTAATCGGGGCGATGGTCCTCGGGCCGGAGTTCGGAGCCATCGCCGCACTCGGAGTCGCTCTGGTACGTCGCCGGTTCGCCCTGTTCGGGCTCGCTGTCCGCACGCTGCTGCTGGGTTTCGCCACCGCGATCGCCGTCACCTTCACCCTGGCGTTGCTCGGGCGCGGGCTGGGTTGGATCACCGTGGAAGACGTCACCGGCCCCCGCCCCGGGACAGCCTTCATCTACACCCCCGACAAGTGGTCGTTCATCGTCGCCGTCGTCGCTGCCGCCGCCGGAGTGCTGGCGCTGACCTCCGCCAAGGCCGGAGGGCTGGCCGGCGTTTTCATCTCTGTCACCACCGTGCCTGCCGCGGGCAATATCGCACTCGGCGCTGTTTTCGGCGTCGGGTCGGCGGTCTGGGGCAGCGCCCTGCAACTAGTGGTGAACCTGTCAGGAATGGCACTCGCGGGTTGGGCGACTGTCGCGGTGCAGCAGGCGGTGTGGTCGCGAGTATCGGTGCGGCGTGCCAAAGCGATGAGCACGCCGCGTCGGATGCTGTAGACAGCCATGTGGTCGGTCCCGTAGAGATCGCGCAGGATCTTCGTCCTTGACGGAATACGCAAGAATCGCCCGCACCAACAGCGAGCGGCGCCATCGTTCCAGTGACAGTCGGCCCCGAACCGTCGGTACTTAGATGAGTAGAGGTTCTGCGCCGAGGGATAGGTCCGTGGACGATGCCTCGAACAAGGAGGCCACTACATAGCAAAACTTATTAGTGGTTCCCCAAGGCTTGCACTCGACCACTACTCAGCGTTACAGTCTAGCGGTACTCGGCGCTACTTAATAGTGGTCAAGATCGAAGGAGGCCGCCACGGACAACTTGACGGAGATGCTGAAAGGCACGCTCGAAGGCTGTGTCCTCGAGATCATCGGCACCGAGGAGACATACGGGTACGCCATCACGCGTCGACTGAACGAACTCGGTTTCTCCGACGTCGTCGAAGGAACGGTTTACGCCATCCTGGTGCGATTGGAGAAGAACAGGCTGGTCGACGTTTCGAGACGACCGTCCGAAGTCGGCCCGCCTCGCAAGTTCTTCGCACTCAACGACGCCGGGCGTGAAGAGCTCGCGACGTTCTGGTCGAAATGGGAGTACATCTCCTCGCGCATCAATCAACTCAAGGGAACTGAACGATGAAATTCTGGGAGACGATCACGGGAAGCGATCTGACCAAGGAATACAAGGCTTTCGAAGCTCGAGCCGAGACTCTTCCGGCCGAGTATCGAGCGGCGTGGGCGCAGATCAATACCCACCTCTCGTTCTACTCCGACATCACAGGGCGCAATTTGATGCCGATCCTCGATGGCGTCCTGGGCTTTCTCGAGGTAGCAGCAGCGGAGGGACAGAGTGTTCACGAAGCGTTGGGTGACGATATCGAAGGATTCTGCGCGGCGATCGCCGGCGAAGAAGGGGCAAAGAGCTTTCGCGACAAATGGCGCGAACAGTTGAACAAGAACGTGGCACGAAAACTGGGCCGGCTAGGAGCATGACGTGGGCATTCGCGACATCATCGAAGGCAAGCGGGAATGGCGGGCGCACATGGCGCGGGTCAGGGCGCTTCCTCCCGACTACAAGATCGTCTACGAGGAGAGCCAGAAGTACTTTTTCAAGATCGGGCCGGTCGAACTGGTCGATGGGAGCCTGCTCTCGAGCATGCTCGATTTCTTCGAGGAAGGGATCGCGGCCGGCAAAGGAGTTCTGGAACTCATCGGCGACGATGTCGCAGCTTTCTGCGATGAGCTGGTGAAGGACTCGCGAACCCACGCCGATATCTATCGGGAATCCATCAGCACAGACCTCGGCAAGAAAAGGAAATGACCGCCGGGGACGACTGGACATCGACCGGTTATCACGCGAGTTGAATACGGAGGTGGCAGACAACGGTATCGCTCCTGCGGCGTAATTGCCGTTCGAGTTCGTCGCTGCGGTGGCTCGGCAGGACCCGAGCCCAGCCCGCCGGCGGGTCGATCTCCGCGATCACCACAATCTTCCTGCGGTCGGCGAAAGAATTGTCGAGGTAGCGTGCGACGGGCCCGCCGACGGTCGCGTCGCGCGCTTCCAACAGCACCAATCGAACGTCGGGATGCCACACCTCCCACGCTTTGGTGAAAGCTGTCACCGACTCACCAGGTAGGCACACGTGGACGGCGACGATGTCGGTCCCGATGGACATCGCCGCGGAGAGTGCCTCGCTACTCAGCTCGGAGACTTCCGACACCGGTACGACGACCACGGCGTCGCGGGGTCGCGGTGGTGGTGGCACCGCATCCGCGCGGCGGCGGTCATCGATGCGAGTGTAGGTAGAGCGGATGCGCTGCATGCCCAGCACCAGGGCAGGCAGCACCAGTACGATCAGCCAGGCGCCTGCGGTGAACTTCATGGCGGCGGTGACAACAGCGGCAGCCGCGGTGAGTAGGGTGCCGAACCCATTGAGTGCCAATCGTTTACGCCACCCATGATCGCGATTGAGCCACCAGTGCCGGACCATCCCGGCCTGAGCGATGGTGAAGCCGACGAACACGCCGATCGCAAACAGGGGCACCAGCGCGTTCATGTTCCCGTTCGCGCCGATCAGCAGCACGCCCGCGCTCAACCCCAGTGCCGAGACGCCGTATCGGTAGACCAATCGCGGGGAGTGCACGGCGAAGCGGTGTGGGAGGCAGTTGTCGTCGGCCAGGAGCCTGGTCAGGGGCGGCAGACCGCCGTATGAGGTGTTCGCGGCCAGCGCCAGCAGGATGACTGTAGCGAATTGCACAGCGTAGTAGCCGATTCCGTGACCCAGTACGGCCGCGGTGAGCTGGGACAGCACAGTGGTGCCCTCGATCGGGCGGATCTGGAATTTCTCGATCAGCACCGCGAGGCCGATGAGCATCGTGCCCAGTAGCCCGCCCAGTGCCACTTCCGCGCGCCGGGCCCGCTGAACACGTGGCGCGGCGAAACTCGGCACCGCGTTCGCGATCGCTTCCACGCCCGTCAGCGCCGCGCAGCCACTGGAGAACGCCTTGAGCAGCAGCAGTACCCCGACCGTCTGCATGTTTCCGACCATCTCAGAACCGGAGTCGAGTACGGCAGGCTCGGAGCGAAGCAGCCCGCCGAGGATCACAGCGAAGATGCCGGCCACGAACACGATGGTCGGTGCCATGAACGCTCGTGCGCTGTGCACGATCCCGAACAGATTCAACACCGTGATGCCGACGAGTACGGCCAGGCAGATCCATAGCGTCGACCCGTGCAGAACTGGAAACGCCGAGGTGAGTGCCGCGACCCCGGCGGCGATCGATACCGCGACGTTGAGCACGTAGTCCACGATCAGCGACGCCGCGGCGACCAGGCTTGCGCGTCGGCCGAGGTGACGTTTCGCCACCGCGTACGCGCCACCACCGTTCGGGAACGCCGTGATGACTTGCCGATAAGATGCGACGAGCACCGCCAGCAGCGCGGCGATGGCCAGCGTCACCGGCAGAGCCATGCCAAGTCCCGCGGCTCCGGCGGTGGCCAACACCAGCACGATCGCCTCGGGTCCATAGGAGACCGAAGCCATCGCATCCAGCGAAAGACCGGCCAGTCCGGTGGACACGGTCAGGCCGACGGACGGCGAAACGTTTTTCGATTTTCCGCGCGGCGGGGGAACCGTGCGCGTTACGACGGTACTCACAGCAACGAGTCTCGAACGGCAGACGTGGGAATGGAATGACTGTTTATGCAACCTTGACGGCAGCAGTGACAATACCCACTCGCAGAGCCTACATCAGCAGCCCGAGATACGGTTTCAGCGCGCGAGCATGCTTTTATGACCTGCTTACGCTCTTCTGGTCGATTTTATCATTTCCCTTAGTCATTGATCGATATCACCACACTGCGGCTACGACCGAGAAGACTATCCACAAATGGCCGGTATCGGCGTGTTAGCGACTGCCTCATGGCAGGTCAATGGAGCGCGAAGTAGCGCAGCCAGAGATATGGTGCGGCGACCGCGATAGTGACAGCGGTGACGACGATGCCTTTGCGGGTGAATTCCCAGAAGCTGATCGGATTGCCGGCGCTGCGGGCGATGCCGAGCATCACGACGTTGGCGCTGGCGCCGACGGCAGTGAGGTTCCCGCCGAAGTCCGCGCCCAGAACCAACGCCCACCACAACGCACCGGCTCGAGGATCGTCCATGCTCGCGACGAGGTCGGCGACCAGGGGGCTCATGGTCGCGACATAGGGGATGTTGTCGATGAGGCCGGATAGCAACGCCGAGACAACGAGGATGAGCATCGTCGCCAGCAGCACGTTACCGCCGGTGACGTCGGTGGCCAGTTCGGCGAGTCGCTCGATCACCCCGGTTTTCACCAGAGCGCCGATAATCACGAACAAGCCCGCGAAGAACAGCAAGGTCTCCCATTCCACCGCGGACAGGTAATCGCGCTGCGGGACGCCGGAGATCAGGACCAACACACCGGCGCCGAGCATGGCCACCACCGATGGCGCGATGTGGAACAGCGAGTGTCCGACGAACCCGGCCAGTACGGCGGCGAGCACGATCGTGCATTTGACCAGCAACCTGGGATCGCTGATGGCTTCGCGTTCGTTGAGGGTCATGGCGTCGGCCGCGCGGGCGGGGTCCACGTCGAAACTACCGCGGAAAAGGCGCGGAAGCAGCAGCGTGAATACCGCGAGCGCGATGAGCACGATCGGTGCCATGTGGATCAGGAAGGTGTTGAACGACAGCCCGGCCCGGCTGCCGACGATGATGTTCGGCGGGTCGCCGATGAGGGTGGCGGCGCCGCCGATGTTGGATGCGAGAACCTCGGCGATGAGAAAGGGAACCGGGTTGATCGCGAGCCGGTCGCACACCAGCAGCGTCACCGGCGCGATGAGCAACACGGTGGTGACATTGTCGAGCATGGCCGACGCGAGGGCCGTCATGAGGACCATCAGAACCATTACTCGTACCGGGGATCCTCTGGCGCGTTTGGTCGCCCAGATCGCGGTGTATTCGAACACACCGGTCTGGCGCAGAACACCGACGATGATCATCATCCCCAGCAGCAAGAAGATGACATCCCAGTCGATGCCGACCTCATGGGAGTAGAAAGCGTCTTCGGATCCGATGACTCCGAAGGCGAGCAGGATCGCGGCGCCGCCGAGGGCGGCCTTGGTCTTGTGGATGCGTTCGGTGGCGATGAGGGCGTAGGCGACGAGGAAGACCGAGACCGCGACGACCGTCACGATGTCCACCACACACGAGCGGTCGACGTGGCGCTCATGATCCCGTCGCGGGTCAGCCGTCTTGCAGGGCGGCGGCCAATAGCCGGGATGCGGTGATCACTCCGACGAGTTCGTCGCCCTTCAGCACGGCGATGAGCGGGCAGCGGAACCGGGCCATGACCGCGGCGACCTCGACGATCGTGTCGTCGGACCGGGCCGCGGGCACCTTGCTGAGCCGTTCGGGGATGACGTCGCGGACCTTCTTGCCACGCAGCTTGTCCGCGATCCGATCGCACATCGATTCCGTGAGCACGCCGGCCAAGGACGGATCGTCCTGCACGTATTTCGGGACGATGAAGCGCACCACCTGGGAGGCGGGCAAGACGGCTTGCGGGGCCCCTTGGCCGTCGGTCACCACGATCCCGGGCAACCGATGCTCGGCCAGCAGCCGAGCAGCGTCCAGCGCGTCGGTGTCCAGACTGACCACCGGGTATTCCTCGGCCATTTGAGCAGCACGCACACCTGCAGGATACGACCCGGGACGGTGTGATCGCCCGCGCGAAGTTCGTCAAGCTCGAGTACTTGCCCGTCACCACAAACTCCCAGGTTGGTGGGTGTGACCCGAGTCCCGGACCACATGCCGACCAGACTTCCCGGCGCTCCAGAGTAAAGATGCCGTAAGTAACGCCCGCGGGGCAACTCTGGACCGGTCCGGCCCATAGCGCCTGAGTTGCTTCGTCCTGCTCCGTAGCACAGAGCAGGGTCGATCACAGTTGATCGCCGCAGCGTTTGATCTATGTTCGTACCAGGTTCGCAGGCGTCTATCAGGCGTGCAGCCACACGACAGTGTGTTCTACCGGCCAGCGGAAGGTTGCCCGGGGGCAGTGCCGTCGTGGAGTCGACGCGTCGGCTGAGCCCAGGCCGGATTCGCACCGCCGCGGATCACAGCGGTTTTACCCCGCCAAGGGGTCAGCTGTCCGGGTCCAGTGCCGATTGCTCGTAGAGTGCCGTCCAGACAGTCAGGCTGGACAGGGCATCGACGGTTCGGCGGCCACGCTCGGTCAGGATCAACCGCCCGGCCTGCGACAAAGCATCGTCCCAACTGCCTGGCAACTCGGCGACGACGAGTCCGCGTGCGGCTACTACACGGACCGCGTGCGGCAGCGTCCACCGGCCACCGATAGCGCTGCGCAACTCCGCGAGGGTGTGCGTACGGTGGGACAAAACGTCGAGGATCTCCACCACGTGGCGGTGCTCGACCAGCTCGCGTAGGGTCTCGAGATCATCGTATCGGCTCATGCCAACCACCCCTGGGGTCTGCCACTCAACCATGGCCGGACGCTATACGGCCCCCAGCCGAGCGCGGGCTATTCCTGACGACAATCCACGCCGCCTACCGATGGTTTTGACGAAATCAATGCATCGCCTGGGCCTGAATACTGCCTCCACGCCCGGCACTGCCACAGTTGCCGGGACACAGGCGCGGTAGTCGCACGGCCGGCTGGTGAAGAGCGGTCGCTTTCGGTACGTGTAGCTAGCCGCGCCGATTCCCGCAGAACATATGCGAACTCGAGACCACGACGACGATCCGGACCGCAGCAGGCGCAAATGATTCGTCAATCCGCTGTGCGAAATCTTGCCCACGCCACCGCAAGGGTTTCTCATCGGACTATGACCGAAATCCCGGACGTCGCGCCGCTTCCGCGCACGCCGTCTGGCCCCGCTCGGGTTCGCGGCGAGTACGAATTGCCGTCGTCGCTGGAGCTTTTCGGTTTCGGAATCGAGGACGAGCCGCCCAGTCCGGCTTGAGACCCTCCGCCTTTCCGCCCTGTTCGGCGTTGCCACTGGGACCTTCGTGTGCACAAAAGCCATTGCTGTCGTGCGTATCCCGATGCCCCGCCCACTCCCCCTGATCGGGGATCACTGCTGCGGATCGATCCGCTTGCCGTCAGTCGACGGCGGCCCCACGCTCACTCGATAGGAGAGCTATGTCCGAATTTCTGTCCGCGTCCCGGGTAACCATGGTGACCGGCGCCGATACCCGTCTCGGCCATGCGACCGCGCGACGGCTCGGCGCCGACGGTGCCGCCGTGATCCTGCACGCACAGGACAAAGACGGTGCCGAGGAAGCATTCGAAGCGCTGGTTTACGCGGGCATTCCGCCCCAGAGGCTGCACTTCGTGCACGCGGACTTCACGAAGCTCTCCGAGGTGGACGAACTCGCGGTCACGCTGGCCGCGACAGTGCCGTGCCTGCACGCGCTGATCAATGCCGCCTCGATTCCGGCCAGCCAGCGCCGCTCACAAACCGAGGACGGCTACGAGACGACCCTGCAGGTCAACTATCTCGCACCGCAGCGCTTGATCATGGCGCTGGTGCCCGCGGTCGCGGCGGCGCGAGGCAGAGTGGTGACCGTGTCGTCTCCACTGCATCGGGGAGGCACCGTGGACTACTCCGATCTGGATCGCAAACGCGGCATCTACACGCCACTGGCGGTCTACGCGCAATCCAAACTGGCGCTGACCATGTTCACCCGGACACTCGCCGAGACCGGTCCCGAATGCCTGACCGCGGTGAGCGTCCACCCCGGCGACTTCGAAATCGACATTCCCCAGCTCCGCGGTCACGCGGGCACACCAGTGGACAACGCCGCCGATCTGCTGGCGATATACAGCGCCCCCGGCGCCCCTGTCGTCAACGGTGGGTACCACGAAGGCACCCAACCAGCGCAAACAGCTGCGCTGGTGAGCAATTCACGTGCCCGAGCCCGGCTGGCCGCCTGGACCAACCAGCAGAACCCCACCGCTTGACCATCGAAAAGCAGCCGACTCGAGTGGAATTAGCGATGACCGTGTCATCCCCAAAACCGTCACTACATTCGTCTGGATTCCAACGACTACTCGGTGCACCCGGCGGTGATCGGGCGCCGGATCGAGATCGTCGCCGATCTGGATCGGGTCCGGACCAGAGTTGACAGCCGCGTCGAGGGAACCAACTGCGCGGCCTTGGTACTAACGCCCCGCACAACACCACCGCAGCGGCCCCGACCAAAGCTGAGCGGTCACCAGCGCGCGGTCACCGCAACACCACACCCGACAGACGAAGGCACGACGATCACCAACCATCTGTCAAGGCACGATTCGGTTACCGAAGGGAGTAGGAGGACCAAGCTACAGAAGCATTTCGCGCCGAGATGGCAGTTTACATGCGCATGACATGCGCATGTAAACTGCCCACATGGCCGTTGCGATCCAGATCAAGGACGTCCCCGAGGAAGTGCGAGATGCTATCGCCGCACGCGCTGCGGCCCGGGGCCAGTCCACCCAGGTATACCTGCGCGCTCTGCTGGAACGAGAGTTGCGTGCCGAACGAAACAAGCATCTACTCGAGAGCCTGGTCGGGCACCGCGGACTCGACATGGACGCGCAGGATGTCGTCGAGGAGATACGTGGCGGACGCAAGGACGACGAGTGATCGTCGTCGACGCGAACGTCATGGTCATGGCTTTGTCCAGCCCCACGGCGCAGGGCGACACCGCAAGAGCAGCGATGCTCGCCGACGACAACTGGATCGCTCCCGCGCACATGCCTTTGGAGGTACTGCGCACCCTCCGCAAAGCCGTACTGGTTGACCACTTGACCGCCGACGCCAGCGATTCCGCGTTCCGAGCGCTCGCGGCGATGCAGGTCGTCTACGTGGGAACCGATGCTGCGCTGCTGCATGCGGTCTGGGCGATGCGCCACAACGTCTCCATGTACGACGCAGCCTACTTGTCGGTCGCTGCCCTGTACGATGCTCCGCTCATCACTTTCGATGCCCGGCTCGCCAAAGCGGCCGAACAGGCCAATCCGGGCATCCGCGTCACCCTGCTCTGACTGCGGGTGTGTACCGATGGAACAAGTCCCTCGTGTGTCTTGCGATCCAGCCAATATCACCGAATCATCGGCGATCCCAACAGTTCGAAGGTGGACTTCCAGTTCGAGCACAGGCATCCAGATGTCCGGGCCGAGCGAGAACGCAAACCCGCCGCACCGACCCCACGAATGCGTCACCGTCACGAAGGTGGAAGCGTGCCAGCCCGGCGAGCCACCGCACATAGACCCAACTCTCCATGGCGAGTCGGTCGGTCAACGGCCCGTCCGGGCGAAGTCATATGAAGTCAGCGATTCGATTCGAGCGGTATAACCGGGTCGCGCTGCTGCCCGTGTAATTGACCAATTCCAGAAGAAAACAGGACCACGAAAACGCTTCGAACCGGCTCGATCGCTGCCACGCTGACTGTCCATGGCGCGAGCAGAACCGATCAACCAGATTCAGTTCGACCTGCTGGAGTGGGTGAGCGACGGCTGCCCGGACGGCGTGATGACCGGGCACACATACAAGACCACAGCGAAGGCGCTGGAATGGCGCCGCCTGCTCACCATTTCGACAAAGGACGGCACATGGCAGACATCTCTCACCGACGCCGGACGCTACTACCGACAGCACGGCTCCTACCCCGCCGGTCACTGGGACATGTCCACGGCCCGGCGTTTGGCCGCTGGGCTCAGAATTTTCCCAGCATGGTCGCCACCACCGTGCCACGCGACGGTGACTACGACAACCTCGACATCCCGCGCTCCATTTGTTCTTCGACGTACTGACCGCGCTGGTCTGCGGCGGCGTCAGCACGGTCGCCGAAGCCGCGTTCCAGGACAAGCTCTGGCGCCCGAACCTGCTACACCTGGCCGAGTTCACCGAAATCCGCGGAGAGCAGGGAAGCCAGGCTGTGTGGCTGATCTCAGAGGGATCTGGCCTGACATCCCCGCAACTACGGGGCAGAGAACCTTCACAACTTTTCTTTCAACGAAACTACAAAGAAGTACCGCTGTGGTTATTATCGATCCTCAAAATGTCCGCTTCTTCTCAGATGTCTACGGACGGAAAACCGCCTCATACTGGAGTTATAGCGAGAATGAATGGGTGGGCCTAGGAGGACTTGAACCTCCGACCTCTTCGTTATCAGCGAAGCGCTCTAACCGCCTGAGCTATAGGCCCGTATTCTGCGGGAAACATGTCAACCAATCCAAGATTCCGACTCGAACCCGCCGAGGGGAAAGATTACCCGACCTCCATGGGATCGACCAAAACGGCTGGTAGAGGCGCTGTATGACCGGAATCCCCGTGCTTCGGCGTCGGCAATCCGGCCGGATGCCCTTCCGCAAGAACCGGTCAGTCGCGCAACCATCGTAGGGTGCGGGCCGGACGTACAACGACGAAGGCCGGCGCCCACAGCGGGACGCCGGCCTTCGTGCGGGGATCGTGACCTAGTCGGGGTCGGCCAGGGTGACCTGGATACCGCCGACGAGGTCGCAGCACTGGTTGTAGATGAAGGTGCCCACGGTGCCGAGGGCGGTGAACAGTACGACGTTGATGAGGCCGACGACGCCCGCGTAGCCGAAGACCGTGCCCGCGTCTATGAGGCCCGCCGAACCGCTGTCCTGGGACACCATGTCGGTGAAGGTGTTGTTCAGGCGCTCCCACACGCCCATGCCTTCGAGGACGATGTAGAGCAGGCCGACGGCCAGCATCCATACGAAGAACAGGGCCACGCTGATCACCAGCGAGATCTTCAGCGTCGACCAGGGGTCGATGCGGCGGATCTGCACGGTGGCGCGCAGTGGCTCACCCGCGACGGCCGCGGCGACCGCGACCGGCACCGCGGGCGAGATCGGCGGCGGTGCGCTGTGACCGGTGTTGTCCATCGGCGGGAGCGGATGCCGGATCTCGGACAGATCGGGCATGTCCTTGATGAGTTCGGGGCGCGCGATGCTGCGGGTGGGCCCGTCGATTCCGACGGACTTCACCATCGCGGCCTCCTTGCGGGCGGCCTTGGCGGCGAGGTCGGCGGTCGTGCGGGCATTGGTGACGCCGCCGTTGAGACCGGCGTTGCCCGTCGGACGTCCGGTGACCGGCGCCTGACCTGGCCGGTACAGGTTCGACTGCGGCTCCCGCTGCGGCAGCTGCGCCCAGCCGCCGTCCTGGTATGGCGAACCGCCCTGCTGCTGGGGCATGTCACCGCCCTCGGGCGGCTTGGGCGGCTCACCCTGGTTGTTGCCCATGCGCACGGTGGCCTGGTCGAAACCTTCCGGCGCGCCCGCGGATTGCTGCTCCGGCGGCCTCGGGGCGCCCTGGTTGCCGGAGTTCTCGTGCGGCTGGCCACTCTGGGGCGCCGCCCCCTGCGGCGCCTGGCCGGGTTGTCCCGAACCCGGCTGCCCATTCTCGGCCGAGGAGACCGGCCGTGGGATCGGCCGCGGCGGAATCGGGGACGGTGCGATCCGCTCGGTCACACCGTTCGTGTGCTGCCGCTCGTCATTCGGCTGATTCGGAGTGGTCAATGGGAATCCTCAGATCCATTCTTTGCCGCCGCTGGTGGTTAAAGGTCCGGGGAACCGGAGTCGTCGCCGCCGACGAGTTCGGGCTCGTCGGCGTTGCGCGCGATCGCAAGCAAGGTATCGCCCTCGCCCAGGTTCATCAACCGGACCCCCTTGGTCTGGCGACCGGCCTTGCGGACCTGATTGGCAGCGGTACGGATGACGCCGCCCCCGGAAGTTATAGCGTAGAGCTCGTCATCGTTGTCGACGATGAGCGCGCCTACCAGACTGCCACGCTTGGGATCGTATTGAATCGTCAATACACCTTTACCACCGCGGCCTTGGGCGGTGTACTCCGCGATATCGGTGCGTTTCGCGTAGCCGCCCGCCGTCGCGACCAGCAGATACGTGCCCTCACGCACCACGTTCAGCGACAGCAGTTCGTCATCGGTGTTGAAGCGCATGCCCTGGACACCGGAGGTGGCCCGACCCATCGGACGCAGCACCTCGTCGTTGGCCGCGAACCGGATCGACTGACCGTGCGCCGAGACCAGCAGCAGATCATCGTCGGAGGAACACAGTGCGGCGCCGACCAATTCGTCATCGTCGCGCAGATTCACCGCCACGATGCCGCCGGACCGATTGGAATCGAAATCGGTCAGTCTGGACTTCTTGACGAGTCCGGTGCGCGTGGCCAGCACCAGATAGGGCGCGTCCTCGTACGACTGGATACGGATGACCTGCGCGATCTTCTCCTCCGGCTGGAAGGCGAGCAGATTCGCGACGTGCTGACCGCGTGCCGTGCGAGCCGCCTCCGGCAGTTCGTACGCCTTCACCCGGTAGACGCGGCCGAGATTGGTGAAGAACAGCAGCCAGTCGTGGGTTGAGGTGATGAAGAAGTGCTTCACCAGGTCGTCTTGCTTGAGACCGGCGCCTTGCACGCCCTTGCCGCCGCGCTTCTGGCTGCGATAGAGATCGGTCTTGGTGCGTTTGGCGTAGCCCGTCGCGGTGATGGTGACGACGACATCCTCGCGAGCGATCAGATCCTCGTCGGCGACGTCGCCGTCCGCGGCGATGATCTTGGTCCTGCGGTCGTCGCCGTACTTCTCGACGATCTCGGCCAACTCGTCGCGGACGATCGCGCGCTGCCGCTCCGGCTTGTCCAGGATGTCCTTGTAGTCGGCGATCTCGAGTTCGATCTTGGCCAGATCATCGATGATCTTCTGCCGTTCCAACGCCGAAAGGCGACGCAACTGCATGTCGAGGATGGCGGTCGCCTGGACCTCGTCGATGTCGAGCAGTTCCATCAGGCCGGTCCGCGCGGTGTCGGTGGTGGCGGAGCGCCGGATCAACGCGATGACCTCGTCGAGCGCGTCCAGTGCCTTGACCAGGCCGCGCAGGATATGCGCCCGTTCCTCGGCCTTCTGCAGCCGATAGCGGGTACGGCGAACGATGACGTCGATTTGATGCGTCACGTAGTAGCGGATCATCTGGTCCAGCCGCAACGTGCGCGGCACCCCATCGACGATCGACAGCATGTTCGCGCCGAAACTGGTTTGCAGCTGGCTGTGTTTGTAGAGGTTGTTCAGCACGACCTTCGCGACCGCGTCACGCTTGATCGTGACGACGATCCGCATGCCGACACGGTCGGAACTCTCGTCGTGGATGTCCGAGATGCCCGCGATCTTGCCGTCTTTCACCTGCTCCGCGATGGAGTTGATGAAGTTGTCGGTATTGACCTGATACGGCAGTTCGGTGATGACGATCGTGGTGCGCCCCTTGGCGTCTTCCTCGATCTCGACGACGCCGCGCATGCGGACAGAACCGCGCCCGGTCATGTAGGCATCGCGTATGCCTTGGGTTCCGACGATCAGACCCGCCGTAGGGAAGTCGGGGCCCTTGATCCGCTCCATGCACGCGGCGAGGGTTGTCTCCTCGTCGGCGTCGTGATTCTCGAGCGACCAGTAGATCGCGTCGGCCACTTCGCCGAGGTTGTGCGGCGGGATGTTCGTGGCCATTCCGACCGCGATCCCGCTCGAACCGTTCATCAGGAGGTTCGGTACCCGCGACGGCAGCACGGCGGGTTCCCGTGCCTTGCCGTCGTAGTTGGGCACCATGTCGACGGTGTCCTCGTTGATGTCGCGCAGCATCTCCAAGGCGAGCGGCGTGAGCCGCGCCTCGGTGTAGCGCATCGCGGCGGGCCCGTCGTTCCCGCGCGAACCGAAATTGCCCTGTCCGTCCACCAGCGGATACCGCAGCGACCACGGCTGCGCCATCCGCACCAAGGCGTCGTAGATCGCGGCGTCGTTGTGGGGATGGTAGTTGCCCATCGTATCCGCGACGGGCTTGGCGGACTTCACATGTGCCCGGTCCGGGCGGTATCCGTTGTCGAGCATCGCGTACAGGATTCGACGATGAACGGGCTTCAGCCCATCGCGGACGTCCGGCAGCGCACGGCCAACGATGACGCTCATCGAGTAATCGATGTAGCTTCTCCGCATCTCCATCTCGAGAGAAACTGATTCAACGTGGTCGGGCGGAGAAGTCAAGTCAACCTCATTCACAGTCCGGAGCGAACATGCGCGGGCGCCGATCCAGGCCGAGTTACTCCCGCAGCCCGCTAGTGTACCTACTCACCAGGTACAACAAGCGCAGGCCCACTCCGCGCGCGCCGATCCGACCACCCGGCTACGAATCGGCGCGCGATGGACGGCGCTCCTAGCGCACCTTCTCGTACCTGCGAACGTGATCGTAGGTACCGAGGTACCGGAACCCGCCCGCGCCGACTCTCACCGACGCGGTGCCGCGCGGGCGGACGTTGACGGCCCCGAGCACCTCCTCGGTCTCACCGAGTTGTTTGTGGATCAACTCGTAGTCCGCGACGGTGATCGGCGTGCGCCGTTCGAGATTCTCGATGGTCTTGGAGCGGTCTATGCCCGGCGAGTCGATGTCGACCACGCGGCCGGAGGTGAACTCGGCCACGCACCCGGAGCCGTAGCTGAACAGACCCACCCGATCGCCGTCTCGCAGCGTTCCTTGTTCCAGCACGTTCGCGAGAGCGAAATACACCGACGCGGTGTAGCTGTTGCCGATTCGCCGGTTGTAATCGAGGGTGTCGTTCAGACGCCGGAACGTGTCGTCGCCGTCGCCCGCCTCGGCGACGAGCGCCGTATACGCCTTCCGCGCCATTTTCGTGAACGGCTGGTGGAAGCAGATCCGCTCGATCTCACCGAGCGGGAAGCCACCGCGCTGGGTGTAGTCCCGCCAGCACTGCCGCACCGCGTCCAGGTACGCGTCGACGGAGAGCTTGCCGTCGACGACGGCGGTCGATCGATAGTTCGGACGCCAGAAGTCATCGACATCACTGGTGTGCAGCCCCGAGACCGGATCCAGTTCCAGAACACGAGGATTCGACGTGACGAGCATCGCGACGGCGCCCGCGCCCTGCGTCGGCTCCCCACCGGAGAGCAGTTCGTACCGTGCGTTGTCCGAGGCGACCACGAGCACGCTCTCGGTGGGATTGGCCCGACACAACGCGGCCGCCAGGATCAGCGCGCCGGTGGCCCCGTAGCATGCCTGCTTCACCTCGAGCGCCCGCACCCTCGGATCGAGCCCGAGAAGCCGGTGCAGGAAGACCGCACCCGCCTTGGACTGGTCGACTCCAGATTCCGTGGCGAAGATGAGCGTGCGGAGCGGATAGCGCAGCCCGGCCTCCAGTACCGACCGGCATGCCTCGGCCGCCATGGTGATCACGTCCTCGTGCGGAGCGAGCACACTCATCTCGTCCTGTCCGAGCCCGCTCGAGAACTTCGCCCGAGGTATGTCACGCGCGTCGGCGAGATCGTCCAACGACAGAACACACGACCCGGTCGCGTTTCTGATGCTGTCGATTCCTACCGGGATATATCCTCCGTCACCCATGCTGCCTTCCCCTTTCGATCTTCACGTGAGATTCCATCAATTCCCCGATATTCGTTTGAGCCGCCAACAAGGACAGCTCTCCGCACAGCACCGTGGCGGCGCATATCGCGGCCAATTTGCGTGACGCGGCCTCGTCGCCGGTGGCGTCGATGCCCATGCCACGCATATTTTCCGCGACAGTCGGCAGATTCTTCCCGGTGCCGACACTTCCGATGATCAAATTGGGCAGTTGACAGGAGAAATACAGGTCGCCGTTTCGGTCTTCGCAGTACGTGACCCCTTGCGAACCCTCGACGATATTCGCGACATCCTGTCCTGTTGCCAGGTAGAACGCGGCGATCATGTTGGCATAGTGCGCGTTGGCGGTACGAACGCCGCCCGCCAGTATCGAGCCGACGAGATTTTTCCGCACATTCAAGGAGACAAATTCCGCCGCAGTGGTCCGCAGCTGCGATCGCACGATATCCCGGGGGATCAATATGTCGGCGACGCAGGAGCGTCCACGGCCGAGTATTCCATTGATCGACGAATTCTTCTTATCCGTGCACATATTACCCGAAATCGAGCCGTAGTCCGCGTAGGGAAACTCGTCCAGGAGGAAACGGAGAAGCCTCTCCGCCGCGAGGGTGGCCATATTGTGGCCCGCCGCGGAGCCGGTCGTGAAGGAGAACCGGACGAAGACGAGATTGCCGGCGACCTCGGTGTACGCCTCCTCCAGGCGCAAATATCGACTTGTCGAACTCGCCACGATCCGCAATTTGTCCAGCTCGGCGTGGATCCACTCGGAGATCCGGTGACCTTCGGCCGCGGTATCGGTGGCCAGGGCGACAGATCGGGTCATGCTCTCACGCACCACCGTTACCGCGACACCCTCATCGACCAGGCGCGTCACTCGAGCACCCCGACCGACCGACGGCCACAGCGGCGACTCGTAGGTCGCCAGCGGCACCTTGGTCTCGGCACAGTAGTCACTTCCCGAGATCCGTATGGGCCCGACCCAGCTCGTGGGGAGGGGGGTGATCAGATCGGTCATCGTGTCTCCAGTCCGTCGATTTTCCGGCCAACCTCAGTCGTGATCCGGTGTGTGCCCTGCTGGGGGATCGGAATGCCCCTGGCCAGCAGCCGCTCACGCAGTCCGCCGGTCACGCAGATCTCGGTCTCGCGCAGGTCGTCGACCGTCGAGCAGTTGAGTAGCGCGAACAACGCCGTGATTTCGTACTTCCATTCGGCGATGACTTCCGACAGCCGGTCCGCGCCTTCATGCAGCAGCAGCGACAGAAATGCGCCCGAGACGCCGACCGCGCGGGCTCCGAGCCGCAGGCACCGGACGACATCCAGACTGCTGCGGACACCGCCGGAGCCGAGCAGCACGACGCCCGCCGTCTCGCAGAGATCCCGAATCTCGATGAGCGCTTCGGGCGTGGACTGCCCCCAGTCATCGAGGAAGCCGCGTCCCGCCATCCCGCCGCGCCGATAGCGCTCGATCCTGGCGAAGTTGGTGCCGCCCCTGCCGGAGACATCGATCGCCGACACACCGAGATCGATCAGCACCCGCGCCGAGTTCCAGGAGATTCCGAAGCCGACTTCCTTCACGATCACCGGGATCTCGAGCCGACGGCAGATGCTCTCGATATTGGGCCGCCATTCGCCGAAGCTCCGGTCACCCTCGTCCATCCCGAGTTCCTGAGCGGCGTTGACGTGCACCTGAAGTGCGTCGGCCGCCAGCAGGTCGACCGCGTACAGCGCCTGGTCCGCCGTGCAGTTGGCGTTGATATTGGCGAACACGATTCCGCGTGGGTTGACCTTGCGGAGGATTTCGAAGCTTCCGGCGGCGTCCGCGTCTCGGAAGATCGTGGCCATCGAACCGCTCGCGATCGGCAGGTCCGCGTCGCGGGCAACCGCCGCGAGGTCCGCGTTCACCTTCCGGGAGCGTTCCGTTCCGCCGGTCATCGCGTTGACGTACAGCGGATGCGCCAGCGGTCTGGCGAACATCACCTGGCCGAGGCGAACGTCATCGACACCGATCGACGGCAGCGCGCCATGAACGAACGAGACGTCATCGAAGGTCGTGGGTTCATCCTCGGGCGGCCGCGTGGCCATCGCCGCGTCCAAGTGTTCGTCCTTGCGCCGGCTGCGTGCACTGACGACCGGGACTTCGGCAGTCATGACATCACCGTCCTCTCGTGTCCGACCGCGACGGGCAGATACCGAATGCCGCGGTCGGCCCAAGCCGAGCGCAGCCGCGCCCGCTGATCGCCGCCGCGGGGGAACGCGATGATGCAGTCGCCGCCACCTGCCCCGGAGATCTTGGCGGGAATGCCCGAGCTGTCGCATGCCGCCAGGCCACGGGCGATGTCGGCGGTCACGATCCGGCCGTGGGCCTGCCGGTCGAGTTCCGCGTAGGCCAGGCGAGCGAGTTCGGTGGCTCGCCCGATGCTGGTGATCGCACCTGTCCGCAGCCCGTCCGCCATACGGACGACGGACTCGCGAACAAGGTCCGCTGTCGACGGCGGCATGTCGAGGCCGGAGGGAGCCAGCACGGCCGAGTCCGCGGGCATCCCGGTCCAGCCGACCGCGACGTCGATGTCGCGGCTGGCGGGGAGCGGATCGATGCGAAGGCCTGGCCACTCGGCGGACACGATGTCGTGCAACGCCGATCCTGACATGAGCCGATCGCGCAGCCACCGTCGGTCGAACGAGGTGTAGCGAATCCAGCCGCCGTAACAGGAGGCCACAATATCGGCACCCGAGCCGGATCGTGCGACCAACAGGTTGGCTATCAGCGCGATCTTGCATACCGCTGCCTGGTCCGCGGCCACACCGGCGGCCGTCAACAGGTAACGCACCACCGCGACCGTGACCGCGGCCGAACTGCCGAGCCCGTACTTCCGTTCGGTCTCCACATCGTAGAGTTCGCTGTCTATCTCGGCGAATACGCCCTCGTCGAAGCCGTGCCCGCCCTCGGCGGCATACGCGGCCACAACCGATACGCTCGCCTCGAGTCGGTCGGCGGGTGCGCTCAGACTCGACCACCGCGCTCTCTCGACGAGGGCGCGCGTATCCGCGACGGCGAACGACGAATTCCCCCCGCAGGCATCGATTCGCAACCGCCCGGGCGATTCGTCGGGCGGCTTCGCGGCGACCCGGACCCCCCAATCGGTGCCCGCGACGATCGACTCCTCGCCGGGTGAGACCACGAGGTACTCGCCCGCGATCATCAGCTTGCCCGCGGCCCGGCTCGTCTCAGTAGACATCGCCGTCCTCCTGCACCGCGATGGCGGGACCGGCGAAGCAGGTCTGAACGTCGATTCCGGCGACAGCGCCCTTGAGTGCTCTCGCGACATCCTCCACGTCGCCCGCGCAGGTCAGCACCTTGACATTCGGTCCGGCGTCCATGGTGGCGTAGGCGGCGAGACCGGCGGCCCGCGCCTTGCGGACCGCGGATATCACCGCGAAGGTGTCGTCGGTCAGATACCGGATCGGCGGCTGCGCCGACAACATCACGGCGTGCATACGAAACGCGTTCGCCTCGGCCACCGCGCCCAAGGCGTGGATATCGCCCGCCTCCAGCGCGTCGAGCGAGGTCGCGAAGTCCCGAACCGAGGACGCCACCCAGGCGTCGTAGAACGGCGACGTCTCCGTGGTGAGCCGCATTCCTTCGCTGCTGCCGATCTCCTTCGCCTTCGCCGATACCGTGACGACAACCATCGCGACATCGTCGGTCAACGGACTCGACACCGGTTCACCCGCGGAATTCGACGCGGTGCCGACCCGCCACGTCGAGAAGCCACCGTAGATCGATCGGCACGCGGAGCCCGACCCGCGTCGCGCCAGCAATGACAACGAGCGTGGGTCAGTGGCGAGGCCGTATGCCATGCTCGACGCGCCCGCCAGTGCGGCGAAACCGCTTGCGGAGGAGGCCAATCCCGCTCCGATCGGCCCGCCGTTGACGGTGTCGACCTCGCATCGCTCGGATCGGCCGCCGCGCGCTCTGACGATGTCGAGGAAATCGCGAACGCGACTGGCGAACGCGTCCGGCGCGCGCTCGCCATTGACCCGAACGACATCGGCGTCGGATCCATCCGACAGAATCCGCACCCTGGTCACCGCGGGGTGAATGCCGACGGTGAGCGACAGGCTGTCAGTCGTGGCCAGTCCGTTCGCGGGATCGCGTTTCCCCCAATACTTCACCAGCGCGATATTGGGATAGGCGGTGGCCTGACTCCAGGTCGACGGCGATGTCACGCGGCGACCTCCGATGCCGTTACGGTCCACACGTGCTCGGCTCCACATCCTCGGAGCGCTTGCTCCACCGCGGAGGTCCGATCCGTGCGGGCGAGCGCGATGACACACCCACCCAGACCGGCGCCGGACAATTTCGCCCCGGCCGCGCCGCTCGCGGCCGCCGATTCGACCATCCGATCCAACGCGGGCGTGCTGATGTCGAACCGCGCCAGCCGCTGGTGACATTCGAGCATCGCCGAGCCGACCGCGGCCATGCTCGGACTCGATGACTCGAGATCGGCCACGGCATCGTCCGCGGCCGCCCGGATCCTCCGCATCTCGCGACGATGGGATTCGCTGTGACGCATCAGATCCGCGACCTTCGCGATGGCCGCCCGGGTCGAGCCGAAGGTACCGGAGTCTCCGATCACGAAAACCCAGTCCTCGGGATGGCCGATGCGCCGCCGAACCTTTCCGGTGCCGCCGTACATGCCGTCGCCGCGCGCGACGCATTCCACATCGAACCCGCTAGAGGTGCCGTGCGCGATTCGCTCGCCCACTTGCGCCAGCCGTATGCGCTCGGCCGTACCACGCGCGACGCCGCAATGGTCCAGCACGGCGTCGACGACTGCCACGAACACCGACGCGCTGCTGCCCAGTCCCCGTCCCATCGGGACGGTGGAACGCACTTCGATGTGCGATCCCGCGGACATTTCGCCGCGACCGATGGCGTCCAGGGTGCTTCGCGCCACCACCGCGATCGGCTCGTCGGATGCGTCGACCCCGATTCGCACGGTCTCGTCGGACGGCGGACCGAGTTCGGACTCGGTACCGACGGTCGCCAGAGTGCCCACCGCGCCGATATGGACTCCAGCTATCGCGGCCCCGTACAGCACGGCATGTTCACCGATGACGATCGCCTTCGCGCCGACGGGCCGACGCGTAGCCGATCGCGGGGCGGCACCGTGCCGGTCGGTGGCGCCCCACGTGCTGATGCTCATCGCCGGATGCCCTATCGATCGGTTCGTCGCCGGTAGGCGATCGCGCCCGAGGGACACGACTCCACCGCATCCCTGATCAGCTCGATCGAATCCGCGTCGTCGGCGGCTTCGATCGTCGCGAAATCCGCGACCACGTACCCCGCGTCGTCGACGCTGAAGAAGTCCGCCGCCCTGATCAGACACAGGCCCGAACCGATACAGCGCTCGCGGGTGACCTCGATTTGTTGTGCGTTGGTTTCCATCGGTCCTACCGCCTGGTGAACACGAACTCGAGGTTTCTGGGGGACAGCGTGATGTTCCCGTTCATCGCGGGCGCCGACCCACGGGCCAGGGATACGTTCCATTCGGACAACAGCATGGCGATGCAGTACATCGATTCGATGGTCGCCACGGTCTCCCCGAGGCACCGGTACGCGCCGAAACCGAAGGGCATGTATGCCTTCGGCGTCACCTCGGATGTGTTCTCCTCCGACCAGCGCTGCGGATCGAACTCGTCGGCGTGGCTGAACCAGTCCTCGTTTCGCTGCTGGCCGTAGTGCGAGTAGAGGATCGTCGCTCCCGCGGGGATACGGAATCCTCCGAGGACGAGATCGCGCTTCGCCTGCCGGGACAACAGGTACGACGACGGATAGAGTCGCAACGACTCCATCAGACACCGTTTGATGGTGGGCAGATCGTTGCGCCCGATCTGAAGGTCGTATATGCCGCCGTCGGCGCCACCGAATTCGGCTATCTCCGAACGGCACACCTCCGCCCATCGGGGATGGCGTGCGAGCTCGTAGACACACCAGGTGATCGTGTTCGCGGTCGTCTCGGTGGAGGCGAAGAGGATCGTCACCGCCTGATCGCGAATTTCTTGCCGCGACATCGCCTCACCGGTCTCCGGATCGCGCGCGGTCACCAGTGTGTCCAGCAGATCATGCGCTCGGCCGGTGGGTCCGTGGGCCATCCGCTTGTCGATGACGTCGAAGACATAGTCGTCGAATGCGCCGAGAAGCCGCTTGAAATCTCGGTTCGACTTCGTCGGGAGGTATTTGTACATTCCCGTCACGTCGAGAGCGTGAATCGCGGCATTCCGCACGAACACTGGGATACCCTGGCGGATCAGCTCGAGTTTGTCCGCCGGCACGTCCTCGCCGAAAAGCGAAGAGGCGCTGATATCGCAACCAACCGCGAGCAGCGGCTCCATGATGTCGTGCGGGGTCCCCTCGGGCAAGGTCGAAACGAAGTCGGCCATGATCCGCCGCATGATCGGCATCTGAATCTCCAACCGCCGCTGGGTGAACGACGGGAGGAGCACGCGACGCTGTTTACGGTGCAAATCGCCGGACGTGGTGACGACGCCATTTCCGACGATATTCCGCATCTTCTCGAAGTGCACACCGCGCACGAAATCCGAGGCGTCGGATACCAGCACCTCCGCCAGGAGTGCGTAGTCATTGACGAAGTACGCCGTATGCGGGCCGAGGAGTACTTTGCACACTGGTCCCTGTGTGCTCGCCCGGTCGATGAGGTCGAACCGGGATCGCGCGATCATCGGGATATGTCCGACCAGCGGCAGCGCGCCGGGCATGGTCGGCGCCTCGCGGCCGACCACGGCATCGTCGCTGGTATCCGTGCGGGGCTTATCGGTTAATGTGGTCATGACACTTCTGTCCTCTCGTCCACGGTCATCAATTCACGGCTACGTTTCGGGGTCATCGGTCACACGTCGTATCGCGATGTCTGCTCGGGCCACCGCGCCGCCGCCGCGAGAAGCGGTTTGTGCACGTCGAATTGCGCGAGGATTTCCGCGCCCCGCGTTCGGGGCGACACATCGTTCTCGATGGCGTTTTCGATGCTCGTGAAATCAGCGATCGCCTGTTCGCTGAGTTGCGCGACCCGTGTGAGTGCGTCGGATTCACTCAGCGCTTCCGTGTGCATCAGCAGTCCGACGGCATTCGAGGCGTCGACATGCTGCTTCTCCCGGTGCCACGAGTAATAGTCGTTGGCCAAAGCACCGAAGCGGCATACTATCTCGTCGATGCATCCGATAATCGGATCGTCGTCCTCGATGACCATCTGCGGCGATCCGTTGAAACACCTGTCGAGCAGCACCTGCACGTTCATTGTCGAGTAGAGCCGCCGCACCGCGAGATAGGAATGCAGTGAGAATCCCAGGTCCTTGGGATTCAACTTGCGCTCCCAATGCATGCCGAGAAAAGAATTCTTGATTTCCCGGACGATACGGGCCGTCGCGGGGGCGCCCGCGACGCGATGGATGGCCTGGATCGTCGCGCCGAGCAACCCGGCGAACGGATCGTCATCCTCGCGCTGCAACGCTCGAGCGTCGTGTGCTCCGCGTTCGATGAGATGCAGCGCTCGCTCGACCTGACCCGGTGTGTACGCCGCCGTTCCGACGTTGTCCCACCGATCGTCGTTCACGATCAGCGTCGCTATCCACAGAGCGCCCGCGAGCAATGTGTCCTCGTCGACGGCGGGATAGACCATCGCCGCCGCACCGACGATATTGACCGCGGACCCCAGCACGTGCGCGCCGTCATGCCCGTTCAGCCCCAAGCGGCCGATTATGTCCTGGTACAGCTCGGCGGTGCGCGCGCTGTTGGGATTCGGATCGAAGTGGTAGGGACACGCTCGAGCGGGGGTCAAGGCGTCATTGTCGACAACGGTCATGCGGATCTCGCCTCCATTCGCGCGTATCTGTCGGCGACGGCGATGCCCGCGAGGATGGCGGCGCGGATCACACGCCGCGGCGCGTACAGGTCCTTTCCCATCCAGAGCGCGGGGAAGTCGCTCGACGGTTCGGCGACCAAGTGCTCGGTCGACCGCTGGATCGCGGAACGGACCTTCGTCACGTAGACGCTGTCGGACGAGAGGCTCCGCAGAAAGACGTCGAGTGCGAGCACCGCGTACGCCGTCTCCTCCGCGGTACCCTCCTGCCCCATCCCCCAACTGCCGTCGGGTTTTTGGGTGGACAACATCCATTCGATCGCGGTGAGCAGTGCGATATCCGATTCGGGATCCGAGCCGAACGTCATGGCGGCGACGATGGCGCGAACACATTCTCCCGTCGCGTAATACGGCGAGATGCACCACTTGTCGAACCAGTAGCCGTCGGTGTGTTGTTTTTCGACCAGCCATCGACGGGCGCTTCTTCCGATATCGCCGATCCGATCGTCGGACATGGTGGCCGACATCAGCGAAAGGCATTCGAGGGCATGCGCGTTGGTGGTCTCCGAGTAGGTGCGCTCATAGCTGTAGGTACGGAAGTGGGTTCCGGTCCAAAATCGCAGCAGCGGTTCGAGGGGTAGCGCGCGGTGGGTTCCGTGTGTCGCGATGATCGCGAAGGACGTGTCGTCCGCGTCCGTCGGCAGACCGTCACCGCCACCGATACCGGTCTCTCGGTCGTACTCCCTGTCGATCTCGTCCAGCAACGATTCCGGGACCTCGGCGGCGAAACCGGCACGCGCGGCGAAGATCAACACCCACAGCATCTCGAAGTAACGCATCGAGGCGCCCATCGGAACACCGCTGTCGATGGCCTTGTCCACCTCTCCCAGGTAATTCGTCACGTGGAGATCGTCGGATTCCGCTTCTTTCTGCCAGAGAGCCGTCGCCGCGGGCGAGCAACCCACGACACCGCCGTCCGGCGTGATGCGCCGCGCCGCAGCGGGACCTATCGGCTCGAGCGCTTCGATGATGTGCCAGACCTTCTTCGGGAGTTCCGCTCCCTCGCTGACGTAGGACCGCAATACGGCGAACTTCTCCTGTTCGCCCACCTGCCTTCGGTCACTGGCCGCAAGGAAGGCGTCGACGGCATCAGCGACCTCCCGGTCGGACGGTGACTCGCGTTGTCGCCGAATGGATTCGACGAGACTCGGCACCAGGATCTCGGAGGCGACGGTATCGGGCAGGTCGAGTTCGGCGGACTCCGATGTGAAGGCGTCGGTCAGCCAGCGCAACCCGGCCAGCAGTGCGCGCCGCCGGACCTCGGCATCCTCCACCGCGGTCCGCTCGTGATACGCGAGCAGTGCGGTGGCGGCGCCCAATGTCGGGACAAGGGCGTAACCCGCTGTCCCCCACGATCCGTCGGCCTGCCGGCTACCGAGGATGAAACGTATGCCGGGCTCGGACACACTCGGCCGATGGATTATGTATTGTGCGGTTTCGTACGGTGACGGACTGAAATCGACCTGTCGGCTGTTCGTGAGTTCGCCGAACAGAGTTCGGAGTCCGTACTTGACGCGATCGTGCAGCAACATTCCCAGTTCCTATTGTCGATCTCGGTGGCAGGCGGCGGGATCTGGTTGTTCGGCCTGCGAGCGGTGATAGAGGGCGACCGCCTACGCCGCGGCGAGTGTGGACGCGTGCGTCTCCGCACTGGCGAAAATGCGATTGCAGTACGCGTGCATCCGGTTCTTCACCTCGGTCGGCACGTCCAGTGTGTCGACCGCTCGCGACGCGAGCCTGGTCTCGTGCTTGATCCGATCGACCACGTGCTGAACCGCGCCGGTCTTCAGCATCAGACCGCGAACGGCGTCGACTTCGTCCGGGGACAGCTTTTCGTCGCCGGGACGGGTGATGATGTCGGTGATGCCACGATCCTCGTCGGAGGCGTTGGCCAGCATGTATCGCAGCAGCTCGGTGGGTTTGCAGACCTCGATGTCCGAACTGGAGGACTTGCCGGACTCCTCCCCGCACAGAAAGGAGCCGAGCAGGTCGTCGTTGAGTTGGAACGCCGCACCGAGATGGGTGCCGACCTCGCGGCACCGATCGAAGGCGACCGATTCATGTCCGAACAGTGCCGCACCGATCTGCATCGGGCGAACGAACGTGTACCTCGCGGTCTTCAATTCGACTATGCGACTTGTGATATCAGGGGTCAGCAGCGGCGAGCGCTCATATCGAACGTCCAATGCCTGGCCCGTCACTATCTCCATCTTCATCATGTCGAACACTCGTCGCGCCGCGGCTTTCACGTCCGCACCGAAGCCCGCGGTGGACTCGGTGAACAGCCAATCGGCCCAGGCCAGCACCAAGTCTCCGGCCAAGATCGCGAGGCTCTCGGCTCGACTCTCCGGATCGAGCGACGTCGACTCGAGTGAGAGCCGCCCACGGATCGCGACATGCAGGCTCGGACGTCCCCGGCGTGTTTCGGACTTGTCCATGATGTCGTCGTGTATGAGCGCGAATGAATGGAACAGCTCCAAAGACGCTGCGACACCAAGTAACTCGTCGGAGATTTCGACGTCTGGGTCGTGCGTCGCACCGTAGAGGCAGTACACCGGCCTGATCCGCTTTCCCGGGGCGGTAATCTGATCGATGATCAGACGGTCCAGCTCACAGGGCAATTCAGTGTCCATCATGTGCCACGCCTGTCGCGAGAAACGTCCTACGCTCTCATCGATCTCGGCGATCAAACGCGATTCCGGTACATCTGCGATACGCATTCGTATTCCCCTGGCCGCTCGCCGCGCAGGACGCGGACTCAGCCCCGCGCCGACGGTGCCGTCAGGTGGATCGGCAATTCCTTCAGTCGCCGACTGATGAGGAAGGTCGGCTGCCAATCGGGCTCGTCATAGGCGGGCCGCACATCCGGGAATCTGGCGAGGAGAATACGGAAGAACTCGTCGCCCTCCATACGGGCCAATGCCGCACCGAGGCAGTGGAACAGGCCGGTGGCGAATGCGATGTGCGGATTCGGCGATCGCGTGACGTCGAACGTCTCGGGATCGCTGAACACCTGGGTGTCCCGGTTCGCCGCGTTCAGCGCGAGCAGGAACTGCTGCCCCGCGGAGAACTCGTGCCCGGCCACGGCTACGGGCTCCTCGCTGACGCGGGAGATCACCGACGCCGGTCCCGCCATGCGCAGCATCTCCTCCACGGCGCCGGGCGTGAGTTCCGGATCGGACTTCAGCAATTCCATCTGATCAGGGTTCTCGAACAGCTGAACGAGGCCGTTCGTGATCAAACCCCCGGTCGTCTCGTGCCCGGAGAACAGCAGCATGACGCAGTTGGAGAGGATCTCGGACTCGTCGACGACGCCTTCGCTCTCGGCCTTGGCGAACATGCTGATCAGGTCGTCGCGTGGTGCGGCCCGGCGCTCTCTCAGCAACTCGAGCATATAGTCCTGCATCTCGAGCAGGCTGGTCTGACAGCTGCTCAAACGATCGAAACTGACGATCTCCGCGATTGCGGAGATGTCGGCCGACCATGCGAGCAACTGTTCCTTGTTGTCCGTCGGAACGCCGAGCATCTCGGAGATGACGGCCGCGGGCAGCGGATAGGCGATGGTCGACACCAGGTCGACGACCGGCAATCGCTCAGCGGCGTCCAGCATCTCGTTGGTGATCTCGCGCACCCGCGGCCGGAAGGACTCGACCACGCCCGGGGTGAAGAAGTGCCGCAGCAACCGGATGAAACGCTGATGATCGTCGGGTTTGGTGTGACCCATCCACTTGTCCACCGCGGTGCGCAGGGGAAGCAGTTCCTGCTGCTGATCCGGCGGGAGCAGGCGCATACCTTGTGTGAGGTTCGCCGGTCCCATCCTCCGGTCCTTCAGGACACCGACTATGTCGCCGTGCCTGGTCAGCAGTGCCGCGTTCAGCTCGGGAACCCAGGCAATCGGGGATTGTTCCCGCAGCCGGCGAAGTTGATCCATGGCATCCACATATTTCATGGGAGACATGAGATTGTATTGCGGGAAAGCGGTTTCGGTGCCGGTCATTGGAGTCGCTTCTCCTTCTTCCGTTCCGAATGGCTCGTAATATCGCCGCGGAGAGCGGTTTCAGGGGAGTACGGGTAAACCCGTAAATCGGCTTTGTGCGGCAATGCACACTGACACGAGACGCTTCACAGAACGAAGCGAGTCTCCCCCTGCGGGAATTCTCCCCGCGAAAAAATTTGAGCCACTCGGAGATTCCGCGTCAGCGCGGACCGGATATTGCTGTCTCATTGATGGAAGCGCACAGACCGGTCGTTGTCAACAAGGGTCCGAAGCGGGTCCGTCCGCGCAACCACACCGCAAGGCCACCACACGATCCCGCGAATGAGCAGGTCAGACGTGCTCGGTTCGCACATTCTCGGACGCGCGGATCTCGCGCTGATCGAGTTCAGTAAACTTGGGGACCGACTGGTCTCTCGAAATATTCACACATAACGACCGGTCCGAATTCTCCCAGCACCGCCAGAGTTTGCGGTCATATCGCGGACCGTTTGCCGGGCAAGGGAATACACATGACGGATAGTCGATGTTCAAGCGCTGAGCTACCTCCGCACGCGATACACCGATCTACCGCGAAATCAGAATCTTGAAATTCGACACGCCCACAACGTTTTTCGTGTAGTGTCCAACTCCTACACCACACCCCGCCGGCCTATGCGGCCGAAAACGGTTCCGTAGCTCGATCTTTCGACACGCAGCACGGACCCCCGCGTCGAATCCGTACAGGGTAGGCCGCCGACCCCCACTGTGCTCCAACATATTCGCCGCCACCATCGGCGCCGCCGAACCCGGCGGCACCGATGGTGGTCACTCGATACGACAACCTGCTGAAGACAACGAATCAGACGTCGAGCAGACGGACGTCTCGCGCATGACTGACGATGAACTCGCGACGCGGCGGCACATCGTCTCCCATGAGAATCGTGAAGATCTCATCGGCGACCGCGGCATCATCGAGTGATACCTGCTTCAGTGTCCGCACCTCGGGATCCATCGTGGTCTCCCACAGCTCCTTGGGATTCATCTCACCGAGACCCTTGTAGCGCTGGATGCCATTGTCGAAGTCGATCTTCATGCCACGTCCCTGGCCCTCGGCCACCAAGCGGTCGCGATGCGCGTCGGTATAGGCGTATTCCGGTTGAGCGTTCTTGCCCTGCCACTTGAGCTTGTACAGCGGCGGCTGCGCCAGATACACGTGGCCGTGTTCGACCAGGGGACGCATGAACCGGAACAGCAGGGTCAGCAGCAGAGTGGAAATGTGCTGGCCGTCCACGTCGGCGTCGGCCATCAGCACGATCTTGTGATAACGCAGTTTGACAATGTCGAACTCGTCGTGGATACCGGTGCCGAAGGCCGTGATGATCGACTGGACCTCGTTGTTCTTCAGTACGCGGTCGATACGGGCCTTCTCGACATTGATGATCTTGCCGCGCAACGGCAGGATCGCCTGGTACATCGAGTCGCGACCGGATTTGGCCGAGCCGCCGGCGGAGTCACCCTCGACGATGTAGATCTCGGATCTGCTCGGATCCTTGGACCGGCAGTCGGCCAGCTTGCCCGGCAGTCCGCCCAGGTCGGTGGCCGACTTGCGGCGTACCAGTTCACGCGCCTTACGCGCGGCGACGCGGGCCTGCGCCGACGACACGGCCTTGTTCACGATCGTCTTGGCGTCGGCCGGGTTGGCCTCGAACCAATGCGTGAGGTGCTCGTTACACGTCCGCTGGACGAAGGACTTCACCTCGGTGTTGCCGAGTTTCGTCTTGGTCTGACCCTCGAACTGCGGCTCGCCGACCTTGACGCTCACGATGGCGGCCAGGCCCTCGCGGATGTCGTCGCCGGTGAGGTTGCCGTCCTTGTCCTTGATGAGTTTCTTGTCCTTGGCGTACTTGTTCACCACCGTGGTCAGCGCCGCGCGGAACCCCTCTTCATGGGTGCCGCCCTCGTGGGTGTTGATGGTGTTGGCGAAGGTGTGCACCGACTCGGTGTATCCGGCGTTCCACTGCATGGCCACTTCGAGCTCGTGACCGGGGCCCTTGCCGGTGAAGCCGACGACCGAGTTGTGGATCGGCTGCTTGGTGCGGTTGATGTGGCGGACGAACTCTTCCAGGCCGCCCGGATAGTGGTAGGTCCGGGTCTTGACCTTGTGCGCGGCGGGCGCGGCCTCGGACGCGGCGTCTTTGGGCACCTCGGCGGTCTCGCTGACCAGCTCGTCGGACACGTCGGAGTCCGAGACACGCTCGTCGGTGAGTTCGATGGTGAGTCCCTTGTTGAGGAACGCCATCTCCTGGAGGCGGCGCGACACCGTCTCGAAGTTGTAGGTGGTGGTCTCGAAGACATCGGGATCGGCCCAGAACCGGATGGTGGTGCCGGTCTTGTCGGTGGGCTCACCCTGGATCAGCTTGCCGGGTTTGGCGTCCTTGTACTGCTGGGTCCAGTGGTAACCGTCGTGGTCGATCTCCGCCTCGAGCCGCGTCGACAGCGCGTTCACCACGGAGATACCGACACCGTGCAGACCGCCCGACACCGCGTAGGAGTCGGAGTCGAACTTGCCGCCCGCGTGCAGCTGGGTCATGACGACCTCGATGGTCGGCACACCCTGGGCGTGCATCCCCACCGGGATACCGCGGCCGTCGTCGACGACCTCGACGCCGCCGTCGGCGCGCAGCGTGACCTCGACCTTGGTGGCGTAACCCGCCATCGCCTCGTCGACGGAGTTGTCGACGACCTCCCAGATCAGATGGTGCAGGCCGCGCTCACCGGTGGAACCGATGTACATGCCGGGGCGCTTGCGCACCGCTTCGAGCCCTTCGAGGACCGTGATGGAGGAAGCACCGTAGTCCTGCTTACCGGAGGTCGCTTTGGTCGAGCCCGATTCATTGGAGTCCTTGGCAGCCACTGGTCGGTAGCTCTCCTTACTTGCTGATCCCGGCGCGACGAAGGGACGAGCACAGGTGGAGCCCGGTATCGGTAAGCCGACAGTTACAGGTCCACGCGCGTGCTGTGCCGAACGCGCCGAAGGGTTCGCCGCTAGTTACTCCACCATCCTACTGGTAAGCCCGAATCACGATGCACCTACGACACCCCTGACGGCTCCGTGGCTGAGAGAAATCGACTCGCGACGGGTCCGGTCAGCCGAATCCAGGTTTGATTCAGCTGACCGAGCGATGAGGCCGTAGCGCCGCCGGGTCCGGTGATCACCGCCGTGCCTGCGGCGCTCAGGCCGGCTGACCGACCCTCGCGACGAAGTCCCCCGTGAGTCGGGCCAGGTCCCGCGGATGCGACATGGGCGACCAGTGACCGGCGGCGATATCGACGCGGCTCAGATCGCTGACCCAGCGGTCGGCCTCGGCGTACACCACCGGCCGGACCGCGCGATCACCGGCGGCGACGATCACCTGCACGGGGATCTCGACGTGGCGCGGACGCGGACGGCGCAGGTGCGCACGGATATTCGCGCGATACAGCGACAGGCCGTTGACCATATCGGCGCGCAGGGTCGGCGCGGTATGCACCAGCGCGGGATCGAGTCCGTCGAAGCGCGCGAGGAAACGCGGCCAGTGTTCGGACAGTCGGCGCAGCACCGGATTCGGCAGACCCGGAATCTGGAAGGCGACGGTATAGGCGGAGGCGATGCCCTGGGTCACCGTGCCGCGCAGGCGATCGAGAGAGAACGGCCCTCGCAGGTACGCGCCGAGGAAATCCAGATTCGGACCCGAGACCGAGGTGAAGGAGGCGACGGGTCCGCCGGGCGCGACCGTCGCGGCGAGTTCCCAACCGATCACCGAACCCCAGTCGTGTCCGAGCACGTGCACGGGCCGGTCGGGCGACACTGCCCGCACGACGGCAAGGACGTCGGCCGCGAGTTCCTCGATGCGGTAGGCGGCGACGTCGACGGGAACCGTGCTGAGTCCCGCGCCGCGATTGTCGAAGGCGATGAGTCGGTGGTTCGCGGCCAGATCCTCGGCGACGGAATTCCACAGCACGTGGGTATCGGGCCAACCGTGAAGGAGGACGACGGGCGCGCCCGCGGGGTCACCCGCCTCGAAGACCGCGAGGTCGATATCGCCGCGGCGAACCGTGGCGGTC
Source organism: Nocardia arizonensis (assembly GCF_001310275.1). GTDB lineage: Bacteria > Actinomycetota > Actinomycetes > Mycobacteriales > Mycobacteriaceae > Nocardia > Nocardia arizonensis. The sequence goes on from NZ_LGYZ01000090.1 coordinate 36,284, forward strand.
GGGTCCGCGGGGAATGGACCTGTTGTCGTCATCGAATGCACCTTCCGCACGGATCGTTCGGCCGAACCGCGCCGTGGGCATTCCGTACGCGACAGCGGGTCGAGGGCGTTCCACGTGAAACCCACGCGAGCCCGAAATAAACGTAACACCCAGTACCGGGTATTAACCAGGGCTCAGCCGTAGGTATCGCGCGGACCGCGACCCTTGATGTGCCGCTCCCCCTTGCGCCAACTCGGCGCGACGGGACCGGAGATCTTCAGGGAGGTCACCACGCCCTGACCGACCGCGGCGTTGATCTTCGCCAGGATCTGGCCCTGCAACATGCGCAACTGGGTTGCCCAAGCGGTGGATTCGGCGGCGATGCTCAATACGCCGTTGGCGAGGGTGACCGGTGACGCGTGCGAGGCGATGTCCTCGCCCACGACCGCGGGCCACCGACCGAACACCATCCCCTCCGCGACCTTGTTCGACCAACCGCGGCTCTTGGCGATGGACCCGGCGAGGGCGAACAGCAGCTGTGGATCGCGGTCGTCGGGACGCGCGCCCGACCATCCGCTGCGCCGTCGCGCGCCGGTGCGCAGCCGCCGCGGCGACGCCCGGCCCTGGCCGACCGACTTACCGCTGGCCTTGGCCGCGGCACGCGCCTCTTCCAGGGCTCGACGAGCCAGGTCGATGCCGCGCAATTCCGGTTCCGCCCCCGGCCCCTGCGCCCCCGCGCTCCGCTCCGACCCATCGGTCATCGGCTCGCTCCGTTCACCCACACCGGGGAGTTGTCCCCAGTTCCACCTACTTTGTCCCCAGTTGTCGCGTGGTCGGTTCCGACCGGATTCCCGTGGTCGGAGGCCCGGCGGCGATGTCGCTCGAACATGCGTTCGGGCCGGTCGCACGCGGATTCTCGCGGTGCCCGTGACGGTCCGGCGACCCGGGTCGACCTCGCATGATCCGTTGCGCGATCCGAGTTATCCACAGCATGTGTGGATAACCGGCGCGGGCGAATCATCGGGCAGACTTTACGGGAGTACGGCGACAGTGTTCGTTCCACGGCCCGCGCGTCGCGGTTTCCGGCGCGTAAATGTCCGATGCCGCGAATCGCGCCGGGATGCCGCTCGGTCCGGCGGCGGGCACAACATGCTGTGGGTCGGTTCCTGGTCATCCCCAGATGTGGATAAACAAGGCCGATTCTGTGTATAGATTCGCCGGTCAATCTGCACCGACGGGTCGGACTATCTCGATCCCGGCGAGCCGGGAGATCCGATGCGCGGCGTCACCGGTCATCTCCACCGAGATCGGTGTGGCATCGAGTTCGGCGGGGACGTCCTCCGGCACCGCCGCGGTGATCAACACTTGTTCGGCGCCCGCAGCCACCTCCGCCAGCGCCGCGCGTCGGCGCCGATCCAGTTCCGCGAAGACGTCGTCGAGCAGCAGCACCGGTTCCGCGCCGGTGTTGCGCAGCAGTTCGAACGCGCCGAGTCGCAGGGCAAGGGCGAACGACCACGACTCGCCGTGACTGGCGAACCCCTTCGCGGGCGCCTCGCCGAGCACGAGTTCGAGATCGTCGCGATGCGGACCGACCAGGCACACCCCGCGTTCGAGCTCCCGCGTGCGGGTCGCGGCGAGCGCCGAGAGCACGGCGGCCGCCAGCGCCTCGGGATCGTCGACCCTCGGCTCACGGGCGGGATCGAGATATTCCCGCGGCAAATAGGAACTGCGGTAACCGATTGCGGCGGGCCGTGATTCGGGTGCGATCGACCGATACGACTGTGCGAGATAGGGATACAGATCGTGGACCAGCCGCAGCCGCTGGGCCAGCAGCATCGAGGCGTGCTCGGCCAAATGCCCGTCCCACACATCCAGCGTGCTCAGTTCTCGCGACGATCTGGCCTGTCGCCCAGCGGTTTTCAATAGGGCGGAGCGCTGTTTGAGTACCCGGTCGTAGTCGGCGCGCACTGCGGCGAGTCTGGGCAGCCGGGCTGTGCACAACTCGTCGAGGAAGCGACGGCGCTCGCCGGGATCGCCGCGGACCAGCGCGAGATCCTCGGGTGCGAACAGCACCGTGTGCAGAATTCCCAGGATGTCACGCGGCCTGCGCACCGGTGAGCGATTGATCTGCCCGCGATTGGCGCTGCCCTGATTCAATTCCAGGTCGATACGCAGCTCACGACCGTTATTGACCACCGTCGCGCCGATCCGCGCCCGGTCCGCGCCCATGCGGATCAGCGGCGCGTCGGCGGCCACCCGATGGGAGCCGAGGGTGGCCAGATAGCCGATCGCCTCGAGCAGGTTGGTCTTGCCGTTGCCGTTCGCCCCCAGGAAGACCGTTCGACCTGTGGACAACTCGATCTCGGCGTGCTCCCAGGAACGGAAGTCGCGCAGCGACAACTCGCGGACGAACATGCGCCTACCCCGTCATACGAAGAATGTCGCGTGTGACTGTAGGCCCCCACGGAACCCGCTGCGGCACAGGGATTCTCAGCCCGGCAGCCGGACCGGCATCAACAGGTAGATGTACGGACTCGCGAGCGCGGCGAAGGCGCCGGAATCGAGCACCTCCGGTTCCGCCTCGCCCGCGGGCAGCAGGACGGCCGGACGGCTCGGAGTGGTGAATCCGAACGTGACCCGGTCGGCGTGCAGGGCCGAGAGCCCGTCGAGCAGATAGCCGGGGTTGAAGGCGATGGTCAGCGGTTCGCCGCGGAAGTCGGCCTCGAGCCATTCCTCGGCCCGCCCCGCGTCGTCCCCGCCCGCCGACAGCAGCAGGCCCTCACCGGAGAACTCCAGGCGAACCTGCGCACCGCGTTCGGCCACCAGCGCGACGCGCTTGATGGCATCGGTCAGCGCCGACACCGTGAGGGTCGCGATGGAGGTGTGCTCCTTGGGGAGCAATTGGCGGAACTTGGGGAATTCCGCGTCGAGCAGGCGCGTGGTGGTGCGACGACCGGCGTTGACGATGCCGAGCAGACCATCGGCGCCCGCGCCCGTACCGAGCGACAACTGCACCGGTGCGTCGGAGGGGCCGAGTGTCTTGGCCGCTTCGGAAAGCGTGCGCGCGGGGATGAGCACCGAGGTCACGATGTCGTTGTCGGCGGGCTTCCACTCGATGTGACGCACCGCGAGGCGGAAGCGGTCGGTGGCGGCGAGAACGACCTGTGAGCCCTCGATCTCCACCCGGATACCGGTGAGCATGGGCAGGGTGTCGTCGCGGCCCGCGGCCACTGCCACCTGGGCGACCGCCTCGGAGAAGACATCGACACCGAGCTCGCCGGATTGCCGCGGCACCTCGGGCAGCTGTGGATAGTCCTCGACGGGCATGGTCGGCAGAGAGAACTTCGCGCTGCCGCAGGTGATCAGCACGCGGGTGCCGTCCACCGAGACATCCACAGGCTTGTTGGACAGCGCCTTGGTGATGTCGGCGAGCAGGCGACCGGAGACCAGTACCTCGCCGGGCCCGGCTACCTCCGCCGCTACGCGCACCTGCGCGGAGACCTCGTAATCGAAACCGGAGACCGTCAGCCCTTCCTCGCTCGCGACCAGCAGTACGCCGCCGAGAACGGGAACCGGCGGACGCGAGGGCAGACTGCGCGCGACCCACGCGACGGAATCGGCGAAATCTTCTCGGGCGACCCGAAACTTCATGCTTGCAAGCTCCATCGCCCGAATGTCCTCTCCCAGTTCCGTGATCCGTGTCGGCTCGTCAGCGTGGTTCTCGTAGGGAAGTGCTGGATCGCCTGCTTCCGAAAGTCTTGCATAGGCGACCGACACCAAACCGTACCCGCGTAGGTCGCCAGGTCATAGTCCGACCCGCTGTCCGGGCGCCGCGGCCGGATGCGCGCGTGACGCGGGACCGCTCGCCTCCTTGCCTTGGTGGCGACCGACTCGGCCGCCGAGGGTCCCGACGGACTTTTCCACACACCCTGTTTTGAAAAGAGATCTCTAATGAGAAGAACTGAAGTAGTAGTAGGCGCTGTGGAATCTGTGGACTGCACCGGTTTTCCCAGGTCACACGGTGTGGTGCCATGTGGATGACCTGCGGGTGACTCGAGGATGAACCGGAGGCGTCTGTGGAGGTTCGGAATCTGTCCACCGTTCATCCTCGAGTACTCCTCGAGTTGTTCCACCGGATTCACCGGGTTGTTCACACCTGTGCACCGATCCGTGGATAGCCCGTGGATTCCTCGAGGACTCCACAAGGAGTCCTCGAGGAATCCACAAGAACAACTTCGTGAGTGCGCTGGTCAGCACCTGTGTGTGAATCCTGTTGTGGATGGTGTGGATATCGGCCTGTGAGTCCTGTGTACGAACACATCCGACCTTCTTGTGGACGAATCGGTGGACAACCCTGTGGATTCCTCGAGGAGTCCACAGGGATTCCTCGAGGAATCCACAGGGATTCCTCGAGGAATCCACAGCCCACAAAAAGGCACCGCCCCTGGTCAGAGGCGGTGCCGGAATGTGGATAGAGATCAGCGCGAGCGCTGTTTGATTCGGGCTGTGAGTTCTTGCACCTGGTCGTACACCCGCCGCCGTTCGGTCATCTCCTTGCGGACCTTCTTCTCGGCGTACATGACCGTGGTGTGATCGCGGCCGAATGCCTGGCCGATCTTGGGCAGCGACAGATCGGTGAGTTCGCGGCACAGGTACATGGCGATCTGTCGCGCCTGGGCGAGCGGACGGGCCTTGCCGGGACCGGTCAGCTCCTCGAGGGTGGTGTTGAAGTACTCCGCGGTCACGGCCATGATCGTGGCCGCGTTGATCTCCAAGGCGGCGGTCTCGGGCATGAGATCGCGCAGCACCACCTCGGCCAGCGAGAGGTCGAGCGGCTGGCCGTTGAGCGAGGCGAAGGCGGTCACCCGGATCAGCGCGCCCTCGAGTTCGCGGATATTGCGTTCGACGCGGCTGGCGATCAACTCCATCACGTCGTGCGGCACGTCGAGACGGTCCATGCGCGCCTTCTTGCGCAGGATCGCGATGCGGGTCTCCAGCTCCGGCGGCTGCACATCGGTGATCAGGCCCCATTCGAACCTGGTACGCAACCGTTCCTCCAGCGTCGCCAGCTGTTTGGGCGGCCGGTCGGAGGACACTACGATCTGCTTGTTCGCGTTGTGCAGCGTGTTGAAGGTGTGGAAGAACTCTTCCTGGATGCCTTCCTTGCCCTCGATGAACTGGATGTCGTCGACCAACAGGATGTCGGTCTCGCGGTATCGGCGTTTGAAAGCGACCTTGCGATCATCGCGCAGGCTGTTGATGAAGTCGTTGGTGAACTCCTCGGTGGACACGTACTTCACCCGCATCCCCGGGAACAGCCGTTGCGCGTAGTGCCCGGCCGCGTGCAGGAGATGGGTCTTCCCCAGACCGGAAGCGCCCCAGACGAACAGCGGATTGTAGGCGCGCGCGGGTGCCTCGGCGATCGCGACCGCGGCCGCGTGCGCGAAGCGGTTGGAGGCGCCGATGACGAAGGTCTCGAAGGTGTATTTGGAATTCAGACTCGCCGAGGACGGCGCGGGCGTCGTGGATTCCTGGCCCTTCTGGGTGAAGTAGGTGGGCCAGGAGTTGCGGACATTCACCACCGGCTCGTCGTCGCGGTGACCCGCCGGGTCGGGTTCGCGCACCGACTCGTGCGCGGTCGCCAGGTCGTCGTCGTGCATCGGACCGCGCCCCGGTCCGCGCATCGGCCCCGGCCCGGGTTCCGGCGTGAACAGCGATTCCTGGCCGGGTGGCCCCGGTTCGCGGCGGGGAGCGGGACCGCCCTCGCGCCGTGGCGGTGGCATATCGGGAAGGTCGGCGTAATCGGACCGATCCGATATCGGGAAGCCGTTGGTCGGGTAGTGGTCCACCGGATATTCGGATTCGGGGACGTAGTCCTGAGACGGCGAGTACTCCGGCGCGGGCGTGTAGTCGCGCGGACCCGGGTACTCGGCGGCGAAGTCGCCGTTGGCGTAGCGCGGTGTCGGATAGTCGCCGCGTCCCGGGTATTCGGGTAAGAGCGGGCGGGGCGAATCGCGGGTGCGTTCGGGCCTGCTGGTCATCCGCGCGTGCCGGGGAGCCGCGGCGGCGCGTTCGGGAGTCGGGGTCGCGGGCGCGGCGATGCGCACACCGAGACCTTCCACCTGTGGACCGAGCCGACGGCCGAGCGAGCGCAGGATCGGTTCGCGCAGATCGCGTTCGATGGCCTCCTGGGCCAGCGACGAAGGGACCGAGAGCAGAGCGAAGCCCTGGGCCACGGTGATCGGCTTGACCAGTTTCAGCCACGCCTGCTGCGCTCGGGTCACCGCGGGAATGGCCCCGTCGGCCGAACCTGTGGTGAGCTCAGCGATCACCTCCGGCCACACGGTGGCCAACACGTTCTGCTCGTCGTCCATGCAGTTTCCTCCCCGGAAGTAGGTCGATAGACGGCCGGGGCACGCGTCGTCTACCGTCGGTGGTCGATACAGTGATCGCGCGTACATCCGTGAGCCGGTTCGGTCGCTGCTCGGATTCCCCCGTCCGGGCGGCGGCGTGGCGGGCCGTCGGCCCTACGAATATGCCATTCCAGGGGTCTTTCCACACAATTATCCACAGATGTGGACAACTCTGGGGAAATGTGAAACATGCGTGAATTCGCCCGGTGCACTGCCCCGACCAGGGGTTCTTCAGCAATCATCTGGCAACGGGTGTGGGTCGGCGTGGCGACACGCGCATAGGGGTGTGGACGAACTCACGATCGAATGTGGATCGGACGGCCCTCATGGACACCGGGGGCCGAGTTTGACCGTGTCAGAGCAGATCAGTACCCTCGTACAGTCACCCCTTGGTGCGGTGGTGGTCTTGTGCTGACCGCGCGTAGGTCTCCCGACCAACTGTGCGCCAGGACCGACTATCAATGACAAAAGCTTCGGGCGCCCTGGGCGTCCACCTACTCGAGGAGTGTTGACCGTGGCCAAGGGCAAGCGGACGTTCCAGCCGAACAACCGTCGTCGGGCGCGGGTTCACGGCTTCCGCCTTCGTATGCGCACCCGTGCGGGTCGTGCCATCGTGTCGGCGCGTCGCCGCAAGGGCCGCACCGAACTCACTGCCTGATGCTCGCTTCCGGACGCTCGGGTGTTGCCTGAGCCGAATCGGTTGCATCATCGTGCCGACTTCTCCCGGACGGTGCGCCGCGGCCAGCGAATCGGGAGGCGAGACCTGGTCGTGCACGCGCTGCGGCATGATGACGGCCAGGTCGGCGGCACGGGTGGACGAAACTATGATCCGGCCGACGTCGGATCGTTGGTTCGTGTCGGCGGACCGAAATTCGGATTGATCGTCAGCAAGGCGGTGGGCTCCGCGGTGATACGACACCGGGTGGCCCGCCGCCTGCGTCATATGTGCGCCAGGGTGCTGCCGGACGTGCCCGCCGACACCGATATCGTCATCCGCGCGCTGCCCGGCGCCGCCGAGGCCGACTCGACCGAACTGCTGCTCCAGATCCGCGGCGCGCTGCGCAAGCTCGGAATGGTCGCACACCCGTCGGACATCGCCCGGAACGCGGCGTCCGTGGCCCCGGGATCGGGTGGTCGGCGGTGAGTGCGCGCGGCGCTGTCACGGCCGTCGGGCGGTTCCCGGCGCGGTCGCTGATCTTCCTGATCGAGTTGTATCGCGCCTACGTCTCCCCCACGCGCATGCCGGTCTGCCGTTTCACCCCGTCGTGTAGCGAGTACGCCGTCACCGCGCTGCGGACCCGCGGCCTGATCGTCGGCCTCGTTTTGACGGTCGTGCGATTGGCGAAATGTGCGCCCTGGCACCCTGGTGGGTGGGACCCCGTCCCCGAGCGCCGCGTGCGCCCCGGGGCCGAGGCAGTCGCCGACCCCGCTACGTCGGCGCCACAAGCTTGTAAAGGATCGCCGCACGCGGTGATCGGCGACACGAACGACGGGAGTGCATAGAGCCGTGCTCGACTTCATCTATTACCCGGTGAGCTGGATCTTGTGGTTCTGGCACCGGGTCTTCGCGGCCATCCCCGGCCTCGGCCCCGACCACGGGCTCGCCTGGGCGCTGGCGGTGGTGTTCCTGGTGTTCTCGTTGCGTGTGCTGCTGTACAAGCCGTTCGTGCGGCAGGTGCGCACCACCAAGCAGATGCAGGAATTGCAGCCCCAGATCAAGGAACTGCAAAAGAAGTACAAGAACGATCGCCAGAAGATGGCGACGGAGATGCAGAAGCTCCAGAAGGAGCACGGCTTCAACCCACTCATGGGCTGCTTGCCGGTCCTTGCCCAGGTGCCGGTCTTCCTCGGTCTGTTCCATGTGCTGCGCTCGTTCAACCGCACCGGTCACGGCTTCGGCCAGCTCGGCATGACGCCCGAGCAGAACGCCGCGACCCCCAACTATGTCTTCAGCGCGGCCGATGTCCAGTCCTTCCTGAGCGCCCGTATCTTCGGCGCGCCGATCTCGGCCTTCATCACCACGCCGACCGCCGAACTCCAGGCATTCGCCGCGCACGGTGGTATCCCGTCCAAGCTCAGCATCGCCCTCGTCGCCATCCCGCTGATGGTGATCGCCGGTCTGGCCACCCACTTCAATGCCCGCGCCTCGGTCGCGCGGCAGACGCCGGAGGCGGCCGCCAATCCGCAGGCCGCGCTGATGAACAAGCTGGCGCTGTGGGTGTTCCCGCTCGGTGTACTCGTCGGCGGCCCCTTCCTGCCGATCGCCATCCTGCTCTACTGGGTCTCCAACAACATATGGACCTACGGTCAGCAGCACCTCGTCTTCGGGCGCATGGCCAAGGAAGAAGAAGAGAAGAAGAAGGCCAAGCTCGAACAGCGGGCTCAGAACGCGCCGAAACCGGGTGCGAAACCGGTCAGTACGAAGAAGAAACCTCCCGCCGCCGAGCCTCTCGATGAAGTCGAACTGGCCAAGGACGAGGTCGAGCAGGACGCCCAGCCGTCGACGAATGGCACCGCCAAGAACGTCAATCGTGGATCGGGCCAGCGCAGGCCGGGAAATCAGAAGCGGTCCGGCAACCGTGGCCGCGCCAACCAGAAGCGGCGGCGCTGACCGCGTACATCGCCGGCCGGGGCCGGCAGATTCCTGAGCAACATCCTGATCGCGTTCACCCGGCGGCGATCGTCAGGCGTGCGTGATGAGCAGATAAAGGAAATCAAATGACTGTTGAGACCGACGGAGGGGACGCCACTGTGGCGACGACGATCGCGAACGCCGGACCGGATCCAGACGACGTCGCGACCGATACCGAGGAAGCCCTGATCGAAGAGGGCGAGATCGCGGGCGATTACCTCGAGCAGCTACTCGATGTGCTGGATTTCGACGGTGATATCGATCTCGACGTGGAAGGCGACCGGGCCGTCGTCAGCATCGATGGTGGCCGTGATCTGTCCAAGCTGGTCGGCCGCAACGGTGAAGTGCTCGATGCCTTGCAGGAGTTGACCCGGCTCGCCGTACAGCAGACCACCGGTGTCCGCAGTCGGCTCATGCTCGATGTGGCGGGCTGGCGTGCCAAACGCCGGGAGGAACTGAGCGCCCTCGGCGCCGCCGCGGCCCAGCGCGTGCTGGCCTCGGGTGCGGCCGAACCGCTGGCTCCCATGACGCCGTTCGAGCGCAAGATCGTCCACGACGCGGTCGCTGCCGTCGACGGTGTCAGTAGTGAGAGTGAAGGTGTGGAGCCGAACCGTCACGTGGTGGTTGTTCCCGCCTGATATCGAAGGGCTCCCCCGCGAGTGATTGGATGGGCCTCTGGTCTTCGGGCCAGGGGCCTTCTCCATACTCGGTCCACTCCCCGGAGCCGCCGGAAATCGACTCGAGTTCGGAAAGGGATGTTTCACGTGGAACGAGACCTCGGCGGAAGTACCGCATTGCCTGCCGAGCTGGAGCCGCCCGCCGCAGCCGCCGCCATCTTCGGCGACCGATTGGATATCGCGCGCCGGTACTGTGCCGCGCTCGCCGGGGCCGGCGTGGAGCGCGGACTCATCGGCCCCCGGGAGGTGCCACGGCTCTGGGATCGCCACATTCTCAACTGCGCCGTCATTGGCGAGCTCATTCCTGAAGGCGTGAGCGTCGTCGACGTCGGCAGTGGAGCGGGCCTACCCGGCATCCCCCTCGCCATCGCCCGCCCCGACCTCCGCATCTCCCTGGTCGAACCGCTCCTGCGCCGCACCATCTTCTTGAGCGAATTCATCGAATCCGCCGGACTCGAGATCATCGTGGTACGCGGTCGCGCCGAACAGTCCGGCGTCCTGAAGGAGGCGGGCGGCGCCGACGTCGTCACCTCCCGAGCCGTCGCCCCCCTCGCCAAACTCGCACAGTGGTCCCTCCCCCTCCTCCGCGATCACGGACGAATGCTCGCCCTCAAAGGGGTCAGCGCCGTAGAGGAACTCGAGCGCGATGGCGAGGCCCTGGCCCGCGCCGGTGCCGGCAATGCCGAAGTCCTCCGCTGCGGCGCCACCCTCTTGGAGACCCCCACGGTCGTCATCAGCGCCGAACGACTCCCTCGCGCCGAACGCCACCCCCGCCGCCGCGACGGAACCGCGGTTGTCCGACGGGCGAAGTCATCGAAGGTGAGCCGGACCCAGCCGCGCGATGCCCGCGGCTGACGCTCGGGTGAAGCGCACCACCGTCGTTTCCGAACGGGGCGGTGGTTTCCATCGTGCTCACGCCGAATTGATCTCGCGCTACCCGAGGCCGAATTCACGCTCAGCTATCGCGGGCAGCCGCTGACGGTCGAGGTGAG
>NZ_LGYZ01000091.1 GCF_001310275.1 Nocardia arizonensis
ATCCACATCGAGGATGCGGAGACCCTCATCTCTGGGCAGAGCAGGGAGTCCCGGCATGGCGGTGGCAGCATGCCGTCGCGACATAGGCGGGGATCATAGTTACCCCTCACGATCGGTGACATGTGGTCAGAGGTGCGGTTGTCACAAGGTGGAAGCCGGTTCGCCAGCGGTCCGGCCGCTCCGCATGGACCTGACTCACCCAGGTTGATGAGTTGAGCTGCAACAGCCTGATTGTCAGGGCAGAGATCGGGTCGAGCGGCGTTGCCGTCCAATGGGTCTCTTTGCCCGTGCGGTGCGCGGGTCGGTGCGCCTGGTGCCCGGTCTGGGCGGGAACCTTGGTGAGTTAGGGCGGAAACTGCGGCAAAGTTTCACGTGAATCGGGAACGGTTGCGGAGCTGCGATTTGGGCCGCTATTCGGGTTCTAGCTTCGGCCTTGTGGATTGGACGGGGCGGCGTCCACAGACTGACAGTGCGGCTCTACTACTGACCTGCCCTGCGGGTGGGTTTTGTTCGTTCGGGCCACCACAGCGCCGGGTGCGCGTCCGGTGGATGACGACTCCGCTCGAAGGACACTCTGTGCGGCAAACGCGTGCGCGTGGCCAACGGCACCACCTCGGCGGGTCCGCTGTTCGCGCTGCCGACAAGGATCACGGTGCTGGGCGACAGTCGGCGGCGCCGTCCCCGTGGAGCAGCCCGGACAACGCATCGCGGCGTGATCCGCGGATCGGCGGTGGCTGTCTCGATGATCACGGTCGGAATCACGTCGGCACGTTCGGAGGACCGGTGGGCTTGGGGTTCGCGGCGAGCCGCGGGATGGGCACCCCGTTGCGCCGCCGCCAGGGCGGCGGGTTCGTCGCGATTTGGTTCATTGTGGTCGAGCGCTGTGGGCGAATCCTGGTCGAAGCAGCGCGATTCCGAATGGGCACGCGCACGGTGACTCGACTGCCGGATATCACGGCGATACGGCGCAGTATTGGCTGTCGCCGCAGCCGCTGTCGATCTCTCGCGAAATCTGCCCAGGCATCCGGTTGCCGGTGGTGACCTGGTTCCGCTCGGCAGTACAGCTGCGTCTCGCATCCGCTGTTCAGTGGAACGAACTCCGAACGAGTGGGATTGATCGCGTCGGTAGAGACGGACCGTTGCACGGTCGCCCTCGGAAATCCGCTCAGCGCGGAAGAATATCGAGCTCCCCCAATCCGACTACTTCCCCGCGTTGGTGGTCCGATCGATCTATCCGATGTCTCTGATGGCGTTTCACGTGAATCAATGACGGTTGTCGGCGAGGTAGTCGAACTTCTCCGTGGCAGGGCGGTTGTCCGACGGTAGGCGTCGTCTCTGTGCGATGGGCCTCACGGTAGAAGGAGCGAGTCGGCTCGACTCCGTATTTGTCGCGCAGCCGTCTGGATGCGGTCCGACCCGAGGCAGCTTCGCCAGTGGCGACTCCACCGGACGCCGTCGGTTGTCGCCGACTCTCCGCACCTTGCTGGCGTGCCGGTCCCGCTGCCTTGCCCCGCCGTGAGTATTCGTCCGGTGGCTCTCCTGGAAAGGTGGCCCAGTGGTGGCGCACCGTCGCCGCCGAGCGCGTTCGTCGAGTTCACCGATCCGTCCCGTCGTACGGAAGGAACCAAGATGA
>NZ_LGYZ01000092.1 GCF_001310275.1 Nocardia arizonensis
AACTTGCTGCATCGTAGGCAAGCCCCGACAGGATGTCCCACGCTCCAATGATCGGCCAACCGTCCTGCGGCGTGTTCGCCTGGGCACCCGGCCGATCTACCGGACCGCTGGATCAGGCTGCTCGACGGCCGTTCCACCGGATGGCTGGCCGAGACCACTCGCCCCGCTGGTCAGGACGCCGCCAGGGACTGTTCGACGGGACTGTACGACAGGGCGCTGCCCGGGCCCGCCTGGCTGGGCCCGCCTGGCTGGCCGCCAGTCGAGACCGCTTGCGAGACGCTGCCCGGGACCGCTGGCTGGGGCCGCTGCTCGAGACCGTTGGGCGAGACTGTTGGCCGAGACCGCTAGCTAAGACCGCTGGTGAGGACCGTAGGCGAGATGCTGCCCGGGACCGTCGGCCGAGACCGTCGGCGAGACGCTGCACGGGACCACCGGCTGGGACCACCGGCTGGGACCACCGGCTGGGGCCACCGGCTGGGGCCACCGGCTGGGGCCACCGGCTGGGACCACCGGCTGGGACCACCGGCTGGGACCACCGGCTGGGACCGCTGGTGAGGACCGTAGGTGAGGACCGTAGGTGAGGACCGTAGGCGAGATGCTGCCCGGGACCGCCGGCTGGGGTCGCCAGCTGCGGCCGCCGGTTGGGACCACCGGCTGGGACCGTTGGCCAAGACCGCTGGTGAGGACCGTAGGCGAGACCCTGTCAGGGGCCGTCGGGCGGGGGCCGTCGGCTGAGACCGTCGGCGAGACGCTGCCGGGGGCCGTCGGGTGGGGCCGTCGATTATGGCCGTCGGGTGGGGCCGGATCGCTCGACCTGACGGTCGACCGGAAGTTGCTTCGCATCGACGTTCCACGTGAATCAAGGGATGGATCGCGGATGCGGTTGGCGCTCGTCGACGAATTGAGTTGGTGGACGTGTCGGGCTGAGGTGTTCGTAGCGGAGGTGGACCGGCTGAACTCCATTGCGCCGTCTGTCACCGGATTGAGGCGTCTTGATGGCATCTGTCGCTGGCGATCAACTGCCGCTGGCGGTGGGGTGTGATGTCGCCGCAGCGTGAACCGTGGCCGTGCCAAAGAACGCATTCGGAGATCGCTGCCACGTTGGCCTATGGCTCTAGCAGAATCGCTCGCTGACTTGTACGGCACCAGAGCTGGATCTACGCCGGTCGCTTCCTGTCGTGTTCCACGTGAAACTTGATGCACGATGGCGCAGTGCGGAGGGGCCTCGCGCGTCCTCGCTGATCGAGGAACCTGAACCGACTCTGGTACGTCAGCGACGATGTTCGAACTTGGCTGCGGCGTGGCGGCTATTGGATGGCAGGCATTCGTCTCCGTGCAGTGGGCTTAACGACAGAAGGAGCGAGCCAGTCGGACTTGCCGTATTCGTTGACGCACCTGTACCGATGCGGTCGGCGGCAGCAGCGGCGCGGGGGATGGTTCCAGGCGTCGGCTTGGAGGGGATGGTGATCTATATGGGCGTCCCCAACGATGTTTCACGTGAATCAGTGACGGCTACGCGAATCGGCTAGTCGGCGGCTCTGCGATGCTCCCCTGTCAGGCGTCGTCGGATGGCAGTGTTTCAGGGGTATGTGTCGATACCCGGGCGAATTACGTCACAGTGATGAAAAAATGTGGATGGGATGCGCTTTGATCGGTTCGGCAGAGTGCGGCAGGGATGGGGATGGGAGTGATGGAAACCGTCTTTTGAGTCTGTGTTTCATGTGAAACATGGGTGGTGGGCGTGTATTCGGTGCAACATTTGGCGTGTCCTTTGCGCCGCACCGCGATTCAGCTTTCTAATCGCGCTCGGTGCTGGCAAGCTAGTGAGCGTCGGGCGTGTGCGTAGGTGCCACGGAGGATGTGGGTTGGTCACGGCGGCGCGGGTTCCGCTCGGTCGGTCGGCTCCGAGGTCCCCGATCGAACATCGTGTTTGATCCGACACAGCTGTTGAAGACACGGCGTCGTTGAGCGGCCGCACGTGGTCTTGGTTCTCGCGTTAGGAGCAGTCAATGTCGAGCGGTCCGGCGAATGTTTCACGGGAAACTATGTCGCGCGTACCGGGGATGCTGGACGCCAGCAATCTCGATACGGAGGCATTCGGCACTACACCGTTCGGGCACATCTCTCCGAGTGAGACCCCGATCGCGGCCGAAGCTCATCGCGCCAGCCAGATATTGCATCCAGGAAAGGCGACAGTGCCGAAACCTCACGAGCAGCGCATCATCACCATTGCGAACCAAAAGGGTGGCGTCGGCAAGACGACGACCGCGGTGAATCTGGCGGCCGCCCTGGCGCATCAAGGGATGACGGTGCTCGTGATCGATCTCGATCCGCAGGGCAACGCCAGCACCGCCCTCGGCATCGATCACCACTCCGGCATCCCTTCCAGCTACGAGTTGCTCATCGGCGAGGTCTCGGTCAAGGAAGCTATTCAGCAGAGCCCGCACAGTGAGCGCCTGCTCTGCATTCCGGCCACCATCGACCTGGCCGGCGCGGAAATCGAGTTGGTGTCGATGGTGGCCCGCGAGGGGCGCCTCAAGGCCGCCATCCAGGAGGCCAATATCGCCGGCTATGACATCGACTACGTAATGATCGACTGCCCGCCCTCGCTGGGGCTGCTGACGGTCAATGCGATGGTCGCGGCCAAGGAGGTACTGATCCCGATCCAGTGCGAGTACTACGCGCTGGAGGGTGTGGGTCAGCTGCTCCGCAATATCGGTCTGGTGCAGGCGCACCTCAATCCGGAGCTGCATGTCTCGACGGTGATCCTCACGATGTACGACGGTCGGACCAAACTCGCGGATCAGGTCGCCGAGGAGGTCCGCGGCCACTTCGGCGATGTCGTCCTGCGCTCGGTGATCCCCCGCAGTGTGAAGGTCAGTGAGGCTCCGGGGTACGGAATGACGGTCCTCGATTATGATCCAGGCTCCCGGGGTGCGATGAGCTACCTGGATGCCGGCCGGGAGATGGCTCAGCGGGCGATGGTCCAGCAGGCCGCCGACGGCGCGTAGTACCCATCCGGTTGTGGTAACAGGTGGCGGATAGAGAAGGGATCGGTAGGCCGATGAGTCAGGCGAAGAAGGGCGGACTGGGGCGCGGTCTGGCGGCGTTGATCCCGACGGGACCCGCGACCAACCAGGGGCTCGGCAGCGCGGCGGCGAATGCCGTGATCGGGCTGGATCCCATTGGTCCGCAACCGGCTTCGGCCTATCTGCATCGGGTTCCCGATCCGGTCGAGGGCACGGATGCCGAGGGCGGGCTGGCCGAGGGCGGCGCGGTCTACCGCGAGATCCCCCCGGACCAGATCGAGCCGAATCCGAAGCAGCCGCGTCAGGTTTTCGAGGAGGAGGCGCTGGCGGAGCTGGTGCACTCCATCCGCGAATTCGGTTTGATGCAGCCGATCGTGGTGCGCCGTCTGGAACCCGGTGTGGATCGCTATCAGTTGGTCATGGGCGAGCGCCGGTGGCGGGCTTGCCAGGAGGCCGGACTCGAGGCCATTCCCGCGATTGTCCGGGAGACGGCCGACGGCTCCATGCTGCGGGACGCGCTGCTGGAGAATATCCACCGGGTGCAGTTGAACCCGTTGGAGGAGGCGGCGGCCTATCAGCAGTTGCTGGAGGAGTTCGACGTCACCCATGAGGAGCTGGCCACGAGGATCGGCCGATCGCGTCCGGTGGTCACGAATATGATCCGGCTGCTCAAGCTGCCGATTCCGGTGCAGCGCCGGGTCGCGGCGGGGGTGTTGTCCGCTGGACACGCGCGCGCACTGCTCGGCCTGGAGGCGGGCGCAGATGCGCAGGAGGTGTTGGCCGCACGGATCGTCGCCGAGGGATTGTCGGTCCGTGCGACCGAAGAGGCGGTAACCCTTGCGAACCGCGATCCTGATGCCGCCGCTCCCCCGGCGCCGCGTCGCAAGCCCATCCATATGCCCGGATTGCAGGATGTCGCCGAGCGGCTGTCGGAGTCCTTCGATACGAAGGTGACGGTCAGCCTCGGCAAGCGGAAGGGCAAGATCGTCGTCGAGTTCGGCTCGGTGGAGGATCTGGAACGCATTGTCGGTTTGATGGAGCAGCAGAAGCTCGGCATGTGACCGAAATCCCCCGTGCGCCCGAGATGCCCAGAGTGTGGCACCGAAACGTCACTGTGACGGCGTTGTGAATCGCGCCCGGGTAGCGGATGACGGCTCTTGACCAATAGCAAAGCGACGTGGAATGAGGCAGGTTTCGTTGATCGCTTATTCTTGCTGGCGAGAACACAGTGATGCGACGTGATCGAAGAATCGGATAGCTGGAGGCTGAGCAGAGCGGTGTCGACCAGCGTCACAGCACTTACCCTCGGCGGACTGGATCAGCTCCCGGCGCACGCGCGGCGCTGTGTCTTCTGGGAAATCGACCCGGCCGTCGCCGAGGATTCCCGGGCGTTCAGCGATCCGGTGTTCGAGAAGGAAGCATGGCTGTCGACCGTCATGCTCCAGTGGGGATCCTGCGGTCAGGTGGCGACCGTGGACGGCAATGTCGCCGGATGTGCGCTGTATTCGCCACCCAGTTCGGTCCCCCGCGCGGCATTGTTCCCTACCTCCCCCGTGAGTCCGGACGCGGTGCTGTTGACCACGCTGCGGTCCGAATACCCGTATCGGGATGATGACGTGGCCTACCGCCTCATCCAGGCCGTCGTGGCCGACCTGGTGCGCCGCGGGGTGCGCGCACTGGAGGCGTTCGGCATCCGCACCGATCCGCCCGCCAAGGCCATGTCCGATCGAACGGCCGGTTCCATGCGCCTCATGGAACGGATCGGCGCGCCCACGCGCGAAGCGCGTTCCGCCGGATGCGCGCCCGAGACCTGCATGATCGAGGCCGACTTTCTCGAGGATGTCGGATTCGAAGTCGTCGCGGCGCACCACCGCTTCCCCCGGCTGCGATTGGAGCTGAACTCCGATCACGGGTGGAAGGAAGACGTCGAACGCGCCCTGGATCAGCTGTTGGCGGCGGCCGCGCTCACCGCACCGACCCGTATCGGCGTCTGATCCCCAGAAAATCGATGCGCCCCTGTCGACACTTGGTCGGCAGGGGCGCACCCTATTCGAGAGGTCTCAGATGCGGTCGGCCGCCGCGAGTTCTTCGGCGAGCAGCTCCGCGAAGGTGTAGGTGCCGGTGGGTTGATCGTCCTGGCCGAGCAGGTAGAGCCGTTTGACCGAGATCAGGATGGCTTCGGCGATGACATCGCGCATCCGCGGGTTGGTGAGTACGGAGGCGTCGTAGTCGTTGGTCAGGTAGCCGATATCGACCTGGACCGTCGGCATCTTGGTCAGCCGCAGCAGATCCCACGTCCGCGAATGGGTGCGGCAGTCCTGCAACGAGGTTCGTGCGACCACCTCGCGCTGGATGAAGCCCGCGAGCACTTGGCCGATCATCGACACCGACCCGTGTGAATTGCCGAAGTGGAAACCCGCCACGCCATTGGCTAGCGGACTCGGATTGGTCGCGCAGCGCAACGAGATCATGAGGTCGGCGTCGAATGCGTTGGAGGTCTCCGCGCGCTCGGCATCGGTGGGATTGGCGCCCCAGGGCCGTGACAGGAAGGTCTCCATACCGGTGGCGGCCATGCGGCCCTCCAGCCGGCTCGCGAGATCCCACAGGATCTCCGACTCGTACACATCGCCGTATTCGGTGGGCACCGCGAACCCCTTGTCGGGACCGCCGAGACCTGGATCGATGACGATCCGCTTGCCCGTGAGCTGCGGCCCGGCCCGGTGTACGACCTCTTCCTCGGCGATCCGATGCGGATTGCCGCCGGTGACCCGCGCGCCGAGTAGTTCCAGCGACCGCAGGGTGTCAGGACCGCAGATGCCGTCGGCGGCCAGCCCGATCTCGCGCTGGAAGGCGGTGAGGCCCTCGTGGGTGTGCGGGCCGAAGTAGCCGTCCACTCGGTGGACGTAGAAGCCGAGATCCTGCAAACGGCGTTGCAGGGTGGCCACATCGTCGCCGTAGAGAGGCGCGGAGAGTTGGTAGATCAGCGTCCGTGCGCCGAGGCGATACGACGCCTCCTTCAGTGCCCGGTAGGTCGCCGGGCCGACCACACCGTCGACGAGAAGGCCGCGATGTTGCTGGAACGCGCGGACTGCCGAATCCAGATGGTGGTCGAAGGAGGCTTCGGTGTCTTTCCAGTACTCGCGCGCGTCGGCCTGATCACCGCTGACCGCGTGCGCGTGGAGGAACCCGAGACTTGCCAGGGTGCTCCGAACCTCTGCGACGGCTGGACCGGAATCGCCGTGACGAAGTCGGTGCATGCGTGAGAGCCTTCCCTTCCGTCAACCGGGGTACCCACTCATGCGTTGGGATACACCTGCACACGACCGGAGCTGTGTTCGAACTGCGCCGTCGTGGTGGCCTGCGTGGTACGCAGGCCACCACCTCCGGCCCGTCGTTCACGGCGCGTGGTCGATTCTCTCAGACCTGCCCCGGATTCCGACAATTAACCGGGGTGCAGGCATCGTACGGCGCGTCGTGGAAGCGACGGTGTTCTTTGGAGACTCGATTTCACAACGACATTCGCGTCGTCGTGTCAGATGACATCCTCGAGTTCGCGTAACAGGGCGGCTTTGCCCTTCGCTCCGACGATCTGTTTCACCGGCTTTCCGCCGGAAAACAGCATCATAGTGGGCAGCGAGAGGATCTTGTAATCGCGGGCGGTGTCCGGGTTGGCGTCGACGTCCACCTTGGCTACCGTCAGCTTGTCCGCGTGCGTGCCCGCGATCTCCTCGAGCACCGGAGCGACCATCTTGCAGGGACCGCACCAGTCGGCCCAGAAGTCGACGAGTACCGGCTTCTCGCTCATCAGCACTTCGTCGGCGAAGGTCGCGTCGGTCACGGTGACCGTGTTGGCGCTGTCGGACATGTATATCTCCTTGCGGTGGTAGAGCTTTCGCGACGAACGATCGCCGCTCAGACCTGGGCGACGGGCGCTCCGGCGTGGTCGAGGGTGTTGCTGGTGATATCGCCCTGTTCGGCGAGCCAGCGTTCGGCGTCGATCGCGGCGCGGCAGCCGGTGCCCGCGGCGGTGATGGCCTGACGATAGGTGTGGTCGACCAGGTCGCCCGCGGCGAAGACGCCGGGCACCCGGGTGGCGGTGGAGGGGTGCAGCACCTGGACATAGCCCTCGTCGTCCAGTTCGACCTGGTCGGCGACCAGTTCGCTGCGCGGATCGTGGCCGATGGCGACGAACAGGCCGGTCGCGTCCAGTTCCGATTCCTCGCCGGTGCGGGTGTCGCGCAGGGTGAGACTGGTCACGCTGCTCTCGCCGTTCACCTTGACGACCTCGGTATTGAGTACGAACTCGATCTTCTCGTTGGACTTGGCGCGTTCCAGCATGATGCGCGACGCGCGGAATTCCTCGCGGCGGTGCACGATGGTGACCTTCGAGGCGAACTTGGTGAGGAAGGTCGCCTCCTCCATGGCCGAGTCGCCGCCGCCGACGACGACGATGTTCTGGTTCTTGAAGAAGAAGCCGTCACAGGTGGCGCAGGCGCTTACGCCGCGGCCGAGCAGCTCCTGCTCCCCCGGTACACCCAGATAGCGCGCCGCCGAGCCCATCGCGAGGATGACCGCGTAGGCCCGGTGCGTCTCGCCGCCGACGGTGACCGTCTTCACGGGGCCGCTCAGGTCGATCACGTCGACGTCCTCGGTGCGGATGTCGGTGCCGAATCGCTTGGCCTGCTCGCGCATTTCCTCCATGAGGTCGGGACCCATGATGCCGTCGCGGAAGCCGGGGAAGTTCTCGACCTCGGTGGTGGTCATCAGCGCGCCGCCGAATTGGGTGCCCTCGAACAGCAGCGGCTGGAGTTCGGCGCGGGCGGCGTAGACGGCCGCCGTATAACCGGCGGGTCCGGAGCCGACGATGATGAGGTCGCGAACTGGCGTGCTCATGAGACCCTTCCGAGGACGAGAGCTGGGGAACATGGGGGACAACAACAGCGTAAACGGCCTTGTTCCCCCGGCGGACCGCACCGGTGGGTCCGGCGACGTGGATCACTTTCGGGCCGACCGGTGGGGTGGGCGGGCACTTCAGCCGATATCGGTGACGTTGCGCACCTGCGGATCGCCCGTGGTGCATCCGGGGCCGACCACGAGCGCGGTGATCTTGGGCGGATTGGGACCCGACAGCAGGACCAACACCGCGTTCTTGCCCTGATAGGTCATATCGGTCGACCCGAGAATGGCCCGTTGCAGACCGGCGGCCTCGACGCAGCGGGTGAGCGCGGCCCGGTTGCCCAGGGGTCCGCTGACATCGTTGCGGCCGAGTGCGGCCAGGGCGGCCGTCGCGGTCAACTCGTCGCCCGCCTGACCCGCGCTGGACGGGGGCTGCGCTGTCGGAGCGACGGCCTCGTCGTCACGAGACAGGGTGACGGCCACGCCCACGCTTCCCACCACCGCCACGGCCGCGGCGGCCGCCGCGAGCCATCGCCGTGTACCCCGGTGTTCTCGCAGGTCTACCGGGGCGGGAGTGGCCACATCGGACGGGGCGGAGCCGTTATGCGAAGGGAAGGGCAGGATGTCGTCGGAGGGTCGCAGGGGTTCCAGTTCGTCCAGGAACCGTTCCATGCGTGCGGCCACGTCGCCCGGCATGGCGTGCAGGATCAGCTCCTCACGACCCAGCGCGCGTACCCGGTCGCTCACATCGTCGAGCGCGCACAGATACCGGTGGGCCTCGGCGTCCCCGCGGGCCGCCGACCACAGCCGATCGCTCAGTTCGGGCTCGACGTTTCCGGCGTGCAGATCGGCCAGCAACTCCGTCGAGAACGGAGGCTGCGGTACGGACCGGATCGCCATCGCACCTCCATTGTTCTCATCCGCTGTCGTCGCTCGGGATCGGCGCCGCGAGTGCACCCCGCCCAAGGGTGCCACGGCTTTTACATCGTTCGGTGGCTCGTCACTATTAATGACGCACCTCGACTACTTCCGGTTCCCGGGATCGCGCAGAAATTCCAGGCGGTCCTGTAGTCGCTGCCTGGCCCGGGCGCACCGGCTCTTGATGGTCCCCTCGGCCACCCCCAGCATCGCCGCGGCATCCGCCACGCTGTAGCCCTCGAGGTCGATGGCGACCAGCGCGGTGCGCTGGTCGGGCGGCAGCGCGAACAGGGCGCGGTCGACCACGAGCGACATCTCCAACTCGGCGAATTCGTCGCGGTCGTCGGCGGGTTCGGGCATGGTCTCCGGCGACAGCGAGACCGCCCGCCGGGTCTTGTTGCGCCGGATGCGGTCCAGGCAGGCGTTGACGACGATGGCGTGCAGCCAACTGCGCACCTCGGCCTCGGCGCGGAACGACGCGGCTGTGCGATGCGCCGACAGCAATGCGTCCTGAAGGGAATCGGCGGCGTCCTCTCGGGTATAGGAGGTACGCAGCGCCGTCTGCCACAGATGGTCGTTGTGCCTGCGCAACAACTCGGCGAAGGCGTGGCGCTGACCGCCGACATGGGCACGCAACAACTCGATATCACTGAGTTCGTCGGGTATGAACGAGCGTGCCCGGTGGGTGACCGGCCGCGTCTTCCCCCCGCGGGAATCCTCGTTCAATTCGGACGACAAGCCAAACCCCTCGGACAGCGCTCACACAGTAAACGGCCCTGGCCGGACCGTCACCCAATATTTCGCAGCATCCGGGATCGCGACCCCAGATCCCGGGAAGCTCCCCTGCTGTGAGAGCGCGATGGCATCATATCGAGGGCTGGAATCCGCAGCAACCTGCTCGGATGGGCGCGGGAGCGACACGCGCGAGCGCAAGGTCGGGGAATGCGGACGGAAGAGGGTGCGGCGCTGTCTTTTACGACGCGGCGTCGAAGCGGATGTCGGCGATGGCCGACTGGAACTGGTTGCCCGAGTTGCCGAGTCCGGTGATCCAGACCAGGACATAGCGGGCGGAAGCGTCGGCGCGAACAGGGATTTCGGTGGTGCCTTCGGTGAGTTTGGCCGAACCGATCAGCTGGGTCTGGTCCAGAGTCGGCGAATCGGTCGGGGACGTGCGAATCTCGACGGCGGTCCCCGGACTCGGCGACGTGATCGCGACACTGCTCAGCTTCGCCGGACTCGGCAGCGTCGCCAGCAGCCCGATCCCCTTCTTGAGGGCCGGGAACTGCTGGAAGTACTGATCGGTGCGCCACACGGTGTTGGCGTCGTGGTCGAGCACCGCCTGCACATTGTTCGCGCCGTCGGGGGTGCCCTCCGGCGAGAACACCGAAACACCGGTCACCGGAACGGGAATGCCGCCGGTGGGGGCGCCGGTGGACACCACGCCGGGCGCGGACGCGGGAGTGCTCTCGGTGGTCAGGCCGATGATGCGCTGTTCGTCCAGCGGCGCGTCCGATGCGCCCGGCGCGAATACGCTGACCATCCACCAGATCACGATGCCGACCACCAGCGCGGCCAGAATGCCGAGGCCGACCATGATCCACATCATCCGCTGGGACCGTTCACGTTCGGCGGCCAGTAATTCCGGGTCGGCCAGCGACTCGTCGATGGAGTTCGCGGCCTGCTGGCGCTGTCCCAGCCGCAGCACCGGAATGAAATCGGTCTTCTGGTCGACCACCGATGCCTGCTCGAGCACGTGCTGCACGGTGGCGGCGGTGCGCACGCCCTTGTTCGACTCCAGCGACCGCACCGCCACCGCGGAGATCTCGAAGGGCACCTCGGGGCGGATCTGGCGCGGTTCCACCGGTGTGCCGTCGGCGCCGAAATCGGCCAGGTGCAGCCCGCCGACCGTGGCGGCGGTGCCGGACACGCCGCCGGAGCGGATGGGCCAGCGGGCGGTGATGAGGGCGTAGAGCATCGCGCCGAGTCCGCGCACGTCGGACTGGGCGTCCGAATCCGAGAGCGTGCCAGGGAAGGCAAGGACCGCGTCGCCGGAGGCGCTGATCCTGATGCGGTCGGGGTGGTCGATCGAGAGCGAACCGCCGCCGCGGTGGGTCAGTTCGGCGGCCGAGGCGAGCGCGCGGATCGCGCGTGCGGCGCCGATCGGGGACGGCACCATCTCGGCCATCTCGCGCAGCGAGCGACCCGGGGTCCATTCGGCCACAACGATGCCACCCGAACTGCCGCGTACCACGTCGAGTACGCGGGCCAGACCCGGGGAGTTGATGCGGCCGAGCCGCAGCGTCCGCGACAGGATCGCCTGCGGACCGTCCTGACCGGAGTTCTCGGTGGCCTTCTGATCGGCGTCGACGAAGGTGAGCGCGACCTCGCGATCGAGTTTGATGTCCAGCGCCTGCCAGAAGTGGAGGCCGCGCGAACCGCCGTGACCGGCGAGCAGACGGTAGCGGCCACCCGCCACCGACGCGCCCGGGATCAGTTTGGGCCCGCGCGGCACCCGTCTAACGGTGGTATCCGGCGGCGGGGCCATCTGCGGCGGCGGGATCGGGATCATGCCGGTGTCGTACATCGGATCTCGTGGTGCGGGACCTTGACCCTCGTGCGGTCGATTCTCGTGCGAGCCCTGGTCGGGCGCGGCCGGGCCTGCTTCGGCCGACCGATCCGCGCTGTCAGGGCTCGGCGGCTGCCGGTATGCGGCGTGCGGAACATCGGTCGAGAGGCCGCCTGCCGCGGTCGCAGAAGAATCGGCGGCTGGGACGCCGCCCACCGCCGCGTCGTCGCTCACCCTTGGTCCTCCTTCGCCCTGATGATTCGATGTTCCGGCGAATTCGCCACTTGTGCTTCTCTGCCGAACAGGGTACGGGAACTCGCCCTTGCCGGCGCTGTCAACGGCTTCGGCTCTGATCACGGGCAACACCATGGTCTGGGTGTCCATATACGGGTCGAAGGACGGGTATCCGTACAGGTCCGGCCTACGCAGAACCTGCGTCGCGTAAACGTCCTCGGCCGGCGTCTCGAGCTCCAGATCCGGTGCGGGCGGAGTGAATCCGAGACGGCGCGACACGGCCACCGTGAGGGCGACGACCTCGGGCACGCCCGCCAGGCGCATGAGACCGAAGGCCACGCTGAACATCACGATCGCGGAGATGACGACGCGGATCAGCGACCCCGCGCCGCCGCCGAGCCGGTCGAGGCCGAGTACCGCGTTCACGATGAGCATCACCGCCCCGCCCGCCAAACAGGCCAGGACGACCCTGGTCACGGTGCGGCCGACATTGGCCATGCGCAGGTCGCCGAGGCTGCGGTGCAACAGGAATCCGCCGATGACCGCGCCCGCGGTGAAACCGAGTCCGGTGGCCACACCGAGGAGGATCACGACTTGATCACTATTGTTCGCCAGTACCGGAGCCAGCGCCGAGAACAGCACCTTGACCGCGGTGATGCCGAGGATGATCCACGTCGGCGTCCACGCCTGTTCCCTGGCGTAGAACACGCGCAGATGGATCAGGACCAGGGCGTACGGGATCAGTGCGAAGGCCGACCAGCTGACCGCCATGCCGAGCCGATGGGCGTCGCCGGCGAAGCGCGCGTAGCCGAACAGCGCCTGACCGACCTGCGGTCCGGCCAGGGTAAGGAAGGTGACCACCGGGACAAGGGCGATCATGGTCAACCGCGTGGCGACCGAGAGGTCGTCGACCACCGCGGGCGTGTCGTCGGCGGCGGCATTGCGGCTCAGCCGCGGCATGATCGCGGTGAGCAGCGTGACGCCGAGTACGCCATAGGGCAACTGCAACAGCAGCCAGGCGTTCTGGTAGATCGCCGGACCCGCCTCGTCCGCGGTCGAGGAGATGTGGTTGGCGAAGATCGCGCCCGCCTGGCTGATGAAGACGTAGAGCATGATCGCCGCGCCCATGCGGCCGAACTGCTTGAGGCGGGCGTCGATGCCCCACAGCGGGCGCAGGTCGATGCCGTGACGGCGGATGGCGGGCAGCAGGCTGATCGCCTGGGTGACCACGCCGAGAGTGATGCCGCCGCCGAGGACAAGCAGTTTCGGATCGCTCATGCGCACCGGGTCGAGAGTGATCTCACCCGGGGTGAACGCGTAGAGCGCGAGCACGACCAAGACCACGACATTGTTCAGCACCGGCGCCCAGGCGCCCGGTTTGAACGCCTGTCTGGTATTCAGGATCGCCGTGAGCAGCGCCGACATGCCGTAGAAGATGATCGCGGGCAGCAGCAGGTAGGTCAGCGCGGTGGTCAGAGTCGTGTCGACCTTGCCGTCGGCGGACACGAAGATGTGGGTCGCCAGTATCGGCGCGGCGGCCATGGCGAGCAGGGTCGAAATCAGCAGCACCGTGAACGCGGCGGTGACCAGTCGGCGCACGAAGGCCGCGCCGCCGTCCTCGTCCTCCTGTTCGGCGCGGACCAGGGTGGGCACCACGATCGCGGTCAGCACCGCGCCGAGCACGAGCTCGGCGATCATGTTCGGGATCAGGCTGGCCGAGGTGTAGGCACTGGCGATGGCGGGGCCGAGCGCGGTGAGTAGCAGCAGCTGTTTGCCGAATCCGGTGATGCGGCTGATCAGGGTCGCGATGGCGATCGATCCCGAATCCCGCAGCAGTCGCGCGTTCGCGCTCTCCTTCGGCTCGGCCTCGACCGCGGGCTGTGCCGCCGTCTTCGGCGGTTTGACCGCGACGGGCGCGGCGGGGCGCGCCCGCTGGGCCTGCACGGGTTCGGCGCCCTCGACCGGTACGGGTCGCTGCCGCCGCGGCGCGGGATTCGGCTGCGGCGGCGGATAGTTGGGCGGCGGCGCGAAACGCGGCGGCTGCATGTTGTTGGGCGGCGCGGGACTGCGGTGCGCCGCGGGCGGTTGGCCGCCCGGACCCGGACGACCCTGACCCGGTTGGGCGGGTCCGGGCTGGGCCGGACGCGGACGACCCTGACCCGGCGGCGGGCCGGGCGGGTACTGCCGCTGACCGGGATGGGCGGGCCGCCCCGCACCCGGCGGTTGACCCGCACCCGGGTACTGGGCGGGACCGGGTCGCTGTCCCGGGCGCGGTCCGGGCTGCTGCCGGGGTATGGGTCCCGATTGCGCGGGCATGGGACCCGACTGCGGCATGGGACCCGACTGCGGCATGCCTCCTGACTGGTGTGGCATCGGACCCGAGGCGGGCGGCATACCGCGCCGGGGTGGCGGCGGCGGTACGCGACGACCCTGCGGCGGTGGGCCGGGACGGCTCACGCGCGGGGTGTTCGGCGGTGGGCCGCCCTGCGGATCGCGCGGCGTCACAGCGGGATCCTCCGGGGGTTGCGGCTGCGGGGCGCCCCGCTCCCAGGGTGCGGCGGGCGCCCGGCGGGCGGGTGGCCCGTCGGGTCGTTCATCAGGTCGGAACCGATGAGCGGACAAGTCATCGTCGCCCATCATGCCTCCTGTATCGCGCTGGACCTCTGCATCCGGCTCGCTCGCGGTCCGGCGTTTCGCTTGGCGCCACCGGTCGACCTTCCCCCATTGTGGGGCCATTCGGCCCGCGCCACATACATGACGTTGCCGAACATCTGTCCCGAACCGTATCGCTGTCCGGTTCCGGGTTCGTGTTCACCCCTCCCGCGACGCACGCATGGCCTTCCTCCGCGCGCGTCCATAGCGGATGACCCGCCGTTGGATGCCGGAATCGACGCCTTCGTCGGCCGGATCGGGTTTGCCGCGGAAACGTCGCCACAGTCGACGGCCCGCCAGCACCACCAGCAGCAGTGCCGCGCAGGCAGTGATGATCGCGAGCGCCTGACCGTAGGCGTTGGAACGCACCGAGACCACCGTGGAGTTGCCGAGCGCGACACCCTCCGGGGTGGTCATCGAGATCGGGATCACCAGATTCCGGCTGTCGCTAACCTCGGTCGGGATCTGGAAGGAGCGGATGCCGTTGGGCGGTAGTAGCTGCTCGCCGATATCGGTGATCTTCGTCTCGGCGGGCGCCCCGATCAGGAAGCGGACCCGGATCGCGACCGGCAGATCATTGCGGGCGACCAGAAGCAGTGGACTCTGTTCCGAGGCAAGGGTGTAGACGCCGCCGGGCGGCAGCACCGTCACCGAGTTGAAGAGCCGGTCCAGGGTCGCCGTGGTCTGGTCGAGGCGGCGCTGCGCGGCGGTGTCGGGCTGGGCGCTGTTGCCGGACCGGCGGTCCGACAGCGACAGCACTCGGATCAGATCGTCGTGGAAGGGCGAAAGGTACTGCCGTGGCGTCGGTTCGGATTCGGGCACCTCGACCAGGGCGTGACCGAGTTCGCCGATGCGGGTCCCCTGATCGCGCACGGGCAGGACGAACCGACCGGACACCGCGTCCTCGGCGGTGCGGGACAGATAGTTCAGTTCGTAGGGCTCGCCGTCGGGCTGTTCGTTCAGCAGGTCGGTGAACGGCCGCGGGGTCGCCAGATTGCCGCGCATCATGAGATCGATCTGGCGCAGCAGCGCACCGGCCTCGTCGCGGTTGGCCCCCCACTGCTGGGGCGGCATCAACAGTTGTGCCCGGGGACGCGCCGAACCGGAGTCGAGCGCGGTCCATGAGATCGCGCCGAGGGCGTCCTGCAATCGCGCGGTACGGGAATCGTTGGTCACTTCGTAGCGGACCCGCGACGGGGTGAACGAGGGGGTCGGCGGATTGGAACCGACCGCGGCCAGCGCGGTGGCCGACCACAGGTCGAACGTGGCGACGTGCAGCGCCGGGTCGGTGGCGGACGTTGTCGACGCGCCGTTCTGCGGCGTGGATTCCGGTGCGGGGCCCGCCTGCGGCGCGGTGGGATCGGTGCGCGCCTGCGGCGCGGTGATATCCGGGATGCGGATCATCGGCGGCGCGGGGGTCTCGGTGGCCGACGGCGCGCTGGACATACCGAAGCCGGTGCCGGAGCTGACCTGGGTCGAGTCGGAATCGTGCGGCGCGCCCGCCGGGACCGCGGCCGAATCGACGAGCACCGCGGTGTGGAAACCCTGCGCGCGCAGCAGGGTGCCCGCGCTCGCGTCGATGCTGCCCGCGTCGGGCAGGCTCACGCCGCGCACCGACCTCGTCGACAGGATCGAGTCGACGATATCGGCGGGTGCGGTCAATGCCCGCGCCGATATCGTCGGATCGTTCACCGCCGCCAGCGCCGGAATGTCGACCTGCGCGAACGGCAGCGCCACCGTGCACAGCGACCCCGCGACCGCGCGCAGCCGATCCAGCCACGCCTGTGCCGCGTTCGCGCCGGAACCCGCCCTGGTCGGCCCGCCCGGATCGGAGGGACTTGCCAGCACCCGGTAACCGTTGGTCATGGCCTGTGCGGTGAGCAGCAGATCCGGGTCGACGGCGATACACAGCGCCGAGGCGAGGCCCTTCTCCTTCGCCCCGCCGGTGGGCGTGAGCGCGGTCTCGAGCGCGCCGAGTAGTTGGTCGAGTCGGCCACCCTTGGAGAGTGCGGCCGCGAGGTCGTCGTCGGTGAGTTCGGCCTTGCCGTTCACCGATCCGGGTACGCCCGCGATGAGCCGCGGCCGGTCCGCGAGCGGCCAGATCATCGTCGTGGCGACCGGGGTGTCGACGGCCGCCCGCACCGCGTCGCCGCCCCGGGTCGCGGGGGGCAGTCCGAGCACCGGCAGCAGGAATCGGGCGTCGTCGAGTCTGGCCTGGGTGCCGTATGCAGGTTCGCCGTTGACATTGAGCAGCAGCGGATAGACGCCGGGCCCGCTGATATCCAGCGACGGTGCGCCGGTGCCGTCGGGACGCAGCGGGATGGTCAGTGAGAACTGTTTGCGCTGACCCGGGGTGAGGCGTTCGGCGACATCCTCGAACGGTCCGGTCAGGTCGTAGTTCACCTGATCCAGGCGCAGGGCGTAGCGCAGGTCGGCGGGATCGGTGACCGCGGCCGCGCGCTGGATGCGGATGCTCACGTCATCGACCACGCGGTCGCCGATATTGGTGACCGTGCCCGCAACCGTCAGCTGTGCGTCGCTGGTGGTGGTGACCGCGGACGGGTTCACCGAATCCAGCGACAGCTTCAGGAACTTCGGTGTGGACGGATTGCTCGACCCGCTCGGCTGTGCCGTCGCGGCGCCATCGAGCACTCCGGGCGCCATCGTCACCGAGCCGAGCAGGATCAGGACCGCCACGGTGATCCGGAACAGTCCACGCGTCATCGCTTGCCGGTCTCCATCCGGTCGATCAGCCGATTCGCCATCTCGGCCAGCCGGCGTTCGTCGGCGTACGCCAAGCGGGAATCCAATTCACTCAACGGAACCCACGCGACCTGCGTGACCTCGACATCGGCGTCGGACAGCTCACCGCCGACCGAACGCAATAGGTAATGATGCACGGTCTTGTGTACCCGGCGCCCCTCGGTCACGAACCAGTAATCGATACTGCCAAGTTCGGCCACGACGATGCCGTTGATGCCGGTTTCCTCGGCCACTTCCCGTATCGCCGTCTGCTCCGGTGTCTCGCCCTCTTCTATATGCCCCTTCGGCAGCGACCACAGCAATCGCCCCCGCCGGTCGGTACGGCCGATGAGTGCGGCGCTGCGCTGTCCGCCCGGACCGTCGAGTCCGTCGACGACCAAGCCGCCCGCGGAGGTTTCGCGCACGGTGCGCATGCGCGGTTTCGCCGCGTTTGCCGCCGAACCGCGGCGCCGGGGCTGGCGGCGTCGACTGTTCGCGCGATCGGCCGGAGACACCTAGCAATCCTACTGTGCTGGCCTCACGCTGCTTCGGCGCGCCGTGTCCGCGGTTGTGTGCGCTCGGTAAGCTGCCTTTTCGTGGTTTCGCCCAAGTCCAAGGATGATGCAGCGTCGGATCGACGTACCCGATTGCTGGCGGCGGCCGCGATCACGCTGGGGGGACTGTCGGATGTACTGACCCCGCTCGGGGAGTTGTTCGCGGGCCGTGGATACGAGTTGTACCTGGTCGGTGGCAGTGTGCGTGACGCGGTACTCGGCCGGCTCGGCACCGATCTGGATTTCACCACCGACGCGCGCCCCGAGGCGGTGGTGGAGATGATGCGCGGCTGGGCCGATCACGTGTGGGATACCGGCGGCCTGGCCTTCGGCACGGTCAGCGCCTCGAAGGTCGATCAGCAACTCGAGCTCACCACCTTCCGCAGCGAGAGCTACGACCGCGTGTCACGCCATCCCGAGGTGACCTTCGGCGACACCCTCGAAGGCGACCTGGTGCGCCGCGATTTCACCGTCAACGCGATGGCGGTGCGCATCGGCGCGGACGGCGCGCTGGAATTCATCGATCCGCTCGGCGGTATGGACGCGCTGCTCGAGGGTGTGCTCGACACGCCCGCCGCGCCGGAGGATTCCTTCGGCGACGATCCGCTGCGGATGTTGCGCGCGGCGCGGTTCGTCTCCCAGCTCGGTTTCGAGCTCGCACCGCGGGTGCGCTCGGCCATCGTGGCGATGGCGCCGCAGATCGACAGGATCACCGCCGAGCGGGTCCGCACCGAACTCGACAAGTTGATCGGCGGCGCGCATCCCATCGACGGCATCGACGTGATGTGCGAGACCGGATTGGCGCAGCGGGTACTGCCCGAGGTGCCCGCCATGAAACTCGAGATCGATGAACACCATCAGCACAAGGACGTGTACTGGCATTCGCTGACCGTGCTGCGGCAGGCCATCGACCTCGAGGACGGCGACCCCGACCTGGTGCTGCGCTGGGCCGCGCTGCTGCACGATATCGGCAAGCCCGACACCAAGCGCAACGAGCCGGGCGGCGGCGTGAGCTTCCACCACCACGAGGTGGTCGGGGCGAAGATGGTGCGCAGGCGGATGCGCGCGCTGAAATATCCGAAGCAGTTCACCGAGGACGTGGCGCGGCTGGTGTTCCTGCATCTGCGTTTCCACGGCTACGGCAAGGGGCAGTGGACGGATTCGGCGGTGCGTCGGTATGTCACCGATGCCGACGACTTGCTGCCGCGGCTGCACAAACTGGTCCGCGCGGACTGCACGACTCGCAACAAGCGCCGCGCCGCGGCCCTGCGCGCCACCTACGACGAGCTGGAACAGCGCATCGAGCAGCTGCGCGAACAGGAGGATCTGGCTCGGGTGCGGCCCGATCTCGACGGCAACGCCATCATGGAGTTGCTCGGACTCGCGCCGGGGCCCGAGGTCGGCAAGGCATGGAACTATCTGAAGGAATTGCGGCTCGATCGCGGCCCGATGACGAGGGAAGAAGCCGAGGCGGCGCTCATGGAGTGGTGGAAGGCCAGGTCCTGAGCGGTTCGGAAGCTGATCAGCGCCGTCGCGGTGACGAGCGCGGACCGGATCCGGATCAGGTCGAAACCGGTGCCGACCATTCCCGCCGCCGTGGTCGTGGACATGGCACAGTGGATAGATGTTCTGACTCACAGATCGCACGGAGGCGCGGATGCCGCTGGATCTGAACAGCGATCTCGGCGAGGGGTTCGGCGCGTGGACCATGGGCGACGACGACGCCATGCTCGACATCGTCACCAGCGCCAATATCGCCTGTGGCTTCCACGCGGGCGATCCGTCGATCATGCGACGGGTGTGCGCGGTGGCGGTGGCGAAGGGTGTTCGTATCGGCGCCCATATCGGCTATCGCGATCCGGCCGGATTCGGCAGGCGGGCGATCGCGATGGACCCGGCCGACCTGCGCGATGAGGTGCTGTACCAGGTCGGCGGACTCGATGCATTCGCGCGCGCCGCGGGTGATCGGGTTCGGTACGTGAAACCGCATGGCGCGCTGTACCATTCGGCCGCGCAGGACCGCCGCTTCGCCGACGCCGTTGTGTCGGCGATGGCCGAATTCGATCCTCGGCTGATTCTGCTCGGACCCGCGGGCAGCCGGTTGGAGGAGGCCGCGGCCGAAGTCGGAGCCCGCTTCATCGGCGAGGGTTTCGCCGATCGCGCCTATACCCACGCGGGCACACTGGCCGCGCGCGGGGCCGAGGGCGCGGTATTGCGGACCGAGGAGGCGGTGGCGCAGGCGGTGTCGATCGCGCTGTCGGGTCGCGTGCGCACCGTGGAAGGCCGGGAGCTGTCGTTGGCGGCGCAGAGTATCTGCGTACACGGCGACACCCCCGCGGCGGTGGAGATGGCGCGGCGGATTCGGGTTTCGCTCGACGACGTCGGCGTTCCGGTCGAATCGTTCGCGTGATCGGCGGTGTGATTCGGTGACAGGCGCACGGGCGAGAGGCACGGGGGAACCGTCCATCCGCCGCGCGGGTGATCGGGCGCTGCTGATCACCGCGCCTGTCCCGGCCTTCCTCGCCGCCTTGCGCGAGCGCCGTCTCCCGGGAGTATCGGATGTATTGCCCGCGGCGGAAACGGTGTTGGTCACGCTTGATTCGGCGCGTGCGGCCGAATCGGTGCGCCGTGCGCTCGCGGACATCATGGCCGATATGGAGACCACCGCCGCTCTCGACCCGTGGTCCACCCCCGAGCCGCCGGTCGAGATCCCCGTGCACTACGACGGCGCCGATCTGCCCGAGGTCGCGCGATTGCTCGACATGGACACCGCGGCGGTGGTCGCCGCGCACACCGGAACGGTCTGGCGTTGCGGATTCGTGGGATTCGCACCGGGTTTCGGCTATCTGGAATCACCCGACGGACGCCTGAGCGTGCCCCGACGCGAGCAGTCGCGCACATCCATCCCGCCGGGCGCGGTCGCGTTGGCGGGCGGATATTCGGCGGTGTACCCGCGCGCGACCCCGGGCGGCTGGCAGCTCATCGGTCACACCGATTTGGCGATGTGGGATACCGATCGCGACCTGCCCGCGCTGATCAGGGCGGGCACCGCGGTCCGGTTCACGGTGGTGTCGTGATCCTGGTCGAGGCGGTCGGGCCGCTGGCGACCATTCAGGATCTGGGCCGCCCCGGCTGGTTCCACTCCGGTGTCGGTTCGGCGGGCGCGGCCGATCGGGGGTCCTGCGTGCTGGCCAATCGGCTGGTCGGCAATCCCGAGGGCGCGGCGGTGATCGAGGCATTGCTCGGCGGGATCGCGCTGCGGATGGTCGATCGGCACACGCTGGCGGTGACCGGTGCGCAGGCGCAGGTTACCGTGGACGGCACGCCCGTCGGCTCCGCGGCGGTGCTGGAACTCGAAGCGGGTCAGGTGCTGCGAGTGGGTCGGGCGCGAACGGGTTTGCGCAGCTACATAGCGGTGCGCGGCGGTATCGATGTGCCGCCGGTACTCGGCTCCCGCAGCCGTGACACCCTCGCGGGACTCGGCCCCGAACCCCTGCGCGCGGGCGATCTACTGCCGATCGGTCCCCCGCCGCCCACTCTTCCGATCGTGGATCTGGCGCCGGTCGCCCCGCCGCCGCGCGAACCGCTTGCGGTGCGCGCCATGCTCGGCCCGCGCGAGGACTGGTTCACCGACCCCGTGACCCTCTACCGGGGCGAATGGGTGGTGTCGACGGATACCGACCGTGTCGGGGCCCGTCTCGACCGCCGCGGCGGACCACCCTTGCGGCGTCGCATCACCGACGAATTGCCCACCGAGGGCATGGCATCGGGCTCGATCCAGGTGCCGCCGAGCGGACAGCCGGTGGTCCTGCTCGCCGACCATCCGATCACCGGCGGCTATCCGGTGATCGCCGTGGTCGCCGACATCGATATCGACGCGGTGGCGCAGGCCCGGCCGGGCACGCGAATTCGATTCGTCCGCGTGCGCTGACCGACGGAAGTCAGTGCTTCGCGTCGAGTTTCGCGTGCATGAGGTACACGTTGTAGGTGTCCCACGCCGACATCGTGAAGTACAGGTCGGTCGCGGTGGACCACGGGTGGATGAAGCCGCCGTACGCCTTCGGATAGTCCGCGGTACTGGCCACGGCGACGCTATCGCTCCAAATGCCCTGCGGCGTAGGCGATTCCCGCAGCACGATCGCGCCCTGCGCCGAGTCCAGGTACATCATCTGCCAGCGCTTCGACTTCGCCTCGTAGCGGACCGACAGCTCGCTCGCGACCCCCATGAACAGCGGCGTCGCCCGATTCTCGGCGGCGGGCGCCCAGGTCCCGTCGACCCAGTACTGGTAGGCGGACTTGTTCAAAACCTCGCTCTTGGGCACCCGCGCCAGCGCGGTCACGCCGACGCGGCCGTTGGGTGTGCCGAACATGTAGACGTAGTCGCCCTGCGGGACCATCGCGGCGACCTGGAACCGGCCGAGCCCGAAGATGTTGTCCCACTTGGCGTGCTGATCCTTGGTCCAGGTGCTGCCGCCGTCGTCGGAGTAGGCGATGCCGCCGTAGTTCGTCGACCACATGCCCGGGATGCGGCTCCAGTGGTTGACCGACATATAGCTCAGGTACTGGCGTTTGCCGATGGCGAAACCCGAGGTCGGGATGACCGTGGTCTCCCAGTTCTTGATCTTGCGGCTGGCCAGGAACTCGGCGGCGTGGCAGCGGCTGTCCTGGACCACGGTGTCGATGGTCAGGCCGTCGGAGAGGTCGGTGTCACCGCTGTACGCGAGCACATTGCTGCGCCAGTCGGGGCCGCCCGCACCGCCGGTCTGCCAGCCCTGGCCGAAGGTGTCGCCGAAGACGACCGCGACCTTGCCCGGTTCGGTCTCCCACATGAGTCCGAGGTCGGTGCCGTCGATCTGCCAGCGCATATCGGTGCGATTGTGCGATCCCGGGCCGGTCACCTGACCCACGAGTTCGGTCGATTCGAGTCGCGGCAGCGACAGCGGTTCCGCCACGGGTCCGGGTTCAGCGGGGTGAACGACCTGCGGAGGCGCGGGCTGCGGCTCCTCGCCGCCCTCTCCCGGCACCGGAATGGGGATGGGTTCGATCTCCGGGCGGATGGTGATGCGCGGCAACGAGAACTTCGCCGATCCGGTGGCGGACCCGGTTGTCGACCCTGAATCCGATCCCGAACTCGACCCGGTGCCCGACCCGGAA
This sequence comes from Nocardia arizonensis, assembly GCF_001310275.1. Lineage (GTDB taxonomy): Bacteria > Actinomycetota > Actinomycetes > Mycobacteriales > Mycobacteriaceae > Nocardia > Nocardia arizonensis. Next base: position 22,746 of record NZ_LGYZ01000092.1, read on the forward strand.
CCGGAACCCGACCCGGAACCGGAACCCGACCCGGAATTCGTCTCCGGCGTCCCAGGCTCGGGCTCGGGTTGCTGGGTGTTCCGCACATCCGGGCACGGATTGCGGCACGGGTCCGACGGCAAGGGTTCGGCCACGATCCGCGTGTTGTCCTGCGGCGGGTCCGGTACCGGCACCGGTGTGATCTCGGGCCAGGGCACCGGAATGTCGATCTGCGGCGGAATACGGATCGGCGGCGGCGCGGGCGCGTTGGGATCCGGCTCCCGCAGTCGCGGATCGAATCCGACCTCACCGCAGGCGTTCACCGGCGGCGGCGCCCACGGCGCGGGCACCGCGCGCGCGACAGGTCCGGGCAAACTCAGGGCGCCGAGCAGCGCGACTCCGACGAGGGCGGAAGATTCGAGCCTCCGCGGCAGACCCATTACCTGTTGACTCCCTGTCGATTCCGACCACGCCGGAGATCAACATACCCCATATGCGCAGCACACCCCGGTAAACGACGCCAGACCCCGAACCCCGCTCGGCAGATCAAACCGAGCAACTCCCCAATCCGCCCGCTCCCCCGGCTCACGTCGATAGAAGTCATCCCCTCGATGTGGTTGTGCTCGGTGCGGGTGTGTGGGGTCGATCGTGTCGCTACCTACCGTTTGGGTTCGGTCTCGATGAGCGTGATGGTCACTCGATCTGGTCGTGTTCGGTGGGGCGTGGTCGATCGTGTCGCTACCCAACCCCCTCGGCTCAACCGAGACAAGCCCCATCCCCCCACACACCCAGCCCGCCCGGAGCGAGTCTTACGAGCGACCGTTCGCGGCCGTCTCGCGTCCGAGTGGTCGAGATAAAGCGACGAAGGAGCAAGTATCGGCCGCTCGGACGCGAGACTCGAGGGGCCGCGAACTTCGCCGTGCCGGAGGCGCGGCCAGAGATACAGTTCGCGGCCGTCTCGCGTCCGAGTGGTCGAGACAAAGCGACGAAGGAGCAAGTATCGACCGCTCGGACGCGAGACATAAGGGGCCGCGAACCCGCCGCGACGGAGTCGCGGCCAGAGACACAGCCATAGACACAGGAACCGACCCGCTGTGGCGTGCGTCAAATCACATATGAACGAGATCGAGTACGTCTTCGGTACCGGCGACGGCACCACCCACACCTGGACTTCGCAAGCGGACCTGGACTTGGCCCGTACCGGCGCTCTCGACGCCGTCCAATTGGATTTCGACGGTGACGGTCTGGCCGACGACGCTCTCTGGGACACAACCGGTTCGGGTACCGCCGATATCGCCGCGCTCGACTTGGACGACGATGGCCTGCTCGATCATTTCTATACCGACCCGACCGGCGCGGGCACTTGGGATCACCGGATCACCGGTTCCTCCGCCGATGCCGATCAGGAACCTCTCGGTTGGATAGTGCGCACCGATCCATTACCGGACACGAGTTCGGAAACGAACAACCCGATCGAATCCGGGCCGTCCGAGGGGCCGTCCGATCCGGCGCGGTGGCGCCCCGACGAGCTGATGAACCAGTTCGGTCCACGCCCTGACCAGCGCGGACGGCTGCTGGACAGTTGTGCCGAATCGGGCGATCACAGCGGCTGATCTCGGTTGGCCGGACGCCGCAGGACGAGCAGGATCACCGCGATTCCCCAGAGATAGACCGCGGCGCCCGAGAGGACCAGCGGCAGTGACCGCCCGTCGTCCGGAATCACCGCGGCCGCCACGACGATCGCCAGTACGAACGCGACGTTGAAAACCGTGTCCTGGAGCGCGAAGACCTGTCCGCGTCTGGCGTCGTCGATGTCGAGTTGCATGGTCGCGTCACCTGTGAGCTTGATCGTCTGCCCGGCCAACCCGAACAGGAACGCGCCGACGAGGAGCAGTTGGTGTGCTCGGTGCGCCGCGGGTCCGGGATCGGCGAGGGCGATGGGGGTGACGAGGGTCAGCTGCACGATCGTGGCGAGGGCGAGTCCGGTGATCACCGAGCGCGGGCGGCCGAGGCGCGGAATGAGCAGCGGTGCGACCACGGCCGCGACCAGCATGCCCGCCGCCGTGGCGGCGATGGCGACGCCGAAGCCGATGAGCCCGCCGCCCGTGGCCGCGCCCTGACGCAGCACGAGCACCATGACGAGCGTATTGGTGCCGAAGACGATGCGGTGCGTGCCGATCCCCGCCATCGCGGTGGTGACCTGAGCCGATTGCCGCACCGCGCCCGCGCCGGTGCGCAGTCCGGTGGCGATGGCCTTGACGGTGCTTCCGGCCGCGGCCGCACCGGGTTCGGGGCCGAGGACGTGCGCGCCGAAGCGGGCCGCGACCAGGACGCTGACCAGTGATCCCGCGGCACTGGCGGCCACCGCGACCGCGGAGCCGAAATCGCCCGCGCCGACGAGTCCGATGATCGCGACGGCCGTGGCCGCGCCGACACCCGCGCATCCCGAGGCGACGGTGGCCAGCAGCGAGTTCATCGGGACCAGTAGGTCGGGGGCCAGTACCCGCGGCAGTGCGGCCGAGACGCCTGCCAGCACGAATCGGCTGACACCGACCACCGCGAGCGCGAGCAGTAGCAGCGGTGTCTCGCCGATCCCGGCGAGCAGTCCGATCGCCGCGAGCGCGATCAGCGCGGCACGCAGCACATTGGCCGCGAGCAGGACGTTGCGGCGATCCCAGCGATCGAGCAGCGCGCCCGCGTACGGCCCGACTATCGAGTACGGCAGCAGCAGGACCGCGAACCCGGCGGCGATGGCGAGCGGGTCGGTCTGGCGTTCCGGGTTGAACAGGATGGCGCCCGACAGCGCGGCCTGGAACATGCCGTCGCCGAACTGCCCGGCGAAGCGCACGCTCGACAGCCGCGCGGCGGCGGGATGCGCGCGCAGCGCCGACAACCACGTGTTCAACCGCGACGGCGGCTCGCCGGTCGGTAGCGGGCCCTCGGGGCGACCAGGGAACACCTCGCCGATTGTGCCGTGTCCGGTCACCGGCTCGTTCACCCGGGATGGGTCGGGTCGAGGGTTGCGATGAGCGCGCCGATGATTTGCCGGGTGTCCGGCGCCATCGGGAGGTGTTCGAAGGCGGCGGCGTCTATCCAGGCGAAGGCGTCGTGTTCGCCCGGGGCGAGCGACACCTCGCCCCCGTCGGCGTCGACGACGAAGCTGAATTTGCGCACTTTGGCCTTGGTTCTGGTGGCGTAGTCGATGGCGCCGAGGAATTCGGTGATATCGCGCACACGCAGTCCGGTCTCCTCGAACAGTTCACGCGCCACGCATTCGGCGAAACTCTCACCCGATTCCACGCCGCCGCCCGGCAGTTCGTACATGCCGCCGTAATAGTCGTCCGGTACCCGGCGGACTACCAGAAGTTTGCCGTGACGGAATACCGCGACGCCGACCACGAAATGGCAGATGCCGTCGGCGCGCGCGGCGGCGCGGAGTTCTTGCTCGATGCCGTCGAGTTGCTCGGATCGCATCTGGCTGTCACCTCCGGTTACGTTGTGCCGCATCACGTTACGATTCCGGACTGGGAAGCCGGAGTCCTCGTCGCGGTACCCTACTTCGCCGCGCCCCCGGTTCGACGTACCGGTTGGTACTGCTCGCCTGCCGTTCACCCGCTGGTCGCTCGCGTAAAATGCCGAGTGCAGGACAATTTACTAGGAATTCGGAGTACTGCCTCGTACGTACTCCTACCCTGAAAGGTGATCGGTGCACGGTCCCGAGAGGAGGACCACGATGTCCACACTCACGACACCTCACATCGATGTCCATCGCGGTGGTGACCGCATGAAGACTCGCGTCTCCTGGTTGGATTCCAAGCACTCGTTCTCCTTCGGCGAACACTACGATCCCGAGAACACCCATCACGGTCTGCTGCTGGTGAACAACGAGGACGTCGTCTCGCCCGGACAGGGATTCGACACCCACCCGCACCGGGATATGGAGATCGTCACCTGGGTCCTCTCCGGCAGTCTGGTGCATCAGGATTCGCTCGGTCACAGCGGTGTCATCTATCCCGGACTCGCGCAGCGCATGAGCGCGGGCACCGGCATCCTGCATTCGGAGAAGAACGACTCCTGGCGGCTGGACGGTTCGCCGGCGCACGACGATCCGGTGCATTTCGTCCAGATGTGGGTCGTCCCGGACGAACCCGGAGTCGAACCCGGGTACCAGCAGCTCGAGATCGACGACGAACTGGCCTCGGGCCGTCTGGTGACGGTGGCCTCGGGTCTGCCGCGCTACCGCGACCGCACCGCCATAAGCATCAACAGCAGCCATTCGGCGCTGCACGTGGCCCGCCTGACCGGTGATCCTCAATACGCCATCGAGTTGCCCGACGCGCCGTACACCCATGTGTTCATGGCCGCGGGCGAGGTCGAGATGGAAGGCGTCGGCACGTTGTACGAGGGCGATGCGGTGCGTCTGACCAGGACCGGTGGCCAGCGGATCACCGCGCACGGACCGGCCGAGATCCTGGTGTGGGAGATGCACGCGCGGCTGGGCGGTTCCTGAGTCGGCGCTCACGCGCGGCGATATCGCGAGCAGGGCGAGGCGGCCGGATGTGGGATCGATCGCATTAACGTCGCGCGGGCGGGAATGCGATCAGTAGGCAGCACACAGCGCGCGTGGCTTCGCGATCGCGCGCACCGCGGTACCGACTGAGAGGAAGTCCATGTCCCAATATCCGCCGCCCGGTCAGTACCCGCCGCCTCCGTCCGGTCAGTATCCGCCCCCGTCCAGCGGACAGTACTGGCAGGAGTCGCCGAAGGGTAAGGGCCTCGCCGTCACGGCTCTTGTCCTTGGCATACTCGCGATCCTCGGTCTGCTCGTCGTCTTCGGCGGATTCCTGTTCGGCGTCTTCGCCGTGATCTTCGGCATCATCGCCCTGGTCAAGGCCCGCCGCGGCACCGGCGCGGGCGGCGGTATGGCCGTCACCGGCCTCGTTCTCGGCATCATCGCGATCGTCGCCGCGACGGTCATCTCCATCATCGGATGGAGTTTCTTCGTCGATTCCGGCGGCAAGGACTTCCTCGACTGCATCAGCAAAGCGGGTAACGACCAGGCCAAGATCGATCAGTGCGAGCGGGACTGGAATCAGAACATCGAGGACAAGTACAGCATCACGCTCACCCCGCGGCCGAGCCCCTAGCCGGCGCCGCGCACGCCCTCGTGGCCGCGACCACGTCGGGCAGATCCGGTCGGTAGTCGCCGACGGGCGCGGCGATCCAGTCGCGGTATCCGCTGTGCTCGTCCGCCGGTGAGGGCAACACGATCCGGCTGCCCGGGAGGGCGACCGAGGCGCAGACGCGGAACAGGTCGGCGAATAGGGCCATGTCCAGGTAGGAGTTGTCGGTCGGCCCGGTGAGGAAGGTCCACCGGTCCGAACGGGGGTGGGTGATGATCGGCCCGGCGGTGCGGCCCTCGGCGGTGAGCGCGTGGCAGACTCGCAGGCCCAGTGCGGCGGGCATGACGACCGCGCCGACCGCCCCGATCTCGAGCATGATGCGACCGAGTCCGGGTTCTACCACCGCGTAGAGCCCGTGGTCCTTGCGGTACGCGCGACAGCGCGCGAATGCGTCCTGGATGGCGATGAAGTCCTGTGCGGGCGTACGCGGTGCGGGACGAGCGGGTGTAGCCGTGTCGGATAGTCGTTCGCTGCGCTCGATCATGAACAACCTCGTCTCGAATCGACGTGACGGGTGAATCTGCGGCTACTCGGAGCGTAGACCTGCGCAACTCGGATGACAATAGTCACGCCCGGGTGAGTCCGCGCGGCGTAGCATCCTGCACATGGCACCCGTCTCGCCGACCGTCGCCCGCTGGGAACTGGTGATCCGGCTACGTGAGCTACGGGAACAGCGCGGATTCGATTCCGCGACGTTCGCCAGGAAGGTCGGGTTCACCCCGGCGAACTGGTCGCACGTGGAAAAGGGACGCCGCGTGCTCACCACCACGACCATCGGTCCGGTGCTGGAACTTCTCGAGGTCGACGGAGAGGAACGCGCCGAATTGCTAACCCTCCTGGACGCCAGCAAACGGCGGGAATGGTGGACGAAGTCCTCGGCGCTGATCGGTCCCGAGCTCCAGCGGCTCTACGGCATGGAGTTCGGGGCGCAGAGTATCCGCAGCTACGACAGTCTGCTGGTGCCGGGTCTGTTGCAGACCGAGGCGTATACGCGAGCGCTGATCAGCGCCGATGTCATGATCCGGCCGGTGCAGGTGGAACAGCTCGTCGCGATTCGGCTGCGCCGCCAGGAGCGGCTACGCGGGCCGCAGCGGGTGGAGCTGACCGCGGTGATCGGCGAGGCGACCCTGTTGCAGCAGACCGGCGGACCCGCGGTGTTGCGTGGACAGCTCGAACATCTGGCCGCGCTCATCGACGAACTCGACAATATCGAGGTAAGGATCATCCCGTTCGCGGCGACGGCGGGGGCGATACTCGGCGGTTCCAGCTTCCATCTCATCGATTTCGCGGGTGAGCAACTACCGACCTTCGGTTGGGTCGAGAGCGCGGTGTTCGGCGGCGGGGTCGAGGATCCCGACCTGGTCCGTGACCTGGGTTTCGCCTATCTCCGGGCATTGGAGCAGTCGCTGAGTCGGGCCGATTCACTGGCCCTGATCAGGTCGTATGCCGGGGGAGTAAAATCCGCGCCATGACCACCACCGCTACCCACCGGTCTGTTTCGACCGGCTGGTTCACATCGACCAGGTCAAACAACGGCAACCAATGTGTCGAAGTTCGGTTCGTCGGTGACGCGGTGCTGATTCGTGACAGCAAATACCGCCGCGATCCGGCCAACCGCCCGGCCGATGAGCCGATCATCACCGTGACGGCGAACGAATGGACCTCGTTCCTCGGCCTGCTGGCGGCCGGCCGATCGGGTGACCGGCTCGTCGCCCGCACCGGAGCCGACGGTACGACAACACTGCGTCACGGCGACATCACCCTCACCTACACCGTCGAGGAATGGGCCGCCTTCGTCGCGGGCGTGCGCGACGGCGAATTCGACCGGCATCCCCTGTTCGCCTGACCGGCATTCCCCCGGCCGCGTCCGCGGCCGGGGCCGACAACGGTCGCGGGCGACCGCCCCGAATCCGCGGTTCTCGGCATACTGGAGATCGTGACTTCCGAGCTGACCAGACCCTCCGGTATCGATCTGTCCTACCTCGACGACGCCGTCCGGGTTCAGGACGACCTGTTCGCGCATGTCAACGGCAAATGGCTGAAGGAATACGCGATCCCGGCCGACCGCGCCATCGACGGCGCCTTCCGCGCGTTGTACGACCAGGCCGAACTGGATGTGCAGGAGATCATTCGCCAGGCCGCCCGAGCGCAGGCCGAGCCCGGAAGCGATGCCCGCAAGATCGGCGACCTGTACGCGGGCTTCATGGACACCGAAACCATCGCCGCCGCCGGACTCGCGCCCATCGCCGATGAGCTCGCCGCCATTCGCGCGGTCGCCGATCGCGGCGCGTTCGCCGCGCTGCTCGGCCGGATGCAGCGCACCGGAATCGGCGGCGCGCTCGCCTTCTACGTCGACACCGACGACAAGAATTCCAGCCGCTACCTGCTGCACGCGACCCAGTCCGGTATCGGGCTGCCCGACGAGTCGTACTACCGGCAGGACGAATTCGCCGAGGTCCGCGCCAAGTACCTCGCGCACATCGGGCGTATGTTCGAACTGGCCGCCGCCGACGAGCGAGTGGCCGGGCTGCTGCCCGAGAACCTGGACACCGCGGCCGAGCGCATCGTCGAACTCGAGCGCAAACTCGCCGAGGGTCACTGGGATGTGGTGCGTCGCCGGGATGCGGAGAAGAGCTACAACCTGACCACATTCGCCGCCCTGACCGACGACTATCCCGAATTCGACTGGGCGGCGTGGGGTGACGCGCTGGCCGAGGGCATCGCCGCGACGGGAGCGGATGTGCTGGCCGAACTCGTCGTGCGCCAACCAGACTACGTGCGCACCTTCACGCGGGTCTGGGCGGAGGAGTCGCTCGTCGATTGGCAGGCGTGGGCGGCGTGGCGGGTGCTGCGCTCGCGCGCGGCGTATCTGACCGACGCCGTGGTCGAGGAGAGTTTCGACTTCTACGGCCGCACGCTGACCGGCGCGCAGGAGAACCGGGAGCGCTGGAAGCGCGGCGTCTCCCTGGTGCAGGAACTGCTGGGCGAGGCGGTCGGCAAACTCTATGTGGCCGAACATTTCCCGCCGCAGGCCAAGGCCAGGATGGTGGAGTTGGTCGCCAATCTCCAGGAGGCGTACCGGCGCAATATCGCCGAACTCGACTGGATGGGTCCGCGGACGCGCGAGGCCGCGCTGGCGAAGTTGGAGAAGTTCACCCCGAAGATCGGCTATCCGCACCGGTGGCGCGACTATTCCGCGGTCGCCGTCGACCCGGCCGATCTGCTGGGCAGCTACCGCAGCGGTCATGCCGCCGACCACGATCGTGACCTGGCCAAACTCGGCGGGCCCGTGGATCGCGACGAATGGTTCATGACCCCGCAGACCGTCAACGCCTACTACAACCCGGGGATGAACGAGATCGTCTTCCCGGCCGCGATCCTGCAACCCCCGTTCTTCGACATGAACGCCGACGACGCGGCCAACTACGGCGGTATCGGCGCGGTCATCGGCCACGAGATCGGTCACGGATTCGACGATCAGGGCGCCAAATACGACGGCGACGGCAATATGGTCGACTGGTGGACCGATGACGACCGCGCCGAATTCGGCAAGCGCACCAGGGCTTTGATCGATCAATACGATGTGCTGTCGCCGCAGGAACTGCCCGATGAGCACACCGTCAACGGCGAATTCACCATCGGCGAGAACATCGGCGACCTGGGCGGACTTTCCATCGCCCTTGCCGCGTACCGGATCTCGCTCGACGGCGCCGAACCGCCGGTGATCGACGGCCTCACCGGGTGGCAGCGGGTCTTCTACGGGTGGGCCCAGGTGTGGCGCACCAAGGCCAGGAACGAGGAGGCCATCCGCCGTCTTGCCGTCGACCCGCACTCGCCGCCGGAATTCCGCTGCAATGCCGTGGTCCGCAATATCGACAGCTTTCACGAGGCATTCGATGTGCGACCCGGCGACAAGCTCTACCTGGAACCCGATCAGCGCGTGAAGATCTGGTGACCTTCCGCCCGCGGCGGGCGCGGTCGGTTCAGCGCAGGCGATCCCCGGATTCGGCGTCGAAGAAATAGATCTCGCCGAGTTCGGGGCGCAGGTGCAGCCGGTCACCGGGCAGTATCCGCAGCCTGCGGTCCACCCGGGCAACGATGCGCCCGTGTCGGCTGGTCCAGCCCTCGTCGCCGATGCCGTGGGTATAGACGAACGATTCCGCGCCGAGTTCCTCGAGCAGTTCGGCTTCGACGCCGAGGCTGTTCTCGGCATCGGTCTCGACCCGCCACGATTCGGGTCGGATGCCGACGACGACCCGCGCGCCCTTTGTCGCGGTGCGCGGCAAGGGAATCCGCAGCGACCCCAGCACCGCCGCACCGTCGTCGACGGGCGCGTCGAGCAGGTTCATGCCCGGCGAGCCGATGAATCCGGCGACGAAGGTGTTGACCGGGTCGTCGTAGAGCTGCCGCGGTGCGGCCACCTGCTGGAGGCGGCCCTCCCGCAGCACCGCGACCCGGTGCCCCATCGTCATGGCCTCGACCTGGTCGTGGGTCACGTAGACGGTGGTGACACCGAGTCGCTGTTGCAGCGCGGCGATCTGCGACCGGGTGCTGACCCGCAGTTGCGCGTCCAGATTCGACAGCGGTTCGTCCATGCAGAACACTTGCGGCCTGCGCACGATGGCCCGGCCCATGGCCACGCGCTGGCGCTGGCCGCCGGACAGTTTCGCGGGCTTGCGATCCAACAGCGGTTCGAGTTCCAGCATTCTCGCCGCTTCGCGCACCCGGATCATGGTGTCGGACTTGTTCATTCCGGCATTGCGCAGGGCGAAACCCATGTTCTGCGCCACGGTCATATTGGGATAGAGCGCATAGCTCTGGAAGACCATCGCCACGTCGCGGGCCCGCGGCGGCAGTGCGGTGACATCCCTGTCACCGATGCGGATGCGGCCCTGTTCCACCGACTCCAGTCCGGCCAGCATGCGCAGGCTGGTCGACTTGCCGCACCCCGACGGGCCGACGAGGACGAGGAATTCCCCGTCGGCGATCTCGATGTCGAGGGCGTCGACGGCCGGTGTCGGTGCGCCGGGGTACCGGTGGGTCACCCGGTCGAAATGCACTGTGGCCACGATCTTCTCCCTGTTCCGGGCGATTTGTTACTTGGGCAGCTTTGGCGTGATCTGGCGGTCGATGATCGCCTGCAACTGGCTCGTGACGTTGGCGAAGGTGGTGGCGGGATCGGCGTTCTGCAAACCGATCTGCTCGAGTCCGGTGCCGATGATCTGATCGCCGCCGGGCACGAAGACCCGGGCGTAGTCCTGCGACTTGGTCACCGCGAGCTGGTCGATGGCGACCTTGGACTTCGGGTTCTTGGTCAGGAATTCCTGTTCGCTCGGATCCGACACCGCCGACTTGCGCACCGGCATGTATCCGGTGTTCTGCGAGAAGTACGCGGTGCTCGACGCATTGGTGATGAACTCGATGAACTTGAGCGCGTTCACCTTCCGCTGGTCGGAGATGCGCGCCGGAATCGCCAGGCCCGCACCGCCGGTGGTGACGCCGGGACCGTTGGGATGCGGCAGGAAGGCGGTGCCGAATTCCAGTTTGCCCTCGGCGTTCTTCTGGATGCCGCGCAGGTCGCCGGTGGAGGCGATGGTGGAGGCGATGACGCCGGTGCCGAAGTCGACCGCGATCTGCGGCTTGATGCCCGCGTACTTCTTGGTGTGGATCATGTCGCGCAGGAACTGACCCGCCGCGATGGTGCCCGGCTCGGTGAACTTCAGCTTCCAGCCGTCGGAGTAGGCGCCGCCGAAGGTCCAGTTCGGGCCTTGGAAGGTCCAGGCCAGGTAGTTCTTGGCGTCGCCCCAGCCGTGGGCGAGTTTGCCGTCGCCGACGACGGCCTGGATGCGCGGACCCCACTCGTCGAATTCCGGCCAGCTCTGCGGGCCGCGGTCGGGCAGGCCTGCCTTCGCCCACACGTCCTTGTTGTAGTAGAACAGCGGGGTCGAGCGGGCGTAGGGCAGCGCGTAGTGCTTGCCGTTGAACTTGTAGTCGGCGGCCAGGGAGTCGACGTAGTCGTCGAGTTTCACGCCCGCGTCGCCGAAATGGCCGTCCAGCGGTTCGATGGTGCCGTTGAGCGCGTAGTTGAACCACCACACGTCCGAAAGGACGACGACATCGGGCAGTTCGCCGCCGGACAGTGCCGCGTTGAACTTCTGCGACACCTCCTCGTAGTTCTTGCCCGCGTCGACCAGGGTCACCTTCAGGTCGGGGAACTTCGCCTGGAACCGATTGATCAGCTCGGTTTCGTAATCCTTGGAGGTGCCGGGGTGGTTGGACCAGAAGGTGATGGTCTTCTCGTCGCCGCCCTTGTCACCCCCGCTACCACTGCCCGCACAGGCGGTCAGCGCGGCGCCCGCGGTGACCGCGCCCGCCAGACCTAGGAATCCGCGGCGGGACAGTCCGCCGAATTGTGAAGTGGACACTGGTTTCTCCTGTATCGGGTTAACCTTTGACCGCACCGGAGGTGAGGCCCTTGATCATGTGGCGTTGCAGGATCAGGAACACCAGCAGGATCGGGAGCATGGTCAGCAGCGTGCCCGCCATGACCGGCCCCCAGTTGGTGACGCTGGGATTCTCGGTGTTCTGCAACAGGGTCAGGCCGACCGGCAGGGTGGCCACGCCGGTGTCGTCGGCCATCAGGAACGGCCAGAGGTATTCGTTCCACTCGTTGACGAGGGTGACCACGGCGAAGGCGACCATCGTCGGCCCTGACATGGGCAATACGACCCGGACCAGCAGTCGCCACCAGCCCGCGCCGTCCATGCGGGCCGCCTCGATGACCTCGACCGGTATCGAGAGGAAGTGGTTGCGCATGAGGAAGGTGCCGAAGGCGACCCCGCACAGCGGAACGATGATGCCGAGGAACGTGTTGCGCCAACCCCATTGCGCGACCAGCGCGTAGTTGGAGATCACGGTGATCTGGTTGGGCACCATGAGCGCCGCGATGATGACGAGGAAGATCGCCGTCTTGCCCGGGAAGCGCAGGAACACAAGGCCGTAGGCGCTGAAGATGCCGAGCGCGAATTTGACCGCGGCCACGATGCCGGTGACGATCAGCGAATTGCGCAGGAAGGTCAGGAACGGCAGCGCGGTGGTCGCCTCGGCGTAGTTCTCGGGATGCCAGCTGTGCGGCCAGTACACCGCCGGCTGGGTGTAGATGTCCGGGCGCGCCTTGAACGAGGTGATGATGATCCAGAACAGCGGTACGCCGACGATGATCAGCACGCACAGCATGGCCGCGTAGCCGAGTAGGGTCACCGCGCGGATGCGGCGGCGATGGGCCTGTGTCGTCGCGGTCATCGCTCACTCACCTCGATCCATGATCCGCACCTGGAACAGGGTGACCACGAGCAATACCAGGAACATGATGGTCGCGACCGTCGCGCCGTAGCCCGCGCGGAAATTGCGGAACGATTCCTCGTACACCTGGTAGACCATGGTCGTGGTGCCGGTGCCGAGCGGACCGCCGCGGGTCATGACGTTGATGATGTCGAAGACCTGGAGGGAATTGAGCAGTACCGTGATCGACAGGAAGAAGGTCGTCGGACGCAGTTGCGGCAGCAGCACCCTGGTGAAGGTGGTCGAGCGGCTCGCCCCGTCGATCTCGGCGGCTTCCATCAGATCGGCCCGAACCCCTTGCAGCGCGGCCAGATAGATGACGAAGGTGTAGCCGAGGTTCTTCCATATGTAGGTGACGGTCACCATGAACATCGCCCAGTGCGGGTCCTGGTAGAAGTCGGGAATCGAGTCGACGCCGACACGGTGCAGGACATCGCGCACCAGACCGAAACTCGGATCGAAGATGAACTGGAAGGCTACGCCGATCGCGGCGCCGGAGATCACGAACGGCGCGAAGATCGCGGAGCGGACCACGTTGCGGCCGAACAGTTTCCGGTCAAGCAGCAGGGCCAGCGCGAGTCCGATGACCATGCTGCCCGCCACCGCGGCGATGGTGAACACCACGGTGTTGGTGACGATCTGCCAGGAGTCCGAGCGCCCGAACCACTCGCGGTAGTTGTCGACTCCGATATAGGTGACGTACGGATCGGAGATGTTCCAGTCGGTGAACGACAGTCGGATATTGTCGATCAGCGGCCGGTAGACGAAGAGTGTGAGCAGCGCGAGATTCGGCCCGACCAGTACGAAGAACAGCGCATAGTCCCGCCACGGTCGCCCGCGCGGCCCCCGTCCGTGGGGCCGGGGCAGAACCCGTTCCGTACTCGTTCGCACCGCGAAAGTTTTACGGTGTGTAGCAACTCATCGGTTAACGGGTGTCGAAGACCCACTGAACATATCCCCCGAAAGCCGGGAACCCGCAAGCCCTTGGGGCTCGCGGGTTCCCGGTTCGTCGATCGGGCCGGACGGATCAGTTCCAGTCGCCCTGGCCGTCGGCGGTGCTGAGGGTGCCGCCGGAGGTGTTCACCACGATCACCGGATCGCCCTTGCGGGTGTTCTCCATGAACCAGCGGGCGTTGTCGGTGCTCACGTTCAGGCAGCCGTGGCTGGCGTTGGACACGCCCTGCTGCGCCACCGACCACGGGGCCGCGTGCACGAAGATGCCGCTGTTGGACAGGCGGGTGGCGTACTCGACGTCGATCTTGTAGCCCTCGGGATCGGTGACGGGCACGCCGTAGGTGGACGAGTCCATCACCATCTTGCGCAACTGCTCGCCGACGTAGTAGATGCCGTTGGGGGTCTCGTGCTTGGTCTTGCCCATCGAGGTGGGCATCTCCTTCACCACCTCGCCGTTACGGGTGATGGTGATGGTGTGGGTGTTGTCGTCGGCGGTGCTGACCAGCGCGTCGCCGATGCGGAAGGAACTGGTGGTACCGCCCGCCTCGACCTTGACATCGGTGTTGTCCGGCCAGAAGTCGTTGGGCCGCCAGCGCACCTGCTTGTCGCCGCGCCAGGTGAAATGACCGGGGGCGGGCTTGGAGGAGGTGATCTTGATGGCGCGCTCGGCGGCGGCCTGATCGGCGATCGGTTCCTTGAAGTTGATGATGATCGGCTGCGCCACGCCGACGGTCTCACCGTCGGCGATATTGATGTTCGGCGGGGCGAAGTCGGCACGCGGCGGGGTCGGGTCGGTCGCGGCGCCCGCGCCGGATGAGGAGGAGCCCGAGCCGATGCCGGGCAGTGCGGGTTCGGCCTGCGCGGGTGCGACGATCAGGGCGCCTGCCGCCGCGATCGCCGCCGACAATAGAACGCCGCGACCGATCCGACGGGTGGCGCGTCCGCCCGTGGGGGCGGCGGTCGACGGCATTCTCTTGTGGAAAGCGACATGCATAGGTTTCTCGTCCATTTCCTACTCCCGCGCGCGTTCGAGGCGCGCGACGGGGATATTTCATCGGCGTGGAGCCTGCGAAAGCGCTCACGGGTACTGGCGCGGGGGCTCGCGAGAACACGGCCCCACGGATACATCGCCCCGACCCTCGTCTTTCCTACCGTCCGTGCGGACCGGAAGCCAGCGCCCGCCGGGATTGATGCAGGGTGACTATCGTCTGTGGTCTGTCGCACATATCTCGTTGAGCCGGGCGGACTTTGGGGAAAGTGCCCGGTCGGGTCGGCAACTCGGTGTCCGGCGAGCAAACCTGCGGTCCGTCCGGTTTCGCTGGTACCCAAACGGATTCGTGACCGAAATCACGCGACAACGTCGAATGGGATTCCACGATGCGGACCCGTCGCGATGTTGTGCGGCACCGTGAGCGGCAGTCTGCCCCGCGCGTCCCGTGGCGTCAGTGCGAGTCGGACCCGGCCGAGGATCGTGGCGAGCACGATCCGCAGCTCGTAATCCGCCAGCGTCGCGCCGACGCAACGGCGGTGCCCGCCGCCGAACGGCGCGTACTCGAACGGGCCGTAGCGGCGCTCGAGGAAGCGCTCCGGCCGGAACCGCCGCGGGTCCGACCACACGTCGCGATCCGAATGCAGCAAGGGCACCGTGACCCCGACGATGTCACCCGCCGACAGCGCCACCCCGCGGATCGCCAACGGGCCGGTGAGCTGTCGCAGCACGATCGGCACGGGCGGATGCAGCCGCAGCGTCTCCTGACAGACCGCGTCCAGGTAGGGCAGCGCCGCCATCTCCGTCGGATCGGCACCCGTACCGAGTTCGCGGATCTCCGCGCGCAACCGGGCGAGCGCCGACGGATTGCGATGCAGATGCAACAGCGCCCACACCAGGCTGGTCGCGGTCGTCTCGTGCCCGGCCACGATCAGGGTGCGCACCTGATCGCACAACTCGTCGTCGGATATCGCGGCGCCGTCCGCGCGGCGGGCCGCGAGCAGGGTGGCGAGTATGTCGGTGTCCCCGGGCCGCGCTGTCTCCCGTCGGTACGCGATATCGGCGCGGATGAGCCGGTCGAGCCGTTCGCGGGCGGCGCGGAAGCGGTCCCACGGCGTCTGGCCGAAGGCACCCATACGCAGCGCGGGCACGAGCATGAGCGGGGCGGAGAATGCGTCGAGGAAGTCGGTGACGGCGGCGGCGTAGTCGTCGCGGCGGGCGATGTCGTCGCCGCCGAAGACCGCACCGAGGATCACGCGCAAGGTGATCGCCCGCGCCGCCGCCCGCGAGTCGACGCGCGCGCCCGGTCGCCAGGACTCCGCGCGCCCGATCTCGTCGAGGGCCGAATCCCGGATTACGCGCCCGAGCTCGCGCACCCGCGCCCGGTGGAAGGCGGGGGTGAGCAGCGCCCGGTCGGCGCGGTGCCGCTCACCCGAGGAGAGGATGAGCGAGGCGCTGCCGACCAACGGTTCGATCGGATTCGGCCGCGGCGGCTCCAGCAACTCGACCGGTGCGCGGAACACTTCGGCCGCACCGGCGGGCGTGCCGGTGAACAGCGCCGCCCCGAGACCGGGGAACCGCACGTAGAACGGATCGCCCTCCCTCGACCGCCGCCACCGGAAGTAGCTGTCGAAATCGACACCGGCGGCCAGCGCGTGCAGTGCGACCAGACGCGGCGGGCGCGGGGGCGGCGGAGCAACGATATCCATACCCCCATCTACGAACGGCGCCGCCGCGAGGTTCGACTCGACGGCCCTGTTAACGATGGTGTATGCATTGCTGGATATTCCATGCAAGGTAGGTCAACTTCGGATTCTCACGGGGGTGTTTGAGTTCGGAGCGTTACAGCTCGGGAGGACTGTTTCGTGTCTCGTCACAAGCTCATCGGTAGGTTCGCGCTGGGTATCGGCGCCGTCGCCGCGGTGGCGGCCCTGGTGGTCGGATGCAGTTCCACCATCGACGGCACCGCGCAGCCCGCGATCGACAACGGCACCATCGACGCGGTGACCACGAGCACACCGAAGACCTCGGTGCCGCGCTCGTCCACGTCCCGGCCCACCTCGGGCCGTCCCACCACAACCGCCCGCGGTGGCAACACCGATTTCCAGGCCAATGTCGGCGACTGCGTGACCCTCGGCGGCACCACAAGCAACGCCACCATCACCAAGGCGTCCTGCGGCAGTCGCGCCTCCAACTACAAGGTCGTCGCCAAGGCCCCGACCAGTTCGGCCTGCGTCGGCGACCGCGACAACTACTACGCCGAAACGCTCAACGGCGTCGAACAGGGCGCGCTGTGCCTCGACATCGACTGGGTGGTCGGCGGCTGCATGGACGTCGGCGGCGACGACCCCAAGCGCATCGACTGCTCCGAGCACGGCGTGCAGCCGATCAGGGTGGTCAATATCCAGCAGAACTCCTCCGATCCGGGCGCGTGCTCGACCGGCACCGGCTTCACCTACAAGGAGCGCAGGTTCGTGGTGTGCGTCGAGGAGATCTGAGTCCCTCGCTCCGGTGTCCCCGGCCGGTCCGGGCCGCTAGTTTGGAGCGGTGAGCGGCACCGCGCAGCTACCTCGGCTCGGTTCGGCGCGGGGGCGCTGGATACTGCTGGCGACGATCCTCGGATCGTCGGTGGCCTCCCTGGACGCCACCGTGGTCAATATCGCGCTCCCGCGGATCGGCGAATCGCTCGGCACCGATGTGGCGGGTCTGCAATGGACGCTCAACGGCTACACCCTGACGCTGGCCTCGTTCATCCTGCTCGGCGGTTCGCTCGGCGACAAACTGGGCAGGCGCAAGGTCTTCGTGTTGGGCGCGGTCGGATTCGCGCTGGCATCGGTGCTCTGCGGCGCGGCGGTGAATATCGAGATGCTCGTACTCGCCCGGCTCGCGCAGGGCGTCGCGGGCGCGCTGCTCACCCCCGGCAGTCTCGCGCTGATCTCCTCCTCCATCGATGACCGTGACCGGGGCGCGGCCATCGGGCTGTGGTCGGGGTTCGGCGGGATCGCGGGTGCGCTCGGCCCCATGCTCGGCGGCTGGCTGATCGATGTCGGCGGCTGGCAGTCGGTCTTCTTCATCAATGTGCCGCTGGTGTCCGTCGTGGTGGCCGTGGCGATGCGGCATGTGCCGGAGAGCCGCGATCCCGACGCGACGGCGCGGCTGGACGTTCCCGGCGCGGTCGTGGTCGCCCTCGCGCTCGGCGCGCTGACCTTCGGGCTCATCGACGCGATCGCGGCGCTGATCGTCGTCGGCGTCGTGCTGCTCGCGCTGTTCGTGGTGATCGAGGTGCGCAGCGACCATCCCCTCGTGCCGCCCTCGCTATTCGCGGGAACCTTCCACGCCGCACCGGGAACCGGCGGGCGGGTGTTCACGGCCGCGAATCTGGTCACGTTGGCGGTCTACGCGGCGCTCGGCGGGGTTTTCTTCCTGCTGGTGCTGGAATTGCAGCTGGTGGCAGGCTATTCGCCGCTACTGTCAGGGCTGGCGACGGTGCCGATCACGCTGATCATGCTGGCGCTGTCCGCGCCCGCGGGCCGGTGGGCGCAGGCGCACGGGCCGCGGCTGCCGATGACGGTCGGCCCGCTGCTGGCCGCCGCCGGACTCGTACTGCTGACGTGGATCGGCGCCGACAGCCGCTATCCGGTCGATGTGCTGCCCGGCGTCCTCGTCTTCGGACTCGGGCTCTCGGTACTGGTCGCACCGCTCACCGGCGCGGTGCTCGGCGCGGTGCCCGCGAGCGAGGCCGGTATCGCCTCCGGGGTGAACAACGCCGTCGCCAGGACCGCGCAGTTGCTCGCCGTCGCGGCGCTGCCCGGTCTGGCCGGACTGGCGGGCGCGCTGAGCGATCCGGTCGCCTTCGACGCCGGATTCGAGACGGCCATGTGTATCTGCGCCGGACTCTTGGTCACCGGGTCCGCCCTGGCGGCGGGACTGCTGCGCACTCCGCGCCGGGCGCCCGAACCGGACCGTGCGGACTGCCTGCCGCAGTGCGGGATGACCGGCCCGGCGCTGTCCCCCGCCGCGCACGCCGAACCGGAGGTCCCGGAGGCCCCTGAACAAGCCCCCTGAACACGGTCATGCACGAAATACGGGCTTTTCGAAGACAACTTTCCCGAAGACAGCGGGAGCGGGCGCTCCCGGCGCCCGCTCCCACGGAAATCGCTATCGATCGAATACGTCGGCTAGATGGGTCGGAAGCCCGCGCCGACGCCGCCGCGCGCGTTCAGGTCGCCGATGATCGAACTCATATTGGTGCCGACCTCGGGGCCGAAGCAGGCGATCGCCAGATAGGCGTTCACCATGCCGACCAGTGTGGTGCCGACCACGACCGGTGCGCCGGAGTCGCCCTCCACCACGCACATCTGACTCCAGGTCTCCATATTGGTCCCGAAGACGTCGCCCCAGGCGAGGCCGCAGGTGTTGCCGGTGGTCCGGCCTTCCTTGCACACGATCGCCGGGAACTGGGCGGGTCCGCCGATCCCGGTGATGGTCACGTTGCCGACACGGTTGACCGGGACGATCGAACCCGGGTCGAACTGGATGACGGCGTAGTCGAGTTCGTGGTTGGAGTAGACGAATCGCCCGATCTGCCCCGCGCCGCGATCGGCCTCGGCGTACACCTGCGCGCCCGGATCGCCGCAATGGCCGGCGGTGAGTCCCATCAGCCGACCCGCGCCGTCGTATCCGACCGTGGTGACCGTGCATTCGTACTGGTTGTCGATGATGATGCCGGAACCACCGCCGATCACCGGCGGACCCGCGGCGTCCGCGGTGCCGGCACCGAGCAGTGCCGCGCCGAGGGCTACGGCGAAGACGGCATTGGCCGCCTTGGCGAGTTTGCTGAACATGTCCCTCCAGATGTCGGAAGTCCGCACGATATCAATCTGTCGCACCCATCGTGTCAGTATTCGGTCTCGGGCGCGTCTCGGTCCGACGCGGTGCCGCTCACGAAGTGGCATAGCAAGGCACTATCAAAGTGGCGGCGGACGCGCCGCAGTTTGTGTTTCGGAGACAAGCCGTTACCCGATAATTGTGGCCGGAAAACATGAGAAGTTTTGGATGAATGAATTCCGAGTAATTGGCTGGAGAAAGTCCTGGAATGCCCTGATGGAACCGGTTTCCTGTAGGTTCTGCCAGGATTCGACACCCCGAATTTGGGCCTTGTCCCAAGGTCAGCGCGTTGTGCCTTTGTGATAACGACATAGTGACATCCATCTATGACTGCAATCACACAGGGATGATGTGTTCTCGCTTACTACGTAGTAAGGTGCCTCAAGCAAACAAGTCGTCGGGGCAGCCAACCGGCGTCGAGAGGGGTTAGCCAGTGCAGTCGACCAAGAGTCCACCCGCGGGATCACGGTTAGGTGATGCGGTCGATTGGACGAAGGCGTATTGGGAGGATCACCCCAAACGGTCGCTGGAGACCTTCGGTAGGCAGATCACGATGGGTTTCGCCGCCGTCGCCGAACTCTTCGTCGCGATCTTCCGCAGGCGCTTTCCGTTCGCGGAGTTCGTCCGGCAGTGCGCGTTCATGGCGAACGTCGCCGCCGCGCCCACTCTGCTGGTCGCCATCCCCATCGGCGTCATCGTCTCGATCCAGGTCGGCGCCGTCGCCGGACAGGTCGGCGCGACCTCCTTCATCGGCGCGGCCAACGGCCTCGGCATCATCCAGCAGGGCGCGCCGCTGGTCACCTCGCTCATGATCGCGGGCGCCGTCGGCTCGGCCATTTGCGCCGACCTCGGCTCGCGCACCATCCGCGAGGAGATCGACGCGATGAAGGTCATGGGCGTCGACCCGCTGCGTCGGCTGGTGGCGCCGCGGCTGGGCGCGGCCATGCTGGTCAGCGTCCTGCTCTGCGGTTTCGTCGTCTTCGTCGGCTTCCTGACCGGCTACATCTTCAACATCTTCGCCCAGGGCGGCACCCCGGGCTCCTACGTCGGAACCTTCTCCTCGTTCGCGGTGACCCGCGACCTGCTCGTCGCGCTGGTGAAGTCACTGATCTTCGGACTGCTGGCCGCAATCATCGCCTGCGATACCGGTCTGAACACCCGCGGCGGACCCGGCGGCGTCGCCAACTCGGTGAACTCGGCGGTGGTCAGCTCCGCCATCATGTTGTTCGGCGTGAACCTGATCATCACCCAGGTCTACAACGCACTGTTTCCCCCACAGGTGGTCTGAGCCGTGTCATCGACTTATGTCCCGCCGCTGCTGCGGCCACTCAACGCGCTCAAACGCACGGCGAACGCACCGATGGACATACTGGTCCGGCTGGGCCACCAGGTGTTCTTCTTCCTGCGCTCGATCGGCTCGATTCCGCTGGCGCTGCGCCACTACCCCAAGGAGGTGTGGCGGCTGCTGTCCGATGTCACCTGGGGTAACGGAAATCTGGTCGTCGGCGGCGGCACCATCGGCGTCGTGGCGATCCTGAGCGCCTTCGGCGGTATGACCGTCGGCATCCAGGGCCACACCTCGCTCAACCTGCTCGGCCTGAGTCCGATCACCGGCGCGATCTCGGCATTCGCGACCACCCGCGAACTCGGTCCGCTGCTCGCGTCGCTGGCCTTCGCGGCGCAGGCGGGCTGCCGGTTCACCGCCCAGCTCGGCGCCATGCGCATCTCCGAGGAGATCGACGCGCTCGAATCGATCGCCATCCGGCCGCTGCCCTATCTGGTCAGCACCAGGATCTTCGCGGCGATCGTTGCCATCGTCCCGCTCTACTGCCTGGGTCTGGCGCTGGCCTATATCTCCTGCTCGGCCACCGTGCAGCTGATCGGCGGCACCGCCTCGGGCACCTACCAGCACTACTTCTACCAATTCCTCGTACCGACCGACGTGCTCTACTCGCTGCTCAAGGCGATCTTGTTCGTCGCGATCACCACGTTCATCCAGTGCTACTACGGGTTCTTCGCCTCGGGTGGCCCCGAGGGCGTCGGTGTCGCGGCCGGGCGGGCGATCAAGATGTGCATCATCCTGGTCGTCTTCGCGGATCTGTTCATGACGTTGGCGATCTGGGGCGTTGACCCAGGCATCAGGATTTCCGGGTGAGGCGACGATGATTCTCGATCCGAGTGGGCGCGGACCCACCCAGCGGCAGCTGCTGATCGCGGGCGTGAGCGGACTGGTCGTGTTCAGCCTGGTGTTCGGCGTGCTGTACGCGCGCTATCAGGGCTACTTCGTACCGAAGGTCAGGGTGACCGCCAACCTCACCACCACCGGTGACGGACTGCCGTCGAACGCCGACGTCAAATTCCGCGGCGTGCTGGTCGGCACCGTCGAGCAGGTCGAGGTCGCGGCCAAGGGCGAACTCCAGAAAATCGGGATCGAGCTGAAACCCGAATTCGCGGGCGATATCCCGGCCAATGTCACCGCGCGGGTGGTGCCGAGCAACGTGTTCGCCGTCACCTCGGTCGAGTTGGTCTTCAACGGCCCCGCCGATCAGTACCTGCACGAGGGCTCGGTGATCGAGGAGGATCGCAGCGAGGGCACCATCGCGTTGCAGGACACCCTGACCGCGGTGCAGAAGGTGTTCGACAAGATCGACCCGATTCAGTTCGGCAGGGTGCTCGGCACCCTGTCGCAGGCGCTGGACGGCAGCGGCCGTCTGCCCGGTTCGACCATCGAGCGGTTCGACCGCTGGCTGCTCGGTGTCGACGAGTCCATTCCCGATCTCGGTGTGCTGCTCGGTGACTTCGCCGCATCCCTGCACGCGCTGAACCAGTCGGCGCCCGAACTGCTCGACGTGGTCGGCAGTTCGGTGCAGACCGCGCACACGGTCGTCGACCGGCGCGCGCAGTTGGTCCAGTTGCTCACCGGCGCGGGTAGCACCGTGGATACGGTCAACGATCTGTTCGCCCGCAACCCCGACGCGGGCAAGCAGGTCACCGCGGGCACCAGCGACACGATCGGCGCGATGGCCTCCGATCCGGCCTCGATCACCCAGGCCATCCTCAATCTCGGCGAAACGACCGCGAAGCTGAACACGGTATTCACCTGGGGGCCGAAGAAGCAGATGGTGTGGAATCTTGGCATCACCCTCACCCCGTACAAGCCGAACACCGTCGCGGACTGCCCGCGCTACGGCGATCTGGCCGGACCGAGCTGCTTCACCGCACCGGTCGAGGTCGAGCTCCCGCCGTTGCCGGAGAATCTGCGGCCGCGCAAGCTGAACTCGGCCGAAGGCCTGCCGCCGTTGGTTCCGATGGCCGGTCTGCCCCTGCTGCCGGGGCTGACCACGACCGCGATTCCGCTGCCCGCCGAATCCGCGGCCCCCAAGCCGTTCGCGGGCACGCCGCTGGAAGGTCTGTTCCCGCAGCTGCCGCCGATCTTCGGCGGCGCACAGCCCGCGGGTGACCAGCATCCCGCCGGCGGTGCGCCCGCCCCGGAAACCAAGCCCGCGGCGGCTCCGATCTCCTACCGTGGTGAGGACGCGATGGCGCAACTGCTCGGCCGCAAACCGACCACCGCCGAGTACCTGTTGCTCAGCTCGATCATGGCGAATGGGACCGTGCGAGTGACCGATGCCGGAGGCGGCCGATGAGCATCCGCAAACCGCTGATCGGCTTCGGCATCTTCGCGCTGGTCTCCGTCCTGGTGACCGTCGTGGTCTGGAATACCCTGGCGCGCATCGTGTCCGGGGACACCAAGAGCTATTCGGCGACCTTCAGCGATGTGCTCGGCCTGCGTGCGGGCGACGATGTCCGCATGGCGGGTGTGCGCGTCGGCAAGGTCGAGAAGATCGAACTCGACGCCCGCAACGACGCCAGGGTCACCTTCATCGTGCAGAGCGATCAGACCCTGTACGACGACACCAAGGCGCTGGTCCGCTACCAGAACCTCATCGGCCAGCGCTATATCGCGCTCGCACCCGGTAAGGCGCCGAATCCCGCGCCGCTGAAGAACAACGCATCCATCCCGCTCGAGCGCACCGAACCGTCCTTCGACGTGTCGGCCCTGCTCAACGGATTCCAGCCGCTGTTCCAGGTGCTCCAGCCCGATCAGGTCAACCGCCTGTCGGAGACCTTCATCCAGGCGTTGCAGGGTGACGGAGTCTCGTTGAGCGCGTTCATAACCCAGGCCGCGACGCTGGCCACGGACTTCCAGCGCCGCGACGCGATCCTGACCGATGTGATCACCAATCTGTCCGGTGTGATGGCCGGGCTGGCGAAGCGAGGTGACGAATTGGAGACGCTGGTCACCCAGACCAGGGCGTTGATCGGCGGACTGTACGAGCAGGGGCAGTCCTTGCAGCAGTCGACGGTCCAGATCGCCACCGCGACCACATCTTTGGTCGATATGGTCGGCAAGATCCAGCCCAAGCTGAAGA
The DNA here is from genome assembly GCF_001310275.1 of Nocardia arizonensis. Classification (GTDB taxonomy): domain Bacteria; phylum Actinomycetota; class Actinomycetes; order Mycobacteriales; family Mycobacteriaceae; genus Nocardia; species Nocardia arizonensis. The sequence goes on from NZ_LGYZ01000092.1 coordinate 46,511, forward strand.
CCACCCAGGATTCGACGGCGGCGGCGTTGAGTCTGCTCATCGCGACCGGACCCCAACTCGACCAGGCCGCGGTCGACCTGCCCGCGATCCTCGCCGCGGGCGGTCAGTTCACCTCCGAGGGCAGTTGGGCCGCCGCCTACGCGTGCAGCCTGGACATCTCGCTCTACGGCGTGCTCTTCCCCCGCAACATCCTCACCCAGATCGGCGGCAACTCACATTCGGCGGTGTGCCGCTGATGACGACACTCAAGAGGCGGTTCGAGGCCAACAGGTACTTCTGGCTCGGTGTCATCGGCGCGGTGTTCATCGTGATCATGCTGGTGATCTCCAGCGTGTTCCGATTGATCGGCGTCGGCGACCAGACCGTGAAGGCCGAATTCGTGCAGGCGGCGGGCATCAAGGTCGGCGACAAGGTCGACGTGGCCGGTGTGCCGGTCGGCACGGTCTCGGGCGCGAAGATCGAGGGCACGCACGTGCTGTTGACCCTCAACGTCGATCGCGATGTGAGACTCGGTCCCGACGCGCACGCGTCCATCAAGATGGCGACCCTGCTCGGCGCCCGCTACGTCGATCTGGAGCCGGGCAATGGATCGGGCCTGAGGGACAACCGGATTCCGGTGTCCAATACCACCGTTCCGTACAACCTCGCCGACGTGGTGCAGATCGGCACCCCGAAGTTCGAGGGACTCGACACCCAGAAGCTCGCCGAGTCGCTGAACCTGGTGAATCAGCAGCTCGGTGATTCCCCGCAGCTCGTCGCACAGGCGCTCGACAGTGTCGGCGCGCTGGCCAAGGTGATGGACGCGCGCAGGACCGAGGTCGACTCGCTGCTCGAGGACATGAACAAGGTCACCCAGCTGCTCGCCGACAACCGCAACAGCGTGCTGCTGGTGATCACCCAGGGTGAGGCCATCGCCAACCGGGTCATGGAACGTCAGGAACTGCTGCGGCAGCTGCTCGACGGGGTGGCGACCCTGACCCGGCAGTTGCAGGAGATCGGCGCGCAGAACGACGCCAAGCTCGGCCCGACGATCCAGCAGCTCAACACCATGGCCGAGGGTTTGCAGAAGAACAAGGACAACCTCGACCGGCTGTACTCGATCATGCCGCCCGCGGTCCGCTACCTGGCCAATACCTGGGGTAACGGCAACTACGCCGAGGCGGGTCTGCCGTGGATCTTCCCGGACAACTGGCTGTGCTTCGCCCAGGTGGTGCAGGGGTGCCAGGGATGAGCATGTGGAACCGACTGAATCCGAGGATCGTGAACATGAAGGCACCGTCGCAGGCGGCGATGCGGACGCTGCGCCGTTCGGCGATGGTCGGCGTGACCGCGCTGGCCGTGGCGAGCTGTTCGATGCTGCCCGGCTCGGTGAACGACGCACTCGGCGCGACCACCCACATCACCGCCGATTTCGAGAACATCGCGGGCATGTACGAGGGGAACCCGATCACGGTGCTCGGACTCGATGTGGGCAGGGTCGACAAGATCGTCCCCAAGGGCACCTTCATCGAGGTGCACATGTCCATCGACGGCGACGTGAAGATTCCGGCCGACGCCGTCGCCGCGATCGTGTCGCCCTCGATCGTGACCGACCGCCACATCGAACTGACCCCGGTGTACAGCGAGGGCCCGACCCTGGCCGACGGTGAGCATCTGCCGTTGCGGCGCACCAGGACTCCGGTCGAACTCGACACGATGATCAAGACCATCGACCAGTTCGCCGCGGCGCTCAAACCCGAACCGGGGCAGGAAGGCATCGGTCCGCTGTCGGGACGGGTGCTCTATCCGATGCTCGACGGTCAGGGCGAGAAGATTCGCGACACCCTCAACGCGCTGTCGGGTGCGCTCGAGGTCGGCATCGACAACAAGGACGCCATCTCCAACATCATCGTCAAACTGAACGAGCTCACCGCGATACTGGCCGAGAACGACCAGTCCGTGCGTGATTTCAGCAACCGGATCACCCAGATGACCGGGCTGCTCGCCGACCAGGCGCCCGGTTTGCAGGCGACCCTGCAACAGATGAACGACTTCCTCGCCAACACCAGTTCGGTGTTCGTCGAGTACCAGGACCAGTTGTCGGGCACGCTCACCGGACTGACCAATGTCACAAATCAGCTGCGCGCCAACGCACAGGGCCTGATCGAAGTCGTCGACGTGGCGCCGATGCTGTTGCAGAGCATCGACCGGTCGATGAACCACGAGGAGCGCTTCCTGCGTCTGCACGCGGTCATCGGCACCGTGCTCAGCGGTGAGATCGTCAGCCTGTTCTGCGAGCGCATCCAGATGCGCGCCGATGGCTGCCGCACCGGCAACCCCCAGGACTTCGGTCCTGACTACGGTCTGACCGCCGCACTGCTTGGACTGACGAAATGACCGAACGGATGAAGAAGGCGCGCAGGGGACTTCTGTCGGTGGCCGCGGTGGCGACGATCGCGGTCACCACCGGGTGCGGGCTGACCGTGGAATCGTTGCCGCTGCCCAAACCGGGCCAGTCCGGCGACACCTACACCCTGCACGCGGTGTTCGAGAACGCGCTGAACCTGCCGGATCAGGCCAAGGTCAAGATCGGCGGCTCCGATGTCGGCGTCGTCACCGACATCAAGACCAAGAATTTCCAGGCCGTGGTCGACATGTCGATCAGCAGCGAGATCGAACTGCCCAAGGGCAGCACCGCCGAACTGCGGCAGGCGACACCGCTCGGTGACGTCTTCGTCGCGATCTCCAAACCCAAGACCGAACCCGGCACGCAGATGCTGAAGGACGGCGACACCTTCACTCTCGACCAGACCTCGGCGGGCGCGACCGTCGAGGAACTGCTGCTCTCGGTGTCCATGCTGTTCAACGGCGGCGGTATCGCCAGCCTCAGCAGGCTCACTTCCGAACTGGATTCGATCGTCGGCGGGCGCGGTCCGCAGCTGGCGCATCTGATCACCGAGATGACCGGCGTGGTCGGCAGCCTCAACCAGAACTCCGCCCGAATCGACAGTGTGCTCGGCAACTTCAGCGCGCTCGCGACCACCATCGAGTCGCGGCGAAACGAACTCGGCCAGGTCGCCGACACCCTGCCGCACATGATCGGCGTCATCGCGGAGAACAACCGCGCGATCGCCGATCTGCTCGCGAAAATCTCGGTCACCAGCGCGGCGCTCGGCGATTACGCCGATACCTCCTCCGATCAACTCGCCGGTCTGATGGACAACCTGCGCAAGCTGATGGACGCGCTGGCCGCGACCGGCGACGGATTCGCCAAGTCACTGGAGAACGCGCACGCGCTGCGGCCGCAGCTGGACGCGAGCTTCCGCGGCGGCACCCTCGCGCTGTCGGTCATCCTGACCAACCTCGACGTCGGACTCATCACCGATCCGGCCAACAGCAAGTTCTACGACATGCGCGACCTCAACGACTTCGTCGGCAGTTTCGTCCAGGTTCTCCAGGTCATCCAGGGCCGCGTGCAGGGAGGCCACCGATGAGTGGGGTCGGGAAGTTGTTCCGCGGCAAGATGTTCTGGTCAACCGCGGGCCTGGTGCTGGTGCTGGTGATCGGCGCGGCCTATCTGCTGGTCGACGTGATGCGGGTGAATCCGCTGCAAGGCAGCTATACGGTCACGGTGAACCTGGATCGTTCCGGCGGTCTGCAACCGGGCAACGACGTGACCCTGCGCGGATACCGCATCGGAAAGGTCACCTCGATCACCCTGGTCGACCGCGGCCAGTCCATCGCGGCCGCCGCGCAGATCGACTCGAAGTACTCGATCCCGGTCGACACCGCCATCTCGGTGCAGGCGCTGTCCGGCGCGGGTGAGCAGTACATCGACTTCCGGCCCGCGAATCAGGACGGCCCGTTCCTGAAGAACGGCTCGGTCATCGAGTACGATCCCGCCAAGATCAAGACGCCGACTCCGATCTGGTCGGTGCTCGACAACTCGAGCGCGCTGATCGCGCAAATCGAGCCCGACAAGTTCCAGGTCATCCTGAACGAACTCGACATCGCGCTGAGCGCGGGTCCTGACCAGTTGCGCGGTCTCGTCAACGGCATCAGCCTGGCGGTGGCCGGATTGGATTCGCTGCTGCCGCAGACGGCCAATCTGATCGCCAACCTGCGCGTCATCGCCGACACGACCTCGCACGCCCAGCCCGATCTGGCGACCCTGACCCGCAACTCCGGTGTTCTGTTCGACCAGTTCAACAATGCCAACGCCGAATTGCAGGCGGTACTGGACCAGTCGCCGGGACAACTCGCGAATCTCGGTGCGGTGCTGGACAAGACGGCTGATCCGATCACGAGCCTGGTCACCAACTTCAGCGCCATCACCAAGGCCGCGCAGTTGCGCACCCCCGCGCTGAGCTTGCTGTTCCCCTCGCTCGCGCTCGGCCTGAAGGCGGTCGGCATTCCCGCCCACGACAACGAATTCCACACGATCGCCGATATCTGGCCGCGTCCGGTCTGCATCTACCAGTCCGCGCCGGAGCGTCCCGAGACGCTCAAGGACGGCAGCATGCCGAGGTGGAACTACTGCGTGAATCCGCCGAACGGTTCGCAGGTCCGCGGCGCGGCGAACGCACCGCGTCCGAACGTGCCCAACAACGGCGCGCAGATTCCACCGGGGGTGGATCCGAACGAGCGGACCCTTCCGCCGGTGCGCTGAGTGACACCCCGGTCCGACGGCTGGTCCGTCGACCGAGGCATACTCGCTGGTAGACCGCATAGGATCGGCCGCACATGGCCGGTCAGCCGAATCGGTGCGTTCGCGCGCCGGGAAAGTGCAGGATTGTATAGATGTCCACCGACGACGCCGGTAACGCCAAGAACGCCGAGCACACCGAGGCCGACGACGATGCCGCGAATACGGGGGATTCGGTAGCAGCAGACAACGACAAGACCGCCGCCACCAGTTTGGAGAAGAAGGCGGAGAAGAAGAAGGACGAGCCCGCGAAGAGGCCCGCTCCCGAGCCGGAATCGGCGGGCGACGCCGACGGCTCCCCCAAGCGGACTCCGCTGATCGCCGCGTTGTTCGTGACGGGCATCCTGCTCGTGGCGGCGGTGACCGCCGGAGTCGTGTTCTATCTCGAGGCCGACAGCCGCGGCGACAAACTCGACGCGATAGAGGACGCCACCCACGCCGCGTGCGTATTCGGGCGCAATGTCTCGACCTACGACTACAACAACAACCTCGACGGCTACTTCACGACCGTGAAGGGCGGCGCGACCGGCGAGTTCCTCGAGCAGTTCTCCGACGCGTCGGACGCGCTGAAGGAAGCGATGGTCAAGGCGCAGGTCAAGTCATGGGTCGCCGATGCGCAGTGCGGTTTCCAGTCCGGCGACACCGAGTCGGCCAAGGTTCTGGTGACGTTGACCCAGCTCCGCGCCAACTTCACGCAGTCGAATCCGGAACGGCAGTACGTCGCCGTGATCGCCGATATGAAGAACGAGGGCGGCACCTGGAAGGCGAGCAAGCTCGATTCGCCGATGCTCAGCGGGGCGGGCGGCGGCCTGCCCGGCGGTACGCCCGCGCCGGAGGGTCAGGCGCCCACCGCGAACGGCGCGCCCGCGCCGAGCCAGGCGCCCGCGCCCCGGTAACCGACTCCCGAAGCGCCTCCGGCGGTGGGTTCGTTCCACCACCGCCGGAGGACTTGGGGCGGGTATACCTCGCGGTCGCGCCGGTCTCTCAGAACAGAGTCAGGCTCTGAGAGGTGGTCGGTGCGGCCGCCTTCCCCGAGGCCCGCGGCCCGGTGGTCTCTTCCTGCCCCCGCGCCGGATCCGCCGCGGTGACCGCGGGCATCTCGACGGTGTCGACCTCGCCCAGCGCGGCCGCGGCCGCCGCCTCGCGTGCCGCCTGTCCTGCCAGCGCGTCGGCCCGCTCGTTGTAGTAGTTGCCGACATGTCCGCGCACCCAACGGAATCGGACCGGGCCGGGACGCCCGGCGATGGCGCGGTCGATGAGCCGGATTATCTCGACATTCTTGACCGGTGCGCCGGTGGAGGTGCGCCAGCCGTTCATCCGCCAGCCCGAGATCCACTCCGACGCGCATTTGATCGCGTAGAGGGAATCGCTCTCGATGAGCAGCGGTTCCGAACCGGGATGCGCGACGATGGCCTCGTACACCGCGCGTAGTTCGGCGATCTGATTCGTTCCGGCAGCGGCTCCGCCGCTGCCGGAGGACCCCTGGTGGCCCACCCACGCCCAGCCGATGGCGCCACCGGGGTTGCGCAGGCAGGATCCGTCGGTGCTCACGATGATCATGGGTGCACCTTACGCAATCCGACCGACAAGGTCGGTACCGTGGAATTCCTCGATCTCCCTGCGCAATTGCGACTCCGTTCGCCGTAGTGCCTGTCCGACCGCCGAATCGAGTATCCCGCCGCACAGGCGGCCGACAAATCCGCGCGGCGCGTCGTACTCGGCCTCGGAGGTGAGGACCGAGCGCCCGTAGCCGAGCGGGTCGAAACGCAGGGTCAGTGTGCCCGAAAGCCGTCCGCGCAGCGTATAGCCGATCACGACGTTGCGGCGGTACTGGGTGATCTCGCAGGCGGTGGTGGAATGCCACAGCGCGAGGCGCACGGTGGTGGCGTAGACGGCCCCGAGACCCCGGTCGATATCGCCCGCGGGCTCGAATTCGGCGACGCCGAACATCCAGCCCGGGACGAATCGGTGATTGTCGGTGTAGCTGAAGGCGACTTCCACCGGAGCTCCGACGTCACTCGCGTATTTGATGTGGCCCATCGGCCCTCCCTGCTGCTTCGGGCCCTTCGCTGGGTTCCACGGCTGGGAACAAAAGTACTACAGCACTCCTCTTTATTCGAGGTCTCGGTCCGAATTCGGCGGAATGGACTTTCACATTTCGACCGGACGGTTGCTTGGTCGCGGTCGGAACCGAATACCGGTCAGAGCTGGTCGACGATGTATTCCGCGATCGGCATCGCCGAGGTCGCCGCCGGTGACGGCGCATTGAGCACATGAACCGACCGCGGGGTGCGTTCGATGAGGAAATCGTGGACAAGGGTGCCGTCGCGCAGTACCGCTTGGGCGCGGATACCAGCGGGCCGCGGCAACAGATCGGCCGCGCTCAGCTCCGGGCAGTAGCGACGGCATTCGGCCAGATAGCCCCGCTTGAACAGGGAATTGCGCAGTTCCCGCACCCCCGTTCGGAAGTGGGCGCGCGCCACCCGGCGCACCCCGGGATACCCGAGGGCGTCGCGGGCGTCGCGCAGGTCCACGCTGCCCTTGCGGTAGCCCTCCCTGGACAGGGCGAGCACCGCGTTGGGGCCCACGGTCAGCGCGCCGTCGATGGTCGGACTCAGGTGCACGCCGAGAAAGGGCAGACTCGGGTCGGGCACCGGATAGATCAGCGTGCGCACCAGGTCGGCCCGCTCCGGCGGCAGCTGGTAGTACTCGCCGCGGAACGGCACGATGCGGAAATCGGTGCGCAGACCCGCGGCCGCGGCCAGCCGATCGGCCTGCAACCCCGCGCACACCACCAGGGTCCGCGCCGTCCAACTCCCCGCCGAACCCGAAACGGTCACCGCGTCCGTGGATTCGCGCAGCGCGGCGATCTCGGCGCCGAGCACGATCTCCCCGCCGCCGGCGCGCACCTGATCGGCCAGCGTCGCCGTCACCCGGCCGTAGTCGATGATCCCCGTCCCCGGCACGTACAGCGCTCCGACACCGGCCACCCGCGGCTCGCGGCGGCGCAATCGCGCCGTGTCGAGCAACTCCACCTCGACCCCATTGGCGACCGAGCGCTCGTACAGGTCCAGCATCCGCCGATGTTCCTCGGCGTCCGTCGCCACCAGCAGCTTTCCGCATACTTCGAACGGAATGCCATGTGCGGCGGCGAAATCCTTGGTCCACTGCGCGCCGCGCGCGCACAGCCGCGCCTTGAGGCTGCCCGGCGCGTAGTAGATGCCCGAATGGATGACACCGCTGTTGTGCCCGGTCTGATGGGTCGCCAGCGCCGCGGCCTTCTCCACCAGCACCAGACTCGCGCCGGGATGGCGTCGCAACAGCGTGCGCGCCGTCGCGACGCCGACGATCCCGCCGCCGATCACACAGAAGTCGTACACGCGCAACCACAGTAGACGGCCCTCGGAGGGGGCCGGCCCCGGGAACCGCCCGGACCTCGGAAAACCGTGTGCCCGAACGCCGCTCAGACGAGCGCCGGACCGGGGGCCGAGGCCACCGGCGCGGTCGTGTCGGTGACCGCGGCAGGCGCCTCGGTGCGACCGAGGCGCAGGTCGTGTTCGCCGATGGCCGGATCGGAGACCGCGATCGACATGCCGCCGCGGCGGGTGTCGATATCGGTGCGCAGCCGGCTCGGGGCGGTTGCGGTGGCGCGCGGGTCGACTCGCTCGGAGCCCGACAGGCCGGCGAACAGATTGGTGTCGACGGTCACGGTCACCGTGTCGCCGACGGCAGGGGCGATCCGCGCGCCGACATAGGCGTCTCCGATCCCGACCATGCCGCCGACACCCGCCGCTGCCGCACCGCTGCCCGCGGCTGGCGTCGGAGCCGGTGGGATGGCCTGCGAGGACTGGTCTGCCGCGGGCGGCGGTGCGGCCGGTTCCGCGGGTGGCGGTGGTGCGAGTCGACCGATGCGGTACCCGTGGAATATCGCCTGCGCGGACGAGGCGTCGACCGGATCTGTCTGTTCGGTGCGCGGTGCGGGCGCCGATACGGCGGGTGCGGTGTCCGGTTCGCCGATCGCGGGCACCGAACGCTGGGTACCCGCCATTTGGTCGACGATATAGGCGCCCGCCGCGACCGTGAGGGTCAAACTCGCCGCACCGGCCAAAACGATGGTGACGTGTCTTGCGATCTGGGCAGGTCTGTCTGCGATCATGATGCGTTTCCTTCCCCTGTGCCTTCTGTCCTCTCCCCTGACGTAAAGGCGGCCCACATCATTGAAAGCCGTACACCTGTCGAGGCTACGGGTCGTGCCGAGCGGGCACCCACCCGGTGGGAGCAGGATCACAGGCCCTGGCCGGGGCGATGTTTCCTGCGCCTGACGAATGGGTAAATACTCCGATAGCTGGCGAGCGTCATTCTCGACTGCCAACCAGACACCCGGCCAACGGCGTCCGGCCGTCGACACGTACGGCGCACCCAAGTATGGCGCTCGCCCGCTCCCTTCCCGAATCGGTCAGGCGAACTGGCCCGCCTTTCGGCCCTGTCCGGTCGGTCCCGCGAATGCCTGTGCGATCTTCAGCCACTGCTCGGCGTCCGGCCCGACCGCGCGTATCGCGAGGTCGTCGAGGTGGCGGCGCTGGGTGACCAGCAGGCAGAAATCCAGCGCCGGTCCGGTGACCCGCGCGGCCGCCCCTTCCACGCCCCAGGCCCAGATTCCGCCGTCCGGCGCGTCGAGTTCGACCCGGAACTCCTCGGCGGGCGGGGTGAGCCCCCGCACCGTGTACGCGAAATCCCTGGTGCGAACGCCGATATGGGCGATATTGCGCAGCCGCGCGGTGGGTCGGCGGACCACGCCAAGCGCGTCGGCGACGTCCTGGCCGTGCGCCCAGGTCTCCATGATGCGCGCGGTGATCATGGACGCCGCGCTCATCGGCGGGCCGAACCAGGGCAGTTTCGCGCCCGTGGGCACCGCGCGCAGCGCCGCGGTGAGGGTCTCGCGCCCGTGCCGCCAGCGTGTCAGCAGCTCCGGCGCGGGCATACGGGCCGCTTCGGCGGCGGCCTCGTCGACGAAGGTGGACGCCTTGGGAGCGGCCTCGGTGAGCAGCGCGGCGAAGCCGTCGGCATCGCTCGCGGCGAGGGTCGCGACCTCGTCGGTCCAGGTCAGATGACCGATCTGATGGGCGATATCCCAGCCATCGGCGGGTGTGGGCAACTGCCATCGCCCGGGCTCGAGCGGGGCGACCAACTCGTCCAGATCCCCGCATTCGCGGGCGAAATCGTCCAGCAGCGCTTCGAGATCAGCCATCCGCTTCCTCAACCGTTCGTGGCGCGCATCACCACGTGCGCGTCCTCGCGGACTCAGCATGGCACCCCGCGCCGGAGAAATGCAAGCACACGTGCTTGTTTCTGATCGGTCCGCGTGTCACCAGCCGAACAGCACCAGATGCACCGCGCCCACCACCAGACCGAGGATGGCTCCGTGCAGGTAGAGCAGCCAGGCGTCCTGTTCGACCGAGGCGTAGAACATCTCCATGAACTCCCCCGGACTCAACAGCTGGAGTTTGCGGGCGGCGAACTCGTCGATCTTGCGCGCCTGCTGCCGGGCGAATTCCTCGTCCTGCACCATGCTCGGCGCGAGGCCGACCGCGGCGCCCGCCGCGCCCGCCTTCAGATTGTCGAAGTGCCGTCTGCCGAAGGCCGCGCGCACCACCGATGTGGTCGGCCCGAGCTGACGGTGGATCTCGTCGGAGACCAGCCGCTCGATGAGCTGCCTGGTCTTGTCGCCGTTCGGGCCGTCCAGCAGTTCGTGTGAGAGGTTCGGCAGGGTCAGTACCTGGTAGGCGAGGATGTGCGCGAGGTCGGTCGCCGCCTGTGGTTGCCGCTTGGCCAGCAGTGCCTGCTTCCACAGGTACCGGTACCAGGGTTGCGGATCGCCGGGTTCGAACACCATCTTGACCGCGATCACATTGACGATCACGCCGATCGCGGCGGCGCTGGCTCCCACGATCGCCCAGGCCGGAATCAAGCCGATCACCGGAATGTCGCGGTGCACGTGCAGATACAGCGCCATCAAGAGGCCGAAGGGCGCGCCGAGCAGACCGATCCGCACCATGAACTTCAATTCCGGTTCCGCGATGGTCGTGGTCAGATCCTTCAGGATGTCCGGATTCTCCCGCAGGTAGCGGATGACGAAGCTCTTGATGTCGATGAGCTGGTCGATATTGTCGCCGAGAGTGTCGAACGCGCGGCCGGTCAACCCCGGCAGTTCCCGGTCCACCCGCTGGTAGACGACCTGCCTCACCTGCCGCGGCACGGTACGCCACAGGTCGGGGTTCTCCCGGTCCATGATCTCGTCCACGATCGGCTTGACCTGTGCGCGAGCGAGTTCGGCGATGTAGTCGGCGACGCCGTCCAGGTCGAGTTCGTTGATGAAGTCGCGCGGGCTGCCGATCCGCAGCAGCGCCTTGTCCACGCAGATGCTGGCCATCTTCTCCGCGCGCGCCGGAATGAATCCCTGGAACCCGAGTCGCCGCCCGTCCCCCGAGAATGTCGGCAGCACCTGCACCCGCCGCGGGAAGTACGGATACAGCACCGCCAACCCGGGCACCCGAACCCCGCGGAATCGCACCGGCCAGAACAGCATCAACACGCCGGTCCAGTTGGTCAGCCACCCCGCCAGCGCGCTGAAGACGGGAAAGGTGATCAGGTCGACCACGAATTTCGACTGCCCCGTCAATGCTTCCCAATCGATGAACACGCCGGAGGCGAGTGCCGTCATCGTGGGATCCCCCTACCGCGGTCAGGTGCGAGACATGCCTGATCTGAGATGTCAGGGCCCCACCGTCTCATCAGCGCGACCTGGGTGTCAACGCGATCCGACTCCGCCGCGCACCATCGGAACCGGACGCCCGTCCGCGCGCCCGCCCGTACCACCGGGCCGAACCCGGATTCGAGTAGTCCGCTACGCTTTCGCGCCGCCGATGACCCGACAACTCTCGATACCGGGGACTACTGATCAAGACCCAGGTCGGAACGGGATCGGCGTGATGTACACCCTCGGCAGACCACAGTCGGAGCACAGTTCGGACAGCGACGCGGCGCGGCGGTCGGACCAACCGCCACCGGAGGCCGCGGCCGAGCCGTCGAATCTCGAGCGCGATGTGCGGTCGGCGACGCGCAGCGCCCGGTACGCGCTCATCACGGCGCTGTGCGCGGCTGTGATATCCAGCGGGGTCTCGGCCGGGTCGGCTGTTTACGTCAGCAGAAGCGAACTGTCGAGGAAAGAGACCGCCACCGCCGCGCAGATGGTGCGGGACAATCGCAAACCCGTGTACGTCGATTTCGCGGACGCGCTCCTGGACTACACGGAAGGAGTAAGCCGCCTGAAAGGCGAGTTGATACAGAACCCGCCTGATATGGGTGAACTCGGCGGGCAGTTCTTCGCCGTGAAGGAGAAGGTGGACGTGCTCGGACGCGCCATGGTCGCCATGAGCCTGATGGGAAGCAACGCGCTGGGGCCTGCGCTTCAGAAATTCAGCGACGACTATTATCTTCCATTTCTCAACGACCATTTCAGTCCATTCTGGATGAGCCATTTCGGTCCCGCCGGGACGACCGCCGACGACATCCGCCGAGACGGTCCGCCGCTCATCGTCGCTATAGACCGCATGATCGGCGGAACCACCGACCTACTGACGAGGTTCACCGACCAGGCTCGTAAGGACCTCGGTATCCCCGACCGGTGAAAGGCGTGCTCGGTCAGTGGGTGATCGGCGTATTCGAGTGCGCGCCGACGTGGGCGGTGCGGTATCGCCCGGGGGAACATCCGTGCGCGCGGACGAACGCGCGACTGAAGGCGTGCTCGCTGGTGTAGCCGACCGAACGGGCGATCGGCGCGATCGGGTCGGTTGTCGTGCGCAGGCGATGCGCCGCGAGTTCCATTCGCCACCGGATGAGATAGCTGTTCGGGGTGTCGCCGACCAGTGCGGTGAAGCGCCGGGCCAGGGTCGCTCTCGAGACCGCGACGTGGGCGGCGAGCGCCGCGACGGTCCACGGGCGAGCCGGGTCGGCGTGCAGCGCCGCCAGCGCGGCGGCGATAGCGGGATCGCGCAGCGCGGCCAGCCAGGACGGAGGTGTCTCGTTCGGGTCGATGGTGCTCAGCCAGTACCGCAGGATATGGATGAGCACCAGGTCGAGTAGCCGGTTGAGCGCGGTGGTCGACCCGGGACGCGGTTGCTGGATCTCGTGGCCGAGCAACCGGACCAGATCGCCGAGTGTGCTCGTGGGATCGGGCGGTGACTGGATCAGTTCGGGCAGCAAGGCCAGCAGCGGCGTGGTCGTGGCCGGGTCGAGATGATATGAGGCACAGAGGATTCGCGTACGGCTCGGCTGCTCGCCGACCCGCAGGATGCCTCCGTTGGCGAGTGCTTCGCGGGCCGCGGCATGGTCGAACGGCCGACAGGGGTGGTGCGGATCGCAGGCCAAACGATGACGGGAGCCGGACGGCAGCAGCACCACGTCGCCGGGTACGAGTTGGCGCGGCGCTCGCCCGTCCAGCATCAACCACGCCGTACCGGTATTGACCGCGTGGAATGCGGCGCCGGGTACGTCCGCGATGTCCAGGCCCCAGTGCCTGCCCGCGTGCACCGTGGCGGCCACGGTGCCGCGCGCGCCGGTCACCGCGAGCACGTCTGCGAGCGGGTCCATGCCGAGCAGTCTAGCCAGTGAGCGTATCGGCCAACTATTTGCGCTATTTAGGTATCGTCCATCGCATCGGCGAGCAAATAGGTTTATGCGGTCCCCGAAATTCCGATTCATGGAGCTACACGTGCAAATTTCAGGATCCACCGCACTGGTCACCGGCGCGAACCGCGGACTCGGCGCCCGCTTGGTAGCCGAACTGCTGCGACGTGGCGCCGCGGCGATCTATGTGGCGGCGCGCGACCCCGAGACCGTGGCCGAGGAGGTCCGCCTCGATCCGCGAGTACGAGTGCTGACCATCGACGTCAGCGATCCCGACAGCGTCACAGCGGCCGCGGCCGCGGCGAAGGATGTCGACCTCCTGATCAACAACGCGGGTGCGCTGGGATTCGGCGACGTGCTGACCGGTGACCTCGCGCTGTTCGAGCGCGACCTGGTCACCAACTACCTCGGCGCGCTGCGGGTGTCCCGGGCCTTCCTGCCCGCGTTGCGCACGGCCGCGGCGGGCGCGGGCGGCGCGGCGGTGGTCAATGTGCTCACCCTCGTCGCGCTGGCTCCGGTCGAACAGATGGCGGGCTATTGCGCCTCCAAGGCGGCCGCGCATTCGATGACCCAGGCGCTGCGGGCCGCGCTTCGCATCGACGGCATCGAGGTCATCGGCGCCTATCCCGGCGGAATCGACACCGACATGCTCGCGGGCGTCGACGCCGACAAAGCCGATCCGGCCGTCGTCGCCGAGCGAATCCTCGCGGGCGTCGAGGCCGGACAGGAGATCGTCTGGCCCGATGACGCGTCGGCGCACGCGGGCAAGGTCTACCTCGGCGATCCGCTCCAGCTCGAGTCCATGCTCGCCGGCTGAGCCCCGACGGCCGACCCATCTTCGCTGTGAGCGAAGCGGCATTCGTGGCGGAACAAACGGGTCCGGGGGCGCGGTTGAGTGGGTATTGCTCAACTTTGGAAGGGTCGAACACGTGACTACACCTCAGAATCTGCCGGTGCTGTTCCTGACCGATCCGATCGTGCTGCCGGGCATGGTCGTGCCCATCGAACTGGACGAATCCGCACAGGCCGCCGTCGACGCCGCGCGCGCGGGCGAGACGGACGCGGTTCTGCTCGCGCCACGGCTGCCGGAAGGCTATGCCTCCTACGGCGTCGTCGCCACCATCGAACAGGTCGGCCGGATGCGCGGCGGCGCGCCCGCCGCCGTGCTCAAGGCCGAACGCCGCGCCAGGATCGGCCACGGAGTGACCGGTCCCGGCGCGGCGCTGTGGGTCGAGGCGGAGCCGGTGCCAACGCCCCCGGCCGACGGCCGGACCAAGGAATTGGCCGCCGAATACAAGAAGCTCGTCGTCTCGGTGCTGCAGCGGCGGGAAGCCTGGCAGGTCATCGACGCGGTCAGCCAACTGACCGATCCCTCGGCCATCGCCGACACCGCGGGATACGCCTCCTACCTCACCGGCGACCAGAAACGTCAGCTCCTCGAGACACCGGATGTCGTGCAGCGGCTGACCACGCTCATCGAATGGACCAAGGCGCACATCGCCGAGACCGAGGTCACCGAGAAGATCAGTGACGACGTGCGCGAAGGGCTCGAGAAGAGTCAGCGCGAATTCCTGCTGCGCCAGCAGCTCAACGCCATTCGCAAGGAACTCGGCGAGGACGAGCCGGACGGCGCGGACGACTACCGGACCCGCGTCGAGAACGCCGATCTGCCCGACGCCGTTCGGGAGGCGGCGCTGCGCGAGGTCGGCAGGCTGGAACGGGCCAGCGATCAGAGCCCGGAGTCGGGCTGGATCCGCACCTGGCTCGATACCGTCCTGGAGTTGCCGTGGACGGTGAAGACCACCGACAGCACCGATATCTCGGCCGCTCGGGAAGTGCTCGACGCCGATCATCACGGATTGGACGAGGTCAAGGACCGCATGGTCGAATACCTCGCCGTGCGCGCCCGGCGCGCCCGGCGCGGACTCGAGGTGGTCGGCGGACGCGGTTCCGGTGCGGTACTGGTGCTGGTCGGTCCGCCCGGTGTGGGCAAGACCTCGCTCGGCGAGTCCGTCGCGCGGGCCCTCGGCCGCGAGTTCGTGCGCGTCGCCCTTGGCGGCGTGCGCGACGAGGCCGAGATCCGCGGTCACCGCAGGACCTATGTCGGCGCACTGCCGGGCCGGATCGTGCGCGCGATGAAGGAGGCGGGTTCGATGAATCCCGTCGTCCTGCTCGACGAGATCGACAAGGTCGGTTCGGATTTCCGCGGTGATCCCGCGGCCGCCCTGCTCGAGGTGCTCGATCCGGCGCAGAACCACACCTTCCGCGACCACTACCTCGATCTGGACCTCGACCTGTCCGATGTGCTGTTCATCGCGACGGCCAATGTCATGGACACCATTCCGGGGCCGCTGCTCGACCGGATGGAGCTGATCACCGTCGACGGCTACACCGAGGCCGACAAGGTGGCCATCGCCCGTGACTTCCTGGTGCCTCGCCAGTTGGAGCGCAACGCGCTGACCGCCGAGGAGGTTTCGATCACCGAGGAGGCGCTGCGCGAGATCGCCGCCAACTACACCCGCGAGGCGGGTGTGCGGCAGATGGAACGCCTGATCGCCAAGGCGCTGCGCAAGGCCGCGACGAAGCTGTCCGAACCCGGGATCGAATCCCTCGGCTACGAAACCGAACTCGGCTACGACGGCGCGGTGGTGAACTCCGGGAAGCTGACCATCGGTCTCGGCGACCTGGTCGACTACCTGGGCCGTCCGCGCTTCACCCCGGATTCGGTGGAACGCACGGCGGTGCCGGGAGTCGCCACCGGACTCGCGGTCACCGGTGCAGGCGGCGACGTCCTCTACATCGAGGCCAACGCCGCCGAGGGCGAACGCTCACTGACCCTGACCGGCCAACTGGGCGATGTCATGAAGGAATCCGCGCAGATCGCGCTGACCTACGTGCGCTCGCACCTCGAGGAGATCGGCATCGAACCGTCGGTGCTCGACCGGGATATCCATATCCACTTCCCGGCGGGCGCGGTGCCGAAGGACGGACCGTCGGCGGGCGTCACGATGGTGACCGCGCTGGTGTCGCTCGCCCTCGGCAGGCAGGTGCGCGGCGATATCGGCATGACCGGTGAGGTCACGTTGAACGGCCGGGTACTGCCGATCGGCGGGGTGAAGCAGAAGTTGCTCGCCGCCCAGCGCGCCGGCCTGCGCACGGTGTTCATTCCGGCGCGCAACGAGCCGGATCTGGACGATGTGCCGGCGGAGGTGCTGGCCGCACTCGACGTGCGCCCGGTCGCCGACGTGGCCGACATCCTGTCCTACGCGATCGAACCGGTGACCGAGGCGTCGCTGGAACGCCCGGCCTTCGCGGCCACGGCGTAGTTCTCGCGTCGAGCGGTCGAGCCGTGCGGACAGCGCCTGATACGCGACTATCCGGCCAGTGCGCGCTCGACCGCCCGCGTGGTGCCCTGGGCGACCGCGCACAGCACCGGATCCTTTCCGGCGCTCTCGGCGTAGATCTCGCAGTTGACCACCGCCTGCCTGCGGGTCGACCCGGTGACCACGGCCTCGGCGCGCAACCGATCCCCCGCCGCCGGACGCAGGTAGGTGACGGTGAATCCGCCGGTCAGCACATTGGGTCCGAGTACGGTGCCCGCGGCGAAGGTGAGGGCGTTGTCGGCGGCGTAGGACAGCACACCGCCGTGCACATAGCCGAATTGCTGGCCGAGCTGCTCGCGGATCGGGATGACCAGCGTCGCGCGGCCGCCGCCGAACGCGGTGATCTCGGTGCCGACCAGGTTCGCGAACGGCTGGGCGGCGAGTATCCGCCGGGCCGAATCGAGGTCGAAGGTGGAGGTCGTCATCGCATCCCTTTCGTCGTGGGGTGGACGCCGAGGGTGAGCCAGGCGGCATCGGCCAGCTCCCCCGCGACGGCCGACGGCGTGGCGGCCATATCGCCCGCCAGCCACTGCCTGCTGTATTCCTGGGCCGGTCCCAGCCACAGCGCGTAGACCAGGTCGAACGGCAGGTCGCGAACCGCGCCGTAATTCGCGTGGGTTCGCCACCAACGCCAGATGTCGCGCAGGAACGTGCGATTGGACTCGTCCTCGCGTACCCCGGGCGGACGGGCCGAGAGCAGTACCTGCGCGCGGTACTGGTTGTCGCCGACCCAGCGCAGATGTTCGCGCACCCCGGCGGTGATCCCTTCGCGTGCGTCGGCGCTCTGCCCGACGACCACCCAGAAGTGCTGTTGATAGTCGGTGAGCGCGTGCGCCCACACCTGGCGGTAGAGATCGGACTTGTCCGGGAAGTGGTGGTAGAGGGCGCCGACGCTGGCCCCCGCGGCGGACCTGATCTGGGTCAGTGTCGCGTCGAGGGCGCCGTGTTCGGCGAACTGGCGCTCGGCCGCCAACAGCAACCGATCTCGAATCTTCACAGACAGAATTTAGTTCTGTTCCGACCGAATACGCAAGCTCGGGCGTGGGCGCGGCGGCGGATCCCGCGTCACACTCGGTCTCTACGATGAGTCGCGACGGTATGCGCAGCACAGCACGTGAATCGCGGAGGTGTCCGTCGATGTCGAACGAACCGCCGTTATCCCACGACCACCGGGTGCCCGCCGGTGAATCGCCGGTCGCTCGGTGGCTGCTGCACGTCGATCTCGACCAGTTCCAAGCGGCGGTCGAGTTCCGCCGTCATCCCGAACTGCGGGGACTGCCGGTCATCGTCGGCGGCAACGGCGACCCCACCGAACCGCGCAAGGTGGTGACCTGCGCGTCCTATTCGGCGCGGGCCTACGGTGTGCGCGCAGGCATGGCATTGCGTACGGCGCGGCGCAAATGTCAGGAGGGCGTCTTCCTGCCGCTGGACATGGCCGCATACGAGGAAGCGTCCGACGAGGTCATGGCCCTGTTGCGCACCTTTCCCGGCCGGGTCGAGGTGTGGGGCTGGGACGAGGCGTTCCTGGCCGCCGACACCGCCGATCCCGAACGGTTGGCCGCCGAGATACGCGGCGCCATCGCCGAATTGGATCTGACCTGCGCGATCGGAATCGGTGACAACAAGCTCACCGCCAAACTCGCGACCGGATTCGCCAAATCCGCGGGCAAGTCCTCGGCCGCGCCCGCCGATGCCGCCGCGGCGACCGCGGGCATGTTCCGGCTCACCGCCGCCAACTGGTCCGAGGTCATGGCCCACCGCCCGACGGACGCGCTGTGGGGCGTCGGCAAACGTATCGCGGCGCGCATGGCCGAACTCGGCATCGTGACGGTCGGGGATCTGATGGCCGCGGACCGGAATCGGCTGGCCGCCGAATTCGGCCCCAATACCGGCCCCTACCTGTGGGTGCTCGGTCACGGCAAGGGCGACACCGAGGTGAGCACCGAACCGCGGGTTCCGGTCGGGCGCGGCAGATCCGAGACCTTCCCGCGCGATCTCACCGAACGCGCCGAGATCGACGCGCAGGTCGCGCGGTTGGCGCGCGAGGTCGCCGAGGAGATGGCGGCGGCGGGCCGGACAAGCACCAGGGTTTCGGTGACGGTGCGCAGCAACACCTTCTTCACCCGCACCAAACAGCGGAAACTGCCCGCACCCACCGCCGATGTCGCCGAGATCGTGGAGACCGCGCTGGCCGTGGTCGACCGATTCGAGTTGGATCGGCCGGTGCGGTTGCTCGGTGTGCGCCTGGAACTACTGCCCGAATAGGCGCCGTTGTGCGCTTGCTCAAGCATCCACCGTGGCGCGGGCGGACGCTCGTATGCTCGACCGCATGGACTTCTGGGCGATGGTGGCACACGAATCGGACAGCGGGATCGTTCTCACGAAGCAGCGGGTTTCCGAGGAGTTCCTCGGTCCGGGCGATGTGACGATCAAAGTGCACTACTCGAGTGCGAACTACAAGGACGCCTTGGCCATCACCCCCCGCGGCGGGGTGGTCCGCAAGTATCCGATCGTGCCCGGCATCGATATCACCGGCGAGGTGGTCGAGTCCGGGAATGACGACTTCGCCCCCGGCGATCCGGTCGTCGCGCACGGCTACGACATCGGCGTCGCGCAGAACGGCGGATTCGCCGAATACGCCAGGGTGCCCGCCGAATGGGTGGTGAAACTGGACGGGCTGAGCACCCGTGACGCCGCGATCATCGGCACCGCGGGCTTCACCGCGGCGCTGAGCGTGCAGGCACTGCTCGACCGCGGACTGACCCCCGAGACCGGCGCGATCCTGGTCACGGGGGCGACCGGCGGCGTCGGCAGCGTGGCCGTCGACATCTTGTCCGTACTCGGATTCGAGATCGTCGCGTCGACCGGTAAGACCGACGCCGCCGACCTGCTCGCCGAGATCGGTGCGAACGAGGTGATCGGCAGGCTCCCCGAGGATCCCGACGCCAAACCCCGTCCGCTGGCCAAGACGCGCTGGGCGGGCGCGGTCGACAGCGTCGGCGGCGCTTCCCTCGCCTACATCCTCAGCGCCATCGGCTACGGCGGCACCGTCGCCGTCAGCGGCCTCACCGGGGGCTCCGCCCTCCCGGCCACCGTCCTGCCCTTCATCCTGCGCGCCGTCGCCCTCATCGGCATAGATTCGGTGGCACTGCCCATCGAGAAGCGCCGCGAGCTGTGGACCCGCCTGGCGGGCGAACTGCGCCCCGCCCACCTGTCCACCATCGCGAACTTCGCCGCCATCACCGAAGCCGAATCCGTCCTGCACTCCCTGCGTTCCGGCACCCACTCCGGCCGCACCATCTTCGGCGTCTCCGGCGAATTCTGACCTCACCGCCACCGGCGGTCGGGTCATTCCGACCGTCGGACGCGGTGGGCGTAGACCGCGCCTGCACCCGTGACCGGCGAATCAGCTTGCCGCCGTGGCCGGTTCGTCGTCGAACTGGGTGCGGTAGAGCTCGGTGTAGCGGCCTTCGGCGGCGAGCAGTTCGGTGTGGGTGCCGCGTTCGACGATGCGGCCCTGCTCGAGGACGAGGATCTGGTCGGCGGCGCGGATGGTGGACAGGCGGTGGGCGATCACCAGGGCGGTGCGACCGTCGAGCGCTTCGGTGAGCGCTTCCTGCACGGCGGCCTCGGAGGTCGAGTCCAGCGATGCGGTCGCCTCGTCCAGGATCACCACGCGCGGCTGTTTGAGCAGGAGGCGGGCGATGGTGAGGCGCTGACGTTCGCCGCCGGACAGTCGGTATCCGCGCTCGCCGACCACGGTGTCGAGTCCGTCCGGCAGCGATTCGATCAGTTCGCGCAATCGGGCCCGCTCCAGCGCGTCCCAGAGCTCGGCCTCGCTCGCGAGCGGGCGCGCGAGCAGCAGGTTGGCGCGAATGCTCTCGTGGAACAGGTGACCGTCCTGGGTCACCAGGCCGACGGTGTCGCGCAGGGACGGTGTGCTCAGGTCGCGCACATCGGTGCCGTTGAGCCGGACCGCGCCCGAATCCACGTCGTAGAGCCGCGAGACCAATTGGGCCACGGTCGATTTGCCCGCACCGGAGGATCCGACCAGCGCGACCAGCTGACCCGGTTCGGCCCGCAGCGACACCCGGTGCAGCACCTCGACGCCGCCGCGGGTGTCCAGCGTCGCCACATCCTCGAGCGAGGCCAACGAAACCTTGTCCGCCGACGGGTAGGCGAAACTCACCTCGTCCAATTCCACCGCGACCGGACCCTCCGGGACCGCGACCGCGTCGGGCGCGTCCTGGATGAGCGGCGTCAAGTCGAGTACCTCGAAGACGCGTTCGAAACTCACCAGCGCCGACATGATCTCCATGCGCGCGCTCGCCAGCGCGGTGAGCGGGGCGTAGAGCCTGGTCAACAGCAGTGACAGCGCCACGACCGCGCCCGCGTCCAACTGCCCGCGCAGCGCGTACCAGCCGCCGAGTCCGTACACCAGCGCGACGGCCAGCGCCGAGACCAGGGTCAGCGAAGTGACGAAGACGGTCTGCAACATCGCGGTGCGCACCCCGATATCGCGCACCCGTCGGGCGCGGACCGCGAATTCCTCGGATTCCTGCGCGGGCCTGCCGAACAATTTCACCAGGGTCGCGCCCGGGGCGGAGAACCGTTCGGTCATCTGGGTGCCCATCGCCGCGTTCAATCCCGCGGCCTCGCGCTGGATGTCGGCGAGGCGGCGGCCCATGCGACGCGCGGGCAGCACGAAGGCGGGCAACAGCACCAACGCGAGCAGGGTGATCTGCCAGGAGATGGTCAGCATCACCGCGAGGGTGAGCGCGAGCGTTACCAGATTCGCGACCACGCCGGACAGGGTGTCGCTGAATGCGCGCTGCGCGCCGATCACATCGTTGTTGAGGCGGCTGACCAGCGCACCGGTGCGGGTGCGGGTGAAGAAGGCGACCGGCATCTTCTGCACGTGGTCGAAGACGGCGGTGCGCAGGTCGAGGATGAGCCCCTCGCCGATGCGGGCCGACATCCACCGGATCACCAGTCCGAGTCCGGCGTCGAACACCGCCAGCATGCCGATGAGCACGGCCAGTGTGACCACAACGCGCGGTGCCGCGCCGCCGACGATGTCGTCGACGATGCGCCCGGCCAGCACGGGCGTCGCCACCGCCAGTAGCGCCGACAGCACGCTGAACACCAGGAATCCGGCGATCCGGCGCCGGTGCGGGCGGGCGAAGCCCAGGATGCGGCGCGCGGTGGCGAGACGGAACGGCCGCTCCTCGCGTGGCGCGTTCGCCTGTCTGTACATCTGATTCCACGCCACCGATTCGATGCTCACCTTCCGGTCCTCTCGTTTCCCGTCATCCAACCTCAGGCCACCGACGTTAGAACCTGAACCAAGCTCGAGGGCAAGCCGTTCCCGAATTCGCTCGGGGTGAAATCTGCGCGTTTAGGCTGGCAGGATGATCGACGACCGGATGGTGACGGCTTTGCGGACCCGCGTCGGCGGCGAGGTCGACCTCTCCGAACGTCGCCGGGTCGAGTACTCCTCGGACGCGTCGAACTACCGCGTGCTGCCCGCCGCGGTGGTCTTCCCGCGTGATGACGACGATGTCGGGGCCGCGCTCGACTTCGCCCGCGCGCACGGTCTGCCTATCACGGCGCGCGGAGCGGGAACCTCGGTGGCGGGCAACGCCATCGGTTCCGGCATCGTGCTGGACTTCAGCAGGCATATGCATCGCATTCTCGACGTCGATCCCGAGCGCCGGACGGCCCGGGTGCAGCCGGGGGTGGTGTTGTCGCGGCTCCAGGGCGTACTCGGTCCGCGCGGGCTTCGCTTCGGTCCCGACCCGTCCACGCAGAACCGCTGCACCCTCGGCGGGATGATCGGCAACAACGCCTGCGGACCGCACGCCGTGGCTTGGGGGCGCACGTCCGACAATACTGCCTCGCTACGTGTGCTGGATGGTAACGGAGTAGAGCGGAAGCTGGCCGACGACCTCACCGCCATCCCGGGACTCCCCGAGTTCACCCGCGCCAATCTCGCCGTACTACGCACGGACCTGGGCAGATTCGACCGTCAGGCCAGCGGATACGGTTTGGAGCACCTGACACCCGAGCGTGGCTCCGCGGTGGCCGCGTCCTTCGTCGGCACCGAGGGAACCTGTGGTTTGCTGCTGGAGGCGACAGTCCGACTTGCCGAGGTGCCGGCCGCCACCGTCCTCACCGTGCTCGGCTATCCCGGACTCGCCGAGGCCGCCGACGACATCGCCGCGATCATGGCGTGCGCGCCCATCGCGGTGGAGGGGCTGGACGCGCGGCTGGTGCGGGCCGTGCGCGTCCGCCGCGGCGCGGTGCCGGATCTGCCCCGCGGTGACGGCTGGCTGTTCGTCGAGACCGCGGGCGCGACCGAGGCCGAGGCGGTCGACGCCGCTCGCGCGTTGTGCCGGGCGGCGGGGGCGGTGGACGCGCGCGTCGTCACCGACCGCGCGGCGGTCGCGGCGCTGTGGCGGATCAGGGCCGACGGCGCGGGCCTGGCGGGACGCACCCCGGACGGACGCCCGGCCTGGCCGGGTTGGGAGGATGCCGCGGTACCGCCCGAACGTCTCGGTGACTATCTGCGGGATTTCGCCGACCTCACCGCCGCGCACCGTGTGGACGGACTGCTGTACGGCCACATCGGCGACGGCTGTATCCACGTTCGCCTGGATCTGCCGATAGCCGATGCGCCGCAACGGTTCCGGGCGTTCCTGTTCGACGCCGCCGAATTGGTGGTGCGCCACGGCGGATCGCTGTCGGGCGAGCACGGCGACGGCCGGGCGCGTTCGGAACTGCTCGAAGTCATGTACTCCCCCGCCGTGCTCGAGGTATTCGCCGGGTACAAGGCCCTGTTCGACCCCGACAATGTGCTGAATCCGGGTGTGCTGGTCGATCCGCGGCCCGTCGACGCCGACCTGCGAGTCGCGGGACTGCCCGCGATCCCTCTCGCGGGCTTCGCCTTTCCGCACGACGACGGCGATATCGGCGCGGCGGTGCACCGCTGCGTCGGGGTCGGCAAGTGCCGGGCCGCGGGCGGTTTCATGTGCCCGTCGTATCTGGCGACCGCGGACGAGAAGGACAGCACCCGCGGACGTGCCCGCGTGCTCCAAGAGGTGGTGCGCGGGTCGCTGGAATGGTCGTCGGAGGCTGTCGAACAATCCCTCGACCTGTGTCTGTCCTGTAAGGCGTGCCGCGCGGACTGTCCGGCGGGGGTGGATATGGCCGCCTACAAGTCGGAGGCCTTGTATCGGCGTTATCGGGGTCGGCTGCGGCCGGTCGATCACTACACCCTCGGCCGGCTGCCACGCTGGCTGGCCGCCGCGACCCTGGCGCCGCGGCTGGTCAACGCGCTGGGCCGAGTCGGCCCGCTGCGCCGCGCGGGTCTGCGCGCGGCGGGTATGGACTCCCGGCGCGCTGTCCCCGTACTGGCCGAGCGCAGTTTTCGCCGCCGGTGGCGGAAACGGCCGATCGCGTCCACCGGGACCGAGACGGTGATGCTGTGGATAGACACCTTCACCGATGCCTTCGACCCCGATATCGCGATGGCCGCGGTCGGGCTGCTCGAATCGCTCGGCTACCGGGTGGTGACGCCGCGGCGCCGGGTCTGCTGTGGGCTGACCTGGATCAGCACCGGTCAACTCGACGGCGCGCGCGCCCGTCTGCGCGCGACCCTCGACGCGCTGGACGACCATGTCCGCGCGGGTGGTCTCGTCGTCGGACTCGAGCCGTCGTGTACCGCCGCCCTGCGCGCGGACCTCCCCGAACTCCTGCCCGACGACCCGCGCTCGGCTCCGGTCGCGGCGGCGGTGCGGACACTCGCGGAGTTCCTCGTCGCGGCGCCCGACTGGGTTCCGCCCGCGCGTCCCGGCGCGTCGGTGGTGCTACAGCCGCACTGCCACCAGCACGCCGTAACCGGAATGCAGGCTGATCGCCAGATATTAGCCAGAATGCAAGTGAATGTGACTGAGGTCACGGGTTGTTGCGGACTTGCCGGTAACTTCGGAATGCAGAACGGACATTTCGACATTTCCGTGGCGATAGCCCAGAATGGCATTCTGGCCGAATTGCGTAATGTCGGCACGGATATCGTGGTGCTCGCCGACGGATTCTCGTGCCGCACCCAGTTGCGTCAGCTCGCCGATCGGCGAGCCTGGCATCTGGCTCAATTCCTGGCCTCCGGCGGCGGTCGAGCACAATGGTCCGGTGCGTGAGTCGACGAATACGGACGCGGCCCGCGGCTCGGCCCGTACGGTGACCGCGGACCGGCCGATCGATCTCGCCCTCACCCTGGCGCCGCTGCGGCGCGGCAGCGCCGACCCCTGCCATCGCGTGACACCCGACGGCGCGCACTGGCGAGCCTCGCGCATGTCGAGCGGACCGGTCACCTATCGGCTCGCGCAGGCCGGACCGTGCGCGGTGGACGCGCGCGCCTGGGGTCCGGGCGCGACCGAATTCCTCGATCGCCTCGATCACATGCTGTGCCTGGACGAGGACGTGTCAGGATTCCTGCCCGACCATCCCAAGGTCGTGGACGCGCACCGCCGCTTTCCCGGTTTGCGGATGCTGCGCACCGGACAGGTATTCGAGGCGCTGGTGCCCGCGGTGCTGGAACAGAAGGTGCATACGGTGTCGGCCCGGGCGTCCTGGCGCATGCTCGTGCGCGGATTCGGCACTCCCGCCCCTGGTCCCGCCCCGGCCGGACTGCTGCTGGCGCCGGATGCGCAGACCTGGCGGCGGATTCCGTCGTGGACCTTCCACCGCGCCGATGTCGGCCCGGAACGCGCGCAGACCATTGTGCGCGCCGCCCGCGTGGCCGATTCGCTCGAGCGCACCGCCACCGCCGATCCGGTCGAGGCCGCGCGGCGATTGCGCTCGGTACCCGGTATCGGGGTGTGGACCGCCGCGGAGATCGCGCAGCGCGCCTACGGCGACGCCGACGCGCTGTCGGTGGGTGACTATCACCTGGCCGCGATCGTCGGCTGGACCCTGCTGGGGCATCCCATCGACGACGACGCGATGGTGGAATATCTGGAACCGTTGCGCCCGCACAGGTATCGGGCCATTCGGCTGTTGGAGGTGAGCGGTCACGCCCGCAAACCCAAGTTCGGCCCACGCACTCCCCGTACCGATCACACCTGGCACTGAAGAAAACCGCCCGGTCGCCTGGCTCGGGGCCGCGTAGGCGGCGCGGCCCCGCGCGAGCGGATCAGGTTCTCTCGCGTGAGCGGATCAGGGTTGCAGTGCCCTCGCGTCGAGTACGCACTTGCCCGCCTCGACCAGTGTGGTGCGGGCCCGGCGACGGACCAGACAACGGTCGACGGTGCAGTCCAGATGTAATTGCATTGCGGTGTGGGCTTGTTCGTCGGTGAGTACGCCGGGATCGCCCGCGCAGTTCAACAGGGACGAGACGCGCATATGCGGATAGGGGAGTTGCATCAGGCGACCTCCGCCTCGGAGCACACCGGCGCGGGGTGCGCCTTGCGTAACCCTCCGGCATGTCTGCGTAGCCGCTCGTCCAAGGGGGCCCGATGGATCGCCATGCCGGCTGCCAGACGCGCGGTCTGGCCGACCCGCTCGGCGAGTTCACCCACCGAATCCAGTCGGCCCGGCACAACTTCAGCGACCTCGAGTGCCGCTGGATCGCTGGTCATCAACGACGACGCAATGACATGTACAGCCATGACTCCTCGTTCCTGCGTGCGATTCCCGAGGTGTGCGTGACACGCCCGCGGGGTGTCGCCATCGAATATTGTGTGTGCCCGGAGGTTTTCGCAGGGGGGAGGGGGCCACGCTGCTGGGCTCCGGGCACACCCTCAGCACACCACCGACGACCGGCTCGGGCAACGGAGTTCGTGGATCTCGAGAGATTTTCGAGCGAATTCCCAGCATAAGATCCACGCGGGAGGGGAGGATTCTCCATAGTGGATGAACGGGCCCGTCGTCATCGGGGCTCGAAGCTGTGGTAGTGCACGGAATCTCGAAGCGCCTATGCCCAATACCTGTCGACCGAGCGAAGTGACGGGGAGCCGATTCGCATGGCCGCCGTAGCGCCGCTTGCCCGAGTAGAACGGAGCGTGCCGTGTCAACGAGTTCGGCCGAAACCTCGGCGAGTTCGTCACGTGTGATCCGAGTGGCCGGTGTGTCGCCCGCCGACGCCGAGGACAGTGTGTCCACTCTGCCCCGTCGCCAGCTCGGCCGTTACCTACGGGACTGGCGGACGCAGGCGGGGCTCACCATCGCCGAGGCGTCGCGTCTGATGGAGTGGGGCGCCAGTACGCTGCAACGCCTGGAGAAGGGGCAGGCCGATCGCATCAGGACCATCGATATCGGCGAACTCTGCCGCATCTACGGCATTCCCGACGATCTGGCCGCCGGTCTCAAGGGGCTGGCCCAACAGGCCGCGGTCAAGAGTTGGTGGCACGGCCACGGCGATCTCATTCCGGAGAGTTTCGACGTCTACCTGGGACTCGAGGCGGTGGCGCGGCATCTGAGCGTCTACCAATCCGAGCTGGTGCCCGGTCTGTTGCAGATCGCGGATTACACCAGGACGCTGAATCACTGCGGCTATCCCGACGATTCGGACGCCGAGATCGAGCGCCGGGTGCAGCTGCGCCAGCAGCGCCAGACGCTCCTTACCCGTAAGGCGGCGCCCGCGACCATCGACGTGATACTGCACGAATCGGTACTGCGCCGCGTGGTCGGCGGCGCGCGGGTCATGGGGGCACAACTGCGTCATCTGGCGGATATGAGTACCCGCGCCAATATTTCACTGAGCATTCTGCCGTTCACCGCGGGCGCGCCGCTGGGAATCGCGGCCGGGCCGTTCACCGTGCTGGATTTCGGCGCCGACGGCAAAGGGCGGGCACTGGAACCGCCGGTGGTGTACGCGCAGGGCCTGTCCGGCGATCTGTATCTCGAGAAGCGTTCCGATGTGCGACGCTACGATCTGGCCCACGAATGCCTGCGGCGGCATGCCCTGGATATTCAGACCAGTCGGCATCTGCTGCGCCAGATCGCCAAGGAGTACGCCGCCTAGATTTCGGTGTTCGCACACAGTTCCGCAATTGTTCGATTGCTTCGTGAATCCGGGTTGTACCGGTGGGGAAAGGACTCGAGTATGAGTGTCGATGGCGGCGCCGAGATCGATCTGAGTTCCGCGGTCTGGCGTAAGGCCGGCGGTGGCGGCGGGCGTGACAGCGTCGAGGTCGCCTTGTTGGCGGGCGGTCACGTCGGCCTGCGCGACGGCAAGGACCCCGACGGCCACGTGCTGGTTTTCACGCCAGGCGAGTGGGCGGCGTTCACCGCGGGCGTGGCGGACGGTGAGTTCGACCGCCCCGGCGGCTGAGGTGCGACGCGGCGGCGGAAGCGGGTTTATCGTTCCCGTTGTCGGGTAATCGAATTCACGTGGACCGTGGGTTGAAAAATGTCCCACCCCGGTACAAGAAACTGCGGCCCGGCGATTGGGTGGAATGGCTCATCGTCGCGCTGTTGTTCGCGGTGTCATCGATCGGCGTCTACGTGCTCACCGGCTCGTTGCTGTCGTCTTTGTTCGTCGGAGTCCTGGTGTGGGCGGTCGCCGTCGGTGTGGTGGCGATGTTGTGATTCGGGTGCGTCGATCGGCCGGGTTCCTCGAAACTCGGCCGGTCGACGTCCATTTCAGCGGCGGAACAGCTTATTGCCCAACCAGACCAGCGGGTCGTACTTGCGGTCGGCGACCCGTTCCTTCATCGGGATCAACGCATTGTCGGTGATCTTGATGTTCTCCGGGCAGACCTCGGTGCAGCACTTGGTGATGTTGCACAGGCCGAGACCCTGTTCCTCCTGCGCGAGATCGCGGCGATCGGCCACGTCGAGCGGATGCATCTCCAATTCCGCTATCCGCATGAGGAATCGAGGTCCGGCGAAGGACTGCTTGTTCTCCTCGTGGTCGCGCACCACGTGACAGGTGTCCTGGCACAGGAAGCATTCGATGCATTTGCGGAACTCCTGCGAGCGCTCCACATCGACCTGCTTCATGCGGTACTCACCCGGCTTCAGATCCACCGGCGGCGTGAAAGAGGGTATCTCCCTGGCCTTCTGGTAGTTGAAGGACACGTCGGTCACCAGGTCCCGGATGACCGGGAAGGTGCGCATGGGGGTCACGGTGATCAGTTCGTCGGGTTCGAAGGTCGACATCCGGGTCATGCAGAGCAGCCGCGGCCTACCGTTCACCTCCGCCGAACACGATCCGCATTTGCCCGCCTTGCAGTTCCAGCGCACCGCGAGGTCGGGCGCCTGGGTGGCCTGCAAACGATGGATGATGTCGAGGACGACCTCGCCCTCGTTCACCGCGACCGTGAAGTCCGTGAGCTCACCACCGTCTTGATCACCGCGCCACACGCGGAATTTGGCGTCGTAACCCATCGCTACGCCTCACCTTCCGTGGCAGAGGCCGAACTCGACGGATGCGACGCGAGTTCGGCGGAGTTGTAGTACTTCTCGAGTTCGGACAGCTCGAACAGCTCGAGCAGATCCGCCCGCATCGGAATCTGGTCCTGCTTGACCACCCGCACCGCGGGCACCGCGGAGTTGGACGCGGGTACCGACGGATCGATCGAGCAGACCAGCAGCTTGTTGCGCCAGTCCGGGTCCATCGCGGGAAAATCGTCGCGGGTGTGTCCGCCGCGGCTCTCGGTGCGCAGCAGCGCGGCCTGGGCCACGCATTCGCTGACCATCAGCATATTGCGCAGGTCGAGGGCCAGATGCCAGCCGGGATTGAACTGCCGGTGCCCCTCCACCACGACATTGGCGAACCGCGCGCGCAGGGCGGCGAGTCGCTCGATGGCCTCGTGCAGTTCGTGCTCCCTGCGGATGATGCCGACCAGGTCGTTCATCGCCTGCTGGAGATCGGTGTGCAGGGTGTAGGGGTTCTCCCCGGTGTCAACGGTAGGCGGATCGAACGGCGCCACCGCGGCGGCCGAAGCCTTGGCGATATCGTCGTCGGACACCGTCGGCCGCCGCTCCAGCCCTTCGACGTAGGTGGCCGCGCCGAGTCCGGCCCGCCTGCCGAAGACCAGCAGATCCGACAGCGAATTGCCGCCGAGCCGGTTGGAGCCGTGCATACCGCCCGAGCATTCGCCCGCCGCGAAGAGTCCCGGCACGGTGGCCGCGCCGGTGTCGGGCGCGACTTCGATCCCGCCCATGACGTAGTGGCAGGTCGGGCCGACCTCCATCGGCTCCTTGGTGATGTCGACGTCGGCGAGTTCCTTGAATTGGTGGTACATCGAGGGCAGCCGCCTGCGGATCTCCTCGGCGGGCAGCCGGGAGGCGATATCGAGGTAGACGCCGCCGTGCTCGGTGCCGCGACCGGCCTTGACCTCGGAGTTGATCGCGCGGGCGACCTCGTCGCGCGGCAACAGGTCCGGGGTGCGGCGGGCCGAGTCGTTGTCCTTCAGCCACTGATCGGCCTCGGCCTCGGTCTCGGCGTACTGCCCCTTGAAGACCGCGGGGATGTACTCGAACATGAACCGCTTGTCCTCGCTGTTCTTGAGGACGCCGCCGTCGCCGCGCACGCCCTCGGTGACGAGGATGCCCTTCACGCTGGGCGGCCAGACCATGCCGGTCGGATGGAATTGCAGGAACTCCATATTGATCAAGGTCGCGCCCGCGCGCAGGGCCAGCGCGTGGCCGTCGCCGGTGTACTCCCAGGAATTGGAGGTCACCTTGTAGGACTTGCCGATACCACCGGTCGCGAGCACCACAGCGGGCGCTTCGAACAGGACGAATTTGCCGGACTCACGCCAGTAGCCGAAGGCGCCGGAGATCCGGTCGCCGTCCTTGAGCAGTTCGGTGATCGTGCATTCGGCGAAGACCTTGATGCGCGATTCGTAGTCGCCGGATTCGGCGAAGTCCTCCTGTTGCAGCGAGACGATCTTCTGCTGCATCGTGCGGATGATCTCGAGTCCGGTGCGGTCGCCGACGTGGGCGAGGCGCGGATAGGTGTGCCCGCCGAAGTTGCGCTGGCTGATGCGCCCGTCGGCGGTGCGGTCGAACAGCGCGCCGTAGGTTTCCAGCTCCCACACCCGGTCCGGCGCTTCCTGGGCGTGCAGTTCGGCCATGCGCCAGTTGTTCAGGAATTTGCCACCGCGCATGGTGTCTCTGAAATGGGTCTGCCAACTGTCCTTGTCGTTGGCGTTGCCCATCGAGGCGGCGCAGCCGCCCTCGGCCATGACGGTGTGCGCCTTGCCGAACAACGATTTGCACACCACCGCGACGGAGAGGCCGTGCTCGCGCGCTTCGATCACCGCGCGCAGTCCGGCGCCTCCGGCACCGATCACGACGACGTCGTACTTGTGCCGTTCAACTTCTGGCATTGCCGCGAAATCTCCTAGGTGGGGGTCAGTTGACGAACCGAAGGTCCGAAATCGTGCCGCTGGCGACCAACATCACGTAGAAGTCGGTGAGCACGAGGGTGCCGAGCGTGGTCCACGCCAGCGCCATGTGGCGGGTGTTGAGTTTGGAGACCTGGGTCCAGAACCAGTACCGCACCGGATGCGCGGAGAAGTGCTTGAGCTTGCCGCCCATGATGTGCCTGCACGAATGACAGGACACGGTGTACGCCCACAGCAGCACGACATTGACCAGCAGCACGATATTGCCGAGTCCGAATCCGAAGCCGCCGGTCTTGCCGTGGAAGGCGTAGACGGCGTCGTAGGTGTTGATCAACGAGACCACCACGGCGACATAGAAGAAGTAGCGGTGCGCGTTCTGGATGATCAGCGGGAGTTTGGTCTCGCCGGAGTACTTGCCGTGCGGTTCGGCGACCGCGCACGCGGGCGGGGACAGCCAGAAGGCGCGGTAGTAGGCCTTGCGGTAGTAGTAGCAGGTCAGCCGGAATCCGAGCAGGAACGGCAGCACCACGAAACCGAGCGGTATGAACATCGGCAGGTCGCCGAACGGCGTGCCGAAATGCGTCGAGCCCTCGACGCAGGAGGTGCTCAGGCACGGCGAGTAGAACGGCGTCAGGTAGTGGTATTCGTTGACCCAATACGCCGTGCGCACAAAGGATCTGATCGTCGCGTAGATGACGAAGGCGGCCAGGCCCACCGCCGTGATCGCCGGCGGTAGCCACCAGCGGTCGGTGCGCAGGGTGCGTTGCGAGATTCGGGCCCTCGTCTGACTGAAGACGCCTGGTCCCGGCTGGGTCGGCTCTGTCGGTTTCGGGGTGGCGGTCGGTGCGGCACTCACAGGTGGATGCCTCGCTGATCTGCTGTGCGGGTGGTCATCATTACCTCCGCAAATCGAATGTGATGCTGAGCACCTTACGACAACGCCGCTATCGATTGAACGGAGTACTGGCAATCCCGACCGGCCGGACCGTGTATGATTTGCGCCACATTCCTGCCTTGCGCGCGTACCCGTCCGCACCCGTCCGTAAACCGGGATCCGGCGAACTCGACTAAAGCAGAACAGGATTCGCGCGGGGGGCCCGCGAGTGCGAGTCGGTGTCCGTTTTCTTGGTCCAGGATCGTCACACGCAGGCAACAATCCCGTGGTCACATTCTCTGGAGATTTACCTGCTGACGTGCGCCGATGCGTACGTCGCGCCGCGGTGTCGACGATGTCCCGCCGGGTGGACGCCGATGTCGCCGGTGGGCTTCGGACACCGCCGATCGGACCCTGCCTCGGCCGGGGAAGGAGTCACCACATGAGACGAGCCGCGATCGTCGCACCGGTCCGCACACCGAGCGGCGTGGAAGGTGGGGCACTGACCGGTATGCCGCCGGAATGGCTGGCGACCACCGTGTTGTCCGCGGTGATAGAGCGTTCGGGTATCGACCCGTGGCGCATCGAGGACGTGGCGATGGCCTGCGTCGACGGCAGCGCACTCGGCGCACCGGAACTCGGCCGCGTCGCCGCACGGGGCGCAGGCTTGCCCTTCACCGTGCCCGGATTCCTGACCGACCGCCGCAGCGGCAGCGGACTACAGGCCGTGATCACCGCCGCCATGATGGTGCAGACCGGCGCGGCCGACGTGGTGGTCGCGGGCGGTGTCGAATGCGCGTCCGATCCCTTCGCCGTCGACCGGGCACGTTCGGTCGAACTCGCGAATGCCGAAGAGGTGGCGCGCTATTACGGCATCCGCCGCGCCGAGGCCGACGAATTCGCGGTGGCCAGCCATCGAAAGGCGGCGCGGGCATGGCGGCAGGGCACCTTCTCGGCGGAGGTCATTCCGGTCGGCGTCACCGCCGCGCCGCCGGGCTGGGCCGAACCGGGTTTCGACACCGCGGGCCACCGGATCCTGCGCGATGAAGGCGTGCGCGACGACGTCTCGACCCATACTCTCGCCGCGCTGCGGCCACTGCTGTCCGACGGCGTGGTCACCGCGGGGAATATGAGCTCGCACCGGCACGGCGCGTCGGGCTGTCTCGTAGTCGGGGAGGATCGGCTCGAGGAATTGGGACTGACGCCGATGGCATTCCTGGTCGGGTGGGCCGCGGCGGGCTGCTCCTCCGACACCGCGACGCTCGGCGCGGCGCCCGCGGTGGCGAAACTACTCGGGCGCACCGGATTCGATCTCGACGAGATCGACCTCATCGAGGTCAACGAGGGTTTCGCGGTCGAGGTGCTTGCGCTCGCGCGCGAATGGGACATCGACCCGCGCGACCGACTGAACGTGAACGGATCGTCGATCGCGCTCGGTCATCCGGTCGGCGCGACCGGACTGCGCATCATGACGACGATGCTGCACGAGCTGTCGCGCACCGAAGGGCGCTACGGCCTCGAGGCCATCGCGCTCGGGCACGATCACGGGATTGCGGCGCTGTTCGAATCGGCGGATACGGGCCCGACGGTGGAAGCGCCGCGCGGTGCGCGCTTCCACGGTGTGCGGGCCGCGCGCAGGCCGGGTCGGCACCGGGCCTGATCCCGGCTGACTCCTGGCGATGGGCAGGCACGGCCGCCCATCGCCCGCGTCACTTCGTACGGGGGCGCGAGTGGAAGCCGAGACCCTCGTCCTGCGCGCCCATCCAGGCCGCCTCGTCGGATTTGCTGTCGGGTACGTAGATGGTCTCTCGAGCCCGCCGTGGCACCTCCGGCGGTGGCGACTGCTCGAACTCGTCGGCGTCGATGGCGAGCCGCTCCAGGTCGTTTTCCAGTCGACGCACGGTCCGCGCGTCACCGTAGTGCGACCGCAGTGCGCCGATGGATTGCCGGAGCTGTCCGACCGCGTAGCGTAGTTCCGCGATGTCGCTGCGTGTCATCGTTACCTCCTGTGATGGTCAGCGGATACGCGAACCGGCGACCCCTCCGGGGGCGGGGATCCCGCCCTGCGGGCGCGCGTCGCCGGTCGTGTGATCCACCACACAACGTGATCTACAACACAGTACAGAAGAATCGTGGATAAGGCTCGCGCGATCGCAAACGTTGTGTAGTTGCCCAACCTTTGCCCATTCGTTTAGTGCGCCGCACCCAGCCTGTGCCCGCGCGCCGGGACGCGCAACCCGGCCGCCCCGAACCCGGCGCGCGAATACGGCTTCAGCCTGCGACGGCGAGTCCGGGACCGCGGGTGATCGGCGCCGCCGCGACCCGCTCGACCAGTGCGGCGATCGAGAATGCCACCTCTTCCGCTCGTTCCAGGATCACACCGTGTCCAGCCCCATCGACTCGCACCAGTTCCGCGCCCGCCAACTGCGAGGCGAGCACCACCGAATGGGCGTAGGGCACCACGATGTCGGCCGAACCCGCCAGCACCAGCGCGGGGATCGCGCCGAGCCGGTGCAGGGTGGCGGTCTCGTCGAAGGCGATGAGCGAGGTCAGGAAGCTCGCCATCGTGAGCAGCGGTGTGTCGTTGAGCATGGCCGTCGCGACCGCGGCCATGCGCGGACTCACCCGGCGCGTCCCGAATTGCGCCTCCCGCACGATCGGCTCGACCAGTCGCCGCGTCACGCGGTGCGAGACCCGCATCATGCGCGGCGCCCGCGCCACCGCCACCTGGAAGGTGGTCACGGCGTACCGGTGCAGGAATCGACCGATGCCGACTTCGAACACACCGTTGGCGGCGCCCGCGATCAAACCGAGCCCGACGACGCGGGCGCCGATCGCGTGCGGGTAGAGCCGGGCGTAGGCGAGGGTCACCATCGCGCCCATGGAATGCCCCACCAGCACGATCGGTCCGATGGGCGCGATGGTGCGCAGGACCGCGTCCAGATCGTGGGCGAGTTGGTCGATGGTGTAGGTAGCGGCGTCGGCGAGTCCTGATTCGCCGTGACCGCGATGGTCGTAGAACACCATCCTGGTGTCCTCGCCCCACCGCCGCAGCAGATGCTCGCGCAGATACGACCACGACTCGGTACGCAGGCAATGTCCGTGCACGAATACGACGGTCAGCGGCGCCCGGTCCGACCCGAAGATCTTGACCGCGATGGGCACACCATCCTCGGCTGTCACCGTAACGCGGTGGCCGTCGTGATCGGCGGCCCGACGAGCGATAGTCGTTGACATGATTCCTCCTGTCGCTGACCCGCGGACGGAGCATTCTGTCCGGTTGTCGGTGCTTAGTTCCCCGGTGTTATCGGCCCATACCAGGCGTTATGCACATGTTGCCCAACCGATGTCGGCGGTCGACCGACGGCGGCGCGGCCTCCGGTCTCGGAATCTGTAGGCGCTTTCAGCGCCTTTCCTAGAGTCGGCTAGATTTCCCTACCGGCTCCGCATGGCGCCCACTATCGGATCTATGGACATATCTAGAGAATCAACTAGATTCATGAAGATTTAGCGATCGGTGGTCGGTGATCGCCGCGGGTGAGCATGTCGGCCGCCAAGTCGGCACTGCCCGTGCGGGTTTCGAAACGGATGAACGAGCGGTTCCCGTGGCCTGTCGGCGATGTCGATTCCGGTCCGGTGCCATTCGGGTGTGAAAATATTCCGGTCCGCGGCGGGTCGCGGTAGCCGCGAACCGAGTTGGGCCTCGCCGTATCGGCGCGGACGCATATCGACCGTGGGGAGGATTCGTGCGGAACGAACGGTTTCCGACGAAGGAGGAAGTGCTGAGTGCTTGTCGCGGAGTCGGTTACGCCGGACATCCCGTGCTTCGGGCCGCCCACGCGCTGACCGGGCTGCACGAACGGCGATTGACCGGGGGTCGCGACGACCACATCGACGGCCGCAGCGCCGGGCTGATCCGCGAGATCGACCGATGGGTGCGCGGCCAGTTGCCACCGAGCCGAGGACCCGCCGCCCCGCACACCGAGACCATTGGCGCGGTCATCGACCGCATCGCCGCCTATACCGCGGTCGCCTATGCCGCGCTCGTGCGCGGTTCCGATCACGAACTCGATGACGTGCGGCGGCTATTGGCCGAAACGGCGGTCGGCTACGAGGATCTCGCCGACGATCTGGTGGCCGGGCGGCGGCGATTGCCGGGCGGGTGGTAGCGCCCGGGTCGCGATAGTTTTCTATCGATATCTAGAGAGGGCGATAGATAGCGATATAGTGTCCTCACACGCCGCGCAGGTAGCGGCCGAAGTGGGGGACCGTGAAGCCGATCGTGCCGCGTTCCGCGGAGTAGATGAGGCCCTTCTTGATCAGCCCGTCGCGCGCGGGGGACAGTGAGGCCGGTTTGCGTCCGAGTTCGGCGGCCACGGCGGCGGTGGCGACCGGACCGTCGTCACCGGACAGATCGGCCATGGCGCGCATGTACTCGCGCTCGGCGGGCGTCGCCCGCTCGTAGCGGGAACCGAAGAACCCGACCGCGAGTTCCTCCTCGGCGGTGGGGGAGGCCACCTCGACATCCTCGGCGGTGATCGGACTCTCCGGCGCCTGATCCCAGGCGGCCTTGCCGTACGCCTGCACGAAATAGGGGTAACCATCGGCCTTTTCGTAAAGGGTGTCCAATGCGCCCGCGGTGAATTCGACGTCCTCGCGCTTGGCGGGCGCGATGAGCGCCTGATCGGCCGAGTCGCGGTCGAGTCTGTCGATGCGGTGGTAGCTGAACAGCCGCTCGGAGTAGCTCTTCGAGGCCGACAGCACGGCGGGCAGATGCGGCAGACCCGCGCCGACCACGATCAGCGGCGCGGCGTCCTGACTCAATTCGTGGCACGCGCCGCAGATGGCCGAGACGTCCGCGGCCCCCAGATCCTGCATCTCATCGATGAATACGGCGATGCCGACGCCGATATCGCCCGCAAGCGCCGCGGCCTCCTTGAGCAGTTCCACCAGATCGATCTCGATATCGCCGGAATCGGCGCGGCCGGAGACCGCGGGGACGTCGATGCCGGGCTGCCATCGTTCCCGCATGCCCTTGTCGGCGGTGGCGCGCAGGGCGAATGCCTTGAGAATGCCGAGGAAATCATCGACCCGTTCCGTATTGCGATGCGACATGGCGATCGCGCGCGCGGCCATGTGCAGCGCCGAGGACAGCGGACGGCGCAGGTCCTGATCCGGGCGGGCCTCGATCTTGCCGGTGCCCCAGTTGCGGGAGATCGCGGCCGAGCGGAGCTGATTGAGCAAGACCGTCTTGCCGACGCCCCGCAATCCGGTGAGCATGACGCTGCGTTCCGGCCTGCCGCGGGCGACCCGCTCCAGCACGATGTCGAAGGCGGTGAGTTGCTTGTCGCGGCCAGCCAATTCGGGTGGGCGCTGTCCGGCTCCGGGAGCATACGGATTCCGCACGGGGTCCATGCCCTAATACCGTAGCCCCTGCCGTCATCGGAATCTGGGGCAATCTACGGCATGTCATAGATATCGATATGTCTGCTTTGTCATCGCGGGTCACGGCTCTCTAGGCTGATCGTGTCGGTGCCGGTCGGGTGCGGGTGAGCAGGAGGGGTGTCATGTCCGAAGATCCTCAGTCGGCCGATCTACGGACCACCGCCGAGGTGGTCGCGGCGTGGGATGTGCCCGAGACCGCGGTACAGGCGGCCCGGATTCGATCGAGCATCCTTATGGCAATCAAAAAGGGGTATGACGATCCGCAGCTCGTCGCGGATCTCGCGGTCGGGCCACTCGTTATGGCGCTGGGGAAAGTCGAGGTCGCGCTGGCCGACGCGCGGCGAAGGATTGCCGAACTCGAACGCGCGCTCGCCGAACGTGATCGCTAGCCAGTCATTTGCTATGAGTCGTTCGCTGCGCTCCGATACCGAATCGTGATCAGACGGCGGGGTAGGTCGCGCGCACGAATGTCCAGTGAATTTTCACAGGTTCGGGAATTCGCAGGTCTGTGCGCTGGACAACAGTGCATCGGCATCGTAATCTTCTCGTGACTTAGTGGAGTCTGTCGCTTCGTCCAGGAATCGGCGCCACTGAGTCACCGCCTAATCGGCGGTCGGGACTCCCCGTTCCGGCTGTCGAGCCGGGGACCCACAGGTTCGTCTGGGGTGAATCCGCAACGGTATAGTCGCCGTCGCGGTAGGGCCGATCTTCCCGGCCCGAACCCGTCAGCTAACTCGGTCGGCGGGATGAGCAGGAAGATCGGAGACTCAGCTCGGTGGGTAAACATAGCTTGCAGCGGGAATCTCGGTTGCCGAATTCCGTCAAGGGTGCACTCGTGATGGGTGCAGTGGCCGCAACTACCGGTGCCATGCCCGCGGTTCCCGCGATGGCCGCCACCATCAATATCCCCGGCCTGGGCGGTTTCGACGTCCCGGTTCCGCAGGAATTCGATGCGCCGGTTCAGGAACTCAACAAGCAGCTGGAGCAGGCCCTTACCGCCGCGCCCGCGCTGCCTCCCGCCGCGCTGGGCACTCTGCCCCAGGTGCCGCAGGGCGGTTTGTTCCCGAATGTCATGGAGGATCACTCCCCGGCCGCCAAGGCCCTCGATGCCGCCAAGACCAAGGTCGGCGCCCAGTACTCCTGGGGTGCCGCAGGTCCGGCCAGCTTCGACTGCTCCGGTCTGGTGCAGTGGGCCTACCGTCAGGCCGGTATCGAACTGCCGCGCACCAGCTTCGAGCAGTCGCACGTCGGCGCTCCCGTCGCCTTCAAGAACCTCCAGCCGGGTGACATCGTGATCACCAATGGCGGCGGTCACGTCGGCATCTACGCGGGCGACGGCAAGCTGCTCAACGCCGTACAGTCCGGCACCCCGGTCTCCTACACCCACCTCGATCCCGACGACGTCGTCACCGCGCGGCGCGTCGCCTGACGGTAGCCCTTGGTCGAGCAGGCGGCACCGACTCAGGCCCGCGTCGATTCGTGGACGTGGTCGGTTCGCCTGTTCAAAACCAGATCCGCTGCCGCCGAGGCATGCCGGGGCGGGCACGTGCGCGTCAACGGCGCCACGGCCAAACCCGCTCAGCCGGTCCGCGTCGGTGACGAGGTCCGTATTCGCGCGGGCGGTGTCGAACGCATCGTCGTCGTGGAGCGGATCGTCACCAAACGGGTCGGCCCGCCCGTCGCGGCGCAATGTCTGATCGACCGGAGTCCACCTCCGCCGCCACGCGAGATCCTGGCCGCCATGCCGCGTCGTGATCGCGGATCGGGACGACCCACCAAGCGCGAACGTCGCGAAACCGACCGTCTCCTCGGTCGCGACGTTCCGAATCCCTAGACTCGGCGTTTCGCCGAATCGCCCTGCCGAGCGGCGATTCGGCTCGACGCCCAGGTCGCGGTGCCGATGGTGACCAGCGCGCCCAATATGATGGCCGAGGATTCCCCCGGGACGAGTACGCGCAGTTGACTGCCCACGGTCACCGCCGCGACCGGAACTCCGATCTGCGCCGCGGCGAGTGCCCCGTATCCGAACGGCTGTCCGCTCATTCGGTTCACCAGGTGCGCCGTGATCGCTGCGGCGCAGGATCAGGCCGAGCAGGATCAGCCCCGGATGTTCGCCGAATTCGCGCAGATTCAGTCGAGCGCCCATCCGGATGAAGAACAGCGGCGCGAGGAATCCGTCGTTGATGGCGAAGAGCTGTCTGGCGACCCGGCGCGGTTCCCGGATATCCGGGGGTGGCCCGTCACCCGGGCGACGGGCGGCCCGCGGTCGCGATCAGGGGGAGTCGGCCCGCGGCATATCGCGTGCGGGTTTCGGCGCGGCGAATCTTTCCGCTCGAGGTCTTGGGGATAGTGCCGGGTTCGACCAGCAGGACCGCGAACGGCATCACCTGGTGGGCGACGGCGACGGCGGTGCGGATGTGTCGGGCGATCCCGTCGGTCGGCATTGATTCGGGCAGGTCGGAGGCGTGTAGTTCCGCGACTATCACCAGGCACTCACGTGCGCCGTCGTCGTGGCCGAAGGCGGTGAGGCGGCCGGGGCGGATGTACGGGGTCGCGGCGGCGGACGTGGCCTCGATGTCGGAGGGGTAGTGGTTGCGTCCGTCGATGATGATCATGTCTTTGCGACGACCCGCGATATACAGTTCGCCGCGGAAGAGGAAGCCGAGATCGCCGGTGCGCAACCACCGTTCGGCGCGGCCGTCGAGGATGGCGCCGAAGGTGTTCGCGGACGAATGCGGATCGCCGTGGTAGCCGTCGCCGACATTCGGGCCGGATACCCAGATCTCGCCCACCGCGCCGTCGGCGAGTTCCGTGCGCCGGTTCGGGTCGACCACCGCCACCTGCTGTCCGGCGGGAAATCCGCACGAGACCAGCGCGATACCATTCGCGTCACCGGCGGCCACCGGCACGGCCGTGCCCGCGCCGAGTGCCTGGCGGTCGAAGTGGTGGGTGACCGGTTCGGCGCGGTGGTCGGCGACGGTCACCGTGAGGGTCGCCTCGGCCAAACCGAATCCGGGGGTGTGCGCGCGGTGTCGGAAGCCGTATTCGGCGAAGGTGCGGCTGAATTCGGTGAGGACCTTGGCGCGTATCGGTTCCGCGCCATTGAGCATCGCTTCGAGTACGGACAGGTCCAGACCCGCGCGCTCGTGCGGTGAGGTGGCCGAAACCGTAAGAGCGAGGCCGAAATCGGGGCTCGCCGTGGTGCCCGCGCGGTAGTCGTCGCAGGCGCGCAGCCAGCGGATCGGCCGCTTCGCGAAATCCTGCGGCGCGAGCGTCACGCCGTGCACACCGCAGTAGAGCGGTAGCGACAGGCCCAGTATCAGGCCCATATCGTGGAAGAACGGCAACCAGGTCACGATGGGTCGTTCCCGGGTCGGTGGCACCGCGTCGTACAGCTGGGTCAGCGCTGCGGCGAGGTTGGCGTGGGTGACGCGTACGCCCGCGGGCCTTCTGGTCGATCCCGAGGTGTATTGCAGGTAGGCCGGATCATGGTCGCCTGCCTCGGGTTCGGGCCGCTCCGCATGCGCGTCGAGGTCCGGTGACAGTATCCGGCCCGCCGCCGCGCCCAGTGCCGAGCCGGTGCGGACATCGCCCCGCGAGATCACGCCCAATGCGGGCCGCGCGTCCGCCAACACCCCATCCAGCCGTTCGGTCGCACGCGATCCGTCGACCGGTGGCAACGGCACGGCGACACGTCCGCTGTACAGGCAGGCCAGGAAGGCGACCACATAGTCGAGCCCGTGCTCGCACAGCACTGCCACCCGATCCCCGGGCGCGCTGTCGTCCCGCAACCGCTGTGCCAGCGCACATGCCGCACCGAACAGTCGCGCGTAGGTCACCGTTCGCGCGCTGCGCCGCGCGCCCCGATAGCTCAACGCGGTGAACGCCGACTCGTCCGGCTTCGTCAGCGCCCATCCGGCAATCCGATCGCACAACCGCTCCGGCGCGCTCACGAGAGTCCGTGCGCCCGGCATGCCGTCCGGTGGCGGTGTCACGACGCCTGCCCGGCGTCGGCGGCGGCGACTCGATCCGCGAGTGCCGCGCCGAGCGCGGCGACCGTGGGGTGGCGGAAGAGTTCGGCGGTGGATATGACGATGCTGAGTCTGGTCTCCAGCGCTCGGCGCAGTTCGATGGCCAGCAGGGAACTCAGGCCGAGCTCGTTGAAATCCACTGTGGGTTCGATGGATTCGGCCGGCTGGTCGATGATGGCGGCGAGGATCCGGCGGATGGTCGCGGTGAGCGGTTCGGGGGTGGTCGGCCGGAGGGGGATGCGCGGTGGTTCGGGCGCGGCCGTCACCGGAGGGCGCGGGTAATCGCGGTGCGGTGACAGGAGATCGCGGAGGCGGTTCGCGACCGGGGCGGTGTCGGCGGTGGGTGTGTAGTCCACCGCGAGCAGGTACGGGTCGGCGTGGCGCAGGGCCGCGCCGAGCAGTTCCGCGCCGCGTCGGGTGTCGACGGCGGCGATGCCCGCGCGACGCAGATGGGCCGCGCCGCCCGCGGCTTCGGCGAGTCCGTGCTCCCACACGCCCCAACCGATGCTGACGATCCGCCGCGTCGGTTGGTCCGCACCCGCCGCCCGCGCGGCGGCCTGGGCGGCCGCGGCGTCCATGGCGGCATTCGCGGCGGCGTAGGCGGCCTGGCCGGGCGCGCCGAGCGCGCCCGTGGCCGACGAGCACAGCAGGACGAAGTCGAGGGGATCGGCCGCGGTCAGGTCGAGGAGGTTGACCGCGGCGGTGACCTTCGGCGCGGACATGCGCGCCACCTGGTCGGCGGTGACGGCGTCGAAGACGGCGTCCTCCAGGGTGCCCGCGGCGTGCACGACACCGCGGATGGTCGAACCGCATTCGCGGATGTCGCGCAACGCATTGTCCAGGTCGCTGCGGTCGGCGGCATCGCAGCGGACCACGACGACGCGATCCTCCGAACCGTCGAGCAGGGCGGGCACCGGGCGCGGTGACCGGGTCAGCACCACCACGTCGTGCGCGCCCGCGTCGAGCAGCCAGCGCACCGCTACCGCGCCGAGCGCGCCGAGTCCGCCGGTAACGACGTAGGTGCCCTTCGGATCGATGGTGGGGGCCGCGGCGGCGGCCTTGGCGAGCGTGAAGCGCCGCGCCGCGAAATCCGCGCCGGTCAGCCGGATTTCCTCGGGCAGCGCCGCCCCGGGTTCGGCGGTGACCAGTTCGGCCAGGGCCGGTGCGTTGCCTGCGTCGTGATCGGCCCAGACCAACCGAATCGCGCGCCCGGATTCCAGCTGCACCGATCGGACGAGCGCCGCGGTGGCGTGCGCGGTACGGGAATGGCCCCGGGGCAGGACGACGGTCAATGTCGCGATGGCGTCGTGGGAGCGCACATGTTGCAGTAACGCGAGAATCCGGCCGACCGCGGCAACGGTCTCCTGGCCGGGTTCGGTGTCGGCGGGAAGGACCACGGCGACGGCGATGCGTTCGGCGGCGGTGCGGCGCAACAGGGTCGAGGTGAGTACCGCGGCGGCGGCATCGGGCTCGCGGGCGACGCGCTCGGTGGGCAGTGTCGATTCCAGCGCTCGCGCCAGACGCACGGCCTGCGCCGATTCGCCGACCACGAGTGCGCGGCGCACATGTCGCGGGCGGGCGTCCCCGCCCGCGGTGATCACGTCCGGGTGCAGCGGATGCCAGCTCTCGCGCCGGAAGGCGGGCGTCGCGCCGCGGACGTGCGCGTCGGCCGCGTGCGGGTGCACCCGCGACGCCGGATCGGCGAAACGCACGCGCACACCGGTCATCGCCAGCACCGGAGCGCCGTGTTGATCCGTGCCGACGATATCGCCGACCAGTGCGGACGCGGTGCGCTCGGTGATCAGCGCGTGTCCCTCCAGCACCACCCGATCCGGCTCGGTGGACAGCCACGCGGTGTCGATGCCGATGGGCAGCGGTACCACGTCGTCGGGCAGGTCGTCGTAGCAGGCGGCGGCGAGCAGGTGCAGACAGCCGTCCAGGGTCGCGGTGCTGTGCAGGTCGGCGTCCTCGAAGGTGCCGAGCGCGCGACCGGGCGCGGTCGCGATACGGCGCAGCGGACGGAACCTCGGCCCGTATTCCAGTTGTCTGCCGCGCAATCGGGCGTAGAAGTAACCGGCCTCGAGTCGGTGCATCCGATGCTGTGACGCGCGATTGGCGTCGGCCAGCCGCATCCACGCGACGATATCGGCGGGCGTCGGGCCGCCGCGGGATCGCGCGGAGGCGAGCACATGCGCGTCGCGGAGCGTGACCCGAAGCGCGGCGCCATCGGCCTGATAGGAGACGTCGGGCAGCGCGTCCAGCTCGGTGAGTTCGCTGATCAGGAAATCCGTTATGACGGTGGCGGATTCGCCGCGAGCCAGGTGCGCCAGCCTGCGCAGCCAATACGCGGCGGGCACGGTCGGGATGCCGTGCACGACATGGTCGTCG
Organism: Nocardia arizonensis; assembly: GCF_001310275.1. Taxonomy (GTDB): domain Bacteria; phylum Actinomycetota; class Actinomycetes; order Mycobacteriales; family Mycobacteriaceae; genus Nocardia; species Nocardia arizonensis. Next base: position 90,358 of record NZ_LGYZ01000092.1, read on the forward strand.
AGCGCATCGCTGACGAATTCGACTACGGCAGGCGCTGTTTCGGTGATCACCGGGTCGAAGCGACGGCGTCGCCAGTGCCGTCGGTGCGCGGGACCGGCGAACGGGCCAAGCGCCGACCAGTCCACCGGCCTGCCCTCGGTGTGCAGCCGTGCCACACAGTCCAGGAAGGCCCCCGCCTCGTCCTCGCGGGTCGCGGCCGGATAGGCGCTGTCGCGGAATTCCGCGTACTCGCGCACCGCCGGAATCAGCACGGGATGCGGCGCGAGCTCCACGACGGCGGAGTAGCCGTCGGCGGCGGCGGATTCCAGCGCCGCGGCGAGTTCGACGGTGCCCGCGGCATTCTCGGCCCAGTAGTCGGCCGACAGCGCCGCGGTCTCCACGACGGTGCCGCGCCGCGCGGTCGAGTACAAGCGGATATCGGGCGAACGCGGGGTCAACGCGGACAGCGCGTCAATCATCTCCGGCAGCACCCCCGTGACCTGCGGACTGTGCGCCGCGAAGTCGACCGCGATGGGCCGGGCGAAGATATCGCGTCGCCGGGCCCGGCGTACCACGGTCTCCACGTAGCGCGGTTCCCCCGACACCACCACCGAGCGCGGACCGTTCACCGCCGCGATCCCCACCGCCGCGCGCATGGGTTCGACCAGTTGCGCGACCACCTCCGCGGCCGCCTCCACCAGCGCCATCGCGCCCTGGCCGTCGAGCGTGCCGAGACACCGGCTTCGCCACACCGCGATCCGCGCCGCATCCGACAGCGACAGCGCTCCGCTCACCGCCGCACCCGCGATCTCGCCCAGACTGTGCCCGATGATCGCGTCCGGCCGCACACCCCATTCCGCGAACAGTTCGGCCAGCGCGACCTGGTACGCGAACATCGCGGGCTGCACCACGGCGGTCGCGGCTTGCGCGTCCACCCGGAATCCGTTGCGCGGCGTCCACACCCGTGGACCGCCGACCGCGGCGACGGCGTCGGCCGCCGAGGTCAGCGCCCGTGCGAAGGCCGGGTGCCGCGCGGCCAGCGCCCGGCCCATGCGCGCGTGCTGACCGCCCTGTCCCGAGAACAGGAACACCAGTCCGCCCGGCCGCCGCGCCGCGGTGGGCCCGATTATCCCGGCGCCCGTTTCCCCGTCGGCCAGACCGCGCAGCCGGTCCACGGCCTCCGGGCGGTCGCGGGCGACGACGGTGGCCCGGACCTGTTCGGGCAGCGCCCGCGCGCAGGCCGCCGCCAGCTCGCGCAGCGTCGACTCCGCGGTGTCCAGGTCCTCCGGCTCGTCCAGCCGATCGGCCAGAACCGTGGCGCGCGTGCGCAATTCGGCGACATCGCGCCCGGTGACCGGAATCGGGACCGGACCCGACTGTTGCCGTGCGGGCGGTGCGGTCGCGATGCCGCGAAGCACCACGTGCGCATTGGTGCCGCCGAAGCCGAAGGAGCTCACGCCCGCGTAGCGTTCGGCGACCGGGACGGCGCTCCAGTCGATGACCTCGGTCGGCACCCGCAGACCGCGTTCGGCGAGTTTCAGCAGCGGATTCTCGTCGCGGAAGTTGATGGTCGGCGCGATGAGGCCGTGGCGTATGGACAGCGCCGCCTTGATGAGACCGGCCATGCCCGCGGCGGCCTCCAGATGTCCGAGATTGGATTTGGCCGAGCCGATCCAGACGGGTTCGGCCCCGGGTTCGCGGGCGAGGACCGCGGCGAGCGCCCCGACCTCCACCGCGTCGCCCAATGCGGTTCCGGTGCCGTGACATTCGAGATATCCGGCGCGGCGCGGGTCGATTCCGGCACGGTCCCACGCGGTCCGCACCGTATCGCGCTGGGCGCGGCCGTTGGGCGCGTACAGTCCGTTGGACCGCCCATCGGAACCGACTGCGGCGCCCGCGATCTCGGCATATACGCGTTCGCCCGCCGCGCGCGCGTCGGCGGTGCGGCGCAGTACCACCACACCGCAGCCGTCGCCGCGGGTGTAGCCGTCGGCGGCGGCGTCGAAGGGCTTGCACACCCCGTCCTCGGCGAGGAATCCGCTGTCGGCCAGATATTCGGTGGTGTGCGGCAGCAGCGTGAGATTGACCCCGCCGACTATCGCGAACGGCACCGATTCGTCGGCCAGCAGCCGTGTCGCCAGGTCGATGGCCGCCAGCGAGGAGGAGCAGGCGCTGTCCACCACCAGACTCGGACCGTGCAGGTCGAGCACGTAGGACAGCCGGTTGGCGATGATGCTCAGCGCGGAACCGGTGACCGCGTAGGGCGCGTCGCGTCCGGCGTCGCCGAGTACGGTGACGCCGTGGTCGTAGCCGCAGGCGCCGAAGATCACCGCGGCGCCGCTGCCGCGCACCCGGTAGCCGATGCCCGCGTCGTCCACGGCCTCCACGGCGACCTCGAGTGCGAGCCGCTGCTGCGGGTCCATCATCGCGGCCTCGCGCGCGGAGATGGCGAACCAGTCGTTGTCGAAGCGATGGATGTCGTCGAGGTAGCCGCCGCGACGGGTCAGCGCCCGGTCCGCGGGCGGTTCACCGGTGGCGTCGCGTCCGTCGAGCAGCAGACGCCAGAACGCCTCCGGGCCGTCGGCGCCCGGAAATCGGCACCCCATTCCGACGATCGCGACCGATGGACGGGTGCGAGCGGGGTCGGCGGCGGTCATCGCATCGCGAGATGCTCGACAAGTTGTTCGATGTCGGGGTGGTCGTAGATGGCGGTCAGCGTCACCTCGACACCGAGGGCGTCCTCCAGCTGAGCCGTCAACCGGGCGAGTTGTAGGGAGCTCAGCCCGAGATCGTTGAAAGGCACGCCGGTGGGCACCTTCTCGGGGGCGACGCCGAGTAGTTCGGCGACAGCGCCGACGGCCGCCGTGCGCAGGACCGTGCGCCGTCGCGGCACACTCCCGATTCCAGCGCCGTGCCCCTCCGACAGATCGGGCCGCATCGCGTCCTCCCTCTCCGCTCGCACGCCTCCGGTGGGCCCGGCAGCCGTTCCTCCGCGATTATGCCGTAGTCGGGGCCCGGACACGTATGCGGTTTGGGCTGTCCGCCTGCTGTTTTCGTGTCCGAAACACGCCGGTGCAACGGAGCGCCGGATTCGGATTCCCCGGTGCTTCGGCGGTGAACTGTTGTCTGTTTCGGGTCAAGTGTTCATTATCGTTGGGTATCACCCGCACGATCGAGCCGGGACGGCGGCGACGCACCGCGTCGGCGCCGCTTCGTCGGAGGACCTATGCACAGTGCGCGACCAGGCAGTGACGGACGAGGCGGACAGCGAACGGTGACGAACGAACCGGGATGCCGCCGATGAGCCAGGGAACCGACCGCAGAGTCCGCCGCACCCGCGCCCTGTTGAATCAGGCACTGCTCGAACTCATGCTGGAACGCGGCTACGAGCGCATCTCCATCGGCGACATCCTCGAGCGCGCGGACATCGGCCGCTCGACCTTCTACGCCCACTTCCGCGACAAGGATGATCTGCTGCTGGTCAGCAGTACCGAATATCTGCGCGCCACCATCATGGCCGCGCGACCCGATCCGGAAGATCCGGCGGCTCCGCCGATTTCGGCGCCGCTCGCCCCGGTCTACACGCTGTTCGACACCGCGGCGGGCAATCCGGAGCTGTACCGCGCGCTGCTCGGCGCGAAGGCCAACGCGGTGCTGCTGCGCGCGACCCGCGGCATGGTCGCCAAGATCCTGGCCGAACGCCTCACCGACACCTTCGATGTGGAGGAGGAGGAACTCGCGGCCCCGATCACGTTCCTGTCGTGGGGGATCGTCGGCCTGCTCGGCATGATCGTCGACGCCGACCCGCCCCTGCCCGCCGCCGACGCCTACCGCCGACTCGAGGAGATGGTGGCGCCCGGACTCGATCGCCTGGTGCGCGGAAGCGACCGCGCGGACGTCGGCTGAGTCCGGCCCCGAAACACCACCCCCCGAAAACACCGCGGCGCGAATGCGCCGGACCGGCTCGGCCGGCTCCTCACGCATTCGCGCCGCGCCCGCACCGCTCTCCGCGACCCAGTTCACGGAAACGGGGGAACAGACACGCTGGAATCAGGACGAGAAGTCCTTGCGCAGTTGTACTTTCACGACCTTACCGCTGGCGTTGCGCGGCAGTTCGGCCACCAGCACCAGGTCCTTCGGGTGCTTGTAGCGCGCCAGGTTCTCGTTCAAGTACGGCTCGAGTTCGGCGATGGTCAGCTCATCGTCCGGGTTCACCAGCGCGACGACGGCCACCGGCACCTCGCCCCACTTCTCGTGCGGCCGGCCGATGACCGCGGCCTCGCGGACCTTGGGATGCCCGAACAGGACATTCTCCACCTCGGCGCAGTAGATGTTCTCACCGCCGGAGATGATCATGTCCTTCTTGCGGTCCACGACGTAGACGAAGCCCTCCTCGTCCTGGCGCACCAGGTCGCCGGAGTGGAACCAGCCGCCCGCGAACGCCTCGGCGGTGGCCTCCGGCTTGTTCCAATAGCCCTGCATGAGGGTCGGTCCGCGGTAGACGATCTCGCCGATCTCGCCGGGGGCGACATCGTTCATCTCGTCGTCGACGATCCTGGTCTGGATGGTCGGGATGGGCTTGCCGACCGAGCCGAGCTTGCGGATGGCGTCCTTGCCCTCGAGCACGCAGGTGATCGGCGACATCTCGGTCTGTCCGAATACCGCGACATTGAAGGCATTCGGGAAGCAGTCGGCCATGGCCTTCAACACGGTGTCCGAGGCGGGGGCCGCGCCCCAGCTCAGCACCTCGAGCGCCAGCTTGCGCTGTTTGACGGTCGGGTCGGCGCAGATCAGCTGCCACTGTGCGGGCACGCAGAACGCGCTGGTGGCCTGTTCCGCCTCGACCGCGTCGAGGAAGTCCTTGGCGTCGAAGGCGCCGAGCGGGTGCAGCACGGTCTTGGCGCCGAGCATGAACGCGGGGGCGAGGCTGCCGAGTCCGGCGATGTGGAACAGCGGCGAGGTGCAGAAGCCGACGGACTCCTGCTCCATGGCCAGCGCCCGGATACAGGTCAGCGACTGGGCGTTCATATTCGAGTGCGACAGGATCGCGCCCTTGGGGCTGCCGGTGGTGCCCGAGGTGTACATGATCAGGCACGGGGTGTCTTCGGCGATATCGAGCGGGGTGTGCGCCTCGCCTTCCTCGGCCAGCAGTTCGTCGAATCCGAGGACGCCGTCGCCGGTGGTTCCGCCGATGACGATCACGTTCTCCAGCGCGGGCGACTGCGCCTGCACCGCGGTGGCCAGCGGCTGGAGCAGGGTGTCGGTGACCACGGCCTTGGCGCCGCTGTCGCTGACGATGTAGGCGACCTCGGGCGGGGTGAGCCGGAAGTTCACCGGCACCGCGATGGCGCCGAGAGCATTGATACCGAAGACGGCTTCCAGGTACTCCGGGTAGTTCAGCGCGAGGATCAGTACGCGGTCGCCGAAGCCGACGCCCCGGCGGGCCAGCGCGTCGGCGAACTTCAGCGAGCGGTCGTTGAGCTGCCGCCAGGTGGTGTCGACGCCACGGAACCGCAAGGCGACCGCGTCAGGACGCATCTGCGCGTGTGTCGCGATCTGGTTGTTCCAGTGGTTGCGCCGGGACCGGATCGGCTCCGCGAGCGCGTGTACACCAGTGGTCATGCCACCAACTCCTTGGCTGTGCTGTTCCGCGCGAACTGTGGGGCAGTCGCCCCTGGCGCCGACTGAGACGAGAATAACAACTAACTTAAACCACCGGCAAGAGATCGGGAGATGAATCGGCGTTAATCGCACCGAAATGCGGTCCGACGTGAGAAACACCCTTCGATCTGGTGCTTTGCCGATCGTCTTGGGCGCCACAGGCCGACTGTGCGGCTTCACGAATCCATCAACTATGCGAATCATGGCTTACTTACCGCTTGTACGGGGGTCGATCCGCATGTCACGATCGAGCCCGGCAGGGCGGGGACCGGCACGCCCGCGCGGAATAGAGGAGTAGCGCAATGCTGCGTACCAGGTTCACCGAGACATTCGGGGTCGAACATCCGATCGTGCAGGGCGGCATGATGTGGGTGGGTCGTGCGGAACTCGTGGCGGCCGTCGCGAACGCGGGCGGGCTCGGGTTCATCACGGCGTTGACCCAGCCGACCCCCGACGATCTACGTAAGGAGATCGAGCGAACGCGGGAGCTGACCGACAAGCCCTTCGGCGTCAACGTGACGATTCTGCCGTCCATCAACCCGCCGCCGTATGAGGAATACGCCAAGGCGATCATCGACAGCGGCATCAAGATCGTGGAGACCGCGGGATCGAATCCCGAACCGTTCCTGCCGCACTACCACGGGGCGGGCATCAAGGTACTGCACAAGTGCACCAGCGTGCGGCACGCGCTCAAGGCCCAGCGCATCGGCGTCGACGGCGTCAGCATCGACGGCTTCGAATGCGCGGGACACCCGGGCGAGGACGATATCCCCGGCCTCATCCTCATCCCGGCGGCCGCGCGGGTGATCGACATCCCCATGATCGCCTCCGGCGGTATCGCCGACGCGCAGGGGCTGGTCGCGGCGCTGGCGCTCGGCGCCGACGGCGTGAACATGGGCACCCGGTTCCTGTGCACCCGGGAGTCGGCGATCGACCAGAAGGTCAAGGAGCAGATCGTCGCCAACAGCGAATTGGACACCCAGCTGATCTTCCGCACCATGCGCAACACCGCGCGCGTGGCCGACAACGAGATCAGCCGCAAGGTCGTCGAGATCGAGAAGGCGGGCGGCACATTCGAGGATGTGCGCGAACTCGTCGCGGGCGCGCGCGGGCGCAAGGTCTTCGAGGAAGGCGACCTGGACGCGGGAATCTGGACGGCGGGTCTGGCCCAGGGCCTGATCCACGACATCCCGACCTGTGCCGAACTGATCGAGCGCATGGTCGGCGAGGCCGAGGAGCTCATCACGCGGCGGCTGCGGGAAGTCGTCGTCACCGCCTGACCGCTCGATGCGCGTGGGGCCCCGGAATCCATTGGACGCCGGGGCCTTTCGCATCAGATCAGGTCGCGGGCGGTCATCCAGCGCATGACGAACCAGCCGCAGAACACCGGCAGCCAGCAGGTCAGCACCCGGTAGAGCAGCACCGAGGGCACCGCGACGGCCGCGGGCACGCCGAAGGCGGCAAGACCGCCGATGAGCGCCGCCTCGACCGCGCCGACGCCGCCCGGTGTCGGCGCCGCGGCCGCCAGCGTGCCGCCGATCATGGTGACGATGGTGACCGTCACGAAATTCGTGCCGCCGCCGAAGGCTTCGATACTGGCCCACAGCGCGCCCGCCAGACCGAGGGTGATCGCCGCGCAGCCGCCGATGATGGTCGTGAAGCGCTTCGGATCGCGCGCCAATTGCGCGAGTTCGCCCAACACCTCCTGTAATTGCGGCCGGATCGAGGTATTCAGCCAGCGACGCAGCTTCGGCACGAACATGAAGGTGCCGATGATGCCGACCGCGACGCCGACGGCGAGATAGATCACCATCGCGTCGGGGACGAAATGCGACAGGTCCGCCGAGGTGCCCGCAACGATGCTGAACAGCAGCAGCAGACTCAGGTGGGTGATGACCTGCACCGCCTGCTGCAAGGCCACCGCGGCGGCGGCGCGCACCGCGCCGAGTCCGGCCTTCTGGAGGAAGCGCACACTCAGGGCGAGACCGCCGACCCCGGCCGGCGTCGTCGTGGCGGCGAAGGTATTGGCGACCTGCATGATCACCAGATTCGTGTAGCTCACCAGACCCGACGCGCACGCCCACAGGGCCGCCGCCGCACCCGCATAGGTCAGCGCCGAGACGCCGAGCCCCAACAGCGCCCACCACCAGTTCGCCGTCGCTAGCTGGGTGAAGAAGGTCGGAACGGCGCTGATGAACGGATAGGCCACGTAGACGAGGCCGATGAGCAGCACCAGCTGGATGATCCGATTGCGCGAGAACCGGGTGATCTGGTCGGCCTCGATCTTGTCCTGGCCGGTCTGTTTGCGGATCTCGTCGCGCGCCTGCCCCACCACCGAACCCCAGTCGGCCACCGATCTGCGGATGCCGCCGGGCATGGCGGACTTGGTGAGCCGCCGCGAGGCCGACAGGATGGTCCGCACGCCGAGTGCGTCGATGGCCGCGCGCACCGCCGTCTCCCGACCGAAGATCGCCGTGGTGGCGACCAGCAGTTGCGCGATATCGGTTTGCACCTGGGTCTCCGAGGGACCGAATTCGGCGCTGCCGAATCCAGCGAACAGAGTCGAGCCGTTCTCGATCATGATCTCGGCCGGGCGCAGGTCGCCGTGCGATATCTGTCCGCGGTGCAGCAGGTCGAGCGCGGTCCACACGTTGGGCAGCACCGAATCGTCGTTCTCGGCCAGCGGGACGCCGCGCGGTGTGGTGTGCGCGTACAGCATCCAGCCGCGGTCCAGCGCGGCCACGCCCACCGTGGTCTGCGCCGCCAGCCCGAGGTCGTCGGCCGCGATCGTCATCAGGGCGCTGTGCTCGACCGCCCGGTGCATCGAACCGTGCAGTGCCGCGGTCTCGCTGCTGCGGAAGGTCATCAGCCGCCACAGCGTGCGCAACGCGCCCCAACTGCGCTGGTTCTTGCCGTACAGCTCGACCATCAGTTCCCGCTCTGGTCCCTCGACCGCCGCGGCCAGCGTCAGCGGACCCGGTCCGGCCGGGCGTACCACGGTCAGCGAGTTCACGGTGTGCCCGCGCCGGGCCAGCAGCCGCACCGCCGCGTCGAGCGGCACCTCCAGCGCGGGCGTGCCAACCACCCACACGATGACCGCGCCGACCAGCCAGCCCACCGCGAGTCCGAACATGGCACGCGCGGGCACCACCGTGCTCACCACCAGGTGGATCGGCGCGAAGGCCAGCAACAGCAACCACAGCCAGCGCCGCGGCCGGTTGGGCAGCCACGGGCTCGACACCGTCAGCACCGCCGCGAGCATGGCGATCCAGCGGGGATCGTCGAGGAATTGCGACAGGAAGGTGTCCAGCCGCTCCGGCACCTGGAGATGCCATCTCGGCGCGGACAGGCCGGTGCCGGTGATGGACAGCAGCAGACCCGCGGTCAGTCCCGCGGCCGCGTACCCGGCGAGCAGTTTCCACTGCCTGCCGATGAACAGTTCGATGAGAATCGCGAACGGCAGGATCAGGATCGCGATGCCGTAGATCAGATAGACCAGGTTGGACTGGTCGGGGGTGAGGAAGCCGACGATATCGGAGACCGATCGCTCCAGGGCGAGCCATTCGGGCCGGGTGATCACCGAGGCCGCGATGACAACGGTCAGCCACAGCGCGGCGAGGACGACACGGACGATGTCATTGGTCCGCCGGATCAGCGGTTGTAGCAGGTTGCCCGTGACCGGGATGTCCCGCCCGTCGACTCGCATGTCGTATCGGCACTTTCGGATCGAGTTGGAGCTGCACCGGCCACCCGCCTCGCGTAGAGCGTGAGTATGCAGCAGGCCACCGGACCCGATCGGCAGCACACGCCGTGGCGGTTCGACGGCGCGCGGTGCCGTTCGGGCGGTGACCAGCCTGCCAGAGCCGGCGCGGATACCCCCGGGCGGCCTGTCTCGGCAACCCTCTTGCCGTACGCGGCCGCGGCGGTGACGATCGAACAGACGGCACCGAACGAGGAGACACCACATGGCAGAGCAGGGCGAAGATCTGACGGGCGTCACCATCGTGGTGACCGGCGCGAGTTCGGGAATCGGCGCGGTGGCGGCCGTGGAACTCAGTGCGCGCGGAGCCACCGTAGCGGTGGTCGGCCGGTCACCGGAGAAGACCCGCCGGGTCGCCGAAGCGGCGGGCGCGGACGCGTTCCTCGCCGATTTCGCCCATCTCGACCAGGTGCGCGAACTCGCCGACCGGTTGCTCGAGCGCTATCCGCGCATCGACGTGCTCGCCAACAACGCGGGTGGCGCCTGGGCCAAGCGCACCGCCACCGTCGACGGCAACGAACTCACCTTCCAGGTGAACCATCTCGCGCCGTTCCTGTTGACCGGTCTGCTGCTGGAGCGACTGTCGCGGGCGCCGCGGCCGCGGGTGATCAACACCGCCAGCATGACCTACCGCCACGCCGACCTGGATCTTGACAAGGCCAATGCCACCAGCGGCTCGTTCGCCATGCTCCGCGCGTACAGCGCGTCCAAACTGGCCAATATCGTGTTCACCCGCGAACTGGCCCGCCGCACCGCGGGCAGCGGACTGGTCACGGCGGCCTTCCACCCCGGCGCCGTCGCCACCAATGTCTACGACAACGCGCCGCTCGGCCTCGGCGCGTTCATCCGATCCCCGCTGTCCAAGCCGTTCTTCATTCGTCCTGAGAAGGGCGCGCAACCATTGGTCCACCTGGTGACCACGCCGGATACCGAGGCCATCCACGGCCGCTACTTCCACCGTTTCACCGAGGAGACGCCGCGGAACAAGCAGGCGCTCGACGACGAACTCGCGCGCAGGCTGTGGACCGCCTCCGAGCGATGGACCGGGATCACCGTGGGGGCGCGGGACTGATCGGCGCCGATGCGGCCTGGCAGGATGACCCGGTGGTCGGTGATCTGCGTATCTGCTGTGTCGGGGACTCCTATGTCGCCGGTGTCGGTGATCCCGAATGCCGCGGGTGGACCGGGCGTCTGGCCGTCGAGGCCGCCGCCGCGGGTCTCGCCCCGACCGTCTACAACCTCGGCGTCCGCCGGCAGACCTCCGTCGACGTCCTGCGCCGCTTCCTGCCCGAATGCGAACAGCGGCTGCCCGCGAGCCGCAGCGCGGGCGTGGTCCTCGCGGTCGGCGCCAACGACGCCACCCACGAGAACGGCGGTCCCCGAGTGTTACCGGAGGTCACCGTCGAAGCCCTCACGGTCATGCTCGGCGAAGCCGCCGCCCGCGGCTGGCGCACGCTGGTCGTCGGACCGCCTCCGCTCGCCGACCCCGCCCATACCGCACGCACCGCCGATCTCGACCGCCGCTTCGCCGAACTCTGTGCCGCACAGGCTGTTCCCTATGTCGGTATCCATGAATCCCTGTGCGCGAATCCGACCTGGACGCGCGAGGTCGCCGCGGGCGACGGCGCACATCCGGGCGCGGCGGGTTACGAGGCGCTGGCCGAACTCGTTCGCCCGCGGTGGCGGCGCTGGTTGTCGTACTGACCACCGCGGGTCGGGTGTCCGCGTACCACCGGCTACCCCGCGGTGGAATCCGCTGACTCAGACAGGGGAGTCGTCGGGTACCCGGCCTGTGCCGCCCGCGTTCGTGAGACCGTTGCAGCGGGTCGCGGACGTGCGGCGTTCGCGCGCGGCGGCGAGATCCACCGGGTCGGACCCGTCTCGGTCCATGCGCTCGAACACCTCGGCCAGGGCCGGAATCGAGCGGATGATCTCGTCGCGGTAGGAGCCCTCGGTCTCGAGTTGGGCCAGTGCACCGACGAGGGTGAGCGCGGAGCGCGCGAACGGGGTGAAGTTGGCGGGCATGGTGCAATCGCGCGCCACATTGCTCAGGCGCGGTTTGGTCGCGCGCGCCACCTGTTTGCGCAGCCAGGGCGAGGACATGCGGAATGTCGCGTGTCGCAACGGTTCTCCGCAGGGCAGTACCGCGGCGAACAGCGCGTCGGCGTCCACGGTGCGATCGGCCTGTATGAATCCGTGCCGCCGCGTCACGCCGGCCAGCTCGAGCGGACCGCCTTCGAAGACGGCGCGGCAGTAGTCCACCGCGAGTTCCTCGAAACCCTCCGGTGGCCAGCGGCAGCATGCGCCGAAATCGACCACGCCGAGTCGGCCGTCGGGCAGTACCCGGAAGTTGCCCGGATGCGGGTCGCCGTAGAGCAGTTCGGTGCGGGCGCAGCCGTCGAGGACGAAACGCACCATGAGCATGCCGACCCGGTCGCGTTCGCGGCGCGAGCCGGTGGCGACGACACGGGGGACCGGCGTGCCGTCCAGCCACTCCGAGATCAGTACGTCACCCTGTTGTTCGATCACCTCGGGCACCCGGAAATCGGGGTCGTCGGCGTAAGCGGCGGCGAACGCGCGCTGGTAGCGCGCCTCGCAGGCGTAGTCGAGTTCCTCCATGACGCAGGCGCACAGCGCCTCGGTCAGCGCCTTGACATCCGCGCCGGGCACGAAGACCTGTGCCAGCCCCGACATGCCGCGCAACCGGTCGAGATCGCCGCGCACAGATTCGCGCGCACCGGGATACATGATCTTGACCGCCACCGGTCTGCCGTCGTGCCAGACCGCGCGGTGCACCTGGCCGATGGAGGCGGCCGCGGCCCGGCGGTCATCGAATTCCCGGAAGCGGCAACGCCAGTCGTCGCCCAGATGTTGAGCCATGACCATGCGCACCGTCGAGGGCAGCAGTGCGGGAGCGGAATCCTGGAGCCGACCAAGCGCGATCTTGTACGGCTCGGCCAACTCCGGCAGCAGTGCCAATTCGTAAATGGCGAGCAGCTGACCGAGTTTGGTCGCACAACCCTTGAGTTCGCCGAGCACCTCGAAGATGTGCTGCGCGGTGCGGGTCCTGATCTCCCGATCGACCTGCTCGGCGGGGCGGCCCAGTGCGCGTTTGCCGAAGCCGATGGCCTGTCTGCCCGCGAAGGCCACCGGCAGCGCGGCCAGTTTGGCATTGCGCACAGCGGCGCGCACGGGTGGATTCCCCCGGGCGTGTAGTGCGGAGGCCCGGGGGAATCCCTGTCGAATGGTCATGAATCACCTCACACTGTGCGCGGAACAGTGTTACACAGGTGCGGTCTCACATGCTGCGGCCTAGACTGTCTGGGACGTAGACGAGACGAGTTGTCACGGGCACTAGATACGAAAGGGTGGCTTTCGATGGGATCCCACACGGTAGTCGCCGACGTCGCCGACGAATTGGCGCGCCGGGTTGCCGCAGGGGAATATCAACCGGGGGAACTGATGCCGTCGGTTCGTCAGGTCGCCGAGGAATTCGAGATGAACCGGGCGACCGCGCAACTGACGCTCGGCCGACTGGAGTCCTACGGATTCGTCGAAGCGCGTCGGGGTAAGGGTTTCACCATTCGCGACGTCCGCGAGGCGGGCGGCATCGACGTATACCGGCACCTGTTCCGCTACTCGATCTCCATGCCGGACGTCGCCGTCGAAATGTTCCGCGATGTCATCGAGGTTGAGCGCGGCATCGTCATGAGCGCGCTGCTCGCCTACACGGACAGTCCGCGGGGTATCGACCCGGCCGAGCTCAGGGCCGCCATAGATGAGCTGGAAACGCTTGCGCGGCTGGAGGTTCCGCCCTACCACCGGATTCTGGCCATCGAGGTCGTGCTGGTGCGCAAGCTGCTCACCGTCCAGGGTGCGAGTATGCAGCGGGCAATTCTGAATTCCATCGGCGAGATGGTGTTGGAGGTGCCGGAGGCGATCGAGGCGTTCTTCGCGGGCGCGGCGGATCTGCACGTGCTGGTATGGCGGGCGATGGTGGCGGTATGGGAATCGGATTCGGGTCCGTCGGATGCGCAATTGGCGCTGTTCGACGACCTTTTCGGCATGTATCACGAGAAAGTCGTCGCGAGATTCGCCGATCTGCTCGGAGTGGTCGAAACGGCCGAGGAAGGGCATGCCACCACGGCGTGATCTGCGCCGCGAGCACTGATTGTCTGAGACGATCGTACCAGGTATTTCGATCTACCTCCCGGTAGGGGCAAACAGTTGGCATTCGTCACGGGGTGAACGTACCGTGACGCTATGACCGACTCCTCCGAGTTGCTGCCTGCCCTACCCTACGAGTCGTGGCGTCCGACCAAGGAGACACTGCACCGGTTCACGCAGATCGTCGGCAAGCTCGCCCTCGCCACCGGCATCCGCCGCAATCACTGGTGGCACATCACCTACCGGCTCACCGCCCGCGGTATGACCACCGTGCCGCTCGGCACCGCCCGCCGCGGACCCGTATTCGACTGCGCCTTCGACTTCGTCGACCACGTGCTCCGCATCGCCGATGTTCGCGGCACCACCGTGGAGATCGAATTGTCCGGGCGCAGCGTCGCCGACTTCTACGACGCCGTCATGCGCGCCCTCGGCGATCTCGGCGTTGAAGTCGTTCTGCCGCATCCACATCCATTCGACCTACCCGATGCCGGACGGCCCTTCGCGCAGGACACCGAACACGCCGCCTACGATCCGGCGCGGGTGCGCACGGCATTCCGGGTGCTCAGCCAGGTCGGTCGGATACTCGAGGAGTTCAGCGCCACCTATTCGGGCAAGATCAGTCCGGTCCAATTCTTCTGGCACAGCTTCGATCTCGCGGTACAGCGCTTCTCGGACCGGCATGTCGAACTGCCGCCGACGGTGGATTCGGTGACCCGCGAAGCCTATTCGCGCGAGGAGATCAGCGCCGGGTTCTGGTTCGGCGATCCAAAGGTGCCCGCGCCCACCTTCTACTCCTATGTCGCACCCGAACCCGAAGGCCTGGCCGAACGTCCGCTCGCGGGCGGCGGGCACTGGGTGACGGCGGGTTCGGGGCATTCGGCCTATCTGGACTACGACGCCGCGCGCCGTGCCGACGATCCCGTCGGCACGGTGCTCGCGTTCTACCAGTCGGTCTACGCCGCGGGTGCGGAATTGGCCGGATGGGATACCGCCCGGCTGGCGTGCTGGGGCGGTATCACCGATCCGATCCTGGAGCCGGCGCACCCGCGGTGGCCGGAGTGAGTCTCAGGCGCCGTTGAGTTTGTTGAGCCGCTCGCAGGCTTCCACGTACTCCTCGATCAGCCGCGCGACCACATCGGCGGAACGCTCGACCTTGTTCATCATGCCGACGACCTGACCGACCGGGTTGAAGTTCACGTCCTTGGCGGCTTCCGGATACCGGTGACCGCGCTTGACGCCGTCGAGGGCGACCATCATCTGCAACGGCATGGGCAGCGGCTTGGGGTTGTCCGGGTTCTCCCATGCCTCGGTCCAGTCGTTCTTGAGCATGCGGGCGGGCTTGCCGGTCCACGCGCGCGAACGCACGGTGTCGTGGCTGGTCGCGTCGATATAGGACTGCATCTGAGCCGGCGGCACATTCGCCTCCTCGACGGTCAGCCACACCGAACCCGTCCACGCGCCCGCCGCGCCCATCGCCATGGCGGCGGCGACCTGGCGGCCGTTGCCGATACCGCCCGCGGCCAGCACCGGCAGATCGCCGACGGCATCGATCACCTGCGGCCACAGCACCAGCGAGCTGACCTCGCCGCAGTGCCCGCCGCCCTCGGTGCCCTGGCAGACCACGAAGTCCAGTCCGGCGTTCTTGTGGTTGAGCGCGTGCTTGACCGACCCGCAGAGCGCGCCGATGAGGCGGCCCGACTCCTGGATCTTGCTGACGAATTCCGGCGGCGGGGTACCGAGCGCGTTGGCGACCAGCTTGGCCTTGGGATGGCGCAGGATCACCTCGATCTGCGGGGCGACCGTGGTGGCGGTCCAGCCCAGCAGCTGGTTGTGGTGTTCGTCCTCGGGCAGGGGCGGCACGCCGTGGTCGGCC
This sequence comes from Nocardia arizonensis, assembly GCF_001310275.1. Lineage (GTDB taxonomy): Bacteria > Actinomycetota > Actinomycetes > Mycobacteriales > Mycobacteriaceae > Nocardia > Nocardia arizonensis. Next base: position 105,798 of record NZ_LGYZ01000092.1, read on the forward strand.
AGGAGCTTCTCGGCGAAGTCGCGGTGACCCTGCGGAACCAGTTCGGCCAGCTTGGCTTCCAGTTCCTCGGGGGACAGGCCGTCGATGCCCTTGCCCTCGTACTTGGAGGGGATGACCAGGTCCACGCCGTACACGCCGTTGACGTGTTCGTCGAGCCACGCGAGCTCGACCTCCAACTCCTCGGCCGTGAAGCCGACCGCGCCGAGCACGCCGATGCCACCGGCATTGCTGACCGCGGCCGCGACGTCGCGGCAATGAGTGAAGGCGAAGATGGGGAATTCGATCCCCAGCCGGTCGCAGATTTCGGTACGCATCGGTGCTGGTCTCCCTTACTGGCTCCGCGGTCGCGGACCGCGGACCGACGACGCTCTAGAACGAGTTACATGACCGCCCCGTCGGGTGTGCGCACGCCGAGGCGGATGGTGGTGGCATCCTGCCGGGGCGGCGGGTCGTTCGACCGGCGAATGCACCATATTCAGACAGTAACACGTTCTAGTTTTATCGGAATAGAGGTTGACATTCGCGGTGCGCGATCAGATCGATTCCTCCAGCTCGGCAAGTCCGTTCTCCAAGTGTCCGAGTAGCCGGTCCAACTCCGGGACGCTGCGTCGGCATCCCACGATGCCGAAATCGAGGTTGTCGCCGACGGTGGTCAGCGTGATGTTGGCGGCTTGGCCGTCGAAGGGAATCGACAACGGATAGCCCGCATCCAGCCGGGCGCCGCCCCAGTACAGCGGCGAGCGCGGTCCGGGCACATTGGAGATGATGAGGTTGAACGGGGGTGCGGCCACCGAGGTCAGCGCGGGCAGCAGCGACATCGCGACAGGACTCAGCATCAGCGCCGACAGCGCCATCGCCTGCACCGGCGACAGGCCGTGATAGACCTCCTTGTTGCGCCGCGTCGACTCCCGGATGGTCGCCAGCCGGACCAGCGGATCGGCGATATCGGTGGCCAGATTGCACAGGATCGCGCAGACCTTGTTGCCGCCGGGTTCGATATCGTCGTGCCCGCGCAGCGACATCGGCACCAGCGCGATCAACGGCTTGTCCGGCAGGGCGTCGCGCTCGGCCAGATAGCCGCGCAACGCGCCCGAGGACATGGCCAGCACGACATCGTTGAGCGTCGCCCCGGTCGCCTTGCCCACCTGTTCGAGTCGCTCAAGCGGCCACGAGCGCACCGCCGCCCGACGCGCGCCGCCGATCGGCACGTTGAACAGGGTGCGCGGCGCCTCGAACGGCATCGCCCACTGCTGGCGCAGCAGTGCGTCGCCGATCGTGCGCACCAGCGCGGGCGCCGCGGCGGCGGTGTGCCACAACTGCTTCGCGAAACCCTTCCTCGACCCCGGCGACGCCTGCGGTTCGGGACGCCGCGCCCGCGGCGGATTCCACGGTGCGCCCAGATGGGCCGAGGCCGGGTCCTCGGTCATGGCGCGGCGCAGTAACCGCTGACCGGACACACCGTCGATGAGCGCGTGATGCATCTTCGTGTATACCGCGAACCGGCCGTCGGCGAGCCCTTCGATCAGATGCATCTCCCACAGCGGACGGTGCCGGTCCAGCAGGGAGCCGTGTAGTCGGGACGTCAGATCCAGCAGCTGTCGCGGCCCGCCGGGCCCCGGCAGCGCCGCGCGGCGCACGTGATAACCGAGATCGATGTCGTTATCGCTGGTCCAGGCGAGTTGCGGGGTGCTGAACAGGGTCGCGGGACGCTTGCGAAAGGTCGGATGGAAACCGTCGTGCCGCAGGAGTCGCTCATGCAGTCCGCGCAGCTGATCCCGTGGCGCGTCCTCGGGTGGTTCGAACAGCATGAGCCCGCCCACGTGCATGGGATGCTCGCGGGATTCGGCGAGTAGGAACAAGGCATCGATCGGTGACACGAACTCCATGGGATGGTCGCCCCCTGGCGGTGGTGGGTATTCGGATGGCTGATCGACCACGTTGTCGGATGGGCACGCACGACCGCGAGAGCACCGTTCGGCGATTCGGAAACGGCGACTTCGGAATGCGGTGATCCGTAGTCCGGTGACCCAGGGAATCACTGATCCTTGGAGATCAACAGATATGCCTGCGCGAACCGCTCATCCGTATCCGGTCTCCGTATCATCCGGCACACCTCGTGCAATCCGTGGTCGCGTGCCGACTCGGCGAGTCGCTGCGGCGGCCAACGGTAGGCGAGTGTCACCCGATGGTCGAAGGCGTCGACCGATTCCTCGGCCGCTTGGAAGGCGAGCAGTGCGAGCCCTTTCGGACGGAGTACCCGGGCGAATTCGGATAACACTCCCGGCACCCGGGCCGGCGGAAGATGGATAAGCGAGTACCAGGCGATCACTCCCGCCAGCGAGCCGTCGGCGAAATCGAGCCGCTCCACCGAGCCCTCGCGGAAATCCAGATCCGGATGGTCGCGCCTGGCGAGTTCGATCATGCGCGCCGACACGTCGATGCCGGTGATCTCGAGTCCGCGATCGGCGAGATAGCGGGTGATTCGGCCCGGTCCGCAGCCGAGATCGGCCACCGGACCCGCGCCCACCTTTTCGGTGAACGTATCGAGCATGGCGCGGTCGAAGGGCTGCGCCGCGAGCACGCCGCGCGTGACTTCGAGGTACAGCTCCGCGACCGCGTCGTAGGCCGCGCCCACGTCGGTCGTGGGTGTGTCGTCTGTCATCGTCCCTCCTCAGCGGCGGCCGAGTTCGGCCAGCCGGGTCAGTGCGGGCAGCGCGCGGGCCAGGGCGCGGCGCTGTTCGGTGCTCAATTCGGCCAGCAGCGGTGTGAGATGGCGCAGGCGATCGCGGCGGCGGGCGCGTCCGACACGGCGTCCGGCCTCGGTGAGGTGTACCAGCACGGCGCGGCCGTCGGTCGGATCGGGTCGGCGTCGCACGAGACCGTCGCGCTCCAGCCGGGTGATCAGCTGCGTGATCGCGGGCTGGGTGATCTGTTCGGTGCGCGTGAGTTCGGACAGGCGCAGTGGGTGCGGGCTCGCGGCGAGGGTGTCGAGGACCGAAAGTGTGGTGAAAGGCAGCGTTTCCGTGGTGGGCAGGCGGATGTAGAAGCGATTGAAGCGCTCGATGGCCTCGGCGAAGGCATCGGCGTCGAGGTCGGGAGTCGTCTCGTCCACCCGCCGAATATATCGGGTGACTTATTTAAGTAACTTATGTAAATTGCTTATGCGATGTGGCGCGCGGCCGCATCGGCGCGACGAACGGGAGCCGCGAGGTGGCACACGACACCCCCCGAGAACCTTTGGCCCAGTACCCGATCCACGTACCCGACGCGGTGCTCGACGACCTGCGCGACCGTCTCGCCCGCACCCGCTGGCCCGACGACGCGGGCAACCGCGACGGCCACTACGGCGTCGACCGTGTCCGCCTCCAGGCGCTCGCCGAATACTGGCGGACCGAATACGACTGGCGGACAGTCGAATCCGTCATCAATGCCGATGTGCATCATCGCGTCGAGATCGACGGCGTTCCCGTGCACTTCCTGCGCCGCCCCGGCGTCGGCCCCGACCCCGTCCCGCTCATCCTCACCCACGGCTGGCCCTGGACCTTCTGGCACTGGTCCAAGGTCATCGGACCGCTCGCCGATCCCGGCGCGCACGGCGGCGATCCGGCCGAAGCGTTCGAGGTCATCGTGCCGTCCTTCCCCGGCTTCGGTTTCTCCACGCCGCTGCCCGACCGGCCGGACATGAACTTCTGGAAGGTCGCCGACGTGTGGCACACCCTCATGACCGAGGTGCTCGGGCACCGGCGATACGCGGCCGCGGGATGCGACGTCGGCGCGCTGGTCACCGGCCAGCTCGGCCACAAGTACGCCGACGAGCTGTACGGCATCCACATCGGCTCCGGCCAGAAGCTGACCCTATTCGACGGCGACCGCGCCTGGGATCTCAGCGGGGGCAAGCCGATTCCGCCCGGACTGCCGGCGCAAACCCACGCCAGGGTCGTCGAACTCGAACGCCGTTTCGCCGTGCACCTGGCCGTGCAGGTCCTCGAGCCGAGCACCCTCGCCTACGGTCTGACCGACTCGCCGGTCGGCATGCTGGCCTGGCTGCTGCAACGCTGGACCGCCTGGAGCGATTGCGGCGGCGACATCCACACCGTCTTCACCCCCGATGAACTGCTCACCCATGCCACCATCTACTGGGTCACCAACAGCATCGGCACCTCGATCCGCACCTACGCCAACAACAACCGCTACCCGTGGCGGCCCGCGCACGACAGGCGGCCGCCCATCGAAGCGCCCACCGGCGTCACCTTCGTCGGGTACGAGAATCCGCCCGGTGTGCGCACCGACCAGCGCGTCCGGCACTTCCTCGACAGCGATCGCGCCGATTGGTACAACCACGTCGAGCTGACCGCGCACGATCGCGGCGGCCATTTCATTCCGTGGGAGATACCGGACGAGTGGGTCAGCGATCTGCGCCGCACCTTCAGGGGTCGCGTTCGGTAGTGAGCGTGCGCTCGCATCGACCGCGCCGTGGCGGGCCGCACCGCGCATAGCTGCTCGTGCGGACCCGGTCTCTCGGGCCCGCGGTCGACAGCCGTGCTCGACCGGGGGCGTGATCCGCGCTCGCGCACCCACCCGGAACGGCCGGGACGGGTGCGCGGTCGGCGCGGGGTTACCGGGTGGGCGACGGTGGTACGGATTCCGTGGTTGTGGTAGTCGGGGTCGCGGGCGCGGCGGTGATCGCGGCCGGGGACTCGGCTGCGACGGAATTGCGGGCCGGACCCTGTGCGGGCGGCGTCGTCGCGTCGGTGGTCTCGTTCTTCGGCGCGGCGGGCGTGGTCGGCGGCGTTGTCGTCGTCATCGGGGCCGTCGTCGTGGGCGCGGTCGTGCTCGGCGCGGTGGTGTTCGGCGCGGTGGTGTTCGGCGCGGTGGTGTTCGGCGCGGTGGTCGTCGGCTTGGCGGTGGTGGTCGTGGCTTTCGCGATGGTCGACGGCGCGGTGGTGCTCGGCCGCGCCGAGGCCGACGGCTTCGTCGTGCTCTCGATCGCCGCCCGCTGCACCGCGGCCAAATCCGTCTGATCCGGCTTGGCCGACTTGTCGACCGGCTCGCCCGCCTGCGCCTGCTTCGCCAGATGGGTCAGCCACGCGGCCGCGTATTCGGCCGAGGTCAGCGGTTTGCCGTCGGCGGCGTCGGAATCCTGCCAGTAGTCGAAATGATGCCCGGTGTGGTTCGGTCCGAGCGTCAGCTGGTACGGGTCGCTCATGATCACCGGGATCGTGTTCTGATTCGTCACGATGAGGCCGACGATCTCGTTGAACACCTTCTGCGGCAGGTAGGCCAGCGGCGACATCTGATCCGAGGCGATCGTGTCCGCCTTCGCGGGCGTCTTCTTCGCCTCACCCGGCTTGTACGCCGGATCCGACACCCGCAGCAGCACATCGAGGAAGGTCTCGTCACCGGCCATCCAATTGTCCTGCGACTGGATGTCGGCGAAAGCGAGCAGCGCGATCTTGCCGAGCGTGACCGCGACGTCCTGACCGGTCGCGGGCGTGAGCCCCTCCTTCTCCAGGCCGTCCACGTTCAACTGCCTGCCGACGTTGACCGCCAATTGCAGCAGCGAGATGTTCTGCGGCGCGGCGCAGGTGAGGTCGCCGTCGGAGCAGAACGAGGCGATCTTGCCGTTCAGCGCGCCGAAGTCGCCGCTGTTGCCGGGCAGCGCGCCCCGACCCGAGGCCGCGTCCATGCCGGTCTGGTACTTCTGGTCGAAATTGTCCGGGCTGCCGTAGGGGTCCTTCGCGCCCGGGAACGGTCCCTCATCCGCCGAGCGCCCCGAATCGGCGAGGATCACCACGCCGACAACGTCGTCCGGGTCGACGATCCCGTAGCCGCCGTCGGCCCCCGCCTGCTGATTCCCGATCTGCTTGGCCACGCGGCGCACCACATCGGCGCCCTCGCTGTAGCCGACGATGGAGAACCGGGTGTCAGGACATGCCTGCGCGATCTCCCGCATGACCCGCTCGGTGTTCTGAACGCCGGTGTTCACCGCGTCCTCGTAGCTGTCCATATTCGCCGGATAGGCGATATAGATGGCGGCGTAGGCGTCGGGATCGACGGCGCCCGCGGGCGCGTTGACCACCGGGTCCACCCACTCGCTGTTGTGATCTCCCGCCATCGCCGCGGGCAACTCGTTCCCATTGGCGTCGACCAGCATCCTGGTCGTCCCCTCGACCGGCGTGTCCCCCCGCCCCGCCACCGAGATCGTCACCATGTCCCGGCACTCGGTCACCGAGGTCGTTAGCCGCGTATCCGCGGTCCGCGGGTGCGAGGTCGTCAACACCAGCGAACCCGCCACCACAGCCGCCAACCCCAACGCCGCGGGCGCGGCGACAGCCGAGGCGATCTTGTGCTGTGCGAGAAACGCCCGAGGTTTCACGAGGTACTCACCGAAGGCCATGCCGTCATCCCCAATCCATCGATCGATACACGGACGGACAAGGCCCCCCCGAGGGCCATGTTCACCGAACACGTCGTGGTACCGGCCCTACGCGTTACTCCAGTGCGATAGAAGACACATCATGCGATCCGTCCCGGAGGCTCGCTCGCCCGAGACCGCGCCCGCAGCTCGCGCTCAGCGCTACCGCCGTCGGCAGCGCCACCCGCGACAAGATTTGCTCAGCTCATACCGTCAGCGGCGGAAAACGCTCGCCCGGTGAAAGCCGTGGCCACTGGCGTCGCGAATAGGCCGAGCGGCGAAACCGGATCAGCGGTGACCATCCCTCCTACACCACCCGTCCGTACTCGCCCCGACACTGCCACCGTTTACAGCGCTTCCCATTGCCACACCAGCGACCGGCCGTATCCAGACGATGGCCCAGCCCTGCCCACCACCGGAACGGCGTTCGAAACCCAGGGCACTCATCCCCGACCGTGGACCCATCAGCTCGTGTGGCCGAACCTCACTGCGCGCTCGGGCACGAGTCACCTGTGACGGGACAACGATCAGGGTCGAAGTCGGTCGTGAGTCGCTCGCGAATGAACGCTGCATTACTACCGAAGCCAGGCTCGATCCACCTGCCGACGACCATGATGCTGACGGCGCTCGCTCCTGCGGCCCGCAACGTCATCGCAGCTGATTGAGCTCTAGCGCCAGTCGTCCAGGTATCGTCGAGAACCAGCACGTGGTGCCCAGCGAGGTTGGTCGGCGGATTGAGGGCGAACTGTGTTGGCACTACTACCCGGTCAGACGTCGAAGTCGGTGCTGGTACGAGCTGAACGGCATCGGTAATCGCCCCGATGTCGTGCGATATGGCCGTGAACGGGTGGACACCGCGCCGACCGCTGAGGGAGGGGATGGTCACCCTGAGTGTGACGGGTACGCCTGCGGCGACCCCAATGCACCGTTCGTGGAGCGTGATTCCGTTGAACAGCACGAGCGTCAGAATTGCGGTATGTCTCTTCCGTGCTGCAGGGGATATGTCATCTTTGTAGTGGCGCAGCAGGGTGCCGGATTGCGCGCCAGAAACCGCATATACAAGCGGCGCCACCACGGTGGCGATATCGGGCATCGACTTGATGGCGTTGCACTTATAGCATTTCAAATATCCGAAAGTTGGCGTTGCGCATACACTGCAGGTGACTTGTGGTTCCCTGATCGTGTTACGGAGGTATCCGCCCGCTAGTTGGACAAGTAGCGATTTAGGATCGGTTGCGCCCAAGGTTAGCCCAAATTTTCATTTCCAGCCGGACTGGGAATCAGTGTCGGAACATTTGATCGACCGAGGTCAGTCGCGACCACGCGTTCGACGATGTTCATGACCTCTGCAGTGCTCCCAGCGACGTGGACGCCGGGTCGGCCAACTAGGGCTTTCCCCCAGCTCGTCGTGCGCACGACGAGATCGGTCAGGACTACGGGTCGCCCGTGATCGATGGCCAGACGGGCCTGGATGCGCGCACCGCTGCGCTCACCGGCCTCGATCACAACCGATGCGCGTCCTAAACCAGACATTGTCGCGTTTCGGATAGGAAAATTGTGCTGTTGAGGTGGCGCATCGGGCAAGAACTGCGAGATGAGCGCGCCGTGGGCGGCAACCTGCGCGTGCAGGTCTCGGTTTGCGGCCGGATATGTTTTGTTGATACCGGTTCCGATCACGCCGACCGGACGACCACCGGCTTCAATGGCGGCTGTGTGAGCTGCGGTGTCGATTCCCGCGGCCAGGCCCGACAGGACAGAGATGCCGCGATCCGCGAGGCCACGGGCAACATGGGTCGCCACGGATATCCCGCGGTCGGTCGCTGCCCGCGACCCAACTACAGACACACCGATCTCTTCGGGGTGCAGCTTGCCCTTGACGAACAAGATCGGCGGTAGCTGGTGGATTTCTCGCAGAGAGACCGGATACTCCGGGTCTAAGACCGTCACCAGATCGAAGTCCGAGTTGCGCCACGCATCAAGGTTTTCGCAGGCGCGCGCGAGCCGGTCGCGATCGTCGCTCATGCCATCGAGGGCTGCCGGATGAATCTCGTCCCAGAGCGCAATCGCTGAGCCGCGCAGGGCCACCTCGGAGGCGATCGCTGACCACGTCATCTTTCCAGGCCGTTCGTCGAGAAGGGCGAGGAGAGCCACATGCTCATTCGCGTCCACATCACCCATGACAGACAGCTTAGAACTCGTCGGATGGCTGGGCAGAACCATCGGCGCGTTTCGAGCGCCTTCGAGACTCATATATCACTCCTGTGCTCGAACGTATGTTCTATGTAGCGCACGCTACCAGGCATACGATTCTCATCGTCTCGACTGCGACCGTCGTAACCCGACTGATCAGGTCGACGATGTAGGTCGGGTCGCTGCGTTCGTCGCACCAGTCGTTGGGGTCGTTCACGATCCCCGACACCGAGTCAGTCTTGATTTGGTAACGGTCGATGATCCACGCCAACGCCGAGCGGGATCCGAGCAGGTAACGTTCGGCGTCCTCCGGGATGCCGGCGATGATGACCTTCGGGTTGTACACGATGGCGGTGCGGTCCTCGACCTGCTTTCCGGTCTCGGGGAATTTTTCTTGCCCCACTTCATCTTCGACACCCTGCGTCCGCCGAGATGCAGTCCAGCTCACCTTCGGCCGAGCCAGCCTGGACGTAGGTCCAGCGAGGGAAGAACTGGGCGGTGTAGGTGAAGAAGGACAGTTCAGGAAGCAGATCTGTTGCGAGAACCGCACAATCGGCACCATCGCGCGGCGCTAGCACCAAGATCCCTACGTTGTTGTGGTGCGGAGTCGGAAAAATCGACGGTAGCTCGCCCTGTCGTCGTTCAGTACTCGCCACACTGCCACCGTTTACAGCGCTTCCCATTGCCACGGCAGCGGCACTGCTCCCCGGAGGCATGCAATTCGATGATTGGCCTGACTCACAGCGGCTTTGCTCGCACAGGCGCGTTCAAGGGCAAAACCGACCCATCTGAGTTCCTGGATGTCGGCGAAGACGCGGAAGTCTGGCCGGGTCGTGACGTCGTAGCCACCATAGGCGTCAACGAAGGACAGGTAGTCGGCGTCGGGGATTCTCGCGAAGTCCGTGTAGTCGACGGCCAGTTGCACGAGATCCCATTCCGGACGGCCAAGTGACACCTTGTCGAGATCCAGCACCGTCGGAATACCCGATGGCGGCACGACCAGGTTGCCTTGCCAGGCATCGCCATGAATCACCGTGAGCCGTAGGGGATCCGGCAGATTGTCATAGTGTTCACGCAGCTCGTCGTAGCGTGTCAGCAGCCACGTTCGGTCACCATCGTCCACCGTGCCCGCAGTCGCCAACCTGGCGCGAAGATCACCGAAGGGGTCGTATCTCGGCAGGTCGGGATCGGCCGGCGGTGCCAACGAATGGAGTACCCGTAGTGTGGCTCCGAGCTCGGTGGGTGTGGCCGGTCGATGGTCCGGGATGAGGTGCCACCAGGTGACGGGTCGGTCGTCGACAACGATCGGTTGAAGCAGTTCCGATACCGCCTCCACGGTTGGGATGCCGGAACTGTTGAGCCACTGCGAAACTCGCAGTTCCCGCGCGGCCTCGTTCAGACTGCCGGACTTGCCGATCCGCGCGACGATGTCGCCAACCCGGTAAATGGTGTGGGATCCTTCGCGGATCACCTCCGGTCGATGCAGCTCGAGCCCGGCCTGCCGAGCGGCCTTCGCCAATACCTCCCTGGATGCCCTTGTGGCAGTCACAGCGCCGCAGCTCTCGCCGCACATCCGGCCGGTGACAGCTTGACCTTGTCCTGCTGGGTTTGTCGCGTATCAGAATGCCCTCGTCTCAACGACCGCAAAACCGCAGGTCCGCGTCCCAACATCCCAACATTGTGCCCATCTGTCCCAACATTTGCCGCGAGCGGCAGCTTCTCACCCCCGCGCCATATCCACGAACCGCGAGAGATGGAGTTGGTGGGCGACGGTGATGGTGGCGGTGGGGCCGTTTCGGTGTTTGCCGACGATGAGGTCTGCTTCACCGCCCCGCGGATCGTCGCGTTCGAAGGCGTCGGGACGGTGCAACAAGATGACCATGTCGGCGTCCTGTTCCAGGGAATTGTGCACGGCGACGCCGTCGGCCACGAAATTGTGGGTGCCGGGGACGGTTCCGTCGTAGACATCCTGTTCGCCGAGGCTGGTGATCTCGACTATGGGGTCCCAGTGGACGTCGTTCGTCGCCAACATGTCGATGTCGGCGTCGTCGAGAACCGCCGCGACACGGGCCAGGCGCGCGCGGCTCGGTGCGTGTTTCCATCCGGTGCTGCCGCGGGAACGAGAGTCGATCGCGGAGGAGAACTCGCGGTGGGTCATGTGCTTCGTGGCCAACAGGGTGCGCACTGTCGAGCGCACGTCCTTCGGGACGGTGTCGACATCGGTATCGGACGCGACGATTCGCAGAGCCGCCAGCGCGGTGTCGGCCGATCGGCCATGTGCGCCGTGCACTCCGATATCTCGCAGGAAGATCGTCTGGTTCGCGGCCGCGTCGATGAGCAGACGCCAGCGATCACTACGGCCCTGTTCGCCGACGCGCTCGATTCGGCTGTGGATTCCGAAACGCAGCAGGAGCTGGGCGACGTCATCGATCAATCGGCGGCTGGTCGAGGCGTAGTACACCCGGGCCTGCCGGTGGCGAGCATCCCATCGAACCGACCCATCGGTCGCCCAGAGATGTTTCAGGAACAAGGCGACCTGATCGTTGGGCAACGCGAATATCGCGGAGGGAACGAACTTCTCGTGGTACCTGACCGGCGGGCGGGCGACGCATGATCCGTCGCCGATCATGTGAGCGAGCGAGATGATCTCGGCATCCGCCATGACGGTGGTATTCGCCGGTTCGGGTACGGCACGCGGGATCGCGACGCGGTCGTTTTTCGACAGTTTCTCCAGCGGAATCCAGCCGTCGACCGTCAGGAACGGATGGTTGCCGCTGGCCTCCACGACGCGCCCGGAAGCCAGCCGTACGCGGAAGACCTCCTTACGGCCGCTGGGGAATACCTTCACCATCGGCCGGGCCACCAGGCGCATTCGCTCGTCCAGCGACCAGACCAGCGGCTGCTCGCCGCTGGCCATCAGTTCCCCGAGTGTGGTCTCACCACCGGTATCGGCGCGCAGAATCCGCGTCGACGCGGGCAGGCATCCCGATTCGCGCAGGTCGGAGACCATGGGGCGCTTGTCTGTTCGTTGTTCGGGGCCGCGGTTGAGCTGGCTGATGGCTACCACGGGGACTTCGAGTTCCTTGGCGAGGAGTTTGAGATTTCGGGAGAAATCCGAGACTTCCTGCTGGCGGGATTCGACTTTCTTGCCGGAGGTCATCAGCTGGAGGTAGTCGACGACGACGAGTTTGAGGTCGTGGCGCTGTTTGAGTCGCCGGGCCTTGGCGCGGATCTCCATCATGGTGAGATTCGGTGAATCGTCCACGAACAGCGGCGCTTCACTGATCTCACTCATTCGCCGCGCCAGTTTCGTCCAGTCGTCATCGCTCATCCGGCCCGAGCGCATATCCCCGAGTTTGATCTTCGCCTCGGCCGAGAGCAATCGCATCACGATCTCGGTCCGGCTCATCTCCAACGAGAAGATGACGCTCGCCAACCCGTGCTTGATGGAAGCGCTCCGCATGAAATCCATTCCCAGGGTCGACTTGCCGACACCGGGTCTCGCCGCGACGATGATCATCTGGCCGGGGTGCAGGCCATTGGTGAGTTCGTCGAGTTCGGTGAAGCCGGTGGGGACGCCGAGGGAGATTCCGCCGCGCGAGGCGATGGAATCTATTTCGTCCATGGTGGGTTGGAGGAGTTCCTCGAGTGGGAGGAAGTCTTCGGTGGCGCGGCGTTCGGTGACCTCGTATACCTCGGCCTGGGCGCGGTCGACCACTTCGGCGATGTCCTGGCCGTCGGCGCCTGCATAGCCGTATTGGACGATGCGGGTGCCCGCCTCGACGAGGCGGCGCAGGATCGCCTTCTCGGCGACGATTTCGGCGTAGTAGCCCGCGTTGGCGGCGGTGGGGACGGTCTGGGTGAGGGTGACCAGGTAGGGCGCGCCGCCGATGCGTTTGAGTTCGCCGCGGCGGTCGAGACCGGCGGCGACGGTGACGGGGTCGGCGGGTTCGCCGCGACCGTACAGGTCCAGGATGGTGTCGAAGACGGCCTGATGCGCCGGGCGGTAGAAATCGCCGGGCCGAATGACTTCCACGACATCGGCGATGGCGTCTTTGCTCAGCAGCATGCCGCCGAGCACCGACTGCTCGGCGGCCATATCGTGCGGCGGCTGGCGCCCGAAATCTTCACCGGGAGGATCGGGCGGATAGTCGACGTGCCCGCGGTCATCGGTGGTTGTCACCAGACTCGACCGTCCTCTCTGCCCCACGATCGGGTTCGACGCCCGGAGCGGGTTCTTGCCCGGGATAGTTCTACTACCGGGTACCGACACATTTCGGCCGCCTGTACCCCGGATCCAGCAAACCGTCATGAGTTGCCCCGAACCCGGTGTCCCCCGGTTCGCTCACGACAATGCGACGAACCTAGGCGACGCGAGACGGACGCGCCAACCTCGGTTGTGTACACACCTGTGGATAACCTGGGGACTGTTTACCCAACCGTGTGCACCCCCTGTGTACAACTTGGGGAAAAACCAGGTCGGATACATCGAACTTGCAGATAGATAGCGATTTAGACATCTATCCACGTGTGGATTAAGGAACTCTCGGCGTGTCGGTCAAGTTGAACAGTCGGGCGTGTTGGGTTAACGGCGCGTAGACGGAGTATGAGCTGGATCACATTTCGATCGGTCGGTTTCGTCGGTAATCCACAGGCCGAATAACGGGAGGTAGAACGCACAACGGATTCGCCCGACTGTGTTCCAGTGCATACCCGAACGCGGGTCCGCATAGCCACGAGGCTTCCGGCAAATATGTCGCTAATTTTCCGAATGGCAGGCCGACGACATGCGGGCACAGCCGAGGACCACTTCCGTGCCGAACACGGAAGTGGTCCTGGACCGATGCGAATCGCTCAGCGCCGCGGAGATCCGGGGATCAGCTCGCGGCCGTGACCTGCAAGTCGAACTTGGCGGCCACATCAGGATGCAGGTGCACCGCGATGCGGTGCTTACCGGTGGTCTTGATGTGCGACTTCGGCAGTTCGATGCTGCGCTTGTCGACCACGGGCCCACCCGCGGACTTGATGGCCGCGGCGACGTCGGACGGGGTTACCGAACCGAACAGTTTGCCGGTACCCGCGGTCTTCACGCTCAGCGTGACCGCTTCCAGACCCTCGATGGCCTGCTTCAGCTCGTTGGCGTGGTCGAGGTCGCGCACCCGCCGCGCGTCCTGGGCCCGGCGGATGCCCTCGACCTGCTTCTGGGCGCCGCGGGTCGCGACGATCGCGAGGCCGCGGGGCAGCAGGTAGTTGCGGCCGTAACCATTCTTGACCTCGACCGTATCGCCGGGGGCGCCGAGGTTGTCGACATCAGCAGTCAGAATCAGCTTCATGTGCGTGTCTCCCTTTCTCAGCGAGCCGTCGACACGTAGGGCAGCAGCGCCACCTCACGGGAGTTCTTGACGGCGACAGCGATATCGCGCTGGTGTTGTACGCAGTTGCCGGTGACCCGGCGGGCCCGGATCTTGCCCCGGTCGCTGACGTACTTGCGCAGCAGCGTGGTGTCCTTGTAGTCGATCGAAACGGTACCGGCCTTGCTCTCCTTGCAGAAAGAGCACGCCTTCTTCTTCAGCACCTTCTCGCGCGCGGGCGCTTTAGGCATGGTCTGTTACTCCATTACATGTGTTGGTCCGGTCGAGCGGACCGATGTGAGCCGTTCTCAGAACGGCGGTTCGTCGTCTACGCGGCCGCCCCCGAAGGAGCCCGCCGCGGGCGCACTGCCCCACGGATCGTCGTCGGCGCCGGATCGGCCGCCACCACTAGAGGAAGCGTTGGAATTACCGCCGCCGCCGGAGCCGCCGCCGTAATTGCCGCCGCCGGATCCGAATCCACCACCGCCGCCACCGCTGCGATTGGCCTTGTTGACCTTGGCGGTCGCGTAACGCAGGGAGGGACCGACCTCGTCGACCTCGAGTTCGAAGACGGTGCGCTTCTCACCCTCGCGGGTTTCGTAGGAGCGCTGCTTCAGTCGACCGCTCACGATCACGCGGGCGCCTCGGGTCAGGCTTTCGGCGACATTTTCCGCGGCTTCACGCCAGATGTTGCAGCGCAGAAAAAGCGCTTCGCCGTCTTTCCATTCGTTCGTATTACGGTCGAAAACGCGGGGAGTCGATGCCACGGTGAAATTCGCCACCGCGGCGCCCGCGGGCGTGAATCGAAGCTCGGGATCGGCCGTCAGATTACCGATGACGGTGATGACGGTATCGCCTGCTGCCATGTGGTTCCTCCTGCTCGGGGTGCAGTCCGCCCTACACTCGCTCGTCGCGCTCGAGCCTAGAGCCAGGCACCGACGCGCACGAGGTGGTGAGGACTACTTGTCGTGGCGCAGAACCTTGGTGCGCAGCACCGACTCGTTCAGTCCGAGCTGGCGGTCGAGCTCGCTCACCGTGGCCGGGGTCGCGGTGAGATCGACCACCGCGTAGATGCCCTCGGCCTGCTTGCGGATCTCGTAGGCGAGCCTGCGACGGCCCCAGATGTCGACCTTGTCGACCTTGCCGCCTTCGGACTTCACGACGTTCAGCATGCTGTCCAGCGACGGACCAACAGTGCGCTCGTCCAGGCTCGGGTCGAGGATAACCATCACTTCGTAATGACGCACGGACCAATCACCTCCTGTGGACTAGGAAACGGCCACGGACGGTCCGTGGCAGGAGGGTCGTTGCGTCAGCAACCCGAACAGGCTACATGACCGGGCCGTCACCTTCGAAATCCGCCCTGCTCTAGGGTGGATTCCATGTCAGCAGTGGCCCGCCGCAGGTTATTCGCCGCAGCGGTCCTACTGCTGTGCGGGCTCACCCTGGCATTCGGATATGCGAACAAGGCCCGTTGCGCGAGCGCGCCGTTCGAGGAGAACGGCCGCAGCGTGGTCTTCGACGTGATCAAGGATTCCGATGTCTGTTATTCCGATATACAGCTGCTGTGGCTCGGCCGCGATATCGACCGGCACGTATTTCCCTATATCGACGGTGGGATCACCGACGACGGCACGTTGACCGGGGGCGCGGTCGAATATCCGGTGCTCAGCGGCGTGCTGATGTGGCTGGGCGCGCTCGGGGCGGACAACGACGCCCAATTCCTGGCCTACTCGGCGCTGATCCTCGCGCCGTTCGCCCTGCTCACCGCCTGGTTGCTGTTTCGAATGGCGGGTCGGGCGGCGCTGCTGTGGGCGGCGGGTCCGCCGCTGGTGCTCTACGCCTTCCACAATTGGGAGCTGCCCGTGGTGTGCGCGGCGGTGGGCGCGGTGTACGTCATGGTCTACCTGCCGCGGTATTCGGTCAGGACCAGGGGGATCGTGGCCGCGGTCCTGCTCGGACTCGGTTTCTGTCTCAAGCTCTACCCCGGCATTTTCGTACTGCCGCTCGCGGTCTACGTCCTGACCCGGGGGCGGTCGCGCGCGGAGATGCGGCCGCTGGATGTGCGCGGCGCCCTGCTGAGCGCGGCGGCGGCCGTGGTCACCATCGTCGCGGTGAACCTGCCGTTCGCGCTGGCCGGATACGACGGGTGGCGCGCCTCCATCACCTTCCAGCAGATGCGCCAGGCCGACATCACCACCAATTCCATCTGGTATTGGGGCCTGCGGCCGCTGTTCGGGACCGATGCCGAGAGCGAATCGGCGTTCCAGCAGACCGTCTCCATCGCCTCGCCCGCGCTGATCCTGGCATCGTTCGCATTGGCGATGTGGCTGGGGTGGCGCCGGTACTCGGTGACGGGCGGCTATCCGTGGGTTGGGGTCAGCGGCGCGATGCTGTGCGGATTCCTGCTGTTCCACAAGGTGCATTCGCCGCAGTACACGCTGTGGCTGATTCCGTTCCTGGTGCTGCTCGCGGTGCCGTGGTCGCTGATCGGCGGATACCTGCTGGCCGATGCCGCGGTCGGGGTCGGGGTGTTCCGGTACTTCCACGCGATCACGGTGGGCGACCCGGTGGAGGCGGTGCAGAGCGTCGTGCAGTTCGGCGTCTGGGGGCGCGCGTTGCTACTGGTGGTGCTGTTCGTGGTGTTCGTGCGGGTCGAACCGCGCGGGGTGCGGCCGTTGTCCACCGCCGCGTCGCACCTCGACACCGGGGGACGCACGGCGGACCCGCGGCTCGCAGCGGATCAACCCGCGCGAGCCGGAAACCCTTGAGCTACTTGGTCGTACTGTGCCACTGCATACCCCACTGGTATGCCTGATCGATATGGCGTTGGGTGCCGTCGATGTAGTTCACTTCCCGGCTCACCGTGATGCCGTGGCCGTTGTTCTGCAAAAGCGCCACAGCGCAGGACCGTACACCGTTGACCGGGGAATCCAACCGCACCTCGACCTGCGGGCCCTGCGAGGGGTAGAGGGTCACCACGCCGTCGGCGGCGGCCCAGTTCGGCACGCCTTCGTAGATGAACGCGAAAATCAGTATGCGCTTGAACAATTCGGGTCGGGTGAGGTCGATGTGCATGTTCTCGCCCGCGCTGTCGGCGCCGCTGCGATCGTCGCCGTCGAGCCGGATATACGGCGCGGCCTCGAGCGACCCGAAGTTCTTGCCGATGGCCTGCACCACGCCCTTCGAGCCGTCGGCCAGTTCGTAGAGACAGCCGAGGTCGAGGTCGACGGGCTTGACGCGGCGGAAGAATCCGCGCGGACCGCTGGACCAGTTCAGGTTCACCCGCATCACCCCCTGTGACTCACCGGGTTTGGTGAGGTTGATGGTGGGTGTCGCCTTGGACAGGGTCACCTTGGCCAGGTTGACGCCCCCGGCTTGGCTCATCGGCGCGGTCCCCCTTCGTGAATCGTTGTGCCAGAAAAGAAAAGGTGGCAGCGGTTCCGTCGGGGGGACGGGGCCGCTGCCACCACGGTTCGTCGGCTGCGTGCCGCGGATCAGCCTACCGGGGTCTGCACCGTCTTGGTCTCGACCTCGTCCGCATCGCCCGTGCGGCGGTTGCGGATGATGCTGGAGGCGAACGCCGCGCCGATGAACGCGACACCGACCAGACCGGTGACGATCTCGTTGATGTGCACGCCGATCGACACCAGCAGGATCACCGCCAGCGCGCCGATCGCCCAGTGGGCGCCGTGCTCGAGGTACACGTACTCCGACAGGGTGCCCTTGCGCACCAGGAACACGGTGATGGACCGGACGAACATGGCGCCGATGAGGCCGAGGCCGAGCGCGATGATGATCGGGTCCGAGGTGATGGCGAAGGCGCCGATCACACCGTCGAAGGAGAAGGAGGCGTCGAGGACCTCGAGGTAGAGGAACAGGAAGAAGCCCGCTTTACCGGTCGCCTTCACCAGTTCCGAAGGGCCGCCCTCGTTCTCCTCGGTGTGGAACATCGAACCGAGTCCGTCGACGGCGATGTAGGTGATCATGCCGAGCAGTCCCGCGACCAGTACCGTCGCGCGCTCGTCCTCGTGGGCGATGAGTTCGGCGACCAGCACCAAGCCCGTACCGGCGACGACGACCGAGAGCATATCCAGCTTGCCCGCCTTGGCCAGCGGCTTCTCCAGCCAGCTGAGCCAGGTGATCTCGCGCTCCTCGAAGATGAAGTTCAGGAACAGCAGCGCCAGGAACATGCCGCCGAACGCCGCGATCTGCGGGTGCGCGTCGGTCAGCAGTGTCTCGTAGCTGGGGCTGCCGTCGGCGAAGTACGCCGCGTCGTTCGCGGGCGGGTTGAGTGCCAGGTCGAAGGCTTGCACCGGGTCGAGTCCGGCCGTGATCCACACGATCGCAAGCGGGAACACCAACCGCATGCCGAAGACGGCGATCAGAACGCCGATGGTGAGGAAGATCTTCTGCCAGAATTCACTCATCCGCTCCAGGACGGTGGCATTGATGACAGCGTTGTCGAAGGACAGCGAGACTTCGAGAATGCCGAGGATGGCGCACAACACGAGGGCCGTGGGACCACCGTAGAGCAGTGCCACAACCAGCGACACCACGGTGACGACGCCGGAGAGGCCGAAAATACGCAGGACCACGCGGGGACCTTTCGTTACTTGGGAACTGAATCGGCGAAATCGATACCAGCGTGGCCGTTGAACCGCCGTATGTCCAACGATGCGCCGACCTGCGCCGACGCGGTTGTCGCCATGCGCGAGGAGGGGGCTCGTCGCCGAGCCCCCTCCCGCGCCGAACCGGTCGCGTCCTAGACGTTCACGCCGTAGTCGCGCGCGATGCCCGACAGGCCGGAGGCGTAGCCCTGGCCGATGGCGCGGAACTTCCACTCGGCGCCGTTGCGGTACAGCTCACCGAAGACCATGGCGGTCTCGGTGGAGGCGTCTTCGCTGAGGTCGTAGCGGGCGAGTTCGCTGCCGTTGCTGCGGTCCACGACGCGGATGTAGGCATTGCGCACCTGACCGAAGGACTGCTGACGGGTCTCGGCATCGTAGATCGAGACCGGGAAGAAGATGCTCTCGATCGTCGGCGGGGTGTTGGCCAGGTCGACGTTGATGACCTCGTCGTCGCCTTCGCCCTCACCGGTCCGGTTGTCACCCACGTGCTCGATGGCGCCTTCGGGGGACTTCAGGTTGTTGAAGAATACGAAGTGCTGGTCGGAGACCACCTTCTTGTCCGCGCCGGTGGCGATGGCGCTGGCATCGAGGTCGAAGTCGGTGCCCGTGGTGGTGCGAACGTCCCACCCCAGCCCGACGGATACAGCGGTGAGGTTCGGCGCGGCCTTCGTCAGCGAAACGTTGCCGCCCTTGGACAAACTGACACCCATGCGGGATTCCCTTTCAACTAGTCCGTCTGTGGTCCCAGCATGTCCGAATCGCCGGGTACGAGTTACGACAGTAGTAGGTTTCGGCGAACTTGCGTAGGAACTGGGGTAACCCCCGGCGAACGGGACCTTCTCCTATGGTGCGCGGTCGGACTTCGGCGCTGCGAGGTCGTGTTCACGACCTACCATCGGGGCGTGGCAGGCCGTAGGCGTGGCTGGTTCCGGTCGTCCCGGGACAGCGAATGGATCGATCAGGCTCGGGCCCAGCTCGCGGACGCGTTCCTCGATATGGACCGGCGACAGAGCGCGGCCGAGGCCGCCGTGCTCGCCTCCGAGGAGGTGTTTCCCGAACGCGGTTTCGGCACGGCATGGGGTGCGGTGCGAGCCCGCTGCTACGACGCCTCGGGCGCGTATCTCACACTGGCCGACGAACTGGAGGCGGCGCAGCGGGACAACACCGGGCTACCGCAGGGGCGCGAACGCGCCGCCACGGTGACCCGCGCCCTCGGTGAGGCCGCGCGCGCGGTGGACGAGTTCTACCGTGGCAACCAAGCCGTCCTCGAGGAGGCGCTGGCGATACGCGCCTCGGTGCCGCAACTGGTTCAGCAGGTGAAGGCGGCCGCCGCGAGCGTGCGGGGGCAGGCGGCGAACTCGGAGTACGCGGCATACCCGTCGGTGGCCCGGCGGGCGGCCGCGGTCGATGAGGCTCTGCTCACACTCGAGGCCGCGGGTCCGCAACTGGGTGTCGGCGGGCAGCGACAGGCCGCCAACCGGCTCGAGGCGGCCACCCGCGAGCTGGCTGACGCCTTGGCGCAGGCCCCGTCTCGGCTCGACGCCGCGAAAACCGCTCTGGCCTCGGTGAACACCAGATCATCGGCGGTGCGCAACCGCGCCGCGGGACTCGCGCCCGCCTACTCGGCACTGCTGCGCGAGTTCAACGCTGCGAGTTCGGCCGACTTGGCTAACAATGAGCGGGACAGCCAGCGAGCCATGGATGCCGCCGACGCCGCCCTAGCGCGGGCGCGTGCGGCATTGGCCGAGAAAAACCCGGAGTCCGCACTTGAACTGACCACTTCTGCCAGAGGCAAACTGGCCGAGGCCGAACAGCAGGTCGATGCCGTCACCAAGCGGCTCGCGCTGCTGCGTGAGGTCCGCGCGGATCCGCGGGCCAAGGCAGAGGCCGTACGATTCCGGCTGCGGGACGCGCAGATGCTCGCGGTGAGCCGCGGACTCGTCGCGGAATGGGGCTCCGTGCTCGATGCGCAGGTCGACCGGATCGACCGTATTTCCGAAACACTGTCGGGGAGACATCCCGACTACCTGGCCTATGTGGCGGAATTGGATGCCGTCGCCGAATTCATTGCCGGTGTGGTGGACCGAATGAGGAAGCATGCAGGACAACGACGAGAATGAGGATGGGCAATAGATGACCGCAGGCGTCGCCGTCCAGCAGGAGATTTCCCTGTGGAAGCGAGGGCCGCTGCGCCATTTTCGGCAGCTACAGGGGCCGGACGCACGGCACCTGTTCTATCGTCAGCCCGAGGATTTCGGTGCGCACACCGATCGGGAAATGCTGGCATACGCGCTGGGTGCGACGCTCTACGCGCCAGCGACGAGACCCGATCTCGCCGAGACGATCCGCAGGCGCGCCGATCGCGGCGTGTGCTCGATGGTGATCGATCTCGAGGACGCCGTCGCCGACCACGAGGTCGAGACGGCCAAATTCCAGGCCGTTCGTACTCTGGACCTGCTGGCGACCTCGCCCGATCCGAATCCGCTGCTGTTCATTCGGGTGCGTGACGCCGACACCATCGGTGAGATCGTCGAACGAATCGGACCGGGTGCGTCGGCGCTGCTCGGGTTCGTGTTCCCGAAATTCGACAGCATCTCGGGTCAGAAGTACCTGGACGCGCTGGAGGCCGCGGCCGCGCGGTTGGACCGGCCCCTCTACGGCATGCCGGTGCTGGAATCGGCGGCGCTGGTGCACCGGCAGACCCGCGACCACGAACTGGACCGGATCGCGGCCATGCTCGCACGGCACCGGGAGCGGGTGCTCGCGGTGCGGATAGGCGCGACGGACATGTGCTCGACCTTCGGCATCCGCCGCGATCGCGACCTGACGATCTACGACGTGCGGGTGGTCGCCGATGTCATCGCCGATATCGTCAACTACCTCGGGCGCACCGACGGCACGGGATTCGTGATCACGGGTCCGGTGTGGGAGTACTTCGCCGATCACGAGCGCATGTTCCGACCCCTGCTGCGGACCGCGCCGTTCGAGGAGTCCGACGCGGTGCCGTTCCGGCGGTACCTGGTGTCGCGGGACCTCGACGGCCTGCTGCGCGAGATCACCCTCGACCGCGCCAACGGTATACAGGGCAAGACGGTGATCCATCCCTCACACGTGGCCGCGGTGCACGCGCTGTCGGTGGTGACCCACGAGGAGTACTCCGACGCGCTCGACATCCTCCAGGTCGACGTCGGCGGCGTCGCGGCCTCGGAATACCGCAACAAGATGAACGAGATGCGGCCGCACCGCAGCTGGGCCGGGCAGACGTTGTTGCGGGCGCGGGTGTTCGGGGTCGCCAACAAAGGAGTGTCCTTCGTGGATCTGCTGACGGCGTCGGTGCAGGTGTGAGCGCGCACGAGCGACCGTGGGCGACACGGACACTCGGCATCGAACTGCACCATCGCGAATCGCACGTGGGCGCGGTCGATTCGGCGTTGCCGATGTTCTCTTCGGAACTGCGGATCGAGGCGCTGGTGCAGCCGGGTCTGCGGCGAAATCCCAAGCGGGCGCATCTGCTGGTCTCCACGGTGCTGGGTAAACATCTGCCGACCGATCCCCGGGTGGTGCTCGGTGCGGGGGACCGGCTCGGTGACCTGGTGCGGGCGGTGCTCGGTGACCGG
Source organism: Nocardia arizonensis (assembly GCF_001310275.1). Taxonomy (GTDB): domain Bacteria; phylum Actinomycetota; class Actinomycetes; order Mycobacteriales; family Mycobacteriaceae; genus Nocardia; species Nocardia arizonensis. The sequence goes on from NZ_LGYZ01000092.1 coordinate 128,002, forward strand.
GCGGTGTCGAGTCCGGGCGCGGTGGTGCTCGGTTTCGCCGAGACCGCGACGGGTCTGGGGCATACGGTCGCGGTGCGCATCGGCGCGGCCTGCTATCTGCATTCCACCCGCCGTGCGGTGGCCGACGCGCCGACCCTCGCCGGATTCGAGGAGGGACACTCGCACGCCACCACCCATCTGCTGCAACCCGCGCCCGCAGCCATCTTCGTCAACGATCTGCCGTTGGTGCTGGTGGATGACGAGATCTCGACGGGAGCGACGGCCATCGACGCATTGCGGGCGCTGCACGCCTCGGTCCCGCGCTCGCGCTATGTGCTGGCCTCGCTGGTCGATATGCGCGACGCGGACGATCGTGCCCGATTCGATGAGCTGGCCGCCGAACTCGGTGTGCGCGTCGACACGGTCTGCCTGACCTCGGGCCGCACCCGGCTGCCGGACGGAATCGTCGAATCGGTACTGGCATTGCCCGAGCCCGAAATGAATCCCACAGCGGCGCAACGCGGTTCGTACGCCCGCATGGAGCTGCCGTGGCCGGATTCGGTGCCGGAAGGCGGACGGCACGGCATCCTCGACACCGACGCCGCCGCCTACGACGCCGCGGTCATCCTGGCCGTGGGCGAACTGCGCGAACGTCTGCTCGCCACGGCCAACGGTCGGCCGGTCATCGTGATCGGCCACGAGGAGCTGATGTACCTGCCGCTGCGGATCGCGGCGGAGCTGGCCGATTCCGGCATACCGACGCTGTTCCAGACCACGACCAGGTCGCCTGCCTACGTCCTGGACGAACCCGGATACCCGTTGCGCCGCGGATTCCGCTTCACCGCACCGGAATCCGGTCAGACCGAACCGCGCTACCTCTACAACGCGCGCTGGCCCGAGGATCAGGACGCCGCGCCGGTCCTGGTGCTGGTGATCGACTCCCCGGCCGACACCGCCGAACTGGTCGCCGAGGGCGGGCTCGTCGACGTGCTAACGGCGGCGGGCGCGGACGTCATGGTGGCGGTGCTGGCCGATGTCGATCCGCGCATACTGCACGCCGAACGCGGCGGCGCCACAATAGTTCCCGTCGATGACGCCGGGGTTTGCCTGTACTCGAGCCCGGTGGAGTCCCGTTGACGCACGTATCGAACCCATCGCCCGCGGCCACCACGGCGCTGCCCGCCCCGCTGTCCGGCCCGGATTTCGGATCATATGCGGCACACGAGGTTTCGTGGCTGCTGAAGGATCTGTCCGGGGTGGACCTCGAAGCCGACGTGGCCGAGCGGGAGCGCCGCATCCAGGCCGGCGCCGCGCACTACGCGGAGTCGCTGCCCATCGAGTACCAGCCCGGCCGGGCCTATCGCGAACTGTTCGAGCGGGTGCTCGCCGAGAGCGCGCAGCGGCTGGCGCTCGCGGTGGGCATCGTCGCCGAACTCGTCGTCGCCGAACGCGGCGGCGATATCGTGCTGGTCTCGCTGGCACGAGCGGGCACCCCGGTCGGCATTCTGATGAAGCGCTGGCTGGCCGCGCGGCCCGCGAGCCTCGACGTGCCGCACTACGCGGTGTCGATCGTGCGCGATCGCGGGATCGACGCCGTGGCACTGGACTACCTGGCGCATCACCACGACCCCGCGTCGGTGGTGTTCGTGGACGGCTGGACCGGCAAGGGCGCGATCACCCGCGAGTTGAGCGCGGCATTGGCCGCATACCACGCGGCGGGCGGCGCGCGGTTCGACGACGAACTCGCGGTGCTGGCCGATCCGGGCCATTGCGTGCGCACCTACGGCACCCGCGACGATTTCCTCATCGCCTCGGCCTGCCTCAATTCGACCGTCTCGGGACTCATCTCGCGCACCGTACTGAACGACACCCTGATCGGACCGGGTGATTTCCACGGCGCCAAGTTCTACCGTGAGCTCGCCGCCGAAGACGTGTCGGTGCGGATGCTCGACACCGTCGCCGCGGAATTCGACGCCGTGCGCGAGCGGGTGCCCGCCGGACTGGCCGCCGTCACCGCCGCCGACCGCACACCGACCTGGTCCGGTTGGGCGTCGGTGGAGCGGGTGCGCGCCGAATACGGCATCGCCGGCGTGAATTTCGTGAAGCCCGGGGTGGGGGAGACGACCCGGGTGCTGCTGCGCCGCGTGCCGTGGCGGGTGCTGGTCCGCGAGGCCGACGCGCCCGAACACGCCCACCTGCGCCTGCTCGCCGAAGCGCGCGGCGTTCCGGTGGAAGTGGTCCCCGATCTTGCCTATTCGTGCATGGGATTGATCAAGGAAGTGCGGTAAGTGGGATGGTCGTTCTACCCGAGGCCCTCGGCCCCGATATCCACGACGCGGACGGCGCGCGCGAGCACGGCTGGACGCTCGGTCACCGGCATCGCCTCAGACAGGCGCTGATCGCCACCGACCTGGACCGGACCATGATCTACTCGCGCAACGCGTTCAGCACCACCGCGGAGGTGCCGACCGTCTGCGTGGAACATCTCGAGGGCGCGCCGCTGTCGTTCATGACCACCGCGGCGGCGCTACGTATGCAGACCCTGACCCAACCCGCCGCGGTGATTCCGACGACAACCCGAACCATCAAGCAGTTCAACAGGATTCAGTTGCCGGGTGCGCCGTGGCGCTACGCCGTCACCAGCAATGGCGGCAATATCCTGGTCGACGGCGTCGCCGATATGCGCTGGCGCATCGATATCGACGCCAAGGTGCGCGCGAGCGGTGCCACGCTGTCGGAGGTCAGCGCCGAATTGCGTTCGCGCGTGGACGATTCGTGGGTCTCGAAGTTCCGCATCGCCGACCACCTGTTCTGCTATCTGGTGGTCAAACCCAAGGCGGTGCCGGACGGTTTCCTCGCCGAATGGGGCGAATGGTGCCGCGAACGCGGTTGGTCGGCCTCGCAGCAGGGCCGCAAGATTTACACCATGCCGAATGCGGTGTGCAAGAGTTACGCGGTCGCCGAGGTGCGGCGGCGGCTGCTGGAATCCGGTGAACTCGCCGAAAGCGCACGGACTCTCGCGGCCGGCGACGGCGCACTCGACGCGGAGATGTTGCGCGCCGCGGATTCGGCCATTCGCCCGCGGCACGGCGAACTCGAACAGTTGAACTGGACCAGTCCGAATCTGACCGTCACGCGGGCCACCGGCATTCTGGCGGGGGAGGAGATCGTCGACTGGTTCATCGACTCCGCCCCCGCCGAATAGCGGATCACGGTGCGCTGAACAGGCCCTCGGCCAGTACCGGCCAGGACGACTTGAGGTCGTCCTGCCAGTAACCCCAGGAGTGGGTCCCGGTGGCGCGGTAGACGAATTTGGCGGGGATGCCGAGTTCGTTGAGGCGGTTGTTCATATTGTGGTTCGACCAGTTGACGCCGCTCTCGATCACCGCGCCGATGGCTACGACCTGCGGGGTCTCCGCGGGCGACTCCATGCGGAATTTGCCGCCCGCCTGGTCGAATTCACCGGGGATGCCGGTTCCGGTGGAGAAGAACAGGCGGGTGCCGCGCAATTTCTCGGCGTTCACCATGGGATCGTTGGCGGCCCACAGCGGACCGTCGGTCGGACCCCACATGTTGCGGGTGTCGCCGCCGCCCCAGGTCTCCACCGTCAGCTTCACCATTTCCTGGCCGACGGGGTCGCTGACCTGCGCGATACCGCTGTAGGCCGCGACGCTTCGGAACAGTCCGGGCTTGGCGATGGCGAAGTTGAGCACCGAGGTGCCCGTCATGGACAGCGCGGCGATGGCGTTCACGCCATTGGTGCCAAGTGCCGCGTCGACGAGCGGGGGCAGTTCCTCGGTGGTGAAGGTCTGCCATTTGTTCACGCCGAGCACCGGATCGGGGGCGATCCAGTCGGTGTAGAAACTCCACGCGCCGCCGACGACCTGCACGACATTGATGTTCTTCGTGCCGAGGAATTCCAGCGCGTCGGTATTGCGCTGCCAGGAGGCGTCGTCCATACCGCCGCCCGCACCGTTGAACAGGTACAGCGCCGGTCGCGGTTCGGAGGTGTCGCCCGGCCGCAGGATGTCGACGGCCACGAGTTTGTTCATCGCGGCGGAGAACACCTGCAATCGCAGATTGCGGCTGTCCTTGGGCTCGATGCGCGCGACATACGATCCGTCGGGCGCCTTGACCGAGGGCATGACCACCCCCGCGGGCGTCGCCGGGTCGGCGGATGCGGGGGACACTCCGATCCCGAGCGATATCGCGGTCGCGACCGCCGCAAGCGCGATATGTCTCCTGATTCGGTGGTGCGACATCCGCTCCCCCTCCGTGACTTCTGTGAGGTGTTTGGTGGCGTGCGACCGACTGGTCCACGGGGCTGATCGAGATTCACGGCGCATGTGTTACTCATCCATATTTCGCATAAGCCGCGGCTCGGCGGGCGCTCCGGTGACCGTCCGTCGCGGGGCGCGACCGGCCCGCCGAGTCGCGAGGCGAGCGTGGTCAGTACTGTTGCTGACCGGCGAGCTGCTGGGTGACGATGGCCTGGATGCGCTGGAGACCGCCGACGGTCATCCCGCTCTGCAACTGACCCTCGATCGTGCGCACCAGCGCCGCGTCGCTCAACACCTTCTCGCTGGACTGGATCAGCACGGTGCCCGCGCCGGTGAAATCGAACTGCCGTTCCTCACCGGAATTCACGCCGAAACGCGCCGCGCCCGCCGCCAGGAAGTTCGACACCCACCGGTGGTCGTAGTGGTGACTTGGCGACGGGCAGTCCGCCCAGCCGACCAGCGACTCCGGGTCGACCCGCAACGGCGGTTCGGCGAACATGACCGGACCGTTGGACGAGGCCAGGAATTTGCCGGTGCCGATCAGGGTGAGGAATCCCGGCACGATGGACTGGTTCAGCGACAGTCCGGGATCGAAGGCCAGCAGATTCGCCGCGCGAATCGTGAGATTGCCGTCCTCCAAGTCGTAGGAATTGATGTTGTAGCCGCGGTCGCCGATGATCAGCTTGCCGTGTCCTTCGACCACCACGTAGTCACCGGTGAACAGCGGCGCGGAGAACTGCTGCGAGACCATGTGCATCAGGCCGCCGTGCAGACCGTGGGTGAGGGTCTGGAAATTCATTTGCCCGTAGTAGGCGATCATCGCGCCCTTGCGCATGAACCAGGGTTTGGTCAGGTCGATGCAGTAGGCGTAGTCGTTTCCCGGGATATTGTCGCTCTCACCGAGATTCATGGGATTGAAGACCTGGGCCATGGTTTACAACTTCTCCTCGGATGCCTGCACGTAGACGACACCTTGTCCGACACAGTGCAACTGCATCGCCTCGCCCGCGCCGCGGCCAACCGCGTCACGCCAGCTGAGCGCCGTCTTCAATTCGGTCTGCACGTTGCCGTAGGCGGCCACGAACGCCTGCGGGTCGACCACGATCGGATTCGGGCCGCCCACCTGCAATTCCAGGAACCCGCCGTGCGCGAGCAGCACCGCCGAACCCTGTCCGCTGAGCTGGGTGGTGAACATGCCCTGACCGGTGAGCGCGCCGGTAGCGGCGCCGCGCAGCGCGCCCATGATGCCGCCGCCGCCACCGCCACCGCCGCCCGAACTCATCACCGAGACGATCGAACTCTGGAGATTCGCGGTGTTGGCCAGCAGCCGCGACGCCTCGACCCGCAGGGTCGCGCCCGGCTGCATCTGCACCACGTGCACCTCGAGTCCGGCCAGACCGTAGTGCACCTCGCCATTGCCCTGGGCCAACATGGTGCGCTCGTGCTCGCCTGCCATCATGCGGCCCGCCATGCGCATCATGCCGCCGCCCATGCCGCCCATGCCCTGCGCACCCGGAATCTGATGCGGCGAGAAGGAGATGTCGCCGGTGTAGAACAGCATCGCGCCGTTGCGGGCGACCACGCCGCCCGCCATACCGACATCGACCTTGACGACCTTGCCGTTGACTTTCTCGAACATCGACCCGTTCCCTACCGTTCCGCCGGCTGGATCAACACGACGCCCTGACCGTCCCAGCGCAGCGAGAACGCCTCGCCCGCGTCCTGACCGACGAGCGAACGCCACGACACGTCGGTGACGAAGGACTGCTGGAGGTTGCCTTGCGCCGCGACGAACGCGTCCGGGTCCACGATCAGCGGGTACTGCGGCGACACCTCGAGGTGGATGAGCGGCCCGCCCGCCGACAGCAGCGCTACCTGACCCTGACCCGACACCGTCGTGGTGAACAGTCCCGCGCCGGTGGACGCGCCGCGCAGGCCGGCGAATCGCACGTCGGTGCGCAGATTCCCGGCGAAGGCGAGCAATTGCTGCGACTCGACCTGGAGCGTGTCGCCGTTCAGGTTGACCACGGTGACGTTCTGGCCGTTCACCGCGAAGAAGACCCTGCCGTTGCCGCCGCATTCCATCAGCGACAACTTCTCGCCGGTGGCCCGGCGCTTGAGACCGGCGATCACGCCGTCGCCGCCGCCGAAGCCCGCCGACTTGAACTGGACATTTCCTTCGTAGGCGATCATCGAGCCGGAGATCGCGCGGACACTGGTTCCGGCGAGGTGCGCCTCGATCACCTTCTTCGACTGTTCGAACAGTTGCGCCATGGGGGAGTTCTGCCTGCTGTCTAGTCCGGGAATGTGGCCATCGTCGACCACTTTCCAACCCTGTGCCGCGGGGGTTCCCGCACCCCGAAGATCGCGAGGGACGCCGCGAGCGTATCCCCGAGCTCTCTCGTGTGCGGTCACAGTAGCCGATCGATCGCCTCGAGTCGGTGTCGTACGCGGCGTTTACTGCGGTCGCGGGCAGCCCGTTTCTCGTAAAGTGGCAAGCGAAAGCACCGACAAGCGAAGGGTCGATCTTGTCCGCAACACTCGCCAAAGGCCAGAACGGCCCGTTGGACTCCAATAATCTGGTGATCTCCGTCCAGCTCACGGCACCGGCGGATCTGTCCGCGCTGCTGGTGACCGAGCGGGGGAAGGTGCGATCCGACGCGGACTTCGTCTTCTTCAATCAACCCAGCGGTCCGGGCGTGCGGTTGCAGCCGGGGCCCGCGGGTCAGTCCGCCTCGCTGGCGGTGTCGCTGGACGCGGTGCCCGCCGAGATCGACCAGATCCGCGCCGTGATCACCCTCGACGACGCGTCGAGCAGCTTCGGGCAGTTCCAGCCGCCGACCGCGGTCGTCTCCGACGCGGCCGGTAACCGGTTGTACGAGTACCAGATCGAGGGGTTGAGCAACGAGTCGATCGTGATCGCGCTGGAACTGTACCGGCGCCAGGGCGCCTGGAAGGTGCGCGCGGTCGGCCAAGGGTACGCGGGTGGTTTCGCCGCGCTGGTCACCGATCACGGTGTGACCGTCGATCAGTCTCCCGCGCAGCAGCAACCGCCGCAGCAGCAACCGCCGCAGCAGCCCCCGGCGCCGCAGCAGGTGCCGCCGGTCCAGCAGCAGGCCCCGCAGTACGTGGCGGCCACCGGGTCGTATCCGCCGCCGCCCGGTCCGGGCTACCCGCCGCAGGGTGCGGGCGGCTACCCGCCACCGCCCGCGTCGGGTGCGGGCTACCCGCCGCCGCAGCCCGCCGCGCAGCCGACCGGTGAGGTCAGCCTGAGCAAGGACCGCCCGGTCAGTTTGCAGAAGGGACAGCGGGTCACGCTGCGCAAGGAGGGCGGCACCGCGCTGACCTTCGTCAAGATGGGTCTCGGCTGGGATCCCGTGCAGTCAAGGGGCATGTTCGGCAACCGCACCGTCGATATCGACCTCGACGCGTCGGTGATCATGTTCGCCGATATGAATCCGGCCGACTACGCCTACTACGGCCAGTTGTCCTCCAAGGACGGTTCGGTGCGCCACCAGGGCGACAACCTCACCGGCGAGGGCGACGGCGACGACGAGGTGATCCTGGTCGACCTGACCCGTATCCCCGCGCACATCACCTCGCTGATCTTCATCGTCACCTCCTACAAGGGCCACACCTTCGAACAAGTGAAGAATGCGTTCTGCCGCTTGGTCGACGGCTCCAACAACGGCGAACTCGCCCGCTACACGCTCGCGGGCGGCATGCCGTTCACCGCGATGGCGATGGCCAAGGTCTTCCGGGTCGGCGGCGACTGGAAACTCCAGGCGATCGGTGAGGGATTCCAGGCCAAACATCCCGGAGAGGCGATTCCGCAGTTGGGCCGGTTTCTCGCGAACTGAGTCCGCACGGCAGGCTTGAGCACGTGATGCAGTTGAAGGCCGGTCAGAACACACCGCTGACCGGGGACGTGATCGGGTTCAGCGCGCGGGCCGACACCGCGTTCGAGGTGTCGGCCCTGGTCGTCGGCGACAATCTGCGGGTCCGCGACGTCGCGGATCACGTGTGCGCCGACCGGCCTTCGACGTCGGGGGTGGCGCTACTCGGGGACCGGGTGGAGATCGCCCTCGACCGGGTGCGCGCCGACGCCAAGGCGGTACTGCTGGTCGTCGGCGCTCCCGCGGATGCCGGACTCGGGCGGGTCACCGTATCGCTGAGCGAAAGCGGCAGGGATACGGTCGAATTCGCGGTCTCGCCGACCGACGGGGAGACCGCGCTCATCTGCCTCGAGGTATACCGGCGCGGGCCGGACTGGAAGGTGCGCGCGGTCGGCCAGGGCTACGCGGGCGGACTCGCGGTGCTGCTGGCCGCGCACGGCGTCGAGGTCGACGGCGCGACCGACCCCCCGCCCGACCACGGGCGCGACACCATCTCCGGTCCGCAGCGGGGCGCGCACGCCCAGGCCGCACCGGTGGAGGTGGCGCACGGTCTGGAACGGCTGTGGATGATCTTCGAGGACGCCGCCCGATCCGCTGCCGCCCTGATCTCCGCGCGCGACTACGCCGCCGACCGGCTCGACAACGAACTGTCGGCATCGGTCGCCGATCCGGCGACCCGCAACACTCCCGCCGCCGAGGCCGCGCGCCGCGAAGCCCAAAGGCGCAGTGAAGAATTGATCGCCACCGCGGAAAGCAACCACCGGCGCGACTCGGAACATCTCATGCGCGAACTCGCCGATTCCGATCGCAAACTGCCCGCCGCGCTCGCTTCGTGGAATTCCCCCGCGTGGGACGGTCCGCCGCGCCCGAGCGACGGTATCCGCCTCGGCGAGCTGTACGCGGTCGAACGCGGACCGCTGCGGGTGCCGTACTGCGTGCCGGTGCCGATGACCAGGCCATTGTGGATCGACACCGACACATCCGCCGCGGTCGTCCCGGTCGTCGGCGCATTGCTGGCCCGGCTGCTCGTCGCCGATCCGGCACGCCGCACCCGCATGGACGTCATCGATCTCACCGGCGCTTTCACGAGTCTCCTCGCCCCGCTCGGCGCGGTGCTCAACGGCCCCGTGGTCACCGACCACGCCGACATCTCCCCGCGCCTGCAAGCACTGGTAGACGCTGCGGAAATCGCCGAAATCGCCTACAGTAGCGGCAATTTCGTACCGCCTGATATGCACCGCGTGCTGCTCGCGGCGGACTTCCCGCACGGATACCAGGCCTCCGACGCGCTGCGCATCGGCTCCCTCATCACTCGCGGCGACCTCATCGGCCTGTCCATGGTCATCGTCGGCACCGACGAGTCCGAATCCGCCGACAGCACGGTGGCGACACTGTCCCAATCCTGTCGGCACCTGCCCACGGTCGAGGACACTCCCCTTTTCGACCCGTGGACAGGCAGCGCCTGGCAACTCGAACTGGACCTACTGCCCCTCGACCCCGAACGCCGCGCCCGTCTGCTCCGTTGACCGGCGGCGCAGTTCCGAGAGAAGTTCCGCGCTGTCCTCGAAGAGTTCGCGTTGGGTGGTGCGGTCGTAGGAGGCAGCCGAGGACGGGCGGTCCGCCCGACCGACGAAATGACGCCCCGTGGTGGATTCCAGCGCCGGATCGGTGACCAGTCGCGCGAGATCCGCGCCGGAGCGCTCGGGAGTGTTGACGCCGGGGAGCGGCAACATGGCCTTCGCGATCGTGCGCCACAGCAGGCGCGCGGCCGGACTCGCGTCGCGCGCGAGTCCCGTGGGTTGGCGGCGTTCTTCGCCGGATTCGAGGCATCGCTGGCCGATGGCGGCGACCTCGGCGCGCACATCGCCGAGGCCCGTGCGGTTCTGGCGGAGGGTCCGCGAGGGCGGGCACCCGAAGGGCGTTGAGTCAGCCCCCCGATTGGAGTAAGCGGATGTCGTTGGCCTGGAGGCGGTCCACCGAGCCGGGACCGATGGTGAATTCGACTCGCTCCCCCGGGAACAGCGCCGGTAGGTCGTCGACCCGCCGGTTCTGCGGAATCGCGGAGGAGTGCACGAAGATGTCGTGCCCGTTGTCGATGGTGATGAAACCGAAGCCGCGGGCAATGTTGAACCACTTCACAACACCACGTGCGGCCGGCTGAACGTTCACGAATTTCCTTCCGGGACAAGCATTCCTCGAAATCATGCCACCCGGTCGGTCCCGTTGGAGAACAGGGTTACCGATAACCGTCCGATATCACCGCCCCCACCCCGACAAGCCGCCGCGGACCGCGCCGACGCGGGATCTGCGGGGGCGCAAAGGTTCCGGGAGCCAGGGACGGTCGGGGTCGGGGCCGCGGTCGAGGACGCCGCCTATCGGGTCGTCCGCGTAGTCGTGGCGGACGAGGTCTTCGCCGGGACGGTAGATCTGGCGAATCACGAGAGCGCAGAGGGCGATTACGGCCAAGTCGCGCAGGATGACCGTGCCGGTGAACCACTGTTCGGGCAGGCCCTTGCGGTCGGTGCCGAGGTAGTAGAACATGCGCGGAACCCAGACCAGGGCGTCGATCGTCATCCAGGCCAACAGGATTCGGCGTTGGGGTAGGGCGAGGACGGCGAGCGGGACCAGCCACAGCGAATACTGGGGGCTCCACACCTTGTTGGTCAGCAGGAAGGCCGCGATCAGCAGGAAGCAGAGTTGGGCCAAACGGGGTCGGCGCGGCGCGGTCAGGCCGATGTAGGCGATGAGCAGGCAGGCCGCCATGAACAACAGCAGCGACACCGCGTTCAGGATGGTGGGCGGTTCGCCGTGCACCAGATAGCCGTCGAAACCCTGCCATCCGGTGAACGAGGTGATCACGTTGTAGATCGAATCCGGATCGGCGTGGCGGGTGGTGTTGAGTCGGAAGAATTCGCGCCAGCCATCGGGATAGAGGACGGCGATCGGCGCGTTCACCAACACCCAGGTGCCCACCGCGGAACCCACCGCGACCGCCGCCGCGCCAAGCGGGCGCTCGCTCAGTCGGCGGATCGAGGCGGGCAGCCCCCGCAGGCGATCGGCGAAGGTCTCGTCGGCGCGCAGACGCGCGAACAGAGCCGGGCCGCCGCGCATCGAGTCGGTGCGCAGGCACAGCACCACGATCGGGCCGAGCAGCAGCAGCGGATACAGTTTCGCCGCGCCGCCGAGGCCGAGCAGCAGACCGGCCAGCGCGGGACGCCTGCGCGACCACGCGAGCAGACCGGTCGCGGCGAACGCGGTGGCGATGGCGTCGAAATTGGTGAACGCGTGCACCAGCACCAGCGGAGAACAGGCGATCAGCGCGGCGTCCCAGATCCGGCGACCGGACAGCATCGCCGACGCCCACACGGTCACCAGCCAGGCCAGCGCCAGACCGACGGCGATCACATTGAAATAGATGACCACCTGCAAGGCGCCGGGCAGCGGCGAGGCGTCCCAGGTCTTGGCGATCTGCATACCGAGGTACTGGTACAGGCCCGACAGCACCGGATATTCCATGTACCTGGTCTCGGTCCCCCCGTCGGAAGTGTCCTCGACCCACGACTTCTTGTACGGGAACGCGCCCTCGTCGAGCCGCTCCGCCCCGTAGAGCGGGACCGTGTCGGAGTAGCACATGGCGATGTACTGCCTGCCGTTGTGCCAGTCCAGCGTCGGCCGCCCGTCCGCGCCGGGGGTCTGCTGGATACAGCCCGCCTTACCGGCCCAACCGAGGGCAAGGAAGATCAGCGCGAACACGAACAACACCCGCAGGGGTGTCCAGAAACGGACACGTCCGATGAGCGCGTGATCGCCGACCGGACCGCCGACGACCGTGCACAATTCCGAGGTCAGCTGATCGGTGCGACTCGGCTTGTCACGTTCGTCGGCCGAACGCAGATCGGCCGCGAGCGGCTCGGGCGACACGTATCGCGGTCCATCGGTCTGCCCCCCGCCGGTGTGCGGTGCGAGAGCCTCCGCCCGCTCGTCCACCAGTCGCTGATCGCTCACGGACCCGAGGCTACCGTTTCCGGCGGTGCGGGCGCGGAGCACGTTGGCGGGCGATCATCCGGCGAGGGCGGAGACGCCGCGGCCCCGGTCCGAAGGGCCCGGGGCCGCGGGAGTGCTCGGGCGATCAGCGGGTCGATGGCACGCGACCGTAGTTGGATTCGCCTTCGCTGTTGCTGTTCGCATTGCCGGAGTTGGGCCGGGTGGTCGGCTGCGCGCCGCTGCTCGGCGCGATCGGCTGACCCGGCAGCGGACCCGGCTCGTTCTCCCGCTGCTGCGGCTGCTGTTGCTGCGACTGCGGATTCGGCTGCACGCCCGGCATCGGAATGCGGAAACCGGGGAACACCTCGACCTGGGTCGTGGTGACCACCACCGGCGGCACGAACGACGGCGCGGTGGTCTCCGGCGGGGTGTAGGGCGCGGTCCACTCGGGAACGCCCGACTGGCCCTTGATCGGCGCGGGCTTCGGGAAGGTCTCGTTCGGCGTGCCCGACAGCGCGCCGTCCATGGTCGCCTTCCAGATGTCGGAGGGCAGGCTGGAACCGTAGATCATCGCGCCGCCGTAGTTGCGCAGCGCCGAGTTGTCGACGGACCCGACCCATACCGCGGTCGACAGCGACGGCGTGTAACCGACCATCCAAGCGTCCTTGTTCTCACCGGTGTCGCCGAGCTGGGCGGTGCCGGTCTTGGCGGCCGATTCCCGTCCGCCCGCGAGTCCGTGATTGCGCGAATAGCCCGCGATCGGCTTCATGGCGGCGGTCGCGTTGTCGGCGACGGCGGCGGAGACGCGCTGTTCACCCGCGACATCGCCGCGGTCGAGCAGCACTTGGCCGTCGGCGGTCACGACCCGCTGCACGAAGTGCGGCGCGTGGTACACACCCGAAGCCGCGAGTGTGGCGTAGGCCGAAGCCATATCCAGCGGGCGCGCCTGGTACTGGCCGAGCACGATGCCGTTGTTGGGACCGGAGCCGTCGGGTTCGGTCAGCGTGCGGCCCACCCCCGGGATCTCCTCAGGAATGCCCAGCTTGTGACCCATGTCCGCGATCTTCTGCGGACCGTTGCCCATATCCAGCTGCATGCGGTAGAAGCTGGTGTTCAGCGACCGCTTCAATGCCTCGGCGATGGTGCAGGTACCGCACTGTTCGCCCTCGACGTTGGTGATCTTGATGCCGTTCACCGTGATCGGGGAGCTGTCGTACATCTGCGACAGCGGCACGCCCTGTTCGAGGTTCGCGGCCAGACCGATCACCTTGAACGACGAACCGGTTTGCAGACCCGCGTTGGCGAAGTCGTAGCCCTGGCCGTCGCTGCCACCGTAGTAGGCGCGCACCGCACCGGTGCGCGGGTCGATCGACACCACCGCGGTGCGCAACTGCTCCGGTTCGCCCTGCATCTTGGAGGTCGCGGCGTCAACGGCGGCCTGCTGCGCCTTCGGATCGATGGTGGTGGTGATCTGCAATCCGGCGGTGTTGAGCTGCTGTTCGCTGATGCCCGCGGAGGACAGCTCCCTGAGTACCTGAGTCTTGACCAGACCCTCGGGGCCCGCGTCGAGCGTCTTGTCCTGGGTCGCCGCCCCGGGCTGCACCGCCGGATACTGCATGCCCTGTCGCTCGGTGGCCTTGAGGTTGCCGCCGTCGACCATGCCGTCGAGGACGTAGCCCCAGCGGGTCTTGGCGCCTTCGGGGTTCTTCTCGGGGTCGAGCAGCGAGGGCAGCTGGATGGTGGCGGCGAGCACCGCGCCCTCGGCCACGCTCAGATCCTGCACCGGCTTGCCGAAGTACGCCTTGGACGCGGCGTCGATGCCGTAGGCGCCGCGGCCGAAGTAGATGGTGTTCAGGTAGGCGGCGAGGATCTCGTCCTTGCTCCACTGCCGCGCCATCTTGGCCGAGATCACCAGTTCGCGCATCTTGCGGGTGAGCGAGCGTTCGTCACCGACGAGCGCGTTCTTCACGTACTGCTGGGTAATGGTCGAACCACCGCCCGCGCTCTCGCGGCCGAGGACGTTGTCGCGGGCCGCGCGCATGAAGCCGGTGATGGAGAAGCCGGGGTTGGTGTAGAAGTCGCGGTCCTCGGCGGCGATCACGGCATTGCGGACATGCGGCGGGATCTGCTCGATCGTGACGTCGGTGCGGTTGCCCTGCGGCGGGACGACCTTGGAGATGACGCTTGTGCCGTCGCTGGCGTAGATCATCGCGACCTGATTGGTTTTCAGATCGCCCGGCTGGGGCACCGAAACCGTGCTGTACGCGATCAGGAAGATCGTGCTCGGCAGCACGATGGCCAGTGCCGTCAGCACGTAGAGGGTCCGGCGGACGATCTTCCACGGGAACTTCCGCTTCTGTGCCGGACCGCGTCTACCGGGACCGCCCGGTCCGCTGCCATTGCCCGCGCCGCGGCGCGGCGGACCCGAGGGCGGACCGCCCGCGGCGGCGGCCCTGCGCTCACCGGTCTGGGCGCCGTTGGCGCGGCGGACGCCCGGACGGTCATCGACAGCGGCTCCTGAGCCGGTGGCCGGGCGACCGCCCGCGACCGGTCGCGATCCGGTATTCGGACCGGTGCGCCGGTCGCGATCGGCGACCGCCTCGCTCAGCGCGCCCGCACGCCGTTCGCCCGGCGGCGGATTCTGACCGGGTCGGGCGATGCGCTGGGTGCCCTGCGCGCCGGGGGGCTGCTGCGGGCGGCCCTGGGGCGGACGCTGCTGCGGCGGTCCTTGGCGCTGCGGCGGCTGCGGCCCGCGCGGCTGACCCCCGGTATGCGGCGGCGGCCCCCCTTGGGGACCGCCGGGACCGCCGGGACCGCCGGGCCTGCCGCCCTGGCGCGGTGCGCCGGGCGGCGGCGGACGGTAGCCAGGCGGCGGCGCCTGCCGCTGATCGGGATACGGATCGGGACCCGGATGTGAACTTCGCTGAGCACGGCCACCGCGCGGTTCATCGCCGTAGGGGGAAGTCTCGTAGGGCGAATTCACTGACAAGATCTCCATAACTCGTATCGGACAACGTTTCGCGGTGCGGCCGTGTACGCCGCCGCGGACACGTCGTGGCTCCGCGTGTCATCGGACGGGCAGATCATTCGGCGGCGGTACGCCGGTTCGCTCTGGCGCGCCGCGGGGGTGCGGGCGTCGAGCCGAGTACATAGGACTGCACCAGATGGTTCCAGCTACAGGTCCGGCATACCTCGACGACGTGCACCGAGAACTCCTCGCGAGTCTCGGCGAGGCGGGCCAGTTCCTCCGGTGTGCGAGCCGATCCCGCCATCGCGCCGAGCCCATCGCCGTAGACCCAGGATACGAGGGTCAACTGCTCCTTCCGGCAGATAGGGCACGTGACCTCGCTCCCCCGGCCGTGGAACTTCGCCGCGCGTAGGAGGTAGGGATTGGCGTCACATACCTCGGCGACATCGACCCGGCCCGCGTAGACGTCGGCCAGCAGCGACTTGCGCCGGAGCGCATAGTCGACAACCTGCCGCTGAATTCGCACGAGAACCAGAGTAGCGGTGACCGATTGAGTGCGCTGCGGCGTGGCGCGTTCGGGTCGTTCTCCGTCTAGGATTCTGCTGTGTCCACCACGGCTTCCGGGCGCATGCGAGCGCGTGACCTAGACCGCGCGAATGTGTCCGCTGTGCTGGACGCCGCGTACGCGGAGGGTCAGCTCGGCGCGGACGAATACCACGATCGAACCGCGAAGGCGGATACCGCCAAGACACTGGGCGAACTGGATGGTCTGATTTCGGACCTGCAATCGCCAACAGCGGTAAAGGATCTCACCGGCCAGCGCGCCGCCCGGACGCGGAATCCGCTCAACCGCCGCCGATTCTCCGGCGGTTATCCCGATCACACCCGCGCCCGCGACACCGATCGCGCCGAGACGGTACGCGCACTCGACGCCGCGCGCGCCGACGGACAGCTCACCGAGGACGAACACCGGGCGCTCACCGAACTCGCCGCCGAGGCGCGCACCATCGGCGATCTGGCCGAACTGGTATCCGACCTGCAACGACGCGCCGATGCGGCACCGCCGCCGCGTCCTCCGCGCTCGCATCGGCGCCAGTTCTTCGCCGCCGTCGTCGTCGCGATCGCGGTACTGGCGACCACCGGGACATACGCGCTGACCGGACCCGACGATGCCGAACCCGCGCGGGCGAGCGCCCCGACAGCGGACCTGTCGGTCGTGGAGCCGCTGGTGATCGCGACCCCGAAGCTCACCACCGCCGAGGGCATGACGGTGTTCCGGGAGCGCTACCGCGCGAAATTCGGCGACACCCTCGTCGACGAACTGCGGGCCTTCGATACCTACGCCTCGCTGAAGCGGATCGCGCCCGACGGCGCGCAATGGTCGGTCGGCTACGACTATCGCGGCGGATTCCAGCGCGCGAGCGGCCCGGCGCTGTCGACGCGGCGGTCGGACACGGTCGCCTTCGACCTGGCCACCGCCGATTTCGCGGCCATCGCCGCGGTCGCCGCCAACGCGCCCGCGCTCACCAAGGTCCCGGAGGGCACGGTCTCATCCTTCTCTTTCGAGGTCTCGGATTTCGGGTCGCAGAAGGGTGTTCCGACCGTGGAGATCACCGTGCGCAATGAGCGCCAGCAGTACGGCGAAGTCCTGCTGGCGCCGACCGGCGAGGTGCTGAAGGTCACGGAGGTGCGGCCGTGATGGCCTCGTCCACATCCCGGCTACGGGCCCGCGACAGCGACCGCGCCGATGTCTGCGGTTTGCTCGACGCCGCGCTCGCCGACGGTCAGCTCACCGCCGGTGAACACGCGGCACGCACCGAATCGGCCATGCGCGCCGCGTCCTTCGCCGAGCTGGACCGACTCGTCGGCGACCTCCAGATCCCCGGCGACATGGTGGACACCCCGGTGGTGCGCGGCGGGCCGCTCCGCACCAGGCGCTGGTGGGTCCCGGTTTCGATACTGCTGGTCGCGGCGCTGCTCGGCGCGGGCGCGGGCTGTGTCGGCCGTGCCGCGACCGATCACACGGCACGGGCGTCGCTGCCGACGTTGACCACCGGAGCCGGCCTGGCCCAGTTCATCGACAGCTATCGCGCCGAATACGGCGACACGGTCGCCGACGATCTCACCGTCTACCCGGGTTACGCGGTCTATCACCGCACTCCCGGCAATCCGGTGAAGTCGCAGTATTACCACTACGACGGCGATTTCAGCACCTTCGGTTCGGAATCCGCGCGCAAGCCGAGCACCCCCACCTTCGATTTCGGGACGATCGACAGACTTCTGTTCGCCCGACTGCTGGCGGGTGCCGTCCAGTCGCTGAAGGTGCCCAACGGGCAGATCAACTACATCAAGTTCGAGTTTCCCCCGGGATCGACCAAGGACCCGTCGCCCTACGTGCGGATCTATGTGCAGAACGAGGCGCAGGACAACGGATTCATGACCGTCACCTTCGGCGGCGAGATCCTCGACGTGCGTCCGCCGCACGAGTAGAGCCGACCCCCCGACGCGCGGCGTCCGGCGTCCGCCGCGGGGCCTCGGCATGTACAGATGTATCGGCGCGATATAGTTTGGTATTGCATCCATTGGTTAGGTCTGTAGATATGTCAGGGGGTGAAGCCCGGTGCTCGAGCTGGCAATACTCGGGCTGCTCCTCGAATCGCCCATGCACGGGTACGAGCTGCGCAAGCGGCTGACCGGCCTGCTCGGGGCGTTTCGGGCCTTCTCCTACGGGTCGCTCTATCCCACCCTGCGTCGTATGCAGGCGGACGGACTGATCGCCGAGGAGCACCCCGAGGGCGCGGTCACCCGCCGTGCCCGACGGGTCTACCAGCTGACCCCGGTCGGACGTGAACGGTTCCACGAACTGATCGCCGACACCGGACCGCAGAACTACACCGACGACGGCTTCGGCGTCCACTTGGCGTTCTTCAGCCGCACCCCCGCCGAGGCGCGGATGCGGATTCTGGAAGGCAGGCGCAGGCAAGTCGAAGAACGTCGAGAGGGGTTGCGGGAAGCGATCAAACGAGCCAGCGGCTCGCTGGACCGCTACACCCGCCAGCTCCACCAGCTCGGTCTGGAATCAAGCGAGCGCGAAGTGCGCTGGCTCAACGAGTTGATTGCCGCGGAGCAGTCAACGAAGGCGGCACCACAGAAAGAAGGAAACATCGGCCATGAGCGGTGAATTGAACGCAGCTGACAGCAAGCAGGCTGATAGCGCCACCGAAGTGCGCGTGGCCATCGTCGGCGTGGGAAACTGCGCCTCCTCACTGGTCCAAGGCGTGCAGTACTACCAGGACGCGGACGAGAACTCCACCGTCCCCGGCCTCATGCACGTCAAATTCGGCCCGTACCACATCCGCGACGTCAAATTCGTCGCCGCGTTCGACGTGGACGCCAAGAAGGTCGGCTTCGACCTCGGCGAGGCCATATTCGCCAGTGAGAACAACACCATCAAGATCTCCGACGTGCCGCCGTGCGACGTCGTCGTACAGCGCGGCCCCACCCTCGACGGCATCGGCAAGTACTACGCGCAGACCATCGAGCTGTCCGAAGCCGAGCCGGTCGACGTCGTCAAGGTGCTGAAAGACGCGAAGGCCGACGTGCTCGTCTCCTACCTGCCGGTGGGATCGGAAGAGGCCGACAAGTTCTACGCGCAGTGCGCCATCGACGCGGGCGTCGCCTTCGTCAACGCCCTGCCGGTCTTCATCGCCTCCGACCCGGTGTGGGCGAAGAAGTTCACCGACGCGGGCATCCCCATCGTCGGCGACGACATCAAGAGCCAGGTCGGCGCGACCATCACCCACCGGGTCATGGCCAAACTGTTCGAGGACCGCGGCGTGCAACTCGACCGCACCATGCAGCTCAACGTCGGCGGCAACATGGACTTCAAGAACATGCTCGAACGGGAGCGGCTGGAATCGAAGAAGATCTCCAAGACCCAGGCCGTCACCAGCAACCTCAAGAAGGAACTCGGCGCCAACGACGTGCACATCGGTCCTTCGGACCACGTCGGCTGGCTCGACGACCGGAAATGGGCCTACGTGCGCCTGGAAGGACGTGCGTTCGGTGACGTGCCGCTGAACCTGGAATACAAACTCGAGGTGTGGGATTCGCCGAACTCGGCGGGCATCATCATCGACGCGGTTCGGGCGGCGAAGATCGCGCTGGATCGCGGGATCGGCGGGCCGGTGCTTCCGGCTTCGGCGTATCTGATGAAGTCGCCGCCGCAGCAGTTGCCGGACGATGTCGCTCGGACTCAGCTCGAGGAGTTCATCATCGGCTGAATCTCTGGCCGTGCCTCCGGCACGGCGGAGTTCGCGGCCCTTTGGGTCTCGCGTCCGGGCGGCCGATACTTGCTCCTTCGTCGCATTGTCTCGACCGCTCGGACGCGAGACGGCCGCGAACTGTATCTCTGGCCGTGCCTCCGGCACGGCGGGGTTCGCGGCCCTTTGGGTCTCGCGAACGGTCGGTCGTAAGTTTCGGGGTTCCCTGCGGGTTCGCTGCGCTCTGGGCGGGGTGGGGGTGGGTTTGGTGGTTGCGTGACTTGTTTGGGTATTCGCGGTGGGGGTGGGAGGACCCCGGTGGTGCGTGTGGGGGAGGTGCGGGCTTGGGGTGCTTGGGGGTCAGTCCAGGGAGACGTAGACCTCTACCGAGGTGGGGCCGGTGTAGCGTTCCAATTCGGCGGTGTGGGAGCGGGTGATTATTCCGGCGCTCTCGGCTTTCGCTACCTGGGCCCAGGCTGTGCGCAGGAGGTCGTAGGGCTTGTCGGAGACTACGAATTTCGCGTAGCGGCCCTGGGGGATTCTGGTGAGGACGTCGCCAGCGTCCAATTCATCCATACCTTCGATTCCGTATCCGAGTACGGCTACGGCGTGGTCGTTCTGGCCTATGTAGGCCGCGACCCTTGGTACGTTCTTCTCCCTGGCCAGGTAGCGATCCCAGGTGAAATTCACCAGGTCGAGATCGCGGGCGGCCACCTCTCGGCCCGACAGGGGGATGGTGAGTCCGGCGACCAGGCATTCGTCCAATGTGACGATCTCGAAGTCCACAGTCCGTTCCTACCCGTCGCTCGGTTCGTCCGCCAGCGCCACGAAGACCTCCACCGTTCGGGAGTCAGGATAGTGCTCCCAGTCGCCGGTGTAGGACCTGGTGATCCTGCCTGCCGCCTCGGCGTCCCACACCGCGCGCCAGATGCTGACGATGGTGTCGCCGAGGTTGTCGCCGCTGGCCGTGAAACGGGCGAAGCGGCCCGCGGGGACTCGGGCCAGGACGTCGCCGGGCAGCAGGTCGTCGAGGTTGCGGCAGCGGTAGCCGACGATGTGGGTCAGGTACGAATTGATTTCCGGTGCGTGATCGACGTACGCGGTGGTCGGCGGGCCGGGTAGGCGGCGGGCGAGGGTGTGTTTCCACGCCTCCTCGACCTTGGCGCGGCGCGGACCTTCGACCGCGAGCGCGGGGCTGCGCAGAACCGTGCCCGCCACCAGCGTCTCGGGTTGGTCAACGACATTGAAATCCACCGGCGTAGCCCCTATGTCTAGTCTGTCTTCCACTGTGCGGCGCTGCCGCGCCTCGTGGCCGCGCAGGCTCAGCGCCTCCGACGGTCGCGGGCGGGCCCGTGACGCTCGCCGCGTTGTCGTCGCTCGAGCGCACATCCTCCCGCATCGTCGCCCGAGTCTCGGCATCGGCCCGAAACGCTTCGCGCCGACACGCCCACTCTGGCAAAACGATGCTGCCATGTCGTGCGTTCCCCGGTGGCGTCGTAGGTCACAAGATCGACACTAGATGGCGCGCTGAGGCCATCAACGGGGTACCGGGACGCTCAGACCGGGGAATATCTCGACCGTTGTCGAAGGGCCCGGGCTCGGAGCGCTGGTCGTGGGCGGTTTCGACCCGGTGGTCTGCGGCGGATTGAGGATGTCGTACGGGCCGCCGGAGGGCGCCCGCGAGGTGGGGGCGGGTGCGTTCCCGCCGCCGGGGCCGATGCCCGGACCGGTGCCGCCGCCCGTGCCGGTGCCGGGCGCGGGGAACTGCTCGACGGGGGTGCCGTCGAGCGCGTCGTCCATGACCTGTTTCCAGATATCGGACGGCAGGCCGGAACCGTAGATGTCGGCGCCGCGGGCGGTGCGAATGGCCTGGGGATGTTCGGTGCCGATCCACACCGCGGTCGACAGCGAGGGGGTGAAGCCGATCATCCAGGCGTCCTTGTTCAGCGCGGTCTCGCCGAGCTGGGTGGTGCCGGTCTTCGCGCCGGAGGGGCGTCCGCCCGCGAGGGCGTGGCCGTTGGAGTAGGCGGCGATGGGGAGCATGGCCGCGACGGTGTTCTGGGCGATCGTGCGCGAGATGCGCTGCTTGCCCGGCGGCAGTTGACGCCCGACTTGCGGTTCACCGCGATCGAGGAGTACGCGTCCGTCGCCGGTGACGACGCGCTGGACGAAATACGGCTGTCGGTATACCCCGGAATCGGCGATGGTGGCGTATGCCGAGGCCATATCGATGGGGCGGACCAGATACTGGCCGAGCACGATTCCATTGAGCGGGGCGCCGCCGTCCTCGGTGAGGGATTTACCCGCGACGCCCGGGATCTCCTCGGGTATGCCCGCTTGGTGCGCGGCGTCGGCGATGGCCTGCGGCCCGTCGAACATCGACATGGTGAGCCGGTAGAAGCTGGTGTTCAGCGATCGTTTCAACGCTTCGGCCATCGAGCACTTACCGCAGGACTCGCCGTCGACATTGGTGATCGTCGTGCCCCGGTCGGTGACCGGCGCGCTGTCCAGGACCCTGGACAGCGGAATGCTCTGCTGCTGGGCGGCTATGGCGGCGAACACCTTGAAGGCGGACCCGGTTTGCAGCGGGGCCTGGGCGAAGTCGTAGCCGAGCCCGTCCGCGCCGCCGTAGTAGGCGCGCACGGCACCCGAGCGCGGGTCGATGGAGACGATCGCGGCTCGCAGTTGGTCGGGTTGCGGGCCGAGCCTGCCCGCGATCGCGTCGAGTGCCGCCTGCTGCGCCCTGGCGTCGATGGTCGTCGTGATCTGCAACGCACCGGTTTTCAGATCCCGTTCGCCGATTCCGTATTCCCGCAGTTCGCGCAGTACCTGGGTGCGGATCAGACCCTCGGGTCCGCGTGACTCGCTGTTGTCGGGGATGTCGGTGGCGGGCACGATATCCGGGAACATCGTCGCGTCGCGGTCGCCGGGAGCCAGCACGCCCATGTCGATCATGCCGTCGAGGACGTAGCGCCAGCGCTCCCGCAGCTGGGGCAGATGGGTTTCGGGGTCGAGGATCGACGGAGTGCGAAGTACGGCGGCGAGCACCGCGCCCTCGGCGAGGGTCAATTCGGTGGTCGGTTTGCCGAAATAGGCGCGTGCCGCGGCGGCGATTCCGTACGCGCCGCGGCCGTAGTAGACGGTGTTGAGGTAGGCGGCGAGGATGTCGTCCTTGCTCCACTGCCGCGCCATCTTGGCCGCGATGATCAATTCGCGCGTCTTGCGGGTGACTGTGCGTTCGGAGCCGAGGAAGGCGTTCTTCACGTACTGCTGGGTTATGGTCGATCCGCCGCCCGCGTCGTCCTTGCCGAGCATGTTGTCGCGGACCGCGCGCAGGAATCCCGACGTCGAGTATCCGGGGTTGGTGTAGAAGTCGCGGTCCTCGGCCGACAGTACCGCGTCGCGGACCGTGACGGGTACCTCCGCGAGTGGAACGAAAATCTGATTGCCTTCCGGCGGAACGACCTTCGCGATGACGGTGGACCCGTCCGAGGCCAGGATGGTGGCGGTCCGATCGGTCTGAACGGCCGAGGGATCGGGGATCTCGGCGCTCCAGTAGACCAGGACGAACAGCAGTGACGGCAGCGCGACGAACAGGATGAACAGGGCGAGGACCAGCCTGCGTAGTCGTTGACCGCGGTTGCGGCGCTTGCGTTCCCGGCGTTCGGCTTCCGTCTCGGGACCGAGCCGGACCGCGGGCGGGCCTCCCGCGGCGCGGGGGGAGCGGGGACGCTTGCCGTCGCGTTCGTCCATCCCCGGCGCGCCGCCGCCGTAACCGCTTCCGTCCGAACCGGTTCGAATCGCGTCTTCGGCGCCCGCGGTGTCCCGGGCGTCGGTCTCGGGTGTGGCGCGCGGTTTCCACCCCGCGATCGTGGCATAGGGAGCGGTCTCGGGTTTGCCCTTGCCATCGCGTCGCTTGCCGAACGAGCGCACGGTCTGTCTCCTCTCGGAGCTTCGGTCGAACCCCACCTGCGTCGAACACACGTCCGACCGGCCAACCGTGCCGGACGCACGAGACGTGACCATCGAGCCGTGGACCGGACTCTACTCGCGTAGCGGTGTCCGGCGGAGTATTCGACCGGCGGATACCCCCGATCGACGGGGAGTATCAGCTCTTGACGCCGCCCGCGGTGAGACCGGAGATGATCCGGCGCTGGAACACCAGAACCATGACGACCAGCGGAATCGTCACGATCGTGCCCGCCGCCATGATCGCCGCGTACGGCTGCACCAGCGGATTGTTACCCGAGAACCGCGCGATGGCGACGGTCACCGGTTCGGTCGAACCGCTGGAGAGCAGCCGGGCCAGCAGATATTCGTTGACCGCGGCGATGAAGGCCAGGATCGCGGTGGTGAACACCGCAGGCGCGGCCAGCGGCAGCATGACCAGCCGGAAGGCCTGCATCTTGGTCGCGCCGTCGATGCGCGCGGCTTCTTCGAGTTCCCAGGGCAATTCGGCGAAGAACGAGGCCAGGATGTAGACCGTCATGGGCAGTACGAAGGAGATGTTCGGAATGATCATCGCCTGGTATCGGCCGATCCACCCGAGATTGGTGAACAGCTGGAACAGCGGGGTGACCAGCACCACCACCGGGAACATGGACGCGCTCAGGATCAGTCCGGCCACCACGTACTGACCTTTGAAGGTGAGCCGGGCCAGCGCGTATGCGGCGAAGATGCCGAGCACAAGGGCGAGCGCCGTGGTGATCGAACCGATGACGAGGCTGTTGATCAGCGCCTTGCCGAAATCGTTGCCGCGACTGGTGTCGAAGGCATTGCGGAAGTTCTCGAACGTGACGTGGGTCGGCCACGGCGTGTTGTCGAAGGTGTAATCGGGATCGCGCAGTGCGGTGACGGCCATCCAGTAGAACGGCGCGAGCCCCCATACCAGCACGATCAGCGCGCCGAGGTAGAGGCGTACGGTGCCGAGCCGCTTGGTCCATGGCACCGGCTGCGCGGACGTCTGGCGCGGCCGCGGCTTCGTCGTCGTCGTGGCGGTCATCAGTGCGCCTCCCGCTGTTCTTCCTGTGTCCGTACCGCGTTGGCGCCGAGGATCTTCACCAGCACGAAGGCGACGGCGAAGATCAGCAGGAAGGTGATGGTGGACAGCGCGGCGGCGCTGTTTGGCCCCTGGCGGACCTGGTCGACCACCAGGATCGACATCGTGCGGGTGGACGGGTTGCCCAGGGTCATGATCGCGGGCAGATCGTACATGCGCAGCGCGTCCATGGTGCGGAACAGCACGGCGACCAGCAGCGCGGGCTTCAGCAGCGGCAGCGTGATGTGCGTGAAGCGCTGCCAGGCCGACGCGCCGTCGACCCTGGCGGCCTCGTACACATCCGCCGGAATCACCTGGAGACCCGCGAGCAGCAGCAGTGCCATGAACGGTGTCGTCTTCCAGACATCGGCCGTGATCACCGCGATTCGCGACGGCCATTCGTCGGCGGTCCACAGTATGTGGGTGCCGAACACGCGGTTGACCACGCCGTCGTACTGGAACATGAACTCCCACAACCGCGCTGTCACCGCGGTCGGAATGGCCCACGGGATCAGCACCGCGGCCCGCAGCAGCGCCCGGCCACGGAAGGTCTTGCCCATCACCACCGCCATACCGAGGCCGATGGTGGCCTCGAGGGCGACCGTGACCACGGTGAAGAACAGCGTGACGCCGACGGCCATCCAGAACTGCGAACCCAGATTGCCCGTCGGACAGGAGATCGTCTGCCCGCCCGCTTGGCACTGTTGCAGCAGCCAGTGGGTGTAGTTGCTGAACCCGGCGCTGCCGCCCTCGACGAACATGCCGGTGGACCGGTCGAGTCCCGAGTCCTTGCGGAAGGACATCCACACCGCCCGCACCACCGGATATCCGATGATGATCGCCAGCGTGATCAGCACGGGCGCGACGAACATCCACGCCTTGGCCGATTTGCGCATCTCCGACGCCACGCGCTCGCCGAATCCGCGTCGGCGCGGAAGGAATTCGTCGTCCGGCACGCGTGTAGCCGTTCCCGAAGGATCCGACACCGTTATCTCACTCCTACGGGTTGGTCGGGTCCGCTGGTCCACAAACCGCGGTTACGATCCGGCGGTCTCGATACCCTTTTGCATCCCGGCGATCGCGTCGTCGACGGACTTGTTGCCCTTCAGCGCGGCGTAGGCGTTGTCCTGGATGGCCTTGGACACCGCGGTGTAGAACGGCGTCACCGGGCGCGGCACGGCACTGGCGATCGAATCCTTGAGCGCGGGCAGGTACGGCATCTTCGCGATGAGCGCCGGATCGTCGTACATCGAGGCGCGCACCGAGGGCAGCGCGCCCGAGGCGACGATGTGCTGGGCGTCCTCGCTGATCAGGAAGCGCAGGAAATCAAGCGCGGTGGCCTTGTTCTTGGAGAAGGCGCTGATCGCGGCGTTGTATCCACCGAGCGTCGAGGCGCCGACACCGGTTTCGCCCGGCAGCGGGGCGACGCCGAACTTGTCCTTGACCGCCGAGGATTCCGAGCCGACGTCACCGAAGGTGGACGGCCACGAGCGCAGGAACATGAGCTTGCCCTGTGCGAACGCGTTGCCGGATTCGGGCTCCTTGAAGGTGATGGCCTCGGCCGGGATGTCGCCGGTCTTGAACCCGTTGACCAGCGTGTTCAGCCCGGCCTTCGCCTGCGGGCTGTTCACCGTCGGCGTCTTGCCGTCGGGGCCCACGAAGCTGCCGCCGAAGGCGTTGATCACCTCGGAGGTGTTCACCGTCAGACCCTCGTACGGCGCGAACTGGCCCGCGTAGCAGCCGATGTTGTTGTCCCTGGCGATCTGGCACTGGCCCAGCATCTGCGCCCACGTCGTCGGCGGCTCGGGCACCAGATCCTTGCGGTAGAACAGCAGTCCGCCGTTGGTGTTGCGCGGCGCGGCGTAGAGGGTGTTGTTGTAGGTGGCGCTCGCCACCGGCGGCGGCAGCAGCGTCGAGGTGTCGAGCGAGAAGGCGTCCTCGAGCGGCTGGATCCAGCCCTTGGCCGCGAATTCGGCGGTCCACGGCACGTCGAGCGCGACCACGTCGTAACCGGCCTGCTTGGAGCTCATGTGCTCGACCAGGTCGTCGTACTGCTGCGAAGCGTCGTTCGACTGCTCCTTGAATGTCACCTGTTCGTCGGGATGGGACGCGTTCCAGCGTTCGATGAGCTGTTTGACCACACCCGTCTCGGTGGTGTCCTTGCCCTCGACGTAGGTGATCGGGCCACGGCCGGTGAGGTTCTGCGAGGTCGGGTTGCCGCCGGAGTCGCTGGAGCACGCACTGGTGAACGTCGCCGTCAGCAGCGCCACCGACGCAGCCGCCAACGCGGCTCGCGGTACGAGCGACGAACGTAGGGACGACACCTTCTTCAAAGCCATCGCGGACACTCCAAGTGGTTTACGACGTGAGCAGCGGCACACCCTGCGGTGCACAACGCAAGATACATCGTGTTCACCTGGCACGCCCGATTACGTATCGCTTTCGATGGTGAGACACGGCACGTTCACGCGGGCTTCACGAACCATCCCGGTGCCGCCGCGGCGGGCCGCCGAGATTAGGCTGGGGTCGATGACGTCGCCGAATGCGGTACCCGATCGAATGCTCACGCGGATCGGCGGGCTGCTGCGCAAGGCCGAGGCCACCGACAACGAACACGAGGCCGAGGCGTTCATGGCCGCCGCGCAGCGTCTGGCGACGAAGACCTCGATCGATCTCGCGGTGGCCCGCGCGCACATCGCCGGACGGGAGCGCCGGGCGACGCCGACGCAGCGGGTGATCGCGATCGGCGAACCCGGGAAGAAGGGGCTGCGCACCTACGTGCAGTTGTTCGTGGCGATAGCGTCGGCCAACGACGTTCGCTGCGATGTCGCGCGGACCTCGACCCAGGTGTTCGCCTTCGGTTTCGAATCCGATATCGACACCTGCGAGGCGCTGTACGCGAGTCTGCTGGTGCAGATGGTGCGCGCCTCCGATCACTACATCAAATCCGGGCAGTACCGCACGGCCACCGTGGAGAAGGTGGTCGAGAAGACGGAATGGGGTAGGCGGGTGCGCCGCAGCGTGCGGGTGCCCGCCGCGCCGGTGACCGCCCGCCTCAACTTCCAGATGGCCTTCGCCGCGCGGATCGGCCGCAGACTCGCCGAGGTGAAATCCGAGGTCGAGGCCGAGGCCGTCGCGCAGGCCGCGGCGGCGACCGGGACGGCGTTGGCGCTGCGCGACAAGGAGGTGGCGCTCACCGATTTCTACCGGCGCACCTCGCAGGCGCGCGGCACCTGGCGCGGACCGCAGGCGTCGGCGGGACATTCGGCCGGTGCGCGGCGGGCGGGTGACCGCGCGGGTCGCGCCGCGCGACTCGGCCCGTCCACCGAACTCGGCGCCGCCCGCGCACAAGTGACCGACGGCCGATGAGCGGTCCCGCGTGAGCGCGCGCGACGGCCGGCGCGCGCGGGTGTACGACGCCGAACAGTTGGTGCGCGCGATGTTCGACCGCGCCGACGAGAGTTCCGCGCGCACCGTGGATCTGTACGGTTCGCGGCTCACCCTGCCCGTGGAACGGCGCTTCGCCTCGGTGGATTCGGTGCAGGTCTATGTGGACAAGGTCTTGGCGCTGGATTGGGTGCGCGCGAGCGGGCCGCGCGCCGCGCGACCGGTGCGGGTCCGGGCGCGACGCGGAACCGCCGCGGCCCATTACGAACCCGAGGACGGCGTGCTCGCGGTTCCGCCGCCCACCGGCGCGACCACCTGGGCGCTGCGCGAACTGGTGATACTGCACGAATTGGCCCATCACCTCGCGCCCGCCGGCGACCTCGCCGCCCACGGACCCGAATTCTGTACGCGCTACGTGGAATTGGTCGAAGGCGTCATCGGACCCGAGGCCGGACTCCTGCTGCGCTCGACCATGCACGGCTGCGGCGTCGTCTTCGGATAGCAGCGCCGACTAGCCGGCGTCGATTAGCCTGCGTCGAGTAGCGCCGAGACTCGGGCCAGGCGCGCGTGCCACCAGGCGACCCGGGCCGGGTCGGGGTGTCGGTAACGCTCGAGCATGTCACTGTCGGGGACAGGTGGGGTGCGCGGCACGGGGAGGTAGCCGTCGACCGGGCGGGGGGACGGGGCGACGATATCGCCGGTGAACAGGGCGGTGGTGCCGAGCCCACAGGCGAAGTCGAGTTCGGGGAGCGCGCCTGCCAGAGCCAGCTGGGCGGCGAGGCCGACGCCGGTCTCCAAGGCGGAGGAGACCACGCACGGCAGGCCGGCGGCCGCGGCGACCCGCAGCGCCTTGCGCACACCGCCGAGGGGAGTGCACTTGAGTACCGCGATATCGGCGGCGCCCGCCACCGCGACGCGCAGCGGATCCTCGGCGCGGCGAATCGATTCGTCGGCGGCGACGCGCACGTCCACCTTGCGGCGCACCGCGGCCAACTCCTCGATGGTGCGGCAGGGTTGCTCGACGTATTCCAATCCGCCCGCCGCGCGGTCGATCTCGGTGATGTGCGCGACCGCGGTGTCGACGTCCCAGACGGCATTGGCGTCGACCCGGACCCGGCCGCGCGGACCGAGTGCGTCGCGGACCGCCTCGACCCTGGCCAAATCCTCCGCCAGCGAATCGGGATGGTCGGCGACCTTCACCTTCGCGGTGCGGCAGCCCGACTCCACGACGATGGCGTGCGCGCGTCGCGGATCGACGGCGGGCACGGTGCAGTTGACGGGTACGCGGTCGCGCACCGGCGCGGGCCAGCCGACACCGATCTGTTCGCGGGCGGTGGCCAGCCAGCCCGCGGCCTCGCGGTCGTCGTATTCGGGGAAGGGACAGAATTCGCCCCAGCCGAGCGGGCCGGGCAAGAGCATCCCCTCGCGCACGGTGATGCCGCGGAAGCGCGTCCGCAGCGGTATCGCGTAGACGACGGGTTCGGTTCCTTCGGCGGTCATCGGGTCTCAGCCTACGGGTGGCCGCGGCCCGGATCTCGCGTCATGCTCGATACATGGGGTATCCGCGGGGAGGGCCGCTCGAAATCCTGCGTGTCGCGGTCGCTTCGCTGCTCGCGGTGTCGGCCGGGATATTCGTGGTCACCCTCATCCCGCTCTACGAACTGCTCGACCGCGACGGCGACGCGTCGATGATCGTCGCATACGCGATCGCGTGTCTCGGGGTGATCGTGTCGGTGGTGGTCGCCGTCGAGCGGGTGCTGTCCCGCGTCCGGGCTCGTCGACCGGTCGGGTGGGCCCCGCTGGTCGCCGTGCCGGTGCTGGCCGAATCCTATCTGGCGGGGCTGCTGGCGGCGTTGGTGCTGGTCACTGTGTGAGGGAGGTACCCGCCCGCGGGTACCTCCGGTGCGTCACAGCCGTTCGATGATGGTTGCGTTCGCCAGACCGCCCGCCTCGCACATGGTTTGCAGACCGTAGCGCGCGCCGCGCTCGCGCATGGCGTGCACCAGCGTGGTCATCAGCCGCGCGCCGGACGCGCCGAGCGGGTGGCCGAGGGCGATGGCGCCGCCGTTGACATTGACCTTGGACAGATCGGCCCCGGTGTCGCGCGCCCAGGCAAGCACGACCGGCGCGAACGCCTCGTTGATCTCGACCAGATCGATA
The DNA here is from genome assembly GCF_001310275.1 of Nocardia arizonensis. Classification (GTDB taxonomy): domain Bacteria; phylum Actinomycetota; class Actinomycetes; order Mycobacteriales; family Mycobacteriaceae; genus Nocardia; species Nocardia arizonensis. The sequence continues at coordinate 157,956 of NZ_LGYZ01000092.1, forward strand.
TCGGAGAGCTGGAGTCCGGCCCGCCGCAACACCTTTCGGGTCGCCGGGATGACCGCGGTTAGCATGAGCAGCGGGTCGTCGCCCGCGACGGCGAAGCTGTGCAGTCGCGCCAGCGGGGTCAGCCCGAGTTCGCGGGCCTTCTCGCTGGTGGTGATGAGCACCGCGGCGCTGCCGTCGCTGACCTGACTGGCCGTGGCGGCCGTGACCCGCCAGCCGATTTCGGGGAAGCGAGCGGCCATCGCCTCGTCGTAGTAGGCGGGACGGAGTGCGCCGAGCGTGTCCAGGGTGGAGCCGACACGGATGCCCTCGTCGGTCTCCAGACCCGCGATCGGGGCGAGTTCCGCGGCGAAGGACCCGTTCTTGGTCGCCGAGGCGGCCTTCTCGTGGCTGGCGAGGGCGAATTCGTCGAGTTGGGTGCGGGTCAGATCCCAGCGCGCGGCGATCAGTTCGGCGCTGATGCCCTGGGAGACCAGACCTTCGGGATAGCGTTCGGCGAAACCGACCCCGGCGAGGTCGCCGCCGAACATGTTCGCGCCCATCGGAATCCGGCCCATCGATTCCACGCCGGCGGCGACCACGATGTCGTAGGCCCCCGCGATGACGCCCTGGGCGGCGAAGTGGATGGCCTGCTGACTGCTGCCGCACTGCCGGTCGACGGTGGTGGCGGGCACCGATTCCGGGTAGCCCGCCGCCAGCGCCGCGCGCCGGGTCATATTCGCGCCTTGTTCGCCGACCTGGGTGACGATGCCGCCGATCACGTCGTCGACGAGTGCCGCGTCGACGCCCGGACGTCGCACCACCTCCCGCAGGCTGTGGGCGAGCAGATCGACGGCGTGCACCTCGTGCAGGGCGCCGGTGGGCTTGCCCTTGCCGATCGGGGTGCGTACGGCCTCGACGATCACCGCGTCTCTCATGGTGCTTCCCTTTCGGAGCGAGCCGGGCCCATCCGCCCTGACTCTACCTATCTATAGTCAAACACCTGAATATGATCGACTCAAGCCAGAAATGGCTATGATGTTCGTCATGGCAGCCGTGATGGAAGGGCCACTGGCCGATCTGAGTTCGTGGAAGCCCTCCGAATGCTCCATCGCCAAGGCCATGGACCTGATCGGCACCCGCTCGGCGATCCTCATCCTGCGCGAGGCCTACTACGGCACCCGCCGCTTCGACGGCTTCGCATCGCGGGTCGGCATCACCGACGCCGCGGCCAGCGCGCAACTGCGCAAACTCACCGACGCCGGGCTGCTCGCCAAACAGCCGTACCGGGAGCAGGGGCAGCGCACCCGCTACGAATACGTGCTCACCGAGATGGGCCGCGATCTGCTGCCCGCGGTGCTGGCCCTCATGCAGTGGGGCGACACCTACCTCCAGCCCGGACCGGCGCCGCTGCTGATGGTCGAGGCGGCCACCGGCGCGCCGGTGCGCGTCGAGGTGCGCAGCGCGGCCGGTCACGAGATCACGCTCGAAGAACTCGGTATGCGTCGCAACGACGAGTTCGTGCGCGCTCGCCGTGCGGCGCGCGAGAACGGCGAGTAGCGGATCGGCGGCGCGCGCCGCCGATCCGCGCTCGCGTCAGTTCAACCTGCTGCCGTCGTTCGCGTCGAAGAAGTAGACGCGTTCGGCCGTGGTGTTCAGGCGCAGGACCGCACCGCGAACCGGGGGCTTGCGCCAATCCACCCGCGCCACAATGGTTTCGCCCGCGCCGGGGGCCGAACCCGCGGTGGCCGCGCGGCCGTAGACGTAGGCGTCGGAACCGAGTTCCTCCACCACGTCCACCTCCATGCGGATACCGGAGACGGCGGTATCGCTGAGCTCGAAATGTTCCGGGCGGATGCCGACGGTGACCGTGCCCGCGCTCGAGGCGGTCACCGAACGCGGCACCGGCAGCGCGTGACCGCCGAGGGAGACCGTGCCGTGCTCAACCGGAAGGGTGAACATATTCATGGCGGGCGACCCCATGAATCCGGCGACGAAGGCGTTGGCGGGGTCGCGGTACAGATCGCGCGGGGCCGCGCACTGCTGCAACAGGCCGTCGCGCAGCACCGCCACCCGGTCGCCCATGGTCATGGCCTCGACCTGGTCGTGGGTGACGTAGACGGTGGTGGTGCCGAGCCGCCGCTGCAACTGGGCGATCTGGGTGCGGGTCTGCACGCGCAGTTTGGCGTCCAGATTCGACAGCGGCTCGTCCATGAGGAACACCTGCGGTTGCCGAACGATCGCCCGTCCCATGGCGACCCGCTGACGCTGACCGCCGGACAGCGCCTTGGGCTTGCGATCCAGATACGGTTCCAGATCGAGCAGTCTGGCGGCCTCGAGCACCCGCTGCTGCTTCTCGGCCTTGGCCACCTTGGCGAGTTTGAGCGCGAAGCCCATATTCTCGGCCACCGTCATATGCGGGTATAGCGCGTAGTTCTGGAACACCATCGCGATATCGCGCGCCTTGGGCTCGGCGTGGGTCACGTCGTTCGCGCCGATCAGGATGCGGCCGCCGTTGACCTCCTCCAGACCGGCGAGCATTCGCAGCGAGGTCGATTTCCCGCAGCCCGAAGGGCCGACCAGGACGAGGAATTCCCCGTCGTCGATCTCCAGATTCAACTGGTCGACCGCGGGTTCGGTCGCGCCCGGGTAGATCCGGGTGGCGCCGTCGAAGGTCACCGTAGCCATGGCAAATCCACATCCCATCCCGGCAGGAACGTGCCGGACGATCCGAGTACAGGGTTGGTCGGTGATCTTAAACGCTCGATCACGGATCGAACCGCCGGGCCGGGGGAGCCAGCACCGGCACGGTCTCGGAGATCTGCGAGACCAGCCGCCACGGGCGGTCGGTGTCGACGGTGGACTTGCCGCTGGTGAGGATCGCGCCGGAGAGTCCGCGGCGCGGGTCGGCCCAGCCGTACTGGGTGGTGAGACCACTGCGCCCGAAGTGGGCGCGGGTGTCACGGCCGAATTTCGAGACGCGTCCGCCGAGTTCGAAGCCCGCGCGGCTGACCCGTCCCGCGACCCCGGGCAGCCACGGCGCGGGTCCGATGGCCGCGCGCAGCGCGTCCGGGCCGAGTACCCGCACGCCGTCGAGTTCGCCGCCGCGGGCGAGGATCTCGTAGAAACGGGAGAGTTCGGCGGCGGTGGTGACGAGATTGCCCGACGGCAGCTCGGCGGTGAGGAAGGCGGCGGTGGCCGCGTCCGAACGGGCCGCGCGGCCCATGCCGCCGCCGAGCGCCTTGCGCGCCAGGAAGGTCGAGATCCGCGACGGCGGCGGGCCGGTCGCCACGCCCGGGACCACCTTGTCGACATCGGCCGGATCGACGCCGAAGTTCGTCCAGCGGAACCCCAGCGGCGTGAGCACCCGTTCGCGCAGATGGTCGCGCAGACGTGTGCCGGTGGCCCGCTCGACCAGCAGCCGCAGGATCAATCCGCTGGTCAGCGCGTGGTACACGCGGAATCGGCCGGGTGGCCAGCTCGGCGCCAGATCCGCGAGCGCGCGGACGGCGAGTTCCTCGTCGACGATCACGTCGAATCCGCGGTAGGGCTTGCTCAGGAAGGGAACGCCTGCCGAATGCGACAGCACGTCGCCGATGGTGATGCGTCGCTTGCCGTTCGCGGCGAACTCCGCGATGTAGCGGCAGACCGGATCTTCCGGCGCGAACGCGCCGTCCTCCATGAGCATCGCCATCATCGCGGCGGTCACGCCTTTGGCGGTGGAGAACCCGCAGAACGGCGTGTCGGGTGTCGCGAGCACCTTTTCCGCGTCCGGCGGATCGGCCGGGCCGTTCCCCCGGCCGTGCCCGATGGCGCGATTCAGGACGATCCGCCCCTCCCGGCGCAGACAGATCTGAATGGCGGGCGTGGTCCCCATTCGATACCACGCGCGCACCGCCGCCCAGAGCGACTCGACGTCCGCGCGCGTGAACCCGGCCTCGGCCGGGTCGTCCTCGTGACCGGTCGTCGTCACCGCGTCCAGGTCGGCGGGCACGTCGACGAGGGCATCGCGCGCGCCGCCGACCGTGGCGTCGCCGTCGGCGCCGTCGCGGTCGAGGGAGCCGCGGGCTGAGGGATCGGAGTGCGCGTTCACCTCGGCGAGCCTATCGAGCGGACCTGATCATCGGCTGAGTGTGACCCGGGCGTTTCGTGGCGATCATGCTAAGCGGATCGGTCCGCTCGTGCACGACCCGGTTCTCGTGCGCCGAGGCACGAACCCTGTTGCGGCACCCGCGCCGCCGGGCCGGGCGCGCGGGGCGGCGGTAGCCTCGGTCGGGGAATCCGCCCGAGTGACGAGGAGCGCCGCATGAGCCGTCCTGTTCGTATCGGAGTTCAATTGCAGCCCCAGCACGCGCCCGATTACGGGCTCATCCGCGATGCGGTGCTGCGCTCGGAGGACGCGGGCGTCGACATCGTCTTCAACTGGGACCACTTCTATCCACTCGCGGGCGATCCGGCGGGCGCGCATTTCGAATGCTGGACCATGCTCGGCGCCTTCGCCGAACAGACCGAGCGGGTGCAGATCGGCGCACTGGTCACCGGTGGCGGCTACCGCAATCCCGATCTGCTCGCCGATATGGCGCGCACGGTCGACCACATCAGCGGCGGACGGCTCATTCTCGGCATCGGCGCGGGCTGGTTCCGCAAGGACTACGACCAGTACGGCTACGAATTCGGCACGCCCGGCACCCGACTGGCGCTGCTGAAGGAGAGCATGGCCCGCATCGCCGCCCGGCTGAAAGCGCTGAATCCGCCTCCGACGCGGAAGATTCCGATCCTGATCGGCGGTGGCGGCGAACGCAAGACGCTGCGCCTGGTCGCCGAGTACGCCGATATCTGGCACAGCTTCTCCGACCTGGACACCCTCGCGCACAAGAACAAGGTGCTCGCCGAGCACTGCGCCGCCATCGGCGCGGACGACGCGCGGATCGAGCGTTCGGTGCCGTGGCCCGGCGTCGGGCAGGCGGCCGAATTCGTCCGGGCGGGCGTCACCACCTTCACGGTGGGGGTCAGCGGTCCGGCCTACGATCTGAGCGCGGTCGAGCGGGCCGTGGCCTGGCGTGACGAATTCAACCCCGAACCGGTCGCGGGCATCGCCTGACAACCGCGCGGGCCGAATTCCCGGAGCACATAGGCAGCTACCTGCATTGATGCATCCCTGCTAATGTGTCTGATGTTCACAGATTCACCTGTCCATCGGTATGGAAGAAGGTTTCTGATGACCACAGCACACGTCGAGCACACTGGTCACGCGCATGTACACGGCGCCGAATGCGGCCATGTCGCGGTCCCGCACGGCGACCATGTCGACTACGTCCACGACGGCCATCTGCACCGCGCCCACGACGGTCATTTCGATGAGTGCGAGCCGACTGGTCACACCGAACACGGCGCCCACGATCACGTGCACGGTGAGGGATGCGGCCATGTGGCGGTCCCGCACGGCGACCATGTCGACTACGTCCACGACGGGCACCGGCACGCGGCACACGAAGGTCACTACGACGAACACTGAGCCGGCCACTGCCGGCTGAGCCCCGCGGGTGCGGGCTGCGGTCGCACCACTCGCCCACCGGGACCGAGCCGCGACCTCACGTGGTGACGGTGGCTATGGCCGACCACAGGACCGGCGAGTTCTCGATGGCCGGGGTGGTGCGCCATGCGGCGAGGCGGGTGCGTTGCCAATCCGCGAGGGCGGTGAGCGGGTCGGGGAGTTCGTGCGCGGCGTCGATGGCGCAGATCGCGTCGGTGAGTGGCGTCGCGGTCGGGTCGGCGCCCGCGACGCGGTGGAAGGCGTGGTCGGTGGGCAGGGGCCAGCGGGTGGCGGTGAGCAGTTCCGCGCCGCCGTTGAGCATGGCCGCGGTGAGGCCGAGCGCCTCGGAGAAGCGCAGGTCGCCGCCGCTTTCGCAGGCGATAAGGGCGACGCGGGCTGGGATCGGCCACAGTAGGTTGCCGGGAATCGGATCGTCGGCTCGGGTGTGTGTGCCGAGCAGCAGGTCCTTGGCCGAGAACGGGCGGTGGTCGCGCAGCGGTTCGGCGAAGCCCGCGGATTCCGCGGTGCAGGCCAGATGCAATGCGGCATTCTCGCTGCGACCGGAACCGAGAGCGGCCGCGGTGACGTGGCCGACGTAGAGCAGCCGGCTCGCGCCCGCGCGCAGTGCCGCGCCGAGCCATTCGCGGTCCACATCGGTGCGGCGGAAGATCTCGGTGGGTTCGGTGACGGCGGGGACGAGACGCCGCTGGGCGGCGTAGGCGGCTACGCGCTCGGTCAACGGGGTCGCAGCGGTTACGCGGCCGAGTACCGAACCCAGCTCGGAGTCGGCGCGAAAACTCGGAATCCGAGGGTCGAGAACCGCCACGACCGGCAGATTCCGGTCCCGTTCCCAGTGCCGGACGGTGCGCCCGGGTGCGTGCGCGATGCCCGACGGGGCGAGCAGGCCGATATCGGCGATGTCGATGAGCCGCACGTCCGGTGCGGGCGCGATGATCTCCCACGGCACCTGCGCGACCCGTGGGGATGGCTGCACACGCAATAGCGGTCGCATACCGTCCCGGTAACAGGCCGCGAGCTGTTCGGCCAATGCCGCGGGCAGCAGTGCGCGTGAAAGCTGTCGCGCCAACGCATATTCGGACTTCTCGTCGGCGAAGGCCCCTGCGGTGAGCGGGTATTCGACGCCGCCGGGTGCGGTCGGATCGGGCAGTGCTTCGGCCAGTGCGCGCACCGCCTCCTCGATCGGCGCACCCGGCAGCATGGCCGCGCCGGGCGGTGCGGTGTCGCCCTCCCAGCGCCACGACATGTAGAGATCGCCCGCGTCCGCCATCCGCACCAGCACGGTCGGCTGCCGCGCCGTCATACGGTCACCACCAGGTCGTCGCGCACCGCGCGTCCGTATCGCTGTTCGGCGGCGGTGATGTAGGCGGCCAGGGCGATGTGGCCGTCCGACCCGACCGCGAGCCTCGGCGGCGGCGCGACCGGCAGACCCGCGCTCGCGACCACCTCGGCCAGCGCCGCGCCGAGTTGCAGGGCGTTCGCGCCTGCCCGCGGGTCGGCCGGGGACGCGGTGCCCGCCATGAGGGTCGCGACGCCATCGTCTTCGGGAGGGCCGGGGGCGGGCGGTTCCAGCAGATCGAGGGGCAGTCGCGCGGGCGCGCGGTCGTCGGCAGGCGCGCTGATGTTCAAGGTCGCACCGGCGCATTGGGTTTCGATCAGGTCCACGAGCAGGGCGGCGTCCCCGCGGAGGTAGGCGAAGCGGAAAGCAAGGCGCATGGCCGGATCGGCGACGGCCCGGTTCCATTGTTCGCGCTGACCGCCGTTGCCGAAGGTGTGACGGACGGCGTCGATGGCGACCGCGGCCGTCACCGCGAGGTCGGTTGCGGCGCTCAGCAGGACGGGGTCCGGTGCGGGCGCGGCGTCGACCACGGTCTCCAGCAGTGCGGCGTGCCAGAAATCGATTTGGGCGCAGTGCAATCCGAGCCCGCGCTCGGCATAGGCGCGGAAGGCGGTGGCGAGCAGTTCCTCGCCGCGGGCGATGTCGCCGCGGTGGAAGGCGAGTGTCGCGAGTCGGACCTCGACATCGGCGGCGTCGAGAACCGCGCCGGAGGAACGGAAGTACTCGTGCGCCCGGCTGTAGCAGTCGCCCGCGGCGGCGCGGTCGCCGCGGCCTTCGGCGAGGAAGCCGAGGGTCTTGCGGCCGATTCCGGCGCGGTGACCGAGTCCGGCCCGTTCGAAATACTCCTGAGCCGCGCGCAACAGGGGTTCGGCCGCGTCGGGGCGGTTCATGCGCAGCAGCATGGTCGCCAGATTCTGTCGCGTCTCGGCCACGCCGTTGGCGTCCCGCGCCGATTCGAAGGCCGCGAGCGCTTGTCGCGCGAAGTCGACGGCGAGATCACGGTTGCCGGTCTCGAAGTAGGCGCCCGCCAGGTTCGACAGCGGATGTCCGGCCAGATGCGGTGCGAAACGCACGGCGGCGTCGAGTGATTCGGTCGCCAGTTCGATGGTGCGGGTCCAGCGGCCGCGATGGAAGGCGACCGCGCACAGCGACAGCAGACAGGCCACCCGCAGCGACCCGAACTCCTCGCCGCCGCCGAGCAGCTCCCGCGCTCGTTCCAGCGCGTCCTGCGCCTGCCCGAGATCGCCGACGTGCTGGAGCGCCTGCGAATAGTTGATCAGCGCCGAGACGCGCTTCTCCACCGCGGCCTCGGGCAGTTCGGCCAGCGCCTGCCGGTACCAGCCGAGTGCGGTGGCGTGCTCGCCGAGTTCGTCGGCCATGCTCGCGGCATTGATGAGCGCGCTCTGCCGCAGCCCGCCATCGCCGGTGCGCGCGGCGTGCTCGAATATCCGCAGCGCTTCGGCGACCTCGCCGCGCTGATATGCCTCGGCACCGGCGAGCAGGATCGCGCGGGCTTCGTCGTCATTCACTCGAGGTCCGTTTCCGTCGCGGCGGAACTGATTCCGGCCGTCGTGCCGCCACGGTGATCCGCCGACGGTGTGACGACGCGCCGGATGGCGCGCACCCCATCAGAAGTCCGTATCCGTCGCGGCGGCGATCTCGGCCGACAGCGGGGCATCGAATCCGGTACCGGGGTCCCGGGCGGCGCGGTCGAGCCGTGCGGCGGCGAACTCGCGTATCCGCTGTCTGGTCCCGGCATCGTCGCGGCCCTCGGGCGATCCGACACCTGGAACCCGAAGGTCGACGGTGGCGATGGAATCCGTCGACACCGTGGCCGCGCCGATCCAGGTGTCGCCGATCAGGCTCAGATCGATTTCGGCCGCGAGCGCGTCCGGCCGGTCCGCGTCGAGCACCGCGCGCGGACGCAGATGCGGCGGCACCGGCGCGTCCAGTCGCGGCGCCGCCGCCGCGCGCACCGTGACCAGCGTCGCCCCGAATTCCCGGCTCATCTCCCATGACACCGCGCGTTCGGAGGCGTCCACCAGACCCGGCGGGCAGTTCGCCCAATCCCATCCCCCGACACCGCGGGCGAGCGTCAGCCCGGAGCCTTCGCGCCCACCGCTCGCGGCCAGCGCGTAATCCTCCTGACGCGCCGCGGCGACCGTCGCGCCCAGGTCGGGCACCGAGGCATCCGCGCCGTCGACCAGCAGGTCGCACTGTTCGGTGAGTGCCGCGATCTCCGATTCCAGCAGGTACGGATCGAGTGCGGCGATGCCGTCGATGGTCGAGGCGGGCCACCAGCGCGCCGCCCAGTGCGCGTAGGCGAGCCGCCAGGCGTGCCCGAGGAGGTCGGGCAGCGCGGGTTCGGCGGGATGGTCGCCGTCGCGCCGGTCGGCCGCGGCGACGGCGGCCCGTTCGCCGTACACGGCCCACAACCAGTCGCCCGCCGCGTCCGCGTCGTCCAGCACCGCCGCCGGAATGCGCTCGGCGGCAAGCAGATTCCAGGTCAGATGGCCACCCGACACCTCGAGCACCAGTACCTCGGCACCGGACGCGTCATCAAGGACGGTCGGCGCGCCCGGCGGCGCGATCACCAGTGTCGCCTCGGCCGTCCCGATGTGGATCTCGGTCATCAGCCCGCCCTCTCGGTCGGTTCCATCGCCGCGGCGTCCGCGCTGAGCGCGTTCTTCACCCTGGTCCGGTGGTCGAGGATCACCGACCGGGCGACCCCGTCGAGCAGATCCCACAGCTCGTCCGGTTCGTAGACCCCCGCCTCGCGCACATCCCGCCCGTGCAGCCGCACCCAGAGCCGACGCAGGTAGGGCCGCCAGGGGGTGCGCAGTTCGGCGGCGATCACGGCCAGCGGATTATCCGGTGCGAGTTCGGCATTCGTGTCGATGACGAGGCGGCGCGCTTGCAGGACGTACGCCTCGCGCTGCCACCGGCCGTTGACGACGCGCTGCGCGGGGGTCTCGGTCCCGGAGCCGAATCCGCCCGCGGGCCGGACCGGTCGCGCGGCGGTGAGCACGGGTGCGCCGTCGACCGCGGTGAGGCGGGGACCGTCGGGCACCGCGCGCGGACCGAGCGGTGCCGCGCCGATCGGCGCGAGTCCCTCGGCCAGTGCGGCGCCCGCGGCCGCGGTGACACGCAGCGATTCGTCCAGTAGCGCCCACGGCGCGCAACTGCGCGCGATCTCGGTGGTGACCAGTTCCGCGATCGGCGGCAGTTCCGCGCGTTCGCTGGAACCCTGTAGGACGGTGAAGACCCGTTCGTAGACGGTCCGGTCGAAGGGCAGACCGAGATTCGCCGTCGACGCCGACGCCCCGAGCGCGGGCTGCCGCGGCAGCGGATGCGCCGTAAGCCCCAATTCGCGAGCGGTTGGACCGGATTCGCGCTGCCACAGCGCGATACCGGAGTGGGTGCCCGCGTGCGCGGCCACCAGTTCGTCGAACCGCCGCTGACCGTCGCCGCCGTCGCCCTCCCAGCGGGCGCCGGCGGCGGCGTCGAGCAGTTCGGTGAGCGCGGCCGTATGCGTTCCGCTCGGGGTGCCCGCCGCGGGCCTTCTGCGCCAAGCCAATTCGATGAGCGCGCCCAGTTCGTTCGCCCGCGCCTCGTCGGTGAGGTGCCGCCGCAGCGCGGCGGTGGTGCGGCCCGCGCTGAATTCGTGGATATCGCGCAGGGTTTCCTCCGCGACGGCGCGGTCGGCCACCGGATCGGGTCCGCCCCTCGTGGTCGCGAGTTCGAAACAGCGCTGGAAGTACAGGTCCTGCGGATTGCCCTCGGTCAGCCGCAACGCCCTTCGCACCTGTTTGAGCAAGGTGAACCAGGCGGCGGTGGCGCGCAGCACATCCGCGCTCGCGTGGATGCGGGTGGCGAGCAGGGTCGCCCCGTCGGCGCCGAGGATGGTTCCCGCGCAGCTCGGATTCTGCACCGGGCGGATCACCAGCGGGTCGAGCAGCAGTTTCACGGTGCGGCGCAACGGCCCTCCGGCGGGTCCGCTGAGCGCTTCGACACCGTCGAGTCTGCGCCACACCTCATCGAGCACCATGGCGCGCGGTCGTCGCATTCGACCAGGTTAACGGAGTTTCGGCGAAATAGTTCCGCCGAAACCTGGGATCGGTAGGGCGATCGTCGTCCATAGCTTTGTGTCAACGGCGCCACCGAGGAGCCGAACGAACACGACAGACAAGGACACCGAAATGAACAACACCACCCGCTTCGCCACCACCGCGGTCGCCGCCACCGCCGCCGCGCTCGCCCTGTTCGTCACCGGATGCAGCGACGACTCGGGCAAGAGCTCGGCGCCGAGCCCGGCCACCTCCGCACCGTCGGCGGGTCCCTCGGCGCCCGCGGGCGGCAAGTCGGTCGCCTCGGTCGACGGCAAGGCGCTGGAAGCCAAGTTCGACACCACCTGCGCCAAGCAGGGCGGCACGCTGGCGCTGGCGCTGACCGACACCGGCAACGCGACCTACGGTCAGCTCAGCGTGAGCGCCACCATCGTGGGCGACACGGTCCAGGCGGTCGGCATCGCGGGCTCCAAGGGCGGCTCCAACGGCCTGCCCTACGCGGTCGGATACGGTAACGGCCAGCCGGGCGGCTCGGCCAAGCTGGTCAAGGACGGCAACACCTTCAAGGTGACCGGCGAGGGCGTCGGCACTCCCGACCTGACCAACCCGCTCGCGGGCCCGTCCACCTCCAAATTCGACATCACCTTCGCCTGCTCGACCATCGTCGGCTGATGTCGCACGCCTCGAATTCCGCGCTCCCGGCCGGGCCGCGGAGCGCGGATTCGAGTGCGATCGGATCATTCACCCCCATCCTCGAACTCCCCGCACACCTGTGGAAGGACCATCATGAAGAACACCGTGCGCGGTCTCGCGGTCGCCTTCGCCGTACTCGCCGTCGGCTACTACCTCTGGAACGGACTCACCTACGAAGACGACTTCTTCCCCGACTACATGGGCTGGGTCGGCTGGCAGCTCTCGCTCCCGATCATGGCGCTGACCATCGTCCCGATCGCCTTCGCATTCACCGGCGACGGCATCCTGCCCGCGCTGACCGGTCTCAACACCGGTGAATTCCGTGGCGGCGCAATGGGACTCGGCACCGTGCGGTCGTTCCGGCACACCGGCGTCACCCTCAACGACCAGCCGCAGGTGCACATCGAATTCAGTGTCGAGGGCGCCGACGGCAAGGTCTTCCGGTCCTCGGCCCGCATGATCGTGCCGCTGACCGAGCTCGCCCTGCTGCGCCCGGGTGTGGTGCTGCCGGTTCGATACCTGCCGGGGCGCACCGACAAGGTCGAGGTCGACCTGTCGGGCGACGGCGCCGAGGCGCAGCGGGCGATGAACGAATCCATGATCCGCAAGGGCTTCACGACCGCCGCCAAACTCGACATCGCCGAACGCGGCATCCGGGCGCAGGCGGTGGTGCAGGCACTCACGGTGCCCGGCGAGATCCGCGACGGACATTCCAAGATCGAGCTCGCCCTCGCGGTGACCCGCCCGGACGGCAGCACTTTCCTGACCCGCGTGGAGAAGTTCCTGCCGCCGACCGCGGTCGGACATGTCCAGGTCGGCCGGATCGTGCAGGTGCACTACCTGCCCGAGAACGAGACCGAGGTGGTGCTCTCGCTGCCGGTCAATGCCTGACATCCGACGCTTCGAATCGACAAGCCCCGACGACAGAGCACCACCCGAACCCGGTGTCCGACCAGTGCGGATGCCGGGTTTTCTCGTATGTCCGAGCCGCCCAGCTAACCTAGGGTTAGCTAATTGGTCATTCGTTCACCCGTATTTATCCTGTGGATCGTCTGAGACGTTTAGCGTGCGGCGCGTCGGACCGAACCCGGGAGTCATCGTGATGTCGAAACCCCTCGCCCTCTTCGTGAAGCACGACGGCCAGTCCGGTCGTGCCGGGGTGACCTGTGAATACAAGTGCGCCAACGCCTGCTTCCACGAGGTTCCCAACACCTCGGAGAACACCTACTTCGGCGATATCGTCAACTCCCTCAACCGGCGCGGCCTGATCAAGGGCGGCGCCGCCGCGGTGCTCGCGGTCGGCGTCGGCGGCGCGCTCGCCGCCTGCGGTGACGACGACGAATCGGCCACCGCGGTCACTCCCACCTACACCCCCGCGGGCGCCGCGGGCACCGGAACCGACTTCACCGCCGTCGCGCCGAACAAGGACGACGCGCTGGTGATACCCGACGGCTACCAGCAGTCGGTCGTGATCCGCTGGGGCGACCCGGTTTTCGCCGACGCGCCCGCCTTCGACTTCGACAAGCAGACCGCAGCGGCCCAGGCCAAGCAGTTCGGCTACAACAACGACTTCGCCGCGCTGCTGCCTATCGAGGGTCAGCCGAATTCCTTTCTGCTGGTGGTGAACCACGAGTACACCACCGGTCCGCAGATGTTCCGCGGCTACAACAAGGACGCGCCGACCGACGAGCAGATCGCCATCACCAAGGCCGCGCACGGTCTGACGGTGATCGAGGTGAAGGGCGAATCCGGCAGCGGCAAGCTGACTCCGGTATTCGGCAAGTACAACCGCCGCATCACCGCCGACACCGAATTCCTGCTCACCGGCCCGGCCGCGGGCGGCATGTTCACCCAGACCACCGCCGACCCGAGCGGCACCAAGGTGCGCGGCACCATCGCCAACTGCGCGGGCGGCGTAACCCCCTGGGGCACGGTGCTTTCCGGTGAGGAAAATTTCAACGGCTACTTCGCCAACGGCGACAAGGTCAGCGATCCGAACGGCAAGCCGCGCATCAAGCGCTACGGTTTCGCCAAGGGCGGCACCCCGAATCAGTGGGAGCGCACCGACAAGCGCTTCGACATGACGGTGGAGCCCAACGAGGCCAACCGCTTCGGCTACGTCGTCGAGATCGATCCGTGGGATCCCAACTCCACTCCGGTGAAGCATTCCGCGATGGGCAGGCTCAAGCACGAGGGCGCGACCATCTACGTGACCAAGAACGGCGAGGTCGTCTCCTATACCGGCGACGACGAGCGGTTCGACTACATGTACAAGTTCGTCTCCTCGCGCAAGATCCAGTCCGGCACGGGTCCGGCCAGCATGCGCCACAACATGACCATCCTGGACGCGGGCACGCTCTACGTCGCCAAGCTGACCGGTGACCACCCGGACAAGATCGACGGCTCCGGCGCGGTCCCCTCCGACAAGGGCTTCACCGGCAAGGGCACCTGGATCCCGCTGCTGGAGACCGGCGCCGACGGCAAGGGCAAGTCGCTGGTCGAGGGCATGTCCGCCGAGGAGGTCGCGGTGTTCACCCGGCTGGCCGCCGACAAGGTCGGCGCCACCAAGATGGACCGCCCGGAGGATTTCGAGGCCAACCCCTACACCGGCAAGGTCTACGTCGCGCTGACCAACAACGACAATCGCGGCAAGGACGAGAAGGTCGCCGGCGCGGACGAGGCCAACCCGCGCAAGCTGAACAAGAACGGGCAGATCCTCGAGATCGACGACAACCACGCGGGCACCGACTTCACCTGGTCGCTGCTGCTGGTCTGCGGTGATCCCGCCGCCGCCGACACCTACTTCGGCGGCTACGACAAGACCAAGGTGAGCCCGATCTCCTGCCCGGACAACCTGGCCTTCGACGTGTACGGCAACTTGTGGATCTCCACCGACGGCAATGCGCTCAAGAGCAACGACGGCCTGTTCTCGGTGGTGCTCGACGGCCCGAACCGCGGCCAGACCAAGCAGTTCCTCACCGTTCCGCGCGGCGCGGAGACCTGCGGGCCCATCGTCACCGAGAACCGCGTCATCGTGTGCGTGCAGCATCCCGGCGAAGCCGACGACGCGACCCCGGAGAAGCCGCTGTCGCACTGGCCCGACGGCGGCGACGCCCAGCCGCGGCCCGCGGTCGCGGTGGTATGGAAGGCCAACGGCCGCATCGGCGTCTAGCCGGTGCCGGTGGACCGCTACTCGACTGGGCGGGTAGCGGTCCGCCATTACCTAGCCGCTGCCGGTGCCGCCGGACATGTTCGCGTATGCCGCGAAATCGCCCTGTGCTCCGCTGTATACGTTCAGATCGGTGCGTCCGTAGATGCCGGGGATGGTGCCGCTGTCGGTGGTCTGCCAGAAGGTCCAGGTGGACCAGCCGCCGGGGACCTCGGGTTCGTCGTTGCCGCGGTAGTCGGCGATCCAGAGCGGGTAGTCGGCGAACTGGTCGGTGTTCGCCATCGCCGATTTCCAGAAGTTGGGATAGGTGTAGATGATCGGCATGCGGCCGGTCAGCGTGCGGACGGCGTTCAGGTAGCGATGGGTCCAGTCGATGAGAGCGCCCGGCGGGAGTCCGCCGGACTGTTCGAGGTCGAGGACCGGGGGTAGGTCGAGCGGCCCGTTCTGGCCGAGGACCGTGGCCGCGTAGATGGCGGCCTGTGGTTCGGGCGGCAGTTGCGGCCGGGCGTAGTGGTAGGTGCCGCGCGCGAGGCCCGCGGCGCGCATGAGCACACTGTCGGGCACGAAATAGGGATTGACGTAGGTCAGGCCCTCGGTGGCCTTCACCATCGCGAATTGGTATCCGGCCCTTCGCACGGCGAACCAGTCGATCAGCCGTCCGTCGATGTGCTGCCACGATGACACGTCGGGGCCGCTCGGCGACGCGGACGCTGCGCCCGGAACGGTTGCGGTGAGTATGCCACCGACCGTGATCGCGGATAACGCAACGATGCGAGTCGATCTCCAGCGAGTGCTATCCATGCTGGACGACGATAGCCAATCGCCGCAGGCAGTGGTGCAATCAGCCGAGCCAGTCGAGTACCGAAGCCGCCGTCCAGGACTGTTGCATACTGCCGAGCGGCTCCCCGGTAAAGGGTTCGTAGTACTCGGCGAAGCTGCCGTCACTCGCCTGCCGCAAACCTTCGGCACGCAACATGAATGCCCGTTCGGCCCATCCGCGCCGGGCGAAGACCCACGAGAACAGCCAACTCATCACCGGCCACACCGGGCCCCGCCAGTACTCGCGGGCGCGGAAATCCTTGGACACCGGCGAGGTCGAGGGCGGCAGGGCGTAACGCAGGTCGGGGTGACCGCAATAGCGCGGCCCCTCGAACAGGCGCAGCAGACTGCGTTCGGTGTCGCGGGGCAGACCGCCGCACAGCAGCGGCGAGAACACCGCGAGGGTCTCGGTGCTGATCCAGCGTTGCAGCCGGACATCGAAATCACGGGCCGCGCCGGTGCGGGCGTCGGCCGTGGCGACGACGCCCGCGCGGAATCTGTCCGCCCAGGCGTACAGGTCGCGCACGTCGGCATTGGGCTGTTTGTACTCCTCGCCGATATTGGCCAGCACCTCGCAGGCCAGCGAGAAGATCGCGGTGACGAACACGTCCTCCACCGCGAAACTCATGGTCGAGGCCAGCAGGTAGTCGTCGTAGCCCGCGCGTCGCATCTGTTCGACCAGCCACAGGTAGCGGTCGTATTCGCGGTTGCTCGGGCGCTGCGAGGGGTCGGAGATGATCGCGGTGTCCTCGCGCTTGTAAGGCGGCAGGTCGCCGGGTATCACGTTCTCGTACGCCCGATCCCAGCGCGGCGAGTTGTCCATACCGGATTCCCAGCCGTGGTACAGGGTGATGCGGCCGGTCTCCTTGGGGTCGCGGGCGTGGGCGAGCCAGCGATGCCAGCGCACCAGATCCGGCCAGCGCCGGTTGAGGAATTCCTCGGCCACGGCGCGCGTGCTGCGCCCGTGCCTGCGCGAATGATCGAGGATGCGCTGCACGGCGATGGCGTGCACCGGCGGCTGGGTGATGCCGGAGGTGTCGGGCCCCTCGGGGGCGTTCACCGCCAGCTTGCGGCACTCCCAGCGCGCGGGGCCCGGGAAGTAGCCGTCCACGCCGTTGGCGAAGACGATGTGCGGAATCATTCCGTTCTTCCACTGCGCCGACAGCAGTGTGTCCAGTTCGATCACCGCCCGTTCGACACTCAGCGGAGCGAGTCCCACCGCGACGAAGGCCGCGTCCCAACTCCACATGTGCGGATACAGCCGGGGCGCGGCACTGGTCATGGTGCCGAGATCGTTGCCCCGCAGCAGATAGGCGGCGCGCGCCGCGAGCTGAGTTGGGGTGAACCCCGGATGAGTCATCCCCCTATTCTGCGATGACACCCGCAAGTACGCCCGCTCGGCGGTGTGTCGCCCGGACATCGTGTCTGTCGTGTCCATTTCGGCCTCGTGCCACCGGTGGTCGACCGGCAGATATGCGGCTCTCACTCGCGCATGCCCCGTCCCGTGGATGGTTCGACTAATGCGTGCATCGTCGCGCACGCCGTCTATGTTGCGGATTCGGCCTCATCGTTTCCCGGAAACGGGGGATGTCGAGCTGTCGCCTCGGCGGGTCTCGCGCGCGAAACGCTACGGTGGGCGCATGAGTACCGCCGTCACCAGCACGCCGAAGCCGACCGCGCTGATCACCGGCGCGAGCCGCGGACTCGGCGCGGCCATCGCCAGGGAGTTGGCGCCCACCCACGAGCTGCTGCTCGGTGCGCGCTCACGGGATTCGCTGCGCGCGATCCTCACCGAGTTGCCCGACGCGACGCCGTGGCCGGTCGAGTTGACCGACTATCCGGCCGTCGCCGCGGCTGCCGCGTCCATCGGACGGCTGGATGTGCTGGTGCACAACGCCGGTATCGCCGACATCGGCACGATCGCCGAGTCTTCGGTGGCGCAGTGGCGGAATACATTGGAAGCCAATCTGATCGCGGTCGCGGAGTTGACCAGGGTGCTGCTGCCCGCGCTGCGCGCCGCGGCCGGCCATGTGGTGCTGATCAATTCGGGCGCGGGACTGCGCGCGAGCGCGGGCTGGGCCTCCTACGCGGCGAGCAAATTCGGGTTGCGCGCCTTCGGTGATGCGCTGCGGCTCGAGGAGCGCGCTCTGCGGGTCACCTCGATCCACCCGGGTCGCATCGATACCGATATGCAGCGCGAGATCGTGGCGGGCGAGAACCGCGAGTATCGACCGGAGGAATTCCTGACACCGCGGACCGTCGCCGCGGTGGTGCGCAACGCCATCGACACTCCGCGCGACGGGCACCTCACCGAGATCGTGCTGCGCCCGTTCTGAGCGGCGATTCGAGTGTGCCGTGACCGTTCCCGGGCGCATATCGCCTGGTAGGTCCGAATTGTCTCGATTTGCTTACGCGTGCGCGGTGGTTCAGCCCGCGTACAGATTCCGACTGTACAGTCCGCGTGTTCAGCCCCGCCGTCGCTCGTCGACCCGCGGCGGGACACCAGATTCGAGCGGAATCCGAAGGTATAGAGATAGTGGAACGACGTCGTTTGTTGTCGATGCTCGCGGCGGGTACGGCCGTGGCGTTGGCAGGCTGTGCGGTGGCCGAGGGCGACCCCATCAAGAGCGGTTCCGCCGGCGGTGTGCCCACCCCGGCGCCCCAACCCCAGCCGAAACGGCCGCTGCTGCCCCCGCCGCCCGGCGGACCCAAGACCCCCATTCCGGCCTCGACCATCACCGAACTGCCCGGCAAGGGCAACAGCATGGCGCTCACCGTCGACGACGGCGCGAGCCCCGAGGTCGTCGGCGCCTACATCCAGTTCGCCAAGGACACCGGCGCGCGCTTCACCTTCTTCGTGACGGCCTACTACGACTCCTGGTCCATCCATCGCGCCGCCCTGCGCCCGCTGGTCGAATCCGGTCAGATCCAGCTCGCCAACCACACCTGGGACCACGCCGACCTCACCGCCATCTCGGCGAGCGCCGTATCCTCCCAGCTCACGCGCGCGAAGGACTACCTGCGCAACAACTTCGGCATCGACGGCGCACCGTACTACCGGCCGCCCTTCGGCCGCCACAACACCACCGTCGACCGCGTGGCCGCCGATCTCGGCTACACCGTCCCCGTCATGTGGTACGGCTCGCTGTCGGACTCCGGCGTGATCACCGAGGAATACCTCATCGAATGCGCCCGAACCTATTTCAACCCGCAGACCATCGTCATCGGCCACGCCAACGCCCCCGCGGTCACGCACTGCTACGGCCAACTGGTCGACATCATCAAGGAACGCAACCTCTCGATGGTCACCCTCGACGACGTCCTGCTCCCCCCGAGCTGATTCACCCTTCGCCGATACTTTGGCCGACACCCCTGCCACATGTGCTCATGCTCGCCGTATGAGGTCTTCCTCGATATATACACAATTGTGTATAGTGACATCGTGAGGGAGGAACCAGCCAGGAAGCCGGCCAAATTCATCGGACGCGCGCTCGATGAGATTCGCGACTTCCCGCCTGCGGCACGCCAAGATGCGGGTCACCAGATCGACCTCGTGCAACTCGGTGAGACACCGAGAGGTGCGAAACCCATGCCGCGCGTCGGCAGAGGCGCGTGGGAGATCTGCATCGCCGAAGACGACGGCTGGTTCCGTGTGTTCTACGTCGCCGACATAGGCGGGAAGGTGTGCATCCTGCACGGATTCCAGAAGAAATCCAACCAGACTCCGAAGTCGGCCATCGAGATCGGCATCCGTCGATACCGACAGGCTGTGGAAGAGTTGAGTAGTAAGGGCGTTCGGTAGTCCTGAGACCCATTCGATCCGCCTCACGCGGATCGGCGTGGCAGTGTTCGATGATCGCAACGCCGCCACGTGACCCAGCTTCCATCACCAAAGGCACCCGTCATGACCAGGAAACAGGAGAACACCCACCAGGAATACGCGTCGGTCTTCGATGCTTTGGCCGACACCCCTGCCGAGGCCGAGAACCTGAAGGTCAGATCCCAACTGATGCGGGCGATCCGCGATCGGATCAACGAGTTCGGCTGGTCGCAGCGAGTCGCTGCGGCGAACCTCGGCGTGACTCAGCCGCGTATATCGGAATTGAAGAACGGTAAGTTGAGTCGTTTCTCGATCGACGTGCTGGTGAATCTCGCGACTCAGGTCGGATTGGCCGTCGAGGTGCGGATCGTGGACGCACCCGTGGATCACGACGCTTCGGTCGATCAGGCACGTCATATAGACGCCTGACGACCTGCGTCGCTCACCGACACCGCTCCGAAGGCGGCTGCCGAGCAAACGAGCCCTCCGTCCCGAGCGGGACGGAGGGCTCGTCGTTCGGGTGGGTCAGGCGACGATATTGACGAGCCGGCCGGGGACGACGATGAGTTTGCGGGGGGCGGCGCCGTCGAGGATGGCGGCGATCTTCTCGTCCGACAGTGCCGCGGATTCGATGGCGGCCTTGTCGGCGTCGGCGGGGACCTGGACGCGGCTGCGGACCTTGCCGTTGACCTGGATCGGGTATTCCACCGTCTCGTCCACCAGCAGTGCCGGATCGGCCACGGGGAAGGGGCCGTGTGCGAGGGATTCGGTGTGGCCGAGGCGTTCCCACAGTTCCTCGGCGATATGCGGGGACAGCGGAGCCAGCATGAGGACCAGGGATTCGACCACCAAGCGGGGGGCGCCCGCGGGGTAGGTCTTGGTGAGGTGGTTGGTCAGCTCGATCAGCTTCGCGCCCGCGGTGTTGTCGCGCAGCGCCGCGAGATCCTCGTCCACACCGGCGATCGTCTTGTGCAGTAGGCGCTGGGTCGCCTCCGAGGCGACGTCCTCGGTGACGCGCAGCGCGCCGGTCTCCTCGTCGACCACCAGACGCCAGATGCGTTGCAGGAACCGGTGCGCGCCAACGACATCCTTGGTCGCCCACGGTCGCGAGGTGTCCAGCGGACCCATCGACATCTCGTAGAAGCGGAAGGTGTCGGCGCCGTAGAGATCGCACATCTCGTCGGGTGAGATGGCGTTCTTCAGCGACTTGCCGATCTTGCCGTACTCCTGGAACACGGTGATCTCGGCGCCGCTCGCATCGGTCCAGTAGAACGCGCCGTCGCGTTCGACCACCTCGGCGGCGGGCACGTAGGCGCCGCGCTCGTCGGTGTAGGCGTGCGCCTGGATGTAGCCCTGGTTGAACAGGCGGCGATAGGGTTCGCGCCCGCTCACCTCACCGAGATCGAACAGCACCTTCTGCCAGAACCGGGCGTAGAGCAGATGCAGCACCGCGTGTTCGACACCGCCGACGTACAGGTCGACACCGCCGGGGTCCTGCGCGCCGTGCTCGGCGGGCCGCGGGCCGAGCCAGTACGTCTCGTTCTCCTTGGCGCAGAATTCGTCGGTATTGGTGGGGTCGGCATAGCGCAGCTGATACCAGGAGCTGCCCGCCCAGTTCGGCATGACATTGGTGTCGCGGCGGTACTTCTTGACCCCGTCGCCGAGATCGAGTTCGACCTCGACCCAATCCGTGGCCTTCGCCAGCGGGGGCGACGGCTCGGAATCGGCGTCGTCGGGATCGAAGGTGACCGGCGCGAAATCGTCGAGTTCCGGCAGCGGCACCGGAAGCATGGATTCCGGCAGCGCGTGCGGCGCGCCATGTTCGTCGTAGACGATCGGGAACGGCTCGCCCCAGTAGCGCTGACGGGCGAACAGCCAATCCCGCAGCTTGTACTGGATGGTCCCGCTGCCGTGGCCGTCCTGCTCCAGCCGGGCGATGACCGTGGCCTTGGCCTCCTCCACCGACAGACCGTCGAGATAGTCGGAATTGACCAGTTCGCCCTCGCCGCTGTGCGCCGCCTCGGTGACGTCGCCGCCCGCGATGACCTCGCGAATGGGCAGGCCGAACGCCGTCGCGAATTCCCAGTCGCGCTGGTCGTGACCCGGCACCGCCATGATCGCGCCGGTGCCGTACCCGCTCAGTACGTAGTCAGCGACGAAGACCGGCACCTGCGCGCCGTTCACCGGATTGACGGCGTGCACGCCGAGGAAGACGCCGGTCTTGTCCTTGTTCTCCTGGCGCTCCAGATCCGACTTCGCGGCGATGGATTCGCGGTAGGCGGCCACGGCCGCGGCCGGCGTGGCCGCGCCGCCGAGGGTCCAGCGCGGATCGGTGCCCGCGGGCCAGGCGGCGGCGGTCAGGGCGTCGACCAGTTCGTGCTCGGGGGCCAGCACGACATAGGTCGCGCCGAAGAGGGTGTCGGGCCGGGTGGTGAAGACCTCGACGGCGGCGTCGCCGACCGCGAAACTCACCCGCGCGCCACGGGAACGCCCGATCCAGTTGCGCTGCATGGACTTGACGTTCTCCGGCCAGTCCAGCAGTTCCAGATCGTCGACGAGCCGATCGGCGTATGCGGTGATGCGCATCATCCACTGCCACAAGCGCTTACGGAAGACCGGGAAGTTGCCGCGCTCGCTGCGCCCCTCGGCGGTGACCTCCTCGTTGGACAGCACCGTGCCGAGACCCGGACACCAGTTGACCACCGAATCGGTCTGGTACACCAGGCGATACGAGTCGATGATCGCGGCCCGCTCGGCCGCCGACAGACCGGCCCACTCGCGGCCGTCGGGCGCCGGGCGCGCACCGGTGGCGAACTGCTGCTCGAGCTCCGCGATCGGCCGCGCCCGACCCAATTCCAGGTCGTACCAGGCGTTGTAGATGCGCAGGAAGATCCACTGCGTCCAGCGGTAGTACTCGGGATCGGTGGTCGCGAAACGGCGGCGGCGGTCGTGGCCGAGGCCGAGCCGGTCCAGCTGCCGTTGCATGGTGCGGATATTGGAGTCGGTGGTGTCGCGCGGATGCGCGCCGGTCTGCACCGCGTACTGCTCGGCGGGCAGGCCGAAGGCGTCGTAGCCGAGCGCGTGCAGCACGTTGCGCCCGTGCATCCGGTGGTAGCGGGCGAAGACATCGGTGGCGATGTAGCCGAGCGGATGTCCGACGTGCAGACCCGCACCCGACGGGTACGGGAACATGTCCTGGACGAACAGTTTGTCCGCGGGGGTGTCACCGGCCAGCGGACCGGTGGGATTGGGCGCGTGGAAGGTGCCGCGCTCCTCCCACAGCCGCTGCCATCTGCGCTCGATGCGGCCCGCGAGGTCGGCGTTGTACCGGTGCTCGGGTACATCGCTTTCGGTTGCACGAGTGTCCTGCACGGTCCTGCCTTCTTGTTCTCGCCGATTCCCGACAGACTTCGCTCATCAGCGTAGAACGTCGGTACCCCGGCACCGGAAATCGGGCCGTGCCTGCTCCGGTGTCGCGCGTGTCCGGTGGCCGGAAGCGGGGAGCGCTCGCGGTGCGCGGGACGCGGTGCGCTAGCCTGCGTGGGTGTTCGTCGTGGCCATGATCCTGTTCGTGCTCGCCTTCGTCGCCATCGCGACCGGCGTGCTCGGGCTGACAGGTCGGCTGCCGCGCAATCGCTTCCTCGGCGTACACACCGACGACGCCCTCAGCACCGAGGAAACCTTCCGCATCGCGAACCGCGTCGCCGCCCCCACGAGTGTCGCGGCCGGATTCCTGCTGTTCGCGGGCGGTCTGATCGCCTTCGCCGCGCCGTGGGCCGTCGCCCTCGGCGTGGCCGCGGCCGCGCTCGTCCTCGCGCTGTTCACCCTCGGCGCGGGCGCGAATGCCGCGGGCCGCGCGATCGCGGACCTGGTCCCGGCCGAGACCGGCGGCTGCGGACAATCCTGCGGCGCCTGCTCCCTGCGCGACGCCTGCGCTCCCGCGAACTGATCCCCTGGTCAGAAGGCGTTCGTTGCGTCACACGCGGCGACGTCGATATAGGAGCGACGGTCCGTGACCGTCATCCACTGATTTCGGGGAGGATCCATGCGCGGTCTGGTCGTCGTCGTCGTGGCGTTCGCCGGCGTATTCGCGATCGGCATCTGGTCGAACTTGGTCGTCGGCGCGATTCTGCTCGTTCTCGCGGCAGTGGTCGCCGTACTCGTCATCCGTCGCGGCCTGCGGGCGCCGCTTCCGGGTCGCCGCGCTACCCGTGGCTGGCGAGCCGCAGGCACCGGTGCGGGCGGTGGCCCCTACTACGGCGGCGGTTGCACCGGCGGGACCGGCCACGGTCACGGCTGCGGCGGCGGTGGCTGCGGCGGCGGAAGCTGAGTGTTGTCCGCGGGCCTCACTCCGGTGTGGCGACAGCACGCGACAGCGGCGCTCCAGCCGGGTTGACGTACAGCACGGTGATCGCGGCCGGTCGCGCTCCGCGGTTGCGGGCGACATGTGCGTGACGGGGGCCGCTTCGTTCCCGGAACAAGCCGGGGCTCCGGTGGGTGACCGGAACGAGGGCCGCGCCGTGATGATCGAGCGCGCCTTCGGTGACCAGCACCAACAACTTCCCGTCGTGGTAGTGCCATCCGGAACTGCCGCCCGGATCGATCACGGTCTGCCGCAGCAGGATGTCGCGTCCCAGTAGGGTGAATCGGAACAGGACGCGACTCGAGGTGCCGACGGCGGGCGCGGGATTCGGCCGGAATTCGGGTGGACGCCAGAACCGCATCCACCCATGGAACCACTGCCGCCTGCCCGCCGCGGGCAGGACGCACCGCCGCGTCTCAGCGGTGCGTCACCCTTTCGCTCAACGCCTCGACCACCGCGAGGTCCGCGGCGGGGTCGCCGACGGCGATGCGGGCACTGCCGTCGGCATAGCATTTCGCGGTGATTCCCGCGCGCCGCAGGGCGGTGGCGGTACCGGGGCCGGGGAGGTACAGGAAGTTGGCATGACTGCGCGGCACCGCTGTTCCCCGTGCGCACAACGTATTACGCAGATGCTCCCGGGCCGCGGTGATACGGCGGACGCGCGCGCCGAGTTCGGGTGCGGCCGCGTAGGAGGCGGCCACCGCGGCGACGGCGGCCGTGGCCATGCCGAACGGCAGTTGGAGTCTGCGGATACGGCCCATGAGGTCGTGACCGCCGAACGCGTATCCGATGCGCAGACCCGCGAGCCCGTACGCCTTCGAGAAAGTGCGCAGCACAATCAGATTCGCATGACGCCGGAGCAGGGCCGGTAGGTCGAGCTGATCGGGTTCGGCGAGGAATTCCACATACGCCTCGTCCAGGATGACCGGTATCCGGTTCGGTATCGCGGCGAGAAATCTTCGCACCTCATCCGCGGGGAGCACTGTTCCGGTCGGATTGTGCGGGCGGCAGAGCACCAGCAGTGCGGTCCGCTTGCTCACCGCCCGCCGCAGTCCGTCGGCATCCTGATCACCGGAGGCGTTCAGCGGCACCGGAACCAGATTCAGTCCCGCCATCTCGGCCATGATCGGATATCCGTCGAAGGTCGGCGAACTGGTGACCAGTTCCGCACCGGGGGCGGTCAACGCCTGCATGATCTGCATCGCCACCCCGGTCGCCCCGGCACCGACCACCACCTGATCCGGTTGCACGCCGAGATGCCCGGCGATGAGCGCGGGCAGCCTGCGCGGCAGGAATTCTGGATACCGATTCGACCGCGCCATTTCGATATTGACCGCGTCGAGCACCGAAGGCAGTGGCGGGAACGGATTCTCGCTCAGACTCAGGTCGAAACGCGCCGGCGCCCGGCGGTCGGTGCGGGGACGCCGCGACGACGGCACGTTGTCGACCAGGCTAAGGCTCACGTCGCCGCACCCCATCGCACGGCCGCCGCCGCGGCGAAATCACCGGCGTGGGCGAACGCCGACATGAGCACCACCGACCCGTTGCGCAGTCCGCCCGCGCGATTGGTCACGTCAAGTGTCACCGGAATGCCCGCGGCGAAGAGGTTGCCGCACTGGTCGAAGGTGTCGGGATGGCGTTCGGCGGGCAGTTCCAGCGCGTCGTGCCAGTTGCGCAGGAACAGGCGGTTGGGCTGGTTGGTGACGAAGGTGTCGATATCGCGGCTCTTGACCCCGATCCGCTCGCACACCGCGTGCGCCACCTCCGGCACGAGCCGGTTACCGCGCGCGAACACCTTGGTGACCTTGGATTCGGTGAAGCTCACGCACGCCTGGCCTTCGCCGGGCTCCCAGTACTTGCGCTCGCCGTTGGTGGAGAATTCCATATCGCCCGCGAATTCGGGATAGGTGCGGCATTCGATATCGAGGATCGGCGCGCTGTCGTTCTTGACCAGCAGCCCGACCCCGCATCCGTCGCCCGGCACCGGCGCCTGGGCGAGTTTGCGGATCTCGGTCTGGGTGAACACCGGTCCCGCGCAATTCTGGGTGGCGACGATGAGGGCGGTGCGCGCGTCGGTGGTCTGCAACACCATGCGCGCCATGGACATCATGTGCACGAAGGCCGCGCAGCCGCCGTTGTGCACGTCGAAGACGTGGTCGGGTCGCGCGCCGAGGCGACGCGCGAGCTCGGGCCCGCTGCCGAGGACCGGATTGTCCGGCAGCTGGGTGTGGGTGATGAGCACGTCGATGTCGGTCAGCAGCGAGTTGCCGTGCCGTTCGACGAGCGGGGCGACGGCGCGTTCGGCCATATCCACCACGGTTTCGTCCCGTGACACGTGGTGGCGGCCCTTGGGCGAGCGGAACATGACGTTCTTGGCCATCCGGTCCGAGCGCGAGTACTGGGTGAAGTACTCGGTCGGCACCGGCTCGCCGGGCAGGTAGCTCGACACGTCGACGAGGCTGACGGCGGGCGCTTTCGGGGCGTCGGGGTTACGGGTGCTCATGGGTCACGCCATCCATTCGGGTTTGATCGGCAGACCGTGTTCGGCCCGGTATTCGCAGATCGCCTTGAGGTTGTCCATCTCCAGTTGGTGTCCGGCGGAGAACATGTCCCAGAAGTCGCCGACCCACACCGGCCGCTTGGCGGGCGCGGTCTCGGGATAGGGATTCTCGTCGTAGAAGGGGTGCTTGCAGTTCATCCACAGCACCACCGACCCGGGCTTGTCGAAGACGACCTGCGCGTCCACGACCCGCATGAGATAGATCATCCACAGGTGTTTGCCCTGGTCCCAGGCACAGTGGTAGTCGACGGTCATGGCATCGGGATTGGCGACGGTCCTGGTGTAGATCTTGGTGGCGTCACCGAGGCGGTCGTATGCCAGCCACAGCCCCGGATCCTCGGTTTCGACGAATCCGCGCAGGCTGTAGGTCCACTCCTCGAGCGACCTGGTGTCGGCGAGGTATTCGTACACCTCGCGCGGCGGCGCGGCGATATACGCCTGGACGGGGCAGTACTCGCCGAAGACCTGCTCGTGCGGGTAGACCGACCGCAGCATGTCCATGATGATCGGCGTGGTCGCGTCCTTGTCGGAGTTCTCGATGCGCAGCACTCCCGGGACGACGTCGTCGGGGATATCGCTGAGGGCGGGCAGGGCGCTGAGGGTCACGGGTTCCTCCTGGTTGGTTCGGCGGATGACAGGAACGGAGCGAAGGGCGGTATCTCGTCGGTATCGCACTCGACGGACAGGAACGACGGTCCGTACGTGTGCAGGCAGTATTCGAGCGCGGACCCGAGTTCGTCGGGGCGGCGCACGGAACGGGTGGGCAGACCCGGGAACATGGCGGCGACGCCCTCCCCGGGACGGGCCGCGCGGAAGCGGTTGAAGCTGTATCTGTTGCGGTAGTAGAGCTGTTCGCGGGTGACGCACATGGCGTGCGCGTTGTTGTTGAAGACGATGAACGTGACGGGCAGGTCGTATTCGACCGCGGTGTGCACCTCCATGCCGTGCATGTAGAACGCGCCGTCACCGGCGATGACGACGGTGCGGCGACCGCGGGCGAACGCCGACCCGATGCCCGCTCCGAAGGCGTAACCCATTCCGCCCATGCCGAGGGCGACCGTGAACCGTCCGCCGGGCGGAACCCGCAGATGGTGCACGACGGCGGCGCCGGTGTTGCCCGCGTCGGCGAAGACGTCGGTGCCCGCGGGCAGCGCCGCCTCGATGGCCTCGACCACCTCTCGGTAACGCAGGCCCGGCCCCTGTGCGGCGGGCACCTCCAGCGTGCCGAGGGGCGCGGCGACACGTTCCACTTCGGTTGTCGGGCCGTCGAATTCGGCGACGAGGTCGGCGAGGGTCGCGGCGAGGTCGGTGCTGGTGGCGTGGATGCTCGGTATGTACGGTTCGACCGCGCCGATACTGGCGACCCGGCAGTCGGCGAGCGGGCCGTCGAGTCCGGTGCGGCTGGTCACCGGCATGGGCGTGCCGACGAGCAGGCACAGCGCCGCCGAGCGGACGGCCGCGATCAGGTCGGGGTGGCCCATACTGCCCGCGACGCCGCGGAAGCCGGGGCCGAGGTTGTCGTAGGTGTCCTTGGCATCCGGCGCGACACCCACCGACGCGTCCAGAGCCGCCGCTAGCGCGGCGAATTCGTCCCGGGCGTCGTCGCGGGCGATCTGGTCGCCCGCGATGAGGACCACCTTGCCGGTGCGCCGGGCGGCCACGAGTGCCGCGCGCACCCGGGCGATGCCCTCGTCGTCGCGCGTCGCGGTCGCGGCGGTAAGGGCGACCGGTGCGTGGTCCAGGCTCGCCTGCTGAATGTCTTTGGGCAGCAACAGAACCGCGGGTCCGCCGGTATGCGCGGCGCGGATGGCGTCGGTGACCGCGCCGGGCAAATCGCCGACATCGTCGACGCGCGCGCAATAGCGGGTGATCGCGCCGAACAGCCGCCTCGCGTCGATGGTGCCCGCCTTCCCGCTGGAGTCCTGGAAGGCCCCGCGTCCTTCCAGCGCGGTCGGCGCCTGCCCGACCAATGCCAGCACCGGAACCCGGGAAGCATATGACTCGGCAAGTCCGGCAACGAGATTCATCGCGCCGCCGCCGGATGTCGCGGCCACGACGCCGAGTCCGCCGGTGCTGCGGGCGTAGCCGTCGGCCATGGTGGCCGCGGAGAACTCGTGCTTGGCGATCACGCCCGCGACACCGTCGGGGGAGTCGAAGATCGCGTCGTAGAGATCCTCGATATTGGCCCCGTCGACCCCGAAGATATGTCGCACACCCGTGGTGGCGACCGCTCGAACCAGATAGTCCACGGCCCTGCTGGGCATGGCGCTCCTTTCCGCGGTGTCCCGCCGGATGGCGCTGACAGCGCAACCCGAGGTCATTGCCTCGTACACGAGGAAATACGGAGCGGCGGTCGCGGGGGTTCAACGCCGTCCGAAGATTTGCCATAAAGATCGGATAACCGCACGTCTTGCGTGTACGTATACATCTACGTATATTCGGTTCATGCCGAATAAGACGATCTACGTATCCGACGACGACCTGCCCCTCTTCCAGCGGGCGCAGGAGTTGGTCGGCGGCAATCTCTCCGGTGCGGTGACCACGGCCCTGCGCCGTTTCATCGAGCTCGAGGAAGGTCGTCGCGAGGGATACGACGAGATCGTGTTGCGCGTCGGTCACGACGGGGTCAGGCAGGTTCGCTTCTCCGGCGTCCTGCTCGGCGAATGGCACGACACCAACGACAAGCGCATGGAGCACGTGCGGGTGTACCGCACGCGCAAGGGCAAGCTCGCCATGCACGCCCACTACGCCGACTGGTCGGACTTTCCGGTCGAATCCAAGAACTGGCTCCGCGATCTCAAGGACTGGCGGCGCATGCTCGGCTTCGGCGAACAGGATTGGGGCGATTTCATTTTCACCGTATTCGACACGCTCGAAGAACTGAAGGGGGAGATTCCCGGCCGGCTCTACCGGCGGGTGGCCGACGCCATCGGTCGGCCCACGGTGGAGGATCTCGACATCTGATCGTTCCGCCTCGGAACGACGTATCCCGAACACCGACCCCGAGGGCCGGTGTCGATGAAACATGCATTCATGCATATCTATTCATCTATCATTGGAGGGAACAAATATGGTCAACGGGCATCGCGCACCGGCGATCTCGGCAATCGGCCTGCGCAAGTCGTTCGGCGATCACGTGGTACTCGACGGCATCGACATCACCGTCCCCGAAGGCACCGTCTACTCACTGCTCGGTCCCAACGGCGCGGGCAAGACCACCACCGTGCAGATCCTGAGCACCCTCATCGCCGCGGACGGAGGCGAAATCCGCGTCGGCGGACACGATCTCGCCACCGAGAAGCGCGCGATCCGCGGACTCATAGGCGTGACAGGGCAATTCGCCGCCGTCGACGAACTGCTCACCGGTCGGGAGAACCTGCTGCTGATGGGCGATCTGCACCATCTGCCGCGCAAGACCAGCGCCCGGCTGGCGGGTGAACTGCTGGAGCGCTTCGACCTGGTCGACGCGGGCGACAAGACGGCCGGCACCTACTCCGGCGGTATGACCCGACGGCTGGACCTGGCCATGACCCTGGTCGGCGACCCACGCGTCATCTTCCTGGACGAGCCGACCACCGGACTCGATCCGCGCAGCAGGCGCACCATGTGGCAGATCATCCGCGGACTCGTCGACGATTCCGGTGTCACCGTCTTCCTGACCACCCAGTACCTGGAGGAGGCCGATCAACTGGCCGACCGTATCGCGGTACTCGACCACGGGCGCATCGTCGCCGACGGCACCGCCGAGGAACTCAAGCGCACGGTGCCGGGCGGGCACATCCGCCTGCGGTTCGCCGACCGCACCGGACTCGCCGCCGCCGCGCTCGCCCTCGGCGATGTCGCGCGAATCATCGACGACACCGAGGAGTTCACCCTCGCGGTGCCGAGCGACGGCGGCGTCGCCGCCCTGCGCACGGTACTGGACCGACTCGACGGCGCGGGCGTCGAGATCGCGGGACTGTCCGTGCACACCCCCAACCTCGACGACGTATTCCTCACCCTCACCGGACATTCGAGCATCGACAAGGAGGCGGCGGCATGAGCGCCACCGGCCACGTTCTCACCGATTCGACCACCATGCTGCGGCGGAATCTGCTGCACGCCAGGCGTTATCCCAGCATGACCTTCGGCGTCGTCGTAATGCCGGTGATCCTGCTGCTCGTCTTCAACTACGTCTTCGGCGGCGCGCTGGAGAAGTCCTCGGGCGGCGACTACATCGACTACCTCGCTCCCGGCATGCTGTTGATGATTCCCGCCTACATGACAGTGTCGGTGGCGGTGTCGATCGCGACCGACACCACCAAAGGCATCGTCAACCGGTTCCGCACCATGGACATCGTGCCGTCCTCGGTGCTCACCGGACATGTCGTGGGCACCCTCATCCAGGCGCTGCTCGGCTGCGTGATCATGCTCGCCGTGGCACTGCTCATCGGCTTCCGTCCGTCGGCGAACATCGTGGAATGGTCGGCCGTATTCGGACTGCTCGCCCTGGTCGTGCTCTCGTTCACCTGGCTGTCGGTGGGTTTGGGTCTGCTGGCCCCGAATCCGGAGAGCGCAAGTAACCTGCCCTTCCCGATCGTGCTGATGCCCTTCCTCGGCAGTGGTCTGGTCGCCACCGACACCATGCCGGTCGGCCTGCGCCAGTTCGCCGAGTACCAGCCCTTCACCCCGATCACCGAGACCATCCGCGGCCTGCTGATGGACACCGAGATCGGCTACAGCGGCTACCTCGCCGTCGGCTGGTGCCTGGTCATCGGTATCGGCGGCTACCTGTGGTCCTCGGCGATCTTCGCCAAGCAGGCCGCCCGCTGACCCACCGGCCCGACCCCCGGCGAACACTCGCCGGGGGTCGTAGCCGTATCCGCTAGACCGAGGCGGTGAGTACCACGCGACCCGAGGTCATGGACTTGATCTGCACGCTGTCGATCTGATCCGGTCGCAGATCGACCGTCCGGTCGACGGTGAGCACGGTGTCCGGGCCCGCGGGCCACTGGTCGAGATCGAATTTGCGGCCGTCGCGACTGTTGACGATCAGACCGAAATTCCAGGTGTAGTTGTAATCTCCCGGTGCGTACTTGCAGGTCATGACAACCCTGGTACGTCCGTCCTCGGTGACGATCTTGACATCGGCCGAGACGGGGGTGGGTTCGAGCGGCTGCATCGCGCGTTCGGCGAACACTGCGGTGTTCGAGGTCACTGCGGTGTTCGAGGTCACCGAGGCGACGACGGGCACGCTGATCGCCACCGCGGCCGCCGCCGCCAGCACCGCACCGCCCACCGCGGCCCAACGGCCGCGCCTGCGTTTGCGGTCGGCCGCGTCGGCCAGTCGCGGCAGCAGTTCGGGAACCGCCGAGACACCCGGTGCACCCGACTCGTCGGGCGACTCGATCATGGCGAGCGCGATATCGGTGTCGACCAGCCCGAGCATGCCGGGCAATCCGGCGAGTTCGGCCACCGCCGCCTCGCAGTCCGGGCAACCGGCGAGGTGGTCCTCGTATTCGCGGCGCTCGTTACGGCTGAGGGAGCCGAGCACGTACGGCGCATCCCAGGTCGTGTACTCATCGGTGTGCGATCCCGCTCTGCTGCTGCCCCCGGCGATCTCCGTCATTTGTTCGTCACCCCCATCTCCTGCAATGCGAGTCGTAGTGCCCGCATGCCGTAATGCATACGGGATTTCACCGTGCCCGGCGGAATATCCAGTTCCGCCGCGATCTGGTGCGTGGAAAGTCCTCGATAATAGGCCCGCACGATCACCTCGCGATGATCGGCGCTGAGCCTGCCGAGCGCGTCGGCCACCAGCCACCCGTCCAGCGCGCGATCGGCCTGATCGGGAGCGGCCTGCTCGGGTGGGCTGTCGGTGCGGAACTCGCGCCGGTTACGCGCGCTGCGGTGCTCATCCACGGCGAGATTGCGCGCCACCGTGAACAACCACGCCCGCGCCGAGGTCGTGGACTGATCGAGCACATTCGGCCGCTGCCAGGCACGCAAGAGCGTCTCCTGCACGATGTCCTCGGCCCGGCCGGGATCGCGGACCAGACCCACCGTGTAACGCCACAACGCCGCGGCGTGTTCGCGATACAGCACGGTCATCAGGTCGGCGTGATCGTCGGCGGGGGCCGCACGTCTCTTGCGCCACGTCAATGCCTCCAGGCTCGCGGACCGGGCCGGTGGTTCGGCGCCGGACCTGCTGTCGGGCGGTCCCGGTACGTTTCCCATGCGTCCGCCGGATCAATCGGTGCTTCTCATGCTGCATCTCCTCGTTCATGGAAGTACACGAGTACGGATGCCATCCGGTTCAGTATCATGGCCGCGCCTCCGGCGCGGCGGGTTCGCGGCCCCTCGAGTCTCGCGTCCGAGCGGCCGATACTCGCGCCTGCGGCGCATTGTCTCGAC
>NZ_LGYZ01000093.1 GCF_001310275.1 Nocardia arizonensis
GCGGCGGGTTCGCGGCCCCTTTTGTCTCGCGTCCGAGCGGCCGATACTCGCGCCTGCGGCGCATTGTCTCGACCACTCGGACGCGAGACGGCCGCGAACTGGCTCGCTGCCGCGACTTCTTCGCTGCCCGCGATATGAGGGGATCGCAAGCTTTCTGCGGCTGGGTATCAGCGGCCAGCTCAGGGTCCCCGCCGGCGGCCAGTTGACACATCCCGGCATAACCGGCGAACTGTGCCGAACGCGCGCTCATGCCGATTACCGGATGTTCAGTAGCCTGACTGCAGGTGGAGCGCTGAACTGGCGCGGGGGAAGTGGCTGCACCGAAGCGGAGTCGGCAGGATGCCGAAACTATGCGCGGCGACTTCGGTCGAACCCCTGCTTCATCTGCAAGGTAGTAGCCGGCCTGCGCGACGATGGATGGCATGAGGTGATCGCCGAGACAGCGGACAACATGGCGTTCCTCGGCACCGACGAGACGGTGCTGACACGTAGGGAGGCAGCGCGGACCATCAGCTGTGGAAGTGACCAATTGGACGATGGCTTTCCAAAGCGCGGCGCATATGCATCATCAATCCGACATGGGTCAGCATCGCCGATCGAGGATCCATCCCTGATGTGCAGCTCCTCGGGTCACCTTTGCGGCATAACACGTAGCAGCCGGCTCTACGCCCGCAGCTCTTTCCACGGGGCCGGGCTGAGGTCCACCCATGCAGCAGTCTCTGGAACGAGGCCACTGTCGGAGTCGGTCAAGCCGTCTGGAGCGTCCAACTTCGCTCATGAAGTCTTCAGGGCGCCAAGCACTCTCGTGGTGCGTTACATACCCTCCCGAGTTGTGCCGCAGTGCTCACGGGTTCGCAGGATCCGCTTTTACCTGTTCTGTCCCCAGTGTCGTCGGCGACTATGGCTTCCGCGCACGCGACCCGTTGATTCGTCGTACGACGTGCCGGCGCCACCAACCACGATCGCGAGTATGGGCATTGACAAGCCGATTGCCAATGGAATCCATTGCCAGGCAATAAAAGCGACGACGAGCAGGGTAGGAACGGCCAACCAGTACAACCATCCCAGGAACGGCACCCTGCGGAATACCTCCAAGATCAGGCTCGATACCAGTCCAGCGAGCCACAACAGCAGAAGTAGCGCCGCGATGCCACCAACGATCGCCGCCAGGATCCAAGCCCGCTCGGTCACACCGAGAATTCTGACTGGGGAATCCCTTCTGCGACAGCGTTTCTTGGTCGAGCGGAAATATTCCATCGACAGGCCCGTGAAGTCGACTTCTCTGGTCGCGGCTCAGATGGTTTGCTGGCGATCTTGCGGGTGGTCGTCGGTGGGGAGTTTCAGGCTGGCCGCTGACAGTCGGGGTTCGGCTGCCGATCGACTCTGTCGTCGGGTGGTGGGAGGTTTGATCGATGGGAATGCGCGACGGTGTGTGGAGCAGTCGGACCTGGGCCGACGACGCCGGGGATATCTAGAAATGGGCGAAGAAGATCATCGAGACAACGACTGATTGGGATCAAGCGACTGGCTGAGAAGATCAAGAGGGCTGCTGGGGCTTGAAGCACGAACTTCGTGATTACCCGTTCTCATCGCGATCTCCACCTCGGGTATCCCCAAAAGTATGCCGATTCGGTATCCTGACTTGTATCCATAGTCGTGAAGGGAGGTACGTACCATGGGTTCTCCGATGTCATCGATGAAGGTCGAGCAATCGGTGCGTGAGCGTGTGAGCACTCTGGCGCAAGCGGAGGGTCGCACCGTCTCTCAGACCATTGCCCATCTGTTGGACGAGCACGACCGTCGACAGCGGTTCGCCGCTGTCGCGGCCGCGTACTCCGAAATGGACGCGGACTACGTCGCCGAGGTCGATGCCTGGGATGACACGCTCGAAGACGGGCTGGAGGACGACGATCGGTGAGTGCCCGACCGTCGTGCAACCCCGGAGACGTCATCTGGACCGACATCTCCCCAACCCGAGGTCATGAGCAGAACGGCCGACGTCCGGCGGTGGTCATATCCACCGCCGACTACCTGCGGGCCGTGCGCGGGCTTGTCGTCATCGTGCCGGTGACCACCACCGACCGCGGGTGGCCCCACCATGTCCAGTTGCGAGGCGATGACCTCGGACTGCCCGTGATTTCCTTCGCCATGACCGAACAACCTCGCACCGCGAGCACCCAGCGGATCACTGGCGTAGCAGGTTCGGTCAGTAGAGAGACACTCGGGCTGATTCGCCGCTGGATCAGCGATTTCACGGTGATGGAAGGTTAGCGGGAAACAGCGGTTAGTTGCGTTCCAGCTCTATGGGGTGGGTGGCCAGTAGTGACAGGGGGAGTGGCTGGCGGCGCAGGACGTTTGCCCACAGGTCGGTGCGGTCGGGGTTGATGGGGTCGCCGGGGAGGGCCGATATGACGATCCAGTCGTCGTTCTGGAGTTCGCCCTCCAATTGGCCGAAGGTCCAGCCCGCGTATCCGGCGAAGATTCGGATGCCTTCCACCAGGGGGGCGATGCGGTGCGGGTCGGCGTCCAGATCGACCAGTACTACGCGGCCGTCTACGCGGCGCAGGCCGGGTACGCCCGCTATGGATACGCCTACCCGCAGTGTGCCGAGGCACAGGGCCGCGTCGCGTTTGACCGGTCCGCCGATGAACAGTGTGCGCGGGGGCGCGGCGACCTCGGACCAGCGCGGCAGCACGTCGTGGACCGCGGTGTCGTTGGGGCGGTTCAACACGACCCCGAGACTGCCGCCCTCGTTGTGCTCGATGATGTAGACGACCGTCCGTCGGAAGGTCGGTTCGACCAGATCGGTTGCCGAGACCAGCAGCGAGCCCGCGCGGACCACCTGTTCGCCCTGGCGGGACTCGCGCCGACGACGATCACCGTGCCCGCCGTGAGTCTGCCGCTCGTCCGGTTCATCTCCGCGTGCCACTCCGACATCATCGCAGCTGGATCGGGTTTGCGCACTGATGGTTGTCGCCCGGGACGGATACGGCGGGCGTGGCGTCGTAGGCTCCCGGGTATGCGACTGCCCGAGGTGATCCTCGACAATGCTGACACCGTCTACGACTACTACCGCGACCATCGCCAGAATCGGCTCAAGGCGTGGAGCGCGTACGCACTGCTCGGCAGGCGTTACCACCCCAGGATCAGCTTCGCCGACGGAGCCGAGGACCAGGTGCGGGCTTTGGTGAAGTCGGGTCGCCCGACCATCTACTCCATCAACCATCTGTCCCAGAACGACCCGTACACGGTGGCGGCCGCGGCCTGGCGCAGCCCGCTACGGCCGATTATCGGCAGGGTCAGGGTGCTGGCCAAGGACGAGCTGTTCATCGAACCCGACCAGCGGCGCAAGGTCGACATGATGGGCGGCATACCGGTCTTCCGCGGTAAGGACCACGGCATCAGGGCCGTCAACGCGGCCGGTCAGCGCATGATGGACGTCTGCGCGCAGCGGCTGGCCCGCGGCGACCACCTGGCGATCTTCCCCGAGGGCACCTGCAACGACGTCGACCCGACCCAGGTGCAGGCGGTCGGCAGCGGAATCGGACACATCGCGTTCCGGGCGATGAAGCTCGGTGCGCAGCCGGCGCTGGTGAGCCTCGCGCTGAGCTACGGCCCGCGCGCGGACCCCGCGGTGGAGCCGACAAAGGAGCAGGCGAAGTCCGCGAGCTTCTACTTCGGCAACCCGATACTGGAACTGCCCGCCAAACCCGCCGAGATCGCGCGGCTGGCCCGCATCGACCTCCAGCAGGCGCTCGACGGGGCCGTGGCGAACTACTGAACTACTGGGGCAGGCCGAGTCGCTCCCGGGCCCACTGCGGAACCGCCGCGACGTACTCGCCGTTGGTCTCCACGAAATGCTTCACCATCGGGCACAGCGGCAGTATGCCGTAGCCCTCGCGGCGGGAGTCGTCCAAGGCCGCTTCGACCAGGGCGCGGCCGTAGCCCTGGCCTTCGTGACGGGGGGAGATCTCGGCGTGCACGAACGCGCGTTCGGAGGCGGTGTCCTGGTATTCGGCGTAGCCGGCGATGGCGCCGTCGACGTAGATCTCGAAGCGTTCCAGTGCGGTGTTGTTGCGGACCTCGGTCGACATGGTTCGACGCTACTCCGCCGCGGCGGCCCCACCCACATCGCGATGCGGAGATCGACTGTGAAATCGCCGGTTCGACTTGTCCGCCGGTGCGCGAACTGCGCAGAATGCTCATGTGCGCGGCGCATGTCGGACGGCGATGGCCGCGCGGAGGTACGACATGATGAGGACTCCCGTCGCCGGGCCGCGCGTGGCCCGGCGCTTATCGCGGCTGGTCGCGGCGCTGACGGTCACCGCGACGGTCGGGGTATCGATGGTCGCGGGCGCGGCGGGCGCGGCGCCCGGTCCGACTTTCGGCGACTGTCCCGACGGTTCGGTGACATCCGAGCGCGCGGTTCGCTGCGCGGTGATCCGGGTGCCCATGAACTACGCCGAACCGGGCGGCCCGACAATCGAACTCACGGTCAGCCGCATGACGGCCACCGGCACGAGCCGGGGCGCGATCTTCGCCAATCCGGGCGGTCCCGGCGCCGACGCGCTCGACTACTGGTCACGGCGCACCGACACCCTGCCCGCCGAGATCTACCGCGACTACGACCTTATCGCCGTGCAGCCACGCGGATTGCGTTGGGCCACACCGTTGCAGTGCGCCATCGACACCGCCGAGCCCGAGGCGCAACAGGTTTCGCTCGGCGGCGGCAGCCGCGACGAGATCAAGGCCGCCTGCGACGCCGCGCGACCCGGCTACCTCGACACCATCACCACCGAGAACACCGCGCGCGATATGGACGCGGTGCGCGCCGCGCTCGGTCTGGACCGCATCGACTACCTCGGCACCTCGTACGGCACCTACCTCGGCGCGGTGTACGCCACCCTGTTCGGCGACCGCGTGCACCGAATGGTGTTGGACTCCAACGTGAATCCGCACTGGGTGTGGACCGAGGAGTTCGCTCAGCAGCAGGTCGCGGGCAAGCAGCGCCTCGACGACCTGTTCGCCTGGATCGCCGAACACAGCGGCGAATACCACTTGGGCGAGACTCCGCTACAGGTGTACCGCAACTGGGTGCGGCTGGTGTCGGCGCAGGGCGGCGGCTGGTACGCCAACCTGACTCCGCCGCCCGCCAGTGTCGCCGACCTGCCCGGTGAACTGCCCGAGCCGTTGGCCGAGATCGCCCGCGACGGTGTCGACGGGTCGGCCGAACAGGCGGTCAAGGTGCAGAATCTGGTGCGCACCCTGGTCTCGGGCGGCGCTTCGGCGCAGGTGCCGCTGGTCGGGGCGACCGCCGTCGCCACCTATACGCGCTCGTACTGGCCGACCTTCGCGCGGGC
This sequence comes from Nocardia arizonensis, assembly GCF_001310275.1. Taxonomy (GTDB): domain Bacteria; phylum Actinomycetota; class Actinomycetes; order Mycobacteriales; family Mycobacteriaceae; genus Nocardia; species Nocardia arizonensis. The sequence continues at coordinate 5,361 of NZ_LGYZ01000093.1, forward strand.
GATGGCCGATGCCAATACGAATCCGGGAAATGTGCAGCGGCTGCTCGCCATCGAAGGCGCCACCGCCACCGACCCGACCGGCCGCTTCGTCTTCTCCGCGATCACCTGTAACGAGAACGCCGTGGAACCGCGGCCGGAACTGCTCGCCTCCGCCGTCGCTACCATCGCGTCCGGCGGCAATGCGATGGACGCCCGCGCCGATATGGTCCGCGCCGGAATCAGTTGCGGTTCTTGGCGTCCGGTCACGCGCCCGGCACAGGTCTCGGGGGCGGGTCTGGCCAACCGACCGCTGCTGTTGCAGAGCCGCTATGACGCGCTCACCAAATACGAGGGCGGTCCGGCGCTGGCGCAGGCGCTCAACGGGTCGCTGATCACCGTCGATGGCGGCGACCACGGCACCTTCGGCCGCGGCAATCCCGCGGTGGACGACGCCGTGCTCACCTATCTGCGCACCGGACAGGTCTATATCAACCGCGCCGATCAGGCACCGCTCGCCGTCCGCTGATCCTCGAGTCGCCGAATGCCCGAGCGCGCGGATCGGCGACCCGGCACGGAGTCGGCCGCCCGCCTCTGACGTGCGCGGATGCGGGGCGCACCGCAGAATGTGGGGATGGTCCGCGTGGTGCTCGCCCCCGACAAGTTCAAGGGTTCGTTGACCGCGCCCGAGGTGGCGCGCGGGCTCGCGGCCGGTATCGCGCGGGCGCGCCCGGATGTCGAGATCGTGTCCGTCCCGGTCGCCGACGGCGGGGAGGGGACGGTCGAGGCGTTCCTCGCCTCCGGTTGGCGGCGAATCGCCGTGGCGGCTCCGGGGCCGACCGGTGCGCCGGACGAAGCGGTATACGCCATGCGCGGGGACACGGCCGTGGTGGAACTGGCGGCCGCGGTCGGTCTGGCGAAACTGCCCGGCGGCCATTTCGATCCGCTCGGCGCGAGCACATACGGCTTGGGTGTCGTCATCGCCGACGCGCTGGATCGCGGCGCGACCGATATCGTGATCGGCCTCGGTGGCAGCGCGTCCAGCGACGGCGGCGCCGGGATGGTGCGTGCGCTCGGCGCCCGCGTCCGCGACGCGGCAGGACGCGAATTGCCGCACGGCGGCGCCGCCTTGGCGCAGGTCGCCGAATTGGACACGGCCGGAATGCATTCCGCACTCGGCTCGGCCCGGATCACCCTGGCCTGCGATGTCGACAACCCGCTGCTCGGCCCGCACGGCGCGGTCGAGGTCTACGCCGCGCAGAAGGGGGCGGATGCCGCCGCGCGCGCGATCCTGGAGGACGCGCTGACCCGCTGGGCGCGGGTCGCGGGCGTCGACTACGCCCGCCGGCCCGGCGCGGGTGCGGCGGGCGGCACCGGATTCGGCGCGCTCGCCGTCCTCGGCGCGCGGATGCGCAGCGGCATCGAGGTCGTCCTCGACCTGCTGGAGTTCCCGAAGCTGCTCGACGGCGCCGCGCTGGTGGTCACCGGAGAGGGCTCGCTCGACACCCAGAGTCTGCACGGCAAGGCCCCGATCGGCGTCTGCGCGGCGGCATGCGCGGCGCATGTACCGGTCGTCGCGGCGGTCGGGCGCACCCTGCTCACACCCGACCGTGTCCGCGAAGCCGGTTTCGCCGGCTGCTACGCCCTCACCGACCTCGAACCCGATCCGGTGCGCTGCATGGCCGACGCGGCCGATCTCATGCCCGTCATAGGCGACCGCATCGCCCGCGATCATCTGCGGCCGATTCGAGAGCAGTGCTCTTGACTTTGTGAGCGGAAGCATGGAACATTGTTCTCAACAGAGAGCGGTGCTCACAAAGGAGAGATCATGAACCCCGAGACTCGGTACATCGCCCCCAAGGGCTTCGAACCGGTGATGAATCGAATCTTCAACCTGCTGCCCAAGCTCGGCATCAGCGTGCTCGGGTCGCGGCTGCTCGCGGTGCGGGGGCGCAAGAGCGGGCAATGGCGGACCACGATGGTGAATCTGCTCGTCGACGCCGACGGGTCGCGGTATCTGGTCGCGCCGCGCGGGCAGACGCAGTGGGTGAAGAACCTGCGGGCCTCGGGGGAAGGGGAGCTGCGACTCGGCCGAAAGGTCGAAACCTTCGGCGCCACCGAGGTTCCCGACGCGGAGAAGGTGCCGTTGCTGCGGCTCTACCTGAGCAAGTGGGGCTGGGAGGTGGGCAAGTTCTTCGAGGGCGTCACCAAGGACGCCAGTGACGAGAAACTCGCCGAGATCGCGCCGGGATTCCCGGTGTTCCGCATCTCCGCGACGTCCTAGCCGCGCGCGGCCAGGAACCGGACGGCCGCCGCGTACCCTTCGATGCCCATGCCCGCGATCACCGCGGTGGCTATCCCGGAAACGAAGGAATGGTGCCGGAACTCCTCGCGGGCGTGCACGTTGCTGAGGTGCACCTCCACGATCGGCACCTCGGGAATCACCAGCGCGTCCCGCAGCGCCACCGACGTGTGGGTCAACCCGCCCGGATTGATCACGATCGCCGACTCGGCGCCGCGGGCCGCGTGGATCCGGTCGATCAGCGCGCCTTCGGAATTCGACTGGAAACCGACGATCGCGCGCCCGAATTCGGCGGCCGTGCGGCGGCAGAGGTCGAGCACGTCGTCGAGCGTCTCCGACCCGTACACCTCCGGCTGCCTTGTCCCGAGCATGTTCAGGTTCGGGCCGTTCAAGACGAGGATCGGGGCGGCGGTGTCTGCCATAGGCAAACCCTAATCCCGCCCCGGCCCGCCGCTTATCCGGCATGCCGAACCGCTCAGAGTCCCTCCGGTCCCTCCGCACGCAGGTCGTCCACCTTGCGCATGGCGTCACGCAGCTCGGCCAGCCACGATTCCGCGTGCTTGCCTGCCAATTTCACGGTCCAAGTCAGTGCGTCGGCGCGGGAGCGGGCCACGCCCGCGTCGACCAGGGTGTCGAGTACCTTGCGTTCGGGCTGGCGCAAACGAGTCATGACCGGAACGGCCAACTGGGTGAACATGATTCGTTCACCGTCCACCGAAACGCCCCAGGCGACGCTGCGCCCGTAGCGGTGCTGCGCCTCACCGGCGATCTGCATGCGGGCCGGTCGGGTGGACTCGCGGAAGCGCGCGACCGCGCCCTCCTTGGTCGCGCGCGGCAACCCCTCGGTCGGCGCGTCGGATTCGCCCGACCCGGCTTCCTCGGACTTCTCCGACTGCGGCAGCGGCAGCTCGCCGATCACCACGATCTCGTCGCGGTCGATCTCGATATGCGGCTGACCCACGAACCACTCTTCTGGCAATCGGCCGGCGAACCAATCGGGCACATCGGCCGGATCGGGGAGATCGGCTTGCTGCCAACCGCCGGGTCTGCCGAAACGCCGTCCCCTGTTGTCATGTCTCACGGGGCTCACCTCTTCGTGCGATCAGTGGTTTCATACTTACTATGGCGCCGTGATTACAAGATTACGCCGTAATCGCAGCAGGGGATTATGCTCTTCGTGAACCCGTTTCAGCGGTGGTAATCAGAGATGCAGGTGCGGTCGGCGGCGGTGATCCGAACTCGAATCGCCGAGCTCGACCGTAATGCCGCCCCGGCGCGTCTCGCCCGGTACGGTAACGGCGCCGGTTATCGCCTTGTGACTGGACGCCGTTCTCGATCAGCCACTCGACACCGAAATTTCGGGCACAATCGGACGCTGAGCACGGGTAACGTCCCGGCTAACGGGGCGCTTACGGGTTGGTAAGAATTAGGTACGGTGGTCTTGTTACTGGAGTGACAAGAGTGAAGAGTGGGCGACATGGATGGCTGGGGATTCCGCCGCTTCCGCGTCCGGGGCGCATTGGCACTCGCGGGAGTCGCGGCTGTAGTGACAGCTCTGGGATCGTGTGGATTCCAGGCCGAACCGAATGAGGCCGAGGGCATCGTCGAACGCTTCACCGAGCTCTTGGACAAACAGGACTACACCGAGGCCGCGGGACTGACCTCATATCCCAATGGCGCTCAAGCTACCTTGAAGCAAATGTTCGAGGGCCTGCATCCGAGCACGGTCGACTACGCCAAGACCCAGTTCATCGGTCTCGACGCCCAGCAAGCCATCTTCAGCATGGACGTCGCCTGGAACTTCGGCGAGAACCGCGATTGGCACTACAGCATCCAGGGCACCGTACGGAAGCTGGCCATCGGTTGGCGCATCTCATGGGAACCCGGCCTGGTGATGCCGCAGCTGTCGGGTCAGCGCACCGTGAAACTGGTCCGCACCCTGCCCGCCCCGCCGCCGCGGGTCATCGACATCACCGGCGCGCCGCTCATGCACGAGCAGGTTCTCAACGTGGTCAAACTGGATCCGGCGAAGATCACCGATCCGGTGGCCTCCACGAATGCGCTCGCCAAGGCCATCGAACCGGTCGCGCCCCTCATCACCGGCCCCTCGCTCATGCAGCAGTTGGCCGCCTCACAGGGCAAACCGGTGGTCGCGGTGAATCTGCGCGAAGGCGACTTCGCGATCCTGGAACCGGTGATGGCCCCCATTCCCGGCGTGGTGATGGAGAAGCAGCCGCGGCTCATCTCCTCCGACCGCCGCGTCTGGTCACCGCAGCTGGACGCGCTGCGCAAGGTGTGGCAGGACAGCCAGGAACAGCATTCCGGCTGGGGCGTACAGATTTTCGAGGCCGACGGCCGCTTCGTGAGTCAGGTGGCCGGGTATCAGGGTCCGCCCGGACCGGATATCGCCGCGGCGATGGACCAGCGTTTGCAGCGCGCGGCCGAGGACGCGGTGGTCAGCGTGGGCACCCCCGCCTCGATCGTGGCCATCCAGCCCTCGAGCGGGGCGGTCGTCGCCGTCGCGCAGAACAGTCAGGCCAGCGAACACGGATCGGTCGCCTTCACCGGACTGTATCCGATCGGGCGCAATATCGAACTGCTGCGCGCCATCGCCGCGGTGGTCGACAACAAGGCGCCGCAGGATGTGTCGGTGCAGCAGGCGGCCGAGGCCGCGAGCAGGCTCGGCATCGGCATCGACTTCCAGGTGCCGGGACTCGACGAAGTCACCGGACGTCTGGCGATCGCTGGCCGCAGCGCCGAACAGGTCCGCCAAGGCGGCGGTTCGGACGCGGTGCTGGCCAGTCCCTTCGGCATGGCCATCGCCGCCGCCGCCATCGCGCGCGGCGCGGTCCCCGCGCCCATGATCGAACTCGGCCACCCCGGCAATACCGACGCCCAACTCCAGCCACTGCCCGACGAGGCCACCGACCGGTTGCGGACCATGCTGCGCGACGCCGCCAACGGTCCGGAGTTCGCCCCGTTGCGCGCCCGCCGCGATGTCATCGGGTTCGCCGCCACCGCGGGCGCCGACGGCTGGCTGATCGCCAACATGGGCGACCTCGCCTTCGCCATCCACATCAACGATGTCGACAGCGGCGACGCCGCCACCCGAATGGCCGCCCGGATGCTCCAATCCCTCGCCACCCCGGAACCCTGATCGGGTTCCTACCGGGTCGCGCGGTACACGGTCCTCGGTCGCGTCGCCCCGCGGCGTCACCTCGGGAAAATATCCTCCGCCGGCGACGGGCGGGAGGCGCTCACTGGCCGAGGAGTTTGCGCCATTGGACGCCGAAGGGGTGTTTGGCGGTGACCGAACCGAAGCGGACGCTGCCGTGGACGGAGATGTGGAGTTTGCCGAGCGGCGGGCCGCTGCGGACCTTGTTGTTGACGCTGGAGCCGACGAGGTCGACATTGTCGAGATCGACGGTGGCCTCGGCGGGGACTATGAGGTTGAGGGAACTGCAATAGTCGTCGACATGCAGTTCGACCACCTGGGTGGACATGATCGCCTCGGTGAAGTCCAGGGTGACCCCGGAGAACCAGTTGTTCAGCAACAGCCTGGGCGGCACCTGCCAGGGGCCGCGGCGGTTCACCCCGGACATGCGCGAGCGGATCATATTGCCGGGTGTCGCCGGATGCGGGCGCGGCGGCATCGGGCGCGGATGGTGGAACGACGGCGCGGCACCGACGAACGGGGCGCGCGGCGCGGCCTGCTGTCCGATCATGCGGACGCCGGGCAGGTCGACCAGCACCGAATTCAGTTCACCGCGGGTCTTGGCGGCCAGCGCCGTATCCATGCGCTCGGTGAACTCTCCGAGGGAGAGCATGCCGAGACCTACCGCGCGCTGCAACAACTGACCGACGTGCTCGCGCTCGGCATCCGAGACGCGCAGCTCACGATCGCCGACAGCGCCGCCGTTCGAGACCGATTGGAATTCCGGGCCGCCCATGTCTTCGAGGTTACCGATGTGACCGCCACCCGACATCAGGGCAAACCCGGATTATTCCAAGCCCTGTTCGATCGCGTACCGGGTCAGTTCTACGCGGTTGGCCAGTTGGAGTTTGCGCAGCGTGGCCTGGACGTGGTTCTCCACGGTGCGGTGGCTGAGGCCGAGCCGGGAGGCGATCTGCTTCGCCGAGAGCCCCTTGGCGACCATGCGAAGCACCTCGGTCTCGCGTTCGGTCAGCGCGGGACGATACGGCTGGTCGGGTTCGGCCGGCGTGGTCGCCATGCGGCGGTATTCCCCCAGCACCAGACCCGCGAGTCCGGGGGTGAACACGGGTTGACCGGCGGCGGTCGCGCGCACCGCGTCGATCAGTTCGGCCGCCGAGGCGCTCTTCACCAGATATCCGCAGGCGCCCGCCTTGATGGCGTCGAGCACGTCGTCGCGTTCGGCGGAGGCGGACAGCACGAGCACCCGGCTGTGCGGTGAGACCCGCAGCACTTCGGCGGTGGCCTCGGCGCCGTTGCCGTCGGGTAGCTGCATATCCATCAGCACCACCGCCGGGCGCACGGCCGCGGCCCGGCGGGTCGCGGCGGCGACGCCGTCGGCGGTCGCGGTCACCGAGAAACCGGCCTCGGCGAGGTCACGGGACACGCCGTCACGCCACATCGGATGGTCGTCCACCACCATGACCGAAATCGTCTCGGCCGCATCGTCGTCGGTCACCGCGCACCTTCCGTATCCATCCCGCCCGAACCGCGGTTCTCATGGTGCCAGAGACCGGGGTCACCGGCGGGGCACCCGGAATTCCCATTCGACGCCCTCGCCGGAGCCCTCGGTGAGCAGTTCCGCCGTGCCGCCAAGCGCCTCGACGCGCCCGACGATCGACCGCGATACCCCCATCCGGCCCTCGGCCGCGGCCTGCGCGAGTCGTCCGCGTTCGATGCCGACGCCGTCGTCGCGCACGCTCACGATCAACTCGTCCCCGGTATCCTCCAGCAGCACATAGGCTTTGGCCTGCGCACCGGCGTGCAGCGCGACATTGGACAGCGCCGTGGCGACCGCGGCGGCCACCTCCGTCGCCGTCGAACGCCCCACCGTGACCGGTTCGCCCGGCGTGGAGACGAAGACGGTCGGTGTGGCGTGCACCGTGAGCAGCGGGCGCAGGTCGACCTCCGCGCCGCCCCCGTCGGCGCGCACCCCCTGTTCGGAGATGAGCACGCGCAACGCCACCTCCTGCTCACCGGCGCGCCGCGCGAGTTCCTCGGTGGCGCCGCCTATTTCGTCGCCGCGCCGTTTGATATAGGACAGCACCTGGAGTACGCCGTCGTGCACTTCGCGGGCGAGGCGTTCGCGCTCCTCGGCGGCGGCGGTCAACCGCACCGCCCGCTGGAGCTGTTCCTGTGCCCGGCGCGCGGTATTGGCGGCCAGTCCGAGCGCCAGCCCGACCGAGACCAGCACGGGCATGGTGGCGTCGGCCCACACGTCCTGGCCCCACTGTCCGCGCACGGTGATGATGACCGCCGAGATGAGCACGCCGGAGGCGACGCCGAGTACCGGCCCGCGCAGGATCGACGCGGAGATCACCGCATTGGCCGCCCACATCGTGGTCGGCAGGGTTTGATGGCCGTGGTACCAGTCGTAGTCGGCGACCAGTCGCGTGGCGCCGACGAGCCCGAGCACCACGATGTGGTCACCGATCACCACCCAGGTTCGTACCCGGTTCACGTTCGCGACGTACCAGTGCGAGAGCAGCAGCGCCGACGCACCCGACCACACCGCCATCAACGCGATGAAAACCCAGCTCAGCCGCTGATTCTGGTAGTAGGGCACCGAGGCGACCTGCTGACCGATCGCATAGAGCAGGGTGACAAGGCGGAATGCCTGCACCGCCCGCCACAACGGGGCGGTCGCGGCGTCGGCGGGGCTGAGCTCAGTGGTTCGGGTCGCCGTCATCGGCGGCCTGTTCCGCTCCGTCGGACTTGTGCAGCATCACGCTCTCGTGGCGCAGCGTGGCCGCGACGTCGAATCGATCCGGTTCCGGCCACCTGTCCGGTTCCGCCGAGTACATCCGGCCGGGCTCGCCGGTGCGCAACTCCTCGAACGCCTCCTCGGGATTGTCCGCGAGCAGCGACCGGATGGCGGTGTTCATCACCGCGACGAACGGCACCGCGAGCAGACCGCCCGCGATTCCGCCCACCACGACACCCGCGGTGATCGCCAACACCACGGCCAGCGGGTGGATGCTCACCGCGCGACCGAGCAGCAACGGTTGCAGCACATGGCTTTCCAGCTGCATCACCGCGATGATGATGCCGAGCACGATCAGCGCCGTCACCGGCCCCTTGGTCACCAGGGCGATGAATACGGCGATGAACCCGGCCAGGAACGCGCCGATGATCGGGATGAACGCGCTGATGAACACCAGCGAGGCCAGCGGCAGCGCCAGCGGCACGCCGAGGATCGCCAGACCCGCGCCGATGCCGATGGCGTCGACCGCGGCCACCGCGACCGTGGCACGCACGAATCCCACCAGCGTCCCGAAACCCAACTGGCCGGCCAGGCGCACCCGTTCGCGATGCGGCGTCGGCACGATGCGGGTCGTGAAGTGCCAGATCTGATCGCCGCTGTAGAGAAAGAAGATGAGGATGAACAGGGTCAGGAACGCGCCGGTGAGAATGTGCCCGATCGCCGTCGCGGTGGTGAGCGCCCCGCTGGTGACGGTGTCCTGATTGGACTGGATCATCCGCACGATCGTGTCCCCCGCGCTGCGGATCTGCTCGTTGCTCATATGCGCCGGACCGTTGATGAGCCAGTCCTGGATCTTGTGGATGCTTTGGGTGATCTCGTCGGACAGCTGCGGCATGCCCGCCACGAACTGTTCGATGACGAAGGTCATGATGCCCGCGACCAGACCGAGCGAACCGACCAGCGCGACGAAAACCCCCACCCACCGCGGCACCCCGAGCCGCTGCATCCAATCCACCAGCGGCGCCAGCAGTCCGGCCGCGAGCAACGCGATGGCCAGCGGGATCACCACCGTCGCAAGCCGCTGCACCACCATGGACACCACATAGAACGCGGCGAAGATCACCAGCAGCCGCCACGACCATGCCGCCGACTGCCGCACCAGCGGATGCACGGCCTCGGCCGCGTTGGCGGTCGGCGCGAATTTCTGCTTCTGCTCGCTCACCTCAGCGAGCCTAACCGCCTCACCCGCCCACCGGCCCCGCTCGCGATCCGTGAGCTGTCTGGCTGTGGTATCCGCCGAGACCGCGAGCCCTTCGGCAAATAACCTGATCCACCCGTCCCAGTCACCCGTCGTGCTGACCGCCAGAAGCCTGTCGTAGTACTCGGCGCGCCTGGCCTCGAACCATGGTGACACTGTCAGCGTGGGTTCCGACAGGATTTCGGACCGGTGCAGTTGCAGAACGATCAGCCCGGTCGCTTGTCTCGGCGAGCCTGATCGTCAGGGTGGCGGAGTTCGCGCACTCGCTCCGCATCGTGAAGCGCCGCCACCATGCCCGCGAGGGCGAAACGCTAGATTGGTGCTCGTGTCAGCGCCTCTGGAAGCGGTCAAACAGACCATGGGAACGCGCTGGCCGCTGTACTTGACGTCGATGCTGTTGGCCAATGCCTTCGGCGCGGTGCTGGTTTGGGCGTTCATCCAGTATGGGCTCCCCGTTCCGGAAGGGGAGGCGGCCGGCGCGCGCAGCGTCGGGTTGTTCGTCCCGGCCCTGGTGTTCATCGCGGGCGGGCTGTTGAGTCTGGCCGCGTCGGCATTGATGCTGCGCCCGGTCATGCGGTGGCAGGTGCGCGGCGGGCCGCCGAGCCGCCAGGAACAGATGGCGGCGTTGCACGCGCCGTTGCGGCAGGCGATCGTGCACCTGGTGCTGTGGCTGATCGGCGGCGCGGTGCTGGCCGCGCTCATCATCTCGGGCACCCCGGAACTCGCGGGCGCGGTGATCGTCACCGAATGCATGGCCGCCACCATCGTGTTCGGCTTCACCTACATGCTGGGCGAACGCATCCTGCGCCCGGTCGCCGCCGAGGCGCTGACCGCGGGCACCTTCGACCACACCCTCACCCCGGGGGTCGGCACCCGTATGGCCATGACCTGGGGCATGGGCACCTTCGCCCCGACCATCGCCATCGTGCTGCTGTGTGTAACCCAGATCACCTCGGATGTGAAGTTCTCGGCGCAGTCGCTGGCCATCTCGATCCTGCTGCTGTCGGGTGTGGTGATCATGCAGGCGCTCGCGCTGTCCATGCTCACCGGTTCGAGCATCTCCGATCCGGTGCGCCAGCTCAGTGAGGCCATCGACCGGGTGCAGGGCGGCGCGCGCGACGTGCAGGTCGAGGTGTTCGACGGCAGTGAGATCGGACTCCTCCAGGTCGGTTTCAACCGCATGATGGAAGAGGCGGCCAAACGTCGCCAGTTGCAGGAATTGTTCGGTCAGCACGTGGGTGAGGAAGTCGCGCAGCGCGCACTCGACTACGGCACCGAACTGGGCGGTGAGACCCGATTCGTGGCGGTGCTGTTCGTGGATATGGTCGGCTCGACGGCGACGGCGGCCGAACGCCCGCCGACCGAGGTGGTCAGCCTGCTCAACGAATTCTTCCGCATCGTGGTCGACGTCATCGACCGCCATCATGGGTTCGTCAACAAATTCGTCGGCGATGCCGCGCTCGCCATCTTCGGCGCCCCCCTCGACCGTCCCGACGCGCCCACCGCCGCATTGGCCGCGGCCCGTGAACTGCGCGAGGCGCTGCGGGAAGTTCCCGGCCTAGATATCGGCATCGGAGTTTCCGCGGGACTCGCCGTCGCCGGGAATATCGGCGCCGCGAACCGATTCGAATATACGGTGATCGGCGATCCGGTGAACGAGGCGTCGCGCCTGACCGAACTCGCCAAGGACCGGCCCGGACGGGTGCTGGCCTCGGGGAGTGCGCTGTACTTCGCCGATGAGAGTGAGCAGGAATTGTGGATATCCGGCGACGAGGTTCAACTGCGCGGCCGCCGTCGGAAGACCCGTTTGGCGTGGCCGAAGGACGGCGGAGGGCGGGACTTGGATGCAGACGGCGAATCGCTGGGTTCGTTAGGCTGACCGCGTGACGGCCCAGGGTGATGCGAGGGGCGAGCCCGCGCAGAAGACGTCGGGTCGCCGCGGTCGTTTCCGCTGGGTGAAATGGCTGCTCGGATTCGCGTTGGTGGCCCTGCTCATCGGCGAAGGCGTCTATCTGTGGCCGAGTCTGCACGAATCCTGGCAGAAGCTCACGGAAATCCACTGGGGTTGGCTGGCGCTCTGTATTTGGCTCCAGGCATTGTCCATGAGCGGATTCGGGCGGGTGCAGAAACAATTGCTGCACGCGGGCGGCGTCGATGTGACGCAACGGAAGTCGGTGGCGGTGGTCTACGGCGCCACGGCGATGTCGGTGACCTTGCCCGCCGGTCAGGTGTTCTCGACCGCGTTCACCTATAGGCAGACCCGGCGCTGGGGCGCGAGCCCGATCGTGGCGTCCTGGCAGTTGGTGATCTCGGGCGTCATCGCCACCGCCGGACTGGCGCTGCTCGGTGTCGGCGGCGCGCTGCTGGTCGGTAATCGGATCGGTCCGTTCAAACTCGCCTTCACGCTGGCGGGGGTCGCCGCGCTCATCTGGGCGGGCAACTACATCTCGCGCAATCCCGGTTCGCTGGAGTCGGTGCTGCGGCGCATGCTCGCCCTGGTGAACCGGATACGCAAGCGTCCGGCCGACCGCGGAATGCACAAGGTCGCCGACATTCTGAGCCAGCTCGAATCGGTGGACTTGGGTAGGCGCGACGGCGTCCTGGTCGGATTCTGGGCGCTGGTGCACCGTTTCAGCGATGTCGCTTGTCTGGGCGCGGCCTGTTACGCGGTCGGCGCGGAACCCAAACTGTCCGGTCTGCTGTTGGCCTTCGCCGCGGGCAAGGCGGTGGGTTCGATCCCGTTCGCGCCCGGCGGCATCGTCTACGTCGACGCGACCCTGATCTACGGCCTCACCGCGGCGGCCGGTCTGCCCGCGGCGCAAGCGGTCGCGGTGGCCTTCGTCTATCGCCTGGTCAGCTTCATCATGATCGCGATCATCGGCTGGATCGTGTTCGCCTTCCTGTTCCGCACCCCGCAGGCCGATGACGCCGCCTTCGAGAAGGAGTTCGAGGAACGCCGCATCTAGAGGACGCCGCATCTAGAGGAACGCCCGCATCCAGCGGCCGCCGCGGTCGAGGAAGCGCGGTTCCGAATACGGACCGCGAGGGGCCGCCGTGGCGCTCCGTACCAATCGGCGGACCCGATTACGCTGACCGTGTGAAGAAAGCAGCCCCCTTCGGGGTCGATCTGGCGTTGGTGATCCTGTTCGCCGCGATCGGCCGCGGCTCGCACGGCGAGGCGGTGGTCAGCGGCCTACTGGAGACGGTGTGGCCGTTCGCCGTCGGGCTCGTGCTCGGCTGGGCGATCGCTTTCGCGGTGTGGCTACGGTTCGTGCCGGAGACACACCGCCGCTCGGACTTCGACGCGCGCCGGGCGTGGCCGACGGGCGTGGTGATCTGGCTCACCACCGTTGGCTGCGGAATGATGTTGCGGGCGATCACCGGTCAGGGCGTGGCGGCGAGCTTCGTCGTGGTCGCCACGATAGTGCTGGCGCTGTTCCTGCTCGGCTGGCGCGCGGCGATGGCGGCGCTGCCCCGCAATATCAGTCGTTGACCCCGATGCGACGGGCGAATGCGCGAAGCGGAACCCGGCGGTCGTGGTCGAGCAGTTCCGACACCACGTGACGCGGCAGCGTCTGATACTTCATCCAGTCCGAACCGCCGACGCGCTCGGCGGTCAGCAGCGCGTCCAGCGCCCGCTGGTATTGACCGGTGCGCGCCCACGCCACCGCGGTGTCGGCGAGGTGGCGGGCACGGGACGCCTGCGGCAGCCCCACGTTCACCGGCATCTCCTTGGCCGCGGCAAGTGCCTCCGTATAGCGTTCGGAGGAGACGTTGACATCGACGGTCTGCATGACGACCTGCGACGGACCGAAGTACGTCTCGTAGTCCTGCCGGTCGACGCCTACGCGCAGGGCGACCTCGCTCGCCGCCTCGATCAGCGACAGCGCCTCCGGCACGTTCTGCGCTCGGCCCGCGGCCGTCGCGCCTTGGAGGACAAGTGATCCGTAGGCGGACAGATGCGCCTGGGACTCCTCGCCCGCGGGCTCCAGATCCGACGCGGCGCGTAAAGCGACCTTGCGGGATTCGTCGTAGCGTCCCTGGACGAGCAGTTGCCAGGCCACCGAGCCCTGAATCGTGGCGCGCAGCAGCGGATCGTTGCCGTGTTCGGCGGCGCCGAGCGCCTGACGGATCGCCAGAAAGGCCGGATCGGTCTGGCCGAGATGCACGAGGGTGCAGCCGGTCACCCAGTACATGCGGGCCAGCAGTTCGTTGGCCGGGGCGACCGAACCGTTGCGCGCGGCGTGCACCGTGGCGCGCAACTGGGTCAACCCGGTGGGCAGGATCGTGGTGAGCAGTTCGTAGCGGCCCGTCCAGTACGCGCCCCACGCGTAATCGACCGCGCGGCTGCCCGCGTCGAGGCTGACGGCCTGCTCCTCGGGAACCTCGCCGAGCAGATCGTCGACCGGGGTGAGCGCGCGGCGGATCGCGACGATACCCGCGTCGGGATTGCTGGAAGGTATCCCGTGACGCTTGCCGACCAGATCCGAGATGTCGACATCAAGTGCGCGCGCGATCTTCTGGAGGCTCGCGATCGACGCGGTCTGACGTCCGCCCTGCTCGAGCTTGCGCACGAGGTCAACGCTCACACCGGCCTGATCCGCGAGCTGGCGCTGGGTCAGCGCTTTGCCACGGAAGTGCCGGATTCGCACACCAATCGACGTATCGTCCATGTACCCAAGTCCTTTGTTACATCTGGGTTTCAGAGTACGACGCTAAGCGATCCCGGTCACCCGAAGTGGGACAACTCGTACGACTAGTTCATCGCCAGTTGGAATACCGTTGCCTTTCTGCAACTTTGAGAATGCAAAGGGCGGCGGCAATGACAACAATGCCGAATACCATCGTGCAGGCTCCTCGCGCCGATCGCGCGAACGAGCCGGGGACACATTCCGATCGACGGGCGGCTACGACCCGCGACGCCGACGGACTGCACGACTTGCTACTACCGTCGCAGATCAGCAGCGACCTGTCCGGCGAATACGGTGAGGGGTGAGTGTCGTGTTCGAACGCTGTCACACACCCCACGACATCGCGCACCTGCTGCGACATCGGTACGGACTTCCGGTGCAACTGCTCGCCGGGCGTCCGATGATCGTCACCGGCTCTATCCTCGGCGCCGTCGTCATGCCCCCGGAACTGGGGCGCAAGGTGCTCGGCACCCTCGACCGGAGCTATACCGCGCCGGTGGTGGCCGATCCCGGCGAACGCACCTGGACCTTCCTGGTCGCGCCGCCGAGCCCGGCCACGCCCGTCGAGGTTCCCGTCCGGCGCTATCTGGCCGGACATCAGGTCACGGTGGTTCCCGGCGGACGTCAAGTCCTGTTGCCGACCACCGATTCGCCACTCGGATGGCATTGGGCGGGCGAACCCGCCCCCGGCGTGCTGCGCATGCCGCCGCGATCGGCCGTGATCGGCGCCGTTCACCAGGTGACCGGCCGTCGCGCACCCGTCCAGTAGACCGCCTGGCGGTTCCGGCCCCCACCCGGACAGACGGGTGGGGGTCGGTGGGGTAGTTATCGTGGGCCGTCGGGGGGTTTCTACTCATGTCCAGGGACGGCGTCGCGTCGATCATGGTGCCATGACGACCTCCATCGACCCGGCGCTGATCACACGGCTCTCGGGTGAGTTCACCGCGCTGGGTACCAAGATGGGCGTACTCGGCCGCGACCTTGACCTGCTCCGCCTCCAACTCCTCGCCGACCTCGACGCTCCGGCACCGGACGTGCCCGCGGTCCCGTCCGGTGCGAAACATCCTGCGGCGCAATCGACACGGGTCGCGCCCGATTCGGCCTCGAGTGACGCCGTACCGCCATCGCATGCTTCGCCCGCGGCCGGGCCGAGTCCGGCCGACGAAGCCGCGGGTGCGGACGCCCGCGGCGGCGAGCGGCCCGCGGCGTCGAATGTGCCCTATGGCGCGGGTGTCGGGGCGCCGAATCCCGCTGTGCCGCAGGTTCCTCCGGGTGGCGCCCCGCAACCCGGCGCGGTGTGGCCGGGTGCGCCCGCGCCCGGTACGGCTGTGCCGGGCGCGCCGGGGTGGGCGGGTGCGCCCGGCCCCGGGATGCCGTATGCGCGAGGTGGTGCGGCACCGCCGCTGTCGGGTGGTGCGGTACCGCCGCGGTGGGGTGTACCCGCCGGTGGCTGGCCGCCGGCGGTGCCGCCGGTGCCGCCGCGGCAGGTCGTGGAGCGGACCCCTTGGTGGCAGCGGGAGGGGGTGATCAGCCGTGTCCTCGCGGTTGCCGGCGTTGGCGTCACGCTGATCGGCGTCGTGATGCTGCTCGTGCTCGCGGCGCAGGCCGGATTCTTCGGGCCGGTGCCGAGAGTCGTCGCGGGCGCGGTGTTCTCGGCCGCACTGGTCGGTGCGGGGATGCGGACTTTCGGTCGCGACGGCGGCCGGGTCGGGGCGATCGCATTGGCGGCCACCGGTATCGCGGGGGCGTATCTGGATGTCGTCGCGGTCACCGCGGTCTATCACTGGCTGTATCCGGCGCTGGGCCTCGCGGTGGCGTTCGGTGTGGCGGCGGGCGGCGTCGCGCTGTCGATGCGCTGGCAGTCGCAGCCCTTGGCGGTGCTCGTGGTCGCGGGCGCGGCCGCGCTCACACCCGCTGTCGGAGACGGACTCGTGTTGCTCGGATTCCTGATCGTGCTCCAATTGGCCTGCCTGCCGGTGCAATTGGTGCGTGACTGGCCGGTCCTGCACGTCGTGCGCACATTGCCCGCGGCACTGGCCACGTTGGCGCTCACCGCGCTGGCGCTGATCGACCGCCCCGAGGACGACAAGATATACCAACTGCTGGCCGCGGCCATCGCCATCGCGGTGATCGGACTCGTCGGCACCGTGCTCGTGGTGCGGCGGCGCGCGGGCGATATCACCGCCACCGTGTCGCTGGCAATGGCCGTGACACCGCTGCTTGTGGTGCCGGTACTGTTCGACCGCACGGCGGTCGCGCTCATCGCGGGCGGCGCCGCGGCGGCGCTGCTCGCGGTGGGCGCGCCCTACCTGCTCCCCAAATCGCGTGCGGCGCTGCGAATTCCGGGACACACGGCGGCGGTGTCGGCGGTCGCCGGCTCCTTCGCGCTGCTGGAGGTCTGTTTCGGCGTGACCGACACGCAGACCGCGCCCATCGCGCTGCTGCTGGTCGCCATCGGCTATCTGGCCGTTGCCGGACAGCGGCGTTCGCGGGTCGCGGCGATTATCGGCACGGTATTCGCTCTGCTCGGCGGGCTCGGCTTCTTCATCGACGCCACACCGAAAACCCTTGCCGTGCAACAGCTCGCGCAGGATCGACTCGACATCTCCACTGTTCTCGCGGCCATCGTGCTGCTGGCGACCGTCGCGGTGGCGGTCTGGGGTCTGCGGACCCTGCCGACCATGTCCGCGGGCACCTCGGAGGAATCACTGCTGTGGATCGCGGCGAGCGTCGCCGGGCTCTACGCGGTGACCGCGGCGACCGTCTCGCTCGGTGTGGTGTCGGGCGCGGCGGACGGATTCGTGGTCGGGCACAGCGCCGCGACCATTCTGTGGATGGCGGCGGCCACCGGCGCGCTGTTCTACGGTCTGCGCAATCTGTCCCGCTCGCCCGCGGTGGCCAAGGTCGCGCTCGGATCGGGCCTGCTGGTGACCGCCGCGGCACTGGCCAAACTGTTCCTGTTCGATCTGGCCACCCTGGACGGATTGGTCCGCGTGGCCGCCTTCCTCGTCGTCGGCGTCCTGCTGCTGGTGGCGGGCACCCGCTACGCCCGTGCCTTCGCCGAAGCAGGCTCCATTACTCGTGATCGCGGCGACGAAGGAGTTCGTTGACGCTGACCGTGCGGCCGTCACCACCGCTGTGCCGGCCCTCGTCGCCGCTATCGGCGATGCGCCGCCGTGAGGACCGCAGTTCGGCCATCCAGTCCTCGATGCTGCTGCGGTTCTCTTCGGGTGTTTCCTCGGCCGCGGGGCCGTGCGCGGCGTGATGGGCGGGCCGGTGATCGGCGTCCGGGGTCCGCGCGGCGATATCCGCCGCGCGCGGCTGCGGAACCTCGGTGGGCCGCGGGGCGGGGACCGCGGGCGGCGCGCTGCGCGACAGATCGGAGTTCCCGATCGGCCGCAGGATCGCCTCGGCGCCGCGCGACACCGCGGGCGCGGGTTCGGTCGGCGGTAGTTCGGGTTCGATTGGCGGCCGGGGCGGTTCGCCCTTGTCGGGGCGGTTCGTCTCCGGCGCGGACACCGTCGGCGGCACCGCGCGCGCTCGCGTGGGATCGGCGGGCGCGGACGTCGAGGTGGTTCGCGGCCTGGTCGTGTCAGGCGGGGTCGGCCGCTGTTGTGGCGCGGCCTTGCCGGGAGCCGACTTCTTCGGTCCGGAACCGGGACGGCCCGCCCGCGCGCCGCGTCCGAGTGCGCCGATCCGCGCGGTGGGTGCCTCGGCCTCGATCTCCTCGACGGTGCGCGGTCGACGCGGCGAGTTACGCAGCTTCGCACCGTCGACGGCGGGCATCTGCATGGTGACCGGATCGGTGATCGGCGTGGTCTTGACCAGGTCGACCAATTCGCCGCCGCCGGGACGCTCGTTGTCGAGGGTGACCTCGCCGAGTCCGACCCTCTCCTGTATCCGTTTCATCCACGCGGGCGCCCACCAGCAGTCGTCGCCGAGCAGTTTCATCGTGGCGGGCACGAGCAGCATGCGCAGAATGGTCGCGTCGATGAAGAGCGCCGCGATAAGGCCGTAGGCGATGTACTGCATCATCACCAGATCGGAGAAGGCGAACGCGCCGACGACGACGAGCAGGATGAGCGCGGCGGCGGTGATGATGCGACCGGTCTGCGCGGTGCCGATGCGCACCGCCTCGGTGGTGGAGGCGCCCTGCGAACGGGCCTCGACCATGCGCGAGAGCAGGAACACCTCGTAGTCGGTGGACAGACCGTAGATCACCGCGATGATCAGCACCAGCACCGGCGACATGATCGGCTGCGGTGTGAAGTTCAGCAGGCGCGCGCCGTGACCGTCGACGAAGATCCAGGTCAGGATGCCGAGGGTGGAGCCGAGTCCGAGCGCGCTCATCAGCGCGGCCTTGATGGGCAGCACCAGCGAGCCGAAGGTCAGGAACATCAGCACCGTGGTGACGAACAGGACCAGGGCGATCATCAACGGCATGCGGTCGAGCAGCGCGTCGATACTGTCCATCTGGATCGTCGGCTGTCCGCCGACATACATCTGCACGCCCTCGGGAATCTCGAGCGAGCGCAGATAGTCGATCGTCGGTTCGGCGTACTCCGAATCCTCCAGCGTGGCGCTGGTGCGGTAGACGGTCTGATCGGTATTCGACCGGCTCGGCACCTCGAAGTCGCCGGTGAGCCCCGGCGCCTCGTTGGCTTCCTTCCACAGTTTGCCGACCGCCGCGGAGTCGTCGGAGACGAAGACCAACTGCACCGGGTCGGTCTTCTTCAGCGGGAAGATCTGGTAGAACTCCTCGAGCGCGGTGCGCGTCGGATTGTCCGGTGGCAGATAGCGTTCGTTGATTCCGCCGAAGGCCAGGTTCTTCACCGGGATGATCAACAGCAGCAGCAGTACGCAGATCGGCACCGCGATCTTCAGCGGATGCTTCATGACCCACTGGGTGCTGCGCCCCCAGATGCCGTTCTCGATGTCCTCGGCGGTTTTGGTCTTGCGGAAGCGCTTGAGACCCAGCGCGTCCACGCGCGGGCCGAGCACGCCGAGCGCCGCGGGCAGGATGGTGATGGAGGTGAGCGCGGCCAGCGAGACGGTGGCGATGGTGCCGAAGGCGACCGATTTCAGGAAGCCCTGCGGGAACAACAGAATGCCGCCGAGACTGGCGATGATCATGGTCGCGGAGAACATGACGGTGCGGCCCGCGGTCATGACCGTGCGCCGCACGGCCGCGGCGGTGTCGTACCCCTCGGCGACCTCCTCGCGGAATCGGCTCACGATGAACAGGCCGTAGTCGATCGCCAGACCGAGGCCGATCATCGAGACGACGCCGCCGACAAAGGAGTTCACCTCGGTGAATCTCGTCAGGAACATGACGATGCCGTTGGCGCCGACGATGGTGAGCCCGCCGATCAGCAGCGGCAGCGCGGCCGCGACGACACCGCCGAAGATGAAGAACAGCAGCACGGCCACGGCCGGGATGGCCAGCATCTCCATGCGCTTGGAATCACTGGCGATGGTGTCGTTCAGCGTGCCCGACACCGCTTGCAGACCCGTGACCTGCACATCCACGTCCGCGATGTAGAAGGCGTCCTTGACCTTGCGGTAGTTGCGCACCATATCGGTGTCGTTGTCGCCGACGATCGCCAGCGAGGCGAAGGTGTACTTCTTGTCCTTGGAGCCGAAGGTCAGCGGCACGCCGGGACCGGTCTCGGTCTGCCAGTACGCGCCGTTGACCCGGGATATCTCGTTCGGATGGTCCTTGGGCAGCGCGTTGAGGCTGTCGACGACCTTCTGCCGGAACTGCGGATCGTCGATGGTCTTACCCTCGGGCGCGGTGTAGAGCACGATCACGTCGCTGTTGTGATCGCGTCCGAAGGCCGCGTCGGCGATCTGCGCGGCTCGCGAGGATTCCGAGGTGGGGTCGTCCCATCCGCTGGAGCTGAGATGGTCTTCGAGCCCGAACCCGTACCCGCCGAGCCCGAGTAGCGCCGCCACGACCACGCCGAGGACGGCGAAGCGCAGCCGGTAGACCAGATCGCCCCAGCGTGTGAACACTAAGCGACTCCTTGAGCGGGGCGAGAGGTGAGCAGTGCCGACAGCGGCCGGAACGGCTGAAGCCAGGCACCCTCGTCGGGCAGCGAGTCGAGGCTGACCCGGGGCAGTGGTTCGCGGAACACACCCGGGATGTCCTCGAGATCGATGAATTCGAGGGTATCGGATGTGACCGCCCAACTCGCGTGCTCGCGGAAGCCCAATACCTGTACGGGCACGCCGTGCGCGGCGAGCGTCTCTAGCGGTTCGCGGAATGCCTGACCGTCGGCCGAGGCGACCATGATCCCGGCCAGACCGGCGCCGCGGCTGCGTAACTCGATGTGGGCGAGCATGTCGGCGTCGACGTCGGAGTCGTCATCGATCTTGGGTTTGGCGAATACGGCGTAGCCGACGTTGCGCAGTGCTTCCACCCACGGCCGCACCACGTCGGCGGTGCCGGGCGCGATATTGGTGAAGACGGTGGCCTCCGGCTCCACCCGGCCGCTGCTGCCCGCCGACAGTTCCGCGGTGCGGGCGAGCAGCCAGCGACCGAGCGCGTCGAAGCGAGGGCGGTAGGCGGCGGTGGGACGGCCGCCGAGGATGGCGCCGAGTCCCATGTCGAGGTTGGGGGCGTCCCAGACGAGCAGCACCCTGCGCACGTCCGGGGTCGAGCCGCCGAGGGTGTCGACGACCTCGTGGGTCATCTCCCCGACGCTCATGATTCAGCCTCGCGCTCGCTCATCATTTGATCTTGCCCCATATGAACTCCGTGATGGCGCTTCCGGCGCGATGTGCCTTGCCTTCGAATTTCGTGACGGGGCGTTCGAAGCCGATCGGCGCGTCCGCGCCGGGCGCGCCGCCCGCACCGCCGGTGGCCTCGTTCAACCCGATCAGGCGCGGTTGCGCGGCGCCGACTTCGGCGATGTGCCCGGCGTACCCGGCGTGGTCGGTCGCGACGTGCAGCACACCGCCCGTGATCAGCCGGTCGGCGATCAGCGCGAAGGTGGCGGGCTGCAACAGCCGCCGTTTGTGGTGGCGCGACTTGGGCCACGGGTCCGGGAAGAACACGCGCACGCCGGTCAGCGAGTCCGGGGCGATCATGTGCTCGAGTACGTCGACGGCGTCGCCGCGCAACAGCCGGATATTGCCGATGCCGTCGCGTTCGATCCGCTGGACCAGCTGGGCGAGTCCCGGTTGGTACACCTCGATGCCGATGAGGTCGACGTGCGGTTCGGCCTGCGCCATGGCGGCGGTCGCGGTGCCGGTTCCGCAGCCGATCTCGATGACCAGCGGCGCCCGGCGCCCGAACCAGGCTTCGGCGTCGAGCGGTTCGTCGCCCACTTCGCGGCCGATGCTCGGCCACATCCGCTCCCAGGACTGGCGCTGATTGGGCGTCAGCGCGCCGCGACGGGAGCGGAAGCTGGTGACTCGCGGGTAGAGGCGCGAGCCGGTCGGGGATCGCCGGCCTGCTTCGAGCGGCGCCGTTGCTGTGGACGGCGGGCCCGGAACCGACTCGGCAGTGTGGTTGGCGGCGTCGTTCACGGCGTCCATTGTCCAGCATCGGGTGATCAGCCCGGCACTCGAACCCCCGGGGCGGGGGCGCAGGCGCGGTCGAGCGGGGGAATTCCTGTGTCGGTCGGTGTCATCAAGCTGCGCGTTCCCGGGGCAGCGGCGTCGGCGGCGCGCTCTCGCGGCGCAGCGGCCGCCCGAGTACCACCTTGGCCGTCGTGGCCGCCATGTCGAGCAGGCCGCGCAGTCCGGCCCGCGAGGCCAGCACCGACCACACCGTGACATCGCCGTCGGCCGTGTCCGGCGCGCCCGACACCCGGTCGGCCAGCCACGCGAGGCTGATCGGGGTGGCGAGCACGAGCATGGAGAAGTGCTCGCTGAGCCGGTCGCGCACATAGGTGACCCGCGCACCGCCCTCGCGGTAGCGGGTCACCTGACCGTCCACTACGTCCATGTGGATGATCTGGTCGCGAATCGGCTGCACGACCAGCAGCGGACACTTCGGTGTCGCGTGCCCGAGGCGCAGGTCGTCGAAGATGGCCTGGAATTCGGGTCCGGCGATGACCTCGGCGATGGTGCGTTCGGACAGGAAGTCGTCGACGTGTTTGCCCGCAAGCGACAGGATCGCCCACAGCGGGCTCGACCGCTCGGCGTGCGCGACGAAACGGCGGCCCGCGGGCGACAATTCCTCGCGCACCACCGCGCCGAGTGCGGGATAGAGCCTGCACAGCGCCGCGATCACGATGGCGGGCAGTCCGGCGAAGCCGGTGCCGTTGAGCCGTTCGAAGACCTGCCCAGGATCGCCGACGGGCGCGCCGAGCACCGCGCCCGCGATATTCAGTTCCGGGGCGTAGGTCGGCGCCATCTCGACAACCCAGGAACTGGCCATGCCGCCGCCGGAGTATCCCCAGACCCCGATGGGGGTGTCGGCGCGCAGGCCGAGCGGGGCGAAGGCGAGTGCGGCGCGCAGACCGTCGAGCACCCGGTAGCCGGGTTCGCGGGGCGCCCCGAAATTGCCGTGCGGACCCTCGTGGTCGGCGATCGAGACCGCCCAGCCGCGGCGCAGCGCGTTCGCCACGAGCAGCCACTCGAACTGGGTGACCGCGCCGATGGCGCGTGATCCGAGACGCAGCGCGTAGGACGGCGAGCAGCGTTCGGCGACCGCGTCCATGGCCGTCTGGAAGGCGAGCAGCGGCCGGTCGGCGGTGGGGTCGATGTCCTGCGGCAGCAGCACCGTGGTGATCGCGACCTCGGGCGTGCCGTGCAGATCGCAGCTGCGGTAGAGCAACTGCCAGGCCGATACCCGCTGCGGTACGAGGCCGAACAGCCCGATATCCACGCGGCGGGTGCGCAGGATCGTGCCCGGCGGCTTCTTCGCGAATCCGCGCGGCGGCCGGTGGAACGGGTCGGCGCTCGGCAGCGGCGGCGTCCCCGCGGGTGTATCGGTGAGTACGCCGACATTCTCGACGCTCATGGCGACCTCCTCGAGCCCGGCCGGGTCCACATTTCGTGGCCGACCCCCCCGCTCGAAAAGCGAAGTTGCGCACCGACACTGGTGCCGACCTGGAATGAGGGTAGGTGACGGGGATATATCTGTGAACCCCGGTTATAGGGGAAATCGCTGCCACTAGACTGCCCGCATGAGCTCACCGACGGTTTTCGTCACCGGTGCGGCGGCCGGTATCGGTCGGGCCACTGCACTCCTTTTCGCTGCCCAGGGCTATCACGTCGGGGCATACGACATCGATGAGGTAGGGCTGACGCGGCTGTCCGCCGACATCACCGCGGCCGGTGGCACGGTCCACACCGGGGTCCTGGATGTGACCAATGCCACACACTGGTCGGAGCGGCTGGCCGACTTCCACGCCGCCGCCGGACGCCTCGACATCCTGGTCAACAACGCGGGCATCCTGCGCGCGGGCGCCTTCGAGGACATCGACCTGCCCGCGCACCGCGCGATCGTCGAGGTCAATCTGCTCGGCGTGCTCACCGGGACACACGAGGCATTCCGGTACCTGCGCGACACACCGGGCGCGCAGGTGGTGAACCTGTGCTCCGCCTCGGCCATCTACGGTCAGCCCGAACTCGCCACTTACGGCGCCACCAAGTCGGCGGTCGCCAGCCTCACCGAGGCGCTCGACCTGGAGTGGGAGCGCCACGACATCCGAGTGCTCGCGGTATGGCCGCTGTTCGTCGCCACCGGCATGGTCGAGGGGGTCGACACCGCCTCGACCCGCGCGCTCGGCGTCCACCTCGGCGCCGACGATGTCGCACAGGGCATCTGGGAGGTCACCCGGCGGCGACCGCGCCTGCACCGGGTGCACTACGAGATCGGCGCGCGCACCAAGGCGCTGGCCCTCGCCGCCAAATTCGCGCCCGGATGGGCGGTGCGCACGGTCAACAAGTACGTCAGCGGAAGCGGTCCCGCCGCGCGCTGATTCGGCGTTCGCCGTCGTCGCGTACCCGTCGGCGCTTCTGACAGAATCGCAGCGACAAGGGGGTGTAGCCATGCCGACGACCACCGAATTCAACGGCCGGATGCGCGAGCGCGGTGTGCCGACACGGGAACGGGATCAACTGGATCGGCTGCTTGGTGATCTGCGGGACGCGGCGGGGTCGGGCAATCAGATCGGCTACCACGCGAGTGTCGCGGTCAACGCGTGGCGCAGGCCGCCGCGCATCCAGGTCACGGGCCGGGCGCACACCGGCCGGACCACGGTGCTGCACGCGCTGGCGCTGATGTCGGCGGCGGAGACCGGTCCGGTGGACGAACCGGGGTCGCCCGATCCCGAACTCGACGCCGATATCGTCGTCTACGTCCTGTCCGGCGCGCCGCTGCCCGCGGACCGCCGGGTGCTCGCCGGGCTCGAACCCGCGCGCACGGTGGTCGTGCTGAACAAGGCCGACGCCATCGGGTCGCGCTGGGGTGACGCGGTGGTCGCGGCCGACCAGTACACCCGGGAGCTGGGCATTCTCACCCTTCCCGTGGTCGCGTCGCTGGCCGTGCGCACCCGCGCGGGCACGGTGACCGAGGACGACCTGGCCACCCTGCGCCGACTCGCCGACACCGCCGATCCGTCGCTGACCCTGTCACCCGACCTGTTCGTCTCACCCGCGGCGGGCGGCGATGCGGCCGAACGCGAAGCCCTGCTCGGCCGTTGGGACCTCTACGGCATCACCTGCGCGATGGCCGCGTTGCGCGCCGATCCCGGACTCGGCCCGCACGCCGTCCTGCAAGTCATGCACGCGGTCAGCGGCATCGACGCGGTGCACCGCCTGCTGCACCGGCGCTATGAACAGGTCACGGCGTTGCGCGGCGGTGAATTGCTCGACGAACTGGCCCGGCTCGCCGCGCGGACCCTGCCCGCCCACGGCCGCGGCCGCGACGTGCTGGAGAACTATCTCCACGGTGACGACGCCATGTGGCTCGGACTCTGCGCGGGACTGGCCGATCCGGCCGTCGCGCATCTGGCCGCGGGCTATCCCGCGCCCGCGCCCGCCGACGCCGACGACGCCTTGCAGCGCGCGGTCCGCTGGCGCGCGGTGGTGGCGGGCGATATGCCGCCGCGAGCGCGCCGCGCCGCGCTGCGCGTACACAACGGCTACGTCAGATTGTGGGAGCGGATGAGCAGTGCCGGACTTTGATCCGCCGGAGGCCGATGCGCAGGCCGGATCGGGACGGGTCACGTCGGAGTCGGCAGGCCCGGAGCCCGCGACCGCGTGCGCGGACGAACTACCCGCCGAGGTCGCGGCCGTTGTCGCGCGCTGGAATCCGCAGGGCGCGGCGCTGTTACGGGCCGCGCGGAATCCCGGCGCCGCGGCCACGGTCGCGCTGGTCGGCCCCGACGACGCCAATACGACGCTGCTGCGCACCGAATTGGCCCGTTTCGAACCCCGCGTCGATCTCACCGAACCGCTCGGCGCGCTCGAAACGGCACGCGAGGCGCACCCGGCCGGTGCGTATCCGGCGGCGGTCGCGCTGGTCCTGGTGGACGCGGGCAGTGTGCTCGGCGGGGATGGCCTGCGATTGCTGCACCGGCTGCGCGCGGACGGCGTCCGGGTCTTGCCTGCCATGAACGGCATACACGCCTATGCCGACTGGCGTGCGATCCGCGAGCGCAATCTGCGTCTGCTCGCCGATCGCGACCTGGGCGAACTCGATATCGTGCCGGTGTCGGCGCGATTGTCGGCGGCCGCCCGCGCGAGCGGTGACGCGGCCCTGCTCGACCGGTCGGGACTCGGCGCTCTGCACGCCGCGCTGATCGCGGCCACCGCGGCCGAATTCGACGGCCCCCGGCTGACCGCCCTGACCCGACGCGTGCTCGTGGAGACCCGCGAGCGCGTCGCGGCACAGGTGGGGACCCTGCGTTCGGGCGCGGATATCGCGCGCCGCAGGCAGGAACGCGCGAGCCTGCTCGCCGCGCGCGACGGCGGTCGCGCGACCGCCATGTCGACGCTGCGCGGTCAATTGCATCTGGCCCGCGTGGATCTCATGACCGAGGTCGGCGGGCGGGTGCGGGCACTGCACGTGGCGGCGCGCGCGGAACTGGACCGGCTCGCGCCCGCCGACTTCGATGACTATCCGCGGCGGTTGCAGGCGGCGGTGACGGAGTTGGCGGCGGTGGTGGACGCCGATATCGACCGCCGCTTCGCCGAACTCACCGATCGGCTCGTCGAGACCGATGTCGGCGAGCTGTCCGCGCCGCATCGCAGGCGCGATCCGGCGCCGCGGGTCGGCCCGGAACCCGAGCCGCGGCACAGGGGTGTCGAAGATCACCTTATGATCGCGCTCGGCGCTTCGGCGGGTGTCGGACTCGGGCGGCTGCTGGTTTCGCCACTGGCCCTGCTACCCGCTCTTGACGTCGCCAGCATCCCGGTGACGCTGCTGCTGGGCGCGCTCGTCGCATGGTGGGTGGTGCGGGCCCGCAGACAGGTCGCCGACCGCGCGCACGTGCGCCAATGGGTGTCCGAAGCGCTGGTGAACGTAAAGGCCCAGCTGGAACAGCGGGTGGCCACGGCCCTGGTGGAGGCGGAGACCGAATGGGCAGACCGGGTGGTACGAACTAGCGCGCTCAAGATCATCGATACCGACCGCAGGGTGGCAGAATTGGAGGCGGGTATCCGGCGAGCAGCGGCCGAGCAACCGGCCCAGCTGGCCGCCTGTGAGCGGGATATCGCCACGATCGATCGGATGATCTAATTTGTTGGATCGGTAACTGAATGGGTATCCGATAAGTACCCGATTCCGTACTGGTCGTCACACCGCGTTAACCTCTTAGCAGGAACCTGGGCGTCCGCTTCGTCCTTGTACGCCGTCCAGCCGGGGCGCGTTTTCGACTGGTCGTAGCGGGTGCCTTCCCGCCAACGGTGGCGCTGATGTGTTCGCGCTGGTCATGGGCCTCGGGCCAGGCGGCGAAGCATCGACGTACCGCCAATCTCAGGAGAGTTTTCATGACCTCAGCGACCATTCCTGGTCTTCGTGGATCCGACGGTAAAGCGCCGACCGAGCATAGCGAACTGCTCACCTGGGTACAGGAAGTCGCAGAACTCACTCAGCCTGAGCGAGTCGTCTGGGCGGACGGTTCCGAAGAGGAATGGGAGCGGCTGACCACCCAACTGGTCGAGGCGGGCACGTTCAAGCGCCTTGACCAGAAGAAGAAGCCGAACTCCTTCTTAGCCCTCTCCGATCCTTCCGATGTGGCGCGGGTCGAGTCGCGCACCTACATCTGTTCCAAGACCGAGGCCGACGCGGGCCCGACGAACAACTGGGTCGATCCCGACGAGATGCGCGCGACCATGACCGAGCTGTACCGCGGTTCGATGAAGGGCCGCACCATGTACGTGGTGCCCTTCTGCATGGGCCCGCTCGGCGCGGAGGACCCGAAACTCGGCGTGGAGATCACCGACTCCGAATACGTGGTCGTGTCGATGAAGGTGATGACCCGCATGGGCGCCGCCGCGCTGGAGAAGCTCGGCGCCGACCGCCCGTTCGTGAAGGCGCTGCACTCGGTCGGCGCGCCGCTGGCCGAAGGCCAGGCCGACGTGCCGTGGCCGTGCAACGACGCCAAGTACATCACCCACTTCCCGGAGGATCGCGAGATCTGGTCCTACGGTTCGGGCTACGGCGGCAACGCGCTGCTCGGCAAGAAGTGCTACTCGCTGCGCATCGCCTCGGCCATGGCCCACGACGAGGGCTGGCTGGCCGAGCACATGCTCATTCTCAAGCTGATCTCCCCGGAGAACAAGGCGTACTACATCGCCGCGGCCTTCCCGAGCGCCTGCGGCAAGACCAACCTCGCGATGATCCAGCCGACGGTTCCCGGCTGGCGCGCGGAGACCCTTGGCGACGACATCGCCTGGATGCGTTTCGGCAAGGACGGCCGCCTGTACGCGGTGAATCCCGAGTACGGCTTCTTCGGCGTCGCCCCCGGCACCAACCGCAGCTCCAACCCGAACGCCATGGCCACGATGGACGCGGGCAATACCGTCTACACCAACGTCGCGCTCACCGACGACAACGACGTGTGGTGGGAGGGCATGGAAGGCGAGCCCGATCACCTGATCGACTGGAAGGGCAACGACTGGTACCTGCGGGAGACCGAGACGCTGGCCGCCCACCCGAACTCGCGCTACTGCACCCCGATGTCGCAGTGCCCGATTCTGGCTCCCGAGTGGGACGACCCGCAGGGTGTGCCGATCTCGGCCATCCTGTTCGGCGGTCGCCGCAAGACCACCGTGCCGCTGGTGACCGAATCCTTCGACTGGCAGCACGGCGTGTTCATGGGCGCGACGCTGTCCTCCGAGCAGACCGCCGCCGCGGAGGGCAAGGTCGGCACCGTGCGCCGCGACCCGATGGCCATGATCCCGTTCATGGGCTACCACGTGGGCGACTACCTCAACCACTGGATCAACGTGGGCAAGAACGCCGACGCGACCAAGCTGCCGAAGATCTTCTACGTCAACTGGTTCCGCCGTGGCGCGGACGGCCGGTTCCTGTGGCCCGGATTCGGTGAGAACTCCCGTGTGCTTGAGTGGATCGTCGGCCGTATCGAAGGCGCCGCGGAGGCCGAGTCCACCGCGATCGGCAATGTGCCCACCGCGGCCCAGCTGGATCTGGAGGGTCTCGACGTCGACGCGGCCGACGTCGACGAGGCGCTCGCGGTGAACGCGGAGGAATGGCGCAAGGAGATCCCGCTCATCGAGGAGTGGTTCGAATTCGTCGGCGACAAACTGCCTTCCGGTATCCGCGACGAGTTCGAGGCGATGAAGCAGCGCCTGGCCTGATCGAAATTCGTACACGACCGCCCGCGCTCCGTAGAGCGCGGGCGGTTTCGTTTTCCGTACGGGCGAATCCGCCGATCGGTCGCCCATCTCCGGGTGAGGGGGTCCCCAGTGCGATGTCCGCGCGCCGTAATCTGTTCGGAGAACGACCTATTCGGAGAACGGAGCCAGGCGTACTGCCTGGTCGAAGCCCGCGCGCAACAGTAGCGCCATGCGACCGCGCGGTACCGCCTTCGCCTCCTCCCCGAAAGCGGTCCGCAGATGTCGTCCGAGACCGTGCCGGGGATGGCGGACGAGCAGATCGGCCAGCCAGGTCGGGTCGATATCGCCGATGCGCGCGCCGAGCACGTCGACGCTCGCGCCCGCGGAGACGAAACCGCCCGGATCGTTCAGATCGGCCGCGACGCCAGGGGTGATGTGGGCGGCGATGGCCGCGCCCACCGCGTCCGCGCGTTCGGCCGCCGCGCCATCGGCGAGTGCGAAGGCGACCGCCCGTTCCGCCCCGACCACCGCGAAACACCTTCCCGGAGTGGGATGTTCGAGTGCGAGATCGTGGAGCAGGCACGCGACGTAGACCAGCTCGTCGTCGTATCGGGCGCGGTCGAGTTCGGCCAGCACTCGACCGAAGTAGTAGGTGCGATAGGAATGTTCGAGCAGATGAACCGAAAGCGATTCGCGCGCATGCTCTTCGGCCGACCGAGCCAAGGCCGAGTCGGGCAGGCGCAGTCCTTCGAATTCCAGTCGACCCCGCGGGCCGCGCCCCGCCGCCCGGCGTATCCGCGTCGCCACCAAACCGGGGATCTCGCGCGCGAGCGCGAGCGTCAGCTTACGGCGCTGCTCACCCGAGAGCGTCCCGCCGGTCCGCGTGGCCCACTCCCAATCCGTACCCGCTGGAACAACCACTCTCGACTCCTCTGCTCGGCGGTCATTCCAGTCAAGCGCGGGCGGCGGTGCGGAAGCGAGTGGCGTGAATGACTCTTATGCTCGGATTTCCGCCATTCGCCGCGCGGTCACGTGACGGACTCTTCCCGGAACCCGGGGGTGCAGCGGAATCCGGTGGCCGTGTCACGTGCGCGAGATGAGCCGTCGAGCGCATTCCGGGCCGTGTCACACTGGCCGGGTGAAGCAAGTGGTCGCGCTGGCGATGGACGGGGTCATGACCTACGACCTGGCCTGCGCGGTGCAGGCGTTCCGGCACGGGCCCGGCAAGACCGGGGAGCCGGCGGGCTTCGCCATGCGGACCTGCGGAATCCGGTCGGGGACGGTGTGGACGCCCAATGGGTTCGAACTGCGGGTCGATTGCGGACTCGAGGCACTGGACACGGCCGATATCGTCGTGGTGCCCGGAATCGGGCTGCCGTCACTGCCGACGCCGCCGGAGGCGCTCGACGCACTGCGCGCGGCGGCGCGACGCGGGGCGACGATGGTGAGCATCTGCGTTGGCGCGTTCGTCCTCGCCCAGGCCGGTCTGCTGGACGGCAGGCCCGCGACGACGCACTGGGCCTACTGCGACGAATTCGCGGCCGCGTTCCCCGCGGTGAAACTCGATCCGACCGCGCTCTACGTCGATGACGGCGATGTGCTGACCTCCGCCGGTCTGTCGGCATCGCTGGATCTGTGTCTGCATGTGGTGCGGCGCGAACTCGGCGCGGGTCACGCCGCGGAACTGGCCCGCTGGAATGTGACCTCGCCGCATCGCGAGGGCGGACAGGCGCAGTTCATCCCGGTTGCCATGGGCCGCAACGGATCTCCCGGCGACCTCGCCGCCACCTTGGCGGCGGTCGCGGCCGATCCCGCCGCGGTGCCGGATGTTTCGGCATTGGCGGCGCGGGCGCTGATGAGCGAGCGCACGCTCATCCGCCGGTTCCGTAACGAGATCGGCACGACGCCGCGGCGCTGGCTGGAGGCGCAGCGCACCGCGCGGGCGCGAGAGTTGCTCGAGACCACCGAACTTCCGGTGGAGACGGTCGCCGAACGGGCCGGCTTCGGCAGTGTGACGGCGCTGCGGTCGCATCTACGCGCCGCGACCGGTTCCACACCGGCCGGATACCGCCGATCGCTGCGACGCTGACCGGCCGTGGGCGGCGTCGGAATCTGCACACGGCCATTTCATGCCGAGTGCACATGGCATTAAGGAGCTGTCCACTAAGCTTGACCGCACTCGCTCAGCCACCGGCTGAATTGCTTCCCCCTATCGGCACCGCGGGCCCAGCGCCTGCGACGGGATCGACACGTGAGAGGTGGTTGGAGCATGACCGATCTGGAGTTCGATGGCGCGGGCGTGCCCGCGGTGACGGCGATGGAACTGGCCACCGTGAGCACACCGCTCAACCGGGCGGCGGGCCGATTGCAGTCGGTCCTGCCGCCCGGATGGCGGGTCGAGGTCGCGGTGGAGCCGTCGGAGCCCGACGGCCGCGTTCAGCCGATCTTGCGCCTGGTCCTGCCGTGAGTCGGGTGCTTACCCGGTCCAGCCCATCGGCATGAGCAGCGACTTCTGCTCGCAGAACGCGTCGAGGCCCTCCCTGCCGTTCTCGCGGCCGAGGCCGGAGTTCTTGTATCCGCCGAACGGCGAGGTCGGGTCGAAGGCGTACCAATTGATCGCGAAGGTGCCGGTGCGCACCTTGGCCGCGATCTCGGCGCCGTGTTCGATATCGCTGGTCCAGACCGAACCGGCCAGACCGTAGATCGAATCGTTGGCGATGGCGATGGCCTGCTCCTCGGTCTCGTACGGGATCACCGACAGCACCGGGCCGAAGATCTCCTCCTGCGCGATGGTCGATTTGTTGTCGACGTCGGCGAAGATGGTCGGCTCGACGAACCACCCGCGGTCAAGGCCCTCGGGCCGTCCGCCGCCGAGGACCAGCCGCGCGCCTTCCTGCTTGCCCTTGGCGATATACCCCTCGACGCGCTCGCGCTGGCGTTCGGAGATCAGCGGGCCGAGCTGCACCGCCGGATCGTCGGGCATACCGACCTTCATGGTCTTCACATGCTCGACCAGCGCCTCGAGGATCTCGTCGTAGCGCCCGCGGGGGGCCAGGATGCGGGTCTGGGCGACACAGCCCTGGCCGCTGTTCATCAGGCCGGAGAAGGCCAGCACCGGAATGCCTGCGGCGAGGTCCATATCGGGCAGCAGTATGGCCGCGGACTTGCCGCCGAGTTCGAGCGAGACGCTCTTGAGCTGTTCGGTGGCGATGGCGCCGATCTTGCGGCCGACGGCGGTACTGCCGGTGAAGGTCACCTTGTCCACACCCGGATGCGAGATCAGGTATTCGGCCACGTCGGCCTCGGCGGGCAGCACCGACAGCACGCCCTCGGGCAGGCCGGCCTCGGTGAAGATGTCGGCGACCATATTGGCCGTGATCGGAGTCAGCGGCGCGGGCTTGAGCACGACGGTGCAGCCCGCGAGCAGGGCCGGGGCGAGCTTGTTGCAGGCCAGGAACAGCGGAACGTTCCAGGCGGTCACCGCGGCGACCACGCCGCGCGGCTCGCGCGAGACCCGCGAGGTGCCGAAGGCGCCGACGCGAACCTCGTTCCAGGGGAAGCTCTTCGCGAGTTCGGCGTAGGCGTCCATCGCCGCGACGGCGGGCAGCTGGTTCAGCGTGATGGCGGCCATCGCGGGCGCGCCCACCTCCGCGGAGAGCGCGGCGCCGAGTTCGGCCGAACGCTGTTCGAGCAGGCGGGCGGCCCGGCTCAGCAGGGCCGCGCGTTCCTCGGGCGGGGTCGAGGGCCATGGGCCGTTGTCGAAGGCGTGCCGGGCGGCGGCGACCGCGGCGTCGACATCGGCGCGGACGACCACGGGGACGCTACCCACCGGCTCGACCGTGGCGGGGGAGATGACCTCGAGGCGCTCGGAGGAGGTCGGCGCGGTCCACTGGCCGCCGATGAACAAGCTGTCGTAGTGCATGAGAACACGTTACAGTTTTGCCCGCGCCTTGTCTGTAACATGTTTCAGTTCTGCCGTCCGGCAACCCGCTGACCTGGGTAAAAGCCGACCTGTTGGTTCTATTTCTCGGCAAACGCACTATTGCGTTCCGGTAACCGACGGAGGATGCTGTAGCTACTGATCAGCTCGCTCGATATTGAACCGATTCTGCATTGATCCGATACCGCAGGGGTGAACGAGGCAATGGCGGTGCAAGTGGTCGGCAGGTCCCTGATGACCAGTGACCAGACCGAGCATCAAGCGAAGAGCGTCGGCGGCGGCGGGTGGGTGGTGTCGTTCCTCCCGGGGCGCACGCTGACGATCGAGCAGGCGACGGCGGCCATGCAGGCCGCCGAAGCCGTCGCGGTCGTCGGCGTGCTGGCCGACCAGGTCGGACTCACCACCTTGGAGACCGTCGGCCTGGCCATACAGGAATCTCCGTGGTGCGAACCGCTGCCCGGAGCGTGCGGTCCGCGCAGTTGGCGGCGGGGCTGGCTGGAGAAGTAGTCACTTGGTCGCGACGACGACCAGATTGCTCACCAGCAGTTCACGCAGCAGCGGAACGCGCACCAGCCACCACGCCCACCGGGGGTGATAGCGCGGGAAGATCGTTCGCACATCGGCGGAAGTCGTTGCGGCCCAACGCAGACCATCGACCGCGCGCACCGTGAACAGCGAGCTTCCGAAACGGTTCTTCGGCTCGCGGCCGTGTTTGCGGCGGTAGCGGCGCGCGGCGAACTCGCCGCCGAGATAGTGCCACGGGCCGGTCTCGTGTCCGCCGAACGGGCCGTGCCACACCGTGTAGGAGAGCACGATCAAGCCCCCCGGACGGGTCACCCGCACCATCTCCTCGGCCATGAGCCACGGATCGGGGACGTGTTCGGCGACATTGGAGGAGAAACAGATGTCGACCGCGTCATCGCGAATCGGCAGCGCCATACCGGAGCCGCGCACCGCGCCCGCGGTCGCCAGGCCGGCCGCGTGCAGCTCGGCGGGATCGGGTTCGACCGGAATGTAACGCGCCCCGGCGCGGGCGAACTCCTCGGCGAAGTAGCCGGGGCCGCCGCCGACGTCGAGAATCGTGGCGCCGTCGAGATCGCGGCCGGTGCGGTCGAAATAGAAATCGCCGAGCATGGCGGCGCTGTCGGCGGCGATTTCGCCGTAGAAACGGGCCGGATCGGTCTGTTCGAATCGGAAACTGCCGAGCAACCGTAGGGAGCGGCGCAGCGTCGCGCGGCGTGCGAAGCGTGACGTCGCGGGCCTGCGGGCCGGAACGGCGGCGAGCGGCTTCGTCTCGGTTATCGACACGGCGGAGAGTGTCGCACAGGGTGGTCCGTGCCGGGGAAGGCGTCCCCGCGGCGGTCCGGCACCGGCCCGGCGCCGCGCGCGCCGGACCGGTGGTCTCGGGTCAGCCGATACCGCTGCTCGCGCCGCTGCCGGTGGACAGCGACGAGGTGAGCAGGCCAAGCACGACCGCGAGTACGGCGCCGAGGTCGCCGGTCGCGCCGCCGCCCGCACCGCCGCCGGTGCGTGTTCTCGGTGTCACCTTCATATGTCATCTCCTCATCGTGATGGCGAACATCGTGGTCGGCACGCTATCGAAGCTGACTGTGAAATGGAAGCATTTCAATAATTTTCGTCGGATCGACGCCGGAAGCGACGGGATGACCGGTTGCGCGCGTTATGGTGTAGCCCGATATCCGTGCTCCCGTCCGGGACCCGACGAAGCGAGAGAAGCTCCCAATCGTGCGCGAAGTCCTCCTACTCTGCTGGCGTGACACCGGGCACCCGCAGGGTGGCGGCAGCGAACGCTATCTGGAGCAGGTCGGCGCGCAATTGGCCGCCCGCGGCGTCAAGGTCACCCTTCGCACCGCGCACTACCGGGGCGCGCCGCGGCGCGAACGGATCAACGGCATCGACATCAGCCGCGGCGGCGGCCGATACACCGTGTATCCGCGCGCGCTGCTCGCCATCGCGCTGGGCCGACTCGGACTCGGCGCATTGCGCGGCATTCGGCCCGACGCGGTCATCGACACCCAGAACGGCATCCCGTTCTTCGCCGGACTCGCGCTCGACGCGCCCTCGGTGGTGCTTGTCCACCACGGACATCGCGAACAGTGGCCGGTCGCGGGTCGGTTGACGGGGCGAATCGGCTGGTGGATCGAATCCCGGCTGTCCCCGCGGGTGCACCGCGGCAATCAATACCTGACCGTGTCGCTGCCCTCCGCCGAGGAACTCGCAACCCTCGGAGTGAATCGTTCACGCATCGCCGTGGTGCGCAACGGAGCCGAACCCGTGCCGGACGGCGCGCCCACCGGCGCCGCGCGCACCCGCGCCCGGCAGCCGCGCATCGTGGTCCTGTCCCGGCTGGTTCCGCACAAGCAGATAGAGGACGCGCTGGCCGCGGCCGCGCGACTGCGTGCCCGCGTGCCCGGACTGCGCGTCGACGTCGTCGGCGGCGGCTGGTGGGCGGACAATCTGCGCGCCTACGCCGCCGAACTGGACATCACCGACGCGGTCACCTTCCACGGACACGTCGACGAACGCCGCAAACACGAACTGCTCGCCCGCGCGTGGGTGCACGTGCTGCCCTCCCGCAAGGAGGGGTGGGGACTGGCCGTCATCGAGGCGGCCCAGCACGGTGTACCGACGGTGGGCTACCGCAGTTCGCGCGGACTCACAGATTCGATCGTCGACGGTGTCACCGGAGTGCTGGTCGACGATCTCGGCCATCTCACCGACGCTGTCGGCGAACTGCTCGACGATCACGCCGCCCGCACGGTCATGGGGGAGAAGGCTCGCGCCCGCGCCCGCGAATTCTCCTGGGAACAAACGGGTAACGGGGTCTACCAGGTGCTGGCGGCCATCGCGCGCGGTGAGCACACCAGCGGACTCGTCGCCGCGCCTACGGTTCGCTGACTCCCTCGCGCGCGGGGAACAGCGCCGCGGCGAGCGCGCCGCCGATCAGCAGTGCGGCCCAGAGCAAGTGCGCCAGAATCGCGGTGATCCGTTGCGCGGCAGGTGTTTCGGTGTCGGCGACGCCCGGAACCCGGTAGAGTCCGAAATCCGCGTCCTCGTATACCGTCTCCAAGGTCGCCAGGGTCCGCGCCGAATCGCCGAGCGGCCCCGGGGTCGAGCGCTCGACCAGCACCAACCCCACACCCGAGCGCGCCAGCTCATCGGCCGAACCGCCGTGCAGCAGTGTCTTTTCCACCTGCGCGGCGCGCGCGCCCTCACCGGCGACCACGAGTCCGCGCACCGGCAGTTCGCCCGTCTGGAGCACGTCGCGGGGCAGCATCCGCGGCGCCGGATCGAGCACCGCGACCTTTCCGCTGTAAGGGAACTTCCGAAACATGCCTCCGGGCAGTACCGCGATATCACCCGGTCCGTCCGCCCGCTGCGCGACTCGTTCCCAACCGCCCGGGTAGCGCACCGGTCGGAGTGCGCCGCCCACTCCCCAGGCGAGGTCGAGCAGGGGAAGGGTCAACAAGGCTATACACAGGGTCGCGACCAGAGCGGCCGTGCCGGATGAATCGTGCGCGGTGCGCGGGCGGCGCGCGACGATGCGGCAGCAGGCCGCGGCGCACAGTGTGTACGCGGGCATCGCGAGCGCGACGTACTTCTGGGTGTCACGCAGGAGACCGGCCCCCGGAACATGGACGACCAGCCATTCCATGACGGGCATGCCCAAGCCGGTGGCGGCGAGCGCGGGCAGGACCACCGCGGCGGCGGCCGTCACGAGCAGGGCGCGGCGGACGTGGGTCGCGGGGGCGTCGGCGGGAGTGCGGGCGGCCACCGCTCGGACGCCGACGAGCACGATCGCCATCAGAATGAGCGTGCTGACCAGCGCCAGCGGAGTGGTGCGTGAGGCCGGGACGGCGTCGCCGTTCCAGATGCCGCCGAGTCCGGCGAGGGCGCCGAGGGTGCCGAGTCCGGGTTCGGCACGGGCGGCGAAGGCGGCGATCCCGGCCGGATCGGAGGGTTCCGCGCCCGCACCGGACAACGCGGTCGCGACCAACCACGGCGCCGACGCCGCCACCAGTCCCACCGCCACCCCCGCGAGGTCGCGCCGCCCCACCGTCACCAGCGCGACACACCCCGCCAACAGCGCACCCGTCGGAGTCAGCCCCGCCGCCGCGAGACAGCCGAGCAACGCACCCCACGCACCGACCGCCGCGCGTCTCGATGCGAACGGCGTCGAGCCGATCGCCGCGGCTCGCGCGGATTCGGATTTCGAAGCGTGCGGCGACGACGCGGAGTCCGCGTTCCGTTGGGGTCGGGGCGAGGGTCGTTTCGTCGAAGGCGCGCCGCGTGCGCGGATGACGCGCAGGCGGTAGGCGGCGAGTGCGGTCCACGGGAGCGCCGCGTAGCCGGTGAGCAGACTCCAATGGCCTTGGAGCAGGCGTTCGGCGACATACGGGTTCCACAGGGCGACGGTGGTCGCCACCAGCTGTGCGCCGAGCGGTGCGCGCAGCAGCGCACGAGCCAGGACCGCCGCGCCGTAGCCCGCGGCCCAGAGCGCCGACAGCAGGATCGCCTTGACCACGAGTCCGCCGTCCACGACCGGTGAGACGGCGGCGAGAAATGCGTCCTGCGGCACCGCACGCGGCGCGGCGTCACCAAGACCGAGTGCGGAGTCGGTGAGGTAGGACCGCGGGGTGCTCACCGCGTCCCGTAGGAGCAGATAGCCGGAACCCGACAGCGGACCCGCGATGAGCGCCGCCAGTACGGCGCTGTACCCGGCCGGAACCAGCCGACCCGAGCGCACCGGATTACCGCGACCGCCACCCACGGACCCACACCCTACGGACCCCGCCCGTCGTTCCCGCCGCCGCATGACCACCGCCTCCGAACGGGTGCTTCGGGCGGGGCGGAGGGCTTTCGGGCGGGGCGGATCGCGCGGCGATGGGGTTGAAGTGCGACGATGGGGCGGTGCTTGCCGTCCGTCGTCTTCCCGTGGTGGCGGATCTGACGTTGGTGACGGCGGGGGCCATGACCGCGAATGTCGCGGGATACCTGCTGCAAGTGCTGGCGGGGCGCTGGCTGGGGGTGGCGGGGTACAGCGAGTTCGCGAGTCTGCTGGCGGTGCAGCTGCTGTGCGCGGTGCCCGCGCTCGCACTCCAGAATGTCGTGGCCAGGGAGGTCGTGCGGGGGACCGGTATCCGGGCACTGCGGGGGTTGCAGTGGCGGTGTGCGGTGATCGTCGCGGCGGTGGCCGTGGTCCTCGTGCCCGCGGTGACGGCGGCTCTACAGGTGAGTCTCGCGGCATGCGCGGCGGCCTTGGGCGCCGCGCCCGCGCTCGTACTTCTCTCGGGTGAACAGGGGATTCTCCAGGGCTCCAGACGTTTCCGCGGTTTGGCGCTTGTGCTCGGCGCGGCCGGGGTCGCGCGGGTCGCGCCCGCCCTGATCGTCCTGGCGCTCGGCGGCGGCGCGGCGGCCGCGTTGGGTGCCGCGGCGCTGGGACTCGTGGTCGCCGCGATCATCGCCCGCCGCGTCGCGGGCGGTCCGCTCCGTCCCGGCGCGGATCGGTCCGAGCGGGTCCGGGGTGCCTCGCAACTGCCTCGGGAGGTCGAAATCGGTCCGCGACCGGTCGATTCACCCGGCGGCCTGTCCCGGCGCGGCGTCGGTGTCCTTCCGGTGCTGCGCGCGGCGCAGGTGCAGGCCGCGCTCATGGCGCTGTCCTCCGCGGACCTGATCGTGGTGCGCGTGGTGCTGGACGAGGCGGATGCGAGCCGTTACGCCCTCGGCACCATCGCCGCGAAGATCGCGTTCTGGTTGCCGCAGGCCGTCGGGGTGGTGCTGTATCCCCGGATGGCGCAGCCCGCGCATTCGGCGCGTGCTGTTCGGGACGCGTTCGGTGTGCTGTCGGCCATCGGAGTCGTCGCGGTCGCGGTGGCGGCGGTGGCCGCACCGCTCGCACCGCTGTTCGCCGGACACGATTACGCGCCGATTCAAGGACTGCTGTGGGTATTCGCCCTGCACGGCGCGATTCTGGCGGTCTTGCAGGGCGCGATGCTGTCGGCGATCGCCGTCGACCGCACTTCCCTGGCCGCGCTCACCTGGCTCGGCCTGCTTGTCGAGGTGACCTTGATGCTGGTGTTCGCCCGAACGGTGCCCGCGTTGATCACCACGGCGGTATGCGTGGCCGCGGTGACGACGACCGCCGTCGCGGTGGTGGTCCTGCGTACCGCCGAGCGTCCGACCGCCCGGATCGTGGAATTGCCGACCGGGTAGCGCGAATCCGGCGTGATTCCTGTTCTCGGACAGGGGAAGTGACGCGGGGCGGCGCTGCCGGGTCGGTGACCCGAAAGGCTCCGCCATTGCGTCGCGGGGGGTTCGCCGAATGTCCGTGGGCGGAGGTGAATGCGCTATTCACGAGCGTTTGCCCATATGTGAATTCGGGTATTCTTTTCGCCCGCGTCCGCGGCACTGCAACGCGTGGCGTAATTCGTTCGCACGTAATTTCGCCCGGTACACAAAAGAATTCGGCTCCCCGGTGAGGAGGCCGGGGAGCCGAATTCGGTGGTTTGCTCGATATGAGCGAAGTGGTCAGAGTCCCTTGCGCATATCGATCTGCTCGGTGGGTGCGTCGTCACTTCCACGGGGACGTCCGGGGCCGACGCGGCCCGCGGTCGCGCCCGTCGAGCCGCCGCGCAGGCCGAGGAAGATACCCCCGAGGACGGCGATCACGCCGACGATGCCGAAGACGATCGGCATGGTGCGCCCGAACAGCGCGAGCTTGTCGATGCTGTCCTGGGCGATGCCCATCTGCAATTCGATGGTGTTCTCGTCGAAGACCAGGTTGGACTTCAGCGCGGTCACGTCCGGCTTGTCGCCGGTGCGCGCGTAATAGAGGTGCAGCTGCTCGCCGCCCTTGATGATGGTTCCGGTCTGCGGCTCGACCCACACGTCGCGGACATTGGTGTAGTAGCGCGTCATGGTGACGTCACCGTCGCCGGGCAGACCCCACTTCGCGGCGGGCAGGGTGACCTTGTTGGTTGGCGCCTGCACGACCTCCCACAGATTGGTCGCGGGGACCGTCTGCTGGAAGTGGTAGACCTTCATGCTGTTGATCTCGGTCTCTTCGACGAAGTTCATATCAATGCTCTTGCGCGCGTTGATGTCGAAGTACGGGTAGTTCTTCTTCTCGGTGCCGATCGGGAACCGGTATTGCAGGCCCGTGTGCTGCACCGGCTCGGCGAGGCTCTCACCGGCCGCGTTGGTGGTGACGGCGATCGAACCGTTGGGTTCGGTGTCCACCGGCATACCGGTCTTGCGGTCGATGGTGACCCGGTCGACGACCGCGGTGAGCAGCCCGGTGTCGCCCTGCCTGTCGATGCGGCGCAGGGTCTGACCGGCCTGCACCGTCATCTGGGTGGCATCGGCCGGATCCTCCACCGTGAGGAAACGCTGCGAGATCAGCGGGACGTTCGTGTCGACCTTGGCGGAGCCTTCGGGAGTGGTCAGCGACTTGGCGTCCAGTACCAGGCTCTCGGCGCCCGCCTTATTGTTGGCGACCGTGGTGATCTCGAGGTCGAGCGGAGTTTTCGCCAGTTTGCCGACGGTGTAGGTCGGGATCAGGACAGCCATCACGATGAGTAATGCGCCCAGCCCGATGAGTAGGCAGGCCACCGTCCTTCTGGTACCGGCACTCAGTGCCATGCAAACTCTCCTCGTCGTAGAACACAGGTCCATCCGGTAAGCACCGCGAGCGAGCCGCCGCACTCGTGAGCACCGACACTAACAGTCCGATGTCGTACTATGCGGTGTCGAGGCCGGATTCCGACCAGAAATCCGATCGAGTTTAGCGTGAAATGTGAAACGTGGATCTGAGCTCGGGAATCGGGAAGGGGCGTCACGCCATGACGTTGACAATTCCCGCCGGCCGCGCCGCCGTCCCGGCGCGGGTGCGCGGATTCCTGCCCGCGCTGGAGGGCATGCGCGCCATGGCCGCGCTCGGAGTCCTGCTCACCCACGTCGCCTTCCAGACCGGCGCGTCGGGAACCCCCGTGATGGGCCGGATCTTGGGACGCTTCGACATGGCGGTCGCGGTCTTCTTCGGGCTGTCGGGATTTCTGCTGTGGCGTCCGCACGCGGGCGCGGCGCGCGGATTCGGCGCGGCCCCCACCATCGGCCGCTACCTCCGGCATCGCGCCGCCCGCATCCTGCCCGCCTACTGGGTGGTGGTGTGCGCGGTCCTGCTGCTGTTGCCCAGCGCCGCGGACACCGCCGGCTCGCAGGTCTGGCTGTCGAATCTCGCTCTGCTTCAGGTCTTCGTGCCGCTGACCCTCACCGACGGCCTGACTCAGATGTGGAGCCTGTCCGTCGAAGTCGCCTTCTACCTGTTACTTCCACTGATCGCGGCGGCGCTGACCGGATTGCGCGGCGCGGCGGCGCGGTGGCGGGTTCCGGTGCTGCTCGGATTCGGAATACTGTGCCTCGGCTGGAATTTCCTGCCGGTGCCGACCCCGGACGCAATCCACGCCGACAACTGGCTGCCCGCCTATCTGCCGTGGTTCGCGGTGGGCATGCTGCTCGCCGAACTCGCGGACGATCCGACCGCGCTCGCGCGCGGGCGCCGACTGCTCGGCGATCAGCGGCTCATGTGGGCGATCGCCGCGCTCGCCTTCCTGGCCTCGGCCACCGACCTGGCCGGACCGGCCGGCCTGACCCGCGCCGAACCCTGGCAGTACGTGGCGAAGATGGTCTTCGGGACGATCATCGGCTTCGGGCTGCTCGCCCCGCTGGTTCTCGGCGACGGCCGCCACCGCTGGCTGGAGTCACGGGTCGCGGCCACCCTCGGCCGCTGGTCCTACGGCATATTCCTGTGGCACCTCGCGGTGCTGACGGTGATATTCCCCGTCTTCGGCATACTGCCGTTCCAGGGCGATTTCCTCTACATCCTCGTATTGACGGTGGCCTTGACACTGCCGATTGCCGCGGCCGGCTACGCGCTCGTGGAGGAACCCGCGCGACGCTTCGCCCGCCGTTTCGACAACCGCCCGGCGACCGCCGAGGGGCCGGGCAGTGCGGCGATACCGACCGCGACCACCGCGACCAGCGCGGGAAACTGCACCCACAGAGAATTGCCGACGTAGCCGCCCGGCGCGCGCCACGGACCGGTCGACAACGCGGCCAGCGAGATCGCGGTGCCGAGACCCGCGACCACCGCGAGCGGGTAGGTGCGCGCCCCCGGCGCGAACCGGACCGCGAGCACGCCTGCGACGCTCAGCGCGGCGCCGGTTGGTCCGGCGATGACGAACGCGGCGACCGTGACGCCGATGATGCCGAAAACGCGCCTACCCCAGGTCCGCACGGCGGGTCGCGGGTCGGCGGCGGGCCCGCGCGGCACGGCGAGGAGGAGCAGCGGAATCAGCAGCAGGAGTCCGCCGAAGATGCCGAGCCGGTACCAGCGGTCGGTGGGAAAGGAGATGGTGACCGGTCCCGACGTGGCGCCGTCGTCGGGCAGCAGCCAGCCCTGTTGCCAGCCGTTGACCACGATCGGCGTGAGTTCGCGGCCGTCGGCGGTGCGCGCCTGCCATCCGACATTGGTGCTGAGCGGCAGGACCAGCAGCCGTTGCGAGGTCGGCGCGGCGGCGGGCGGCGGATCGGTGCGGGGCAGTCGCAGCCGATCCACCGAGAACATGTCGGTGGGGCCGACCTCGACATCGGCGCGGCCGGTGTGCAGTGCGAAATCGGGCAAGGCGTCCGCGTCCGCGGCCTCGTCGCCGTCGCAGACCCGCGCGGACACCGGTGCGCCGGAACGCAGGTCACGCACGGTCGCTGTGACGGTGGTCCGCACGGCGATACCGTCCACGCTGACCGTCGGGCCGAGTGCGCAGGGAATGGTGACGAGACGATCGGGAGTCGCGGCGGGCGGATAGTCCGGTCCGAGAACCTCGACTTCGGCCAGTCCGGCGGGCTGGGTCTGCGCGTATCCGAGGGCGGTGCGGTCCAGCACCGGCGACCAGGTCTGCACGCTGAGTTCGATCCGATCGGTGACCGTCGGATACAGCTCGACGCGCGCGGGTTCGCCGGGTTCACGGTCCTCGTCGAGCGCACGCACCTGCGGGCCGTTGCCGAGGTTCACCGATACCGAGGTCGGCGCGGCGGGCAGACCGCCAAGCGAGGTGGTCAGATCGAGTCCGGTCACCAGCGCCGGTTCGGGGAGTTCGATTGTCAGCGTGGGCTTCGGGCCGGTGATCCGGCGCGCGGACTCCTCGGGGGCGGTCCAACTCGTGCGCACGTCGCCGTCGGTGGCCGCGTAGGCCGACCCGCGCAGATCGCCCACATCGGCCTTACCGCGCGCCACCGGTCGATCCGGATCGGTGAGCAGGGCCTCGAGTGCCGGGCCCTGTCGGGTCCGCAGGGTCAACTCCGGTGTCACCCGCATCGGCTCGGGCACCGACAGGGTCCGCTGGAACGTGCCCGGCTCCTCGGGCGCGAGGGCGAGTCCCTTACCGCAGCGGACTCGGTCGGGTGCGTCGAAACAGGCGCCGCGACCGGGGAACTCCTGTCCCAGATCCCAACCGGCGACCTGTCGGCCCGCCGGGACGGGCGGCAGAACCGTGCGGCGCCGGATGTCCACGCGCACGGGGGCCTCGCGCACCGAATAGTCGTCCAAACTGAGCTCGCTGATGCCGAAT
Source organism: Nocardia arizonensis (assembly GCF_001310275.1). Classification (GTDB taxonomy): domain Bacteria; phylum Actinomycetota; class Actinomycetes; order Mycobacteriales; family Mycobacteriaceae; genus Nocardia; species Nocardia arizonensis. Next base: position 48,852 of record NZ_LGYZ01000093.1, read on the forward strand.
TGCCCGCCGCGGGTGCCGTCCTCGGTGCGGATCGCGGTGATCGACAGCCAGTCGGTGGTGCCGACCGGCAGCGAGATCGCCACCGGCGCACCGGGTTCGGAGATGCGGGCCGAGACACTGCCATTGACGGTGCGCACCTCGATCCATTTCACCGGATCGCCGATGGCCGCCGGACTCGTGGTCAACCGCAGCAGACCGGCCTTGATCGGGTGGTCGAGGTCGAGCCGGAGCCACTGGCCCACCGCGCGTTCCAGTCCGCTGCTGAACCAGGCGGTGGCCGGATCGCCGTCGACGGCGGCCGCGGTGGAACTGCCCGGGGCCGAACCCCCGATCTGGGTGGCGTCGGCCGCCGAACCCGACGCGGTGATCGTGGCGCCCGACCACTCCCCGCGCACCAATTCCTCGCCCGGCACCGGATAGTCGGGTACCAGATTGTGAGTGCGGCGCGGGTCGTCGGGGGCGCGCAGCGCCGAATTGTGGTTGTCGACGCGGCCGAAATCGGTTTCGCGGTCCATCGGGGTATCGGTGACGAGCATCGGGCCGCTCGGCAGTCCCGCGCGCGCGGCGTCGGCGGCGAGTACGGCCGGGGCCTCGGGGGCGCCGGATTCGCGGCGCAGCCGTTCCAGCACTTCGGGACCGCCCCGCACGACCGGCACCGAATCCAGTCCGACCGTGTACGCGCCAGGCACCGATTCCGGCGCGCCGACACCGCTCCGCAACTGGACGGGCGCGCCGATCGGGGGCGTGTCCACGCGGTAGATCTGCACCGCCGGATAGGCGGGCCGCAGATCGCCGTCGACCACGAGTCCCTCGGCGATGACGGTGGCCTCGATCGGATTGCCGAATTCGGCCACCTTGGTCAAGCCGGGTGAACCCTCGATGGCCCGGTGCGCCAGCAGCGGCCGGGTGGAACGCGAGGTATCCGGGTCGAGGTCGTTGCGCAGCACCAGGATTCCGATGCCCTGATCGGCCAAGGTCGCGGCCAGGCCGTCCGATGGCCTGCCGTCGGCGATGAGACGTTGCACCGAATCCATGGCGCGAATGGTGCCGGGCGGATTCAGCGGGACCGCGTCGCGAATCGACCAGGGCGTGCTCCCCAGCGCCTGTAACGGTTCGTCGCGGGTCAGACCCCACACCTGGCTGCCGAACGGCGCGCCCGGCACCACCAGCGCGCGGGTGTCGGCGGCATGGTCGGCCAACCATCGCGCGGTCTGCTTCCAATAGCCGGGCACCTCGTCGTAGGCGCCGCGCGGGGCCAGCTTCGCGGTCCATGCCAGCGATGTCGACAGGACCAGCGCGGTGAGCACGAGGGCGGCCACGGCCACCATGCGGTCGCGCTCGGGATGGGCGAAGGCGCTGCGCCACACCCGCATGGGCGCCGCCGCGGGCAGCGGCACCCGTGCCAGCAGGTGAGCGAGCCCGAGTACCAGCGGCAACCGGATCAGCGGCTCCAACTTGTGCACATTGCGCAGCGGCGCCCCACCGGAATCGAGGAAGATCCGCACCGACTCCGCGAACGGCCCGCTCAATTCACCGACATAGCCCGCGCAGATGCCAACGAGCCCGACCAGCAGGATCAGCGTCAAACGCCCGCGGAAGGGCATGGTCCGCATCGCCAGCCCGGCCATACCCGCGGCCGCGAGCAGGCCGGTGGCCAGCACCGCGCCCGGCTGGGTCACCAGCACCGCGCCCGCGATGCGTTCCGGGGAGACGAAGGGCGTCCAACTGTCGGTTCCGCGCAGCACCTCGGCCAGCGAGGCCCACTGCGTGGTGACCCCCGAGGACTCGATGTAGTCCAGGAAGGGCGGGCTCACCCTGCCGAGCAGCAGCAGCGGCACCGCCCACCACAGGGTCGCCGCCGCCAGCAGCGGAATCCAGGCCATGGTGAACCGCCGCCAGCGCCGATTCGGTCGGTAGCAGGCCCACCACAGCAGGGCGGGCAGGAAGGCCGCGACGGTGGCGACGGCGTTGACCGCACCCATCAGCGCCAGCGCGACCGCGCTGCCCGCCGGAGAACTCGCGCCGCCGCGCCTGCGACCGCGATAGGCCGTGCCGAGCGCCGCGGGCGCGATCAACACCCACGGGGCCAACATCATCGGCAGGGTTTCCGAGGAGATCGACCCGAGGGTGGTCAGCACGCGCGGTGACAGCGCGAAGGCGACCGCCGCGATCATCCGCGACCCGCGGTTGCCGATGCCGAGTACCTCGCACAGCCGCACCACACCCCAGAATCCGGCCAACAACAGCAGCGCCCACCAGATGCGCTGGGTCACCCAGGCGGGCAGACCGAGGAGATGTCCGGCCGAGAAGAACGCGCCGTGCGGGAAGAAGTACCCGTACGCCTGGTTCTGCACCTGCCCCATCGGGGCCTGACTGCTCCACAGATGAGCGGCGCGGTCGAGGAAACCGAGCGGATTCTGGGCCAGGTCGTATTTGGTGTCGGCCACCGTCAGGCCGGGCGCCTGGAAGAAGGCGAGCAGGAACGCCACAACCACGGTCGCGGCTAACCAGCGTCTGCCAAGGGGCGCGACTTCGGGGCCCGCCCCTGCCGCGCCGGAACTGCCGACCGAGTCGGCGGTGAAAGCAGAGGTCAGCGGCTCAGCGTGCGCCGTACTCAACGTTGTTGAGCAGCGAAGAACTCGGGTCGCCGTGGTCCAGTTCGGGGCGCGAGTTCTGCTGCACCGCAGCGGTGATCACGAACACCGCGACCGCGCCCAGGACGGCGCCTGCGACCGCGCTGGCAACACCGGGGACGGCAAACTTCATCGCGGACTCCAATACTCGAGGCAAGGCACATTCCGGGTCAACCTAGCAGGCCGGTCCGGCCTGGGGCGCCATCAGTGCGTGATTGGCGCGCCGACAATCCCGCCTGCCGCCGAGTCACGCCCGCGGAATCGCGCAGTCGAGCGCACCCAGCAGGGTGCGGAGTTTGGCGGTGGTCTCCTCGAATTCCGCGACCGGATCCGAGGCCGCGACGATGCCGCCGCCCGCGAACGCGCGCAGCGAACGGCCGTCGGCGGACAGTTCCGCGCAGCGGATCGCCACCACCCATTCGCCGTCGCCCGCGCCGTCGCACCAGCCGACCGCGCCACCGTAGAAGCCGCGATCCTCCTCGGCGTGGACGATGGTGTCCAGCGCGAGATCGGTCGGGGTGCCGCAGACGGCCGGGGTGGGATGCAGCAGGAGTGCGAGGTCGAGCGCGGTGACGGCGGGGTCGCCCAGGGTGGCGGTGACCGGGGTGGCCAGATGCCATACCTCGGGCGTCTTCGCCAGCCGCGGTTCGTCCGGGATCGACAACTCGTCGCAGACCGGAGCGAGCACTTCCCGGATCCACTCGATCACGAAGGCGTGTTCGGCGCGATCCTTGCCGCTGGTCAGCAGCGCCTGCGCCTGCGCGGCGTCGGCCCGCGGATCGGGCAGGCGGGGGCGCGTCCCCGCGAGCGGCCGCAGGGTCACCGTCGCGCCGTGCCGTGCCACGAGCACCTCCGGCGTCGCGCCGATCAGGGTCGCGCCCGGACGACCGGCCGGGGTCAGGTCGACGGCGAAGACGTTGGCGTCGGGATGGCGGGTGCGCAGATAGGCGGTGACCACCTCCGGTTCCAGCGGCTCGACCGCCTCGGCGCGCACCGATCGCGCGGCGACCACCTTGCGCAGCGGCATGGCCGGATCGTTGAGCGATTCGACCAGTTTGCGCACCCGCGCGACGTGTTCGGCGCGCGTCGGAATCTGTTCGACCACACGGACGGTCGGCAGCGGCGGCAGTGCCGCGGGCCGCCACGGCCCGGCGGTGTGACTCACGTGCTCGGGCACGTGCAGCGCCGCGGGCGCGCCCGGGTCGAACGGCAGCGCGCCGACGATCATCGGCGCGGCGCCCTCCCGCAGGGCCGCGACCGCCGCACCCGGATCGGCGATGGCCCGGCGGACACCGGTCGCACGCACAACGCCGCCGGGCCGGGCGAGCAGGAAATCGTTCATGATTCCTCGACCCTAACCCCGCCCGCGACCCGCGCCCGGCCGGTGCGAGCGAAATCTCGTCAGAGGTCAGCGACGGGGTTCGCGACCGGGCGGGACCAGCAGAACCGGGCGGTGACAGTGTTTGAGCACCGCGTCGGCGACGCTGCTGTGCAGCAGGGCGCGCACACCCGTCGCCCCGCGCGTGCCCGCGACGATGATGTCGACATCGAGGTCGTCGGCGCATTCCACGATCGCGTTCCAGATGGTCGAGGTGCATTCGGCGGTGCGCGCCTCGGCATTCAGGCCGGCCAGTTTCGCCAGCCGCACACCCTCGATATTGACGTTCTTGGCATCGACGTAGGCGATGTCCTCGATCTCCTCGTCGGGCACCCACTCCGGCTGCACCACCCCCGAGAGGCCGGACAGTCGCGCGGCCTGGCGCACCATCGGCTCCCAGGCGGTCAGGACGACGGCGCGATTCGCCGCGAGGAACCGGCCCGCGTACTCGATGGCGCGCTTGGCATTCTCGGAACCGTCGTAGGCGATGAGCATCAGATCGCAGGGCACGATGACCTCCTTGACGGGGAGTCTCACGCTGTTTCGCCAGATTACCCCCGGTGCGGGCCGATACGCGGCGCCCGCGCGATGCGCCCCGGACGCGGCGCGTCCAGTGCCGCGCACTACTCTGGCTGCAATGCGGAAGACGCCTCTCGTGCTGATCGCAGTACTCGCCGCCGTGACCACCGCCTGCTCTGGCGGCAGCACCGAGACGGCCGCGACCACTACGACCTCGACGCCGGGATCGCCCGCTTCCACCGGCGCCGCGAGCACGGTGACCCCCGCGAAACAGGATTGCGGCACCGCGTATCTGGCCCGCTTCACCCAGCGTCAGAAGCTGGCCCAATTGCTGACCGTCGGGGTTACCGGCGGGGCCGACGCGGCGGAGACCGTCCGCGGCGAACAGGTCGGCGGCATCTTCGTGGGCGGGTGGACCGACAAGTCCCTGCTCACCGACGGCAGACTCGCGCAAATCCAGTCCGCGGCGATCGCGCCGCTCATGGTGACCATCGATGAGGAGGGCGGACGCGTATCCCGCGTCAAGGACCTCATCGGCGCGGCGCCCTCGGCCCGGGTCACCGCCCAGACCATGACGCCCGAGCAGTTCTACACCGCGACCCTGAGCCGGGGTAAGGCGCTCAAGGACCTCGGCGTCACGGTCGATTTCGCGCCCGACGTCGACGTCAGCGGTCAGCCCGACGATTCGGTCATCGGCGATCGGTCCTTCTCCGACGACCCCGAGGTGGTCACCCGCTACGCCGACGCATACATCCGCGCCATGCGCGAGGTCGGCGTCGGCACGGTCATGAAGCATTTCCCCGGCCACGGCTCGGGATCGGGCGATTCGCACACCGGTGCGGTCCGCACGCCGCCGCTGGCGGAGTTGCAGACCGTCGACCTGGTGCCCTACCGCGCACTCGTCGGATCGGGCGCGGCGGTCATGGTCGGCCACCTGGATGTGCCCGGTCTGACCTCGCCGGATGTGCCCGCGAGCATCAGCCCGGCCGCGATGTCGCTGCTGCGCGACGGCGCCGGTTACGGCGCGGCGCCGTTCGAGGGGGTCATCTTCACCGATGACCTGAGCGGCATGGCCGCGATCACCAGCAGGCTCGGCATCGAGGCCGCGGTCGAGGCCGCGCTGGTCGCGGGGGCCGACAACGCGCTGTGGATCAGTACCGACGCGGTGTCGAGCGTGCTCGACCGGCTCGAGCAGGCGGTGGCGAGTTCGCGGCTGCCCGCCGACCGGGTCGACGCCTCGGTGCTGCGCAACGCCGCCTACAAGGGCGCGCTGCGGTGCTGAGTGCGCCGCGGCGCTGAACCCCCGTCATCCGATCACCGGTGGGACCGTACTGTGTCCTGACCCGGTGGGCGCGGTCGTGCCGACGGGGCCGGGTGTCGGCTATAGGGAAAGCGAATTCGACCCGCCGAACTTACCTTGGAGTAATATAAGGGCTTCACCCTGCGGTAGGAGAATGGATGGCGGGCGGTACGAAGCGGCTTCCCAGAGCGGTTCGTGAACAGCAGATGCTGGATGCCGCCGTCGAGGTCTTCTCGCGCAAGGGGTTCCACGACACCTCCATGGACGCCATCGCGGCGGAGGCGAAAATCTCCAAACCGATGCTGTATCTGTACTACGGATCCAAGGACGAACTGTTCCGCGCGTGCATCCAGCGCGAGGGTATGCGACTCATCGAATCCGTTGCCCCGGCGGGAAATCCGCTGCTGTCACCGCACGAACAGTTGCGCACCGCGCTGGAAGGATTCCTCGGGTTCGTCGACCACAACCGCAAATCCTGGCAGGTGCTCTACCGCCAGGCCATCGGCCAACAGACATTCGCCTCCGAAATCGAGAACGCCCGTGAACGGGTCATCGAACTGACGGCGAAACTGCTCGAATCCAGCGCGCGCCATCCCGAACCCGGCACCAATTTCGACGTCGTCGCGGTCGCCGTCATCGGGGCGGGCGAGGCCATCGCGGACCGGGTCGCCAGTGGCCGCATCGACGTCTCCGAAGCCGTGGATCTACTCGACGACCTGGCCTGGCGTGGTCTGGCCGGACGCAAGAAGGCCGAGTAGGCCGCGCCCGCGGCATCGTCCGGCTCGCCAACCGTGCCGTGACCTGCCAGGATGCGCATGGTCATCAGGTGAGACCGGCGGCGGCGCGATCGCGGCCGGGTAGGAACGGGGCGGAATTGTTCGGAATGCTGCGGCCGTGTTCGCACGGCGCGGAGAAATACGGTGTCGACCCGGCGCAGTGGCGCGCGCACATGTGCGGCCTCTGCCTGGGATTGCGCGACGGACACGGACAACTCGCGCGCACGGCGACCAATACCGACGCGATCGTGCTGAGCGTGCTGACCGAGGCGCAGCGTCCGGGCGGGGCAGCGCGCACCGTCGCGGGTCCGTGCGCGCTGCGCGGTATGCGCCGCGCGCAGGTCGCCACCGCGGACTCGGCGGGCGTTCGGCTCGCCGCCACGGCGTCCCTGCTGCTCGGCTCCGCCAAGATCCGCGATCACGTCGACGACCGCGACGGCTCGGTCCTGACCCGCCGACCCATGACCGGAATCGCCGCGCGCTGGGCCGACCGCGCCCGCGTCGAGGCCGACCGCATCGGCCTCGACGTCGGCCCGCTCGTCAATGCGATCGAAGGCCAAGCCGACCTCGAACGCCGCGCGGCCGCCGATTCGACCGCGATCACCCTCGACCAGCTGACCGAACCAACCCAGCTCTGCGCGGCGGAACTGTTCGGCCACACCGCGGTACTCGCCGAGCGCGCCGCGAACCTCACGGCGCTGCGCGAGGCGGGCCGCCACTTCGGTCGCATCGCGCACCTCGCCGACGCCGTCGAGGACTTCGACGCCGACCGCGCCCGCGGCCGCTTCAATCCGCTCGACGCCACCGGCACCACCATGCCGCAGGCGTACGACCTAATGCGCGAATCGGATTCGGCGCTGCGCCACGCCATTGCCGAGGCCGAACTGGCCGAAACCCCCACTGTGCGTTGGATTCTGCTCGATCCGCTCAACGGCCTGCTGCGTCGCGTCCGCCACGGCATCGGCGGCACGATCGCCCACGCCTGCTCCGCGACCCGCGAGCACACCGCCCACGCCAACCTGCCCGGACACCGCCCGCCTACCCGCCGCCCCGACCTGGGCGCCGCCCTCGGCATCGTGCTCGGCGTCTACTGCACCGGCTGGGCTTGCTGCTCCGACCACACCAGCCCTTGCACCGGCGAACGCAAGGACGCCTGGATCAAGAACTGCGATTGCGGCGACTGCTGCGACGGATGCGACTGTTGCGGGAACTGCTGCGAATGCGACGGCTGTTGAGTTTGCGGCGCCTTCGGCGCCGCGGGTTCGCGGCCCCTTGTGTCTCGCGTCCGAGCGGTCGATACTTGCTCCTTCGTCGCATTGTCTCGACCGCTCGGACGCGAGACGGCCGCGAACCGTGCCGGACTTCGGGTCTCGCGTCCGAATGGCCGTTCGTTGTTTCCATTCGGACGCGAGACGCCGCGGAACGGCTACTACCGCAAGGTGGCGGTGAGGTGGGGGTAGCCCTTCTTGGGGTGGCGTAGGGCCAGGTCCCAGCCGCCTTCTACCTTGTCGGCGTAGACGTTGACCGTCGACGGGAGCAGGATGGGTTTGCCGAATTTCACCGAGTACGTGGTCTTCTCGGGGATTCTGCCTTCGATGCTGCCGAGAATGGCTGCGGCCGACCACATTCCGTGCGCGATGGGCCTCGGGAATCCGAAAGCCCTTGCGCCCAGGGCGGAGGTGTGGATCGGGTTCTGATCGCCGGAGGCCGCGGCGTAGCGGTTGATCGTCTTCTGATCCACGCGCAGGGTGCGCAGCGGCGGCGGGGGCGTTTCCTCGGGTTTGGGTTCGGGTTTGGGCCCGCCCGAAAGCGAGGTCTTCTGCTGGTGCAGGAAGGTGGTCACCTGTCGCCACACCAGTTCTCGGCCGACCTTCACCTCCGTGATGGCGTCGACCAGCAGACCCTTCGGGTGTTCGCGCAGATTCTCGATGTGCGTGCGCAGATCCAGCGGTTCGGATACCGAGATCTCGCGGGCGCGCTCGATCCGGTTCTCCGCGTGCACCGCGCCTACCGCGACGAACGGGAAGTCGCGGGCCACCACGAGCCGCATGGCCAGCGGGAAGCTCAGCACGAACGGATAGGTCAGCGGCAGCGCGTCGCCGAAGCGCAGGCCGGTGGCACGGCAGTAGGCGGCCAGGTGATCGGGGTCGACCCGGAAGCCGTCGAGGCGCACGGCCCGGTCGGGCAGTGCCGATTTGCGCTGCGAGATCAGCGGAACCGGCACGGCGCCGAGCGCGGCCTTTACGAAGAGGCCGCTGTTCTTCGGCGGTTCGGTGAGCGTGATCATCTGCGTCATCATGCTCCGATCAGGCTCTGCCCACAGACCCGAACGATATTGCCGCTCACCGCGTTCGAGGCGGGCGATGCGAAGAATGCGATGGTCTCGGCGACGTCGACGGTCTGCCCGCCCTGCGACAGCGAGCTCATCAGCCGTCCGGCCTCACGGGTGCCGAGCGGGATGGCTGCGGTCATGGCGGTTTCGATGAAGCCGGGCGCGACCGCGTTGATGGTGATGTTCTTCTCGGCCAGCTTCGGAGCCTCGGCGTCGACCATGCCGATGACGCCCGCCTTGGACGCGCCGTAGTTGGTCTGGCCGCGGTTGCCCGCGATGCCCGCGATGGAGGACACGTCGATGACCCGTCCGCCCTCGCGCAGCGCGCCGCTGGCCACCAGCGCCTCGGTGATGCGGTGCGGTGCGGCCAGATTGACGTTGATGACCGCGTTCCAGCGGCCGGAGTCCATATTGGCGAGCAGCTTGTCACGGGTGATGCCCGCGTTGTGCACGATGACGTCGATGCCGCCGAAGCGCTCGGTGGCGAATTCGGCCAGCTTCTGCGCGGCGTCGGGTGCGGTGACGTCGAGCGCGAGCGCGGTGCCGCCGATCTTGTTGGCGGTCTGCGACAGCGCGTCACCGGCGGCGGGGATGTCGGCGAGGATCACCTTCGCGCCGTCGCGGGCGAAGACCTCGGCGATGGTGGCGCCGATGCCGCGGGCCGCACCGGTGACCACGGCGACCTTGCCGTCCAGCGGCTTGTCCCAGTCGGCGGGCGCGACCGAGTCGGCCGAGCCGACCCGGATGACCTGACCGTCGACGAAGGCCGACTTGGCCGAGAGCAGGAAGCGCAGCGTGGATTCCAGCCCGGTCGCGGCGGGGGCGGCTTCCGGCGAGAGGTATACGAGCTGGGCGGTGGAGCCGCGCAGCAGCTCCTTGCCGACCGAGCGGGTGAAGCCCTCGAGTGCGCGCTGGGCGATCTGCTGCTCGACGCCGCCCGCCAGTTCGGGGGTGGTGCCGATGACCACGACGCGGCCCGACGCGGTGAGACCGCGCATCGCGGGCTGGAAGAACTCGAACAGCTGGGACAGATCCTCGATGGAGCCGATGCCGGTGGCGTCGAAGACCAACGCGCCGTATTTGGTGCCCTGGGCAAGGGTGTCGTGGAAGGTGTAGTCCGACAGCAGGGCGCGGACGGGTTCGGCGACCCGGCCCTTGCCGCCGATCAGCACCGGACCGGCCAGAGCGGGCTCGCCCTTGACGTAGCGGCGCAGCTTCTCCGGCTGCGGGAGGCCGAGGCGGCTCGCGAGGAACTGGCCGGGAGCGGAGTTGACGAACGATCCGTAGAGGTTGGGAGCACCCTTGCTCTTGCTGGCTGCCACTATTCCTACCTTTGCTGTGTCTGGGGGAATGGTCTCGTTCAGTGCATGCCCCGGTGCGACCGTGCGAACACGTGCGGGGTACGGTGTCGACAATTAACTTACTCCAGAGTAAGTTTAAAGTAAACCAACACCACACCCCCGCCGACCCGCGCGAACCCGGTAATTCCGCGCGCGCCGGTTCCGGTGAGCATTCGGCGGTGGCGGTGCTCATGCCCATCCGACGAGATCTGGAGACCCGAGTGACAAGCACAGCCAGGACCCCGCGGCAGCCGCGCCCGATCGCGATCGTCGGCGGCAACCGGATTCCCTTCGCCCGTTCCGACAAGGCATACGCCCACGCCTCGAACCAAGATATGTTCACCGCCGTGCTGGACGGCCTGGTCAGCCGGTTCAACCTCCAGGGCGAACGGCTCGGCATGGTGGTCGGCGGCGCGGTGCTCAAGCGCGTCGGCGAACACGGCCTGATCCGCGAGAGCGTCCTCGGCTCCACGCTCAGCCCCTACACCCCGGCCCACGATCTGCAACTGGCCTGCGGCACCGGTCTGCAATCCATCGTCACCGTCGGCGACGCCATCGCGGCGGGCCGCATCGACGCGGGTATCGGCGGCGGCACCGACACCACCTCCGACGCGCCCATCGGCGTCAGCGAGGGCATGCGCGAATGGATGCTCGACGTCAATCGCGCCAAGTCCAACAAGGACCGGCTCAAGCTGGTCGGCCAAGTGCGGCCCGGCATGATCGGCATCGAGATCCCGCGCAACGCCGAACCGCGTACCGGCATGTCGATGGGCGAGCACGCGGCCATCACCGCCAAGGAGTTCGGCATCACCCGCGAGGCGCAGGACGAACTGGCCTACCTGTCGCACAAGAATATGGCCGCCGCCTACGACCGCGGCTTCTTCGATGACCTGATCACCCCCTTCCTCGGCCTGACCCGCGACGACAACCTGCGTCCCGGCTCCACCGTGGAGAAGCTGTCCACCCTGAAGCCGGTCTTCGGCGTTCGGGCGGGCGGCGCGACCATGACCGCGGGCAACTCCACGCCGCTGACCGACGGCGCGTCCGCGGTGCTGCTGTCCAGCGAGGAATGGGCCGCCGAGCGCAAGCTGCCGACCCTGGCCTACCTGGTCGACTCCGAGGTCGCCGCGGTCGACTACATCCACGGTCCCGACGGTCTGCTCATGGCACCCACCTACGCGGTGCCGCGCATGCTCGCCCGCAACGGTCTGACGCTCCAGGATTTCGACTACTACGAGATCCACGAGGCGTTCGCCTCGGTGGTCCTGGCCACCCTCCAGGCGTGGGAGTCCGATCAGTACTGCAAGGAGCGCCTCGGCCTCGACGGCGCGCTCGGTTCGATCGATCGCGGCAAGCTCAATGTCAACGGGTCCTCGCTGGCCGCGGGTCACCCGTTCGCCGCGACCGGCGGCCGTATCGTCGCCGCCACCGCCAAGATGCTCGCCGAGAAGGGGTCGGGCCGCGCGCTCATCTCCATCTGCGCCGCGGGCGGTCAGGGCGTCGTCGCCATCCTGGAGCGCTGAACCCGAGTTCCCGCGTGACCGCGGTGGCATCCGGTCCTTCCCCGGGACCGGATGCCACCCGGTTTGCCGCCTCCCGTCCTACCGGGCGATCCATGTCCCGGGCGCGGAGTACGCGACGCCGAAACGGACCCGGAGGTGAGTCAGCCGGTGAAAAACGTACTGTAAACCGGCGTGCCGGGTGACCGAAACGAGTGTTTCGCCCGACCGGAAAGTAGATGGCTGAAAGTTTGCTAGAAGCTGTCACGGCTTCGGGAGCTCATGGTGGCCGCCGAACGCCTCACGCATGGCCGATAGCATCTTGTCGGCGTAGCGCGCCTCGCCGCGCGAGCTGAACCGCTGGAACAGTGCCGCGGCCAGCACGGGTGCGGGCACGCCGATGTCGACGGCGGCGTCGAGGGTCCAGCGGCCCTCACCGGAATCGGAGACCCTTCCGTCGAAGGAATCCAGATTCGGGTCGGCGTGTAGCGCGCCCGCGGTCAGGTCGAGCAGCCACGAGGCCACCACCGATCCCCGCCGCCACACCTCGGCCACCTCGGGCACGTCGATCGGGTAATGGTAATACTCGGGATGTTCCAGCGGGGTCTCCTCCGCGGAGTAGGCCCCGGTGTGCTCGGCGCCCGCGTTCGCCCGGTGCAGGATATTGAGTCCCTCGGCGTAGGCGGCCATCGCGCCGTACTCGATGCCGTTGTGCACCATCTTCACGAAATGCCCCGCGCCCGCCGGACCGCAGTGCAGATATCCCTGTTCGGCGGTGGACGGCTCGCCGGTGCGTCCCGGCGTGCGTTCGGCGGCCCCGTTGCCGGGCGCGATGGATTTCAGCAGCGGATCCAGATGTGCGACCGGGCCCGGTTCGCCGCCGATCATGAGACAGAAACCGCGGTCGAGTCCGAACACACCGCCCGAAGTGCCGATATCGACGTAGTGGATGCCCCGCGGCGCCAGCGCGGCCGCTCGCGCGATGTCGTCGTGATACCGGCTGTTGCCGCCGTCGATGACGATATCGCCGGGTTCGAGCAATCCCGCGACCTGTTCGACCACCGCACCGGTCGCCCCGGCCGGGATCATCACCCACACCACGCGCGGGGCGGTCAGCAAACCGACGAATTCGGCGAGATCGGTGGTGCCGTCGAAACTCGCGCCCAATTCCTCGCGCAACACCTCGATGGTCGCGGTCTTGCGTTCGTAGCCAACGCAGGTGTGTCCGTCGCGAACGACCCGGCGCACGATATTGGCGCCCATGCGGCCAAGGCCGATCATTCCCAGCTGCATTCCGTCCATCCCCTCGTAGTGGCGAGCTCGTTGACGTACCCGTCCAGTCTCGCGCCGTGTCGGGTGTAACGCACGGTGACCGGCTCCGATAAACAGATCGGCTCCGTGTAGTTGCCAGACCCCCGACCCGGCAACTGCGCGGGGCCGCTTTTTGTCACGGGCGATCGATTGCCGGGGGTTTGCTGTTGCGCTGTCCTCTGCGCAGACCGCCGTTTCGGGCCACTATCGTGGAAGCGACCCGCACGGTGCGGGTCTGTGTTCAGCCGGGAGGAACGGGTCGTGACGAGCGAGTCGAGCGCCGGGAGTCGCGACGGAGGCAGCCCCCCGACGAGCGAGGTCGGGCTGCGTCAGCTTCTCGACTCGAACCGCGTCTCCGGTCAGCGAGTGGTTCACGACCCGTCCTCCGCGCCGACCCAGCCGTTGCGCACCCAGTCGCCGACCCGGCCGAAGGGCGCGCAGCCGCCCCGCCCCCGTCCGGCCGCCGGATTCCCCGCCTCGGCCGCCGCCCCGACCACGGAGCTCCCGCGCACCGCGGCGGCGCCCCGCACCCCGGCCGCGCGCTCGCGGATTTCTCAGCGTCCGCCCGCCCCGCCCTGGTGGCGCGCACCGGCGACCAGGCGGATCGGCATCGCGGTCGGCGCACTGCTGGCGCTGGCCGGGCTCGGATACGCCGCCGACTGGCTGCGCACCTCCGGTGAGGTGCCGCGCGGCGTGGTCGTCGCGGGCATCGACATCGGCGGTATGGACCCCGCCGCGGCCGACGCCAAACTGCGCGCCGCGCTCGGCAACCGCTCCGAGCAGGAACTGCCGCTGCGTCTCGGCGACGTCAAGGAGACCATCGTGCCCTCGCAGGCCGGTCTCACCATCGACTGGGACGCCACCTGGGATCGCATCGGCGGTCAACCGCTCAACCCATACACCCGCTTCGTCTCGCTGTTCGATTCGCGCAATGTCGCCGTGGCCAGCCGGGTCGACGAGGCGGCTCTCGACCGCCAGATGGCAGCGCTGCACACCCACGACATCCCGACCGTCGAGGGCACGATCCGCTTCGACAACGCCAAACCCGTCGCGGTGCCGCCGGTGCCGGGCCGGGTGCTCGACACCGGCGCGGCCCGCACCGTACTCATCGATCGTTGGGTGCTCGGCGCGGCGCTCGACCTGCCGGAGGTGCCCGCGCCGCTGACCGTGCGGCCCGAGGCCGTCGACCAGGCGCTGCGTGAGATCGCCGAACCGGCGGTGCGCTCGGCGGTGAGTTTCTCCGGCAAAGGTGGCGCGGCCACCCTCGATCCGGCGCAGATCGCCACCGTCATCTCCTTCGTGCCCGACGGCCGGGGCGGACTGTCGCTCGGCTACGACCAGAACGCCGCGGTCGCCGTGCTCGGCCCGCAGTTGGCGCCCACGGAGATCGAACCGAAGGACGCCACCTTCACCGTGGCGGGCGGTAAGGCGACCGTGGTGCCCGCGGTCACCGGCGACAAGATCAACTGGGGCAAGACCCTCGAACAGCTGCCCATGCTGCTCGCCGCGCCGCAGCAGCGTTCCGCGCAGGCCGTATACGAGAAGGTCGACCCCGCCCTCACCACCGAGGCCGCGCAGGCGCTCGGAATCGTCGAGCCGATGGGTTCGTTCACTACCGGCGGCTTCAGCGGGCCGTCCGGCGTCAATATCCGCGTGGTCGCGCAGAAGGTGAACGGCGCGCTGATCCGGCCCGGGGAGACGTTCTCGCTCAACGACTTCACCGGTCCGCGCGGTACCGCGGAGGGCTACGTCGAATCCGGCATCATCGACCACGGCAGGCCGAGTACCGCCGTCGGCGGCGGAATCAGCCAATTCGCCACGACCCTGTACAACGCGGCCTATTTCGCGGGTCTGGAAGACGCCGGGCACACCGAGCACAGCTATTACATCTCTCGCTATCCGGCGGCGCGCGAGGCCACCGTCTTCGATGGCGCGATCGATCTGAAGTTCCGCAACAGCACCCAGACCGGCATCTATATCGAAACGGTCGCCACCGGTTCGGATGTCACCGTGCGGCTGTGGGGCACCAAGACCGTGAACGTCGAATCGGTGACCGGCGAGAAGTCGAAACCGACGGAACCGACGACGGTCACCCTGCCCAAGGGCAAGGACTGCATCGCCACCGACGGCGCACCAGGATTCACCATTTCCGATACCCGCATCATCACCGACCGCAAGACCGGTCGGGAGGTATCCAGGCACACGCGCACGGTCAAGTACGACCCGATTCCGGTCGTGAAGTGCGAGTAGGGCCGGGTTTGCCGGTATAGAGATAGCACCCCCGGAAGCGGGGGCTTTCTTGCCCGACCGGTCTGTTCCAATGCCCCGAATACTATGGCCGGCTATTCGAGGGGCTAATGCGCCGCTCCGGTGTCGTGCAACGCGCTCCGTGTGACCTTCGGCGTGCCCACCTGCTGTGAAACCGCAGGTAGAGCTGAGAATATCGATTCTCGATATGCGTGTTGAAAGATTCGCTCGCCCATGAAATTTTGCCTGAATAAGCTGCATTAGGAAATACTCGTTAACTTCTGGCTATGTTTCTTGCCGTGAATTTTGCGGAATGGATTTCCCGCTTAATCGGTACCGCGTGATAGGACTGTTCCAGTCGGTAGCCGGCCCGCTATCGGCGGAAAATCCAACCTTCGATAGGCGTCGCCGAGGACACTCCGCCCGCGCCGGGAACGGGCTCCTCGGAGTCGCTGGCCAAGATCCTCGAGGCCCTCGTGACCGGTTCCGCGGGCAGCACGCCCACCCAGCCGACCGCTCAGTAATACTCCGCGTCATCTCTTCGGCCCCATCGCGACTCGCGTCGCGGTGGGGCCGAACCAGTCGGTAGGGTCCGTCGCCCGCCGCGCTCCGGCAGCGAATGGTAAGCAAACCACACGGACGGCTTCATCGCTTCGGGCGGTGGCGAAAGATCATGTCTCGGGGCATCTTTGATCCGCCCGCGGTGATTCGGTGCGATATAACTACCCTGATTCTGGGACGCGGGTTCGATTCTGCAACCAGGTCATATCGCCCGATGCCGGGCGAGTGAGTGAAGGGGAGCTGGATAGTGGAGTACGTCGGCACCGTGGTGGAGCCAACCGCGATTCGGACCATGGGAGTGTCATCGGCGCTGGGGGCGACCATCGGGGAGGACGCGGCACATCGAATTCTGTGCGGCGGCGCCACTGTCTGTGACATCGTCCTCGCGTCGTTCGCGCTCGGAGTCGACTCGGTTCAGGCCGTCGTGGACTACGCCGAAGTCACCCTGGTCGCGGACGCGGCGGGCACCCGCTGCGCCTGAATCCGATTCGCCCGGAGGTCTGATCGTGACTCGATCAGTCGTTCGTGCGCTCGATACCCTTCAGCGCCAGTGTCACGAACTCGCGCATGGGGATTTCCAGCGCACTGCACAGCGCGTGCAGTTGCTGCATATCCGGCGACCGTTCGCCGTTCTCGAATCGCTGGATAGTGCTGACGGCCAAACCGGTCGAGTCCGCGAGCTGCTGCCGCGTCAGGTCGCGGCGTGCCCGCGCGGCTCGTAGTTCGTCGCCGACCGCACGATTGATCGCCGAAGCCGCCTCTTTCGCACCCATACGGACCATTCTGAGGTCCGAACGGCTATGTGGCAAACGGCTTGCCGCGTGTCCTGCGGTTTTACCGCCGTGTTCCCGGTGGATACCGCAGTAGATCCCTTCGGAGTTGCAGCTAGTCCGTTCGGACCATACTCTGCTCCGTATGGAACAGTTGGACAAGATCGTCGCCGAGGGTGTCCGAAGGGCGCTCGCCGAAACCGGTCTCGGGATGAAAGACCTGGTCAGGGGCACCTCGATACCCTCTTCCGTGCTGCGCCAGCAATTGGCCGCCCAGACATCGTTCACGTTGTCGGATCTGGCTCGCGTCGCGGCCGCGCTCGGGCGCCGCACCACCGATCTGCTGCCCGATGCGGTGCGCGGACAATGAGCGCCCTCGGGAGCGGGCGAATTCCGGTCCGCCATCGTCTCGTGGCGTCGCGCGGCAAACACTGTGTGACTAAACTCACGAATCTTCTCGGGCGGGAGCCGGGCCGATGAGCGATCGATCAGCAATCGGCGCCACGGCCGCGCTGGCGCAGTTCCGCCGTCACATCGGGTGCCGCGTCGTCTTCGTTCCGCCGGTGCCGGGGCGGGTCGAACACGGCGTGATCGCGCGCGTGGACGATCGCATGGTCTACGTCGACTACGGCTACCCGAATCCCGTCTGGCCGCAGCTCGGCAATGCCATCGCCACGCATCCCAGCAATCTGCGAATCGAATCCATTGTTGCGCCGGACTATTCGTCGAATCGGTCCGCGACGCCGATCTTCTCCGATGCGCCATCGCGTTGAAACGCGTTTGCCGCGTCAATCCCGGAAAGGAATTCCGCAGTGTACGGATCGATTCCCGAAGAAATTCCCGCGCTGCGACATTCGCTGTCGCGGCGACCGGTCGACGTGCTGATCGTCGGCGGCACCTGGCATCCGAACGGCGACGGCATCACAGCGGCGTTCTCCGCCGCCCTCGATCCCGCCCGCTACCGGCCGCGCATGGTGCCCTATCCGGCCGAATACGGTGGTGCGCTCGCCTACGCCGACAGTCTCGCCGCGGGACGCGACGCCCTGGTCCGCGCCGTGGAGTCCACCGCCGACCGAGTGATCCTCGCCGGATACTCCCAGGGCGCCGCCGTCGCGGGCGATATCGCCGCGGCGATCGGCGCCGGTGAGCTGTCCGCTCCCCGAGTACTCGCGTGCGCGTTGATCGCCGACCCGCTGCGGCCCGCCGGGGAATGCGTCGGCGCCGACCCGGGCGGTTACGGCATCGCCGGTCAGCGCCAGGTGCCGAACGTCCCCGCCTTCTGGGCCGCCGCGCCCGGCGACCCCATCACCGCGCTGCCCGCGGGAAATCCCTTGCGCGGCATCGCTGATCTGGGCGCCTACTTCAGTTACGGCGGTACGGACGCGGCGCTGCGCTGGGGGCGGAATCTACTCGACGCCGCCACCCGCGGCCAGTTGCAGCGGTGGTGGTCGCCGTGGAGTTGGGGATCGTGGATAGACGCGATCGGATTCGCCCGCGGCTATCTCGTCGACGGCCTCCACACCGATGACTACATCAGGCACGGCCACGCCCGCCGGTTGGCGCGGGAACTGGACGGCTGGGTCCTGGACCGGGCCGGCGCGCGGTGAGCGAAGGCGCTCACCATCTGTATCTTGACCGGCTGGAACTGCGCGCACTCGCCGAGTTGCTGCGTGAAATACCGGAATTGGTCGAGGACCTCACGATCGCGCGCACCAAGCAGACGCGCGCCGGCTCCCGCGGCGACTACCGCCTGCACCGCAGACCCAGCGAACAACCATTGCCCTACGACCCGGCCGCCGCCCGCGCCGCCGACGAACTGCACGCGTGCCTGGTGTCGTGGGTGCGGCTCGTATGCGAACAGCGCGCCATGCGGTATCCGGGTTCGCCGACGACGGCCGGACTGGCGCGCTGGCTCGATCGCAATCTCATCGCTCTGGCCATGACCGAGGGTGCGGCGGACGCACCCGCCGACCTGCGGCGGGTGGTGCGGAACGCGTGGCAGGTCGTCTGCCCGCCCGGGACGCCCGTGGCGCTGGACGAGTCCGCGGTCGCCGCGGCGCGATCCCAGCGCCTCAATGCCTCCGGAATCGCCGCGCTGGCAAAGGAACTGGGCGGGGAGTATCGCGCGCTCACGACCCGGCGGATCCAGACCTTGCGCGATGCGGGCCGTATCAGGCCATTACCCGGTCCGTGGGCGCCGGATTGGCCGGAGCAGTTCATCGTGGGCCAGGTGCTCGACGAGCACCTGGTCTATCCGACACGTAAGCGACGCGGGGACCCCGAGCTGTCGTCCGCCGGTTGAACGATTACCAGAATGCCCCGCCTTCCGGCGGGTTCACGCGGTCGTCGCAACGCTCTCGATCGAGAGGTTGCGGCGACCGCTTTCGCTTTCAGGAGATGTCGGCTTCGGTTACCAGCTCGCACCGTTGTCGAGGCCGGTGCGCGGTGTGGTCGGTCTCCGCCTTGGAAAAACGTTATCTACCAGGGCTTTCGACCTGATTTCAAACTATGGGGTTGACATCGGAACGATCTTAAGTGAAGCTTGGTGCAGCGCCAGAGCCGTGCCCGAAACCCGGAACACGAGCTACGGCGCGAATCTCAGGCTTCTAAAGCCGAACTCCCCGAAACGAATTCGAAACTGCTGGCCCGATGCCCTTCGGTGGTATCGGGCCACTGTCATCTTCGCTGTCGGATATCCAGTCGCACAGCAAGACTCGCAGTGCCTTCGAAGGAAGGCGACCTGCCCGATTCAGCGCTCGTGAACCGGTCACACCCGGCCCGCGCGCCCACTGACCCTCGGGTTGCGCGGTTCGCGGGTTGGCCGACCGCTCGCCTCACCCCTGAACTCCGAGACCCGCCCCGATATCAGCTCCCGTCTCCCGTGGTCCGAAATACGCGGTGGCAGACGGTGCGAGCCTCGGGGCGCTCCGCCCCACCCCCGGTCACCTCGGCCGGGGGTGGGGCCAACCATCAACAGCCGAAGGAGGTGAACAGATGCTCACTCTCGCCCTCGATCTCCTGGAACTGGCTTGCCGTATCGCGCCGCTGGTGCTGCCGGTCATCTTGCCGCTGCTCGGACTCTGAACCACGGCAATGACTTACGGACGAATGACTTCCGTACGGAAGAATTGTCACAGTTGCCGATCGCCCCAGCCGCCACGGGTCGCTGGGGCGATCGGCACGAACGCGGATGACGCCGCGAAGCGTCGGAGTCAGCTCGAGGGAGTGTGAGATCGTGAATCGAGTTCAGCAGACAATGTCGTTCGCGCATCGGTTCGACGCCGCGGAGTTCGACGTGCTCATCGAACGCCTCGGCGCGGAGGTCGCCGAGCGCATCGCCCGGGACCGGCCCACCCTCTGCGACATCCTCCTGGCCGCCTTCACACTCGACCGAGACCCGCTCGCGCTGTTCGAACCGGATGCGCGCTGACCGGGACGTGACCATCCCCTCCGCCACCCCGCGCCTCGCGCCGACCGCCCCGCGATGGTCGCGCGCATTCTCGCGTGCCCCACCACCTTTCAGGAGTTCTCATGAGCGACTTCACCCTGCCGTCGACCATCGTCTCCCCCGACGGCAATCCACCGAATACCGCCGTCCCCGGCGTGGTCGCCGCCAGTCCCGCACAGATCCTGCTCGCAGGCGCCCGCGTGGCCGCCGGCGCCGGATTCCCCGGCGTGATCGGCTTGGTCCGCAACGACCCCTACCGGGAGTACGTGGCCGTCGGCTACAAGAAGTACCAGACCCAGATCGCCGCCGACTCCTCGGCGCAGTTCCGCATCGGCGGCAATACCGAGGCGTTCACCGCGACGGTGCTGCTGCAACTCGAGGCCGAAGGCGCGCTGTCACTGGACGACACAGTGGCGCACTGGCTTCCGGGCGCGGTCGCCGCCAATGGCAACGACGGCGCCGCGATCACCGTGCGCCAGTTGCTCAATCACACCTCCGGGCTGCCGGAGTACTCCGCGAGCCCGGCCTTCACGACCAGCTACACACTGAATTTCGAGCCGTATCAGCCCTGGGCGCCGCAGGATCTGGTGAATATCGCCCTCGCGCAGCCGCCCGTCGGCACACCGGGACAGAAGTTCGCGTTCGCCAACACCAACTACGTCCTCGCGGGCATGATCATCGAGGCCGTCACCGGCAATACCGCCGCCGCGGAGATCCGCACCCGCATCCTCACCCCCTTCGCCCTCGACGACACCTCCTTCCCGACCGACGACCCCCAGCTGTACGGGAACTACCTCGAAGGCCACTCCATCTCCTGGGGCATCTACCGTTTCGTCACCGCCTCGCAGGTGCAAGCCTTCGGCGCGGCGGGCGCCATCGTCTCCACCCTCGACGACCTCGCCGTCTTCACCAGTGCACTGATCGGCGGCCAACTCCTGCCCGCCACCCAACAGGACGCCCTCAAAACCACCGTCCCCGTGCCGAATTCGAAC
The DNA here is from genome assembly GCF_001310275.1 of Nocardia arizonensis. Taxonomy (GTDB): domain Bacteria; phylum Actinomycetota; class Actinomycetes; order Mycobacteriales; family Mycobacteriaceae; genus Nocardia; species Nocardia arizonensis. The sequence continues at coordinate 69,958 of NZ_LGYZ01000093.1, forward strand.
GGCAATGCCTCCTACGGCCTCGGCGTGCTCCGCACCGAGACCGCCGCGGGTCCGGTCTGGCAGCACACCGGCGGCGTCCTCGGCTACTACAGCCTCTGGCTCACCTCCGACGACGGCGCCAAACAGGTCGTCGTGGCCGCCAACGAACACCACATGGCCACCGGCACCACCCCCCAACTCAAACTCGGCCAAGCCGCCCTCGACGCCTACGCCGCCCTCTGAGCGCAACCGTCGCCACGGTAATCCGTCGGCCTCGTAGCGCCTGTAGCCGAACCTTTCTCGCTCGAACCGGATTCGCGACCGTTCGTCGCCTGCCTCGGGCGCATCTCGCGCTCGCAAACCGCCGGGACTCTCCTCCACCGCTGTTCGATGCATTTCCTCGACGCATTGCGCGCATGTCTGTCGCGTTGTGCGCCTGCTTCCGAAGTAGGTACCGCAGGTGGTGAATCCCGTTGCGCTGACGCCATATCGACCACCATGGGTAGACGCACGACTCGGTTCATCCACCTCGGGCACACCCGACAGCGAGTTCGCGGCAACGGCGGATTGGAACAAGGTCTTCACGCCGTCCTACGACGCCGAAGGCAACCAAGTCGGTCTGGATATCGCCACGCGCAACACCGACGGCCTCTACGACAACGTCCACGTCGACAACTACGACAACATCACGGCCACCGCAGCCGTTCCCGACGGTCACGGCGGGGTGGTGAGCACGGTGCGGCTCAAGTGCACCTGGCCGGGTTTCTGAATCACCGTGGAGGGGCAGGAAGTTGTCGACTCCTTTCGGAGAATTGCGGCTGTAGCGCCCGGATCATACGGGATCATGTATATTCGCGATGATGAGGATTACTCTGGATCGGGCAATGAGTTTCAGGTACTCGTTATGAGGCGGGGAATTATTACTGTCGCTGGCGATACTCTTCTTTCGCCGTGCGTCCCGATGATCGAGGACGAACTCTGAAGATACTGAAGTATCGTTGACGGGTGGTGGTGAGATGAAGCCCTATAGGACGGGCCGTTACACTTTCTTGACCGATGAAAAAGGGGAGGAGTTATTCTCGGAAATCGCATCGAGAATGAGTAACGACTTCGGAATCTCAGAAGTCGAGGCAGTTGCGAGAATAAACAGCCGCTTCGTAGGCTTGGAATTTCTTGGGAATGATTTAATCTTTCATCAATCGGATGATTACTGGGCGAAAGATATCATGTTCGGTCACGACATCTGGTGGAAATCCGAATCCGCCATGAGCCCGTTGCCCGCACCCAGCACTTACGAGCGCTGGCTACACACACAGCAATGGTGGATCCTCTACTGGAAAAAGCGTCGCAAACGACAATTCGACCGTCTCCTCCGTAAACATCGGTGAGTCCTGTCATAGGATAGAGGCGCAATGGTCATTCCCGAGTGGGAAGAGCTGTGAGAGGTTAGTTCTCAATTATCGAGCAGCGACCATTTCTTTATCTGGAGCGACACCCGATGGGCTCATATGATCCAGGTTTTGCATAATCCTCGTAGTGATCGGTTATAATATAATAATTTCTCGCAAGTATACGCAATTGGGTGCCATCAAGCGGTGAGATCGGCGTCTGGCTGCCAGTAACGTCAGGGATTTTGCGGGCTCGGAAATGCGCTCTGCGGACTGGTGATAGCGCTGCCGTGGATGTGCGGGCGCTCTGATCCATCGTGGGATCGAACCGTGCGGGCGAATGCTCCCGCATTCCGGCCCGAGGAATAATTCCGGGCAACTAATTCTTCGCGTGTGCGTCGAATCGCGCCGAGCGGAATATTTTCTCCGGGAATCGCCCGGTATTCATTTCGAGGTTGGTGAGTTGAATTTCATGTCCGGTAAGGAAATAATCGAGTCGGTCGAGTTCGCGGGGTCGCAGATGCCGCCGCGGTACTCGGAAACCGAAGGGGGACAGCTGGTTACGCCGGAGTTCCTGGCGTTGATGCAGCATGTGCTGAGTGGGCGGTTGCAGGAGACGTCGGAGAGCGAGGTGCTGGATCCGGAGGTGAAGGCGCTGGCGGAGGAACTGTCGGTGATCCATCTGCCCGCGTGGCAGCGCGGGGCGGGTGCCACGGCCGAACCCACGGTTACCGGGATCCGGCAGGCCGCGCGGGTTGCGGAATACCTTGTGCGGCGCGGGGTTCGGGTGCATCTGGAACTCGAGGAGATCCGCTGGGTGCCGACGCCGAACGGGCAGCCGGGGGCGTTCGACACCGGACTGCACATCCACCGGGACGAGAGCGGCCGGTGGCCGACGCCGGACCCGGATTCGTTCTACGACATCGATGACATCGACGTCACCCAGACCGACGACGGCGTCTGGTGCGCCGTCCATCCGCGCGGGCTCGCCTATGAGGCCCCGACGAAGACCGAAGCCTACGCGGGGCTCGTGGAGCAGCTGCGTCGGCGTATCGAACAGGCCCGAGGGGCCGACTAGTCATGAAAGGCGGAACTCGATGGAGCGCATCGTTTTTCCGGATATCGAACAGACATTGGTCGCCTATCTGAGCACCCAGCTCGCCGCGGCGTCGGATACCGCCGAGGTCGTCACCCAGGTGCCGAGCCCGCGGCCCGCGCGCATGGTGCGTGTGGTGCGCGACGACCGTAAGCGCCGCCAGGACGTCGAGGATCGGGAAGGGCGCCGCGGCGCGCACCTGATCCTCGACCGGCCGCGCGTAGTGGTCGAATGCACCGACGACGCGGGCGCCGCGGGGGATCTGGTGGCCCTCGTGCGCGCCGTCCTCACGGCGGCGGCGCCCGGTTACCTCGGCGATGTCTGGTGCGACTACGTCGAGGATGTCGGCATCGAGAACGACACCGACCCGGCGACCGACGCGCCGCGACAGGTGCTGACCGTCGACCTCATCGTGCGAGGACAGATCCTCGCCTGACCGCGACGGTCGCGAACGACCCGCCGGCCACCCGAACGTGCGAGGCGCAGTCCTCGCCTGATTCCCCTTCCACCGGGAGTCACAACTGAATAACCGATCCCGAGGGCCTGCGCAACAATCCCAAGGGAGATAACAACATGGCTCTGCCTTCCAGCAAGTACATCGGTGCCGGAACCCCGAACATCGCCGTCACCGGCGGTGTGCTCGTGGCTCCCCTGAGCACCACCCTGCCCACCACGGCGTCGGGCGCGCCCGCCGCGGGCTTCAAGGCCCTCGGCTACGTCTCCGAAGACGGCATCGAGTCCAAGGGTGAGCGGCGCGTCGAGACCATCAAGGACTGGAACGCCGACATCATCGCCAAGCTCCAGACCGAGCACTCGGTCTCGTTCGGCCTCACCCTGTACGCGGTGTGGGACGCGGACGTGCTGAACGAGGTGTTCCACCCGGACAACGTGCAGGTCACCGCCGCCACCTCCACCACAGGCACCCTGCTGGCGGTCAAGGAGACCGGCGCGGTTCTGCCCCGCCGTTCGTGGATCTTCGATATGAAGAACGACAACAAGAAGCTGCGCATCGTTCTGCCGAACGCGCAGATCGCCTCGGTCACCGAGAAGAAGTTCGTCTCCAACGAGCTGGCCGGTTTCACCATCACCGTCGAGGCGTTCAAGGACGACGCCGGTGTGAAGGCGTACCGCTACCTCGACGACGGCGTCTTCTCCGCCTGATAAAGCCCCCAGTGGCGGCAGGTTCACAACCTATGCGCAGGCCCGCCTGCCGCCGCTGGGCCCATCACTTTTTCCGTGCCTGCGCGATCTCCAACTGTCATGAAAGGGTCTGCGAAACCGATGACTTCCCCCAAAGCCCCCGTCACCCTGAATCAGCCGATCACCGTCAAGGACGAATTCGTCTACAGCGTGGGCGATATCGACGTGCGATTGCCGTCGCTGTCGTATCTGAAGCCGGGTCTGATCCGCCGCATTCGTCGTCTCGGTGACGTCGATGCGATGTACACACTGCTCGAACTGGTGTTGCCCGCCGAGTCGCTGGCGGCGCTCGACGAGATGGATCCCGATGCCTATCACGCGTTCCTCGATGCCTGGCGCACCCATTCGGGAGTGAACCTGGGGGAATCCTAGGCCTCGATGCTCTTCTCGAAGAGCATGGCGAGGCAATCGAATTCGATTTGATAACCCTCGGTCTTCGGTTGCGTCAGCTTGGCACCGACGTGCTCGGCTGGCGCGACCTCAAGGCCATCGTCACGTGGCTGCCCGCGGATTCGGCGCTGTTGCGGTCGATGAATCCTGACGGCAGCCGCTGGCAGCTGAGCCAGTATCTGCTGGCCGATATGACCGAATCCCTGCGCTGGCTGGTGTGGTCGAAGACTTCCGACGCCCAGCACGGCAGGAACCGGCCCGAGCCGATTCAACGGCCGGGCATGAAATCCGACCGCGAGCGCATCGGTACGGCGACCGCCATCGACCAGATGAACGACTTCCTGGCCTGGCGCGAATAGTCCGCCGGAATCCGCGGCAGCGGCCGAGAAAGTAGATGTCAAATGTGGAGAAATAGATGAGCTCCGTTGTGCGGCACCCGCCGGGCTCGGAGGGGCCCGATACGAAGACTTCTCGGCCCGGGCAACGTCCTCGGGTGATGGGAATGGCGGATATTCTCGCGATGACCAACGCGGGTCCGCTCGCCCCCGGTAAGAAGATCACCTTGCCGAGCGGTGCGGTCTGGGAGGGCGGACGAGCCGCCGGAACCTCCGTCCTCACCTTCCCCGACGACGATCCGCTGATCGTCGAGGAGAACGATTCGCCCAACAGCATCGCGGGCACGGCGGTGCGTTTCGACGCACTTGCCCGGGTATTGCAGGGCGTACTCGGCGTCATGCCGAAATTCGTGGCCGACTGGATCGATGCGGGCGGCCGCGATCGCGTGCGCACCAGTACGCGAATCCTGCGCATGAGTGCGCGCACCACCCTGCACGGTGGGCCCCTATCCGCCGACCCCGCGGAGGATTCCGATGTCCCCGAATCGGGGATAGCGAACCGGAATCCGATTCGCCGCGCCTCGGGTGGCGTGGTCCACGGACCCGGCGGACCGCGTGACGATTCGATTCTCGCGCGCCTGTCCAATGGCGAGTACGTGGTCAACGCCGCGTCGACATCCAACGCGCTGCCGCTGCTCGAGGCGATCAACGCAGGCTGGGTGCCGTCACCGGCATTCCTCGCGGGCATGCTGCCCGGCTTCGCCGCGGGCGGTCTGGTCGACGCGCAGGGCGGCCGCTGGCGTGACCTGATCCGGCAGAATCTCGCCGCACCGGTCGGCTCCGGTGTGACCGGCGCCGACTTCGGCCTGTTCGGCCTGGTCGGCGACGCCTTCAGCGCCGTCGCCAATGGCGCGCTGGACGCGGGCGGCCGTGCGGGCGGCTTACTCGGTTCCGCGCTGGCGCCGGCCTTCCGGCCGGGTGGCGTCGTCAGCCGTCTGTTCGGCGCCGCTCCCGCGGCGAGTGAATCGATGCGGGCATCCGACCAGCGCGCGTCGGAGCCGGGCACGCCGAATCCGCTCGCGGTCTACCTGGGGATCAGTCCCGAGAACGGGACAGCCCTTCCCGCAGTGGGATTCCTGGCTCCGCTCGCGAATGCGTTGTTCGGCGGCCGTACCGCGGATCTACCGGGAGACGGCCTGAACCAGATGGCCCGGCTGGCCGACGCGCTCGGTCAGGGCATCGAGGGCGCCGCCGCCGAAGCGGGTGGAAAGGTCGGCGCCGCACTGGGTTCGGCGATCGGCCCGGCCCTCGGTCCCTCCGGTGTGCTGGCGCCGGAGATCGGCGCGCGGCTCGGGGAGATGATCGGATCGAAGTTCGGCGGCAGTCTGCGGGCATCGATGACGATGACCGGTACGACACCGGTCGACGTCGCGCCCGAGGGCGCGTCCGACGGTCGATCCGCGGTGCCGGGCGGCGGGGGCGGGTCCGCCCCGGCGGGCGGCGCACCCGACACGACCGGTGGCGGTGGACAATCCGGCGGCGGTAGCGGCGGCGGCACGATCGTCACCGGAGGCGGCGGCGGTGACTTCGCCGGCATCACCCTCGAGCCCGGTGGTGAGCCCCTGCGCGTGCGCAAGGGCGGCGGCAATGGTCTGGGGAACACGATCATGTCCGCGCTGATCCAGCAGACGCCCAAGGCGCTCGGTGAGAACAGCGCTGTGCCGCTGGCGAAGTCGCTCGAACAGTCGATGGAACTCTACAATCCGGCCACTGCGAGCGTCGCCGATTTCGCCGACCTCGCCGGTAGCAAACTCGGTATCGATTTCGGTATCGGTGAGGACGCGGGACGCGACTACGGCGACCTGATCGGCGGACTGGCCTCGATAATCGACCCGAACGGCGAGTGGACCCCAACGCTGGCGATGGGCGTCGGCAATCTTCTCGGACTGCCCTTCCGCGTGGACGAGCAGAAGAAGATCGCAACGATGACGCCGCAGCTCGAGATCGGCTACCAGGCCGTGACGGGCGCGATTCGAGGGTTACAGCAGCACGGTCTCGTGGGTGGGCTGACCGGCGCCATCAGCGGCGTGGCCTCGACCGCGGGAGGTCTGGCGGGCAATGCGATCGGCACCGCGCTCGCGGGCTTTCTCGGACCGTTCGCACCGCTGGGCGGACAGATCGGCGGCGCGATCGGGTCGATGGCCGGATCGATGCTGTCGGACGTGGTCACCAGACCCATCGAATACGCGGCGAATACGGCGAAAGAGCTGATCGGCACCGGATTCGGGCTCACCGATCTGGCCGAGGGGCCGGGCGGATACACGGCCCGCCAGGACATCTACAACTTCAACGGCATGGACCCCAAGAGCGCCGCCATCGCGGTGGAGCGGGTCAATCGGCGCCGGACGCTGGCGCAGCAACGCGGAGGAGGGCTCGGTCGATGACCCACCAACTATTGGAGACACACGACACCAAGGTCGTCGTGTGGGATGTCAACGGCAGGGTGTGGCATCTGTCCGGGGTGAACGCCGGACGCGAAGGGGTTCGGCTGTCCAAGCAGGCGGGCTTCATGTTCGCGCCGGTGCAGCTGCTGGTCTCGGAGGGCGCGCGCCAGGACGGCGCCACCTTCCAGCGCTCGGTGCGCTCGAAGAAGGAATGGGATTTCCTCGTCGTGATCTCGCCGACCGCGAAATCCGCAGCGGCCGAGCCGGTTCGGGATTTCCTCGCGGTGCACGACGCCTGGTTCCGCGGCTGGTCAACCGACAAGCCGGTGACCATCGGCTACTACACCCGTCACCAGGGTTGGCGTTTTCAGCAGGCGCAGCTCGACGCCGCGCCCGAACCCGTCGGCGATGTCGACCCGACGCGCAACGCGTTCGCGGTCTACAAGATGTCGGCCACCGCGATGGACCCGCTCGAACGCCATTTCGAGGAGTCCTCGGTGTGGAGCGACACCGCCGGACTCGGCGAAGGCGTGGTCCGCGCGCGCAATGCGGCCGATCAGCCCGCCTGGCCCCGGTACACCATGAACGGTCCCGGTCGCTGGTCGATTCTGGACCCGGTCGGCGGCGACACGCCCCGACTGGTGCAGACCCCGCTGCTCGGCGCGAACGACACCTTGCGCATCGACACCCATCCCCGGCATCGCACCGCCCGCGTCCACACCGATGACGCACCGACGGGCCGGAATGTGTGGGCGCAGTTGGCCGGTCGGCACTGGTTGGCCGCGCTGCCGCCGTGGTCCGCCACCGACGTCACCGTGAAGGTCGAGGGCGGGACCACCGCGTCGAGCCTGATCGTCTCGGTGTCGCCGCGATCGTCGAGGCCGTTCTGATGAGCGAATCCTGGGATCCGCACGCCGAGGCGCGGCGGATGGACGAGGCATACCGCAGCGAGCAGGAGCAGGCCCGCGACAACGAAGTGCTGGTGCGTTATTGGGACAAATCCATGCGCGAGATCGGGGAGGAACACAGCTACCTGTCGCTGGAGTTCACCTATCCCCGCAATGCCGCCGGCGGACTGAAGATGATCTGCCCGCGCGACATGGTCCACTTCGACCACCTGTTCAACAACAAGGACGGCGAAGACGCGACCATCCCGATCACGGTGAACACCAAGGGTTTCCGCTGGGACGGTTACATCACCAAGGCGTCGCTGGTGCGCGACGAGAACGGTGTGGAGACCGTCGACATCGAGGCCATCCACGCCTGGAACCATATCGCCACCATCTGTTGCTGGGCCTCGCCGTTCGCGCCGATCCTCGCGCAGTTCCCCCGGCACATGATCCAGTTCGGTCCGGTCCGCACGCTGGTCACCACGTATCTGACCGCGAATCTGATGCGTTTGCAGGCGCCGGGTTGGGCGCCGACGGATATCGGTGACGATCCCGACTGGGACGGCGTGGGCAGCACCCTGTTCCCCATCGCGGTGGTCCCGGTCGACCCGTACACCGATACCAGTCGGTGGAGTGCGGCCTCGGCCCGTTTCGACATGGCCGACAAACTGTTCCTGCCCATGCTGGAGGATTCCGGCGTCATGCTGACGGCCCGATTCTTCCTGCCCGAGGAGGACGAGCAGCCCGCGCCGGAGTGGTTCTTCCTCGACCGGCCGACCGTCGTCCTGGAAACGGTCGACAAATCCGGCATCACCGGCCCGACCGGCACCCTCATCGACGGCATCACCTCCTGGCTCGAGGAATTCCTCGACGACGGCACCACCCCGAAGCGGTACCCGAATCTCGATTCGACCACCGAATACGAGGCGGTCTACGGACAGACGGGGCCGCTGGGCACCGTCCGGAACTTCCCGTGGGTCTGGTATTTCGAGGGCGAGTACTCGGGAATCGGGCCGTCGGAGGTCGCGCTGCACAAGCCGACCGCCACCGATGTCATCGTCGGCGGACGCTCGCCGGGCTGGGTCAACGCCGGTATCGAGATCGCCATCAAGGGCCTGTTGTCCCTGATCGGACTCGGCTGGCTGTATCGCGGTCAGCTCAACGACGTGTTCCTGGCCTGGATGGTCTACCGGGACATGGGACGGGTCCGGCGCGCGGGCCCCTACGCCTTCCGCGAGCTCTATATCACCGGCAGCGACAAGGCGTTCACCCTCGACGGACTCGTCGCCGCCCGCCAGGGCCTGCACCTGACCCGCGGCTACACCAGCCACAAGGTGACCGTCGAGGACAACGCGCCGTATCTGCTCGGCAGGGACTTCGGGCTCGGCGATCAGATCGGATTCGCCCTCGACCAGATGGTGTTCACCGACTACGTCACCGAGCTGACCTTCGTCGACGATCGCGAGACCCCCGCGACCTGGCAGATCACCGTCGGTGACGGCTCGGACGAGGAGGATTCGGTCGTCAAGGCGTGGCAGCGCCTTGGCCGGGTGGCCGCCGCGATCAAGGATCTCGCCACCGATGTCGGCGCCGATCTCGACCTGCTCATCTTCTGACCTTGTCGCCGTGAGGAGAAAACATTGGCAGACATCACTTTTCCAGCGCACATCACCGTCCGCAGCGATCCGTACCCGGACGGCCTGCCCGTCGTCACCGCGGATGTCGCGGTAACGGGCGACGCCGCCGAGCTGCCGCTGCCGACGGGACCGCGGGGCGAGGTGGGCCGACGCGGCCTGCCGCGCACCACCTTCCGCAAAATGGGCGCCATCGCGAACGCGGCCGCCCGCCCGTCCGGTCTCGGAGCCGAGGACCGCGGTAAATGGTGGCACCGGCTCGACGACGCGGGCATGGACGTGTGGACCGGCTCGGCCTGGCAGCATTCGCCGGACGCGGTGGGCCCGACCGGACCGGCGGCCGACGCGAACACGATCACCGTCGCGCAGACCGTGCACGATCCGAAACTCACCAATGCCGCGGTGATATTCACCGGAGCGACCGCGGCCCAGGAACTCTCGGTCACCGCTCCCGCGGGCCCGCGCGGTCCGAAGGGGCCGCCCGGCGCCTCCGGTTCGATCGGCGAAGCCGTCGACTACGACGGCACCGCGGGCCCCACGGCGGGCGGGGTGCTCGGATATCAGCGCAACTCGCGAAAGTTCCGGCCGCTGGCCGCGCCGCTGGGCCGCGGCCCGTGGGCGTGGTACGACACCGATTTCGCCGCGGACCAGGCAGGCGGCTCAGCGCAATTCGTCGCAGGCACATTCACCATGCCCGCGCAGCCCTTCGAATGGCGACCGGTCGTGCACGGCCATCTGTCGACCTACTGCCAGGCCAACGGCCAGCAGACCTCGCAGGTCAATGTGCGGCTCATGCATTCCGAAGGGCAGATCGTGGCGACGGCGCTGCCCGGCGTGGCCGGCGGCGGCTACCTGATGGTGCCGTTCTCGCCCACCTACAGCGACGAGGACATGGCGAAATCGCTGTCGCCGAGTTCCACCTTCGCAACGGTTCCGGCTGGTCAGCCGATGAACCTGGTCGTCACGGTGGACCGGCTCAATGTCAGCACGACCAGCACCGGCGAGATCGGCTATCAGCGCGCGAGCGCTTCGCTGGTCGCCTACGCGGTGCCGACCCAGGCAAGGAGGTGAAATGTCCACCGTAGGAGAATATTTCGATTCGACGATCATTCGCGGCATCCACGAGGGAATCGGCACGCCGGGCGTGGTGCAGGCCATGCACGGCACCCCGCGCGACGGCGCGCTGGAACTCATGACCGGTACCGCGGGCGCCGCGGGCGATGCGGGTCCGGCGGGATATCCGTTCCGCTGGGAAGGCGACATCGCCGACCAGAGCGCACTCAACGCGCTCGCGGGCGGACTCGGCCTCGCCCACGCGGGCAAGGCGTGGCGGGTGGTGTCGACCAATGCCCTGATGTATTGGAATGGAACGAGTTTCGACTCATTCGCCGAGGCGTTCGGCGGCATGGGCCCGGACGGGCAGCCGTGTTCGATCGCCATCGGGACGGTCGACACCGGACCCGTGGGCAGTCCGCTCCAGGTCACCGTCACCGGGACACCGCCGAATCTCACGCTCTCGCTGACCGTCCCACGCGGTGTCAAGGGTCTGACCGGTGAGGACGGGCCCCCCGGTCCGCTGCGCCAGGCGGCGGACTACGCCGACGGCACCCATGTCGACAACGCGGTCCCGGTGTGGAACGACGTGACCCAGAAGTGGACGCCGGCGGCGTATCCGGGACTGCGGGGTCCGTGGTCGATCGTCGAGGAGACGGCTTGGGACGGCGGCGCGGGCTTCTCGGCCTCGCAGACCAATGTCGCGACCTCGCCCAACACCATCGCGCAGCTGAACATCCCGGCGCAGGACACGGCATGGCGACCGGTGCTGTCCGGCGGTGTCGCGGTGCGCACCACCGAGGCGTCGAGCAGCTTCAGCACGCGCGTCGACGCCGAGGTGCGGATCGGATCCAACAGCGGCCAACTGGTCGGCATCGGTATCGGCTGGCCGTTCGGGCTGGAGAACTACAACCGCTTCCGTCCCTGTTTCGGCGCCAGGATCACCGACCCGACCGGGTCGGTGGGTGTCATCGCCGCGGGCACGGCCGTCACCCTGTACGTCGTGCTGCGACGCGGGCAGGGCAGTTCCAACTACACCTACAACCGGACCGGCGCGCAGCTCGTGTGCTGGGCACAACCAGTGGCGGCATCATGACCGACGACCAGAACATCGTCTTCGACGACGACATCATGATCACCATGCGCGGGGTGTCCGATTCGGTCGGACTGCCCTACACGGTGAACCCGATGGAAATCGTGGACCGACAGGCCCTGGTGGAGATCCGTGAGGGCGGGACCGGCCCGGCCGGACCGGACGGCGACCCAGCGTGGCCGTGGCTGTGGCAGGGCGATATCGCCGACACCGCAGCGCTTTTCGCCCTCGAACCGACCACCGCCGACGCGCGCAAGGCGTGGCGTGTGGTCGCCGAGAACAGCGTCTACTACTGGACCGGACTCGAATTCATCGCGTTCGCCGACGCATTCGGCGCGGCCGGGCGCAAAGGCGCGCCGAACGTGCTCACCGGATCCGGTGTCGCGGGCGCGACCGGGTCCGAGGCCGCCGCCGAGATCACCGGTGCCGCCCCGAATCAGCAGTTGCGCATCACCTTCCCGCGCGGTGAGACCGGCGACGTGGGCGCACCCGGCGGCGCGGGCCGAATCCGGGATGCAAGCGACATCCTGATCGACGACGCCCATCCACTCGGTCAGGACTACGTACTCGCCTGGAGTACCGCACTCGGCAAGTTCCGACCGGTGCCGAGTCCGGCGCCCGCCGGGCCGTGGGCCATCGCCAGTAACCAGTTCACCGGCGGCACCAACCTCTCCGAGGCCGTGCGCACCGTCGCCACGGCTACCATTCCGGCCCAGCCGGTGCCGTGGCGGCCGCGGGTCGAAGGCGGACTCACCGTGCAGACACATGTCGCCACTCTCGGCGCCGCGCGCTGCGATATCGAGGTGCGCGTCGGCGGTCCCGAAGGCGAAATGGTCGGCTACGGCTACACCCTGGGCGCAAGCAATGTCATCCGCTCGCCGATACTCCCGAAATTCGAGTACGCGATGTCGCCCGCGTCGACGCTCGGTGTCGTGCCCGCGAACCAGACGACCACCCTCTACGTCCTCGTGCGTCGGGTCGGCACCGCCAATTACAGCGTCATCACAACCGGCGCGCAGCTCATCGTCTACGCCGAAACGGTCTAGCGGCGACCGCCTTCCACCGAGCCACCGGGCAGCCGTCCGCGGCTGCCCGCCGTCCGAAAGGCATTGATCCATGGCTGATCTGCCCCCTCTGAAATACGGAAAGGTCGTCGGGCGCTTCCTCGCCAATATCAGCGACGGCCCCGACATCGGCGACCTGCCCGAGTTCCCGCCACTGAGCGGAACGGTCACCTTCCTCGCCGAGGCGCCGAAGGTGCTGGTCGCCGACGCGCAACCGGCCCCGGCCACCTACGTCCAGCTGCCCAACCACTACGAATGCTCCCTCGACGAATTCGGCTATCTCACCTGGCGCGGACGCCGCGGAGTCCGACTGGTCGCGCCGAACGCCGACACCAACCCCTCCGACTGGACCTGGCGGGCCTCCTTCGACCTGTCCTACGACGGTGAGCGGGTGCCGCTGGAATCCTTCAGTTTCCATGTGCCCGAATATGTTCCGGGCCCGGACAGCGAAGATCCCGACACCGGGTCGATCGGCCTGGTCGATCTCACGCTCGCCTCGCCGGTCCCCGCCTCGGCGGGTGCCGCCGTGGTCGTCGGACCCCGCGGCGAGGGAATCAAGATCGACGGTCGGGTCGCGACCTATTCCGCGCTGCCCGCGACCCCCGCCGAGGGCGCGCAGTACGTAGTGGCCGCCGACGGCCTGCTCTACGTCTACCACGCGGCAGCGGGCGGCTGGCTGCCCGACGGTCAGGGCGTCGTCATCCGCGGACCCGTCGGCGCGAGCGACTGGGCGAGCATCACGGGTAAGCCGACGACCTTCGCCCCGATCATCGGCGCCACCGCCACCACCGCGGTCGCGGGCGACGATCCGCGCCTCACCGATGCGCGCACCCCCGTCTCGCACACCCACCCGGCCGCGCAGATCTCCGATTCGACCACGGTCGGACGGTCGGTGCTGACCGCCGCCGACGCGGCCGCCGCCCGCACGGCCATCGGCACCATCGCGAGCACCGACACGCGACTGACCGATGCCAGGACACCCACCCTCACCGACCAGATCTACGACATCGCCCTCAAATCGCACGGCGGCAATCGCGCCACCGGCGCGGGAAACATCATGCCCGAGGGTCTGCGGCTCGAACGCAAGGTCACCGTCAGCTCGGTCACCTATCGCGGCGAGACCGCGGGCACCGGCAACCTCGTGGTGGAACTGCGCCAGAACGGCACCGCGGTGTCGGGCACCTCGGCGACCATCGCCGCGGCCAACCACGCCATCGACACCACCGTCACCGGGACGTGGGTGTTCAACGCCGGCGATCGGATCACCGTGTACATCACGACCGCCGACAGTCCGGTGGGCAAGGGCATGCAGGCGAGTCTCAAAGGGGTGACCTCCTGATGCCGTTCGTGATCGCGGGCGGGACGGTGCCGTTCACGCCGACGTCGATGACGAAGAACGGCGCCTGGCAGATGACGATTCCGGGTGGCGGCGTCACCTGGTACCAGGTGCCGAGTTGGACCGCCGAAACGGGCGCCTACCCGGGCTCGGTCGTCGTCGGGAACGCACTCCAGGTCTCGTCGGACAAGGCAGGCGCCACCGTCCAGGCCAGTCTGCCGTTCTCGGGCGGCACCGGCGGGTCCACCAAGCAGCAGGCCCGGCTCCTGGTGGACGGCGTCGTCGTCGCCACCGGGTCCCAGGTGACCGGCGTCTCGGGAACGCTGACCGTCAGCGCGACCGTCGACGTGTCAGCGGGATCGGCCGTGACCGTGGAGACCACGACCGACGCGAGCCTTCAGTCCTGGGCCGCGAGCGTCACCGCTACCACCGGCTACGTACGGATCACCTGACCACACCCGATTTCATCCCCCAGAGAAAGGCGGTACCCCCATGTCGCGAACCGGTGATCCGGTATGGCTGGCCGATGCGTTGCGCGAGGAGGGTTTGCGCGTCGCCGAATTCCCGGGCTGGCGCGAGCGCGGCCACGGCGATTTCGGCGATATCTGGGGGGTGATCGCGCACCACACCGGTGGTTCGCGCACGCCAGCGTCGGAAATTGCTTACGGCATACCGACATTGGAAGGCCCCCTGTCCCAGTTGCACCTCGCCCAGGACGGCACCGTAACGGTGGTCGCCGCGGGCGTGGCCTGGCACGCGGGCCGCGGATCATGGCCCGGTCTGCCCGAGGACGACGCCAATTCCCACACGATCGGCATCGAGGCCGCCAACAACGGCACCGAGGGTTGGTCGACGGCGCAATACGACGCCTATGTGGGCTGTTGTGCGGCGATCCTGCGCAGGCTGGGCTACGGGGCCGATCGCGTGATCGGCCACAAGGAATGGGCCGGAACCGAACAAGGTAAATGGGACCCCGGCGCCATGGACATGGACCAATTCCGCGCCGATATCGCGGAACGTTTGAAAGGCGGTGTGCTGATGGCACTTTCCGACCAAGAGCAGCGTGAACTGTTGGACAAGCTGCGCCGTGTGCATTTCGAGTTGACCTATGGCTTCCAGTCGCGGGTCGCGGATTCGGAGTACCGCGACACCGTGGCGGGTTACGTGCTGAACGCCGACGCCGCCGACTACCGCGCCGAACAGCGTTTGAAGGCACTGGAACTCAAGCTCGACCGCCTGCTGTCCGCCACCGTCGAGGAGAAACGCTGATGCGCATCGATCGACTACCCGAACCGGCCCTGATCCGTTCGGTTCTGGTCGCCGTCACCGGCGTACTCGCCTATTTCCTCGGCCATACGATCGATACCGCGTGGATCGAGGGCGCGCTGACCGTCTACGGCCTGCTGACCCCGATCATCGCCGGCGTGCTGATCCGGCCCGCGGTGACCCCGGTCGCGCGCCAGGACGGTGGCAGGTGACAGCGCCATCCTGGTTGAATCCGGAGTTGGTGCAGGCATCCGGCATGGCGATGGCCTCGGTGATCGGTGCGGTCACCGCGTGGCAGGCGCGTGAGGTCAACAAGTTACGCACCCGCGTGGAATCCCTTGAAACCCAAGCGGTGGACGACAAGAAGCGTTTCCGCGACGCGATCCGACTGATCCGCGCATTGCAGGACCATATCGACGAACTCCGCCTGTTCCTCCGCATCCACGTCCCCGGCCAGGAACCCCCCGAAGCCCACTACACGATCCCCGCCTCCCTCGAAGAGGAAATCTGACCTCCGCGTTTACTGAAGGGGAAGTAAGTATGTCGACCTCACGCGGGATTTGCTGCGGCGTTCCGGATGTGGGTCGGCGAAGAACCCGCGGATGATGCGCGGCATCTTCTGCGGCCGCCGCAGGGCGCCGAGGACGAGAGGCAGAACTGGTCAGGGCCGGGTGACGGTCTTGCGGCCGACATGATCGGCCTTGACGTTTTCTCGAACCTATTCGTCGGGGGTTGAGCTGCGGAGAGCGGCGGGAAGCCGGACAGTCGCAGCCGCCCTTCGGTACCCGCTACGTAGTTCTTCACCGCCGAGCGGTGGTCGGGGTGGTCGTCGACGATCGTGTAGGCGGGTTACTATTGTCGCGCAGCAGTTTCCGGCAGAATTCGATGAACCGTGCGGCATCGAGGGCGCCGGCGATCAAGGCGAACCGCAGCAAACCCTGCGCGGAAACCGCCGAGATCATGTTCACCGATAACCTCGCCGGGTGCGCCCCGTTCTCCATCTGCTCCACCGCACGCAACCGCGACACCTCGCAGCGCCATAGCTGCGTCTGTTTCTGAATTCGAAGGTTTCCGCCCACTTCTCGATCACCGAATCCGAGCCCTGGTCCATATACGGATCGGGGCTTTCTGCTGTGCGGAGTCAACGGCACCGCCACTCTCTGGACCAATTCGCACCGGATCCCGGATGGTCCGTGACGCGGATGTTCTCGCATCGAACAGCATGCGCACACACACGATCGCAATAGCGGCCGGTCGCGACGATGTCGCCTCGCCGCTGCCCGCTTCATCCGGACTGCCAGTTAGCCGATTCCGCTTCCGGGTCGGCATTCCGTCTCCTCGCCACCGGAGGATGTCATGGCCGATAGTGCCGCCCGAGTCTATGTACCGGACTATTCCTGGATACACAATCGTGCCGAGTGGATTCGCACCGCCACCCCCGCGTCGAGCATCGAAGCCGACACCGGCGAGGACAGGCTCGACCGGCGGGTTCACAACTTAAACGGCATGACACCCACAAGCGCGGCGGCTCGGCTGGCCCGCATTCACGCCTCCACCGACATGATCGAGCACTTCCGCGTCGCCGCCAGAACGCAGGACTCCGAATCACGCGGCGCGGGCACATTCCCACCCGCCACATCCAAACCCGCCCCCGCCGTGGACCGGCCGGTCGACCAGCCGATCTCACCACCCACGGGCACCGACAACAACCGCCCGTCCGCCGAGGATGATCTCGAATACGCGCACCAGCACCCCGATCCCACCACACCGAGTACGCAAGCGCCCCCACCCTCCTCCACACCATCGACCCGACCATCACCACCCGCGACCGCACCGCAACCAACCGCGCCCCCGGCGCCCACCGACTCGGCGCCGCCCGAGCAGCGTCAAAGCGACGGTCTGCCACTGGTCATGGATCCCGCACTGGTAGCGCAGAACCCGCTGTTCCAACAGATCTACAACCCCGACGGCACCCGCCGCACACCACCCCCACCCGCGCCACCGGTAGACAGCCCCGCACCATCGGGAATCCCTGCTCCGACGACACCGGTCGAACACACCTTCCTGGGGCAACTCGTCCTCGGCACCGAACCGAACACCCCCGCACCACCGGCCTCGGCGACGACTGCACTGGCCCTGATCATCCCGGAGGCCGTGAACCTGCCCGGCCCCTCGAACACCACGACAGCTCAGGTATCGCCGCCGTCGCCGGAGATCATGGACGCGAGCCGAGTCGAGGAGATCCTGCCCGAAGGCGTCGAAATCCCGCAGCGCGGCGCAGCGGCGTCGGAATGGGTCGACGGCAACGGCACCCGAGGATCGCTATCGATCGACGAGTACGGCCAAAGACATTGGCGCTTCCTGCAATCCGACGGCCGCCTCATCGAAGTCACCCAAGGCGGCGGCAGCGACGGCGCCGACCGACCCTGGACCCGAACCAAGATCACCGAACCCGACGCGCCCGCACCACGTGTCGACACCTACGCCACCAACGGCGTCACCGCCTACGTCGACACCGTCGACGACCTCGAGACCCGGGTCGTCCTCCACCAAGGCGGAGACGAAGCGATCGAGGAACATCACGGCGGCAGCGACGGCGCCGACCGGCCCTGGACCCAGACCACCCAACTCACCGATCACGGCCCGTTCATCACCATCGCCGGACCACAGTCCACCACCTGGCAGACCCAATTCGGCGACCGGATCCACACCAGAACCGTCGAATTCGCCGGAGGCGAATCCGAATCGATGTCCTCCGTCGACGGCACAGGCCCCGGTTGGGCGAACTCCATCTCGGCGGAAGGTTTACGCACCGACATCACCACCTTCGACGGACACCCCGTCGCGGGCACATTCACCGACGAGGACGGAACCGAACTCGGTCACCTCAGGACCACCAACGGCATCACAGAATTCGTGGCAACCCCCGCCTACCTCGACCGCGAATTCCCCGGGCAGGGTCTGGACTCGCTGCGCGTGGTATTCGGTCCACTCGGTGCGAACACCTTCTACCGACAGATCAACCTCACCGGCGAACAGAACCGCCCCGCCATGCCCGCCGACATACCCGGCTGGACCCGCTCCGGCCCCGCCCCGCAACGTGGTCACGGTCTGCCCGACAGCCTCGCTCACTCGTGGACGGTCCTGTCCGATCAAGTCGCCAACTACTGGGCAGGCCCCTTCATCTCCGCCATGCACCCCCGTGCCGGCTCCGACGGGATAGCGATACCCCGCTATCAACCTCCACCGGAACGACAGCACAGCCTCGGCGAAACCGCTTGGGCCGCAGCCGACATCATCGGCCTCGCAACACTGTTCGTTCCCCTGCCGCTTCCATCCGCCGCCCGCCTGGCCCCCTACCTCACCCGCGCCGCAGCCACCGGACGGGTCGCGGCCACCGGCGCGGGCAGGGGACTGGCCGCCGCGGCAACCACCATCGCCATCGGGCAGCACACGGCGACGGGAATCCGCACGGGAATCGACACGATGCGGTCCGCGGGGGCCGCGATCAAGCAGGCGGCGCAATCGGGAGCGAGCGCATCCGGCACGTACCTGAGCCGAACAACTATGACGCTGCGTACCACGGTCACAAGGGCGTGGGACAACGCACGCGGTCTTCCGGCTGGAAAGTACCTCGAAAAGCCATATGTCAGGGAAGCGCTGGAGCGCGCGAATCGCGACGGCGGTCCGGTCGAGTTGCCGATCGGCACCGTTCCCACGGGCGACGCGATACGTCACCTGCTGACCAATAACAAGAGCCTTCTGCAAGCGCTTCAATCGAACAAACTGATGGAACGCTACCTGCTGGAAGAGTCGGACACGCTTTTGTCGCTGTTGCAGCGCCCCAAGGCGATCGATATCGTGGACGACGCGTTGCGCGGCCTGCGTTACCGGATGAAATACGTGCCTGCCAATGGGGATGAGATCGTCGAGCTGACCAAAGTCACCGACGCGCAGCGCGCGATATCGGAGAGGGCGCAGAGATCTGTTCGGGCGGTTACCGGAGGGACGGGAAAGAAGCCGACCCAGCCGGGATTCGACTACGGGAGACAACAGGATCCGGGCTATGTAAGTGCGTTCCTGGATGATTTGTATGCCAAGTTCCCCGCAGCGCAGGGTCAGCTCAAGCGTCTCGCGGATGACCTGTCGAGATCTCTCGGCGGTGTAGCGTACGGGCGGAAAGTGGCCAAGGGGCGGGCGCGTGCCATGCAAAAGATCGATGGATGGGAAGGTGACGCCTCCAGATTGATCGATATGGCTGGCGCGAGTATTACGTTCAAAACGGTCGACAAGATCTATCGAGCGTTGGACGACATCCAGAAATCGGGGATGAAAATCCTCTACCTGGAAGATAGGATCATCGGTCCGCAGCTCAGTGGGTACCGTGACATAACCATGAACGTGCGTGCGGATAACGGCATGGTCGTCGAGTTGCGCCTCCATCTGGAGAGTATCGACAAGGCTTCCAAGGAGTTCGACCACGCCGTTTATGAGGTTACGCGCGGCTTGAATCACTATGTGAATTCCGGTAAAGTTGATCCCGTCGAGGCAGAGAAGATCCTCGATGAGATCGCTCTGCGAACCAATGATATATTCTTGGGTGAGCTCGCGAAAGGGGTATCCAGGCAATGAAATATCCGCGGTATCTTTCGTACCACGATCGGCCGCTCATGCTGTTCAAGACTCCGGTCGGTGTTGTGGACGGGTTGATACTGGACGAAGCTACTGGCAAATTCGTTCCGGCCACGGGTGAAGTTCTCGCCGATGTCGCTTATGTTTCGAACACCACGGACGTGATCACGAGGAATCGTGATGGCTTCATTCTGCAGACCGAGAGAATTCGGTCCAGAAGTGTGTCCGGTGTAGGCCCCGCGTTCGATCTGTATCGTCAGGTCGAGGGTATCTGGGACACGGCGAAGAGTGAAAACCGCCTGGTCACCGACGATGAACTCGCACGGATCGATGATATCCACCGTCGTACGTTCGCGCTGTGGGAGGCCGGTGAGGCATACTCGTGAACTAGCCTCGCGCATTGAGGCTTATTCACCGGAGTGGGTAGAAGAACAGCCCGATGGTGGCGGTTATGATTTCCTCGAAGGTTGCCAGTGGACGTCGGTAGTCGGTATGCAGGATGCGCCAGGTTTTCAGGTTGGCGATGACGCGTTCGACGACCACGCGTAGCCGGTTGACGTCGGCGTTGTAGTTCTGGTCGGATTCGTGCAGGTCACGGCCTTTCGGGTTCTTGACCGGTGTGATCATCCCTGAGCCTTGGTATCCCTTGTCCCCCAGCAGCTTCGATGGATCGAGACCATCGAGCAGCCCGGAGACCGCCGGCGCTGTCATGTCGTGATCGCGGCCCGGGACCGGGTCGGAGATCCATACCGGGTTGCCGTCGAGATCGCACAGGATCTGCACGTTCACCCCGGTCGTCTTGTGTTTGCCCGAGTACAGCTCGCGGTGCCCGGCCCAGGTCCAGCACGGAAGCAGGGTGCCGTCGAGTATGTAGCTGCTGGCGGGGTCGATCTCCTCGGCAACCGGAATCCATTGCGCCAGCACGGTTCCGATGATCGGGGTGAGGGCGCCGATGGCACGGCTGATTGTCGACTGCGAGGTGCCGAACGCTTCGGCCAGTTCTTGCTGAACCCGGTTACGTCGCAGATAGGCCGAGGTCACGCATACGCAGCGGCGCAACCCCAGGCTCGGCGGCCACGTCCGGGCTCTGCCGCATGCGCGGTGGATGATCGCCACCAGGTCGGTGATCTCGTCGGCGGTGAAGCCGGTGGTATGATACATGAGCGGTGGTCCTCGTCTGCGGAAAACTTTGTAGCAGAACGATTTTGCGGTGCGTGGGGCCGCCGCCCCAGCAACGACACACCCAGCTCCGGCGTTGACCACAGCGATAACCCGAGCGTTGCGAATCTCTCCTTCGACCATCCGTAGTCGATCGCGGACGACGGCCGCGATCAATCCTCTGAATAAGCCTCAGTGGAACAAATCTGGGCGAAGCCATGTCTTCAACGTCGAGAACACGGGAGGAAAGGTGCGCTTCATCGATTCGCAACCTACTCCACCGCTTCTGGATGCCTCCCACTATTTTTCACTTGGGAGGAACACGGAGTACCTACGGCTCGATGACCTACAGACACCCTCCATCTGGCGATTCAAGGGCTTGTTCGAATAATAACGGAACACGGATAGAATGGATATTGAGTTGACGATAAGCTACTGCGAAGCGCTCGAACTCGTACGATCGCACTTCGAACCGCGATGGACTTTCCGAACATTCTGTCTCGATGATCGTAAGATCGTCGAGAACGAAGAACTCTGGGTATTCCGCGTCGGTGCACGTGAGTGGCTCGTCGACGAGGACGAAAATTTCGAGGTAATAGGCTCTTCGACAGTCGTTTACAAGGCAGACGGAACAATCGGAGCACTACCTTCGTTTGCGGTAGGCATGGACGACACTATTCAAGCTCGACCGAACCCGAATCCAACGCTTATTTGCTAATCGTGTATCTCGCGCAGGCTCGAAGTCGAATGGCGCGCCCCGCCGAGCCGGATTGGCGGATGTCCGTGCATCTGGGACGGGCCCTGTCCGGCGGCATCCCAGTGGGGACGAATTGCGCCGGCCTCGGCAGAGGCTTCGGCCCCGTCAGTGGCGGATAGGACCAGCATCGTCGTACGGTTACTTGATATATTCTTGGGTGAACTCGCGAAAGGGGTATCCAGGCAATGAACTATCCGCAGTATCTTTCGTACCACGATCGGCCGCTCATGGTGTTCGAGACTCCGGGCGGTGGTGTGGACGGGTTGATACTGGACGAAGCTACTGGCAAATTCGTTCCGGCCA
>NZ_LGYZ01000094.1 GCF_001310275.1 Nocardia arizonensis
CGAGGCATACTCGTGAACTAGCCTCGCGCATTCATTCCGGCTGGGCCGATGTGTGTCTCGGGAATGGCGAAAGGTGCCTGCGAACTGTGATAATTCGACTTGCTGAAGGTTGAAGGTAGTGGTCGGAAGGCGCCTTCTTGGGATGTGGTCAATAGGCCCGGAAAGGACTTCGCTGAAGCCCATCCGACCTTCTCGGAGAAGGTGCGGGAGCAATTCGTCGCGATGAATCCGAACCGCGTCGACACGGTGGTGGACGCGTCGGCGGCCCATTCGCCGATCGCGGTGAACCAGCGGGCGCCCGGCGAGGGTGGCGGCTCCGAGGGGTAGCATCGGTATATCGGCGATGCCGCGGGGTGCGTCGATGTATAGATCGCCGCAGAGGAAAGCTTGCCGTCAATCGGGGGCTCGTGCTTCGGCGTTACGGGCTGTCGTGAGATCTGCGTCATCGGCGTGAATTCGGTGTGGTGTTCGAAATCTTTCCTACGAATCGCGGCCCGGTGGTGGGGCGTGATGTCGCGCGGAGATTCCTGAACAGATTACCAGTGGGATCACCTCGCGGTCGACACGCCCGCGCCCTCGGTTGTGCGAGGTCGCAACTCGAGGCGGTGCCGGAATGGATGATTCGGGTTGCACGGCTGTAATTCGCGGCTGCGTGTTGTGCCCATGCTTTCGGGGGCAATGTGAGAGATTTATGCGATTTCGCTGGTCAGGGTGTATATGTTGCGTAAAGCGGTCGGTGAATTAAGGTTCAGTTCGCCGCCAGTTAACCGTCGCTTCTCGAATCGAAAATATTGCGTGATAGACATGGGCGCGTCGGCTGACGTTCGCGCCGACTGGACTTTCGAGGAAGAGATAATCTCCATGCGCATGATTCGTCTGTTCGGTACCGCGCTCGCGGCCGCCGGAATCGCACTTTCCGGTGCTGCCGTCGCGTCGGCCGAGCCGGTCGAGCCCGCCGCGGTCGCGGATGGTTACCAGAACCCGTGGTTGGACGGTTGGGGAAACGGTTCGGGCAACCTGGTGCTCGGCCTGGAGCGGCTGTTCATGACCGGTTCGGGCGGGGTCAAGCCGCTGCCGACTTCCGGTGAGGTCGCGGACAATTCGTGGGCGACCGGTTCGGCTCAGCTGGGTACCGCGCTGTCGAATTTCCTGTCCACGGGTTCGGGCGATGTGAAGCCGCTGCCGACCGCCGCCGAAATCGCAGACAACTCCGGTTCCGGCGCGTGGGCGACGGGTTCGGCGCAGCTGGGTACCGCGCTGTCGAAGTTCCTGTCGACCGGTTCGGGCGATGTGAAGCCGCTGCCGACCTCCGGTGTTGTGGCCGACAATTCGGGTTCGGGCGCGTGGGCGACGGGTTCGGCGCAGCTGGGTACCGCGCTGTCGAAGTTCCTGTCGACCGGTTCGGGCGATGTGAAGCCGCTGCCGTAACGACACGGGGCGCAAGAGAACGAGCACACGAAAACGGCCCGGAGAGATCCGGGCCGTTTCGTCGTTTCGCGACTACCCCAGCGGCGTCCGCATGAGGATGACGTTGTACTGGGAGTGCACGGTGAGCAGGAAGTACAGATCACGGCCGGTCTGGTACGGGAAGATCATCGGCGCGTAGGCGGTGGGCAGCGCGGCCGCCTCGATGAGTACGCGCGGCGCGCTCCACGGACCCTCCGGCGCTGGTGCGGTGCGCATGACCACCGAATTCGCGGGATCGGTCGTCGTCATGACGTATTGACCCAAATAGTCGTTCCACATCACCGACAGTTCGCCCACCCCGTCCGCGATGGGCGCGGCGACCTTCACGTCCGGCTTCCACTCCTTGCCGTCCCAATACTCGTAGGTGTCGAGATTGGCGATATCGGCTTCCTTGGTGCGCGAGACGAAGCCGGGATTCGCGCGACCCGCCGGAGTTCCGTACCGGTACACGTAGCCGCCCGCTTTGAGGAAGGCGTTCTGCTGGAAGTTCTGCCAACCGTCCACATTCGCGCGCCGCGTATTCGGCAGTTGCGCCCAGGTGTGGCCGCCGTCACCGGATACCGCGAGGGTGGAGAAATTCGTGGTCCATTTGCCGTGATCGCCCCAACCCTGCACGGACATGAGGCTCATGTACTGCACGCCGCCCACGGAGATGCCCGCGGTGGGGATGAAACTGATCTCGATGCCGGGAATCTTCGGGCTCGGCAGCGGATTCGGCACCACACTGTCGAAATGGATGCCGTTGGACGGGTCCTTGGTCGAACTGCGGAACAGCACATTGGACGTCCACGCCCACATGCTGCCCGCCAGCAGGTTGGGGAAGCCGAGTCCGGCGGTGTCGCCGAAGGCGGTGATCATGCCGCCGCGGCCGTCGTCCCACATGATGCCAAGGTCGGTGCCGAGGACGTTCATGTTCTGGGTCTTGTTGGGGCTGTCCATCCCGGTCATCTGGAAGACAGCCTGCGTGGGGCCGGGTAGCCGCGGCAGTCCGCGCCATCCGTTGAGTACCGGAATCGGGTTCACGTTGTTCGGGTCGGCGATGGCCGGACCGGCTACCGCGATCGAGAGCGCCGCGCCGAGGGCGCACGCTCGCGCGAGTGCGGGCAGCGATCGTTTCATACGGACGAATCCCTTCTGTGCCGCGCTGGTCTGCCGAACATTCTGCCCGCCACGAGCGCCGTTCGCGGGTTCGGGTCGGATCCGTCCGCCACGTCGGATGTGGGCTGCGACACATGCGTGCGCATCCGGTATGAATACGCCCTGCCTAGACTACTGCGGATGAGCAAGTGAGATTTCCTGGAATTCTCGCACTCGGTACGAGCGACGGTGTGCAACGCGGTCGGGACCAAGGGTGAGTCGATGATTGACGGCAAGATACTGCGGGCTTGGTGGAATGATCCGGCCGACTACCGCTGGCTGGTGCGCAGCCTGGAGGCTCGGTCGGTGCTGGGATCGCTGAAGGTACTGATCGGCATCGCGGGTGCGGTGATCGCGATGATGGGCGCGGTGATCGCGGGCACGCCGGTGGGACCGCCGGGCCATCCGGGCGTCGCGTCGATGATCGGGGTGCTGTCCGGGACGTTGTGGGCGGCGCGCTGGTGGCTGCTGCCCTGGCCGAGCAAGACCGAGTCGCTGGTGCTGATCGGCTGCGCCGACGTGCTGTTCACCCTCGAGTTCCTCCAGCTGCCGGATCGGCTGTTCGGGGCGATGGGCGCGATGCTGCTCGTGGTGAGCGGCAGCTACCTGAGTTTCTTCCACAGCGCGCGGGCCTTGGCCGTGCATTCGGCGTGGTCGCTGCTGTCGGTCGTCGTGTTGTCGGTACGGATAGCCACCGGCGGCGGGGATGTCCGTCTGGCCCTCGCGGTCGCGTTGCTGCTGTCCGCATCGGTGGTCGGCGCGTTGCCCGGGGCGCAGATCCTGTACTGGCTGCTGCGCACCGAATCGCTGTCGGACCCGCTGACCGAACTGCTGAACCGTCGGGGCCTCGAGATCCGGCTGCCGCTGCTGGTGGACCGGTGCCCGGCCATCTGCGTCATGACCTTCGATCTGGACCGGTTCAAGCGCGTCAACGACACCTGGGGTCACGGCGTCGGCGACACCGTCCTGGCGCGGACCGCCCGGCGGCTGCACGATGCCGCGGGAGAGATGGCGGTGGTGGCGCGCACGGGCGGGGAGGAGTTCGTGGTGGCCGCGCCGATCGCCGCCTCCGCCGCGCGCACCGAGGCCGAAAGACTGCGCCGCGCGGTCGCCGAACCGCCGGACACCGCGGTGGAGGTGACCGCGAGCGTCGGGGTCGCGGTCTTCGACTCGACGACCTGTGCGCGCTGTCCGCGCCCGACCCCGGCCCGGCTGCTGCAATCCGCCGACGCCGCCATGTACCGGGCCAAGCAGTCCGGCGGGAATCTGGTGGTCGTGGACGAACTCACCCCGCCGCGGGATCATCGCCACCCGGTACCCGGGTAGCCGAAACGGCGATGGCCCGGAGCGCGCTCCGGGCCATCGCCGTCGTCATGGGCCGCCGGTCAGAACGCGGCTTCGTCGAGCTCCATGATGTCGTTGTCGAGATTCGACAGGATGGCGCGGGTCGCGGTCAGTTCCGGCAGGACATTGCGGGCGAAGAACTGGGCGACACCCACCTTGCCGGTGTAGAACGCCTCGTCCGCGCCGGTCGCGCCGCCGTCGAGGGCCGCGATGGCGACCTCGGCCTGCCGCAGCAGCTGCCAACCGATGAGCAGATCGCCCACCGCGAGCAGGAAGCGCACCGAACCCAGGCCGACCTTGTACAGCTCGGCGGAGTCCTCCTGGGAGGCCATCAGGTGACCGGTGAGGGTGGCGGCCATGGCCTGCACATCCTCGAGCGCGGTCGCCAGCAGCTTGCGCTCACCCTTGAGACGGCCGTTGCCCGCCTCGGAGTCGATGAACTTCTGCACCTGACCGGCCACGTGCCCGAGGGCGACGCCGCGGTCGCGGGCGATCTTGCGGAAGAAGAAGTCCTGCGCCTGGATGGCGGTGGTGCCCTCGTAGAGCGAGTCGATCTTGGCGTCGCGGATGTACTGCTCGATCGGGTAGTCCTGGAGGAAGCCCGACCCGCCGAAGGTCTGGAGGGATTCGGTCAGGTACTGGTAGGCCCGCTCGGAGCCCACACCCTTGACGATCGGCAGCAGCAGGTCGTTGACGCGGAAGGCGATGTCCTCGTCGGCGCCGGAGACCAGTCGCGCCACGTCGGCGTTCTGGTGGGCGGCGGTGTAGAGGTAGATCGCGCGCAGGCCCTCGGCGTATGCCTTCTGCATGGCCAGCGAGCGGCGCACATCCGGGTGATGGGTGATCGTGACGCGCGGCGCGGTCTTGTCGGTCATCTTGGTCAGGTCGGCGCCTTGGACCCGCTGCTTGGCGTAGTCGAGCGCGTTCAGGTAACCGGTGGACAGTGTCGCGATGGCCTTGGTGCCCACCATCATGCGCGCGTTCTCGATGACGTCGAACATCTGCGCGATGCCGTTGTGCGTCTCGCCGACCAGCCAGCCCTTGGCCGGAACACCGTGGCCGCCGAAGGTGACCTCGCAGGTCGCGGAGACCTTCAGACCCATCTTGTGCTCGACGTTGGTGACGAACACGCCGTTGCGCTCGCCGAGGGTGTTGGTCTCGAAGTCGAAGTGCCATTTGGGCACGTAGAACAGCGACAGACCCTTGGTGCCCGGTCCGGCGCCCTCGGGGCGGGCGAGCACCAGGTGCATGATGTTCTCGAACAGGTCGTCGGAGTCGCCCGAGGTGATGAAGCGCTTGACGCCCTCGATGTGCCAGGAGCCGTCCTCCTGCTTGATCGCCTTGGTGCGGCCCGCGCCGACGTCGGAGCCCGCGTCCGGCTCGGTCAGCACCATGGTGGAGCCCCAGTTGCGCTCGGCGATGGTCTGGGCCCACTTCTTCTGCTCGTCGGTGCCGTTGTCGTAGAAGACCTGGGCGAAACCGGCGCCCGCGGCGTACATCTGCGCGGGCGGGTTGGCGCCGAGGATCATCTCGCCCAACGCCCAGCCGACGACGCTGGGCGCGCCGAGGCCGCCGAGCTCCTCGCGGAGCGGCACCTTGACCCAGCCTGCGTCCTCCAGGGCGCGGTAGGACTTCTTGAACGACTCCGGCAGGGTGACGGTGTGGGTGTTCGGATCGAAGGTCGGCGGGTTGCGATCACCGTCGACGAAGGAATCGGCGAGCGGACCTTCGGCCAGGCGACGCACCTCGCTGAGCATCTCCTTGACGGTCTCGGTATCGAGGTCGCCGTAGGCGCCCGCATCGAGAAGGGAACCGAGGCCGAGGACCTCGAAGAGGTTGAACTCCAGGTCGCGGACGTTGCTCTTGTAGTGACCCATGTCGGTACTCATCTCTCCGTTGAGTTGGTGCGGTCGGTGTTCGTGCCGTTCCCGCCCGTTCTTCGCTCCACCGGGTAGCCGGTTTTCCGCATACTACTCGCGGGTAACTTACTCACCATATTACCGGCCGGTAAGGGGGTGGCAAAGATGGAACCGGTCATTGTGACGCGAACTACAGTCACATGCTCGACGCTGTCATCGCCCACAAGATCGGGCCCGCGCGAATTCGGCGCGGCGCTACGGTGAACTGTGCTCATCGAGACCAGCGCCGGACCCGCCGAGGTCGAGCTCGACAAACCGCGCGGCGCGCGGTTCCTGCTGCTGCTCACCCATGGTTCCGGCGGCGGCGTCGAGGCGAAGGACCTGGTCACGGTGCGTGACACCGCACTGGGACTGGGTGGCGCGGTCGCCATGGTGGTGCAGCCCTA
Organism: Nocardia arizonensis; assembly: GCF_001310275.1. Classification (GTDB taxonomy): domain Bacteria; phylum Actinomycetota; class Actinomycetes; order Mycobacteriales; family Mycobacteriaceae; genus Nocardia; species Nocardia arizonensis. The sequence continues at coordinate 6,254 of NZ_LGYZ01000094.1, forward strand.
CCGAGTGGCGGGTCGCCGAGCGCCCGGCTCGGCGACCGTACAGGACGCGGCCTGGCTGGAGATAGTCGCCGCCCTGCGCGCGAAGGTGCGCAAACCGCTTGTCCAGGGTGGTCGCAGCAATGGCGCCCGAGTCGCCTGCCGCACGGCGGTGGCCGCGCGCGCCCGCGGTGTCCTCGCCCTGTCCTTCCCGCTGCACCCGCCGGGCAAGCCGGAGAAGTCGCGGCGCGCGGAACTGCTCGCGGCGGGCGATATCGAGGTGGTGGTGGTCAACGGCGCCAATGACCCGTTCGGCGTGCCGGATGCGGCCGACGCGGCCGAGGTGCTTGTGGTTCCGGGTCAGCCGCATTCGTTCCGAGGCGGGTTCGACGTCATTGCCGCGGGCGTGGCTCCCTGGTTGCGGCGCTGGTCGACCTAGTCGGGATCAGTCCGCCGCCGGGGTTTCGACCCCGATCCGGGTGGCGATCACGAGGGCGTCGACGGCGTCGCCCGCCTCGGTGGGGCGCAGGACGCGATCGGCGATCCGTATCCGCAGCCGGTCGAGTTCCGGTGCGAGATCGGCGACCACATCATCCGGGGTGAACAGGATGGACGGGTCCTGGGGACCGCCGTGGCCCTCGGTGAGATTGCGGGTGTGATGGCCGAGCACGAGCAGGGTGCCGCCGGGTGAGAGCATGCCCGCCGCGCGGCGCAGCAGGGCGCGGCGCTGATCGGGCGGCAGGTGCAGGAAGACCATGAGGATCAACTCGTACGGGCCGGCGATGTCCGCGGCGTGCGGATCGGTCACGTCGGCGCAGCGCCAGTTGATGCGATTGCGCACCGACCGCGACAGCCGGGTGGCGACGGTCCGGCCCTTGTCGATGCCGACCTGTGAGAAGTCGACCGCGTCCACCCGCCAGCCGTGGGTAGCCAGCCAGAGGGCGTTGCGCCCCTCACCGCAGGCCAGATCGAGCGCGCGGGCCTCGACGGCGTCCGGTCGTTCCAGCGCGAATACGTGGGACACCACCGTTGCATTCGGCGGTGCGCCCCAGACCAATTCACCCTGCGCGTAGCGCGCGTCCCAATCGGCCGCCTCCATGTCACCGAGTCTATGACCCGAACGCGCTGTGACCCGAACGCGCTCGTGGCCCAGAACGAGTCGGAGGTATGGATCAGAGCGTGGTCCGCATGAGCACCACGTTGTACTGGCTGTGCACCGTGGTGAGGAAGTACAGGTCGCGTCCCGTCTGGTACGGGAAGATCGACGGCGCGTACGCGGTGGGCAGTTCGCGGGTGTCGATCAGCACCTCGGGCGGGCTCCACGGTCCCTCCGGCGCGGAGGCGCGGCGCATGACGACCGAGTTGAACGGATCGGTGGTCAGCGAGATGAACTGGCCGAGATAGTTGTTGTACATCACCGACAGTTCGCCGACGCCGCCCATGATCGGGGTCGCGGCGTTCACGTCGCCCTTGTGCGACCACTTGTCGCCGGACCAGTACTCGTATTCGCCGAGGTTCTGGATGTCGTTCTCGGCCACGCGAGCGATGAAGGCGTCGTTGCCGCGGCCCGATGGGGTGCCGTACTGGTAGACGTACCCGCCGTTCTTCAGGAAGGCGCTCATCTGGAAGTTGGCGTTGCCGCCGTCGTTGGGACGGCGGGTGCCGCCGAGGTCGGCCCACGTTTCGCCGTTGTCGGCGGAGGCGGCCAGACCGGAAAAGTTGGTGGTCCACTGACCGACGTTGTCCCAGGTCTTCACCGACATCATGCTCATGTACTGCACGCCGTTGACCGCGATGCCCGCGGTCGGGATACGGCTGATCTCGATGAACGGGATCTTCGGGCTCGGCACCAGATCGCGTGCCTGACCGAAGATGTCGCGCACCACGCTGTCGAAGTAGATGCCGTTGGCCGGGTCGGTGGTATGGCTGCGCACGAGGATATTGCTCCGCCACGCCCAAGTACTGCCCGCCAGCAGGTTGGGGAAGCCGATGCCCGCGGTGTCGCCGAAGGCGGTCAGCATCTCACCCTGCCCGTTGTCCCACATGATCCCGAGATCGGTACCGAGCACGTTGTAGGACTGCGTGTTGTTCGGACTGGCCATACCGGTGACCTGGAATACGGCTTTGCTCCGTCCAGGCAGATTGGGGAGGCCCGCGGTTCCGTTCAGCACGGGAATCGGGTTTATCGCATTGGGGTTCGCCGTAGCGGGTGTCGTCGCCGTGAGAAGCAAAACCGTGGCACCTGCCAGCGTCGACAGCAGGATGGAAGCGGTCTTGTTCAAGGTCTCTTGGCCTCCGGATTCTCGTCGGAGTGGCACGGTTCACGCCTCCCCTGATGTGCGTCGCACCACGATCCGACTGGCTGGCAAATCGACGCAAATGCTAGCAGTCTGGCGACCGAAAATCGTGGCCTGCAACCCGAACCCATCAAAATTGATAGTCGATCGTCGAATTTCCTGTCACCCGTCCAGGGCTCGTCGCGGAATCGACGGGAATTGAGAGGCACGCTCGTTGCCGGACCGCCCGACCTCTGCTGTAATCGGAACAAGTTACCGTCACGATTGACGGTAACCGCTGTAGACGGTAACCGAGAGTGAGCGCGAATCTATGCTGCCAGCGGGAATGGATCCACGAACGCCGGTACTCGTCGGAGCGGGGCAGATCGTGCACCGCGGCGACGAACCCGGCCTGCCCGGCCCCCTCGAGCTCGCCGTCGAGTCACTGCGCCGCGCCGGCGCCGACAGCGGTACCGGTGACCGGCTGCTCGGCTCGGCCGATGTGATCGCCGCGGTCGCGCCGGTCAGCAGGCCCTACACCGATCTCGGCGCGCTGGTGGCCGAAGAAGTAGGCGCGAGTCCGAAGCGGACACTGCAATCGGTGCGCTTCGGCGGCGACGCCCCCCAGCGGCTGCTCAACCTGCTCGCCCAGAACATCGCCGACGGTCAATCCGAGGTCGCGGTGCTGGTCGGCGCGGAGGCGGTGGCATCCGGCAATGCGGCGGGCCGGCGCGCGATAACCGTCGACTGGCCCGAACAGTCCGATCGTGTCGCGCCGAGTCGAGTCATCGGATCCGATCGCGGTCCCAATTCGGAGATGGAGAGCGCGGCCGGGCTGTGGGGTCCGGTGTACTTCTACGCGCTCATGGAGAACGCGCGGCGGGCCCGGCTCGGACTCGGCGAGGCCGAACACCGCGACCTCATCGGCGGACTCTGGTCGCGGCTGTCGCGGGTGGCCGCCGACAATCCGTACGCTTGGCAGCCGGTCGCGCACACCGCCGCGGATCTGGTGACCCCATCGCCGACCAATCGTCGGGTCTCCAGCCCGTACACCAAACTCCTCGTGGCGAATCTGTCGGTGGATCAGGGCGCCGGGCTGATCCTGTGCAGCGCCGCCGCCGCGGACGCCGCGGGGGTGCCGCGCGAACGCTGGGTCTTCCCGCACGGCGGTGCGACGGCCACCGAAGAATGGCATGTCAGCGAACGCGCGGATATGGGCTCCTCCCCGGCCATCGCCGCCGCGGGTGCCTCGGCGCTCGCCGACGCGGGCATCGGTATCGACGACGTGACCCACATCGACCTGTATTCCTGCTTCCCGATCGCGGTGCAGGCCGCCGCCGAGGCGCTCGGCCTGCCCATCGACGATCCGGGCCGGTCGCTGTCGCTGACCGGAGGACTCACCTTCGGCGGCGGACCGGGCAACAACTACAGCACGCACGCCATCGCCACCGCGATCGGACTGCTGCGCGAGCAGCCCGACACCTACGCGCTCACCACCGCGCTCGGCTGGTACATGACCAAGCACGGGGTCGGGGTGTACTCGGCGCGTCCGCCGCGCGGGCTGTTCCGCGCGGTCGAGGCCGAACCCGCGCCCGCGCACCGCGATACCGCGCCCGGATACGTCGGACCCGCCACCGTCGAGGCGTATACCGTGGCCTACCGCAAGAGCCGCGACGGCGGTGACGAACCCGAAGCGGTCGTGATCAGCGCCCTGAACCCCGGCGGGGCTCGCATACTGGTGCGGGCGAGCGACGAGGACACCGTCGCGGCCTTCGCCGACGGCGATCCGCTCGGCGCGCCCGCCGAAATCTCCGCCGCCGACAAGCTCACCCTGCTCTGAGAAGAGGACCACACATGACCGATCCCGTTCTGGTCGAACGGCGCGACGCGATCACCGTGCTCACCGTGAATCGCCCCGAGGCCCGCAATGCCATCAACCTGGCCGCGGCCAAGGCCATCGAGGCCGCGGTCGACGAGTTCGAGGCCGATGACGGCGCGCGCGTGCTCGTCCTCACCGGCGCGGGCGGAACCTTCAGCGCCGGAATGGATCTCGTCGCCGCTTCGAAGGGCGAGATGCCGATGACGCAGCGGCGCGGACCGCTCGGCATCTCCGCGCGACCGCCGGTGAAGCCGATGATCTCCGCGGTGGAGGGCTTCGCGCTCGCGGGCGGCTTCGAACTCGCCCTCGCCGGTGACCTCATCGTCGCGGCGAACAACGCGCAGTTCGGCATTCCCGAGGTCAAGCGCGGGCTGGTCGCCGCGGGCGGCGGCGTGCTGCGGCTCACCCAGCGGCTGCCCCGGCCCGTCGCCGCCGAGTTGGCCTTGACCGGCAACCGGATCAGCGCGGACCGGCTGTATCAGCTCGGTCTGGTCAACCGGGTCACCGAACCGGGCGAGGCGCTCGCGGAGGCATTGCGGTTGGCGGCGGATATCGTTGCCGCCGCGCCACTCTCGGTCGCGGCGAGCAAGCGGATCATCGACGAGTCGCCGGATTGGTCGGTGGCCGAGGGTTTCGCCAAACAGGGCGAGATCGCGCTGCCGGCGCTGGTGTCCAAGGATGCCGCCGAGGGCGCGCTCGCCTTCGCGCAGAAGCGCGAACCCCAATGGCAGGGGCGTTGATTCGATGAGCGAGCGCGTCCGGGAGACGCAGGCGCAGCGCCGGGCGCGGATGCGCACGCGCCTCCTGGAGGCGGCGGTCGCGAGTCTGGTCGAGGAGGGGTACGCGGGCACGACGACCTTGGCCGTGCAGAAACGCGCGGGTGTGCCGCGCGGCACACTGCAACATCATTTCCCGACCCGGTCCGCCCTGTTCGCGGGCGCGGTGGAATACGTCGCCGCGCAGCGCTTCGAGCAGCTGACAACGGAGTTCGCGGCCATCCCCGACGGTGTCGACCGGCTGGCCGCCGCCGTCGAGCTCACCATGCGAATGCTGTCCGGTTCGACATTCCTCGCGGCGCTGGAGATGTGGGTGGCCGCCCGCACCGATGCCGAACTGCTCGCCGCGTTCCTGCCGTTGGAACAGCGGCTGTTCGAGCTGATGTTCACCGGCATCCGCGCGGCGTTCCGCACCGAATTCCCCGACGATCCACGGGTTCCCGTCATCACGGAGTTCACCATCGAGATCATGACCGGTCTTGCCATGCGCGTACTGCTCACCGGTGACTCGGACCGGCACCGGGCGCTGGCGGGCCGCTGGACCGGTGCCGTTCGGGTGCTGCTCGGTACCGCCGATCCGGCCACCCTCACCGAGCGCGAGTGATTCAGCGCGCGGTGTCGAGCAGTACCCGAGCGCAGCCGGCGGGATCGTCGTAGAACGGGGTGTGTCCGCTGCCGTGCAGGGTGACGTGCCGGGCATGGGGGAGCACCGATTTCGCCCGTCGGCTCTGGGTGGCGTAGGTGAGCAGAATGTCGCGATTGCCCCAGGCCACGGTGACCGGGATATCCGCGAGTGCGCCGATATCGCCGAGGGTCGCGGTGTCGAAGGAGGCCAGCGCCTCGGCAAAGGCGGGTGCGCCCGCCGCGCCCTCGGCGGTGTCGAGGGCGACCTGCGCGTCCAGCGCCCAGGGTTTGCCGAATACCAAGTAGAGGAACGCGGTTCGGCCCGCGGCGGTGTCGAGTATCCGGGGCATGAGCGGGCGCAGCGGTCCGACGAGTCCGCGCGCGGCGGTGAGGGAGCGTTGGCACCAGACGCGACCGGCGGTGTCCCAGAATCCGATCGGCGAATAGGCGGTGACCGAGCGTGCCAGTCCGCGGGCGCCGAGGCGAAGGGCGATGAGTCCGCCCATCGAGTTTCCCGCCAGGTGCGGACGTTCGATGCCCTGTGCGGCAAGGAAATCCGCGAGCGCGTCGGTGAGGGTGTCGACGGTGGTGGGGCCGGGGAGCGGGGCCGATCCGGCGAAGCCGGGCAGATCGACGGCGATGACGTCGAATTCGCGGGCGAGGATGTCGATGATCGGCTCCCACACCTGCCAGCGGCTGCCGATGCCGTGCACCAGGACCAGCGGTTCACCCCGGCCTGTCCGGTGGTGGTTCAACGTCGTCATCTCGGTCTCCCGACTCTCGCCTCGGCGCGCGCCAACGGACCTACCGTACCGGCTCGACCATATGCGGAGAGACAGAGAGTGAAATGATGTCGCTCTATTTCCGAATGTCGAGGCTGTGGATAACCGCCTCTCTGCGCACCGACCGGTCGTCGTGGAAAGCCGCGGGCCGATCGGGCGCCCGGACTCGCTCGCGAACGCGCCTGCGCGGCATGAACCCCGGATCACCCGCCTGCGCGACGTGGCAGCATGAACGCATGGCCGACGTCGGATTGCCTTCGCTCGCGACCCTGCTCGAACTGCCGAACGCGACCGCGGACCCGATCACCGAACGGATACTCGACGCGGCGCTGGCGGAATTCACCGACTACGGCCTGCGCCGCTCCTCGGTCGACGACATCCGGCGCCGCGCCGGTGTCAACCGCGCCACCGTCTACCGCCGGTTCGGCTCCAAGAACGACCTGGTCGAGGCGACCTTTCAACGCTGGATTCTGGGTCTGCTCGTCGATACCGCCGCCGCCGTATCGGATCGGCCGACGGTGCGCGAACGGCTGGTCGAGGGTTTCGTGCGCTCGGTGCTGATCGTGCGCACCGACGCGCTGGTCGGACGCCTGCTGACCAGCGAACCGGAGACCTTCGTCCCGTACCTGACCACCGCGGGCTCGCCGATCCTGCGGACCTGCCGCGAATTCCTGGCCGGACAGTGCCGGGAATTGCAGTCGCGTGGACAAGCGCCGCATGTCGACGCCGACGCCGCGGCCGAGATCGCGCTGCGCTTGGCGCAATCGGTGGTGCTCACCCCGGACAGCTATTTCGGTCTGGCGGACGAGGCGGCGCTGCGCGCCTTCGCCGATCGCTATGTGGGGCCGCTGGCCGGATAGACCCGCCGCGGCCCGATGCGGCATCATCGTTGCGGTATCACCACGGTGGCGCGCGTCACGAGGCGAGGAAAGAGGAATCACGTGCGGATCAGGCTCATCACCCTGGCGGTCGCCGCGCTGCCGATACTGGCGGGTTGCGGCGGCGACAAGGCGGACCAGCCGCAGATCACCGTCGCCGACGTCTCGAAATCGCTCCAGGACAAGGGGATCAAGGACAGGGATCTGGCCGACTGCGCCGCCAAGGTCTATGTGGACGAGGGCATCTCGCAGGACGGCCTGCGCACCCTGATCGGCAGCGAATACGACAACAAGCCCGTCGACCCGGAAACCCTCGGCATGAGCAAGGACGACGCCGACCGCGCCCGCTCCGCGACCCGCAAGATCGTCGGCGCCTGCGTGGGCAAGTCCTGACCGGCACCGATTCGGATCGCGCTGCGCGCAAACCGTGAGACCCGCGCGGACGGGGTTCATCGTGGGGTGATGACATCCATCGAGGCGAAATCCACCGCGGGACTCCGAACTGGACGAGGTGTTCGGACCGATCTTCGAACGGATCGCGGCAGGCGCGGTCGAGCGGGAGATCGCTCGGCGGCTGGCCCACGAGGAGATCGGCTGGTTACGGGAGGCGCGGCTGGGTGCTTTGCGGGTTCCGGTCGAATTCGGCGGGTACGGCGCGTCGGTGCGGCAGTTGTTCCGGCTGCTCATCGACCTGGCTGCGGCGGAATCCAATCTGCCGCAGGCGCTGCGCGTGCACCTCTCCTTCGTCGAGGATCAGCTGCTCGCCACCCCGGGGCCGAAGCGGGAGCGGTGGCTGCGCGCCGTGAGCGCGGGCACGCTGGTGGGCAACGCGATTACCGAACCGGGGGTCGGCGCGGTCGACCGTTACCGGACCCGGCTCACCGCCGACGGTGAACGCCTGCTGCTCAACGGGGTCAAGTCGTACAGCACCGGATCGCTGTACGCCGATCACATCCTCGTCGCCGCCGATCGCGACGGGCAGCGCGTCGGGGTCCTGGCGTAACGCGCGCACCATCTCCGTACACAATCCGGCCATCCAAAAAGCAAGGGTCATAGGCGATCACCTGCTCAACGGAGCCGATCTGCCCTTCGGGTGGAGCGCTGGGGAACGTTCCGGGGCGCGCTCGAACTGACGGTCAATCCGACAGCGACGCGAGGAATACGCGTGCGATGTCCTCGAGTCCGCGCCGATCTGTTTCGTCGAATCGGGCGGGGTCGGGGCTGTCGAGATCGAGCACCCCGACCAGATCGTCCCCGGTGCGCAGCGGTACGACGATCTCCGACCGGGAATCGGCGTCGCAGGCGATGTGACCGGGAAAGGCGTGCACATCGGCCACCACCTGGGTCAGTCCTGTCCGCGCGGCGGTTCCGCAAACCCCGCGACCCAGGGCGATGCGCACACACGCGGGTTTGCCCTGGAACGGCCCGACCACGAGTTCGCGTCCGTCGAAAAAGTAGAAGCCGGCCCAGTTCAGCCGGGGCAGCGTATGGAACAGCAGCGCGGACAGGTTCGCGGCAGCACCGCTTCGCCGCGGCGGACTCGGCCGAATCCGCGCACCGCATCGTGACCGAGCTCTACCGCGACCAAATCGACTGGGATCTGCCCGAGGTGCTCGCCACCCGGCCGATCGCCGAGGATCCGCACTCCTGGTTGAAAGGTGCGGTCCGCCCGATCGTGCGGGCCGGGCTGGGGCGCACCGCGAGCGGTCACGTGGTCGGCTCGCTCGGTGACACGGCGGTGACCTACGACCCCATCGCGGGTCAAGGCGCGCAGAGCGGACTCATCCAGGCCCAACGCCTGGTCGCGGCGGCAGGCGCGCACGAAGGACCTTTCGACGAGGCGTGGCTGTCGGCCCGCTACGCCGAATTCCTCGCCGCCCGCGGCAACGGGGCCGCCCGCACCACCCGCCTGTTTCTGAGCGATCCCGAACTGGGCGCGGTCGCCGAACCGTTCTTCGCCGCGGCGGCGGTCGATCACCGCTTCGCCTCGAAGCTGGTTGGCCTGCTGCACGATCCGCAGCCCATCCTCGGCATCGAGACGGCAGCCGACGCCGCCGACTACATCACGAAGGTCACCGGCGAATCCGCCGCCGACCTGCTCGCGCGCTTCCAGCCCGCGGGCCGCTTCGCCCGGTCGAACTACGCGGGCGAACTGGCCCGCGCCTGATCCCAAGCACCGGCGATCGGATCGCGCAGATTCAAAATCTCCTGCCGATCCGATACCAGTGTTGAAGTGGAATGCAGCCCGCCGCAGTCCATAGATAACGGAGTAGCCATGACCACCGAGCAGATCGCCGATCGGATCCGGTTCGCCTACTGGGTGCCCAATGTCAGCGGCGGGCTCGTCACCAGCGAGATCGAGCAGCGCACCAGCTGGGATTTCGAGTACAACAAGAAGTTGGCGCAGACCGCCGAGCGCAACGGTTTCGACTACGCGCTCTCGCAGGTCCGCTACACCGCCTCCTACGGCGCGGAGTACCAGCACGAATCCACCTCCTTCAGCCTGGCCCTGCTCGGGGCCACGGAGCGGCTCAAGGTGATCGCCGCGGTGCACCCGGGGCTGTGGCATCCCGCGGTGCTGGCGAAATTCGGCGCGACCGCGGACCACCTGTCCAATGGGCGTTTCGCCATCAATGTGGTGACCGGGTGGTTCGCGGGCGAATTCACGGCACTCGGTGAGCCGTGGCTCGAACACGACGAGCGCTACCGGCGCAGCGCCGAATTCCTCGAGGTCATCCGCAAGATCTGGACCGAGGACGGGGTGAACTTCGGCGGCGACTTCTACCGCATCCGCGATTTCACTCTCAAACCCAAGCCGCTGAACACCCCGGAACGGCCGAATCCCGAACTGTTCCAAGGCGGAAACTCCAGTGCGGCTCGGCGCAACGGCGGTCGCTACGCCGACTGGTACTTCTCCAACGGCAAGGACTTCGACGGCGTCACCGAACAGCTCGATGACCTGCGCACGGTCGCCCGCGCCCACGATCGCGAGGTGAAATTCGGGCTCAACGGATTCATCATCGCCCGCGACACCGAACGCGAGGCCCGCGATACGCTGCGCGAGATCATCGAGAAGGCCAACAGGCCCGCGGTGGAAGGATTCCGCGACGCCGTTCAGCAGGCGGGCGCGTCGACATCGGATCGCAAGGGCATGTGGGCGGATTCGACATTCGAGGATCTCGTGCAGTACAACGACGGCTTCCGCACCGAGCTCATCGGCACGCCCGAACAGGTCGCCGAACGCATCGTCGCCTACAAGCGCCTCGGCGTCGACCTCATCCTGGGCGGATTCCTGCATTTCCAGGAGGAGATCGAATACTTCGGCGCCGAGGTGCTACCGCTGGTGCGCGAACTCGAGGCCGCCGACGAACCCGCCACGGCGCTTCGCTGATGACGATCCGAACCCGCGTCACCGGCGCGACGCCCGCATCCCGACCCTGCACGATCCCGTCCGCTGGAAGATCACCACACGCCGCAGCACGGCTTCTTCCGAAGCCGGACGCCACAGAAGGGAGACCACATGGCAGTCACGGTCGTCGTCGGCAATCCGAAACCCGCGTCGCGCACCCTGGACGCGGCGAAACTCGTCGCCGAGGGGTTGCGCCCGGACGCAGACATCGAGGTCATCGACCTGGTGAGCCTCGGTGCCGGTCTGCTCGGCTGGGGTGATCCGGCCGTCACCACCGCGGCGCACACGGTCGCCGAATCCGAACTCGTGGTCTTCGCCAGCCCAACCTTCAAGGCGACCTACACCGGTCTGCTCAAGCTGTTCCTCGAACAGTTCGACGGCGGCACCGGGCTCGCGGGAGTGCTCGCCGTCCCGGTCATGCTCGGCGCGGGTCCGGCACACGCGCTGGCGCCCGACCTGCTGCTCAAGCCGGTCCTGGTGGAGATCGGCGCGACCGCGGCGCTGCCCGGTTTGTACCTGTCCGACCGCACCTTCGGCGAGGACGGCGCGATCGCCGCCTACACCGAACGGTGGCGGCCCGTCGTCGACGCGCTGCGCTCATCGACCGTGGAGGCGAGCGATAATGCATGAACTCTTCGAATTCCCCGCCGACGGAACCGGATTGCGCCGGGCGTTCGCCAACTTCCCCAGCGGGGTCGTCGCGGTCTGCGCCGAGGTCGACGGCGTCCCGCACGGACTCGCCGTGAGCACCTTCGTCCCCGTGTCCCTCGACCCCCCGCTGGTTTCGTTCTGCGTGCAGAATTCCTCATCGACCTGGCCGAAACTGGAACGCGCCGACCACCTCGGGCTGAGCCTGCTCGGCATCGATCAGCAGGCCGCGGCCAAGGCGCTCGGCGCGCGCGAGGGCGACCGGTTCCGCGATTCGGAACTGCACCGCGGCACCGGTGACGCCGTCTTCATCGACGGCGCGTCCGCCTGGATCGAGGGCGTGCCCGAAGCGCGGGTCCCCGCGGGCGATCACAGCGTGGTCATCCTGCGCATCCACCGCCTCGCGACCAGGGCCGACATCGAGCCGCTCGTCTTCCACGGCAGCCGATTCCGTCGACTGCTCGCCGGCTGATCAATCCCCGAACTCGGCATAGAGCCGAGGCAGGAAACCGGCCAGGTGGTGCATCTCCTGGCCGCAGTGCAGCAGCAGGTCCCGGGCCATATCCGTGCCCGGGAACAGGTCGCGCGGGTCAACCGCCGCGCCGCGTCGGACGGCCCGGCCCGCGCGTCCCGCATCCGGCGCGTGCGCACCGTACAACCGCAGGTAGAAGCGACTGCGCATCTCACAGCCCTCCGCCGTCGGCCGCACCTGGTGCACCAGCCACCCCAGATCCAGCGGCGCGACACTGCTGCCGACACGGCCGAAGATCACAGTGTGCCCCTCGGGAACGCGAAATCCGTGGGCGACCGGATCGCGGAACGATATGGCCAACTGCTGCAAGCGCGCTCCGATGTATTCGTCGACATAGGAGACCTTGCCGATATACCCCTCCGGGCCCGACGAGGGACGCCGGGATTCGTCCCCGTCCACCTCGGCGTACATGTGCGCGTCGGGATGCCACAGCTTGTATCGCGCCGACTCGTACAGATGCCAACCGAACCACCAATCCCACATCCGCGCGGTGATACCCGGCATCGGCGTATGCGCCGCGACCCACACAATGCCCGAATCGATCTGCCCGTAACCGGTTTCGACGGCCGAATAGCCGGACGGCGCGAGATCGTCGGTGAGCGAACCGAATTCCGGGATGGACGCCGCGGGCGTGGGATCGCCCGCGTATGCCGCGAGAACAGCAGGCAGAGCGGGATCGGTCCGGTCGGCCATGTACTTCGCGTATGGCTGGGCGCGATCGCGTGGCGAGTATCCGGGATAACGCGAGTCATCCCCGGGCGGGTCGGCCCGAGCCGCACCCCCGGCCACCCCCGTGACGGCAACCATCCCCGCCGCCGCCCCCACCGCGAACAATTGTCTGCGACCGAGGTTCACAGGTTTCATGCCGCCAGCCTAGGTCAGCGGACCGGACCGCACGGCCGTCATCCCGAATCCGCCAGCGCGTACGCGAGCACCGCCTGCGCCGTACGGCAGAGCGTTTCGAGTGCGTCGTCCTTCGACAGCCGGGCGACATCGGTGAGCCAGACGAACGATTCGATACCCGTCGCCGACCGAATCTCCATGGCCAACCTCCGTATATCGATATCGGGCCGGGTCTCGAGCAGCGGTGTCAGCGCCTGCTCGATCCAGTCGATCGCGCGGCCACGGCGCAGCGGGGTCGGCTCGGCGGGATCGGAATCCAGTGAAAGCCGCAGCGACGTGCGCAGTTCGGGCTCCCATTCGCGAATGATGCGTACATGCGCGCGCATGACGGCCTCGAGCCGCAGCCGCGGATCGGCAGGCGCCGGTTCGGTGAGCAGGGAATCGGCCTCGATCTCGGGATGCACCGCCGCCAGCAGCGCCCGCTGATTGGGGAAATACCGGTACGCGGTGGTCCGCGAGATGGCAGCCGCCCCGGCGGCCTCCTCGACCGTCGGCATTCCGCCCTGCGCCAGCAACGTCCGAGTCGCGGCCACCAGCGCCTCCCTGGTGCGCGACTTCTGATTCCGCCGCCCGGTCGACTCATATGGTACCGACATATCCATCATGGTACTGTAATCCCATATCGACCGCCGGAGGCAGCCATGTGCACCGATCCCACCGTCATCAATCCCGACCTCTACCGGGTAATCTTCGAGAACGAACGGGTCCGCGTCCTGGAATACCGTGACCACCCCGGCGACCGAACCCGCCCCCACACCCACCCCGACAGCATCCTCTACCCCCTCACCTCCTTCCGCCGCCGCATCTCCTCCGGCGGACAACAGGTCGAGGTGGAACTGACGCGAGGCCAGATTCGCTGGGTAGCCGCCCAGGAACACGCGGGCGAGAACATAGGCGACACCGAAACCCACGCCCTATTCATAGAACTGAAAGAACCCCCGCCAACCCCCTCCACTCCAACCCTCGGCCCCAACTCCGCCTGACCGGAATTCGCGCACGCCGAACGGCTCTGCGCGGGGCGGTGCATCGAATGTCGCCCAGACCCTGGGCCGAGAGGAGAAAACCACATCAACCTGCGGTTCTCCGTGGAGCCGATGACGGGAATCGAACCCGCGCTACTTGCTTGGGAAGCAAGAGTTCTGCCATTGAACTACATCGGCATGCGCTCGAGAGCGAACGCCAGCC
>NZ_LGYZ01000095.1 GCF_001310275.1 Nocardia arizonensis
TCGCCCGCCGTGGCGTCGGTCTTGCCGTCGAGTTTGTTGCCAACCCTCGCAGGGGCGATGAGGACGGGCGCACCACGATCAACGGCAGCGCCCAAAAGAGCAGTTGCCAACCCTCGCAGGGGCGATGAGGACGCCGGATAGGGGACGTAGGTGCGCTCGACCCGGTAGCCGTTGCCAACCCTCGCAGGGGCGATGAGGACCAGATCCCGTGGCGGATCGTCGTAGAGCAGTTCATGTTGCCAACCCTCGCAGGGGCGATGAGGACGTGAGCAGCTGCGTGGGCAGGTCGAGGCCATCCGCGCGTTGCCAACCCTCGCAGGGGCGATGAGGACACCACCGCGGGGAACAGGTCGCGGTACCGCTCGAGCGGTTGCCAACCCTCGCAGGGGCGATGAGGACTTTTCCCCGTAAATCTGGATTCGCTCAGTTCCTCGCCAGTTGCCAACCCTCGCAGGGGCGATGAGGACCGGGGTGAGGATGTCACCAGCACGCTGCTGGCGGCCCAGTTGCCAACCCTCGCAGGGGCGATGAGGACCACGCCGAAGTACAGGTGGCCGTCGACTTGCACGACATGTTGCCAACCCTCGCAGGGGCGATGAGGACCGCACACCGAGTGTGTTGTTGAAACTCGGACCGATAATGTTGCCAACCCTCGCAGGGGCGATGAGGACCTGGGCCGTGAACATGAGAGCGGCCATGTCAGGGTTCATGTTGCCAACCCTCGCAGGGGCGATGAGGACCCCACGGTAAAGATCCTGTTCAGAGTGCACGTTCGTGACTGTGAAGTGGGCAAGTTTGCAGTGCACCTCCGGTAGTGTTCACATTCTCGGCGTGTCGCTGCAAAGTCTACGAGGGGATCATTGGGTCGTCGGACATTGAGTGTTGGGGGCTCGATTGAAGCGTACAACTCGGTTTGTTTCACGGCGGCAGCGCGCCGCCAGCATCTGCCTTCGGTTGTTTGTTAACTCAAGTCGTAGAAAGACTGTCGACGAGCCAGGTCCGCCCGCTCTCCTGAAAGATGCCGGCGAGTATCGGCACTTCTTGCCGCGTCTCGCGTGCGCGGCTGACAGGCGTTGATGTCACCGGTTCCAGTGGCCTGGTCATAGGATCTGTCGATATAGGTGTCGATTCGCCACACCTACTGGACGGACCGGAACTGCAGAACTGGTTCGCCTCGAACGGCGCACCTGACGTCGAGTTGTACCGACCAGCCTAGTCGTGGTGCGGACTCGTATTGCACTACGCCGCGGTCATGACCGCTCGATTCATAAGTAAACGGCGGCTCGAACGTCTGGTTGCGGTTGATGCAGTGTCGGTCCCAGTCCCTCAGGGTTCGACGCTGTCGACCATCCTCATTCGGACAGGGGGCGTCTGCCTCGGCGGTGACGTGAACGGGATCCCGACGAGGGAATCGGGCTTCAATATTCACCCGGAAACGTCATGAGTTGAACGTTGACCGCGAGGCGGCATCACAGTCGCGAAGAACGTGGTCACAGGGCTAATCCCGGACGAACGAGAGTCGATGACTGAACCTGAGCCGACACCCGCCACCCCGAGTCCGGGCGCCGCGACCACCAACCTCCGCCACTCGCACGCCCGTGGACCGAGCTGCTATTTCTCTCGCCACCACGTGAGCGCGGCGTCAGCCGTTTGCTGTCGCCTGGACACGGGCCAACGGACTCATTTGTCTATTCGACGCAAATTCGACGGTATTACCCGAATCTGTCCGAATCCCGAACCATCTCGACGCATCACTGCGAGAGGCATCACCCCTGGTAGATGCATAGATCCGAAGCTGCACGAAGGTGCCCTTATCGTGGTCCGCCATAACCCAGAGTTCACAGGTTCGAATCCTACTTTGCCATTTACCAGAGTTTCAGGTGAGGCTGCCGAAGCGGCCACGCACTTTCCACGAGCGCAGTCGCGATCTCGATCGCCTGATTACTTTCCGGTGCACCGACTGTGGAAGCAGCCGGGTTCATGTGCACAACGTCGTTCCGTACCTGATGGAGGTCGGTCCAGAAGTCCAGCGGAAGTTGATAACCGGTTTTTTCAAGTCTGCCCGCGGCTGAACCGAGTGTGATATCGGGCGGCGTAGCAGGAATCGCCTTCATCAACAGGTTTTTGATCGCGATTTCGGCTGCCGCGCCAGCGTCTACAACCGACCGGCGATGTTGGTTGACGAAGCGCAACGAGCGGGCATCCCGGATCAGAATCCATGCCAGCTCTGGATCGTGCTGTGAGGCCGCCTCATCCAGAGCAGCACCCACCAGTTCCTTCGATGCAGGGCCGCTAGTGTTCGCACACACCAGCTTCATCGGGCTGAAAGCGTGGAGGTGTGTCGGAGGCTCATCGCTGATGTTGAAAGGCATCCACCGGTTGTGAATGATGCTTGGCGGGCGATGGCCGATGTCGGATACGCACTGGCCGGTATAGATCTCAATCCATGTCAGGAACCGTTCCGCCCACTCTGCCGTTGCGGCGAGAATTTCTTCGATGGCGGTCTCGGCTTCGCTTTCCGCTTGGCCTTGGAGCAGTACACGGCGGACGACGGCACTTGCGGGTTGGGTGCCGATGTCACTCTCGAAGACACCCCACAGGCCGGGCTCGTCGTATGTCCTGCTGCGCTTATCCCGCGGAGGCCGCAACGCTCCTGTCTGCTCACGTTCGGGAGTGGCGGGAAACAGCACCTGAACCGGCCGCCCCATGATCTCGCTCTTGAGGATGAGTCCGACCACAGACCGATCGGACTTGAAACCCCTCTCGAGGTCGCATTGCCACTCCAACGTGAAGGTCATTTGGCAACCACCTGTCTCTAGTGTCGCAGTCAAGAGGTGTGCCTCTCGGTGCCCACCTGGGCGCACAGCGCCGCAGACCCGGAGGTCCTTATTTACTCTGTATTTTCAGGCGAATCTACATGAATCCGACGCGAACCAGAGTCATCCAGTCTCTGATAGCTGTCGGGCATACTTGCTGGCAAGAGTAGCTAATCGAATATACCCACAGAGAGCCGAATTGTGTTGGGGCAGAAGCAGAAGTTCTGCCATTGAACTACATCGGCATGCGCTCGAGAGCGAACGCCAGCCTAGCAGACCAGGCACTATGCGGGCCAACTGTGCTGGTACGAGTAGAAACCTGGGACTGAAACCGGCCCGGGTTTCTCCGCCCGAGCGGGTGGCACCCACTTGGCGGTCGGTGCGTGCTGCTGCGGGTGCGGCACGCTCATCACCGTCCACGTATAGATGCGCTCCATCAAGCGCCGCTGCCGTTCCAGGGCCTGGACCAAAGCCCGGATCACACCGACAGCGGGGCGCCGCGTGCCGAGGTCGCCAGCCAATCCGTGGACGGAGGGTCGGTCGCCTACCGGCTGTCCGAGTCGGCCCGATAACGAGCCTTCCCGGCCCTGGTCACGTCCGCAGTCGAGTTCGGCGGCCGCACCGGCTGTCGCCCCGATGGCCGAGAACTGCGGTACCTCCCGCAGCGCGCGCCCCGCGACCGCGGCCTCGGTCGGTTGCCGCGGTCGCGCCGACACCGCCGACGCTCAGGCGAGCGAGGTGAGTTCGGCGAGCAGTGCCTCGACGCGGGCGGCGATGTCGTCGCGGACCAAGCGCATGCGTTCGATGCTGTCGATCCCCCGTTCAGAGGGTTCGTCGGTGTCCCAGTTGATGATCCGCAGGTCCTCGGCGGAGTCGATGCGTGCTTCGCGGCCGAGGGTGACGATCACCCCGACCGCGCGCAGCAGGCGGGGGTCGATCGGCTTGGGGCGTTCCCTGTCGAGGTCGATCCCGATCTCGCGTAGCGATTGCACCGACAGCGCGTTGAGTTCGGCGCCGGGCCTGGTTCCCGCGGAGTAGACATCGACGCGTTCCGCGCCCACTTTGCGCATCAGTGCGGCGGCCATCTGGGATTTGCCGCCGTTCTTGACGCACACGAACAGCACTGCTGGTTTCGAGCTCACAGCTCCAGGGCTCCTTTCGATCGGATCGGTACCGACGCGCGCGGAGGTCATTGTCCGGCGGTTTCCTTGATGCATGTGTCCCCGCAGCCCATCGTGATCACCACATCCGAGGTCTCAACCGCGTCATAGGTGAGGATCTTCGGAGACTGGGCGGTTATATCGATACCGACCTCGTCCATCGCGGCCACCGCGGCGGGATTCAGCGACTCGGCCGGGGCGCTGCCCGCCGAGCGGACTTCGATCTCCCCGTCGGCCAGATGCGCTTCCACCTCCGCCGCGCCGACGGCACCGAGGACCGTGTGCTGGCCCGTGCCGTGATCGACGCCTCCGGCACCTGGACCACACCTAATCCCCTCGGCGGCGAAGGACTCCCGGCGCTCGGCGAAACCGCCGCCAGTGACGTGATCGACTACCGGGTGCCCGACCTCGACGATCCCGAAGTGCGTGCCCGCTACGCCGGACGCCACATCGTCATCGCCGGAAGCGGGCACTCCGCGCTCACCGCGATCATCGCCTTGGCCTCCCTCGCCGAACAGGAGCCGGGCACCCTGATCAGCTGGGTCCTGCGCCGTGGCGATACCACCAACACTTTCGGCGGCGGCGACGCCGACCAATTGCCCGCACGCGGCGCCCTCGGCCAACGTGCCAAAGCCGCCGTCGACGCCGGGCACCTGCGCGTCGTGACCGGATTCCGCACCGCCGCCATCGAACCCGACACCAGCGGCCGACACACCCTCGTCGCCGACAACGGGCAACGCCTCGAAGACGTCGACCGCGTCGTCGTGCTCACCGGATTCCGGCCCGACCTGACCTGACTCTCCGAGATCCGCCTCGGCCTGGACCCGGTCCTGCAAGCCCCCACCCAACTCGCCCCGTTGATCGACCCGAACGTGCACTCGTGCGGCACCGTCTACCCGCACGGCGTCACCGAACTGTCCCACCCCGAACCGAACGTGTTCCTGGCCGGGATGAAGAGCTACGGCCGCGCCCCGACCTTCCTGGCCATGACCGGCTACGAACAGGTCCGCTCCATCGCCGCCGCCCTCGCCGGGGACCACGACGCGGCCACCCGGATCGAACTCACCCTGCCCGACACCGGAGTCTGCGGCGGCGCAGGAGTCTTCGACGACCCCAACGCCGACACCACCCAGGACGCCAGCGGCGGCGGGTGCTGCGGTGCGCCGCAACAGCAATCCCCGCCGGAATTGATTACCCTCACCGCGCCCGCGCGGGTGTAACCGAGTTGAGCGACACCCTGCTCGCCCCGCAGACCGGCAGCCTGTCCCGCGCCGGTCTGCGTCGGGTGCTGGGGACCGCAAAGTCGTCCAGGTACTCATGGGTGTCATGCCCCTGCTGAGTGGGCATGACGTAGTGGCGTCGGGTGGTCTCGCTCGAGGCGTGCCCGAGCTGGGACGCGGCCTTCTCGATGTCCTCGCGGCCGATCTTCGTGCCGACGGTCTGCGGTAGGTGTGCGGGTTCATCGGCAGGTCGAGCAGGCCCACTCGTGCGCGTGCCTCGCTGATCTGGGTTCGGACGTTGTTCGGGTGCCGGATGGTCTTCGCTCTGGAGTAGAAGACCAGATCCGTCGGCTCGTGCGGTAAGCGGTCGCGTCGTGCCCGTAGGACGGTCACGGCCCAGGTGGTAGCACCAGTTCGCGGCGTGCCCGCTCGCCTCCCTTCGGGTACGGCTGGGCGTGCAGGCCGACGCCGGCGGGCCAGATCGCAGTGGTCCCGATCAGGATGGTGGGCACCGCGGCGTCGAGATTGAGGTGACGCCATTCGATTACAACGATATCGCCGATGCGGGCACCGGTGGCGAGCATCAGGTCCACCATGTCGGCGACCCCGTTTCTGCCGACGAGTCGGTCTGATCGCATCAGCTTGCGGACGAGTTGGACTTGTTCGCGGTCCAGCGCGATGACCGGTTTGCGTTCGTGATCGACGGGTGTTCGGGCTGGTCGATGAGCCTGGTGACGGTGGTGGGGTGGATGCCGGCGACGTCGCGACCGGGACGTCGGTGCGGCGCACGAATCCGGGCTGCTGGCAAAGGGCAACAACGCTCTCTCCGCTGCGATCAGCCCCGCCGAAAACGATTTCTCCCGCCGCTACGCCTACAGGTCGTCATCGACAAGATGAACGACCTGTTCGGCGCCGAGTCGTTCACCGCATACCGCTCACTATATTTACTCAATATTTTCAGCCGCACGCGCCCGAATGCGATGCGCTACAGCATCACTCGGCAGTCGATAGCTTGCAGGTATCCACCCTGATAGAAGTAGGTGTACGAAGCGAGTCGCAGAACGCCGAATTGTGTTGTGGCAGAAGCGGTACCTTCCTGTCGAAGCCGACAGAGCGATCGGGAGGATCGTGGATCCGTAGAGGATCGGTTCATGCACGGCCTCGCCATATGCACTGGTAGCCCTGCAGGAACAGCAGGAACAGGGTCGCGAGGTACATACCCGGCATGAACAGGCTGATCGCCTCCAGTAATGCGGCGACCACTAAGCCCAGAATCGCCAGCCCCACCGCGACGAAAGCACCGGATATCGCCACGCGCACCGCCCCGTTCGGAGCCGAACGCCACCCGACCACGATGCCGATCAACTGTACGACGAAGGTCACCGACAAGACCGCCGCTACCACCAGAGCGCCGGATTCGCCGAGCAGTATTGCGACGTAGGCAAGTCCGCCGCTGAGGATCATCGAGGTCACCCCCACTTGGAGCAGGGTGCGGCGCCGGACCTTCTTACTGTCGCGCACGATTTTCCTCGCCATCGTCATTTGTCAGGATTCAACCGCCATTTGGATTCGTTGTCGTCGTCCACGGAGGCATCGTCGAAGTATTGCCAGCAGCCCACTCTCGGCCACCGAATCCATCGAGCTCTCCAGCTGCCGCACTCGCGCATCCCGTACCGCGCGCAGCACCGCCGGGCCTATATCTTGCGGATCCAGCTTCTGCGCCCAGTTGTCCGAGACATCAATGGACAGCAATGCGCCCGATCGATCTACGGTCACCGTGACACAGTCGGTATTGTCGCGGCCGGTCGCTTGTTCGGCGCCCGCTTCCTGCGCCTCTTTCATGAGGCTCGAAAGGGTTTGCGCGAAGGCATGTAGCCGACCGAATGCGGTTGGCAGGTCGTCTTTCATCGGTATCCTTTTGTCTGCGTATCGCAAGACGCCGCACGATGATCGCCGCAAGCCCCCGGGTGATACGTCGTTCGCAAATACTTACAGCACAATATGATTCCGCCCCAATCCCGATCCCCTGTCGAGACAAGGTAACAGGGCGCACCTCCCGACGCACGCCCCCCTCTGCGCACAGTCCTCCCCGCCGTCCGAGGCGGTGACGTGGAGCGATCGCGAAGGCGCCGGGGGATGGTCATTCTGGAGCAGAACGGCCAGTACATCTGCATCCACGGCTTCTACGGTGGCTTGCGGGTCTTTCCCTGACCTCGGAGGCACGATTGAGTGAACGCGACGAATCCACCACCACCATCACCCCCTGGGTAACTGTCAGCTTGGAGAAGATACTGCTCGCCGCAGCAGAGTTCGCCAACGAACACGCCTACAACTATCTGGCCGAGGAACACCTGCTCGCCGCCGTGCTCGCGGATCCGCGGTCGTTCCTCGCATGGGTGTGGCCGAAGGGGAAGGCGTTGACCCTCGAGCAGTTGCGCCAGGTCGTGCTCGACAACTTGCCCCCGGTACAGGCGGCAACGGTCGGCACCGACAATCCGGTCACCGTC
>NZ_LGYZ01000096.1 GCF_001310275.1 Nocardia arizonensis
GTCCTGACCGTTCAAACGGTGCCGACGACGACGATGAAAGACCCTTTGGGGCGTACGACGACAGTGGTGCGCCCCAGAAGGTAACCAGGCAAGAATTCGGGATCACCCTCCGCCAGGAATGTGCTGGACATGCCCGGTCATTTCGTCGACGGCGTGCAGGTGGCGGCGGGTCGGTTGTATCCGGCGCGCGACAAGTGGGTCGAGCCCTCACTGCGGGTGTGCCCGGGCATCGGCTCGGTGCGAATCAGGTGTTGGTCGGCAGCGTCGCATGCCTGGCGGCGCGCGGGCACCACCGCACACACCGCTGTGTGGCGTGTGAGGCGGGGATTTACACGCCGAACGGAACCGCGGAATGCGGACACGTCACGGCGCAACCGATCTCGCGCAGTGTCGGGAATGCTCCCCTTCCATCACACAGGTCTGGCACCGTCAGAAATTCCCTGATCCCACACGTGCTGTGCGCCTTCATAATCCACCACCACTACATTCTCCGTACGCTCCGAACCGCCCCGGGGGTCGGGGAGGGCCAACTCCCCGACCTCGGGAGCTGCGCGATCGCGCAGGCGACCCGTCCACCGCCACGGAGATCGGAGGCTGGACGCTCGATTGCACACCGATCGCCGTCGAGACCTACTCCGACGGCACGGTATGGGGTATCGAAGACTTGCGGTGGACTCGCGAGAACCGCGCGGAGGCTATCGGCGAATCGTTCAGGCTCGCGTCGCCGGAACCTGCGCCAGTGCGGCAAGGAAGGGACTCGCCGGTCCATGCCAGGTGACCGCGAGCTGTTCGCGGGCTCGGGTGCAGGCCACGAACAGCAGGGAACGCTCCCGCCTGATGTCGCGCTCATGGGTGTGGGGGTCCTCGGCGGCGGGAGTGACGGCATTCGGGGCCGGGACCGCGGCGGTGCCCACACCGGCGACGGCGAGGCAGCGAAACTCGAGGCCCTTCATGCGGTGCATCGTGCCGACGGAGACGGCGTCGGTGGCGGCTCGGACCCGCACGTCCAGTGCGGGCATCATCGCGTCCAGTGCTGCGATATCGCCGATGTCGATGCCGCCGGTGGCGCTGTTCACGGTCAGTTCGTGCCTGCCGGCCCAGGCGTAGGCGTCGTCGTGCGGCAGGACCCGCAGCAGCAGATAGGTGTTGCCCGATTCCGGGGCGAGCACGATGCCGCGCCAGAAATTGTCGATCCTGATGGACCGGTAGCGCGGATAGCGGGCGGTATTGATCTTCTCCAGGTGGATTCCGGTGTGCGTGGCGTCGGCGAACCTGCCGAAGACCTCGGAAATCTTCACTTGGAGCGGCCGGTCGAGTTTGCCGTAGTCGAGCAAGAACTCTTTGCCGATGCGCAGGACGGCCATCCGCTTCTCCTTTACCGCACATCACTGGTCGGCGATGGGCTTGTAGACGAGGCTCGCGATCTCGTGAAGCTGCTGTTCGACTGCCTCTGCCAAATTCGGGTTGTCCAGGTACAGAACGAATTCCACGTTCTCATGTTCGGCGCTGTGAGAGAAGTTCGCGCTGGTGGCCAGCAGGAACCGGTGATCGATCACGAGGGACTTGGCGTGGTTGCGGACGTAGCCGCCGTCGAAGGTCTTCGTCCGCAGCACTGTGCCGGGCTTCATATGCGCCGCGACCTGTGTCGTGGTCAGCGACCACGCTGTGGGCCGGTGGTCGGCGGCCCGCGTGTCCAGGTAGTCCCGCACCGCGACACCTGGGCCGGTGGGCCCCCCTCCTGGTCAGCACGTTTCCGTACTTGACTGGCGAGTCCCGCAGGCGTGCTTGGTTGCTCGGAACTCAATCACGGCCCTATTATCGACGCTGAGCTGAGAGCTGCTGCATAGTGCGACATGCGAATCCGGTAGCGGTTGGGGAGCTATGCGGGGCTGAGATTGAATGCCCGGGGGAGCGTATGACTGATTCCATCTCGAGTGCAGCGGGATTCACCGTCACCCCTACTGAACTTGTTGCCGCCGCCCAAGCAGTTCGAACCCTGCTCGACGGGTTGGCGACAGGATTCAAGTCCCTCGATAGCGACGTCGAGACTCTGATAACGAACTGGAAAGGGCACCGAGGCAACCTGTTCGCCGACGGATACGCCGAGGTGCGACAAGGACTGGCCGACCTACTCGATGCGATGGGCGACACAACGGCTGCCCTCAACGCAAGCGCCGAAACGTATCTCGCGCAAGAGAACGTCAACGCCGACGCTATCGAATCGGTCGCCTCCTCCCTGGATCTGCCCGATGTCTCATAGCGTCGACCTGGACCTGCTCGACTCGGTCATCGCGAGGATGACGGCGTTCGAAGGATTCTTCGATGACCAGATTACCGCATTCGACACCGCTATTGGCAAGCTACAGGGCGTGTGGGACGGCGAAGCGGCTACCGCGCAGCAGAATTCGCATCGACGCCTCATGGCTGCCGCCGCAGAGATCCGCGACGGAATCTACGACATGCGCCAGGCCGCCCGCGCCGCGCACACCAACTACAGCAACGCCATAGCCGCCAACCTCGAAATGTGGCGAGGCTGAACGACTGTGACCGACCTGAACGTCGACCCCGAGCTGTTCTACGAACTCGCTGGCGCCTACAGCCGAGCCAGCACCAGCACCTCGGCCGCTCTGCGCCAGCTGGACAACGAACTCCGAAGCGCGGTGAAGATGACCGGCGGCGACGACGGCGGATTGGAATGGGGCGGCAAATACCACAAAGCCGCCGTCGAAGCTGTCGTGACGGCGGGTATAGCAACCGATGTCCTGTGCAGGATGGCCGCTCTGGTACGTCAGAGTGGTGTCAATCACGACGAATCCGAGAACGCCGAAGAGTACAACAAGCCTGGCGGCGCACTCCCTGAAGCCGACCCCGGCGGTGAATCGTTCACCGCCAGGCCACCCAAGAACCCTGGAGGCGGCACACGCGCCGAACCCACCGGCTGGAAGGTGGTCATGGGAGCCGTCAAATGGGTCGACGGTGACACCGGACTGCTCCAAAAAGCAGCCGCAAGCTGGTCGACCACAGCAACCAAGTACAACACCCTCGATACCGAAATCAAGTCGAAGATGAAGCTCTTGAACGGGTCGACCGCGCCGGAAATCCCAGATATCGACCAAACCAACACCACCGTCCTCGACGGAACCGAGATACTCGGCGACGCGATGCTCCAGCTCTCTGGTGCCACCAGCGGCTACGCCGATATCCTCGAAGCCGCCCAAGAGGCCATCGAATGGGAACTGCAAGTACAGACGGTTGTCCAGGCCATCAATGTGATCGACGCCGCCACGGTCGGACGCCCGATCACGAAGATCATCCGGGAGACCGCCGAAGCCGAAATCGACAACAGCAACCGCAAGATCACCCAGATCCTCGTCGGGCTCGCAGACGCGCGCCGAGTCAGCGGCGGAATGCTCGATGCCGTATCGACCACCGTGACCAGCAGCGTCAACACCAAGTTCAAGCCGGTGCTCGACAAACAGCTCAAGCGACCGCCAGAGCCCACGAAAGCCGACCAAGCCCGGCAGAACAAGCTCAAGGGCGCCAAGGCCGAATCCAGAGCCGGAATCGACCCGACCAAGAAGAAGGAATCGCTCCCCTCACCGAGCCGGACCGCCAGAAACCGCACACCCGACGATCTCGACCATTCCAATCGGCGCCTGACCGAAGTCAAGAACGTCGACAAGCAGGAATACACTGACCAGCTCAAAGACTTCCTCAGCTACAGCCAAACCAACGGCTACGAGTTAGTGCTCATCACCGATAACCGAACCAAACTCGCACCTGAGATCGAGGACTTGGTCAAGCAAGGCAAGATCAAACACGTGAGAATGGACCTCAACAGTTGACCGCCACCGATGACGACGCCGCACAACAGCTGCTCGAGGACTATCACCGGGCCGGAGGCAACGGCCAGACAATCCCCGACATCTCACGGCAGCCCTATAGCACTCCCGAGATCATCACCGTGCTGTCTGGCTGGCTGTCCGACCTGGAGTCACGCTGGCCCGGACCAGAGACCGAGGGACGCGAGCTGACCCGTCTCGTCCTCGCCAATGCGCTGGGACGCAAAGAAGCCCGCAGATCGGTCGCCGTCCCCGCGTTGATCTCCCAATTCGACACCACCAAGCCCGTGAGCTCGCGAGCGCGATGGGCCGCCGGTAATGCCCTGTGCGACATACCGGCCGAACCCAGCTACTTCGATCAGCTCGCCGAGATCGCGACCAACCGCGAATTCGGCGACGACCGCCAGATGGTCATCTCCTGGTTGGCGAAATCACGCAGCCCGGCCGCGGCCACGGTCGCGATATCCCAGCTCGATGACGAAACAGTCTGCGGACATGTCCTCGACGCGCTTGCCCGACTCCGCGCCCAAGGCGTGCGCGAACAAATCGAACCGTTCCTCACCTCGAAAAACAAATGGTACAAGCGCAGCGCCGAACGGATCATCCGCTACGACCAGAGCTGAGCCCGCCACACCCCGGACACCTCACCGCCAGATACGCCGCTCGGCGGTAAACCCTTCCAAATCGCCGGCCACCACCGAACCACCTGCCACCCGATACGGCTCGAGCACTCTCATCGCCGGACCATCCACATGTTCGAGATGCACTTCGATCCCATCGGACCCCGTCTCGGGAATCCGTACATCGACTGCCAGCGCCGCTGCTCGAATCCTGGTCCGCATCAACGCGACAGCTTCGAAGTTCAACTCATGAGCCCGCTGAGCAGAATCGGCGTCGGAAACGATGACCTGGCGATCCCCATTGCGTTCGACAACCACCGAAAACGGGAAGAATTCCCCACGCTCCGATAATCGCTTCTCGGCCATATCGAGAGCGACATCGAGCAACTCATCGATGTCGGCCTGAGCGGGCACCGGCGTGCTGTCGCGCCAGGACATGTGCGCCTCCCCTCGACCAGCGACACTCTACCCAACACTCACCAGTCATCTCATCCGGCGATCAGGACTGCCTCGCGTCGTCAGCCCACGGTGTCCATCGAGGGGATGTGCACGATGGTGCTGGGCGCCGTATCGCTCTGGGAGATCTAGAGCACGCCGCGGCCACGAAGACGTGTGTCCGCGGGCGTGTCATCTCCGGCTGCTCGTGATCGGTGCGAGGCCCGCGGCTGTGAGCAGGGCGGTGGCCTGGTCGCGGCGACGCTCGGCCATTCGGGCGCGAGCGGGTCCACCGAGGCCGGTGCGATGAATTCGAGGATGTCGCCGAGGTCGCTGACCTGGCCGCCGCCCAGGTGCCGTCGGGGACCTCCCAGGTGAACACCCGGACCCGCTTTTCGGGAACCGGCCACCTGCCCGCTTCGGCGTCGATCACCGCTTGGGTGACATCGCGAGTGACGTCGACGCGCGGTTCCTTGTCGGCTTGGCCTTCGGGAACCCGGACCACGAACTTGTAGAACGGGGCCGGTGCAACCTGAGCGGGTGTGGGGTGCCGCGATCGAACCACCGTATCGGCTACGGTTCACGTCGCACCAATCCGCTGATCCTTCAGGTCGAGAGGCGAAGTCTGTTGTCGGTGAACCTGTTCTGGCGTTCGATGTGCGTGGTGGCGGTATCCCTGTCGATGGCTGTGCCTGCGTACAGCCAGGCGGATCCGGTGGACGACGCGCACCCGATCGGGTTGGACCGGTTCTACCATCAGCGGCTCGAGTGGAAGCCCTGCGGCATCGAGAATGTCGACAAGGCCGGTGGTGAGTGCGCGGATGTACTGGTGCCGCTCGAGTATGGGAATTCGGACGGTCGCACCATGACCGTGGCGATCTCGCGGGTCAAGGCCGGTGATCCGGTGCGGCGGCGGGGAATCCTGCTGTCCAATCCGGGCGGTCCCGGTGCCGAGGGGCTGGACAGTCCGGATCTGCTCGGTGACGTGCTCTCGCCGGGGGTCTTGGCGAGTTACGACCTGATCGGCATGGATCCGCGCGGGGTCGGCGAATCCGGTCGGAGTCCGCGGTGCGGGTGGCCGGTAGGCGAGATGATTCGGTCGGCGGGTCTTGACCCGCTGGGATTCGTGCACGACACCGTGCAGTCCGCGGGGATGGCCGCGTCCTGCCTGATTCGTGACCCGATCGCGTTGAGGCAGTTCACCACTCGCAACACCGCGCGTGACATCGACATTGTGCGAGGGGTTCTGGGGGAGGAGAAGGTCAACTTCTACGGCGTATCCTACGGCACCTACCTCGGTGCGGTGTTCACGCAGATGTTTCCCGAGCGGAGCGACCGCATCGTGCTCGACAGCGCGATCGACCCCGACCGATACTGGGAGGGCTTGGTACAGGATTGGGGTCCGGCAGACGAGATCGCGCTGGACGACTGGGCCGACTGGGTTTCCGACCGGGATGACGAGTTCCGGTTCGGTGCGACTCCGCGGCAGGTGCGGGCGAATATAGAGGCGCTCGTGCGTATCGCCGCGCGCCAACCGATTGTCATCGATGGGTTTGCCATCGACGATCACTGGCTTCCGTTCATCCTGCACGGACTGCTGATGAACTTCCGGCTGAACGAAGCGATGGCCGCCACTGTGCGGGAGATCGCCGATGCCGCGGGCGGTCCGCCCACTACATCGCGAACCCCCCGGCTGCGTGCCATCGTGGCGGCGCTGCGCGACAATGAGAATTCGGTCCTCGCGCAGATCGCCTGCGGCGATGCCGGGGCACCGATTGATCCGACCTGGTATTGGCGCAATATCGAAGAGACCCGCGCCACGCAGCCGGTGTTCGGCGCGCTGGCGAACAACATCCAGCCGTGCGCCTTCTGGCCTCGCCCGGTCGAGCCCGCGACAGTCGTCCGCAATTCGGTGCCCGCGCTCATCCTGCAGGCGACGGGAGATCCCCGAACTCCCTACGCCCACGGAGTCCGATTGCATCAGGACATGTCCGAGTCGCGGATGGTGACGCTACAGGATGTCCGTATCCACATGACATTCCGGCCCGAACTCAGCGACTGCGTGAATAACGCGATCAACACGTATTTCAGCACGGGAACCATGCCGGATACCGACATCACCTGCTACGCGAATCATTCCACGCCTTGATCTGCTTTCGGCCCCGTCGATGACAACCTGATTCCCGAGGACTCGAGGGCGCGCCCATCCTCCCGTGGATCGAGGCCGGCGACACGCGATCACGGTTCCGGGCGAAAGGGCGGCGGCTACGTATGCTCACCGGGCCGCATCTACTTTCCCCTGGAGGTACTGTTGCGTTACCGGTCTCTGCTCACCGCTGTATTCGCGTCCCTACTCCTGCTGGCCGGGCACCCGATCACGGTGCAGGCGCTACCGGGCACCGGTTCCGGGTCAGGCTCGGCGTCGGCGTGTAATCCCGGTACGCCGGCCAATGTGCCGGCCACGCCGTATTACGACCCGGCTCGTCCCTACCTGGGGCCGGAGCCGTTGCCGCAGACTCCGCCGGTAGGCCCGCTGCTGGAGGGGTACAAGCGTTTCGGGAACTACACCGAAGCCGGGTTCGTGGCGAAATTCCACCCGGGAACCAACTATATCTATCCGCCCGATAATGGCTTCCTTTTCATCGGCGACCATTCGACAGCGCACCCGGAGACGCTGTCGGTCGGTACGCGCGTCGACCGGTTCGGCGGTCCGATGGGGAAGTATCTGGCGCCGGTGGGCGTGGTGTACAGCGAGCGAGCGCTGCCGCCGTCGAACCTCAACTCCTACGGCGGTACTCCGCAGAGCGATTACCACGTCTATTGCGTGCAACAGGCGTTCAGGGTCGATGCCGGGCCGGCCGCGCCATGGTTCGGACAACCCGGACTCGGCAACCAGTACGTCTTGAATCCCAGCTATGTGCCGGGGCCGGAATACGCGGGTCCGGACCCAGGAATGTTGAACATCCAATGGATGATCGACAATGGCTACCTGGTCGAGGAAATACCCCACTGATATGGATCGTAAGGAACTTCTCGCCGCCCTGCTCGCCGCCGGAAAGCCTCCGCACTGGTTTCGGCTCGTCGGTGTCCATGACCCCGACCCGTTGCCGGAGGACTTCTGGTTCCTACGACCGGGATCGGGTGGCGATTGGGAGGTCGGGGTCCACGAACGCGGAAAAGACAATGTGGGAGCCCGGTTCGAGGCGGAATCCGATGCGGTCGCGTGGCTCTACCGGTCGGTCATGGGGCATCCCCCGCCATGATCCGCGACCGCCGATCTCCGGTGGTCTGGCACAACCCCCCACAGATGGCGGCAGAGCTCGAGAAACTGGCTGCGGTCCGCGTTGCTTGGCACGTAGGAGCCGATCGCCTCACCCGCGCCCATCATGTCGACGGGCAGATTCGTGACATAGCCTTCAAGCCCGCCAGCCGCCGGCCCGCGCGAGCGCGGGCTCGTCCAAGGTCTTGCCGGTCTTGCCGTCCTTCACGAAACATGGTGCCCGATCGGCTTTCTCGCTCGCGATGACGGCGCGGGCCTTCGCTTCTCGAGCGTTGAGGGTGCGGTTGTCGCGGACGTAGCGTTTCGTTGAATAGGCTCAGACCGCCCGCCACGATCCCGGGTGGGTGTCGGGGTCCCAGACCGGTTCGGCGCGGTCCGCCGTGTTGTTGTCGACGTTCGCGCCGCGCTTCAACGTAACGGTGTCGATGACCTACCCATCAACGAATGTCTCACCGTGCCAACGGAAGTGGGACTCCAGATCGATCGACGCCTTGGTGACGCGGGAACCGACGATGAACCGGAGGTCGGCGTCGTCGAGAGCGGTTCTCGATTCTGTTCGGCTTCCTGTCCTCGACTTCCGGATCGCGTCCGCCCTGCGCCGGCTGCTCACGGTAAGTGAGATGGTTTCGGGCTGAGGAATGCACGTCGGAACCAGCACTGGCACATCGGACTTGGCGTGATAGTGTTCTGCGCGGCAGCCGCATCTGCCGCGCGGGGGAGGTAACAGAGGACGCATCGACAGGTTCAGTCGTTCGCCCATTCTTGCTGGCAGCTCCCACATGCCATGCAGGCCAGAGCCATTCACACACATAGCATCGGTCGTTTCGGTACCGCCGCGACCGGTCCGTTCTCGTTCTCTCGAACAACTCAGATAGCAAGGGGAAATGCAATGCAGGGTAAGCGATTTGCCGTAGCGGCGCTGATCGCGGCGGTGAGCACGTCGGTTGTGATCGGTACCGCCAACGGGGCACCGGCCGATGCGCGGCCGGGCAGTGACTATGCCGCGGCATCGCTGGAATCGATGAGCGGCAACGACTCCGGGGTCGATTACACCGTGTCGAGATCCGTCGAGGGGGAATCCGCGATCGGCGTCACGGTCGACGGCGGGCGCTTCGTCCTGAACGGTAGCCGTCTTGATATCAGCGACGACTCGGGACAGCTGATCGGGCAGGTACCGTTGACGCTTCGCATCGCCGATCGGGTCGTGTCGTTCACGGCGCGGATCGCGGATTCGGGTCGCGCCGTCACGATCGCCTCGGCCGGGCCGGCGCAAACGAATATCGACATCGCCCAGGAGCCGTTGACTTCCGAACAGCGGATCTACTGCTGGAACGCCACGCTTGGTACGACAATCGGGATGGTCGTCGGAATACTGGTCGGGTTCCCGCTGCTGATGCCCGGAATGCTCGCCACATCCATCATCGGAGGTCTCGTCGGTATGGCTGTCGCGTTGAACGCTCCCATGCCGGGTATGTCTCCCACCGACGACCTGATGACCAAGTTCATCCGGTGCCAACAGGGGATGAGTCCGTACGGCGGGTGAAGCCCAGCCGGCAGATCGTCGTAGTCGCTATCCGCGCACGCGAGCGGGCTTGCGGTTGCGCTGATCGCTTGCCCGTGCCTCTGGACTTTTCGGCCGGATACCCGAATGCTGGTTGTGCGCTGTAAGAACGACCGCGGGTACTGCGGGGACTTGTTAGGAGCAGGTTGGATGCGTCGGCATCGGATGCACGCTACGGCTATTTCCCTGGGGATCGCGGTGGTCGCGTCGATGGGGGTTTCGGGGTGTGGCAAGAGCGAGCGGTGGTGTGAGCTGGATCGGGGGGACGTGCTGGTGGAGAACTGGCATTGCGAGCTGAACCAGGCGGGCTACGAGTGGGAGCCCGATCACGATAAGCCGAAGGTGAAGAAGAAGCCGAACAAGACGAAGAAGCATTAGGGATCTGGTCGGATCTCCTCGCGTGCCGCGTCGAGTGATTCGGGGTGGTCGGTCAGTCTTTTGCTGAGTCGTTCCAGGTAGATGGTGGATGCGCGAGGGGAGAGGGCGGCGACGCCGAGGCGGTCGAACAGGGCGGCGTACGGTTCGACGTCTTTGGGGTCGTCCATGTATATGGCGTCGGACAGGTGCTCTATATAGACGAGGTCGGGCCGATGTGAGCGCTGGAAGCCGAAGCGCAACAGGCTGAACGCGAGCGTGAGTTCTTTTCGGGTACTGTCGCGGCGCAATATTTGCAGGGTGATGTGCCGATTGCGCGACATCGCGATCAGGTGCTCGATCTGGTGACGGTAGATGTCGTGGATCTGTCGACGGTAGAGGTCTTGGTCGATCCCGGGGCGCGGGACCTCGCGGGTGCGGGGAATCCAGTACAGGGCCTTCTCGTCGATGATGGCCCAGAGCCGCACGGGGTCCGCTCGCGACAGAATGTGCTGGCGTTCCATGCGTATCCGTACACGGTCCGCCACTTCCCGGGCCTGCGCCGGGGTGACCACCGATGTGCCTTGTGACATCCCGATCACCGCGTGCGCGTAATCCCTGGTTTGCAGGAGCCCCGGTATGTAGGCGCTTTCGAATGTCCGTATGGTGTCGGCGGATCGTTCCAGTCCGACGTAGGTTTCGAACCAGCGCGGGAGCGCCTTGTTGTCATGGGTCCACCAGCCCGAGCGGTCGGCTTCGGCGGCCAGCTTCATGATCTCGGCGGCCAGGTCGGGGTTCTCCACTTCGTAGAGGTCGAGCAGCTTCCGCACGAGGCCCTCCTCGAAGGCGGCGCGGCCGGATTCGAGGTCGGTGAGGAATTCCGCGGGGCAGCCGAGTGCGATCGCGACGTCGTGTCCGGTGAGGTCGCCGCGCTCGCGGAGTTGACGCAGGTACTCGCCCAGCGCCATCCGCAGCACCGTCGGGGCGGCGGTGCGGAACGGTTCACGATCCCCGTCGGCGGCCTTGTCGTTGGCGTCTTCGACGAGGCCCGAGTCCGGGTTCGCCAAGAGCGTATTGCCGATGGCGCTGAGCACTTCGAACAGTCTGGTGCCGTGGTGCTCTGCCCCCGATTCGATGATCTCGGTCGCGATGCGGTACCCGTCGGTGAGGGCGCGTATCGCCGACCTGGGAGCGCGATCCTCGTTGGCGCGCGCGGTGGTCGGGCCGGTGAGTACCGCGGGACTCGCACCGACAGCGGGCGGGCCGCCGGCCAGAACGTCGCGCGCGCTACCGGGTACCCAGCCGAGGGCCTGCTCCACGAGCGCGAGTGTGCCCTCCGATACGTCTCGTGTGCCGCGTTCCAGATCACCCAGTAGCCGATAGCTGAGGCCGGTGGCGCGCGCGAGGTGCCCGCGGGTGTCCATTCCGAGTTCTCGCCGTCGTGCGATCACCGTGTCGGCCAGTCGTTTCCAGTCCTCGGTCACCGCCATAGGCATACTTTGCCACTAGCTGGAAGATTACGCCAGAATAGCCGCGTTCCGCCGGGAACCGTTCTGACCATATCGAATTGGTTGAATAGAAGATGGTTCCTATTCAAACTGGTATGCTATGCCAGCTCTGGTTACGATGCAGATATGGCATTGCAGGATGCAATCAGGGTCGGAGCGACGATCCGCGCACTCAGACAGGCGCACAACCTCCGTCGCCGCGAACTAGCCGATCGGATTTTCATCAGCCCCTCGCACCTAGCCAACATCGAAAGCGGCCGTCGCGGATGTACGCACGATGTCGCCCGTCGCGTCGCCGCGGCTCTGGACGTCGAACTCACCGCGATCACGACGGAATCCGAACGCTGACAACAATCCAACCCACCTGCCCCCGCGAGCGTCGACGCCACGGCGCTCGCGGGCAACGGATCCCGCTCGGCGCCGTCGGGCTCGACACGCACGAAAGCACGGTCGTGATATTGCGAAAGGTACTCTCCACCAACGCCTCTCATCGCATCCGATACGAATCGGCGGTTCTGCTACTGAGTCTCGTCATCGTGATCGAGCTATCGGCCATCGTCGCGCTGCTCGGTCTCCTGCTCGCGTCGGCGGCGAGGTCCTCTCTCGCTCAGTCCGCTCTCGCCGCCGGTGGCGGGTTCGCGACCACCATGCTCACCGGACTCGTCGTGGTGCGCCGATTCGTCTCGCGCCGCTGAACCTGCGCGCATGATCGCCGGTCCGGCATCGTGGCGCCACTCGGCCCACGGCTTACCGACACGGATCGAGCGGACGGTAACCGACTCCGTCCGGGGAGCCGGCCCGAGCTTTCGCCGCGCGCGATGCCGAGAACCCGCTACGGCGGTCGCCGGATAACGTCGTGTTCTACCGGGGGACGGAAGGTAGCGGTGGGGGTGTCGAGAATATTGGGTCGGCGAAGTGTCGGGTGGGCGTCGTACCATGCGAAGGAAGCATCGGTCCTGGCTCGGCTCGGGTCGGTGGTCAAGGTGCGGACGCCGTGATCGGCTGGTGCCGCAGATCAGAGGAGGCTCGACGATATGAGTCAGGAAGACGGGCGTGTGCCCGGACTGTTCAGTCACGAGAACGTCGCCCCCGAGGTATACACCGCGGTGGATCCCAACGCCGCGCATTTCCGGCCCGTGTTCAGCGGCGCCGAGGACGGGACCTACTACGGGCAGGCCGGCGACGGCGACGGGTGATCGTGGTCGGATCGTCGCGGCGTTCGGCCTGGTGACGACAGTTTCCGAGAGCCATCCCCCGGTGGACTCGTCGGCATTCGGCTCTCAACTCTCAGTGGCGTCCGTATAACGGATCGCGCGGTGATCCGCGTCGGCTGTGACGATTCGCGCCGTCGCTTCGACGCCACGGCGTGATCGCGGCTATCGGGATCTCCGGTGATCCGAGATGTCCTGTGGTGCAGCGGTATCCGAAGACGGTCCGGTCGAGGTCCCGGCGTCCCCGCAGACGCCGGCGCTACGGTGGGATCTGTGTTTCGCGTACGCGTACGCGCCCGCGCAGACGAGGATCCACGCCGCGCCGATCGACCATCCGGCGAGCACATCGCTCGGCCAGTGCACGCCCAGGTATATCCGGGACAACCCCACCGTGACGACGAAGACCGCGGCCGTCATGAACGCGGCGACCCGTGCGGCGGCGCGACGCAGGCGCGGCGCCAGGGCGATCGCGACGATGCCGACGACCGCCATGGTCCCCAGACTGTGGCCGCTCGGATAGGACAGGCTCGACTCGGTGGCGAGCCTGTCGGCGGCCGGCGGGCGGGAGCGGCCGATCAGCCGTTTCCCGACGAAGGTCAGGACGCTCGCGCCGATTCCGGTGGTAGCGACCAGGTATGCCTCGCCGCGGTGACCGAAGTAGAGCAGACCCGCGCACACCACGACGGTGATCAGGGTCAAGGTGAGGGTGTTGCCGAGCAGGGTGACCGTGTGGGCGAGCGTGTTCAGCGTTTCGGTGCGGCGCGCGAGGATCCAGCCCCGGATGTGCGGGTCCATGCCGGCATTGCCGTTCTCGTGCCGCACGCCGCGGGTCAGCGCCGCGACGAAGACGACGAGCACAATCGCGAGCGCGGTGAGTCCGGGGACACGGAACCGGCCGGGTGCGGGTTCAGCAGGCATACCACCAACCCTCCACGCCGACGCTGAGAATTAGCTGTGTATGCCCCAGGGTCTGTCGCACTCGGGCGACGACGTACAGCTTCCGGCACCGACGACGCGGTGTCGGAAGCCGACGGATCGCCGGTCTCAGAACAGGCTGTAGCCGCCGTCTATGAGGAGGGTGTCGCCGGTGTGGAACGCGCTGGCCGGACTCGCCAGATACACCGCCACGGATTCGAAGTCCTCGGGCCGACCCCAGCGTCCGACCGGAATGCGCGGCCGCACGCGTTCGCGGAACCGTTCCCAGGCGAACAGGTCCTTGGTCATGGGCGTCTCCACCCATCCGGGCAGCACCGAATTGGCGCGGATTCCGTGTTTGGCCAACTCCACGGCGATCGAATTCATGATGGCGATCAGCCCGGCCTTGCTCGCGGCGTAGTTCTGCCCGCGCGGAACGCCCTGGCGCGCGGCCAGACTCGCGGTGCCGACCAGACTGCCGCCCTCGCCCTTGGCCACCATCACCTTCGCGGCCTCGCGCAGGGTGACGAAGGCCGACTCCAGGTTGATGGAGGTGACTCGTCGGAACTCGTCCAGCGAGGTCTCCAGGAACGGCTCCATGCCCTGTGGGACGCCCGCGTTGACGAAGCAGGAGTCGATGCGGCCCAATTCTGCGGCGGCGCGGCCGATGGCGTCGACGACCTGCTGTTCCTCGCCCACGTCGCAGCCGAGGGCGAGTACCCGGCCGCCGAATGCGCGCAGTTGTTCGGCGGCGGATTCGTTGCGTTCGGCATTGCGCCCGATGACGCACACGTCGGCGCCCGCCCGGGCCAGGCCGCGGGCGAAGGCGAGCCCGATGCCGGAGTTGGCGCCGGTGATGACGGCGACGTGGCCGTGCAGATCGAAAGGAGATGTCTCGGTCACGATGAGAGGATATCCATTTCAATCTTTCATGCGGTGCGAACGGCGACCGAGATGGGTCGACGCGTTAGGCTTCCTCGCGTGCTGCTTTCCGATCGTGACATCCGCGCGGAGATCGCCGCTGGGCGTCTCGGCGTCGAGCCGCTGCTGGACAATCTCATCCAGCCGTCGAGTATCGATGTGCGCCTCGACCGCATGTTCCGGGTCTTCGACAATTCCCGTTACACCCATATCGATCCCGCGCAGCGTCAGGACGAGCTGACCAGCCTCGTCGAGCCCGCGGAAGGGGAGCCGTTCGTCCTGCATCCGGGCGAATTCGTGCTCGGCTCCACCCTCGAGATGTGCAGCCTGCCCGATGACCTCGCGGGCAGACTCGAGGGGAAATCCAGTCTCGGCCGTCTGGGGCTGTTGACACATTCCACGGCCGGATTCATCGACCCCGGTTTCAGCGGGCACATCACCCTGGAACTGTCCAATGTGGCGAATCTGCCGATCACCCTGTGGCCGGGTATGAAAATCGGCCAGCTGTGCCTGTTCCGCCTGACCAGTCCGGCCGAACATCCCTACGGCAGTGCCGCGGCGGGATCGAAGTACCAGGGCCAGCGGGGGCCGACACCGTCGCGGTCCTACCTGAACTTCCCGTTGTCGAGCACGGTGGTCGAGTCGGTCGAATCGCGCTGAATGTGATTGTCCGGCAGTGACATCCGGCCGGATCCGCCCCGTCGACTGTTACGGGGGCGGATCCGGCCGGAATGCCGGGCGGCGACGGGGACCGCGACGCATTCAGTCCCCGCCGCCCGCTCCCACCGCCAGCGCCGTCGTGACGACGGTCGAGAGCGGAGGAAGCGTGCCGCCGCGGCCGGGCGGGCTGACCCAGAAGCACCCTTCCCGGGTCCACCGCCCGAGGCCGGTCGGCAACATCACGGCACTACCGATGGCGGGTATGCCGATATCGAGTCTGTCGAGGACCTCCAATACCTGCGTTCCCGGCCGGGTATCCGGTTCGGCCAGAAAGCTCCATCGGATCTGCCGGGCCAGCACGGGACCCCTCGTCCCCTGCTGTTCCAATGCGGCCCTGACCTTTTCGGCCCGGGCGGTCGGCAGATGTAGGACGCATACGCGGCCGCTGACGGGTAACATGACGAAACCGCCACGTTCGGTCACCGGTAGCCCGTATTCGTGCCGGTAGAAGGCCACCCAGTCGTCGATGGTCCTGAGTCTGTCTGCGTTGGCAGACGAATCTGCGTTCACGGCCAACTCCTTGCCTCCTGTCTCAAGGGTCGCCCGTGGAAGGGAGACACGGTATCGCCCGCATGCCCGCCTTTTGCTGCCATTTCGCTGCCCCTGCCGAGCGGACGCGGCCGAGCGGACCGCAACCGGCGTGCCACTGTATATAGCAACTTCGAATTGGTTGTGGCAGTGGACACAATGGCCTCGTACCCTGGGTGAAGAGTCTCGTTCGGAAGGGATGACATCGTGGTCCGGCAATGGTCAGGAAGAGAGACCCGTGCCCTTCGCGATGCCAAGCGCATGAGTATCAGGGAGTTCGCCGCTCATCTCGGAGTGCACGAACGCCTGGTATCCAAGTGGGAGGCGGGGGGAGTCCGGGTGCATCCGCGCCCGATCAATCAAGCCGCCCTCGACACCTCCCTGGCCAGGTCCGACGAAGTCGTGCGGGCACGTTTTGCGGCGCTGATCGATCAGCCCTTGATCGACCGACCGGTCGCGCCGGTGACCGATCCGGGTCCTGTCGTCGGGACGCGGGCCAATTATTCGAGCGACGCGGACCTTCTCGCTCTCATCGATACCGGTGCGATGAGAGGCGATGCGTTGGCGGCGATTTCGGAGAGGGATCTGATCATGGCGGCTGCCCACGAAGCGAGCGAGCACGCCGGACGGGCCGAGGGCACCAATGTGGGCGCGACCACGTTGGAACAGCTCGATGCCGATGTCATGCGCATCGCGAACGATTACGTCCACATACCCCCGGTGCCGATGATGGTGGAGATGCTGCGGGTGCGCCGCCGGGTGTATCGATTGCTCGAGGGGCAGCAGCGGCCCGTCCATACCAGTCACCTGTACCTGCTCGCAGGCACCCTGTCCGGTCTGCTCGCCAACGCGAGTACCGACCTCGGCTACTACGACGCCGCGGGCGAACAGATCCGCGCCGCCCGCTCCTATGCCGAACTGTGCGGGCACAACGGGCTGCGGGCCTGGACCAGGGGCATGCACGCGCTCATCGAGTACTCCGCCGAACGTCCGCGGCGGGCGGTGGTGCTGGCCCAGAGCGGTCACGAATTCGCCGAGTCGGCGACCGCGAAGGTGCGATTATTCACCATCGAGGCCAGGATCTGGTCCAAAATGGGCAGCGCCGAGGACACCGAACGCTGTATTCGCGCCGCCGACGATGCGCGTGAGATCGCCGAGACCGACGATCTGCACGACGAGATCGGCGGCGTTTTCGGTTTCAACGACGCCAAGGCCCAGTACTACGCCGGGGCGACCTATATCCACCTCGGTCTGGCCGGCCCGGCGCTGACCGCGACGCGCCGGGCCATCGACCTGTACGCCAACGGACCCTCCCAGCAGCGCTCCTACGGCGCGGAGTCACTGGCCAGGGTGGACAACGCGGCCGCGCACCTGATCAACGGCAGTCTCGATGGCGCGGCCGAGGCGCTGGCCCCGGTGCTCGCGCTCGACGAGGACAAGCGCATCGTGCAGCTCGAGGAACGCCTGACCGGCGTGCGCAGGCGTATCGCCGAACCCGGTTACCGGAACGCCGCCCAGGCGCGGCAACTCGACGAGCGAATCGAGGAGTTCTGCGGCTGCACCGCCGTCAAGGGCATACCGCCCGGCGATTCGGGGGCCTGAGCGTCGCGGGCCGACGCGTGTGCCGAAACACAGTTGCCGGGGATGGCACGATGGGACGGTGAGCCCGAGTCATCTACCGCATCGTCCTCCGCGTGTGCTGGAGCAGTCGACGAAACTCCAGAATGTCGTCTACGAGATCCGTGGACCGGTACACGCGCACGCGGCGCGGCTCGAGGCCGAGGGGCATCGCATCCTCAAACTCAATATCGGCAACCCCGCGCCGTTCGGATTCGAGGCGCCGGACGTGATCATGCGCGACATCATCGCCGCGCTGCCGCATGCCCAGGGCTACTCGGAGTCCAAGGGCATACTGTCGGCGCGGCGCGCCATCGTCACCCGGTACGAGCTGGTGCCCGGTTTCCCCGAACTCGACGTCGACTATGTCTACCTCGGCAACGGCGTCTCCGAACTGATCACGATCACCATGCAGGCGCTGCTCGACAACGGCGACGAGGTGCTGATTCCCGCACCGGACTATCCGCTGTGGACGGCGATGACGAGTCTTGCCGGCGGCACCCCGGTGCACTACCTGTGCGACGAGTCCAGCGGGTGGCAACCCGACATCGCCGATATCGAATCGAAGATCACCGACCGGACCAAGGCGTTGCTGGTGATCAACCCGAACAACCCGACCGGTGCGGTCTACTCCGCCGAGGTGCTGCAACAGCTGGTCGACCTGGCGCGCAAACATCAGCTGCTGCTGCTCGCCGACGAGATCTACGACAAGATCCTCTACGACGACGCCAAGCACGTCTGTCTGGCGACCCTCGCCCCCGATCTGCTGTGTCTGACCTTCAACGGTCTCTCCAAGGCGTACCGGGTGGCGGGCTACCGCTCGGGCTGGCTGGCCATCACCGGTCCCAAGGACCACGCGGCCGGCTTCCTCGAGGGCATCGATCTGCTGGCCTCTTCGCGTCTGTGCCCCAATGTGCCCGCCCAGCACGCGATTCAGGTGGCGCTCGGCGGCCATCAGAGCATCGAGGATCTGATCCTGCCCGGCGGCAGACTGCTCGAACAGCGGGATGTGGCCTGGGAGCGGCTCAACATGATTCCGGGGGTGTCCTGCGTCAAGCCCAAGGGCGCGCTGTACGCGTTCCCGCGGCTGGACCCGAATGTCTACGAGATCCAAGACGATTCGAAGCTGATCCTGGATCTGTTGCTCCAGGAGAAGATCCTCATGGTGCAGGGGACGGGGTTCAACTGGCCGAATCACGATCATCTGCGGATCGTGACGCTGCCGTGGGCGCGTGATCTCGCGGTCGCGATCGAGCGCTTCGGCAACTTCCTGGCCAGCTACCGCCAGTAGGGTTCAGCCCGTTCCTGGCATATGAATTGCCCTGTTTCTGCGCGTTGAAACAGACTCAGTGTTGAGAATGACGCGAGATTTGCTAGTGGGCTAGCGCAAAACTTCGAGTTTTGTGTACAGTAGCGCTTGGCACTTCGAGTGCCCGGCCATGTTGTCTACCCCCCCTGGACAACCTGGCCTCGGGCTCGGCCGCCTACCCCCCTGGGCCGCCGGCCTGTGGGCGGCGGAGACATCCCCCTGCTCTCCGCCGCCCCCTCCCGAATCCTTCCGCCGCCTTCATGCCGCGCGATCTTGAAAACCAGATCCTTTAAGCTCTGCACCGGGAATGCTCCCCGGGGCATGCGACGGACAAGGTAGGAGCCCGGTGACCGACCACCATCACCACCACCATCACGACCATTCCGAACCGCTCGCCATCGGCGCGACGGCCGCGCGCGTAGTCATCGGACTGCTCAGCCTCATCGGTGTCGCCGTCGTCGTCGGAGCGATATGGCTGTGGCCGAGTGCGCAACACGTCGACATCCCGCTGCCCATGCAGAACGCGGGCGGCGGCGCGGTGCAGACCGAGGCGGGCACGGTCGTGGTACAGGACGTCGGACCCTGCGGCAGTCCCTCGCTCGGCAAGGTATTCGCCGACAAACCAGAGGCGCCGCGCTCGAATGCCTACACCTGTCAGCGGAGTCTGATCACGATCGACTCGGGACCGCACAAAGGCAACAGGACGCTGTTCGAAATCGCTCCCGGCCCCGGACAACCCGATCTGCGCGCGGGCGATGAGATCCGGCTGGTCCGTCAGGCCGACGTCAACGGCACACCCCTGTATTCCTTCGAGGACTATTCGCGCGGACTGCCGCTGACGCTGATCGTGGTCGCCTTCGTCGTGGTCGTCGTCGCGGTGGCGCGCTGGCGCGGTCTGCGGGCGCTCATCGGACTCCTCTTCGCGTTCGCGGTACTCGTGGTCTTCCTGCTGCCCGCACTGCTCGACGGGAAGCCCGCGGTGCCGGTCGCGCTGGTGTCGGGCGCGGTGATCCTCTACGTGGTGCTGTATCTCGCCCACGGGGTGAACCTGCGCACCAGCTCCGCGCTATTGGGCACGCTCACCTCCATGCTGCTCGCGGCCGGACTGTCCTGGGTCGCCATCGAGGTCACCCATCTCACCGGACTCTCCGAGGAGCAGAACACCAACGTCGCCACCTATATCGAACACGTCAGCATCACCGGACTGCTGTTGGCGGGCTTCATCATCGGCACCCTCGGCGTCCTCAACGACGTCACCATCACCCAGGCCTCGGCCGCCTTCGAACTCGCCGCGCTGGACCAATCCGCTTCGCGTCGAGAGGTTTTCGCCGCGACCATGCGGGTCGGGCGCGATCACATCGCCAGTACGGTCTACACCCTTGTCCTCGCCTACGCCGGTGGCGCGCTGCCGTTGCTGCTGCTGTTCAGCGTGGCGGGCCGCTCGATCCGCGACGTGCTCACCGGCGACGCGGTCGCCATCGAGATCACCCGATCCGCGGTAGGCGGCATCGCACTGGCCCTGTCGGTGCCGCTGACCACCGCCATCGCGGTCCTGCTCGCCCGCCCTTTCGGCGCCGCACGTACTCCGCCCCCGCCCCCGCCCCCGCCGGTGCCCCGCCGTCACGCGCGGCACGCCAGGCATTGAGCTCGGGCCCGTCACGGACGGACGGACGCGACTCCGGTCGGGAACCTCGGCCGAGGGTGACTGTTCGTCGCGAAGGGCCGGGCGTGGCGCGAGTCGGCGACCAGGACGGTCAGCGTGTGCCCTGCGGGAAGAACTCCGGGGGAATGGTCGGCACCACGATCGGCGGAAGACCCGGAACCACAAAGGTGTTCGGCC
This sequence comes from Nocardia arizonensis, assembly GCF_001310275.1. Classification (GTDB taxonomy): domain Bacteria; phylum Actinomycetota; class Actinomycetes; order Mycobacteriales; family Mycobacteriaceae; genus Nocardia; species Nocardia arizonensis. Next base: position 20,662 of record NZ_LGYZ01000096.1, read on the forward strand.
CCTGGGGCGGAGGCTCGGGCGCGGGCGCGTTCTGCTGCTGGCGCGTGGGCGGCGCGGCCACCGTCGCCTCGGTCTCCGTCGTGGTCGCGGGCGCGACCGCGATCTGCGGGTCGAGTGTGGTGGTGCGCGGAATACTCGTCGGCGTGACCGAGGTCGACCCGTCACTACTGCTCTGTGAATCGCGTTCGAGAACCTGCGGGCCGTAGCCGAGTCCGAGACCGATCGCCGCGACCACGGTCAACGCGCTCACCGTCAGCACCGCGCCGTTGATCTCGCGCTTGCCGCGAATCCGCTCGCCCGCCAGCCATTCCGGCGACAGCTCGTCACGCGGGCGGCCGCGCGCAGCGCGCGCAGGCCAATCCTGGATCTCGTGGTGGCCGAGCCATTCCTCACCCGACGAATCGCTGTCGACCGTGTGCTTGCGCTTGCCCTTCTTCGGCGGCGCCGACAGCCAGGCCGGTGACAGGGTGTCCTGGTCGATCGCCATCGCCGCGGGCGCGGGCACCGCTGCCGGGCGCACCGGGCGCGCCAGCAGGGCCGCGCCGCGGGCGGTGACCGTCTCCGGGCTCTCCGGCACGATGACCGGAACGCCCATCCAGCGGTCGAGAACCTTGGCGACGAGCGGAATTCGGGCGCAGCCGCCGATGGCGAGCACACCGTGCACCGGGCGATCCGAGCGCACGATGACATCGCGGGCCATGCGCGCCGAGGACTCGACCGCGAGCATGATCAGCGATTCGAAGTTCTCCTGGGCCAGCAGCACCAGGCCCTGCTCACTCGGCAGCGCCACCGCGGTGTTGGTGGACAGTTGCTCCTTGGCCTCGCGGCACAGCGCGTCGAGTGCGGCCAGTCCGGCCGGATCGGTGGGGTGGGCGATACGGCCCGAGGCAATCTGCTGCTCGCGGATCAGCGAATCCAGGTAATCGCCGCTGATATCGCTGGTGCGTTCGGTGTGGCGTACCTCACGGGTCTGGGTGTCGACCACGCTCACCGACAGACCGGAACTGCCGAGGTCGTAGACGACCAGCGAGGAGATGCCGCGGATATCGCCGGTCGACTGGGCGAACTCGACGGCGGCGAAGATCTCCGGGACCAGCTCGTAATTGGTGATCTGCTGGCGGGCCATCGCGGCGCGCACCGACCTGGCCTGCTGTTCACTGCGATAGGCGACCGCGGTGGCGGAGATGTCGGACACCGACTCCAGCATCATGCCGACCGCTTCGGCGGCCAGATCCTCGGCCGGGGTGTCGATCACCGGCAGGGTCTGGAGATCGAACGCGTGCGGCTCGACATGCCCGTGCGGGGTCCCGGCGTGCGGTCGCGCCATACGGACAGCGCCGGCCCCCACCGAAATTCCCAGTACCGAACTCATCAGCTGCCCATCCCGTTTCACGCTTACGACATGCGAGCCCGCGTCATCGAGAACGGATGGCCCACCTCGGACGATACCCGCTCCGCTGCCGGCCTCCGGCCTCGCTGTGTTCGATCACAATGCGTTCCCGGCGTGGCCTGGGGCGAATCGCGTACGGACAGCGGGAAGCCTGTTTTCGTTCGCACGCAACTCTACGGTGTGCCGAGTCCGGCGTACACCCATCCGGCATCTCGCCAGGTGGCACGATTGAGACAGTTCCTGCCGTCGATGATCGAGCGCGCGCGGACCACCCGGTCCAGGTCGTGCGGGCGCAGGGCGGTGAACTCCTGCCACTCGGTGAGCACGAGGACCACGTCCGCGCGATCACACGCATCGGCGACCGAGGTCGCGTAATTCAGGGTGGGGAAGACCCGCCGCGAATTCTCCAGCGCCTTCGGGTCGTACACCGTGACCACCGCGCCGTGCAGCTGGATCATGCCCGCCACGTTCAGCGCGGGAGAATCGCGCACGTCGTCGGACTCGGGCTTGAAGGCCGCGCCGAGCACCGCGACATTCGCGCCGAGCAGCGATCCGCCGCAGGCCCGCGTCGCCATGTCGACCACCTTGGTGCGCCTGCGCATATTGATGTTGTCGACCTCGCGCAGGAACGCGACCGCGTGATCGGCGCCGAGCTCGCCGGAGCGGGCCATGAACGCGCGGATGTCCTTGGGCAGGCAGCCGCCGCCGAATCCGAGTCCCGCGTTCAGGAATCGCCTGCCGATGCGGGCGTCGTAGCCGAGCGCGTCGGCGAGCATGGTGACGTCGGCGCCGGTCGCCTCGCAGACCTCGGAGACCGCGTTGATGAACGAGATCTTGGTCGCCAGAAAGGCATTCGCCGAGACCTTGACCAATTCGGCGGTGGCAAGGTCGGTCAGCAGGAAGGGGATCTCGGCGGCGATGATCTGGGCGTAGATCTCGCGCACGAGTTCCTCGACCCGGGCCGAACCCTCGCGGTCGCGGTCGACGCCGAGTACCAAGCGGTCCGGGTGCAGGGTGTCCTTGACCGCGAAACCCTCGCGCAGGAATTCCGGATTCCACGCCACCTCGACCGGCGCCGAGGTCAGCGCACGCGCGCGGGCGCCGAGGGCCGCGGCCGTGCCCACCGGCACCGTCGACTTGCCGATGATGACCGAGGGCCGGTCGATCAGCGGTGCCAGCGTATCCACCACGGCGTGCACATATTTCAGGTCGGCGGCGTACTCGCCCTTCTTCTGCGGGGTGCCGACGCCGAGGAAGTGCACGTCGGCGTGCGCGGCGGCCTCCTCGTAGGAGGTGGTGAACCGCAATCTGCCCGCGTCCAGGTTGCGCCGCAGCACACCTTCGAGTCCGGGTTCGTAGAACGGGACGACCCCGTCCGACAGCTTCGCCACCTTGCCCGGGTCGACGTCGACCCCCACGACCTCATGGCCGAGTTCGGCCATGCACGCCGCATGCGTGGCACCCAGGTATCCGGTTCCGAAGACTGTGCATCGCATGATCGATTGGTAAGCCCCCCCGGTGGCCGCGCCGCGTCAGCGAGGCAAGAGTCAACGCAACAGCAGGTGTACAGGTGGCGAAGTGATCGTCGACGATGTCGCGACCTGCGACGACGGGTCGCCGATAGCATCGGACGGGTGCGCGGACGCAGATACGCCTTGGCAGCCGCCGGACTCGTGACGGTGCTCGCGGTCGCGGTGGCGGCGCTGTGGCCGGTCTATGTTCGGCCGCGGGTGGACCGGCCCGTTCGCGCCGACGCGATCCTGGTGCTCGGCGGCGCGCACGACGGCCGCGAACAACTCGGGCTGCGGCTCGCGCGCGCCGGTTACGCGCCGCGGGTGCTGATCTCCGATCCCTACCGGGTGAGTCCGATGGTCAACAGAATCTGTCACGGCGGCTACAGCTTCGAGGTGATCTGTTTCGATCCCGCGCCACGCACCACCCGGGGCGAGGGTCGCGAACTGGCTCGGCGCGCCAGAGCCGAGGGATGGCGCCGGGTCATCGTGGTCACCTTCACCCCGCATATCTCGCGCGCCCGCTATGTCATCGGCAAATGCTGGGACGGGGAGCTGTTGTTCGTCGATCCGCGGCCCGCCCTTTCGGTGCCGCGCTGGGGGTACGACTACCTGTACCAGTCGGTCGGCTACGCGAAGGCTTTCTTCGAGGACTGCTGAGGCGACAACCAACTGCGGGCGACCGGCTTCAGTTTGATTTCGGACACCGGCCGCCCTACATTGAGAGGCACGTTGACGCTGCGTCAACAGTGGTGCAATGTGGCATACCCTCCGGGAGGGGCAGATGGATTACGAATGGTCAGAGGCCGATCTGGCCTTTCGAGACGAGGTGCGGGGCTTTCTCGAGGAGAAGCTGACGCCCGAACTGCGTCGCGCGGGACGGCTCGCGACGAGCGTCTACCCGGACCACGAAGCCAGCATGGAATGGCAGCGCATCCTGCACGAACGCGGTTGGGCGGCGCCCGCGTGGCCTGTCGAACACGGCGGCTGCGACTGGACCCTCACCCAGCACTACATCTTCGGCCGCGAATCCATGCTCGCGGGCGCGCCCACCCTCTCGCCGATGGGCATTCGCATGGTCGCCCCGGCGATCATCGCCTTCGGCACCCCGGAACAGAAGAGCTACTACCTGCCGCGCATCCTCACCGGCGAGATCTTCTTCTGCCAGGGCTACTCCGAGCCCGAATCCGGCTCCGACCTCGCCTCGCTGTCCATGTCGGCGGTCGATGACGGTGAACACTTCATCTGCAACGGCTCCAAGATCTGGACCACCCACGCCACCGAGGCGAACTGGATCTTCTGCCTGGTCCGAACCTCGCGCACCGGGAAGAAGCAGCAGGGCATCACCTTCCTGCTCATCGACATGAACGATCCGGGCATCGAGGTGAGGCCGCTGGTCATGACCTCCGGCGAAGAAGTGCAGAACCAGGTCTTCTTCGACAATGTGCGGGTTCCCAAGGCCAACGTGCTCGGCCGGATCGACGACGGCTGGACCGTCGCCAAATACCTGCTCGTGCACGAACGCGGCGGTGCGCTCTCGCCCATGCTCCAGGTGCAGGCGCAGGACATCGCTACCGCGGCGGTCGAACAGACCGGCCCCGACGGCAATCCGCTCATCGATGACCCCGCCTTCTCGGCGCGCTTGGCCGACGCCAGGATTCGCACCGAAGTGCTCGAAATCCTCGAATACCGAACCCTTGCCGCGATGGCCCAGGGCAAGGACCCCGGCCCGGCCTCCTCGATGCTGAAGATCCTCGGTACCGAATTGAGCCAGCAGATCACCGAACTCGCGCTCATCGCGGCCGGACCGCGCGGTCGCGTCTACCAGCCGCACGCCACCAAACCCGGCGGCCCGGTCACCCAGTACACCCCGCCCGCCGACGGCTACCGCAGCGGCGAGGAATGGCAGGCGGTCGCGCCGCTGCACTACTTCAACGATCGCGCGGGCTCGATCTACGCCGGTAGCAACGAAATCCAGCGAAACATTCTCGCCAAGGCAGCATTGGGGCTCTGATGGACTTCACATTCACCGAGGAGCAACGGCTCCTGCGCGACGCGATCGCGAGTTTCCTGCGCGGGCGTTACGACCTCGAGAAGAGCCGTACCGCGGCCAAGACCGCACCGGGTTGGCAACCCGCGATCTGGCGCGGATTCGCCGACGAACTGGGCATTCTCGGCGCGACCCTGCCCGAACGGGTCGACGGCATGGGCGGCGGCGCGATCGAATTGATGATCATCGCGGAGGAACTCGGCTACGCGCTGGTCGTCGAGCCGTTCGTGGACACCGTCGTGATCGGCGGCGGACTACTCGACCGCTCCGGCGGTGACCGGGCCGACGCGGTGCTGAGCGATATCGTCGCGGGCAGCGCGCGCATCGCCTTCGCCGCGCTGGAACCGACCTCCGGGCAGACGATGCACGACGTCGGCACCACCGCCCGCCGCGACGGTGACGACTGGGTACTCGACGGCGCCAAGATCGTGGTGACCAGCGTGCCGCTGGCCACCCACCTCGTCATCTCGGCGCGGACCTCCGGCACTCGCCGCGACAAGTCCGGGATCTCGCTGTTCCTGCTCGAACTCGACCCGAACAGCCCGCCCGCGGGCATGCGCGTCGACTCCTACCGGACCATCGACGACCGGCTCGGCGCCGACCTCACCTTCGACGGAATGCGCCTGCCCGGCGAGGCACTGCTCGGCGTCGAGGGCGCGGCCTGGGACACCATCGACGCGACCATGGACGACGCCATCGCCGCCACCGCCGCCGAAGCGGTCGGCTGTATGCGCAAGGTGCTCGCCGACACCGTCGAATACACCAAACAGCGCCAACAGTTCGGCGTCCCCATCGGCAGCTTCCAGGTGCTGCAACACCGCATGGTCGACATGTACATGGAACTCGAACAGGCCATCGCCGCAACCTATCTCGCGATCCACTCGCTCGCCGCCGAGCCGTCGGCCCGAGCCCGCTCGATCTCCGCCGCCAAGGTCACCATCGCCCGCGCCGCCCGCTTCATCGGCCAGAACGCGGTCCAACTGCACGGCGCCATGGGCATGACCGAAGAACTGGCCATCGGCCACTACTTCAAACGCCTGACAGCTCTCGAAAACGAATTCGGCTCCACCGACTTCCACCTGTCACGCTACGCATCCCTCACCCGCCCCTGACCCATCTCACCCGACCCTGAACGTCGAACCGGACACGAGCGGATCGCTTCCGCTCGTGTCGCGGACCGTCACACCTCGAGCGCTTCCTCGACCGCGGCGGTCATCGAAGTGAGCGCGGCGGTGATTTCGTCCGCGTTGAAGCCGGTGCGGTAACGAGCTTCCAGGCTTCCCAGCTTTTCCCATGTCGCAGCGAGAAGGACGGGCCAAAGTTTACAGATGTACGTCGGAATATGTCGCACCGCCTCCTCGTTCGCCCGCAGGGTTTTTACCTGAGAGTTGGGTGTGTCGGTTTCCCCCTCGCCGACTCTGATCCTGATTCGAGCCTGTGGTTCCACATCTCTGGGAACAGATTTCACCAGCGCGTACAGCAATGTGTCGACATCGCGAGTCCAGCCTTGTTCGACCATGAAATCCCTATTGACGTTTGCCATCTGGCGTGTCAACTGCCTGATGACCTCAAAATGGTCTCCCTCAATTATGAACTCGCCTGCGGATTGGCTTTCGCTCACCTGTTCCTCTTTCGCATCATCTCAATCCGTCGAATGCCTCACGGCCATCGTCCGGAGTGAATACTGTTCCACCATTTTCGTCTTCTACAATGAGAGCACGCTTCACGGGATCCCAATAGCCGACGCGGCCATTGGCGAGGTCATGTCGCTGCTCGGTCGGAATTTCGCCATCGAGAACCTTGCGAACATATTCGGCCAGATCAGCGGGTGCTACGCCGGCGACGTAGTGTGAGCCATCGCCCTGCTCGGCTCTTCCATTCGCGTGATCGGCGATCCTTTGGGCGATCTCTTGGGTGATCGGATCGTCGCCTCCGAGAGTGGGGTGCGCCCCGCTGCTGTCGTCATCGATGGTCGTGATCAGGATTGCCAGCCCGGCGATCGTCGCCAAACCGCCCGTCACGAGTACCGCTGTGGTGAAGGTGATTCCGCTGAGTCCCGTGAAGAACGAACCGATCGCGCCTGCGACGGCCGCGGCGGCGGTGTCGAGTGTGGCGCCCTCCAAAGTCATCATTCGCGGGTTGCGAAGCCAGACAACGGATACCGCGATCACGACAGAAGCGCCGACCACGACGGCGGTGAACCGGTTGTCGATGTCGGAACGCATCGCGGCGAGTGCGACATGGTGATCAGCGGTGGCGTCGGCCATGTCGTTCGCGGCCAAGCGGATTTCGTCCGCGCTCGTCGCCAGCGTGCGAAGGTGTTCGGCCAGATACGGGATATCGGGCGGCATGTCGGATCGGTAACCGCGTTCCAAGCCGTCGGCGACCAAACGCAGCCGAGATCGTGCGCCGAAGACCGTGTTGTCGGTGGCGAAGGTTTTCCAGGCATTCGCCATACGATCCAACTTGTCGGTGTCGCCGTCCGGAATCTCACCGCCGGCGATTCGGGACGTGACTCTGTCGTAGAGATCTGGGAATTCGGATTCGAGCCCACGGCTATTGGTGTGCGAAGAGGCCACACCGAGAACGACATCGGACCCGTAGGGCAATTCGGAGGGGACCGTGCGCGGAAGGTCCGGGGCGGCACCTTTGTTCGGCTTGCGATTCGCCCTGTAGTTGGAGACCTCCCAGTTGTAGCCGGCCGCGGTCAGGATGTCGCCGAAATGGACCAGTGTCCGAGCGAAATTCGTCGCGACCAGTGCGAAAGCGCCCGCGCGCTCATCGTAGCTCTTGGCCCACGCCTTGACGGCTTGATAGCTTCCCGCCATCCCGCCGGTTTCCAGCAGCACAGTCTGCAAGGGGTTGTAGACGGCCTGGAATTCCTTGGATATTGTGTAACACTCGTTTGCTGCGGTGTAATACGAGTGCGGTGCGATGATCACCGATTCAGCCCCTGGCCATCCGCACATTCATCTCTTGTGCATCGGTGTAGGCGGCGTGGGCGGTCTTCGCCGCCTGCTGCATCTGCGTCAGCCCCTCCAGCAACTCGCGCGCCCCGGTCATCCACTCTTCATGGGTGACGTTGTACGCGGCGGCCGCCGCACCCGTCCATTCGCCGCTCTGCATCAGCGTCGAGACGCGGGCGCCCAGCTCGTCCAGATGATCGGACACGAAGCCGATCAATCCGGTCAATCGGCCCACGACCTGGTCCAGATGATCGACGTCGACCGAGAATTCCGCGGTCACAGCAGGTCGGGAAGGTCGAGGCTCGCGTAGCCCATCGTGCTCGCGTTGGACTCGTCGCGTCGCTGATAGGTCTGAGCGGTGATGCCCAACTTCTCCGCCAACCCGGCAAGCGCCTCGACAATCTTGACCCCGCCGCTGTACGCCTCCGACCAACCCGTCTCGAATTCGTCCGCGGCCGTCCCCGTCCAGCTGCCGCCTGTCAATGCCGACACTTCCGTACTCGCCGAATCCAACGCGGTGCGCAATGCCTCCGCGACGCCGAAAACATACCTGCCGACATCCCGTACCCCATCCGGGACCACGTTCAGTGACAGGCCCTCTCCCCCAACCATATTCATGATATTAAGCTACCGGCCCGGTTGTCTTCGGTCCAGATCGAACCAGCTCGACGAGGCTACTCGGGCGACCCATTCCCTTGGCGCCGAACCTGTGGCCCGTGTCCGTCCCAGACGAGCCACGCGTCCTTCGGCGCGGACTTTTCGCCGGTCCGGTTGCCATGAGCACCGCTCTGTCGTCGGTGGTGTCCGGTCGAGCGCGGGCGTGCTGTGTGGGGGCGCCTCCGAAGGTGGCGTGAACGGCATTCGTCGGCGCTGAGGGCGGAAATGCGGGCGGCGGCGATTCGCGGTTGGGTCGGGTGCTTCGGCGGCGGATCAGGGGCTGCTTTCGAAGGATTGCGTTCGGGTGGAAAGAACCGAGCCCGGGTCCGCGAGGGACCCGGGCTCGGTTGCCCTGTCGAGGGAGGTCAGCTTCGGCGGCCGGGGGCCTTGGCGCCCGACTTGAAGCCGAGTCCGCCCGGTTTGGCGGTCGGCGGGGCTATGGGCTGTGCGCCGTTGTCGGTTCCGTTGCTGCCGTTCGACTCCGCGGCGGGTTGTGCCTCGACAGTTGCTTGCGCGGGTGCCGATTCGGCCGGAGCCGCGTCCGCCTGCGCGGATTCGGCCGCGGTGGGGACCTTGGCGCCCGGAGCCTTCGCGCCGGGTCGCTTGAAGCCGGACTTCATGGCCAGGCCCTTGGCGGCGACCGTCGGCTTGACCTCGGCGGGGGCCGATGCCGGTGCGGCGACGGTCGATTCCGCCTCGGCGGCCGGCGCCGACTGCGCGGTGGCCGCCGGTTCGGCCGGGGCCGAGTCCGCGGGCGGGGCGGGGGCCTTGGCATCCGCGACCTTCGCGCCGGGTCGCTTGAAGCCGGACTTCATGGCCAGGCCCTTGGCGGCGACCGTTGGCTTGACCTCGGCCTCGGTGGCTTCGGTGGCCGGGGCTTCCGCCGCGGGTGCGGCTTCGGTCCGGGCGGCGGATGCGGCGGCGGGCTTGGCGCCGGGGGCCTTCGCACCGCCCTTCATACCGAGGCCCTTGACCGGTGCGGCAGGGCTTTCGGCGGCTTCGGCGGGAGCGCTTTCGGCGGCCTGCGCCTTCGCGCCGGGCGCTTTGGCCGCGCCCTTCATGCCGAGTCCGCCGCCGGGCGCTTTGGCCGCGCCCTTCATGCCGAGACCCTTCGCGGGTGCGGCGGCCGGCGCGGTCTCTTCGGCGGGTTCGGCCTTGGCGCCGGGTGCCTTGGCCGCGCCCTTCATGCCGAGTCCGCCGCCGGGCGCTTTGCCGCCGCCCTTCATGGCCAGACCGCCGCCCGCGGGCGCCGCCTTGGCGGGCTCGGGGGTTTCGGCCTTCGCGGCGACCGGTTCGGGCTCGGGTTCCGGCTCGGGTTCGGCCTTGGGCTCCTGGACGACGACCAGGTTCTCCGACAGCTTCGCCGGTTCGACCCGCTCGATGGCCTCGAGCATGAGCTGCGCGACGTCGATGACCTCGACGCCCTCACCCTCGCCCTTCTCCTGGCGCGCGGTGACACCGTCGGTGAGCATCACGCGACAGAACGGGCAGCCGGTGGCGATCTTGCCGGGCGCCTCGGCCGATGCGCCGTTGGAACCCGACAGGGTGCTCAGGCCCTCGTCGACGCGGTCGATATTGATGCGCTTGCCGAGTTGCTCCTCCATCCACATGCGCGCGCCGCCCGCGCCGCAGCACATGGAGCGTTCGCCGTGGCGGGGCATCTCCACCAGCTTGGAACCCGAGGCGGCCATCAATTCGCGCGGTGCGTTGTACACCTTGTTGTGGCGGCCCAGGTAGCAGGGATCGTGGTAGGTGACGTTCTGCGACACCGAGGCCACCGGAATCAGTTTCTTCTGCCGCACAAGGCGATTGAGCAGCTGGGTGTGGTGCACGACCTCGTAGTTGCCGCCCACCTGCGGGTACTCGTTGTTGAGCGCGTTGAAGCAGTGCGCGCAGGTGACGACGATCTTCTTCTTGCTCTGCTCGACGCCGTCGAACACCGAGTTGAGCACCTCGATGTTCTGCGCTGCCAGCTGCTGGAACAGGAATTCGTTGCCCGCGCGTCGCGCCGAGTCGCCGGTGCAGGTCTCCTCCTGGCCGAGCACCATGAACTTCACGCCCGCGGTGGCGAGCAGTTCGGCCACGGCCTTGGTGGTCTTCTTGGCGCGGTCCTCGTATGCTCCCGCGCAGCCGACCCAGAACAGGTATTCGTAGCCGTCGAAGGTCTCCGCTTCCCGGCCGAAGACCGGGATCTCGAAGTCCATCTCGTTGATCCAGTTGAGGCGGTCCTTGGCGTTCTGACCCCAGGGATTGCCCTTGTTCTCCAGGTTCTTGAACAGACCCGCGAGCTCGGAGGGGAACTCCGATTCGATGAGCACCTGGTAGCGGCGCATGTCGATGATGTGGTCGACGTGTTCGATGTCGACCGGGCACTGTTCCACGCAGGCGCCGCAGGTGGTGCAACTCCACAGCACCTCGGGATCGATGATGCCGTTCACGTCCTCGCCGCCGACCAGCGGACGGTCCGCTTCGGCGCGCGCGGCCTCCGAGACGCGGGCGAGCTTCTTCTCGTCCGGGTTGCCCTCGGCGTCGACCAGGCCGATCTCGTCGCCGCCCATGTCCTTGCGGCCACCCGCGAGCAGATACGGCGCCTTGGCGTAGCCGTGGTCGCGCAGCGACATGATGAGCAGCTTGGGCGAGAGCGGCTTTCCGGTGTTCCAGGCCGGGCACTGCGACTGGCAGCGACCGCATTCGGTGCAGGTGGTGAAGTCGAGGATGCCCTTCCAGGAGAAGTCCTCGAACTTGCCCGCGCCGAGGGTGTCGGTGTCGGGGTCGACATTTTCCATGTCGAGCGCCTTGCCGTTGGACATCATCGGCTTGGCGGTGCCGAGTGCGACGCCGCCGTTGTCCTCGCGCTTGAAGTAGATGTTGGGGAAGGCCGCGAAGCGGTGCCAGGCCACACCCCAGGTCAGGTTCCGGCCGACCAGCAGCAGGAACAGGCTGCCCGACATCAGCTTGACGAAGGCGAAGACCGAGATCAGCACGGCGCTCTCGGGCAGCGACTTGGCGACCTGCATGGTGAAGAAGTCGGTGGTGGCGTCGGAGTGGTGGTAGGTGGCGATCTTGCCCGCCTTCACCAGGATCATGCCGAGACCCTCGAGGAGCACGATCGACTCGATCACATAGGCCGGACCGAATCGGGATCCGCTGAACCGCGACAGACGCTCCGGCACCCGGGGGTGGTTGAGCTGGCGAATGACGATCAGCGTCAGGATGCCGACGACGGTGCCGATACCGAGGATCTCGTCCCACAGGTGGTAGATCGCCCAGTTGCCGAAGATCGGCCAGTGGAATTGCGGATCGAAGGTCTGACCGTATGCCTCGAAGAACAGGATGAAGCCGCCGAGGAAGCCGATCATCACCAGCCAGTGCGCCCAGCCGACGGTACGGAACTTGTTCATCCTGGTGTGGGCCAGGAATTCGACGAGCATCTGCTTCAGGCGCGGGAAGAACGGGCGCCAGCGATCGGGCGCCGACTGGCCGACCATGATGGTGCGCGCGATGTTACGGACGCCACCGAAGAACGACGCCCAACACAAGAGGCTGAGCGCCGCCCCAATCGTGCCCAGCGTCAACGTCAGGGCATTCATGTCGCGACCTTTCTTTCAGGCAACACGAGCGTTCGAAGTCGGCGGAGCCGCCGACTCGGTTGGCTCGTATCGTAACCGCCAGTAAGTTACCCACCGGTAACTAACGACCCCCATCGTACGATCGGGATTTCCCCGCTATCCCCGTACGCTGGGACTTGACCCGGAATTTACCTGTGATGAATGTCACATCACCGGCTGAGAATGGCCCGACTCCCGAAGCGGTAACTATCCAGGACAAGGCCCGATGGAGCGGCTTTTATTAGGGCACACTTACTTTGGCTGGTCCAAGCGGGATCTCGCATTGTGGGCCGCATTCGACTACGCTCACGACGTTCTGTTTGCTGTGCTCGCTTTCACACTGCTCGGGGAGAATCCGGATAGGGCCGACCACCTCTCGGATCGAATGAGTTCTCGCGTGTGAGGACGGGACGCGACAACCCTGATGATGGATTGGAATCTGAATGAACCTCCGCAGGACCACCGCGGCGGCCGCTCTGGTCATCGGATCGATGACCGTTGCCATGGGGACCTCACACGCCCAGCCCGCGCCGGCGCCCACCGCCGATCAGCCCATCAACTACTCGGTCAAGCTGGTGGACAAGACCGTAGTCGCGACCGTCCGTGGGGGGACGTTCGCGCTCACTCAGAAGGACGGCGCGACGCCCGCTGACCCGAAGGTCAGCGTCGTCGACATCAAGGACGGCAAGGGCAACACGGTCGTCACCCTGCCCATGGAATTCGACGCCGCGGGCACCCAGATCCCGGTGAAGTCGGAGCTCAAGAAGGACAACACCGTCCTCGAGATCACGCCGGACAAGCCCGCAGATCTGAAACTCGACTCGCCGGTCGCGATCAAGCCGATCGCCTCCGCCGCCGAGAATCAGCGCGCGCAGAACGACTTCTCGTCCAAGTTCGGTATCGGCACCGCCATCGGCGGCTTCGTCGGCACCGCCATCGGCGCGGTCATCGGCTGTGTCGTCACCCTGCCCGCGGGTTGCATCCCCGGTCTGGTGACCGGCGCGGGCGTCGGCGGCATCCTCGGCACCATCGCTGTCGGCGGGCCGACCCTGGTCGCCGCGGGCATCGAGCTCATCAATGTCATGCAGGCCCCGGAGAACACCACGCAGTGGGCCGACAAGAAGGTCGAGGCTCCGAAGCCGGACGCCCCGAAGTAGAGATTCCGACATCACCGATCGGCCCGTTCTCGCGTGGGAACGGGCCGATCGGCGTCTCAGGCCACAGGCAGCCTGCCGTGGGAGCTCACCTCGCCGAGCGACGCGCCCAGCGGGCCGAAGGAGCGTTCCACGATGTCGAAGACGCCGTCGGCGCGCACAAGCAGCACCGTGCTGGCCCGCGTCCCGTGCACGGGGTGGGCGATGAAGCCCGCCGACAGCGCCCGTTCCATCTCACGCGGAACCCCGGTGTCGGGCAACAGGTCCTCGGGAGCTCGGGTGGGATCGGAGAGCACGTCGAAATAGCGCTCGACCTCATCCGGTTCCGACTCAACCACCTTGCGCAGCGCCGCCATGCCGGACCCGACCTTCGGCCAGATCCGCGCGGGCGCCTCGAGTTCGGTATCGGGTCCCGGCGCCGCCGAGGTGACGAACGGTGCATTGGACAGACCGTGGAAACCCGGCGGCAGCTGCCGCGCTCCGGCATTCGCGCGGTTGGAATGCCACCAGAGCGTCCGTAGGTCGGAGACGACCAAGTTGTATCCGTTGTAGTCGTCCGGGGCCGCAGCGACGCCCTGGACGTATTTCTCGGGGTCGCCCGGCCCCGGCGCCGCGCCGCGCAGGAAATCCATCAGCAGCGCCCCGCGCGACCTCGCGTCGGCCCGATCCTCGCGCGGGTTGCGCACATTGGTGACGGTGGCGAACCGGCCCTCGTCCTCGCGCAGGCCCAACCAGGTGCCCGGCGGATCGCCCTCGGCCCGGTCGCGCGCCCCGATATCACGTCCGGCCAGCAGTCCGGGCGCCTCCGGCCAGCGCCGCATGGACTCGGTCGGCCGGGTGTAGTACTCGTCCCGGTTGGCCGCGACTATCAATCGGTAGTCCGGGTGCGCACGCCAGCCGATCAACACCAAACACATGCAGTCCAGAATGCCCGAGAATCGCCGGACCCGGCACGGGGGCGCACACCGTTCAGGCCGCGTATCGGCGGTGGAAACCTGCCGTCGAACAGCGAAAAGGCCGACAGCGACGGCTGTCGGCCTTTTCGGTGCTTCGACTCACTCGGTGCGGACCCGCAGTCCCGGGTTGTCCGAGAGCACGACGCTGACCGGTTGCGCGAACAGCAGCGGCACATCGCCGGTGAGCGCGCCGATCAGGTTGGGGATCTCGCAGATCGGATAGTCGGCGACCGAGGAGGCGCTGGCGATGCCGAGGGCGAGACGGCCGGTCACCAGCGGGCCGCCGCTGTCACCGGGCAGGGCGCAGATGCCGGCCGAGAAGCTCTGGGTGAGTTCCCGGTCGCCGACCTGCACGGTCTGGTCGACGGCGTTGACGATGCCGCAGCTGAACCCGGTGCGCGAACCCGACTTGCAGACCGGCGCGCCGACGACCGGGGTCGCCACGCCCTCGATGCGGATCGGGGCCGCGCCGGGCACCCGCACGCCGTTGTTGGCGAAACGGTCCTTGGCCTCGTCGTTGATGCGCACGATCGAGTAGTCCTGCGCGCCGAGCACCGACTTCTGGAAGGAACCGAGCGGGGCGCCCGCCTTCTCGCCCGCCAGCAGCTCGCGTACCGCGGTCGCGCGGTCGGTGCCCGCCGAGGGGATGTCGGGGTTGCAGTGGCCTGCGGTGATGTTGACCACGTTGCCCGCACGGTCGGTGCCGTTGAATCCGAAGGAGCAGCGCAGCGAACCGCGGCCGGCGGCGGAGACGAAGCCGTCGCCGCCGGAGAGCGAGCCGTTGTAGATCTCGCCCGCGATCTCGCTCGCCTGCGGCAGTTGCTCGCCCGCGACCGGCGGCGCGGTCACGATGACCCGGGACGGGTCGATGAAGCTCGGCAGCGGCAGCCCGGCCTGCTCGACCCGCACCGCGATGCTGTTGTTGACGGTGTCGACCACGACGCCGCGCACCAGCTTGGCCACGGCCTCGGGCTGGCTGTCGAGCCAGCGCTCGAAGGCGGTCTTCTCACCGCGCAGCGTGGCCTCGCTCTTGGCGACATTGCGCACCTCGAAGCCCGCCGACTGCGCCGCGCCGCGCGCCTCGTCCGCACCGGGACCCTGGGCCAGCGCGAGAACCGCCTTACCGGAGTCGTCGAGCCAGGAACCGGCGAACACCTGCGGATACTGCCGCTGGGCGTTGGTGGCGAAGGCGGCGATCTGCTGGGCGAGATCGGCGCGGCGCAGATACTCCTCGGGGGAGATCTTCAGATCGCGGGTGATCGCGGTGACGAGCTCGGCGGGCAGATCGGTGGTCTGCGTCGGTTCGGCGTTCGCTACTGCCGCGGTCGGCCCGAACAACAGGATCGCCGCCGACGCGGCGATCACCGATTTCTTGACCCGCGTCTGTCGCGCAGCGGACCGGAACTGACCTTTACGTGGCAGGAGCATGCGGAAACTATATGGGTTCGGGATCGGTATCACTACTCATCCGTCGATGCCGGGGCCCCGAACCCGCAGTCGGGCGCGCCGGGGCGGGGACTGGTGCAATGTGTCATGGATCACTGTTGGTTCTGCTTGGTGCGCACGGTGATTCCGCTGCCGATCCCGCCCGCGGCGCCCGCGTCGATATCGGCGAGGATGGCGCGAATCGGGATGCCGAGGGTCGCCGTGCCGCCGTAGGCGGCCAGCGCCATATTCGCCTCGTTGCAACTCGGGGCGTCGGCGGCATTGGAGCCGCTGGTGATGCCGAGCGCGAGGGTGCCCGAAACGATGGCGCCGCCGCTGTCGCCGCCGAGCGTGCAGGCGGAACTGGCGAAGCCGCGCACCGTCTTGCTCTCGCCATCGGCGGTATAGAGCTGGGTCTCGACCCGGTCGGCCACCACGAACCCGCACGTGAAGGTCGAGGACTGACCTGACTTGCAGACCGGGGCGCCGGTCACCGGATCGGCGATGCCGGTGATGGTCAGCGTGGTGCCGTTGGCGCCGCGTACCGACGGCTGGTCCATGCCTGCGCGCACGGCGCGATCGTTGAGCGCGATCACCGAGTAGTCAAGGCCCGACCGTCCGCCGATCTGCGCGGTGACGAAGGTGCCGAGTTCCGGGCTGTTCACGATGTCGCGGACATTCGGCAGGTAGACCGAGGCCGCCTGATCCGATTTCGCCACGTTCGGATCGCAGTGGCCCGCACTGATATTCAGGGCGTTGCCGTTCGCGTCGACGCTGTTGAAACCGAACGAGCACACGTCGACCCCGCGCAGCGAGGTGTCGTGCAGCGAGACGGGCGCGCTGATGTAGGTGTCGCCGCCCATCGGCCTGCGCTCGATCGGGCCGCCGTTGCCCGGCGACAGGACGACCTTCACGTTGGCGATCAGGGTCGGCAGGTTCAGCACGTGCCCGGCCGGTGTGTTGGCGATACTCAGCACCAGCTGGCTGTTGAGCATGTCGATCGCGACCGAGTTGATGGCCTCGGACAGGTCGCGCGGCAGAGTCGCGATCCACTGGTTCACCTGGGTCAGCGAATGTTCCAGGCTGTCCGCCGAAACCGGGGCGATATGGGTCTGGTACCCGTCGGCGCCCGCTATGCGCGCCGCGTCGGCCGAGGTGACCGCGACGGTCGGCTTGCCGTCCGCGGCGATCCACGCGCCCGCGAAGGAATCCGGTCGCTGCGAACGGAATTCGCGCGCGTACTCCCCGAGCTGCTGAGCCCGCGCGGCGCGGTCGAGGTATTCCGCAGGCGTCATCTTCAGATCCCGCGAGATCGCCTGCACCAATTCGGCGGGCAGCGCGTCGGCGGCCAGCTGTTCGGGCGTCTGCGCGGACGCCGCGCCGGAACCGAGCAAAGGGGCGAGGAGAACGGTCGCCGCGAATCCGATGGAGGCCGCCTTGACCGCGGCGCTGCGCGCCACCAACTTGCGCATGAAGTCCCTTCGTCGGCACGAGATGCCGGCTACACGGCGCCGGATCGGCTCCGACTTGACCGGTCAGCGCATCACTCTAGGGCAAAAACCGTACGAGGTCGCTATCAAATCAACGGAGGGGCGGGATCTCCGCTGTGAACGTGGGTGGCGTCCAACCGGAGTCGGTCGGCATCCAGGCCGGTGGGGTGGGGAACCACGGGCGTGTCGTGGACGGGCGACGGGTCGTCGTGGACGGCGGCGGGGTCGTGGTCGTCGGCGGCGGCGGGGTCGTCGTCGGTTCCGGTGTCGTCGGCGGTGGCGGTTCCGGTGTCGTCGTCTCGGGTTCCGCGTCGACCGTCCGGGTCACCACGATGGACGGTTCCGCGGTGGTCGACGGCACGACCGGCGGCGGTGGCGGCGGCAGCAGCGGCGTGGACTGCTCGGAGCGGGCGTCGCGCGCGGGCGGTGGCGCGGTGGCGTCGTCGCCGCGGAACAGGAGTGCGACGCCGAAGCCGCCCAGTGCCAGGCCGAACAGAATGGCCGCCGCGATGAGCAGGGGAATACGGCGGGGAGCCGCCGTATCCGTGGCGGCCTGCGCCTGCGGCGGGGTGGTGACAGCGGGAGGTTCGGTCACCGCGTCGGTCACCGCCGGGGTGGCCGCGGGCATGGCCTGGGAGTACGCCTGCGGGCGCTCCGAGGGGGTCGGCACCGCCGGGATCACATCGGTTTTCACCGTGGCGTTCTCGGGCTTGCCCGGATCGGGCGGGGTCGCGCCCGCCGGGGTCGCGAGCACCGCGGCCAGTGCGGCGCGGGCGGCGTCGTAGGCGAAGGATTTACCCGGCTGCGCGGTATCGAGCGCGGGCAGATCGGCTTCGCTGACCAGCACCACCGAACGCAGGCCGAGATAGTCCAGCGCCTCGCGCAGCGCTTGCACCTGCGCGGCGGGCCAGTCGCCCGGATGGGTCGCGTAGAACTCGGCGGGGCCGTTGAGGAATTCGGTGGTCTGGTTGATCAGGCAGAACACCGCCGTCGCGTACAGGTCCTCGGCGCGGTATGCCTCCCCGTCG
This sequence comes from Nocardia arizonensis, assembly GCF_001310275.1. Classification (GTDB taxonomy): domain Bacteria; phylum Actinomycetota; class Actinomycetes; order Mycobacteriales; family Mycobacteriaceae; genus Nocardia; species Nocardia arizonensis. The sequence goes on from NZ_LGYZ01000096.1 coordinate 38,897, forward strand.
TCCACCGACAGTCCCGCCGGGTCGCCGACCGCGGAGACGAATCCGCTGATCGAGTGGGAATTCTCGGGTGGCGCACCGCCGAGAACGGTGTCCCCGTCGTCGGCCATGTGCAGCACCGACTCGCGGACCACGTACCGCAGGTCCCCCCCGTCGGTGACGATCGCCGCGGTGGATTCTTCCTCGGCGATCCGCAGGCCCACCCCAGTGGCCATTCCCAATTCCTCGATTCGACGGCATCGGCATCGCGCCGGACGTCACACGAGCAGCGAGCCGTGTCCCATGGCGCGAAGCATCGACAATAGCTCCGAACGCGATCCGGCACCGATTCGGCGGCGGATGCGGGCGACATGATGCTCCACCGTTTTCGCGGAAATGTACAGGCGAGCGCCGATTTCCCGGTACGTCAGACCCAGCAGTACCAGCTCGGCCACCTCGCGTTCACGCTCGCTCAGCATGGCGGCGGTGTCGGCGGCCGGGGCGGGCTCGGCGGTGCGACCGCGCGGGGCGGTCGGCGCGGGCGGTCGCGTTGGCCGAGGTTCGGGCGGGCGGGATTCGGCCCGGATCGCGCGGGCCGTCTTCAGCAGCGCGGTGGCGGTGGCCGCGTCGCCCGCGGCCAAGGCGGCCTCGCTGGCCAGCCGCGCGGCGTCCCAGGTGAGTCCGATGCCGCACAGTCCGGTGACCGCCGCGGCCACGTGCGGGGCCGACACCTCGCCGCGCAGTACGAAGACCCAGGTGCGCCCGGCGTCGGCGAGGACGGCGGCGTGCCGGTCACCCGCTTCCGCCGCGGACTTGAGCAGCCGCGCGTGCGGCAGCAGCCGGTCGGGACTCTCGTGCGCGATCGCCGCCTGCACCCCGTACCAGTGGAAGGCATTCGCCCACGCGGACGGCTGACCCAGACGGACCAGCAGCGTCGCGCACGACTCGACCAGCGGCAGCACCCGCCGCTCGTCCTTCAGCCGGATGCCTGCCAACCACAGTTCGCCGACGGGCAGCAGTGCCAGCAGATCGGCGTCGACGTCGTCGAACAGCGGATAGGCCGCCTGCCAGGCGCGGGTGAGCGCGGCCTGATCACCGCCGCGGCGGGCGAGTCCGACCGCGACGCCGTGCGCGAGCAGCCTGTCGCGGGGATCGAGCGCGGCCGAGTCGATCGCGGCGACGGTGTCGGCGGCGCGCTGTTCGTCACCGCCGAGCATCGCGACCCAGGCCGCGAGCACCCGCGACTGCGGACCCCGCGCGTCACGCCCGCAGGTGTGGGCCAGTGTCTCGCCCGCGCGTCGCGGCTCGCCCGTGCTCAGACACAGCAGGATCGCGAGGGAGACGGCGGTGCACGGCAGGAATCGGTCGGCGGTCGCGTCCAGACGCGCGGCCTGCACGAGCGCCGAGACCGCCGCGCCGGGATCGGTCGCGGGTACCGACAGCGTGTCGGCCAGTGCCGTCGCGACCAGCCGGGCCTGGGTATCGGCCTCGGTGGGCGGCCATTGCGCGGCCGTACCGGACAGTTTCTCGGCGGTGGCGAGGTCACCGGCCAGACAGTGCACGGTCGCGGCCACCGCCCAGTCGGCGTGCACCCGGTGCCCGCCGAGCCAGGTGTAGAGCTGAGCGGCGCGGGTGATCAGACCGCGCCGGGTCAGCACGCCCGCGCAGATCCGCACCGCGTCCCTCAGATCCGCTGCCGCGACATCGGGGCGGGCCAGCACCGGTTCGGCGAGCCGCATCGCGGTCTCGCCGTCGCCGACGCGGGCCGCGGCCTCGGCCCAGCGCAGGGCGATGCGCTCGATCTCCGCGCCCGCCGACGCCGCCGCCGCGTAGTACCGCACCGCGTCCGGCCCCGCGTGACCCGCCGCGGCGCAGAGGAATTCGGCCAGGCGCGGATCGCGAACGCCGGATTCGGCGAAGGCGAGCGCGGTCTGGTCGCGCAGCAGACCGGCATCGAGGCGCGCGGCCAGCAGCCTGCGCTGCACATCGAGATAACGGCGGTCGCCGAGTACGGTGCGCAGTGCCGGGACCGCCGGGGCCAGCAGCAGATCGGCATCGGTGACCAGGGCGCTCGCGCGGGCGCGGTCGATGAGTCCGCGCGCCGCCTCGGCGTCGATGCCGAGCACGTCGGTGAGTTCGCTGGAATCGAGTCCGGTACCGGTGGTCGCGACCGCGAGAGTCTCGAGCAGGTCGGGTTCGAGATTGTCCAATTGGGTACGCGCCCAATGGGATACGGCCTCGTCCGCGGCGCGGGCGGCGGCGTCGAGCCGGGTCGAGCAGGCCGCGGTGAGCGCCGCGACGACGCCGCCGCGGATACCGCCGGTCTGTTGGTGGATGTGCTGTGCCAGCGAGCGCGGCACAGCCAAACCCAGTTCCCGAGCGAACGGTCCGATATCGGAGATGCCAAGCGGGCGCAGATCGATGACGCGGCCGCGTCGGGCGACGACCTCGGCCAGGGTGCGCAGCCGCTCGTCGTGGGGACGCGGCTGGACCGCCACCACAACCGTGTGATCGCCGGATTCGATGGCGGCGCAGAGTGATTCGAGTTCGGATTCGGGAAGAGTGTGCGCGTTGTCGATGATCAGCGCCGGTGCGGGCGCGTAGTCCTGGGCGGTGGGGGGAACGGGGGCGGTTTGCGCGGGGCGCGATTGGCAGAGCTTGTCCCACAACGCGACCCCGCGGGATCTGAGTCTGGTGCGCACTGCCGCAAGCAGGGTCGACTTACCCGTGCCCGAACGTCCCCGGATCAGCACGGCGATCGGTTCACGGTCCGCGGAATCCAACTCGCGGAAGATGTCTCGCGCATACGGCATGGTGTCGAATGCGGTGTCAGCCACCGTTGCCTCCGAGGACCTCGCCGGGCACCCGCAATACCGTGCCGACCGCGCCACCGACGCCGTCGATGGTGTCGGAAAGCACGCCCGTGGGCAGGCTCGGGGTCTGCGGCTTGGGCAGCGACGGTTGCGTCGGCGCCGGGACCTGCTGGGTCGGTTGGGGTTGCGGCTGCGGGGCGGGCTGGGGTTGCGGCTGTGTCTGGGATTGCTGCGGCGCGGGCGAGTCGGGGGCGGGCGCCGGGCGCGGCGCGTCCTGCCCCTGGGGTTGTCCGGTCTGTCCCGGTTGGCCCTGCGTATTCCCCGTCTGGTCGGGTCGGGCGCCATTGGCGACCGACACCGCGGTACTGCCCGGCGCGCCGCTCGCGGGTGCGCCCGGCGGGGCTCCCGTCGACGGTTGGGAACCCGGTGTGAGTGGGTCGGCGGCGGGTTGGACCGACGCCGAACCCGCGCCGGTCGGCGTGGTCTGCTCCGTGGTGGCGGCATCCCGGTCCGAGGGCGGACCGGTGCCCGAATCGCCGCCGGTGCCGATGGCGACCGTGCCGCCCGCGAGCAGCGCGATCAAAACGGCCGCGCTCGCGATGACGGCGGCTCGTCCGCGTGCGGGATGTCGGGGCGGACTCGGTGTCGGCGGTTCCGGGACGCGGGCGGTCGGGGCGCGCGGAATCGGAGTGGTCGCGACGGCCTCGGCCTCGGCGGGCGGCGGCAGGATCAGCGCGCGCGGGGAGGGCGCGACCGTGGCCTTCAGCAGGTCGGCGGCCAGCAGCGCCGCCCCGCGCGCACTCGTCTGGGCGGGCGCGTCCGCGGCGACCACGGGCAGGCCGAACTCGGTGGAGATCAGTTCGGCCACCAATGGGATGGACGCGCCGCCGCCGGTCAGCAGGATGCGGCTGATATCGGGGATGTCGAGTCCGGCTCGGTGGACGGTGTCACGCATAAGAGCCAGCGAGGTCAGCAGCGGCCCGCGCAGCAGATCCTCGAGTTCGTCGCGGATCAGGCGGATCTGCTGACCGTTCGGGACGCTCGGGTCGAGGTGGACCGGAACAACCGTAGCGGTATTTATGGAAAGCGATTCTTTCGCTTTTCGGCAACGCTCCCGCAGCGCCGACAATTCCCTTTCCGAAGCCGGGTCGAAGGGATCGAATTCCTTTCCATTCAGCGCATTTGCCAGGACATAGCGCATGGTCAGGAGATCGAATTCGGCCCCGGCGATGTCGACATTGCGCAGCGGCGGTCCCAGCGGACCCGCCTGCGCGCCGGTGCGCAGCACCGACAGCGTGAGGCCGGTCGCGCCGAGGTCGTAGACGAGAATCGCGCCCTCGCCGAGTCGACCGTGCGCCGCCTCGAGCCAGCGCACCGCGGCCGTCTGCTCCGGGACCAGCGTCACCTCCGCCTGTCCGGCCTCGGCCAGCGCCGCGCGCTGCGCGCGCACCGTGTGCGTCGACCAGCGCGCCGGATGACAGGCCACCACCGCGTCGGGGGTTCGTCCTGTCGCGGAGGCTGTTTCATCGATCAGACAGGCCACCGCGGTCGCCGTCAGATCCGCCGCGCGATGGGTCGACCCGTCCTCGGCCAGCATGTCGACCGGGTCGCCGACCCGGTCGAGGAAGCCGTCGAGCAGTACCGCGCGCGTGTGTCCGGTGCGGGTCGCCGCCGATCCGAAGACCGGCGCGGCGCCGTCGGCCACCCGCACCACACTCGGATGGGTCAGGACCAGACCGGACGCGACCGGGTCGGCGGTGAGGTCACCGGGACCTCCCGACGCCGCGACCGCGACCGACTGCAACGCTCCAACCGTGATGCCGAGCGCCAGACGCTCTGTCATTCGTGAACCTCGTTCGAAAACTCAGTGGGGCCCGATAGTCGCTGGTGCGTAGTCCGGTGGGTGCGAAGCGGAGCTCCGGCCGACGCACCCGTTCTGTCGGTTGCTGGCGAGGAACCGTTACCGGCAGTCGGGGAACTGCGGGGAAATTCCCCTAATGCCGTTGTGGCCCCTAATGGGTTTCCGATGCGCGGTGTGGGGATCGGCCCCGTTTCGGAGTAACGAGTTCGGTCCCTACCGTGAAATGGATTTTAACGACCGCGGATGGAAGAGGTCCGCCGATCCCAGGAGAAGATCCGATGACCCCCAATGCGATTCTCGAGTTCATCTTGAACCTGCTGCGTGATCGTGATGCGGCGCTGGGCTACTGCGCCAATCCCGATCAGGCGCTCGCCGCGGCGGGCCTGTCCGCGGTCAGTCCCGAGGACATCGCGGCGGTCGCGCCGATGGTCGCCGAATCGGCCCTGGTCACGGGCGGCTCCCAGCTGTCGGCCATCGTCGCCGCGGGCGGTAACGCCGCCGCGGCCGCCACTTTGGGCGCGGCGGCCGCCGTAGCCGCCGACGCCGGAGTCGGAGTCGGCGCGGGCACCGGCGCCGACATCGGTCTCACCGGCGACACCGGACTGGACCTCGACCTCACCGGCGCACTCGGCGCCGCCGCCGACGCGGCCGTTCAAGCGGGCGCCACCCTCGGCGCGGGGCTCGACGCCCTCGCCGATCTCGGCGGCGCCATCGGCCTCGGTGGCAGCGCCGACACGAACCTCGAAGGCTCTCTGGACACGGGTGCGGGCCTCGACCTCGACGCCGCCATGAACTCCGCCGCCGGACTGGCCGGAGCCCTCGGCGCCGCCGCCGGGCTCGGGGCGGGCCTCACCGGAACCCCCGGCGTCACCGCCGATCTCGCCGCGGGCCTGAACGGAGTCCTGAACTCCGCCGCCGACTTGGGCGCGGGCTCGAACGCCGATCTCGGCGCGGCCCTCGATGTCGCCACCGGGCTGGGCGCAAACCTAACCGCCGCTGCGACCGGCGCGGCCGCCGCGGCAGGTTCGCTCGGTGCTGATCTGACCGCAGCGGTGGGTGGAGCTACGACCGCGGCAGGTTCGCTCGGTGCCGACCTGACCGCCGCGGTGGGTGGAACCACGAGCGCGGCGGCTTCGCTCGGTGCTGATCTGACTGCCGCGGTGGGTGGAACCACCACTGCCGCAGCCGATCTCGGTGGGGTCCTGTCGGGCGCGGTGGACGCCGCATCGGGTGCGAACTCGGGTGGCGCATTGTCCGTGGATGCCGATCTCGGTGCAGATTTGAGCGGTGCCCTTTCGGGCGCGACCGATGTCGCGGGTTCCCTCGGCGGTGCGCTCAATGGTGCGGCGGGCGCGGTCGGTGGACTCGGCGCATCCCTCGGAGGTTCGGCATCGGGTGCGACGGACGCCGTGACCGCTCTGGGCGCGAATGCGGGTGGCGCACTCGGGGGTGTCGTCGACGCGGGTGTGGGCGTCGAAGGTGCGCTCGCCGGCGTGGCGGACGTCGGGACTCACCTCGACGCGGGTCTCGGTGGCGCGGTGGACGCCGCGGCGGGGCTGGGGGCAAGTGCCGGTGG
>NZ_LGYZ01000097.1 GCF_001310275.1 Nocardia arizonensis
CTGCAGCGCCACAACGCCTCTCACATGCAGGATGAAAAAGGCTCACTGTCCTCGCCTGACTCCCGAAATTCGCGGAGTGACAACTGAATAATTCATCCCGAGGGCCTGCGCAAAGATCCAAGGGAGAAACCAATGGCACTGAGGTGATCTCAGCAAGGTAGGTACCGGTTTCGCCTGCCGCAGCGGAAGTTGTTGAGCGACACTCCGATTGGATGCTGGCATGGACGTGGAGTCCCCGGTATATGGGTTCTCGCCACAAGAATTGCCCACCCGGAGGACTCCACGTGATCGCCTATCATGCCATGCTCGATGTTCCCCGGGAAC
>NZ_LGYZ01000098.1 GCF_001310275.1 Nocardia arizonensis
ACAGCAGATCGATCTCTGGTACTCCGGGAAAGCGCACACGCACGGCGGCAACGTCCAAGCACTGTCCGCGCCAACGGGATTGCCACTGTGGATCGCCGATGCCGAACCCGGCTCGGTGCACGACCTGATCGCCGCCCGCGAACACGTACTGGCCGCCCTCTATCGGGCCGCGTCGCAACTGGATCTGCCGCCGCCGGCCGACAGCGGCTACGAAGGCGCCGGCATCGGCGTACACACGCCGATCAAGCAACCCGCAGGCGGCCGGTCCCTCGATCCGGATAACCGCACCTACAACGCCCTGCTGCGCGGGCTGCGCTGCCTCGGCGAACGCGGCTTCGCCGTCCTCATCGGCCGCTGGCGCGCCCTGCGGCACTTCACCTGCGGCCCCGAGAAGATCGGCACCATCGTCAAAGCCGCACTCGTCCTCACCCATTACGAACACGGCCGAATCAATTGAAACTTGATGAGATCACCTCACTGAACTCGAACCGCGCGGGCCGCGGTCGTTACGGCGGCGCAATATGCGGCACACATTCGCAATACCGGTGCAATGGGGCGCTTCTATCGTGACCGTCATGAGTACCGAGACCGAGATCGGCGCGGACGAGCGCGGCGCCGGACCGGATCCGGCCGCGGGCGGCACCGGAATACACATCAGCGGGCTGCGGAAATCCTTCCGCGCGGGCCGTCGCACGGTGCACGCCCTGGATTCGGTCGATCTGCACACCGCCAAGGGTTCGTTCCTGGCGCTGCTCGGCCCATCGGGTTGCGGAAAGTCCACGGTGCTGCGGATATTGGCGGGGCTGGAGGAGCCGAGCGCGGGCAAGATCCTCGTCAACGGCGAGTCACCCGCCGAATTGCGCCGCCACCACGAACTCGGCATCGCCTTCCAGGATTCGGCGCTGTTGCCGTGGCGGTCGGTGGAATCGAATATAAAACTGCCGTTGCAGGTCGCCGGAATCGCGCCGCGGCCGGGTCAGATCGCGGATCTGGTGCGCCTGGTCGGACTCGAGGGGTTCGAGAAGGCCAAGCCGGCGCAGTTGTCCGGCGGTATGCGCCAGCGGGTATCCATCGCACGGGCGCTTGTGGTGGCGCCGACGGTCCTGCTGCTCGACGAACCCTTCGGCGCGCTCGACGATATGACCAGGCAGCGACTGAATCTCGAGCTACTGCGGATCTGGACCGAGAAACCCGCGACCACCCTCATGGTCACCCACGGCATCGCGGAGGCGGTATTCCTCTCCGATGTGGTCGCGGTCATGAGTCCGCGACCCGGGCGGGTACTGGAACTGGTCGATATCGACCTGCCGCGCCCGCGCACGCCGGAAATGATGCGCACACCGGAGTTCCACACGTTGCACGACTATCTGTCGGAGCTGCTGTTCGGGAAGACAGGTACCGGTGGGGTCGCCGACGACGCGGGCGGCGCGTGATGAAGGTGCGCCATATCGGCGGGCTCCTCGGTCTGCTCGGACTGATCGCGGTGTGGTGGACGCTGGCGGCGCTCGAGGTCGCGGGCGCGACCGTGCCGTCGCCGTGGACGGTGCTGCACACCATGTACACCGACGGCTGGGATCTCTACGGCCCCAATTTCTCCGTCACCGCGCGGGGCGCGCTGCGGGGATTCGTCTGGGGCAATGCCCTTGCCATCGCACTGGCGATACTGGTGATGCTCGCGCCGCCGATCGAACCGTTGGCGACCCAGTTGGCCATCCTCAGCTACTGCACCCCGCTGCTGGCACTCGGCCCGATCATTCTCGTGGTCTTCGGCGGGCGCACCCCGACGGTGTTCCTGGCCGCCATGTACTGCTTCTTCACCACCATGGTCGGCACCGTGACGGGTCTGCGCTCGGCCGACCGCACGAGTCTCGACCTGGTGGCCGCCTACGGCGGCGGCCGCTGGCAACAGCTCTACCGCGTCCGACTGATCGCCGCGCTGCCGAATACCTTCGCGGCACTGAAGATCGCCGCGCCCTCGGCGGTGCTCGGCGCGATCATCGGCGAATACCTCGGCGGCGTCGACAGCGGTATCGGGGTCGCGCTGACCGCGGCGCAGACCGCTTACAACGTGCCGCGCACCTGGGGAATGGCACTGGCCGCGGCGGCACTGGCCGGACTCGGCTACGCACTCGTGGCGCTGACGGCCCGGCTGTTCGCGCCGTGGACCGCGCGGGAGGCCCGATGAACGCGCTGCGCCGGGTCGGACTGTTCCTGCTGCCCCTGCTGACCTCGCTGGCGCTGCTCGTGGTGATCTGGGAATTGTTCCTGCGGGCCTTCCCCGAGGTCGGGCCGCGGGTCGGCAAGTCGCCCGCCGATATCTGGCGCTATCTGGTCACCGCGCCCGGTGCGGGCAATGCGCGGCGGGTCATCCTCGATGATCTGCTCATCACCCTGCGCGACGCGGCGATCGGATTCGGCGCGGGCATGGCCGCCGCATTGCTCATCGCGACACTGTTCGTCTCCTTCGCGGCGGTCGAGCAGACCTTCATGCCGGTCGCCATGCTCCTGAGGTCGGTGCCGCTGGTGGCCTTGGCGCCGATCATCGTGCTCGTCTTCGGGCGCGGACTCGGCGGAGTCACGGTCATGGCCGCCATCGTCGTGCTGTTCCCGGCGCTGGTCATGATCATGACCGGTCTGCGCGCGGCGCCGCGGCAGGCGATGGACGTGGTGGCCGCCTACGGCGGTTCGCGCTGGACCGGACTGCGTATGGTCGCGGTGCCCGCCGCACTGCCCTCGGTATTCGCCGCGGCGCGAATCTCGGTGCCGGGCGCGCTGATCGGGGCGCTCATCGGCGAATGGCTCGGCAGCGGAACGGGACTCGGCGCGAGCCTGATCCGCGCCATCCCCACCTTCCAGTACAACAAGCTGTGGGCCTGCATCGTCATCGTGACGATCGTGTCGGTGGCGCTGTACGCGATCGTCGGGGTGGTCGAGAATCTGGTGCTCGCCCGATTCGGGCCGGACGCGGGACGGAGTTGAGCGCTCGGAACGTGTCAGTAAAGAAACGGAAACCGGCCCACCCTAGATTCGGCACATGACAACACTGTTCGACCGTCGTCGCTTTCTCCGTTACTCCGCGCTGACCGGCGCCGCATTCGCGGGTGCGGGCGCGCTCGCGGGCTGCGGCGATGATTCGGGCGGCTCCTCGGGTGGTTCCACCCCGGACGGTTCGAAATACGGTTCGGTCGCCATACAGCTGTCCTGGCTGAAGAACATCGAATTCGCGGGCGAGTACTTCGCCGATTCGAAGGGCTATTTTCGCGAAGCCGGGTTCGGGTCGGTGAATCTCATCGCGGGCGGCGCGGCCGGCACCTCCGTGGAGGCCGGGCTCGACACCGGGAAGGTGTGGCTCGGATTGTCCGCGCCGCAGACCACCGCGCCCGCGATCCTGGAGGGGCTGCCCGCCAAGATCGTCGCCGCCACCTATCAGAAGAATCCGTTCTGTATAGTCAGCTCCGCGGCCCGGCCCATCAAGAGTCCGCAGGATATGAAGGGCCGACGAATCGGCGTCCAGGACACCAACCAGCTGATCTTCAACGCGCTGCTGGCAGCCAACAATATGAAACCCGCCGACGTGACCATAGTGCCCGCGCAATTCGATCCGACCCCGCTGGCCAACGGCGAGGTCGACGGCTGGGTCAGCTATGTCACAAATGAGCCGATAACCTTGGCCGCCAAGGGTTTCGCGAATGCCAACTTCCTGTTCGCCGACTTCGGCCTGCCGCTGGTCGCCGAGACGCTGACCGTCACCCAGGCCACCATCGACAAAGAACGCGAGAAATTGAAGGCATTCCTGCTCGCCGAGATCAAGGGCTGGAAGGACGCGGTCGCGAATCCGGCCGAATCGGCGCGACTGGCGGTGGAGGTGTACGGCAAGGATCAGAAGCTGGATATGGTCGAGCAGACCAAGGAGGCCATGGCGCAGAACGACCTGGTGCTGTCCGCCGACACCACGGCCAACGGCCTGCTGAGCATGACCGATCGCCTCGTCGAACAGAACATCGCCGCGCTCCGCACCGCGAAGATCGATATCAAGGCCGAACAGCTGTTCGACCTGTCGATTCTGCGCGAGGTCTACGCGGAGAATCCCGGCTTGAAATAGCGACGGGCGGTGTGCCCGTCAGAGAGCCACCGATGCTCTCGCGCCGAACACCTGCTCGGCGTGGATCACATCGGCCCGCTCAGGGTGGGCGGGCACACTCCGTCCCGATCGCGCCGCCAGCAGCTCCGCCGCGATGGCCACCGCGTGTTCGGTGGCGGTGCGCGCGCCGACGTCGAGTCCGGCGGGCGAGTGCAGCCGTGCCAGGGTCGCGTCGCCGAAACCGCCCGCGCGCAGATCCTCCATGCGCCGGTAGTGCGCGGCGAGGGTGCCGCTCGCACCGAGATAGGCCACATCGGGCAGTCGCAGCGCGACGGTGAGCAGCGGGATCTCGAACTTCGGGTCATTGGACAGCACGACGATCGCCGTGCTCGAGTCGATTTCACCCGCGGCCGAGAGCGTGTTCAGATACCGATGCGGCCAGTCGACCACGACCTCCGCGCCCGGGAAGGCGTCGGCGGCGGCCAGGTCGTCGCGGGAATCGCAGATGGTCACCCGGTAGCCGAGTAGTCGCGCCTGCACGGTGAGGGCCGCGGCGATCGCGTTGGCCCCGAAGATGATCAGGCGCGGCGGCGGGGCGAAGGAGCAGACGAAGACATCGGATTCGGGCAGCGCCACCAGTTCGGTGGCGTGCCGCTTGTCGGTGACCAGATGCTGGCCGATCAGGTCGCCGTCGGGATTCCACACCACCGTGAAGACGGTGACCCGGCGGTGGTTGGCGATTTCCGAAGCGACCGTGGGGAATTCGGGAAAATCGCGGCGGGAGAACGGTTCGGCGAAGACGTCGATCATCCCGCCCGCGTCGTTGCCCGCCTCGGTGGCGGGCACCCCGAAGCGGTGCATGGCGCGCCGTCCGGTCCTGGCCGCGGCGAGCGCGGCCTCGCGCACCGCGTTCTCCACCGCACCGCCGAGTACGGCGCCATAGGCCGCGCCGCCGGCGTCGACGAGTATCGCCGAGCCGACCTCGAGCGGCCCGGAACCCACGGTTCTGACGACGGTGGCGAGCCCTCCGGTTCGGCCGGAGTGCCACACCCGCAATAGGTCATCGACGATGTCGCGCATCAGTTCTAGCTCCGATCACCGGGCGTCGTGGCCGGGAAATCACGATCGAGTCCCGTCGCCAAATCGTCGCACGTGACGCACACCATATCCTCCCGACCGGACAAATATGTGCGTGCTCCGCAATCTGCTGCCGCGGCGGACCACACCGAGGTCCAGTGTCTGTGGCCGATCACAACCGGGTGTCCGGGTGTGCCGCGGAACACAGCGCGGGCCAGTCCGCCGGGCGATCCGATGGCCGCCGCGGTCACCCGGGCGACCGCGTCCGGGCCGACATCGGGCGTGTCGACCGGCATGATCGCGACGAACTCCGCTTCGGTCGCGGCGACCGCCTTCAGCCCCGTGCGCAGCGCGGCGGCCATCCCGGTCGCCCAGTCGGCCGCCCACACGTGCCCGGTTCCGGGCGGCAGGTCGACCGTGGCCGGGGACGGACCGGTCGCCCCGAGCACAACGATCACCGGATCGCAGCCGCCCTCGCGCAACGCGGCGACCGCCGCGCGCAACCAGGCGCCGTTCTCGGCGAGCGCTTTCGGACGGCCGTAACGGACGCCCGCGCCCGCGGCGAGCACGATTCCCGCGCAGGTCACCGACGCCATCGGGAGCCCGTCGGGTGAGACCATGACCGACACCGTAGCGACGACGCGTTGCCCGTGGGTTACTTACAGAATCACGCTGATGAAAATTTGACACCTCGATGTTGAGAATCCGACAGAGCGGAGAAATCGGTCGCCGCGACAAAACGGATACGTCGGAGCGATGGCAGGCGTTTCGGGTGGCGGCGCGGCGGGGTGTCACCGATGCTGGAGCGATGACCGATGACGCGGCCGATCTCACGGGCTTCAACACGATGCCCGAGGAATCCGCCGCGCGCGCATTGCTCGGCTGTTGCTCGTCGCCCGGACTCGTCCGTGCGATTCTCGCGGGCAGGCCGTACGCGGATATGGGCGAGCTGCTGCGGACCGCCGACGTCGCCCTCGCGGCGCTGCCGGAGTCCGAGATCGACCTGGCGCTGTCGGGTCATCCGCGCATCGGCGAGCGGGCCGAATCGACCGCGTCGGCTCGGGAGCAGGCGGGCGTGGCCGCGGCCGACGGCGCGGTGCGCGCGGCACTGGCCGAGGGCAACGCCGCCTATGAACGCAGGTTCGGGCACATCTACCTGGTCTGCGCGAGCGATAGGTCGGGCGCCGAACTGCTCGAGCTGCTGACCACCCGGCTCGGCAACGACCCGGAGACGGAGAGGAGAATCGTGCGCACGGAACTGGGCAGGATCAACCGCATCCGGCTGAGGCGAATGTTCGGGGACGCCGAACCACGGTGGGCGGTGCCGTGAGTTCGCTGAGCACCCACGTCCTCGACACGGTTCGGGGGGCTCCCGCCGTCGGCCTCGAGGTCGCGCTGTACGCGGGCGGCGCGGCCGTCGCCCGGGTGCGCACCGACCACGATGGGCGCGTCGCCGCGCTCGGCGAGGGTCTTGCGGCCGGACACTACCGGTTGGTGTTCGACACCGGCGCGTACTTCGCCCGACTCCGGGTAGACGGCTTCTACCCGGAGGTGTCGATCACGTTCGCGGTCACCGAGGAGCGGCACTACCACGTCCCATTGCTGCTGTCGCCCTTCGCCTTCTCCACCTATCGAGGGAGTTGAGCCATGGAACTGAGCGGGCCGATCGTCCTGTCGGACAACCGGTACGGCAAGGCCGAGAATCGGGTCGTGCGCATCTATCGCGACGGCGCACGCCACGAGATCCGCGACATCAATGTCTCCACGGTGCTGCGCGGGGACTTCGCCGACGCCTACGTCGACGGCGATCAGCGCAAGGTGCTGCCCACCGACAGCCAGAAGCAGACCGTCTACGCCTTCGCCAAACGACCCGGTCCGCAACCGGTCGAGGACTACGCCCTGGCTCTGGCGGCGCATTTCGTCAACGAGACCGATCCGGTGCACAGCGCCCGCGTCGATATCGAAGAGTATGGCTGGCAACGGGTTTCGGTCGGCAAACTGGAACACGACCACACCTGGGTGCGCCAGGGTCCCGAGGTGCGCACGGTGTCGGCGACCGTGGCGGGCAAGGGGGTCGACCAGCGGGCCTGGGTGCTCGGCGGGGTGAAGGACCTGGTGATCCTCAAATCGACCGGATCGGAGTTCGCGAATTTCCTCGTCGACGACTTCACCGTGCTCGAACCGACCCACGACCGCATGCTGGCGACCTCGCTGACCGCGCGGTGGCGTTTCGCCGCGACCGTCGGCGTCGAATGGGACCGGGTATACGCGGGCATTCGCGCGCGCATGCTCGAGGTGTTCGCGACCCACCATTCGAAAGCCTTGCAGCAGACCCTGTTCGAGATGGGCGAGGCGGCGCTCGAGGAGTATCCGATCCTCGCCGAGATGCGGCTCGCCGCGCCCAACAAACACCATTTCGAATACGACCTGCGCCGCTTCGGCATCGAGAACCACAACGAGGTCTTCCACGCCGACGACCGGCCCTACGGACTCATTCACGCCACGGTCGCGCGCGCCGACGCGCCTGCCGCGGGACCGGCCTGGGACGAATGAGAAGTCCCGGGTGACAAGCGTTTACGGAGACGGCGCGATCGCGGGCGATGCCACGCTGGTGATCGAGGGCGCCGCGGTGGCGACCGTCGACGCGGCGGGCACCGAATTCCGCAACGGACACGTGGTGTTGCACGGCAACCGGATCGGCGCCGTCGGCGCGGGTCCCGCGCCCGCGTCGGCGACGCCGCGCGTGGACGGCCGCGGCTGTCTGCTGACCCCGGGACTGGTCAATACCCACCACCACCTCTACCAGTGGCTCACCCGCGGTCTGGCCGCCGACAGCACGCTGTTCGAATGGCTGACCACGCTGTACCCGATCTGGTCGGGTGTCACCGAGGAGTCGGTGCGAGTGGCCGCCACCGGCGCGCTGGCCGCGCTGGCCCGCACCGGATGCACCACCACCAGCGATCACCATTACGTGTTCCCCCGCGGGGGCGGCGATCCGCTGGCCGCCGAGATCGCCGCGGCCGCCGAGGTGGGACTGCGCTTCCATCCGTGTCGCGGGTCGATGGATCTCGGCGCGTCCGCGGGCGGACTGCCGCCGGATGACATGGTGGAATCCCTCGACACCGTGCTCACCGCGAGCGCCGAGGCCATCGCCCGCTGGCACGATCGGTCCTTCGATTCCATGCTTCGCATCGCCCTCGCCCCTTGTTCGCCGTTCTCGGTCACCGGCGACCTGCTGCGCGAGTCGGCGGCGCTCGCCCGCGACACCGGTGTGCGCCTGCACACCCACCTCGCCGAGACCGTCGACGAACAGGACTTCTGCGTGGCGACCTTCGGATGCACCCCCGCGCAGTACATGGAACGACTGGACTGGCTTGGTCAGGACGTCTGGTTCGCCCACGCCGTCCACCTCGACGACACCGCGATCGGCGCGTTGGCGCGCACCGGCGCCTGCGTCGCGCACTGCCCGACCTCCAACGGCCGCCTCGGCGCGGGCATCGCGCGCACCGCCGCCCTGCTCGGCGCGGGGGTCCCCGTCGGGCTCGGCGTCGACGGCGCGGCGAGTAACGAATCGAGCTCGATGATCGAGGAACCGCGCAATGCCCTGCTCTACGCCCGCGCGGTCGGCGGCCCCCGCGCGATGAGCGTGCGCACCGCACTCGAACTGGCCACGATGGGCGGCGCGCGCGTGCTGGGTCGCGCGCGCGAGATCGGCTCGATCGAGCCGGGAAAACTGGCCGATCTGGCGCTGTGGCGGCTGGACACACCCCGACACGCGGGCATAGAAGATCCGGTCACCGCCTTGATCCTCGGCTCACCGCCCCCGCTGGCCGCCCTCTACGTCAACGGACGCGAGGTGGTGCGCGACGGCCGGGTCCGCACCGTCGACGAGGAGTCGGTGGCTCGGCAGGTCACCCGGGCGCGCACGGCACTGACCGCGTAGGAGGCGTGCGCCACGCCACCCCGTGGGATTCCCCGGTCGTGCCGATTCCGGTAACGGCGGCGAAATCTCGGCCGGGTGTCGCGCAACACTTCGGCAACCAGGGCCTCCTAGGGTGGTAACACGCGCTGTGGAGTGAGGTGAGCCGTGGACCTGGACACGATCGGTGAGGTGGTGATCGCCCGGAAACGGGCCGATCTGGCCGGCCTCGGCGCGGGTGCGGCGGTGCTGGCCGGGGGGACCTACCTGTACTCCGAACCGCAGGAGCGGCTGGAACGGCTCGTCGACATCACCGGACTTGCCTGGCCCGCCCTCACCGAGACCGCCGACGGACTCGAAATCGCCGCCACCTGCACCTTGGCGGAATTCGCAGGCGCCGAACCCGGGCGCGAACTCGGGTTGCCGATGCTGAAGCAGGACTGGCCGGGCACCGCGTTGTTCGCCGCGGGCTGCCGCTCACTGCTGGCATCCCACAAGATCTGGCGCACCGCCACCGTGGGTGGCAACATCTGCCTCGCCCTGCCCGCCGGCGGCGTCCTCGCCGCACTCACCGCACTCGACGCGCAGGCGCTGATCTGGTCACCCGACGGTACGGATCGGCGAATTCCACTGCGGGAGTTCGTTATCGGTCCCGAACACACGGTACTCGCCGACGGCGAGGTGCTGCGCTCGGTGACCGTGCCGACCCGGAGCCTGCGCGCCCGCACCGCCTGCGCACGGATATCCCTCGCCCCGACCGGCCGTGCGGGCGCGGTGGTCATGGGGCGCTGCGAGTCCGACGGATTCACCGCACTGACCGTATCCGGCGCCACGGCCCGCCCGGTGGTACTCGAGTTCCCGATCCCGCCCGATCCCGATGCCGTGAACTCCGCGGTCGCATCCGTGGATCCGAGGCTCTGGTACGACGATCCGCACGGCGCGCCCGACTGGCGTCGCCACGTCACCGGCCTTCTCGCCCGCGCGGTCGGCGTCGAACTCCGCACGGAAGACGGTGAGCGAGCATGAGATTCGAAGTGGACGGCGTGGTCGCCGAAGCGCGACCCCGCCCCGGCCAATGTCTGCGCACCCTGCTGCGCGAACTCGGCCGCTTCGCGGTGAAGAAGGGCTGCGACTCGGGTGACTGCGGCGCGTGCTCGGTCCAACTCGACGGCGAGACCGTCCACTCCTGTCTCATTCCCGCCCACCGCGTCGCCGATCGCCGTATCACCACCGCGGCCGGGCTCGGCACCCCCGAAGAACCGCATCCGGTCCAGCGTCGATTCGTCGAATGCGCCGCCTTCCAATGCGGCTTCTGCACCGCGGGCATGGTCGTCACCGCCGCGGGCCTCGGCGGCGCACCCGACCCGGCGCTGCTGCCCGAACTGATGAAAGGCAACCTCTGCCGTTGCACCGGCTACCGGTCCATCGTCGACGCCCTCACCGCGGATTACGCTCGCGCCGAACCACTGTCACGTGGTGCGGCCGGAACCGGGGCCCGCGCGCCCGCGGGGCCGCGCGTCGTCACGGGAACCGAGCCCTTCACCTTCGACATCCTGCCACGGGACTCCGCTCCGATCGCCGAGACTCCGGCGCCTCTGGCACAGGACGAGACCGCCGCGCTCGCACCGCCCGCCGCGCCGCTGCACATCGCGGTGCTGCGGAGTCCGCACGCGCACGCTCGCATCCTGGCGATCGACACGTCCGCGGCCGAGGCGCTGCCCGGGGTCAGGGCGGTTCTCACCCACGAGCACGCTCCCGATGTCGCGTTCTCGACCGCCCGGCACGAACTCCGCTCCGACGACCCGGACGACACCTATGTGCTAGACGACACGGTGCGATTCGTCGGGCAGCGCGTGGCGGCGGTTGTCGCGGACACCGTGGATCTCGCGCGGGCGGGTTGCCGTCTGCTGCGGGTGGAATACGAACCGCTGCCCGCGGTGTTCGATCCCGCCGCGGCGCTCGAACCCGGCGCACCCGCACTGCATTCGGGCAAACCCGGGTCGGCGCGGATCGCCGATGCCGAACGGAATCTCGTCGCCGAGATCCACGGCGAGGTCGGCGACGTAGCGGCCGGGATCGCCGCGGCCGCGAAAGTGATACGCGGGGTGTGGCATTCACCCCGCGTACAGCACGTGCACCTCGAAACACACGGCGGCATCGGTTGGTTGGACGCCGCGGGCAGGCTGGTCATCCGGTGCAGCACCCAGGTGCCGTTTCTGGTGCGCGACGAGCTGTGCGAGGTGTTCGGACTGCAACGCGACCGGGTCCGCGTCTTCGCGACCAGGGTCGGCGGGGGATTCGGGGCCAAACAGGAGATGCTGGCCGAGGACCTGATCGCGCTGGCGGTACTGCGCACCGGCCGACCCGTGCAATACGAATTCACCCGCTCCGACGAATTCACCGCCGCGACCACCCGCCATCCCATGCGGGTCGAGGTCACCGCGGCCGCGGACGCCGACGGCGTCCTCACCGCTCTCGCCGTCGACGTGCTTGCCGACGCGGGCGCCTACGGCAACCACAGCGCGGGCGTCATGTTCCACGGTGTCAGCGAATCGGTTGAGGTCTACCGCTGTGCCAACAAGAGGGTCGACGCGCGCACGGTCTACACCAACAACGTCCCGTCCGGCGCATTCCGCGGATACGGCCTCGGCCAGATCATCTTCGGCGTCGAATCCGCGCTGGACGAACTGGCCCGCGCCCTCGGCATCGACCCCTTCGACCTGCGCCGCCGCAATGTCGTCGTACCCGGCGACCCGTTCGTCGGCGCGCATGTCGACCACGGCGATCTGGTATTCGGCAGTTACGGACTCGATCAGTGCCTCGACCTCGCCGAAGCGGCGGTGCGCCGCGGCAACGGCGTGCCCGCGCCGGGACCGGACTGGCGGGTCGGCACCGGTATGGCGCTGGCGATGATCGCCACCATTCCGCCGCGCGGTCACCGCTCCGCCGCCACGGCCTCCCTCCGGCCGGATGGCTGCTACGAGATCCGCGTTGGCACCGCCGAATTCGGCAACGGGACAACGACGGTGCACGCCCAGCTCGCCGCCACCGCCCTCGGGGTCGACATGGCGCAGATCGTGATCCGGCAATCCGATACCGACCTGGTGGACCACGATACCGGCGCCTTCGGCTCCACCGGTATCGTCGTGGCGGGCAAGGCATCCCACGCCGCCGCGACCGCGCTACGCGCCCGGATCCTCGATCGCGCCGCCGAGCTGACCGGCCTGCCGCTGACCGCGATCGCACTCACCCCCGAGGGCGTGCGTTGCGGGAACAGACTCCTCACCACCGCCGAACTGCTGGCCGACGGTGAGCTGCGGACCCGCGGCTCCCACGCGGGCAGTCCGCGTTCGGTGAGCTTCAACGTGCACGCATTCCGGGTCGCCGTGCACCCCGACACCGGCCGCGTGCGCATCCTGCAATCGGTGCAGGCCGCCGACGCGGGCACGATCCTCAATCCCGCGCAGTGCCGAGGTCAGGTGGAAGGTGGTGTGGCCCAGGCCATCGGCACCGCGCTGTATGAGGATCTGCGCGGTGTGGACGGCGTCGTCACCGCCCGCACGTTGCGCCACTATCACATACCGCAGTTCGCCGACGTACCGCGCACGGAGGTGTATTTCGCGGAGACCAGCGATGACCTCGGTCCGCTCGGCGCCAAATCCATGAGTGAATCGCCCTACAATCCCGTCGCCCCCGCACTGGCCAACGCGATCGCCGATGCTGTAGGGGTGCGTGCGGACCGGCTGCCGATGACGGCGGACCGGATCTGGCGCGCCCTGAGCGAAGGAGATGACCGTTGAGCCGCGTACCCGAGCACATCCGGGCCAGGGCCGAGGCCATGCTCGACGCCGTCGACGCCGAATTGCGCACTCGATATCCCGGATCTTCCGATCGCGCGCAACCCATCCACACGGTGTACGTGCCCGCGGACCGGGTCAGCACCGCGACCCCGGGCGAATGGGGCGCCACCGCGGTCGCCCTGCTCGATCGCCATCGCGACCTGCTGGCCGAACTCGACCGTACCGATTCGCTGCCCGCGGTGCGGGAACGGTTGGCCGCGGACGCGGTGCAGGACCTGCGCATCGACTTCGAGGACGGCTACGGATTCCGTTCCGACACCGAAGAGGACGAGGCCGCCGCCATCGCCGGACGCATCCTCGCCGAGTGGTCCGCTCACCCGGGCGCGCCCGCGAGCTTCGGTATACGGATGAAGGGGCTGTCCGGCTCCGAACGCGGTCGTGCCCTGCGCACCCTGGAATTGGTATTGGAGTCGGCGGGCGGCATACCGGACGGATTCGTCCTGACAGTGCCCAAAATACGTGCCGTCGGTCAGGTTTCGGCTCTCGCGGCGCTCTGTCACGGCTTCGAACGGGGTTACGGTGTCGCCGACGCGACACTGCGCTTCGAATTGCAGATCGAGAGCCCGCAGGCGGTCCTCGCCGCCGATGGCGCCGCACCCATCCCCGCGATGTTGGCCGCCGCCGAAGGACGTTGCAACGCATTGCATTTCGGTACCTACGACTACACCGCCGCCTGCGGGGTCGCCGCGACCGATCAGGCGCTCGACCATCCGGCCGCCGACCACGCCAAGGCGGTCATGCAAGTCGCGGCCGCGC
Source organism: Nocardia arizonensis (assembly GCF_001310275.1). Taxonomy (GTDB): domain Bacteria; phylum Actinomycetota; class Actinomycetes; order Mycobacteriales; family Mycobacteriaceae; genus Nocardia; species Nocardia arizonensis. Next base: position 13,694 of record NZ_LGYZ01000098.1, read on the forward strand.
AGACCGGAGTATGGATCTGTGACGGTTCGACCCGGATCGTGCCGGACTCGGACCCGGCAGCGGCGCTGCGCGATCACCACCGACTCGTCACCCGATCCCTGCGACGCGGCTACTACCAGGGTTGGGATATGCATCCCGGGCATCTGGTCACCCGCTGGCTGGCCACCTATGACTACTTCCGCCGTGCCGTCGACGTGGCCGTACCCCGATTGCGCGACTACCTTGTCCGTGGTGGCGGTGCGGTCATGGACGAACCGGCGACCGCCGAAGCGTTGGCGGCCACCGTCGTTCGCGCACTGCACTGCGGCGCGCGCACCGAGCGTGATCTGCTCGACCGGGCCCCCGAACTGACCCCGGCCGTGCTACGGGCGGTGGCCGCGCGCACGGCGATTCCGTGGCAAGCGCAGGAGGCATGGTGAACGACCGCGTCGGCGACGAGGATTTCGCACTGCTGCCCGATCTGGCGGTTCGTCCGCTCGGCGGCGCGGTGATCTGGGCCAGTGACGAATTCTTCGCGGAGAAGGAGAATTTGATCAACCCCGAGCCCGCGCTACACCAGCGGTCGACCTTCGGCCACAAGGGCCAGGTCTACGACGGTTGGGAAACCCGAAGGCACCGCGGCGAACCCGGCGATGACGCCGCCATCGTCCGCCTCGGGGTGCCCGGGGTGATCCGCGGCCTCGTGGTCGACACCGCATGGTTCACCGGCAACTACCCGCCCGCCGTCTCGGTGTCGGCGCTCGAGGTCGCGGGATATCCGCGCGCCGAGGAGATCGCCGAACGCGACGACTGGGTGGACCTGATCGAGCACGTCGAGATCGCAGGCGACAGCCGCAACCCCTTCCGCGTCGACAGCGAAGAACGCTGGACCCATATCAAACTCACCATGCATCCCGACGGCGGTGTCGCGCGCCTGCGAGTACACGGTGAAGGACGCCCCGACCCGGAACTGCTCGGCCTCGGCCCACTGGACCTGGCCGCCGTCGAGAACGGCGCACTCGTCCTGGACTGCTCCAACCGCTTCTACAGCTCACCCAACCAACTGCTCTATCCGGGACCGGCGCGGCGCATGGGCGAGGGATGGGAAACCGCGCGCCGCCGCGACGACGGAAACGACTGGGTCCGTATCCGTCTCGCGGGTCCGGGCCTCATCCGGCTCGCCGAGATCGACACCTCCTACTTCCTCGGCAACAGTCCCGGCGCGGCCTCGCTCACCGGACGCACCGCCGACGGCACCGAGGTCGAACTACTCGGGCGCACACCGCTGCAACCCGACACCCGGCACCGCTTCGCCATCGCCCCCGTCGCCGCTTCCGTCGAAGAGGTCCGGCTCGACATCCACCCGGACGGCGGTCTGGCCCGTCTGCGGCTGTTCGGGGAGTTCGGCGGATGACCCGTGACCGCGACTTCATCGGCTACGGCCCGAACCCGCCCGACCCGCGCTGGCCCGGCGGCGCCCGCATCGCCGTGCAGTTCGTCCTGAATTACGAAGAGGGCGGCGAGAATTGCGTGCTCGAGGGCGACGACCACTCCGAGACCTTCCTCTCGGAGATGACTCCGGCCGAGGCGTTCCCGAACCGCCACATGAGTATGGAATCGCTCTACGAATACGGCGCGCGAGCGGGTGTCTGGCGGGTACTGCGCACCTTCCAGCGTCGCGGTCTACCCCTGACGGTCTTCGCCGTAGCCCGCGCGATGCAGCGCAATCCCGAGGTCGTCGCCGCCTTCCGCGAACTCGGTCACGAGATCGCGAGTCACGGACTGCGGTGGAAGTCCTACCAGCTCACCGACCGCGACACCGAGCGCGCGCACATGGCCGAAGCGGTCCGCGTCCTCACCGAACTCACCGGTGCGGCCCCGCGCGGCTGGTACACCGGGCGCGACTCCCCGAACACCAGGGAACTCGTCGTCGAACACGGCGGCTTCCGCTACGACTCCGACTCCTACGCCGACGATCTGCCGTACTGGGTGACCGTCGCGGGGACCGAGCACCTCGTCGTTCCCTACACCCTCGACACCAATGACATGCGTTTCGCCTCTCCGGCGGGATTTCCCTCCGGCGAACAGTTCTTCGCCCACCTTCGCGACGCCTTCGACACCCTGTATCGCGAAGGCATCGAGGGCGCTCCGAAAATGCTCTCCATCGGGCTGCACTGTCGCCTGGTCGGTCGTCCCGCACGGCTGGCCGCCCTCGAACGGTTCCTCGACCACATCCAAACCCATGACCGGGTGTGGATAACCCGTCGTATCGATATCGCCGAACACTGGCACAAGGTCCACCCGCCCGCCGCGAACTGACCGCCGCGCGCTTCACTTCCAGCGGATCGGGACCCGCCACACCGAGGTGGATCGGTCCGGCGACCTTCGCTTTCCCGGCTTTGCCCTGCTCGCACCATATCCATCCGGTGCGAAACGCTGTGGCGTGCTGTCGCGACCGTCGCGCCGCCTCAGGTGTAGACCGGGTCGATGTCCTCGCGGTGATGTTGCAGGGTGCGGTCGAGGACGGCTTGCAGGTGTGCGGTGAGCTCGGCGGTATCGGCGGGGGCCGCCTGGATGGCGGCGGCCGAATGGATACGGTAGCGGCCGTCCGCATAGTCCATGACGTGGAAATCGCGGGTGGCGCTGGGGCGATTGTCGTAAGCGGGGCCGGGATATACCGCTATGTGCGCGACGGTGGTGCGGGGGCGCTCGAAGAAGGTGCGCACCTCCGTGCGCCGGGAAGTCGAGGCGTCGTCGGTGAAGCCGGTGAAAGGCTGGTCGTCACCGGTATGCAGGTCGGCGCGGTTGATACGGAACGCGGGCCCGGTGCCGCGTCGGGTCGCGGGCAGGGTGGCGATGATGCGGCCCGCGAGTGTTCGGCCGCGTACCAACGTCATTCGTACGGCGCCGCCACGGTACGGGTCGGGCGTCGATTCCTGATGCAGCACGAGCGCCGATTGTCCCGAGACCGCCGCGTGTAGTCGAATCAGCGCCGTTGGCGGCGGCTCCCCACCGGGCCGCACGCCCTCGGCCGCACGGGCGAATCCCGCGACCTCGATCCGCGCTTCCGGCTCCACCAGAATCCGCAGCGGACCGTACATATCCTCATCGAAAAGCGCGCGAACGCGGATGGCCGCGTCCTTGTAGGCGCGCTCGTACTCGTCGACGGTCTGCTCGACGGGCCGGTGCTGCAACGGATACGGCAGGATCTCCCGGCCGATGGCATGCCACAGCACGGTGAACTCGAGCGCCGACAGCGACCACGCCCGCGGACTCATTCGCCCAGCACCGGGGGAACGGTCGGCTGCCTGTGCGCGGGATCCATACCCGTCAATTCCTCACCGTTCTCACGGGTCACCAGTGCCTCGGCGATCGCCGACTTTCCTTTTTCCCTGTCCTCGTCATCTTTGCCGCGCCCCGCCCCCGGCGCCATCCCACCGGCACCGGACATTCCCGTGCGTCCCGCCGTGCCGCCCGCACTCGCTCCCGAAGTGCCGCGCGCCGAACCAACCGGATTTCCGTACACCGACCGCCCCGGTGTACCCGTTCCCCCCGCCGACCCCGGCCCGCCAGAAATGCCGGAACCCCCTCGCGACCCCGGTGCGTCCGTCGCCGAACCGCCCTGCCACCCGCCGCTGTTCGGCGAGCCCGCGCCGGAACCCGGAAGTCCCGAACTCGACGGCGTACCCGAATCGGCGCCCGCGGGTGTGGTCGACTGCGAACCACCCGCACCGGCCGCCGACGTTGTCGAATCCGGTCCAGCGGCGTCCCGCTGACCGTCCCCACCGGCCCCCGAGTCACCGCTCGCCGCGGGGGTATCGGCGGGCTGATCGCCGACGGCCGCACCCGATCCTGTCGGACTCGAACTGGGCGTGGACGGTGAGTCCGAATACGACGGAACCGCGCCCGTTCCCGTCGAAGTCACACTCGTATCCTGAACCGGGTTGTACGCCAACGGTATTCGAGGCTGACCCGTATCGCCCTCGCGTATCCCCGGCTGATAGACCTGTTCCAGCACGGTGAACGTGGCCAACTCGGCGGCATCGGTCCGGTCGCGGTCCATCTTCCACGTCGGTCCCGGAATCCAACTCGCGACCGTACTCGCCCACCCGGTCCGGGGTGCGGGCTGCACATTGGCCTTCGTCACCTCGACCGCGGACTTCACCACCTCCACCTTGTCCGCCACGATCTTGGTCGCCGACACCATGTTCCGAGCCTTGTTCACGTAGTCGACGATGCCCTGAGCGGCGGACTGCGCCGCCGCGCCTTCCCACTTCTCGGCAATGGCCGACAGGATCTCCGGGCCGAACTGGTTCAGGCCGGCTTCCAGCTTGTCGGCCCGCGCCTGCCACATCTGCTGCAAGTTCGTCATCGCGCCGACATCTATGGTCTGCGCCTTGCGGTACAGCACATCCAGATCCTCACCGCGGACACAACGGAACGTCGATTCCGGAATGCGCGGCTCGTGGAACTCTCCCTGGAACTGATTGTCGGTCAGATCCTTGATGCGGTTGCGAGCCGCGATGGATTCGGGACTCTGGTCACCCAGCGCCACCGCAAGCGCCGTCGCGGAGCGATCGATATCGGCCGCGCCCGTGATCATCGCGCCGACCGGGCCATTGGCCGCCAGCGTTCCGATATTGAGCACGATCGAGTCGAACGACGGAAGACCGAACACCATGAATCCCCCCTTGTGTCAAACCTTATCGAGGTCTTGCGCGTTACTGGAATCCTGCTCGAGTAAACGATCCAATGAAACCTGGATGGTCTCGCCGATGAGGCCCAGCACTTGGATGTGATCTTTGAGCGCGGTATCCAGATCTCCATCGCCTGCCGGGTCGACGGCTTTCAAGCCGAGTAGGCGAGCCAGTGCCAACCCTTCTGCGAAGTCGCCGAGACCGGAAACTCTCGATAATTCGGCAAGATTATTTCGGACATCGCCGTATAGTTCGATTTGCCTGTCCAGCGCGGCGCGGCATTGCTTGGCGACATCGGCGTCGACGTACAACCGTCCGGCCTTTGCCTCCTCGGACAGGTACTGCCATCGGTTGATCTCGTCCTGCACTGTCAATCCAACCTCTTCGTGCGGCTATTGCGGAATGATCGGCACCAGAATCTCGGCTGCCGCGGCAGCGATAGTGCATGGATTTCTCGTGTCGGTGGACAATGTCGACTTGTATACCGACACATCGACTTCATGGCCACCGGATGAGAAGGCGATATAGCAGATTCTATTATCGCGATCGTCCGCTCGGCGGTACTGGAGACCGGTCCGGCCGGAAACGGTGACTTCGATGAAGTCGATATTGTACGAGTCTTTCCTCGTGTCAGCTACGGTACGGATGGTGGACCAGACGCCGAGCGAGTAATTGGAGCGGAGGGGTTTGTCTTTCCAGGAGCAGAGCTTCCAGCCGTCTACCCTGTCCAACTCGCCGATGTTGTTGTCTCGTGTCGAGGGGTCTACTCCCAACCGCTCGAGTGTGGCCGCGCTGATTTGGGTGCATGGATCCCATAGCGCCGCAGTGGCCGCGGACTTGTCCGTAATCGGTGAGGGGGTGGCCGCACCATCACTCACCGTGTCACACCCACTCACGGCCACCATCCCCACGAGCACCGCAACCACCGCTGTAGTCCGCCGTCCCACCCGCTGCTCCCGTCGCCTGTAAGTAGTCTCCGGTCGTAGTGTAGGACGCGGCTGACAGCGGATCGGTTCCGTCGAATGGAAGATTTCAGCGGCGGATGTGCGGAAGTGGCGGGTCGGGGCCGTCGAAACTGGAACCGGCGGAGATGGTTCGGGTCGGGGGGCCGAATCCGCTTGTCGTGTGCGGGCGGCGGCGCTTACATGGGGTCGGAACAATGATCGTCGGCGCGGATCTCGCGTCGAATCGTCGGCGTCGCATCGGATGCCGAGCGAAATCCTTACGGACCAGGGCCTTGGAGGGGACTGTGCGACGAGTGGTGTGCGGGTGTGCTTCGGGAGGAAGGGAATTCGCGGCGGATGGCGTCGCGGTCGGGGTCGAGGTGATGCGGGGTGCGGTATGAGTGCGTGGTGTCTGACGGTGTCGGGTTGGGGTGTCGCGGCGGCGCTGGGGGTGTACGTGGGATGGATGGTCTGGGCGGCGCGGCGGCCGGTGCGGCACTCGGTGTGGTCCGCGCGGGAGTGGAGGTGGAGTTGTGAGCTGACGGGGCCGCCGTTGTCCGTCGATCAGGCCCAGCGCGCGTTGTACGTACACCGACGGCACAACTGCCCGCGCGGACATGCCGCCTTCGAGATGATGTACGCCTACTCGATGTCGTCCTACGACGTCTTCGATTCGCGTTTGTCGGAGTCTCCGGCTCGCCGTCCACTCACGGTGAGCGGTCTGCGGTGATCAGGCGAACAGGTCGGCGACGAAGGGCCGGGAGTCGGCGAGGGACGCGTTGACCGTGCCGCTGTGGTCGGTGGGGTAGGTGTGCACGGTGACCGGCTGGCCGTTGGCTCGCAGGCGGGTGGCGAACAGGAGGGTGGCGGGGGTGATGACATCGGTGTCGAGCAGACCCTGGCCGAGGAACAGTGGGCGGTCGTAACCGGTTTCGGGCAGGCCCATGGTCCGGGTCAGCACGCCGAGCAGGTCGGGGATCTGTGACAGCGGCCGGGCGAACTGGTCGCCGATCACCACATTGCTCGCCGCGAGTTCGTCACCGAACGCGTCGACGCAGGCCGTGCGGCCGCGTTCGAGCCAGCGGCGGCCCGCGTCGGTGAGGTAGGACTCGATGTCGAGTTCCGAATGGGTCGTGCGCAGACCGTTGAGGATGTAGAAGACGTAGGCGGTGGTGTGCGCGCCCAGTTCGATGGGCGGTACGCCGGGGCCGAGGGGCAGCAGTATGTCCTCGATATAGGCGGGCACGCCGGTGCCGACCGCGCCGCGATAATCGAGTTCGCCCTGGCCGAATTCGGTCGCGTAGCGCGCGGTGTAGACGGCGGCGGCGCCGCCCTGAGACTGGCCGACGACGACCCACTTCTTGGACAGGGTGGGATATTGGCGAGTCGCGGCCTTGACCGCGTCCACGACATTGTGCGCCTCGATCTTGCCGTTGAGGTAAGGGTGATCACCGGGGGTGCCGAGTCCGGCGTAGTCGGCCGCGACGATCGCGTATCCCTGGTTGAGCCAGGTTCCAAGGTAGGCCCAGTCGCGCGCGACCTCGCCCGGCCCCGCGACGCTGTAGGCGCAGTCGTCGCCGAGTCCCACGGTGCCGTGCGCCCAGGCGACGACCGGCCAGCCGCCCTCGGGGGCGGGTCCCGGCGGGAAGTAGACGGCGGCGCTCGCGGTGGTCGGCTCGTCGTTCACCGTGGTCGAGCCGTAGAGGATGCGCGTCGAGTCCACCGAGCCGGGCAGGGTGGCCGCAGGGGAGAGGGGTTGCACGCCGACCACCGAGCCGGTGGTCTCGAGGGCCGTCGCGGGCGCGGCGACGGCGGCCGACAGGCCGATGGCGCAGGCGGCGGTCAGGGCGATGCACAGGTTTCGCATGGGTCTCCTCTTCGGTTTATCCGCGGTCGCCGCAACTGGACATCTGCCCGGTTTGGTCGGTGTCAGTGTGGCCTATCCGCATGTCACGGTCCCATCCGGGAGTGGCCGGACGCACACGGTGGGCACGTGCCTCAACTTGTGAAGATCCTCACAGCTCCTGCCGCGGCGACGGATTTCGGGCCGAAGGGCGCCGGTCTCAAACAGTACGAGCGTAACGCTAAAATCCCACGTCAGGGCTACCGATGAGTAGGAATACGCTTTGCAATTCACCCGCAAATTTTGCAGAGTTGGCAAACGCTGTACAAAACCTAGCTGAGATTCACAATACCAACAGGTAGACGGCCATTTCTTGGTGTGCCATCGTGTGGAAGTACACCCCAAGGGCATAGCAAGCCTGCAAATCGCCGCTACAGCAGTCCGAGCGAAATCTCGGAGCGCGGCACCGACCGACCAGAGAAGTGGAGTCAGAGATGTCGACCACCGGCACCCCGAAGACCGCCGCGGAAATCCAGCAGGACTGGGACACCAACCCGCGCTGGAAGGGCATCAGCCGTAACTACACCGCGGAGCAGGTGTCGAAGCTCCAGGGCACCGTCGTGGAAGAGAGCACCCTCGCCCGCCGCGGCTCGGAGATCCTGTGGGATCTCGTCAACAACGAGGACTACATCAACTCCCTGGGCGCCCTGACCGGCAACATGGCCGTCCAGCAGGTCCGCGCGGGCCTCAAGGCCATCTACCTGTCGGGTTGGCAGGTCGCCGGTGACGCGAACCTGTCCGGTCACACCTACCCCGACCAGTCGCTGTACCCGGCCAACTCGGTCCCGGCCGTCGTTCGCCGCATCAACAACGCGCTGCTGCGCGCCGACGAGATCGCCAAGGTCGAAGGCGACACCTCGGTCTCCAACTGGCTCGCCCCCATCGTCGCCGACGCCGAAGCCGGCTTCGGTGGCGCGCTCAACGCCTACGAACTCCAGAAGGCCATGATCGCCGCGGGCGCCGCGGGCGTGCACTGGGAGGACCAGCTCGCCTCCGAGAAGAAGTGCGGCCACCTCGGCGGCAAGGTGCTCATCCCCACCCAGCAGCACATCCGCACCCTGACCTCCGCGCGCCTGGCCGCCGACGTCGCCGACGTGCCCTCGGTCATCATCGCGCGCACCGACGCCGAAGCCGCCACCCTCATCACCTCCGATGTGGACGAGCGCGACCAGCCGTTCCTCGACGGCACCCGCACCGCGGAAGGCTTCTACGGCGTCAAGAACGGCATCGAGCCCTGCATCGCGCGCGCCAAGGCATACGCCCCCTACGCCGACCTCATCTGGATGGAGACCGGCACCCCCGACCTGGAACTGGCCAAGAAGTTCTCCGAGGCCGTCCGCAGCGAGTTCCCGGACCAGCTGCTGGCCTACAACTGCTCGCCGTCGTTCAACTGGAAGGCGCACCTCGATGACGCCACCATCGCGAAGTTCCAGCGCGAACTCGGCGCCATGGGCTTCAAGTTCCAGTTCATCACCCTGGCGGGCTTCCACTCGCTCAACTACGGCATGTTCGACCTGGCCTACGGTTACGCCCGCGAAGGCATGACCGCCTACGTCGACCTGCAGGAGCGCGAGTTCGCGGCCGAGGAGCGCGGCTACACCGCCACCAAGCACCAGCGCGAGGTCGGTGCGGGTTACTTCGACCTGATCGCCACCACGGTCGACCCGAACACCTCGACGGCGGCCCTGAAGGGCTCCACCGAAGAGGGCCAGTTCCACTGAGTTGTTGGCCGTGCCTTCGGCACGGCGGGGTTTGCGGCCCCTTATGTCTCGCGTCCGAGCGACCGATACTTGCTCCTTCGTCGCATCGTCTCGGTCACTCGGACGCGAGACGGCCGCAAACGGGATAGCTTGCAGCGCCTTCGGCGCCGCGGGGTTTGCGGCCCCTTTCGTCTCGCGTCCGAGCGACCGATACTTGCTCCTTCGTCGCATCGTCTCGGTCACTCGGACGCGAGACGGCCGCAAACGGGATAGCTCGTAGGACTCGCTCTTTTGGGCGAGTCGGCGAAAGGTTTGGGGAATTCGGGGGTGTGCCCGCCAGGGTGCGCCGGTCGGATTCCTACGGGCGGTCGATCGTCGGGATCGGCCTCGAGGCGGGTGCGCGGGAACGTTGTTCCTTACCGGCTCACCTCACCGGGACGACCCGATGACCGCACGATCCTCTACGCCAGTAGGGGTGTACCGCCCTCCTCGCTGAACAGCCCCGGCGAGGAGGGCATCCTTATACCTTGGACTGTCGAAGGCGCCGCTCCAGCCGAGTCGCCCTTCACCACAAGCCAACCCGACTAGCCAGACCTAACCAGCAGGAGCGGGACGTGAGCAGCGAGAAGATTCAGCGCGTCGGAGTCATCGGCGCCGGACAGATGGGCGCCGGAATCGCGGAGGTGTGCGCTCGGGCGCATATCGACGTGCTCGTTTACGAGCAGACCAGGGAACTAGCCGCCGCGGGTCGCGCTCGCATTCTGCGCTCGCTCGACCGCGGTGTGTCCAGCGGCAAGATCACCGAGCGGGAACGCGAGCAGGCCGCCTGGCGTTTGCGTTTCACCTCCGACCTGGGCGATTTCGCCGACCGTCAGCTGGTCGTCGAGGCCGTGCTGGAGAACGAGGAGGTCAAGACCTCGATCTTCGCCGAGCTGGACAAGGTCGTCACCGATCCTGACGCGGTGCTCGCCTCCAACACCTCCTCCATCCCGATCATGAAGATCGCCGTCGCCACCGCCAACCCGGAGCGCGTCGTCGGCATGCACTTCTTCAACCCGGTGCCGGTTCTGCCCCTGGTCGAACTCGTCACCACCCTCAAGACCAGCGAGGCCGTGTCCAAACGCGCCGAGGATTTCGCGGGCGAGGTGCTCGGCAAGCAGGTCGTGCGCTCGGCCGACCGCTCCGGCTTCGTCGTCAACGCCCTGCTCGTGCCGTATCTGCTCTCGGCCATTCGCATGGTCGAATCCGGCTTCGCCACCAAGGAAGACGTCGACAAGGCCATGGTCCTCGGCTGTGCGCACCCCATGGGGCCGCTCGCGCTCACCGATCTCGTCGGCCTCGACACCGTCAAATCCATCGCCGATTCCATGTACGCGGAATTCAAGGAGCCTTTGTACTCGGCTCCGCCGCTGCTGATGCGTATGGTCGAAGCCGGCCTGCTCGGCAAGAAGACCGGCGCGGGCTTCTACCAGTACAACCGCGCATAACCGCACAAGACGCTGACCGAATAGTTCGATCCCTTACCCGCACCATCCGGCGCGCGCCCCCGACCGGTTCGCGGCCGCCTCGCGTCCGAGCGGTCGAGACCATGCGAGGCAGTCGCGAGTATCGACCTCGGACGCGAGACAACGAAGTCCGTGAACCCGCGGCGCCGCAGGCGCCGCACATAGATACAGAGGTTCTCGCACATGGCCAATATCAGCGACGGATACGGGAGCAGCGTCCTCGGATATCCGAGGATCGGACCGCACCGGGAACTCAAGCGCGCGCTCGAGGCGTACTGGCATGGCGCCCTGGACAAGCAGGGATTGCTAGAGGTCGGACGTGACATCCAGGAGCGCCAGTTCAGCGAGTTGGCCGCGACCGGCCTGACCCAGGTGCCGGGTAACACCTTCTCCTTCTATGACCATGTTCTGGACAACGCGTTGTTGTTCGGCGCGGTGCCCGCTCGGTTCCAGGAGCACCGGGACGGGATGGATCCGCTGGATTTCTATTTCCTGATGGCGCGCGGTCGTCCTGATCTGCCGCCGCTGGAGCTGGTTCGGTTCTTCGGCACCAATTACCACTACCGCCAGCCCGAGCTCGACGCCGACACCGAGTTCGCGCTGCATCCGGCGGCTCTGCTCGACGAATGGGATCGCGCGATCGCGCGCGGTATCGAATTGCGTCCGGTGGTTCTCGGCCCGCTGTCGCTGCTGTTGCTGTCGAAGGCCGGGCGGACGCCGGGCACCGATGAATTCGACACCCTCGACCTGCTGGATCGGCTGCTGCCGCTGTACGAGGAATTGTTCGAGATACTGGCCAAGCGCGGTTCGACGTGTGTGCAGCTGGACGAGCCCGCGTTCACCAGTGAGCGGACCGATGCCGAATTGGCCGCCTTCGAACGCGCTTATCAGCGACTATCCAAGGCGCCGCTGCGTCCGCGCCTTCTGGTGACGGGGCAGTACGGCGATTTCGGGCCGGCGCTGGCGATTCTCGCGGGCACCGGCGTCGAGGCGATCGGCTTGGACCTCGCCACGCATCGGGTGCGGCCGGAGGATCTGGCGAAGATTCCGGGGATTCGACGTAAGCGCCTGTACGCGGGTGTGATCAACGGTCGCAATGTCTGGCGCGCGGATCGTTACGTGACGTTGGAGTACCTGAACGAGTTGGCGCAGGTGTGCCCGGATCTGGTGGTGTCCACCGGCACGACATTGCTGCACGTGCCCTACGATCTGCTGGCCGAATACGATATCGACGGTCACGTCGCCGATCGGCTCGCGTTCGCGAAGCAGAAGGTGGGCGAGGTGGTCTCGCTGGCGAAGGCGTTGACAGAGGGTCCGTCGGACAAGTGGCGCAAGCGGCCGACCGAGGTGCATTTCAAGCAGAAGCACGCGGTGCGCCAGCGCGTGTACGCCATCACTCCGGAGATGCGGCAGCGTGAGCCCTACGAGGTGCGTCGCGCCGCACAGCAGGAGCGGTTGAATCTGCCGCCGGTGCCCGCGACGACGCTCGGTTCGTTCCCGCAGACCGGGCAGGCCCGTCAGGCCAGGCACGAACTGGGTGCGGGGCGGCTGTCCTACGACGAGTACCGCAAGCGGATCGAGGCCGAGATCGAGGGCACGATCCGCTTGCAGGAGGACATCGGTCTCGATGTGCTCGTGCACGGCGAACACGAGCGAAACGACATGATCCAGTATTTCGCCGAACTGCTCGACGGGTTCGCGACCACCCATTTCGGCTGGGTGCAGGTGTACGGGTCGCGTTGTGTGCGGCCGCCGATCATCTACGGCGACGTGTCACGTCCGGCGCCCATGTCGGTGGAGTGGATCAGCTACGCCCAGTCGCTGACCGACAAGCCGGTCAAGGGCATGGTCACCGGTCCGGTGACCATGATCGCGCGGTCGTTCGTGCGCCAGGACCAGCCGCTGTACGAGACCGCCGATCAGGTCGCGCTCGCCATACGGGATGAGGTGGTCGACCTGGAGAAGGCGGGAATCGCGATCATCCAGGTGGACGAACCGGCGATCCGCGAATTGCTGCCGCCGCGCCCCGAGGGCCGCGCGGAGTATCTGCGCTGGGCCGTGGCGGCGTTCCGGCTGGCGACCTCCGGTGTCGGCCCGGCGACCCAGATCCACACCCATATCGGGTATTCGGGTCGCGCCGAGGTCGTCGAGGCGATCGAGGAACTCGACGCCGACGTGACCGCGATCGTCGCGACCCGCTCCATCGAGTGGGTGCTCAAGGCGTTGACCGAGGACTGCGCGTCGGGGCACGGGCTGAGCCACGGTGTCGGGCCGGGCGTGTACGAGAGCCGCTCGGCGCGCATCCCGGACATCGATGAACTCGACGAATTGCTCACCGCGGCGGCCGGTGCGGTGACCGCGGAACGGCTGTGGGCGAATCCGGACGGCGGTCTGAAGACTCGCCACTACTGGCAGCTCGAGCCCGCACTGCGGAATCTGGTCGCGGCGGCCCGTCGGGTGCGCAGGCGCGCCGCCGCGGGCGATCGGTCGTGAGCCGAGGCGGGGCGCTCAGGATTTCGGGCGCCGTGCTCCGGTGAGTCGAGAGGGCAACTCGCGCAACCACTGTCGCCCTGGCTTCTTGGGCGCGGGCGCGGCGGGTTCCTCTCGCACCTCGTAGCGCTGGATGTAGGCGCCCGCGAACGCCTGTACGGTCGCGGTCACCGGTATGGCCAGCAGCGCGCCGGTGGCCCCCAATAGCGCGGCGCCCGCCAATACCGCGCCGAAGGCCACGGCCGGATGCATGTCCAGGGTGGTCGCGGTGATGCGCGGTTGCAGCACATAGTTCTCGAATTGCTGGTAGAGCACGATGAATCCGAGAATCCACAGGGCGGTGACGGGACTGCCGACCAGCGCTACGACGACAGGCAGCGCGCCCGCGAGATAGGTGCCGACCGTCGGAATGAACTGCGACACCACACCGACCCACACGGCCAGGGCGAACGCCGACGGCACGTCGAGCACCCGCAGCGCCACGTAGTGCGCGAGCGTCGAGCACAGTGCGAGCAGACCGCGCGAATAGATGTAGCCGCCGGTCTTGTCGACCGCGATATCCCAGGCCAAGAGTATGTGGTGCTGTTTGCTCGGCGGCAGCAGTGAGGTGACCGCGTGCCGGAATCGCGGTCCGTCGGCCGCGAAATAGTAGGTGAACAGCAGTACGCCCAGCGCTTGGAACAGCGCGCCGACGGCGGCGGTGCCGATGCCCCAGGCGTTTTCGGCCAGGCCAACCAGATAGCCCTCGAGTTTGTCGCTCCATTCGGTGGCGTACTTCTGGATGTCGGTACCGGAAAGATCCTGGTGGAAGGTCCGATTGAACCAATCCACCATGTGGTCGGCGTAGTCCGGCGCATTCTGCACGAGTGTGGTGACCTGGCTGACGAGCAGTGCGCCGAGCGTCCAGACGAAACCCACCACGACCAGCAGCAATCCCGAGAACACGATGCCGGTGGCGAGGCCGCGCCGTACGCCGCGCGCGGCGAGCCAGTTCACCGCGGGTTCGATGGCGAATGCCAGGAACAGCGAGATCAGCAGGACGGTGAGCAGGCCCTGGAGGCGTTGCAGCACCCAGAAACTCGCGATGAGTCCGGCGACGGTGGCCGCGGCGAGCAGGAAGGCCCGAGGCAGCCACGGCGGCGGCGCGGCGGCGCGATCCGTGGCGCCGCCCGCCGCGGCGGTCGATTCCGCGGGCTCGGTGGGCGGCGGGGCGGCGTCTTCGGCGGGCACACGGCCAAGGTACCCATGCGCGCCGTCGTTTGTCGCGGCGGCGAGCCCGGATCACATGGTCGCGGCGTCGATGACGAATCGGTAGCGGACGTCGCTGGCGACCACTCGTTCGTAGGCGCCGTCGATCTCGTCGGCCGCGATGAGTTCGATCTCCGCGCCGATGCCGTGCGCCGCGCAGAAGTCGAGCATCTCCTGGGTCTGCGCGATGCCGCCGATCATCGAGCCGGCCAGCGAGCGGCGCAGGCCCGCGATGGTGAACGAGCGCACGCTCATCGGCTGATCGGGCAGTCCGAGGACGACCAGGGTGCCGTCGAGGGCGAGCAGGCGCAGGTAATTGTCGATCGGCAGATCCGCCGCGACGGTGTTGAGAATGAGGTCGAAACTGTTGCGCAGGTCGCGGAAGGTCTGCTTGTCGCTGGTCGCGTAGTAGTGGCGGGCGCCGAAGCGTACGCCGTCCTCCTGTTTGCTCAGCGAGTGGCTGAGCACCGTGACCTCGGCCCCCATGGCGGCGGCGAGTTTGACCCCGACGTGACCGAGCCCGCCCATGCCGATGATCGCGACCTTCTTGCCCGGACCCGCGCCCCAGTGCCGCAGCGGCGAGAACAGCGTGATGCCCGCACACAGCAGCGGCGCCGCCACGTCAAGACCGATGCCGTCGGGAATGGACAGCACGAAATCCTCGGTGACCACGATCTGCGTGGCATAGCCGCCGAGGGTGTGGCCTTCGGCCTGAACCGACGGGTCGACCGCGCTGTTATAGGTCATGACGGTGCCGCGGGCGCAGTACTGCTCCTCGTCGGCAAGGCACGGTCCGCAGACCCCGCAGGAGCCGACCATGCAGCCCACGCCGACCCGATCGCCCACGGCGAACTTGCCGACGGCCGCGCCTACGGCGGCGACGGTGCCCGCGATCTCGTGACCGGGGACGCACGGATAGCGCGTGCGGCCCCATTCGTTGCGCGCGGTGTGGATATCGGAATGGCAGATGCCCGCGTAGGCGATATCGATCAGCACGTCGTGCGGGCCGGGTTCCCGCCGTTCGACGGTGACCTTCTCGAAGGTTCCCTCGGGCGTGGACAGCGCGTACGCGGCGGCGGTGCTCATGCGTACATGCCTACCGCCGTCCGCGGGCGTTTGCCAAGTAGGTGGGGTAGCCAAGTGGGTGGGGTATCGGTCTGGTCGGCATTCGCCCTGCGGGCGCGGATTTGTGGTGACAATGGAATCCGTCAGTCAGTCGACGGCGGGAGAGCGATGGGCGACGAAGCGCACGGCGCGACCGAGTACGGTGTGGCCGACCCGCAGCGCGGCGGCGGACGTGTTCTCGCGCTCATCGTCGCCGCGGTCCTGGCCGCGACGGCCTTCCTCGGATATCGCGGTGAACTGCCCGGACTCGCCCCCTTCGGCGGTGCGGGCACGGCGGTCGCGCCGGTCGTCCAGGAGCCGATGCCGCCGCTGGACCCGGTCGCGGTGGCCTCGGTCGTACAGCCCGCACTGGTCAACATCAGCACCATCGCGCGTCCGCTCGGCACCGGCGCCGCCGGTTCCGGCATCGTGCTGAGCGCGGACGGGCAGGTATTGACCAGCCATCACGTGGTGAAGGGCGCCGACACCGTGACGGTCACCGATGTGGGCAACGGCACGGTCTACCGCGCGACGGTGCTCGGCTACGATTCCACCGCCGATATCGCGCTGATCGCCCTGGAGGGCGCGCACGGGCTCGCGGTGGCGCGGGTGGGCAGTTCGGCGGCGGTGCGATTGCGCGACGAGGTGATGGCGATCGGCAACGCGGGCGGCGTCGGCGGGACACCGACCGCCGTCGGCGGCGTCATCACCGATGTGAACAGCACCATCGTGGCGCTCAATGCCGCCGATCTCACCCGCAAGGCGCTCACCGGGATGCTGGAAGTCGCCGCGCCGGTCACCTCCGGTCAGTCCGGCGGGGCGCTCGCCGACCGGTGGGGTGCGGTCGTCGGGGTGGTGACCGCGGCGTCCGGGCAGCCGCAGCGCGACGCCGGGCGCGAGCCGAACGGATACGCCGTGCCCATCGACGCCGCCATGCGGGTGGTTGAGCAGATCCGCTCCGGTACGCCCACCGACACCGTGCACATCGGTCCCACCGCGACCCTCGGCGTGCTCATCTCCGACGCCGGTCCGACCGGGGCGCGCGTCGATGTCGCCCTCTTCGGCTCGCCCGCCTACGAAGCGGGCCTGCTCGAGGGCGAGGTGATCGTGTCGGTGGACGGTCAGGCCGTGAGCACGGCGCGCGCCCTGCGCTCGGCGATCAACCTGCGCAAACCCGCGGACAAGGTGCGCCTCGGCGTGCTCGGCGCGGACGGGGCGCCGCGCACCGTTGACGTGGTGCTGGCGCTCGGCACCCCGAACTAGACGCTAGACCAGCGACATCCAGTAGTCCTGGAAGCGCAGGAACACCAGCAGCAGCACGACCGCGAAGAAGATCGCCACGAGTGTCCAGCGCCACTCCGCCAGGATGCCGAGCGGTCCGCGCCTGCCGTTCCACAGCACACCGGTGGATACGGCCAGCAGCGGGGTGATGACGGCCCACACCACCATGCAGTACGGGCACAGCGCGTTGATCCGGTAGAGACTCTGGAAGATCAGCCAGCAGACGAAGATCACACCGAGCAGGTTGCCCAGCCACAGCCCGCCCCAGATCCAGCGCGGGAAGCGCACCGCCGCGACGCTGAGCACCCCGAGGGTTACCACGACGGAGAAGGCGGCGATGCCGATCAGCGGATTGGGGAAGCCGAAGACGGCGGCCTGCTCGGTGACCATCACCGACCCGCAGGACAGGATGGGGTTGATGCTGCACGAAGGTCGGTAGCCGGGATCGGTCAACAGTTT
This sequence comes from Nocardia arizonensis, assembly GCF_001310275.1. Taxonomy (GTDB): domain Bacteria; phylum Actinomycetota; class Actinomycetes; order Mycobacteriales; family Mycobacteriaceae; genus Nocardia; species Nocardia arizonensis. The sequence goes on from NZ_LGYZ01000098.1 coordinate 31,004, forward strand.
GAACCGTTCGACGGTCAGCGTCACCGAGGCCAGCCAGCCCGCGAGCCCGCCGAGCAGCAGCAGCCACGCGGATCTGGGCGGTACCTCGATCATCGGCTCGCGGCGGCGATCGCCTCGGCGAGGCCGCTCGGGTTGACCTGCTTACCGTCGACGAAAACCGTCGGGGTGGACTGGATGCCGTCGTCGAAGGCCTGCTGGGTCTTGGCCTTGACGAACTTATCGTAGGTGCGGTCGGTGATGCAGCCCGCGACGTCGTCGGAATAGCCTGCCGATTTCGCGATCAGGATCAGCTGGTCGTCGGTGAGACCGGTGCTGCCCTCGGCGGGTTGCTGTTCGTACATGCTGCCGATCCAAGCCTGGTATTTGCTCGGATCCTGGGCGGCGACGCAGTAGGAGGCGTTGGCGGCGCGGCTCGAGTACTCGGTGCCGGAGGAGGCCCGGTCGAGGAAGGAGATGATGTTGTACTCGACGGCGCCGGTGCCGCTCGACACGGTGTTCTCCAGCGTCTGGCGGTTGGCCGCCTCGAACGCCTTGCAGGCCGGGCACTGCAGGTCGGCGACGACGCGCACGGTGACCTTGGCGTCGGGCTTGCCGATGCGGATGGAGCCGTTGTCGGTGACGCTTCCGGTGATCCCGTTCTGGTTCGTGCCCGCGGCGATCGTCGGGGTCGAGCCAGGAGCGTCCTTGTCGGCCTTCTTGACCGCGATGCCGATTCCGATGGCGGCGATGAGTCCGATGAGGACGACGGCTACGCCGACCTGGATCAGGATTCTGCGGTTCCGGTCGGCATTCTGCGCTTTCGTCAGCGCACTCGGGGTCTTCCGTCCAGCCGGGTTCTTGCTCACCGTGCGTTCACCACGCCTTTCGCTCGCCTGCCGGTTTCGCCTGCCGCCACGATGGTAGTTCCGGGTAGTTCCCGGCAGCGGTGGGGCACGGTCCACATCATCGTGGGTGAACCTGAGAGATTCCGAAAGATCGGTTGTCACCCTCGTGCCGGTGACTTTCGGCCGGTGGCCGGCGTCCTTTGCGATCTTGCGAAACCAATCGTGCGCCACATCACAGGGGCGGCACGCGGCGAAGCGGGTAACGACAGTCGTTACCTGCCGGTAGAGTGCCGACCAGTATGGCGGTGGTGGACCGCGGTCGCCGCCCCGACCTGTGGGAGCGGCGTGCGGTGAGATGGGTCTTCACCCCGGATGAATTCACCCATGTCTGGGAGAACGAGACGAACCTGGACCGACGGCCGTATCCGATCAATATGATGCCCGCGGCCACCGCCCGCACCGAAGCCGAGTACGCCGCATTGCGTTTGCCGCAACGCTTCGCCCGCCAAGCCGACCCCGACCTCGCCGCCGCGCTCATGCTGTGCGCCCGCGGCGACGCCACCACCATCACGATCTCCGGTGAACGCAGCCGCGCGGACGCGCGGGACGCCAGTGACGGCCGCATCCTCGCCTTCGCCGCCGTCGTGCACCACCACGCGGCGATCCTGGTCGCGACGCCGGACAAGGTCACGGTGTGGATGTGCCACGCCCGCGCGCTGGGCAGACGACTGGTGCAGATCATCGGGGTTGGCCGCCCCGGACAGCTTGGACGTATGCGGGAACCGCAGAACGCGGTGCTCAGTCCGGAACCCGATCTCGCCGCGGCGACCAATGGACACCGTGGCGCGACCCTTTTCCGCGAGACCCTGCGCAAACCAGTGGATTGCCGCGGCTTCATCACAGTGACGGTAGAACCGGACAATCCCATGTCACCGCCCACCCGGCACCGTACCTGGCTCGATTTCACCGGTGACGGCCGCTACCTGCTCACCACCTCGCACGATCTGATCCTCACGCCGATCACCGACGAGGATTTCGCGGCGCATTTGCTCCGCCTCGCCCAGATCCGCTGAGCACCGTGGTAGGCATGGACGATGGCGAAGTACTGGTCCATTCCGGCCGTCGAGGCATTGCGAGCCGACGGTGTGCGGATCTCCGACATGGACACCTCGGCGACCCCGGGATTCACCGGCGACAAGGCCAGAGGGCTCGAATCGCTGGCCGAGCGCACCACCGTGCTGTCGGACCTACAGGAACGGCTCTACGCGAACGGACGTTCCGGCGACAAGCGCAGTGTCCTGCTGATTCTCCAGGGCATGGACACCGCGGGTAAGGGCGGCATCGTTCGCCACGTCATCGGATCGGTCGACCCGCAGGGCGTCGACCACGCCGCCTTCGGGGTGCCGACCACGGAGGAGAAGCGCCACCACTATCTGTGGCGCATTCGCAAGGCGCTGCCGCGCGAGGGCCAACTCGGCGTCTTCGACCGGTCGCACTACGAGGACGTGCTCGTGGTGCGGGTGCACGACCTCGTTCCGCCCTCGGAGTGGGAGCCGCGCTACGACGAGATCAACGCCTTCGAACGCGAATTGGTGGACGAGGGCACGACGCTGGTGAAGGTCGCCATGTTCGTTTCGTTGGACGAACAGAAGAGCAGGCTGCGCGAACGACTCGAACGACCGGACAAGTACTGGAAGTTCAATCCCGCCGATATCGACGAACGCGCCTTCTGGCCCGCGTACCAGCAGGCGTATCAGGTCATGCTGGAACGCACTTGCACCGATATCGCGCCCTGGTACGTCATTCCGGCCGACCGGAAGTGGTTCTCGCGCTTGGCGATCACCGAACTGCTCATCGAGGCGCTTGAGACGCTGAACCTGGATTGGCCCGCGGCCACCTTCGATATCGATGAGCAGAAGCGGCGGTTGGAACAGGCTTGAGTCGGGCGGGGCAATCGATGTTTCCGCGGTCGCGGCTGCGCTACGGGTACCGCGGCGGGAGGCTCGCGTGGTGTTCTTTCACGAGGGTTACGAGTAACTCGATGAAGTCATCGCGCTGTTCGTCGGTGAATGGTGGAGCCCCTTCTCGGGTCAGGGACGAACCCGCGGACCAGTCCTGAAGGTCGATGTTGATGTCCAGTGTCCATCGCGTCGGAGAAATCGTCGCGTTCTCCCCCTGCCGGAACCACGTGACCGCGTCGCCGATCTCTCTGCGCTCGAACCGAGATGCCTCGCGAATCCGGTCCTGTCCGGGTCTGCGTGCGGGTTCGACCCGGTACCCCAATCCGACGGTGCCCCGCCATTCCGGTGCACGATTCATACTGCATCTGAACGAGTCCGTCAATTCCTTGTCCGCGTTTTTGTCGTGATACCAGGGTTGGCCGATATCGGCGCGGACTCGATCCCGCATGAAGGTTTGAATCGGCCGGCAGAAATCGTCGGTGGCCCGGTGATAGTCCGGCTCGGCGGCATCCGTGCCGCATGACACCGCGATAAGTGCCGACGCCGTGCAAATCAACATGTGCCAACACTTCACGACGCCGCTCTTCGCCCTTCCGCGAATAGGTCGCGAAAATCCGACAGTCGGTTCTGTAACGCGCCATCATGCTGGCCGTTGAGCATGTTCAACAGCTGACTCGTCACGACCTGGCTGTTCGGAAGATGTCAACCTTTGTGGGGCGGGTTGTTCAGTGGTTCATTGA
>NZ_LGYZ01000099.1 GCF_001310275.1 Nocardia arizonensis
GCGCGCCGGTTCCACACCATGTGCCCGGTGTATTTCGGGTTGATCAGGATCTCGCGGACCGAGGACCCCGACCAGCGGCCCCGGGCGCGTTTGCCGCTGTTGGGTTGCGGGGGCGGGTAGCGGTCGGGGTCGGTGTTGAGCCGTTCGGCGATCACCTGGTAGGCGAGGTTCTCGTCGTGACGCAGCTGGAAGATCCGCACCACGGCGGGTGCGCGTTCGGGGTCCACGACGAGCCGGGATTTGGTGCGGCCCTCCTCGCGTTTCGCGGCGACAGGGTGTGGGAGTTTCTCGTTGCGGTAGCCGTGGCAGGCTTTGCCGATGTTCCAGCCCTGTTTGGCGTGTTCGCGGAATCCCTCCCACGATTGTTCGAGGGTGTGACGCAGGAACCATTCGGCGACACCTTGTTTCATGCGGCGCACGAGGATCTG
>NZ_LGYZ01000107.1 GCF_001310275.1 Nocardia arizonensis
CCCATGACCGACAACGACTCGCGCGAACAGATGATGAACCTGTCCGCGTGCACCCTGCCCACCGTCGAGCGCCCGACCCGGCTGGCCGAGTTCGACGACTTCTTCGCCCGCTCGGTGAGCGCTGCGGCCCGCCCCGCCCCGACCCGGCTCGAGCTCCGGCTGATCGCGGGCGGGGACGCCGAACCGGTCGGGCGGGATCTGGCCGCGCGGGAGTCGACGTGCTGCTCGTTCTTCACCTTCACCTTCACACCCGACACCGAAGGCGCGCTCGTGATGGGCATCGAGGTCCCCACCGCCCACCTCGATGTCCTCGACGCCCTCGACGGCCGCGCACGGGCCGCCGTCGCGGGAGCGGGTAGGTGACCGGGTTGCGCAGCGGGGAGCTTGCCGCGGCGGCGGGGGTGAACTTGCAGACGCTGCGTTACTACGAGCGTCGGGGCCTGCTGGCCGAGCCGGAACGATCCCCGGGCGGGCACCGCCAGTATCCGGAGCAGGCGGTGACGGTGCTGCGGGTGATCAAAGCCGCCCAACGCCTCGGGTTCACCCTCGACGAGGTCGCCGACCTGCTCGAGGGCACCCGCTACGGACACCGACGTCCCGATGCCGGGCTGCGGGCCCGCGCGACCGCGAAACTCGCCGAAGTCGACGCCGAACTGGCCGAGTTGACCGCGGTGCGCGACACGCTGCGCGCGGCGCTGGCCGCTGGCTGTGAGGACCTGATCGAGTGCAGCGAAAGCCCGTGCTGCCCGGTCCCGTTCGACCCGGCCGAGAGCCATCGGCGCACCGGAATCGACATCGAGGTCGTGCGAGGTGATCGCCGTGGCCGCTGACACCACCGAGACCGGGCGCCGCTGGTGGGTCTCGATCGGGCTCGGCGCGGTCCTGTGCGTGGGATGCTGCCTGATCCCGATTCTGGCCGCAGCTGGGATCATGGGCGGCGGCGCCCTGCTGGTCAGCGTGTCCTGGCTGGAACCGGTCGGGTTCGGGCTGCTCGCGCTCGGCGCAGCCGGGCTGGTGTGGTCCCGGATACGCTCACGCCGACGCGGCTGCGCCGCCACCGCAGACGGCTACGCAGGCGGGTGCGGGGAATCCGGATGCGGCTGCACCCCACCACGACGGCAGCCGACAAGAGCCCGGTCGGTCCGGTTTCCTAGGCTGACCGGGTCATGACCGTCACGCGGTCGAACCTGTTGTTCGGCGATCGCGTCGCGCTTTTCATGCCAAGGCCACCACTGCCACGATCCGTGCCGACCTCATCGAAGTCCCTGCACGACTGGCATACTCTGGCCGACAACAGATTTGACGAGTTTGTCTTTGAGTAGCCGATTGTCGGACATTCGAGAAGGTCGCCGGTCAGCGTCGTTCAAGCGGTTCGGCCACTTCTGAGCGGTGTGGTCGAGGTGTTCGCGTAGGGGTGGTCGAGTGCTACCGCGGTGTGTCGACGCCCCGAGCCCACCGTCCGGTTGGGGCGACCCAGCTGGCCACCGTCGATGTTGCGTCCCGGCGGGTAAAAATTGTTCTAGTTCCGATCTTTTGCAGACGTGATACTGGATCGTGTCTGTGACCCAAGGGGACTAGCTGATCGAGACCCGGAATGGGTTGCAGGGTCTGGCGAACGGGGGCCTGGCCGATTCAATCCGAGATGGATTTCCACTAGAGGAGGAACGATGAGGAATGTTCGTCAGCCTTTGCTGCCGATCATGATGGCGGTGGCGGGACTTCTTGCCGGAGCGTCGGTGTCGCCACCTGCAGCAGAGGCAGCGGTTCGGGCAGAGTGCGTGCCTGGCGAGGCGAACTCATGTTTTTGGAGCGGCGCCAATTTCACCGGTACCTTTGAAGGTATTACGAGTACCCCTGGTGAGTGCAATAAGTTCTTAACCATTCCCTCGGCGGGATCGGTGAGCAATGTCAGCGACAGGTACACGCTGTTCGTCCACGAGAACCCCGACTGCACCGGCCGGCAACCCTACTTGCTCCCCGGCACCTCCAGCGGGGATGTGGGATTCCTGATCCAGTCCTTCCACCTGACGTACTTCCCGTAGTCGCTCTGACTGAGATCCCGGGCTCCAACACCCGGAATCCCGAAAGCCGAGATGAACGGCATCTATGGCGCGTGTACGAGCCCGGCATTCTTGGTCGCCGACAGCGCGGCCGTGGCGCGCGCCGCCGGCGAGGATCGCAAGTCTGTCGATCCAGTGGCGTCACCGCGGTAGTGCTGTCTATCCCCGGCGACCGCCTTGGCCGTGCTCGAGATCGGCGACCGGGTTCCGCAAGTGGCGCGGCGCCGAACAGTTGCTTCAGAAGGCCCGCGAATTCACCGCACAGGGCGTGACGATCACCCTGCTGGCCGGGAGGAGGCGGTTGCCGAGGCGGTGTTGGATGTTATCCTCAACGGCCCCAATGCCTCTGAACCTGCAAGAGCAGCGTATCAGCATCCATGAGCGCGAAGGCAACGGAATGAGAGCTCCGCGAGAGAAACCTGACGACGCGGCGCTCCGAGCCGGCTTCGAGCGTGAACTCACGTCCGCGCTGGCTGGAGAAGGGGTCAGTATCCACTCCTACCTGGACTTTCGAACCTTCGAAGCCTTGGCTGCGGTCTCCGGCCGGCACCCGAACCCTCCCTCTGAGCTGATTGAAGCCGCGCACGCGGCTTTCGCTGCACAGCTCGACGGATCCACCGCGAAGGCCGAACAAGAGAAACTGCCATGGTTCGCCCGCGAGGGCGATGACACAACCCCGCGTTGACACGGTCAATCCTGGGTGGCGCGGCCCGCGCTGTGCGCCCACCTCTCCTCGTTGACAGCAGTCGGCGGACCTGTCCCCGCTACTACAGAGTGCGGTACTGACCGGTAGTTTTCAGGACCGCCCTCAAGCTTTGTCGAGGTTCTTGGCAATAGCGTTGGCATCATGCCGAAACGACTGTGCACGGTCCGTGCCGATCAGGTCGCGGGCGAGGGGCAGTTGGGTGTGCCGAATCGCCGACAGGTCCCTGAACGCACCGGCACCGCCGTATCGTGTGCACACTATTCACCGAAGTCCTTGGTTTAGTCTCGAAAGTCCTTCTGTCGCAAGAGGACATGATCGACCAAGGCGCTTCGACCAAGATCAACCAGGGTCCGTCCTCAGCGCAGGCGACGACCCCGCAGCTCGAGACTCGAGCTAGGCGGCGGAGTCGTCCAGCGGTGGGTTCAACGAGGGCAACGGGAGCAGGCAGATTGCGTGGGCTTCCTCGGGCGGCAGGCCGAACATGCGTAGTAGGTCCTCGGTCACCTGGTCGGCGGCCTCGGCATCGTCACGTTCGGGATGGTCGTGCAGCAGTCGCCCGAGGCACAAGGCCGCGCCCGCGACGATGGTCATCGACAGTTCCGGGTCGCGAATGTCGAAGCGTCCGGCTTCGGCTGCCGCCTCGATGTCGCGGCGCGCGCGGGGTGCGAGTCCTCGGTCCGAATTCGCGAGGCGGAGTCCGTCGTTGAGCAGGACCTTGCTGAGGGTTGGGTGCAGGCGATGCAGGCGGCCGGTGAGGCGGAAGCTTTGCGCGAAGACCTCGGCCGTATCATCGATGTCCGCGCACAGCAGGTCGAGCATTGCGCCGTGGCGGTCGAGCGCCTCTTCGACGGCGGCTTGGAACAGCTCCTCGCGGCTGGCGAAATGGTTGTAGAACGACCCCATGCCGACGTCGGCGGCCTGGGTGATCTCGAGGATCGGCACGTTGATCCTGCCCTCGGCCAGCAGTGATTGCGCCGCGCCGACCAGCGCGGCGCGGGTGCGGGCCTTGCGGCGTTCCAGGCGGTTGGGTTCGGAGCCGTTGTGTGCGGTCATCGATGCGTCTCTCCTGCTGTGCAGATCCGCCATCTTAGCCGTTTGAGTCAATGTTGACGGAATCGTCAGACATTATTGACTGACGTCGCTCTCGTAAGTGACGATATCGTCAGTGGATGGAAGGGAGTGGTCGATGAGCGGCCATCACGATGTGCACAGCGATCTGCACAGCGAACAGGGGGCGCGCGCGGGCGAACATCCGGGTCGGGCGAGCAATCCCGTGGTCAAGGTGCTGGATCTGGCCTGGCTGGAGTTCGAGAAGCCCGACCTGGATCGGGCGGAGGCGTTCGCCCACGCCTTCGGCTTCGCCACCGCGCTGCGAACGGCCGACGAGTTACAGTTGCGCGGCACCGATCCGGGCGCGCCCTGCGTGCTCATCCGGCGCGGCGGTCGCTCACGTTTCATCGGTCCGGCCTTCCGGGCCGCCGATTCCGCCGATCTGCTGCGGCTCGCCGCCGCGACCGACACACGACCCGTGCCGCTGCCGGAGTCGGTGGGCGGACTGACCGTCGACCTCGAAGATCCGAGCCGCCTGCGGGTGCGGGTGGTCGCCGAGACCCATGAACTCGAGGCGTTGCCTACGCAACGGTCCCACCTGTTCAACTTCGGGCACGAGGTGGTCCGGGTCAATGCCACCCAGCGGCCGCCGCGGGCGCCCGCACGCGTGCGGCGGCTCGGACATGTGGTGGTCCAGACGACGAAATACCGCGAGACCCTCGACTGGTATCTGCGAAATCTGGGGCTGATCGTCAGCGATTTCCTCTACTACCCGGGCCAGCGTGAGCGCGGACCGGTCATGAGTTTCATTCGCTGCGACCGGGGTTCGGTGCCGACCGATCACCACACGCTCGCGCTGACACTCGGCCCGTCCAACCGATACGTGCATTCCGCGTATCAGGTCGCCGATCTGGACGCGCTCGCGGCCGGTGGGGAATACCTGCGCGAGCGGGGCTATCACCGATCGTGGGGAATCGGGCGCCATATCCAGGGCAGTCAGATCTTCGACTACTGGCGCGATCCTGATGGGTTCATGGTCGAGCATTTCAGCGACGGCGACATGTTCGACCACACGCTGGAGCCGGGCTGGGCGCCGATGAGCGCTTCGGGTCTGGCGCAGTGGGGTCCGCCCGCGACCAAGGATTTCCTCGGCATCAAGCCCGGCGCCGACTCGCTGCGTGAACTGCGCGCGATCACCGAGGCCCTGCGTGAAGACAACGAATTCGATCTTCGCCGCCTGCGCGGCCTGTTGAAAGTGGCCAATTCATGAGCACATCCGTACTCCGCACCGCCGACGCCTGGTGGGTGCGGACCCCCGCGGGCGCGGCCCGCGTCGACACCGCGGCGACCACCACGCGGGAACTGCTGGCCGATCGCGACGCGATCGCCGCGGCCGCCGTCGACGCGGAAGTCGTCGCGGTGGAAAGCCTTTCGCTGATCTCACCGGTGACCGCACCGTGCCGGGTGGTGGCGCAGATGACCAACTTCGCCTCGCATGTGAAGGATTCGGGCATGGACCCCGAGACGGTGCCGCTGACCTTCTTCCGCAAGGCATCCGGATCGATCAGCGGACCTTACGACGACATCATCCGGCCCGCGCATGTGCGACTGCTCGACTACGAAGTGGAGATCGGCCTCGTCTTCGGCCGCGATATGCCGGTCGGCTCGGAGATCACGGCGGACAACCTCGCCGACTACATCGCGGGCATGGTCGTCACCAACGATGTGTCCGCCCGCGATGTCCAGTTGCCGAAGACCCAGTTCTACGAGGCGAAGTCGTATCCCACTTTCACCCCGGTCGGACCGGCGCTGGTGCTGCTGGACGCCGATGAGCTCGAGCGGTTCGGCGATCTGCGGCTGCGGCTGTGGGTCAACGGTCAAGCGCGCCAGGACATGACGGTGGCGGACATGATCTACCGGCCCGTCGAGACCCTGGCGGCGCTGACCCGATTCCAGCGGATGGACGCCGGGGACCTGCTGCTCACCGGCACCCCGGTCGGCACCGCGATCAGTGCGCCGCACAAGGCCGTGGAGATCATCGGCTCGCTGCTGCCGCCGAAGGTCAAGTGGAAACTGTTCTTCCAGGGACAGGCCAAGAATCCGAAGTATCTGAAGGACGGGGACGTGGTCGAGGCCGCGATCGGCACCGACGACAGCGCCATCGACCTGGGCCGCCAGCGCACGGTCGTGAGGTACGCGCGTTGACCGACCACACGACCCTTGATGTCACGGCCGAGGAACTGCTGTGGCCCCGATACGCCGACCCGAGCGACCTGGCCGACATCGAAGCGGTGCCCCTCGCGCAGCGCGGTCTGCCCGAATCGACCTACGCCCTGCTCGTGCGAGCGGCGACAAGCCGGCCCGAACGCACCGCGCTCACCGTGTTACCGGAGGCATCGCGCTGGCGAGAATCCGCGCAGCGCAGCTACTCCCAACTGCTGGCCGATGTCCACCGGTACGCGAACCTGCTGCACGCGCTTGGCGTGCGCCGCGGCGACGCGGTCGCGCTCATCGCCCCCAATTGCGCCGAGCTCGTCCCCGCGACCCTGGCCGCGCAGCTCGCGGGTATCGCCGCGCCGATCAACGGCGGACTCGCACCCGGCCACGTCGCCGAACTGCTGCGCCGCTCGGGCGCCCGGGTCCTGATCACCGCCGGTCCCGAACTCGCGCCCGACACATGGACCGCCGCACGGGAACTGGCCGCGCGCGGTCTCGTCGACGCCCTGCTGGTGCTGCGTCCGACCAAGGCTACGGAGCCGCCGCCGGAACTGCCCGCGATCGCGGACGTCGTGATCGGCTATCTGGATGCCGTGGCCGCCGTGCAGGATTCGACCCGCTTCCTGGGCCAACCGCCGACGGCGTCGGATCTGGCGGCGTTGTTCCACACCGGCGGGACGACCGGTGTGCCGAAGCTGGCCGCGCACCGTCACTCCGGCGAGGTCGCCAACGCGTGGATGATCGCCGCCAACTCCATGCTCGACGAGGAGTCGGTGATCTTCGCGGCACTGCCGCTGTTCCACGTCAACGCGCTGGTAGTGACTCTGCTCGCGCCGCTGTTTCGTGGCCAGTCGGTGGTGTGGGCCGGTCCGCTCGGATACCGGGACTTCGCGTTGTACGGGCAATTCTGGAATATCGTGGCGCACTATCGGATTGCCGCGATGAGCGCGGTGCCGACGGTATACGCGGTGCTGGCTCAATGCCCGATCGACGCCGACATCTCGAGCCTGCGCTACGCGATGGTCGGCGCCTCGCCCCTCCCGCTCGCGGTGCGGGAGAACTTCCAGCAGCACACCGGGGTCACCCTGGTCGAGGGCTACGGCCTCACCGAGGCCACCTGCGCGACCGCACGCAGCTTCCCCGACGTTCCCAGGCCCGGCGCGGTGGGCCAGCGCATGCCCTACCAGCAGGTCGCGGTCGTCCGCACGGGCGAAGACGGGCCGTGGGAGCGACTGCCCGCGGGAGAGACCGGCGTGCTGGCCATCAGCGGCCCCACGGTTTTCGCCGGATACGTCACCGGCCGTGACGAACACGGCCACCGCCTCGACTGGCTGGGCACCGTGGTCGAGGGTTGGCTCAGCACGGGCGATCTGGCCCACATCGACGACGAGGGATTCGTTCATTTGCACGGTCGCGCGAAGGATCTCATCATCCGCGGCGGCCACAACATCGATCCCGCGGGCATCGAGGACGCCTTGCTGAGCCACCCGCAGGTCAGTGCGGCCGGAGCGGTCGGGCGACCGGACGTGCACGCCGGTGAAGTCCCGGTCGCGTATGTCGCGCTGACCGGCGGTGCCGATGTCACCGAGGACGACCTGGTGGCCTGGGCCGCCCAACGGGTGCACGAACGCGCCGCCGCGCCCAAGACGGTCACCATCCTCGACACGCTGCCCGTCACCGATGTCGGCAAACCGTACAAGCTGGGGCTGCGCGCGGACGCCACCCGCCGCGAACTCCTCGACGCGCTGGCCATCGTCTCCGGCGTCGCCGCTGTCACCGCCGCCGTCGAGGACGGCGCGATCGCCGCCATTGTCACGCTCGACTCCGACTCCGACTCCGACCCCGACGCCGACCGCGACGAGGTCGAGGCGATCCTCGGCCGCTATGCGATCGACTGGAGAATCGAGGTGCGGCGATGACAACCGCGTCGAAGGTGCTCGGAGGTGTGTTTGCGGCCGAATTCCTTTCCCTGGGTGCGGCCGAGGTCGCGGCGATGCGTGAGCGCGCGGCGCATCTCGGGTACTCCACCGCCGCCTATCGCGGAATCGGCGCGGGCGAGATCCTCGCGGCCGGTGGGGTGCTCCTGGGATCGGTCCGTCCCGTGATCGGCCGGACGGCCGGTGCGGCCGCCTGCCACCTCCGGAATGGTGACGGCGCAACCGAAATCGCGCCCGCGACCGGTGCGGCTCTGGTCACCGCGGCCTATGTGGCCATGTCGACGAGTGAATCCCGATGAGATCGTCGACAGTTCCGGTCGTGATCGTCGGCGCGGGCCCGGTCGGGCTCACCGCGGCCACACTGCTCGCGCAGTACGGCGTCGAGTCGCTGGTGCTGGAACGCTGGGAGGGCGTCTACCCGCAGCCGCGCGCGGTTCACCTCGACGGTGAGATCCGGCGCATCATCGAACGCCTCGGCATCGGTGCGGGTTTCGATGCGATATCGCGGCCCGCGCTTGGGCTTCGACTGGTCGATCCGAACCACCGGGTGCTGGCGCAGTTCGATCGAGATACGAACGGCGGGCGAAACGGGTTCCCGGAGGCGAACCTGTTCGACCAGCCGGAGCTCGAGGAGCTGCTGCGCACCAATCTGCGCCTCTATCCGGCGACCACCCTGCGCGGCAGCGCGGAAGTCATCGCGGTCACGGCAGAAACCGATGGTGTCCGAGTGGATTTCAACGACCGCGCCACCGGGCTCGCCGAATCGATTCGGGCGGAATATGTCCTGGGGTGCGATGGCGCGAACAGTTCGGTGCGCACCGCGATCGGCGCACACATGCGGGATCTGCGATTCGAGCAGCGCTGGCTGGTCGTCGACATCGCGACGACGGCCGACCTGGGCCACTGGGAAGGCGTGCACCAGCTCTGTGATCCGGCCCGCGCGGCAACCTACATGCGGATCGGGAAGACCCGGCATCGGTGGGAATTCCGATTGCGTCCGACCGAATCCGCTGCGGACTATCGCGACTTCGTTCGACTGCGTCCGTTGCTCGCGCCATGGCTCGGCGAAGCCGACTGTGAGCGAATGGAATTGGTGCGGGTCGCGGAATACACCTTTCGAGCCCAGCTGGCGGATCGGTGGCGCAGCGGACGGGTATTCCTGCTCGGTGACGCCGCCCACCTCACGCCACCGTTCATCGGGCAAGGCATGGGCGCGGGGCTGCGCGATGCCGCGAATCTGAGCTGGAAGCTGGCCGGCGTGCTGCGCGGCGAACTGCCGACGAGCGTGCTCGACACCTATGAAATCGAGCGAAAGCCCCACGCGCGGGCGATGATCCGGTTGGCCGAACTCACCGGCCGCATCATGACCGAAGGCGGCGAACTCGGCAACCGGCTGCGCGGCCTCATCGCGCCACGCCTGCACCTGATCCCGGGCATAACCCGCATGATCACCAGCGGTGAATCACCGCCCTTGCGCCGCTCCTCGTTGGTGCGGGCATCGCCGATCCGCCGAGGTCCAGCCGGGCGGCTGCTCCCCAACGACCGGCTGGCCGACGGGCAGCGCACCGACGACATGATCGTCGGCCGCTACGCCATCGTCACCACCGACGATCCGTCACCGACCGACCTGGCCACCGCCGATCAACGCGGGGGTGTCGTGCTGCGCGCTCAGCCGCGGACGGAGCTGTATCGCTGGTTGCGCCGACGCCGCGCGGTGGCACTGCTGGTTCGTCCCGACGGCACCGTGCAGAGCAGCCAAGCAAATCTGTCCGACCTGTGCGCGTCACTACCCCGATTCACGCCGGGCATCCGACAACCGCAGGCGCACTGAAGGTCGTGCCCGGTCCGGGACATGTCATGCCGGGCCACTATCGGCCTGACGCCTCGATCAGTAGGGGGCCTCGCGACTCCGCGGCGCGGAGAACGTAACTACCGCTCACCACGCAGGGCACGCGGCGCATCAATCGGGTGAGCCTGGCCGTGTCGGCCGCGATCCAGGCGCATTTCAAGCGGGTCCGGGATGACGGTCGGCCCTTTTCAATGGCTGCCTTGCAGCCGGCATTCCCTCCGCATATAATGTGATTTTCGTCACATTATATGGCTTCCGCTGCGCGCGGGCCGGTCCATCCGAAATACGAGACAGCAGGATCGAGGAGAACAGCCATGTCAGGTTTGGTACGAAAGAGTTTCGATTCCCCGGAGGAGACGCGCACATTCGAGGCGGGCAAGGGCAAACTCGATCTCGTCAACCTCGAGGGCGGCGCGGTCGGCCGGGCGGTGTTCGAGCCCGGCTGGCGGTGGTCGGAACACGTCAAGCCGATCGCGCACACCGACAGCTGCCAGGCTTCGCATATGGGCTACTGCGTCTCGGGGCATATGGCGGTCGTCATGGAGGACGGCGAGAAACTGGAATTCGGACCCGGCGACTTCATGATCGCCCCACCCGGCCACGACGCCTGGACGGTCGGAGACGAGCCCTTCGTCATGATCGACTGGCAGGGAGTTGCCGACTACGCCAAGCGTTGAACCGATCGCGCCGCCGAGGTTTCCAGGATGTGACCGACAGCGTATGAGCTGACGCTGTCCCCACGCACATCGACAGGGCGTTGCGCCGAGCCCGAGCCGACCGTGGACCGAAATCCTCTGTCGTGCGGATCTTCTCGTGCAACCTTCGGGTCGAGTACTCACCGGCGGTCCCGCCGGTGAGCGTTCGAGCATGCCTTCGTCGAGACGTTCGACCCCGTGCCCGGCCGTGCGGGCGATGCGCGCACCGCGTCGGGGGCCATCACGCAGAACGCCCCGCGACAGTAGGACCACGATGTCGCGGTCGGCGGGCAATTCGGCGAGGCGGTCGGCGAGTTCGGCGACCGGGATATCTGCGCCTCCGCGCGTAGATGATTGCCGCACCGAGGACAACGGGACCACAGAGATACCTCGAGGGCGACGCCGCCGCCGTGCCCTCGCACGCCGGAAAGCGAATCCCGCCGCAGGCCGGCTCAATGGAAAAGAAACCGAAAACGGACGAAAACGGACCGCGGGACTCATTGTCACGGGGTCGTGGCTGAGGGTTACTGGGTACAGCGCCGCGTCACGACAAGATCGTGTGCGGAGCAACCTCTTTCACCTCGCGTCACATTTGGGAGGCGGCGAAATGCCCACTATTACTTCGCTTTCACCGGTTTCCGGTCCACCGTCCGGGGGCAACAGTGTGGTTATCACCGGCACCGGGTTCAGTGGTGTCGGCCCTTTGAGCGTGCGTTTCGGCACCGCGGGAACCGCATTCACCATCGACTCCGATACTCGGATCAGGGCCGTCGCGCCCAGTGGAGCGGGCACGGTGCAGGTTACGGTCACCGCGGTGCTGGACGGCACGAGCAACACACTGCCCTATACCTATGCTGTTCCTTCGGCTCCGGTCCTGACCTCGCTCGATCCCGATTTCGGCCCGACCACCGGTGGCACCGTTGTCACCCTCACCGGCGCCGGATTCGGCGGCGCCACCGCGGTGTCCTTCGGCGCCGCCGCCGCGCCGTTCACCGTCGATTTCGACAACCGGATAACCGCCGTCGCACCCGCGGCGGCCGAAGGTCCCGTCGACGTCACCGTCACCACCCCGATCGGCACCAGCAATCCGGTGACCTTCGTATACGTCGCTTTCCCTGCCGTCACGGCGGTCACCCCGACCGCGATCCCGGAATCCGGCGGCGCCGTCGTCACCGTCACCGGCACGGGACTCTGCGACACCGACGAGGTGTCTTTCGATGACATCCCGGCGACCTCGTTCACTGTCGTCTCCGATACCCAGGTCACCGCCGTGACACCCGCATTGGTCGGCAACTCGGCAGTTCGCGGGATCTGTATCAGGATCTGCATAAACAAGAAGATTTTCGGAAGGTGGTTCAGGTTCTGTTTCGTATTGTGCGGGTATATCTCGGTGTACAAGTCCGGCGTGCATTTGTTCACGATCGACCCGAGTTCGGGTCCGACCGCGGGCGGCAACTCCGTGGTCCTCACCGGTGTGGGATTCACCGGCGCCACCGGGGTGTTCTTCGGCGCCACCCCCGCACCGGGCTTCACGGTGGTCTCCGACACCCAGATCACCGCCGTCGTGCCCGCCGCCGCAGCAGGACCAGTGCTCGTCACCGTCCAAACACCTACCGGGACAACCGAACCGGTGATCTACACCTATGTCGCCGCCCCGGCCCTCACCACGGTCACCCCGGACTCCGGCCCGGCAACCGGCGGCACCACCGTGCTCCTGACCGGCACCGGATTCGGCACCGCCGACGAAGTGCTCTTCGGCTCCACTCCAGCCCCGTCGTTCACCATCGATTCCGACAGCCAGATCACCGCTGTGACACCCCCGAACGCCGCCGGAACGGTGAACCTCACCGTGACCAACCCCGGAGGCACCAGCAACGCCATACCCTTCACCTACATACCGTGATGGGATAGCCGATCGCCGGATTCGGCCTGGAGGGCGGTGCCGAGTTCATCGACGGTGGCTCCGCCGCCATTCCGCACCGTGGGTCACGCCGCGGTGCGGAATGCGGTGGGGCTCATGCCTTTGTGACGTTTGAAGGCGGCGCTGAAGCCGAAAGCGTCTGCGTAGCCCACGGTTCTGGCTATCCGCGCGACGGTCAGATCCGTGTCGAGGAGCAGGGCGGCGGCTTCGTCCATGCGGATCTCGGTGAGATAGGTCAGGGGCGGGCGGCCCATCACGGCGGTGAAGCGTTTGGCGAACAACGCCCGTGACACGCCGGCCCGCTCGGCCAGGGCGGCGACGGTCCAGGCGCGGGTCGGGCGGCTGTGAATCGCTTCCAGTCCGAGGGCGACCACGGGATCGGACAGCCCCTGGAACCATTCGGGGGCGTCCGCACCCGCTCGGGTGAACCAGGCTCGCAGAGTGCACACCAGGCCCCAGTCCAACAGACGGTCGAGCATGGCCTGCGAACCGGCGCTGCGGGTGGCGGCCTCGCTTGCCGCGGCCTCCAGCCAGGCGCACGTCTCGTCTTGCTCCGCGCTGACCACGGCCACCGTGGGCAGCGCGCGCAGCAGTCGCTCGTGGCGATGGCCGGAGGCGCGGTAGGCGGCGATGATCAGGGTGGTGGTGGCCAGCGCCGACTCCTCCTCCCAGTCGATTTCGCCCGCTTCTGCGTCGACACAATCGGATTCGTCCACGAAACAGGCGATCTCGTATTCGGCGGGCACTCGGCCGGGGGAATCGGGCCGATCGACCAGCTCGAAGGGCGCCGGACCGCGCACGATCGCCGTGTCACCCGCGCGCAGCGGACGTTCGGCGCCGTCGGCGAGTACCAGCGTGCCATCACCGCGCAGCACCGTGACCATGGTCAACGGCGCGCGGTCGACGAATCGGATCGTCCACGGCGCTTTCAGCACCGCCTGCCCGACCATCGCACCTTCCGCGCGAATGCCGCCGAGCACATAACTCAAAGGGTCCACGCCAACCACCGTAGACGAACTCCTATCTTTCAGAGCTTCGCGACCATGGATCGTCCACGCTATCCGGGCTGTACTCGATATACGAGATCACCGAGTACAGGAGAAACAGTGGAATACGGCAGCAATGCACCGCGCACCGCACTCGTCGTCGTCGCCCATCACCGTCCGGATTCACTCACCGCCCATATCGGCAGACGTACGGTCACCCAATTGGAGACCGCGGGATTCCGGGTCGATCTGCTCGACTTGAACGGCGAGGGATTCGATCCGCGAATGACGGTCGCCGACCAGCCGGATTGGAACGACCGGGACAAGGTCTACTCCGCCGAAGTCGGCGCGCACATGGACCGCATGCTCGCCGCCGATCACGTGATCGTGGTCTTTCCCGTGTATTGGGGTAGCGTGCCCGCGCTGCTCAAGGGCTGGATCGACCGGGTGTGGAACTACGGGTTCGCCTACGGTCACAGCACGCCTCGGCTGGCGGGCAGAACCATTCTGTGGCTCGGTCTGGCGGGCGCGACCTCGAGCGATCCGGTGGTGGAGGCGATGCGGGCGATGCTGGACAACCAGTTGAACGCCTCCATCGCCTACTACTGCGGATTCGATCGGTCGACCGTCGGCCTGCTGACCGACGCCGAGGAAAATCCCCAGAGCGTCTCCCCCGAAGGCGAACTGCTCATCGGCGACGCGGTATCCGCAAACGAACGCGACGCCCATTACGCCGAATTCGAGCGCAGGGCAGCCGATTTCGTGACCGCGTCGCTCGCGGCCGACCGCGAGGCCGTCGGAGCGGAATCCCGTCGTTGAGCGTTGCGCGGAGGAGGGGCCGGACGGCGCCCGGCCCCTCCTCGGATTCAGGCGGCCGGTGTCTTCCATCCGGTCGGCAGGTTACCGACGCGAATCCGTTGCGGATGATCGCCAACGGGGATCGAGGTGATCTTGTTGCCGGTGCCGAAATCGATCGCGGTCACCTGGTCGGCGGCGCTTTCGGAGATGATGCACGCTTTCCCGTCACCGCTGACCGTTGCCCAGTACGGCTTGGACGCGGTCACCAGCGGCCCCTCCTGAAGGGTCGCGCGGTCGACGATGGTGGCGTAGTCGTCCATCGTTCCGGCGATGCACAACTTGTTGCCCGACGGGTCCATCGACATGCCGTGATGACGCGAGTCGTTGACCCAATCCTTCCGTTCGGGGCTGGTATTCGGGTTCTTCGGCAACTCCTTGATACGCAGGATCTTGTCGGAGGCCACGTCGTATTCGAGGAAGCCGTTGAAGAACGACACCTGGAAGTACATCTTGGACTCGTCGGGGGTGAAGGCCACCGGACGCACGGCGTCCGAGAGCCCCTTCTGACCGAACGCGTCGAGGCGATCGCGCATGTCGATCGTCCTGACCACCTTGAAGGTATTGGCGTCGGCGACTGTGATCTTGCGGTCGCCCTTGGTGAAGTCGAGGAACGGAGCGTCGAGATCGGTGTTGACGTCCCCGATCGCCATGTTCCAGATCTTGCCGTCGGCGGTGAAGACGTTCTCGTGCGGTTTGTCACCGGTGGCGAACTTACCCAACTCCTTGCCGGTGACGATGTCGAGCACATGGACGGTATTGCTGGTCGAGGCCGAGACCGCGACCCGTTTGCCGTCCGGCGATACGGCCATGTGATCGGATCGGTTGCCCGAGACCGGGAACCGCCACTTCACCTTGCCGGTGGCACTGTCGACGGACACGACGTCGGCGAAGCTGGGTCGCGAGACGACGATGGCCGAACCGTCCGGGGTCGTGTACATGTCGTCGATGTACTGGTCGTGGCCTTCGCCGACCGTCTGGCGGATGCCGAGAAAGTAAGCGAGCTTGATCGGATTGAGGTAGATCTCGCGAAGCCGCTCGTCCTTGTCGGGAATAAGGTTGATCCGACCGATCTTGGCGAAGTCGCCGGTGGATTCGATGATGTCGGCGACGCCCTCCCAGTTGTTGCCGACGAGCATTATCTGGTTCAAGCCGGGCTCGGCGCCGGCTCGGCCTACTTCGTAGGTGAATACGCCTGCCATCATGGTCGCGACGAGGGCCGCTGCCGCGCTGCGCCACACCCGTCTACGATGAGGGGTGGTTGCTGAGACGCGCATAGAATTCCTCCAGGAAAGTACTGCGGTCGTGGGGCGCGGTTGGAGCGCGCCCCACAATGCCGTGGCTATCCTGGGGCAAGGACGGCCACAGCATCCGCAACGTGGAACAATATGGCCGGCCGGGCACTAGCACACAGAGCCTTGTGGGCGTTGCGACCCGAGTCTGAATATTCGTGTATTCAGACTCGGGTTACTGAAGAGTAGACAATCGTGTTGTGGACCACAACCCCTCGGTGCCGGGCCCGTAGAGAGGGGTAGACATGGCCAGGATCGCCTCCGCGACAGGCCGTTACGGTGGCCGACCAGCATCGGAACGGCACGCCGAACGTCGCATGCGACTGCGCGAAGCCGGACTGGATCTGTTCGGCGCGGGACCGGGATATCGCAACAGTCGCTTGGTGGATGTGTGCAAGCGCGCGGGATTGTCCACCCGGCAGTTCTACGAGGAGTACCACACACTCGAAGACCTGCTGGCCGACCTCCACCTGTCCGTCAACGAACTGGCCGAACAACGTCTCGTAGCCGAAATCGGGCTCGTAGCGGACCTACCCATCCGCGACCGTGTAGCCAGGATCGTCCACACCTACATCGACGCCGTCACCGTCGACCCGCGTTTCACCCGCATCCTGTTCGTCGAAATCGTCGGTGTGAGTGAACGACTCGACCAACAGCGCCTGGAACGGCGGTCGCGCTGGATCGAGCTGCTGGTCCAACTGTACGAGGACGCACTCCGCCGCGGCGACATCACCCCATTCGATCCCAGACTCACCGCGGCGACATTCGTGGGGTCGGTCAACGGTCTCATGCACGACTGGACCGTCGGCTGGGTCGACGCCACCAGCGATCAAGTCGCCGACGAATTGCAGCGCATGCTGATAGGCAGGCTGGAACTCAGCCACGCGGAAGACCTGGCCTGACTCGACTGAAATGAATGATCATTCTTCTTTCGAGAGGATGTGAACGGCGTCTCTCGATAGCGCTGCGCTATCGACCGTTCCGGTGATTCGTTAGCCCAGAAGTTATTGCCCAACGGCGATTTCTCCGTCTAGAGTGACTCGGAACACAGCCGGTGAGGCAGACCGGTCACCCGGTCGGGGCGGCCGGCGACAAGTGGGTGGGTATTCCCAGAGGTAGGCTCGATCATCGGTGTTTGTCATCAACTTCATCAGGGCGGTTGTCGCCGCGGTTGCCCGGCGGTGGCGCGAACGCGGCTCGATCAGCGTGCGAACCCGAGTGCTCGCCATCGTCCTCATCCCGAGCGTGGCTCTGCTCGGCATCGGCGTGGGCTCGGCCATCTACCTCATACGTGACGGGCAGGATGCCGAGGAATGGGCCGGCCTCGCCAGCGCCACTGCCGAACCGGCGCGTCAGATGATCGAGGCTTTCCAGGCCGAACGCGCGGCATCGCTGCTGCATCTGAGCGGTGACCCGTCGGCTACCGCGAGTCTCACCCTGACCCGCAAGAATTCGGACCTCGCGCTGGCCGCGCTGAAAGCCCAAGGTGACGCCGCCGCGGCGCTGCGACCCGACCTCGCCAACGACATCGACGGCTTCAGCCAGCTCTACGCCCAGCTCCCGACCCTGCGCGCGGCCATCGATGCCCGCGCCGTCCCGACCGACCAAGCGTTCTCGCTCTATTCGACGGTCATCGACACCATCGTCACCGCGTCGCTGCTGGCCGCCGAGGTGGCGCCGGACCCGAATATCGCGGTACGGCTGTACCAGGCGATGCTCTTGCTGCGCGCGGGCGAATCGATATCGCGCGCCGCCACCATCGGTTCGGTGGCCCTGCTCACCGAAGAACTCCCCCGCAGGCAGTTCGCCGAATTCAGCCGCTACGTGGGAGACGCGCGCGGACAGCTCGACTACGTCGCCTCGACGCTGTCCGGGAAGCGGCAGGAGCAGCTGAAGAACCTGATCGAAGGGCAGAACCGCAAGCAGATCGTGGCGATGGAGGACGCCGTGATCCGCCGCGGGGTGGTCGAGCCCGACGACCCGGAGAACTCGACCGGCGCCCGCCAGACGAACGGTACGGCGAGCCGGACCACGCGGACGAGCGCGGACGCCCTGCCGCTCACCGCCGCCGAGTGGCAGAGCACCGCCGTGCCGATCAGCAACGGCTTGGTGCAACTGTGGGTCGATCTGTGCCGCGACAGCCATACCTCGGCGACGACCACCGGACAGGAACGGGCCGCCAACTCCGCCTACGGCGGCGCGGTCGTGTTCGCGATCACCGTGCTGGTGTTCCTCGCGGCGGCGCTGCTGGCGGGCAGGCTCATCGGCCGCATGCGCCGGCTGCGTCAGGAAACCCTCGAACTGGCCGACGAGCGCCTGCCGGAGACGATTCGCACGCTCAGCGACGGCGAGCAGGTCGACGGGGACGCCGTACACTCGCCGCTGAAATTCGGAGGCGACGAGATCGGTCAGGTCGCCGACGCCTTCAACCGCGCGCACAGCGCCGCCGTCACCGCGGCCGTCGCCGAATCCAAGACCCGCTCCGGCGTCAACGCGGTCTTCGTCAATATCGCCCACCGCAGCCAGGTCATGGTGCACCGTCAACTCGCCCTGCTCGACCGCGCCGAACGCGAAGAAGAGGACCCCGGCAAGCTCGACCTGCTCTTCCAACTCGACCACCTCGCCACCCGCGCCCGCCGCAACGCCGAGAACCTCATCATCCTCGGCGGTGAGAAGCCGGGCAGGCGCTGGCGCAACCCCGTGGCACTCATCGACGTGGTACGAAGCGCGGTCGCCGAGAGCCTCGACTACACCCGCATCCAGACCGGACGGCTGCCCGACATCAGAATCACCGGCGCCACGGTCGCCGACCTCATCCACCTCATCGCCGAACTCACCGACAACGCGACGGCGTTCTCGCCGCCGGAGTCGCGGGTCGAGGTGTCGGGCAACCTGGTCGGCAAGGGGGTGGCGATCGAGATCTCCGATCAGGGTCTCGGCATGTCCGACACCGAACTCGCCGAACGCAACGCCCTGCTCGCCGATCCGCCGGACTTCAGCGTCGCCGCGCTGTCCAGCGACGCGCGGCTGGGCCTGTTCGTGGTCGCCAAGTTGGCCATCCGGCACGGTATCTCGGTGCGCCTGAGCGAATCCGACTACGGCGGGATCAGGGCGATCGTGCTCGTGCCGACCGCGCTGCTGGCCTCCGACAACGATTCCCGGCCCACCGAATCCCCGACCGAGACGACCGCGCCGCGCGCGGTACTCGCGCCCGCGGCGGTATCCACCGCCCCGGCGGGCGCGTCGCACACCGCCGCTGTCGCCGCACCACCCCAGAACATCGTGGAAAAGCCCGCACTCCCGCGTCGGCGCCGCGCGATACCGGAGGCAGCGGGCGATTCCGCGACCGACGGGCGCACCTCCGCCGAGTCGACCCGCAGGCCGCGTTCGGCCGACGAAGCCCGCAGCCTCATGTCGGCCATCGAGAACGGCACCAGGCAGGGGCGTTCGAACCGCGTCGACAACGACGGTTCCGCACAGCAATTCGACCGACAGGAAGGTACCGGTGACGACCTCCAAACCCCGTAGTCTCGACTGGCTGCTCGATGATCTCATCGAGCGGCTGCACGATGTCCGCTTCGCCGTCGTGCTGTCCACCGACGGCCTGCTGCTCGGGCACTGCTCGGCGATGCCGCGTGCGGACGCCGAACGATTCGGTGCGATGGCCTCGACCCTGCACGGTGTGGCCCGCAGCGCCGGCGCGCATTTCGATGTCGGCGGAGTCTGCCAGACCGTGGTGGAACTGGACCGCGCGGTGCTGTTCATCACCGCCGCGGGCGACAACGCCTGTCTGGCGCTGCTGACCGCGGAGACCGCGAACATGGGCATGGTCGCCTACGAGATGAACCAGACCGTGCAGCGGGTCGGCACGCACCTCGCCGTCGACCCGCGCCCGAAGTCGCTCGACGACGCCGGTTCCAGACGGCCATGAACGACGAGCATGAGTCCTGGTACGACGAGGAGGCAGGTCCCCTCGTCCGGTTGTATGCCGTCACGCGCGGGCGGTCCGGTGGGGCACGGCACAAACTGGACATGCTCACGCTGGTGGTGAACGCGAGTGTCGGTGTGCAGCCGCGCCGTACGGAACCGGAGTACGCGCGGATACTGCAACTGAGCCACACCGCGTTGTCGGTGGCGGAGTTGGCGGCGCAGCTGAACCTGCCGCTGACCTCCACCAAGATCCTGGTCGGCGACCTGATCGATGACGGCCTGCTGAAGTTCCGCTCCCCCGACCCCGCGCCGGACTCGGCCGCGCGCAACACCCAGTTGCTGCGCGCGGTGCTCAAGGGCATTCAGGCGATCTGAGCCGGCCCGTCCGGTCGTCGGCTCAGGTCAGTCGCGCGACCAGGCGGCGGGCGTTCATGTAGGCGATCGCCTCGATGGACACCATCGGGTTGACTCCCGACGCGGTCGGGAAGCAGGACGCGTCGGCGACGACGATATTGGGCACCTCCCAGGTGGCGCCGTCGGGATCGGTCGCGGAGTCGGCGCGGGAACCGCCCATGCGAGCCGAACCCATGATGTGCAGCGCACCCATGCCGCAGCGCGCGGGCGCGTACCCCGCGGCGCGGGCGGACTCGACGAATTCGGCGTGCGAACCCCGCACGCCGGGTTCGTATTCCGCGCCCGCCTGATGTCCGGAGAAGATCCGCTTCGCCCCCGCCGCCTCCAGGATGCGGGCCGCGCCGCCGACGCCGACATGCAGGTGGGCGGCGTCGAAATCGGAGATGCGGTACTTCACCACGGCTTCGCCGCCGCGATCGATGGTGACCGTGCCGTGGTCGCGGTCGCGGGTGATTACGCCGACGGCGACGGTGCGCGACAGATCCAGCATCGCCCGCCGATGGTGTTGCGCCCCACGCCAATTCATGAAGCCGATCATCATGCCGGGATGCAGCGGCCCGGTCTCGTAGATGACGCCGTAGCCGTTGTCGAGGTCACCGTGCCTGCGCGAGATGCGACCCTGGAGCGCGCCCTCCCACGGCCGCACCTGTTCGTCGAAGACGCCGAAGACGGCAGAGGCCGGATGCAACCGCAGGTACTTGCCGATGTTGTCGTTTCGCAGGCCCGAACGCCGCAACAGCGTGGGCGTCTGAATCGCGCCCGCGGCCACGACGACGGCCCTCGCCTTGACGTGCACGCGCGCACCGTCGGCGGTCACCGCGCGCACGCTCTCGGCGCGGCCCTCGCGCACCTCGATGGTGCGCACGTCCGCGCCTACCACCAGGGTCGCGCCGTGGTCGGCGGCATCGGCGAGCCAGGTCTTGGTGACCGACTGTTTGGCGCCCAGCCTGCATCCGTAACCGCAACGGCCGCATTCGGTTCCGGCGTCGCAGACCTCACCGACATTGCGGGGCAGCGCGGCCAGATCCCATCCGAGCGCGTTCACCCCGCGCTCGAGGACGCTGTCGCGGGCCGACAGCGGCGACCGGTCGCCGCGCACGCCGATGCGGCGTTCGACGGCGTCGAGGGCGGCGCTGAACTCGTCCTCGGCGAATTGGGTCGCGCCGAGACCCGCCCACTCGGCGCGCACATCGTCGGGGGTGCGCAGCGAGGTGGTCCAGTTGACGACCGTGCCGCCGCCAAGACATCCGCCCGCGACCAGGGTGAGCTGGCCCTCGGCGGTGGCCTGCGGTCCGGCGGCATAGAGCTTGGTGAGGCTGTCGAGTTCGTCGGTACCGAAGTCGGCGTCGTCGTAGTAGCCGCCGCGTTCGAGGACGACGACCGAAAGTCCGGCCTCGGCCAGCACCGCCGCGGCGGTGCCGCCGCCCGCGCCGGAGCCGACGACCACCACGTCGCAATCCAATTCGGTGTCGGTGGTGGGCCGCAGCGGGGTCAGCGCGGGCGCGGGCGCGGAGTCGAGCGGTCCGGGCGGCGCGGGGTAGCCCATTTCTTTCCAGACGGGGCTGACGCCGTCGGGGCCGGGCGTCGTGTAGTAGGACAGCACCGCCGCCGATTTCAGCGCCTGGAAGATGGCGCGCTTGGCGCCGAAGCGGGAATCGCCGAGTCGCAGCAGGAATTGTTCGCGGCCGCGCGGCGACAGCGCGGAGAAGCGGCGCGGGCCGACTCCCGCCAGCAGACCCATGACCGGCGAATCCCAGAGCCCGAGCAGGGTGGCGAACTGTTTACGGTCGGCTTCCCGAGGGTTGCGGTCGAGCAGCCGCAGCACGATATCGGCGACGTTCAGTTCACTTGCCGAGGGAATTCCGAGCCCGTCACCCGGCACGAACGTATCGCAGATCAATTCGAGCGTTGCACGCTGCTTGGCCGTGAGATCCATGCCGTCATCCATCCTTCCAGTGGACCGACGCCGAGGGCGCGGCGCGTCCGTATCACTCGCGCGCGGACCGCACTCGGTGTCAACCGGTGTCTAACAGATGCGGGCGGCAGCAGAATTGTGATTCACATAATGTGTGTGCTGGAACACTACCCCGGTGAATCGGCGCAGTAAAGCGGGGACGTTTCAATACGCGGCGGGTATCGGTGGGCCGGACGCGGCGGCGGGCGTCCGCAGGCGCCCGCTCGCGCCGTTGCGAGGCGGACACCCTCGCCGGATCACTCGGGACCCGGACGCTCAGGTCAGGTCGTAGACGGTGACATCGCCGACCTGTCGCGCGGTGTAGTGGGTCTGTACCCATTCGGCGATCTGTTCACCCGTCGACTTCGGCGCGTCGGCATCCGGGCGGGCAGGCGACGGACCGGGCCTGCGGGCGGCCACGAAATAGCCGATCTCCCCGTCGGCGACGAGTTCGCGGAACCGGTCAAGGCTGGGCGCATCGTCGCCGCCGGCGAAGCCGCCGATGGCCATCACCGAAGTGCCCGTGCGCAATTCGAGGGCCGAGGCGCCGAACGAGCCGACCGTGGCCGCGGTCCAGCGCCGGTCCGAAGCGCGCAGCATGGCCTCCAGTTCGGCATTGTGGGCGATACCGGGCGGTCCGCCCGGCCCCGGGGGCGCGCCACGTGGCGGTCCCACCTCACTCGTCGATGCCGTGCCGGGCAGTGCCGCCGTGCCGGATGATGACATGTCCGACGACGGCATGGAGTCCCGCGACATGCGCTGCGGCGCCGGACTCGTGTCATCCGCGTCGGGCCCGCCGAACGGATCGATCGCCCGACCGCCGTCGACCTCCCCGGACCCCGCCGCCATTCCCAGGCCCGCGAGCGGGGCGGGCGGTCCGCCGGTGGGCGGTCCACCGTGCGGTCCGGCCGCCGCCGCATCACCCCTCGGTCCCGAGGCCGGTATGCCGCCACCGTGCGCCGACATGGCGGTGACCACCGCGTAGGACGTGGTGCCCGCGAAGCCGGCGAGAAGCGCCGCCACCGCGGCCACCGTCGGCAGCCATCGGGTACGGCGGGCGTCATAGTTCGATTCGGCGGTCGCGCATCCGAGAACGGCGAACGCGACGGCCGCGAACGCGGCGGCGGCGATGATCGTCCAGCGCAACCAGGGCAGCCACTCCGGGGTCCGGTCAAGGAGGATGAACGACCACGCGCCGGTCACCGCGGCCATCACCGCGAGGACCAGCGTCGCGGCGCGCCGTTCCCGCGACCGCCACAGCCGCGAGACGCCGACGCCTACCAGCGCGGCGACCGCGGGTGCGAGCGCCACGGTGTAATAGGGGTGGATGACCCCGCTCATGAAGCTGAAGACCAGCGCGGTGACCAGCAGCCAACCGCCCCACAGGATCAGCGCCGCGCGCAGCCGATCGGTGCGCCGCGCACGGCGGGTCATCCACAGTCCGGCCACCAGACCGATGAGCGCGGCGGGCAGCAGCCAGGAGACCTCGGTCGCCATGAGATCACGGAACAGCCGGGTGATACCGGTGTCGCCGCCGAAGGCCGGGCCCAACTGGGCGCCCGCGGGTCCGCGGTCGGACGGCCCACCCGGATTGCCGTGGCCACCGAGGAGCCGTCCGAGTCCGTTGTAGCCGAGGGCCAGTTCCCACAGGCTGTTGTTGGCCGAACCGCCGATATAGGGTCGCGCGCCCGCGGGCCAGATCTCGACCAGCGCCACGTACCAGCCGCCCGCGAGGACGAGTGTCACGCCCGCGGTCATGAGTTTGCCCGTCCTGGACCAGAATCCGCCCGGGGCGGCGAGGAGGAAGACCGCGCCGAGCGCGGGCACGACGAGCAGCGCCTGGAGAAGTTTGGTGAGGAAGCCGAATCCGATGGCGACGGCGGCGAGCGCCAGCCATCCGGTGCCCGCCGACCACCAGCGCGAGTTCTCGGCGTCGATCGCGCGCACGGTGCAGTAGGCGGCGGCGATCAGCAGGAAGGTAAGCAGCGCGTCGGGATTGTCGTAACGGAACATCAGCGCCGCGACCGGTGTCGCGGCCAATGCCGCGCCCGCGAGCAGACCCGCGCGGACCCCGCACCAGCGCCGCACCGCCGCGTAGAGCAGGGCCACCGAACCGATGCCGAGCAGCGCCTGCGGCAACAGCACCGACCAGGACCCGAAGCCGAACACCCGCGCCGACAGGCCCATGAGCCACAGGGAGGCGGGCGGTTTGTCCACCGTGATCGAGTTGCCCGCGTCGTGCGACCCGAACAGCAGCGCCGACCAGCTGCGCGAACCCGCCTGCGCGGCGGCGGCGTAGTACTCGTTGCCCCATGCGGAGACGCTCAGGTCGCCCAGGTACAGCAGTGCGGTCGCGGCCAGCAGCGCCGACAGCGCGGGCCGTGCCGCGCGCGGCCGCGTATCGGGTCCGTACAGTACGCGGCGCAACGCCTGTCCTCGCGCGGGCGAGGTCCTCGCCCGTCCCTGCGTCACCGTCACCACGCACGCGCCTCCGTAATCCCGTGTGCCGTCGGGTCGAACCTAGGCGCACCGCCTGACCCCGAACTCCGAAGTTCCTGCGAAGAAGCTGTGAACAACCCCCGGTGTGGCGTAGGCGTCGACCGCCGCGGTTCCGGGCAACGGCGCGCGCGACGGGGGTGGGCGCGCCTCACGTGGACAGGCGCAGCCGCCATTCGCCGCGGTAGCGCAGCCTGGTCACGCCCGCGGGCGGGATGTCGACGCGCCAGAAGGAGGTCGGCGGGGCCGCCAGCGTCACCAGCAGCGCGGCCCGGACGACGGCCGGATGGGTCACCGCGACGGTCGACACGCCTGCCGAGGCGATCTCGGCCATCCAGGACCGGATGCGCTCGATCACATCGGTCACCGATTCACCGCCGTGGCCGCGGAACTCGGGATCGGTGAGCCAGGCGTGGAGCTCGTCCGGGGGCAGCGACGCCAGCTCGCCGCCGCGCCAGCGGCCCGCGTCGAGGTCGCGCAGGCGGGCGTCCTCCGTGCCGGTCAGGCCGAGCAGGGCCGCGGTCTCCACGGCGCGGCGTTCGGGTCCGGTCACGACCCGGTCGGCGCCGAGTCGCCCGCCGACGACGACCGCGCGGCGGCCCGCCTCGGTCAGCGACTCGTCCACCGGGAACCGCGCCTCGCGCATCGCCTCGGTCGTGCCGTGGCTGACCAGGTCGAGTCTGAGCACCTTCCGCACCATCGCAGCGTACGGCGACCGACGTGGGCGCGGCGTTGTCGGTGGCCGGGTGCAGACTGTTGGCATGGGCGAGGACGCGACCGCCGCATTCAGCACCGCCGCATTCGGCACCGCCGATTTCTCCCGGGCCACCCGGGAGTGGTTCGACGGCGCCTTCCCCGCGCCCACCCCGGCCCAGCTCGGCGCGTGGCAGGCCATCGCCGCGGGGGAACACACGCTGGTCATCGCGCCAACGGGGTCGGGTAAGACGCTCTCGGCGTTCTTGTGGGCGATAGACCGGCTCATGAACCGGGAACCCGCCCCGAAGGACGCGGAGCGGGCGGGCACCACGGTGCTCTACGTCTCGCCGCTCAAGGCGCTGGCCGTCGACGTGGAACGCAATCTGCGCGCCCCGCTGGTCGGCATCACCCAGACCGCCGTACGCCTCGGCGCCCCCGCCCCGGAGGTCACCGTCGGCGTGCGCTCGGGTGATACGAGTCCGGCCGACCGGCGCTCCATGCTGCGCAAGCCGCCCGACATCCTCATCACCACGCCGGAGTCGCTGTTCCTCATGCTCACCTCGGCCGCGCGCGACACACTCGCGAACGTCGGCACCGTGATCGTGGACGAGGTGCACGCCATCGCGGGCTCCAAACGCGGCTCCCACCTGGCGCTGTCACTGGCCCGACTCGACCTGCTGACCGAGCGGCCCGCCCAGCGCGTCGGCCTGTCCGCCACCGTGCGCCCGCCCGATGAGGTGGGCCGCTTCCTCGTCGGGTCCGCGCCCATCACCATCGTCGCCCCGCCCGCGCCCAAGACCTTCGACCTGTCGGTGCGGGTGCCGGTCGCGGATATGACCGAGATCGGCGATTCCGATCAACCCGGATCCATCTGGCCGCATGTGGACGAGGCCATCGTCGACCTGGTGCTCGAACACCGTTCCAGCATCGTGTTCGCCAATTCCCGCAGGCTTGCCGAACGCCTCACCGCGCGGCTCAACGAGACCTTCGCCGCCCGCGTCGGCGATCCGGTCGACACCGCGCACGGCCCGCCCGCACAGCTCGGACCGTCCACCGAGGTCACCCACGGTGCCGAACAGCTGCTGGCCCGCGCCCACCACGGTTCGGTCAGCAAGGAGCAGCGCGCGCTCATCGAGGACGATCTCAAGAGCGGTCGGCTGCGCTGCGTGGTCGCCACCAGCAGCCTCGAACTCGGCATCGATATGGGCGCGGTGGATCTGGTGGTCCAGGTGGAGGCCCCGCCGTCGGTCGCGGGCGGCCTACAGCGGATCGGGCGCGCCGGGCATCAGGTCGGCGAGATCTCCAAGGGGGTGCTGTTCCCCAAGCACCGTACCGACGTGATCCATTGCGCGGTCACCGCGCAGCGTATGCTCGGCGGCCGGATCGAGGAGATTCGCATACCGGCCCATCCGCTCGACATCCTGGCGCAGCAGACCGTGGCCGCCTGCGCCCTGGAACCGATCGACGTCGACACGTGGTTCGACACCGTGCGCGGCACCGGCAGTTACGCCACGCTGCCGCGCTCGGCCTACGAATCG
Organism: Nocardia arizonensis; assembly: GCF_001310275.1. Classification (GTDB taxonomy): domain Bacteria; phylum Actinomycetota; class Actinomycetes; order Mycobacteriales; family Mycobacteriaceae; genus Nocardia; species Nocardia arizonensis. The sequence goes on from NZ_LGYZ01000107.1 coordinate 26,597, forward strand.
GTACTCGACCTGCTCGCGGGCCGCTATCCCTCCGACGAATTCGCCGAACTGCGCCCGCGCGTGGTGTGGGACCGCGACGCGGGCACCCTCGCCGGTCGACCCGGCGCGCAACGGCTCGCGGTCACCTCCGGGGGCGCCATTCCCGATCGCGGCATGTTCGCCGTCTATATGGTGGGCGAGAAGAATTCGCGGGTCGGCGAACTCGACGAGGAGATGGTCTACGAATCCCGGGTCGGCGATGTCTTCGCCCTCGGGGCGACCAGTTGGCGCATCGAGGAGATCACCTTCGACCGGGTCATGGTCACGCCCGCGTTCGGCCAACCCGGTCGGCTCCCGTTCTGGCACGGCGACGGACTCGGCCGTCCCGCCGAACTCGGCGCGGCGCTCGGCGAATTCGTGCGCAAGTCGGGCGAGGGCGCGAAAGCCGCGGATCGACCTCGCCCCGAACCGATCTCGCCCGACGGCCCGGTCGCCGGTCGGGTCTCCGAACAGCTGCTCGCCCTCGCGCGCGAGGCCGGACTCGACGACAACGCCACGGTCAATATGGCCGCGCTACTGGACGAACAGCGCGCCGCCACCGGTCATCTGCCCACCGACCGGACCCTCGTGGTCGAACGATTCCGCGACGAACTCGGCGACTGGCGGCTGGTACTGCACTCCCCCTACGGCCTGCCGGTACACGCGCCGTGGGCGTTGGCGGTCGGGGCGCGCCTGCGTGAGCGATTCGGCGTCGACGTCACGCCCAATGCCTCCGACGACGGCATCGTGGTCCGGCTGCCCGACACCACCGACGATCCGCCCGGCGCCGACCTGTTCGTCTTCGATCCCGAGGACATCGACGACATCGTCACCGAACAGATCGGCGGGTCGGCGCTGTTCGCCTCCCGTTTCCGGGAGTGCGCCGCGCGGGCGCTATTGCTGCCACGGCGCGATCCGGGCAAGCGCGCACCGCTGTGGCAGCAGCGGCAGCGCTCGGCGCAACTGCTCGATGTCGCGCGCAAGTTCCCGGACTTCCCGATCCTGCTCGAGACGGTGCGCGAATGTCTGCGCGATGTCTACGATCTGCCGTCGCTGCGCGAATTGCTCGGGCGGGTGGCGCACCGCAAACTGCGCGTGATCGAGGTCGAGACCGCGACGCCGTCGCCGTTCGCCAATTCCCTGCTGTTCGACTACGTCGGGCAGTTCATGTACGAGGGCGACAGTCCGCTGGCCGAACGCCGGGCCGCGGCGCTGTCGCTGGATTCGGGCCTGCTCGCCGAACTGCTCGGCCGGGTCGAACTGCGCGAACTGCTCGACGCCGCCGTCCTCGACCAGACCGAGCGGGAACTGCAACGGTTGACCCCGCAGCGTCACGCCCGCGACGCCGAGGGCCTGGCCGACCTGCTGCGACTACTCGGCCCGCTGACCGCCGATGAGGCGCGGTCGCGGTGCGACGGCGTGCAGACCGACCATCACGAATGGTTCGCCGAATTGCGCACGGCCAAACGGGCACTCGCGGTCACCTTCGCCGGGCGGACCTGGTGGGCCGCGATCGAGGACGCGGCGCGACTGCGTGACGCGCTCGGGGTCCCGCTGCCGATCGGCACACCCGCCGCCTTCATCGAACCGGTCGCCGACCCGCTCGGCGATCTGGTGGCCCGCTACGCACGCACGCACGCGCCGTTCCGCACCGAGGCCGTCGCCGAGCGATTCGGACTCGGCGTCGCCGTCGCCGTCGCCGCCCTGCACCGACTGGCGGCCGAGAAGCGGGTCGTGGAGGGCGAATTCACGCCCGCGGCCACCGGCTCGGAATGGTGTGACGTCCAGGTGCTGCGCAGGCTGCGCCGCCGCTCGCTCGCCGCGGCCCGGCACGAGGTCGAACCGGTCTCCACCGCCGCCTTCGGGCGTTTCCTGCCGTCATGGCAGCACGTGGGCACCGGGACCCTGCGCGGCGTGGACGGGGTCGCGGCCGTGGTGGAACAGCTCGCGGGCGTGCCGATGCCCGCCTCGGCCATCGAATCGCTGATCCTGCCCGCCCGGGTCGCCGACTACTCCCCCGCCCTGTTGGACGAACTCATGGCGGGCGGTGAGGTGGTGTGGTCCGGCCACGGCTCCATCACCGCCAAGGACGGCTGGATCGCACTGCATCCGACCGATCAGGCGCCCTTCACCCTCGCCGCGCCCGACGAGATCGAATTCGGCGAGGTCCATCTGCGTCTGCTGGCCGCACTCGGCGCGACCATCCCCGCGTGGACCGCGCCCGGCCCCGCCGGTCCCACGATCGAACTCGACGCCGAATCGCCTTCTGCCACGTCGCCGTACCCGGGTCCGCCGATTCCGCGGGGCGGCGGCGCGTACTTCTTCCGCGGGCTCTCCGATGCCACCGGACTGCTCGACGACACCGCGGTGGCCGCGGCGCTGTGGGAACTGGTTTGGGCGGGCCTGGTTTCCGGCGACACCTTCGCCCCCGTGCGCGGACTGCTCTCGGGCACCGCGCGCACGACGACCGCGCACCGCACACCCCGGCGCACACCGCGCGGTCGCGCGTACCTGCCGCGGGCCGCCATGCCGACCCGGACCGGCCCGCCCGCGGTCGCCGGTCGCTGGTCGCTGCTGCCGCAGCGTGTTTCGGACAATACGGTCCGCGCGCACGCGACCGCGGACACGCTGCTGGAGCGCTACGGCGTCCTGACGCGCGGCTCGGTGCAGAGCGAGGGCGTCGCGGGCGGATTCGCGCTCATGTACCGCGTGCTCACCGAATTCGAGGATCGCGGCCGGTGCCGTCGCGGCTATTTCGTCGATTCACTCGGCGGCGCGCAGTTCTCCACCACCGACGTGGTCGACCGCCTGCGCTCCTTCGACGCCGATCGCGGCGGCAACGCAACCCCCAGCGCCCGAACGGCCTTGGCGCTGGCCGCCGGTGATCCCGCCAACCCGTACGGTGCGGCGCTGCCGTGGCCCAAGGGCGAGGTCGAGGGCGGCCACCGCCCCGGCCGCAAGGCGGGCGCGCTGGTGGTGCTGGTGGACGGTGACCTGGTGCTCTACCTGGAGCGCGGCGGCAAGACCCTGCTCACCTTCACCGAGGATACGGACGCACGCCGGGCCGCGGCGAACGCCCTCGGCGATCTGGTGCGGCAACGCCGGGTGGATTCGCTGGTCATCGACCGTGTGGACGGCGATACGGTGCACGGCAACACCTTCGCCGAATTCCTCACCGCCGCGGGCTTCGTCCCGACTCCGCGCGGTCTGCGTCTGCGGAGCCGACCGTGATCGCGGCGGCGCGGGCTCGGCTACGGTCGTGGCATGCCTGAAGGCGACACGGTGTACCTGACCGCGGCGCGACTGCGGCGGGCACTGGTCGGTAAGACGCTGGTCCGCAGCGACTTCCGGGTGCCGCGGTACGCGACGGTCGATCTGGTCGGCGAACGCGTCGAGCAGGTCGCCAGCTACGGCAAGCACTTGTTCATCCGCACCCCGCGGGCCAGTATCCACACCCACCTGAAGATGGAGGGCGTGTGGCGCACCTACTGCGTCGGGGAGCGGTGGACGCGCCCGCGGGTCACCGCCCGGGTGGTGCTGACCACCGACGACACCGAGGCCGTCGGCTTCTCCCTCGGCACCGTGCAGGTGCTCGCGCGCGCCGAGGAACATACCGCGACCGACCACCTCGGCCCCGACCTGCTCGGCCCGAATTGGGATGCCGCCGAGGCGGTTCGGCGACTATCGCGCCATTCGGAGCAGCCGATCGGACTCGCCCTGCTCGATCAGCGCAATCTGGCGGGCATCGGCAATATCTACCGCAGCGAGATCTGCTATCTGCGCCGCGTCCACCCGGCCACCCCCGTGCGCGCGGTGCCGGATCTTGCCGCACTCGTCGACGAGGCCCACCGGGTGCTCACCAGGGCGGCCACCCAGCCGCCGTGGCGCCCGCTGGTGTACGGCCGTCAGGGACGGTGGCCGTGCCCGCGCTGCGGCACCGTGATCACCGTGCGCCCGCTCGATTCGACCACTCCCGCCTCCGATCGCATCACCCAGCGCGAGCGCGGTATCTACTTCTGTCCGCGGTGCCAGCCCGAACCCGGCACGGTCTGAGATCCGATCGCCCACCCGAGACCGTTGACGGCACAATCTCGCCGAGGTAACTTACAAATTGAAAGTTATACGGAGGAGAGTGGCATGAGCGATCCGCGGCGATACGTGGTCATCGGGGGCGGACTCGCGGGGCTGGCCTCCGCGGTATGGCTTGCCGAGGCGGGCAAACGCGTCACCCTGCTGGAACGGCGCGGTCAACTCGGCGGGCGCACCCACGCCATGCGCGCCGAGGCCGCCGACGACCTGCCCGACAACGGTCAGCACGTCATCGCCAGCGGCTACGAACACCTGTTCCGCTACCTGACCAGCATCGGCACCCGTGAGTATCTCGCCTATCCCGAGCGCGCGACCCTGCGCTGGCCCGACGGGCGCAAGGTGGTGCTGAAGGCGAGCGTTCCCAGCGTGCTCCGTGCCATGACCGGGGCGCATCCCGACACCACGCTCGCCGACCGGATGCGCACGGTCCTCGCCACCCTGCGGCTGGGCTGGGAGGCGCTCAACCAGCCCGCGGCGCTCGCCGACATGACGACCGAACAGTGGTTCAACCGCGTCGGCATGCCCGCCAGATCCCGTGAGGCCGTGTGGGATTGGCTCGCGCTCGGGATCGCCGCCGAACCCGTGCACCAGGAATCGGCCAAAGTGTTCGCCGACGTCATGGCCACCGGCCTGCGCCTTGCGGTCGAACACCGCCGTCCGACGGCGATCGGCTTCCCCACCGTCGATCTCGACACCCTCTACGTCACCGGCGCGCTCGACGTGTTCCGCCGCCACGGTGTCGAGGTGAAATACCGTGCGGTGGCGCGCCGCATCCATATCACCGACGGCGCGGTGACCGGGGTGCTGATGGCCGACGGCACCGTCGAACCCGCCGACGTCGTGGTATGCGCGGTCCCCAACGGCAATATCGGCGGACTGCTCGACGAGCTGCCTGAGCACGCCGAAATCTACGCCGCCGCAGACAAACTCGGCTACACCCCGATCGTCAGCACCAATCTGTACCTCGACCGCCCGCTCGGCACCGACGGCGAATTCGAGGCCATCATCGGCGGCGCCGGCGTCATCGACGAGGTCTTCGACCGCCAGCGCATGACCGGACGCGACACCGGTCGGGCCTGGCTGTACTGCCTGACCACCAGCGGGGCCTACGAACAGATCCACAAGACCAACGAGGCGATCGTCGCCGAGCAGATGGCCCTGCTACGCCGCTACTACCCCGCCGCGGCCGACGCGCAGGTGGTCCAGGCTCAGGTGGTCCGCATGCCCAAGGCGACGTTCTCGCAGGTCGTAGGCACGCACGGACTGCGCCCGCAGCAGCGGACCTCGGTACCGACACTGGTCCTCGCCGGCGACTGGACCGCCACCGACTGGTCCGCGACGATGGAGAGCGCGGTACAGAGTGCGGCGAAGGCGGTGGACCTGCTGCTTGCGCTACCGTCGGTGCGGTGAGCACCGAACGCCGCGCGGTCGCATCCGCCGCACCCCGTTCCACCGACGCGGGCGGCGCGCAGCAGCCCAAGCGGCGCATGTCCGCCGCCGACCGGCGCGCTCAGCTACTCGACATCGTCCGCGACATCGTCGCCGCCGAGGGTTTCGCCGCGGTCACCATCGACCGGGTCGCCCGGGAGGCCGATGTCGCCCGCGCACTGGTCTACCAGCAGTTCACCGATCTGTCCGGCATGATGACCGCACTGCTCGACCGCGAGAGCGCCATCGCCGTCGCCGGTATCGGCAGCATCGAACAACTCGACGATCCCGACCGGGTCAGCGGCGGCATCCTCGCCTATCTGCATGGCGCGCCGACAAGTTGGCGCATCATGTTGAGCCCGCCCGACGGCGGCCCGCCGGATCTGCGCGAACGTCTCGAGGCGGGTCGGGCCTACGCGCGCAGGATCGGCGCGCGCCACCTGTCGCGCCACACCGGCGCCGAGGTCGACCCCGACGGCCCCACTCTGCGCGTCATGCTCGCGGCCATCGAGGAACTGGCCCGACTGCACTTGGCCGATCGCCGAACCTATCCCGACGAGTTGGTGCTGCGCTATCTGCGTGCGCTGATGACCTGGTCGGCGGGACTGGAGACGCCGAAGAGCTGAGTTCAGCCTCCAGCGTCCAGCGTTCAGCTTCCGGCGTTCAGCCCTCCAGCGGGACCGGTTCCAGGATCTGGGGACGGGGTTCGGGCGCGGCCACGCGCAGCGCGTCGGCGGAGATGTCGTCGGGTTGGGTCTGCGACCGGATCTCCGCCTCCACCCGGGCCCGATAGGTCTGCACCTCGCGGTCGATATCGGCGGGGTCCCAGCCGAGCACCGGCGCGACCAGATTCGCCACCTGTTCGGCGCAGTGCGCGCCGCGATGGGAGTACTCGATGGAGATGCGGGTCCGGCGGGCCAGGATGTCGTCCAGATGCAGCGCGCCCTCGGCCGCCGCCGCGTACACCGCTTCCACCTGGAGATAACTCGGCGCATCCGTGATCGGTTGCAGCAGTTCGGGTCTGCCGTCGGCGAGCGCCATCACCTCGTCGATGAGCGAACCGTAGCGGTCGAGCAGATGCCTGACGCGGTAGGGATGCAACCCGTAGCTCTCGGCCAAGTGGACGGTCTGATTCACCAGGGCGAAATAGCCCTCGGCGCCGAGCAGCGGCACCTTCTCCGTGATCGACGGCGATACGCGCGCCGGAATATCCTGTGCCGCTTCGTCCATGGCGTCGTAGGCCATCACCCGATATGTGGTGTACTTGCCGCCCGCGATGGCAACGAGTCCGGGCGCGATCCGCGCCACCGCGTGCTCACGCGACAGCTTGGACGTCGAATCGCTCTCCCCGGCCAGCAGCGGCCGCAGACCCGCGTACACGCCATCGATATCGGCGTGGGTGAGCGGGGTGACCAGCACCTCGTTCACCCGCTTGAGCAGGTATTCGATATCGGCCTCGGTCGCCGCGGGATGGGCCAGGTCCAGATTCCAGTCGGTGTCGGTGGTGCCGATGATCCAGTGCGCGCCCCACGGGATCAAGAACAGCACCGAGGTCGCCGTGCGGAGGATGACCGCGGTATCGCTGACGATGCGGTCACGCGGCACCACGACGTGCACGCCCTTGGAGGCGCGCACGTGGAATCGGCCGCGATTGTGCGACAGGGCCTGTACCTCGTCGGTCCAGACACCGGTCGCGTTGACGACCACGTGGGCGCGCACCTCGGCGGTGCGGCCGTCCTCGCTGTCGCGCACCTTGACCCCGCTCACCCGGTCGGCCTCGCGCAGGAAGCCGACCGCCTGCGTGGAGGTGCGGATCACCGCGCCGTAGTGCGCCGCCGTGCGGGCCACCGTCATGGTGTGCCGGGCGTCGTCGACGACGGTGTCGTAGTAGGTGACCCCGCCGATCAGCGAATCGCGGCGAAGACCGGGTGCCAGCCGCAGTGCGGCGTGCCGGGACAGATGACGCTGTCCCGGAACGGATTTCGCGCCGCCCATGGTGTCGTAGAGCACCAGGCCGGCGGCCACATACGGCCGTTCCCACCCGCGTTTGGTCAGCGGGTAGAGGAAACGCAGCGGCTTCACCAGATGCGGCGCCAGCGTCGACAGCGCCAGCTCCCGTTCGCGCAGCGCCTCGCGCACGAGTCCGAACTCCAGCTGTTCGAGGTAGCGCAGACCACCGTGGAACATCTTCGAGGACCTGCTCGAGGTACCCGAGGCCAGATCGCGCGCTTCGATCAGCGCGACCGTCAGACCGCGGGTGGCCGCGTCCAAGGCGATGCCGGCGCCGACCACGCCGCCGCCGACAACCACGACATCGAAATGATCTTTGCCGAGGCGCTCCCACGCCGTGCGGCGCTGTTCGGGGCCGAGCAACTGCGCGTCCGGTTTGCTGGTCATACCCGCCTCCTCCAACCGCGCTAAGGCTTGCGACTACAGGCTATGCGACCGGCCCGCGATCCCCGTTGCGGGACCGAACCGTGTCACCACACGTACTCACCGGTAACACCGCCACCCTAGCCGCAAAGACGCACCCGCGCCCACCGTGATACATCCTCGCGACAATCGGCCACGAGTCGTGGCGGGTTTAGTAGCCTGCATAGATGCGTCGCTATGTGGCCGCCATCGACCAAGGCACGACCTCGAGCAGGTGCATCGTCTTCGACCGGCACGGCCGCGTCGTCGGGGTGGCCCAGCGCGAGCACGAACAGATCTTCCCGCGCCCGGGATGGGTCGAGCACGATCCGCTGACCATCTGGCGCAATACCGAACTCGTCCTCGGCGAGGTGCTCGACACCCTCGACCTGACCCGCGCCGACATCGCCGCGGTCGGCGTCACCAACCAGCGCGAGACCACCGTGGTATGGGACCGCGCGACCGGCGAGCCGATCCACAACGCCATCGTCTGGCAGGACACCCGCACCGATCGGCTGGTCACCGAACTCGGCGGCGACCACGGTCCGGCCCGCTATCAGGAACGCACCGGCCTGCCGCTGTCGACCTACTTCGCCGGGCCCAAGGTGCGCTGGATACTCGACCGGGTCGAGGGCGCGCAGGCCCGCGCCGAGGCGGGCGAACTGTGTTTCGGCACCGTGGACAGCTGGGTGCTGTGGAATCTGACCGGCCGCCATATCACCGATGTCACCAATGCCTCGCGCACCATGTTGATGGACCTGCGCACCCTGCGATGGGATGCGCGGATCTGCGCGGATTTCGGGGTGCCCGAGGCCATGCTGCCCGAGATCCGCAGTTCCTCGGAGGTGTACGGCGAGATCACCGCGGGTCCGCTGGCCGGTGTCCCGGTCGCAGGCATCCTCGGCGATCAGCAGGCGGCCACGTTCGGTCAGGCGTGCCTGTCACCCGGTGAGGCCAAGAACACCTACGGCACCGGCAATTTCATGTTGCTGAACACCGGAAACACGCCGGTTCTCAGCAAGCACGGCCTGCTCACCACGGTCTGCTACCAACTCGGCGCGGAACCCGCCGTCTACGCCCTGGAGGGGTCGATCGCCGTCACCGGCTCGCTGGTGCAGTGGTTCCGGGACAACCTCGGCATCATCTCCTCCGCCGAGGAGATCGAGCCGCTGGCCCGCGAGGTCGACGACAACGGCGGCGCCTACATCGTGCCCGCCTTCTCGGGACTGTTCGCCCCGCGCTGGCGGCCCGACGCGCGCGGCGTCATCGCGGGCCTGACCCGGTTCGTGGAAAAGGCCCATCTGGCGCGCGCGGTCCTGGAATCCACCGCCTTCCAGACCCGCGAGGTGGTCGACGCCATGCGCGCCGACGCCGAATCCCAGCGGCTCGGCCTGGAATTGACCACTCTCAAGGTGGACGGCGGCATGGTCGGCAACGACCTGCTCATGCAGTTCCAATCCGACATCCTCGACGTACCGGTCGTGCGTCCGGTGGTCAACGAGACCACCGCGCTCGGCGCGGCATACGCCGCCGGACTCGCCGTCGGCTACTGGCCGGGCACCGAGGACATCCGGGCGAACTGGACCGCCGACCGGACTTGGCGGCCGACGATGTCGCAAGCCGATCGCGACGCCCACCTGCGGGCCTGGCACAAGGCCGTCGAGCGGACCTACGGCTGGGCGGACTGACCCGACGCCGCCGCGTGTGCGCAGGCGAGCCGGTCGATCGCCTGTTCCAGCACCGCGGCCTCGGAGGTCACGAAGCACATACGCAGGGCGTGCCTGCACCCCTTGTCCACCGCGAAGGCCGCGCCCGGAACGTAGGCCACGCCGTGTTCGATCGCGGTCGGCAACAGCGCCGCGGTATCGGTGCCGTCGGTGAAGTCGGCCCACACGAACATGCCGCCGGCGGCATCGGTGCAGACGACGCGGTCACCGAAGGTCGCGCGCACCGCGTGCACCAGCGCCTTGGCGCGTTCGCCGTAGACGGCGCGGACGGTGTCGATATGGGAGGTGAGCCAGGTCTCGTCGGCGAGCAGTTCGGCCGCGATCTGCTGGGTCAGCGCCGAACCGCACAGGTCCGCGCCCTGTTTGAGCAGTTCCACCGCGCGGCAGACCCGGTCGGGCGCGATCATCCAGCCAACGCGCAGGGTCGGGGCGATGATCTTGGAGGCGCTCGACAACCGGATCACCGACGCGCCGTACGTCGCGACGGGGGCGGGCGCGGGCGCGTCGAACCACAGTTCGCCGTAGGGGTCGTCCTCGATCACCCAGAAGCCGTTGGCCTCGGCGAGTTCGGCTAGTTCGCGGCGGCGACGCGCACTCATGGTGACCCCGCCCGGATTGTGGAAATTGCTGACGGTGTGTACGACGGCCGGACGCTGCCCGCGCGTCAGCAGATCGCGCAACACGTCCACGCGCATGCCCTCGGCGTCGAGCGGAACCGCCACGATGCGCGCACCCGCGGCCCGGAACACTTGCAGCGCACCGACATAGGCGGGGTCCTCGACGACCACCAGGTCGCCCGGATCGAGCAGTACGTCGGCCAGCAGGGACAACGCCTGTTGTGACCCGTGTGTCACGAAGACCTCGCGCAGCGCCACCGCACGGCCCATGCGGACCGATTCCCGCGCGGCGAGCACCTCGCGCAGCGGTCCCCAGCCCGGCGATTCGGTGTATTGCAGGACCTCGGGACCGCGCAGTGCCCGCTCGGCCGCATTCGCTACGCGGTCGCGCGGCATGAGCTCGGCGTCGGGCAGCCCGCCCGCCAGGCCGATGATCTCCTCGCGCGAGGTCAGCGCCAGCAAGTCGCGAATCGCCGAACCGCGCAGCCCGTCGAGTTTGCGGGCCAACCGCGGCGGATGCGACGACGACATGGTGACCTCCCGGTGAACGCCAGGGTGCGGATGGTCAACGATCCCACAGCACTACCAGAATGTGAAATCCCAATCCCAAATTATGAGATAGTGCCGGGGCCGCGCCGCAAGGTCGTTCGGGGTATCGGTTCAGCCGCGCTCCCGGATGGCGAACACCAGGGTCTTCCCATCGCGCTCGGCGGTGATCACGGTCTGGCGGTACACCGTGGTCGTCCCGTCCGTGCGGTGTTCGGTGAGATCGACATCGTAGGTGTCGGTGGCCAGTTCGGTGATCCGCAGGCAGTGCGTGGTGCCGGGCGGGATCTGCTCGGTGATGGCCTTCTGGATGACATCCGCCGACGAGATGTTCTCGGCATCGGGGGCGGCGAAACGGCGCACCTTCTCGCCGCTGCGTTCGACATAGAACGCGTACTGGAAACCGAGGATGGCCTCCGCGCCGCGGGTGGTGTCACCAGGGCCGTTGCCGACGGTCACCTTCCCGTCGCGGCTGGCCGGGCAGCTCAGCGCCGCCGTGGTGCGCGGGGGCGGCGGCACCGCCGCGGTCTGCTCGTCCTCGCCACCTCCGCCGCGGCTCACCGCGACGATGACGACGACCAGACCGATCACCACCACCAGCGCACCGACGACGCCGAGGATCAGACGCGTCGTCGCCGACCCCGAACCGGAACCCTCGGTCGACGACGAGCCGGGCGCGAGCCGTTTGGCGATCGGATCGTCCGCCCACGACAACCCGGCCGCCGCGGCGGCCTCGAGCGGCGGCTTGGGCACCTCACCGGTATCGGTCGGACTCCACCACGGGTCCGTGGATGGCGCCTGCGTCTCGGCGCGCACGGGCGGCGGGGTGGGCAGCGGGACGGGCCGCTCCGCCGAGACCGTGGTATCGGGGGCGGGGAACCGCGGCGGCGGCGGGGGCGCGGTTTGCTCTCCCGCGGGACGCCAACCCACCTCGGGATGATCGCCGGGAGCTTGCGGAACCGACCAGCTCGGGCCGGAATCCGGCCTGGTCGGCGCGCCGAAATCGGCTATGGGCGGACCGAAGTCCCCCGTCGGTGGACCGAACTCGCCCACCGGTGGACCGAATTCGCCCACGGGAGGACCGAAGTCACCCACGGGAGGACCGAAATCGTTCACCGGAGGACCGAAATCCGACCTCCCCCGGCCGGATTCGCTGTCCTTCGCGTCACCCTCGGAACCCACACCCAATCCTCTCCCAGGACACACGTGTGGGGCGGCCGAGAACGACCGCCCCACCCGTGAACTCAGCTCGCGTCAGTACTGGACCGAACCACCCCACTGGGTGGTGATGCCGGCAACATTGACCGTCTGCGGAACGACATCGCCCTGCGGAACAATCGCGGGAAGTGTAACGTGCGACGCCGCTTCGAGCGCGGCGGCTCCGCCCGGCTGCTGGGCGATCCACTGCTCCACCGCCGCCTTGGCCATATTCACCTGGGTGGTGTCGAGGACGAGGGTGTTCTTGTTGTCGGCGAGGCCCTCGCCACCGGTGTAGCTGGTGACCGACACCGTGTTCGCGTCCACGAACTCGACCGAAACACCGGCCTCGCCCGCGCCGGTCGGCGTGCGGTAACCGATGGTGCCGACGTAGCCGGCCTGGTTGCTGAAGTGGTGGGTGTTGGCGACATAGCCCGGCAGCACGGTGCCGCCGTCGACATTCGCGCCGATCTCGGTGCGCGGACCGTTCATCTCGACGACCGGTGCGGCGGGCGCGGACTCGAGGCGCGGCGCTTCCCAGCGCGGCGTCTGCACGAGGGTCTCGGACTCCGATTCCGGCTGTGCCGCACGGCTGTTCGAGTCCGGGCCCGGGTTGGTGGCGCCACCGGGGGTACCGGTACCCGGACGTGCGGTGCCCGGCTGCTGCGAGCCGCCCGGCTGGGTGGTGCCCGGCTGTACCGGACTGGTGTCGGCGCCCGGATTCGCCGGGTCCGGCACCGTCGCGGGCTGCGCGGGCGAGGATTGGCCGGGAACCGGCAGCGGCGCGACGCGCGGGGTGGTGACACCCGGCTGGGTCGGCGCGGACAGCTTCGGATCCTTCTTCGGATCCGGCATGACCTGGTTCGGATCCGGGGTGGTGACGCCCGGCTGACTCGGCGTCGGCTTCTTCTCCGGCTGACCGGGTTGCGGCTTCGTTGTCTCCGGGGAGTTGCCCTCCGGTTGCGTACCCGGCTGCGCGGGCGCGGGTGTGGTCGGAGTGGTCGGATCGTTCGGAACAGCCCCCGCCGGCGCCGCGAGAAGAGTAGCCACGGCTGCCGCTGCGGCCAACGGCAGCGAGGTGCTCGCCATCGCTCGCTGCGCCCGACTCGGCTTACGATGTTTCACTTTTCGCAATTCCCTTTCCCGAGTGCGCCCCACTTGCTGCACTCAGTTGTCCCTGGTGAGACGTATCGGCGATCGAACGGCCCGATGCCCCGGCCGCCGAACGACACTCGCGCCGTTCGCCGTTCCCGTTTTGGAAAGGAAACCTTCCCCCCACAACAGAACCAAGCGACCGACGATCGATCGCATCTCTGCGGGGAGTCAACCACATGTTCGGCGCGCAGGCAACGCGGTGAAATACAGTCGACAACAAGAACACTCGGTCGGCCGACGGTTATCGAGACGGTTACACGGCCTGCGACCGACCCGATGAGACTCCCCTACCCACGAAGCTAGTATCCAAACCGATGGATTCGCAAGTCAGTCCAGATCGTCGTGACGCATCAACTGCCGGGCCGCCTCCGTCACCGAACCCGTCAGCGACGGATACACCGAGAACGTCTGCGCCAGATCGCTCACCGTCAGATTGTTCTGCACCGCCAAGGCGATCGGCAGGATCAACTCCGACGCGATCGGTGCGACCACCACGCCGCCAATCACCACACCTGTCGCCGGGCGGCAGAAGATCTTGACGAAACCCCTGCGCAGGCCGGACATCTTCGCGCGCGGATTGGTGTTCAGCGGCAGCATGACCGTGCGCGCCGGGGTCTCGCCGTTGTCGATGGCGGTCTGGCTCACACCGACGGTCGCGATCTCGGGACGGGTGAACACCGCCGATGCCACCGTCTTCAACCGGATCGGACTCACGCCCTCGCCGAGTGCGTGATACATGGCGATCCGGCCCTGCATCGCCGCCACCGAGGCCAACGGCAGCAGTCCGGTGCAGTCGCCCGCGGCGTAGACGCCCGGCACCGAAGTCCGCGACACGCGGTCCACTCGCAGGTAGCCGCCCCGGTCGAGTTCGATGCCGACCTTGTCCAACCCGAGGTCACCGGTATTCGGCGTGGAACCCACGGTCATCAGCGCGTGCGAACCGGACACCGCGCGCCCGTCGGAGAGTTTCACCACGATCCCGTCGGCCGTGCGCTCCACCGCGTCCGCGCGCGCGTGCTTGACCAACTCCACACCGCGCTCGGCCAGCGCGTCCTCCAACACCAGCGCCGCGTCGGCATCCTCACCCGGCAGCACCCGGTCGCGACTGGAGACCAATTTCACGCGCACGCCCAGCTCCGTATAAGCGGAGACGAATTCGGCGCCGGTCACACCGGACCCGACCACCACCAGGGTCCGCGGAAGTTCGCTCAGGTCGTAGAGCTGACGCCAGTTCAGGATGCGCTCGCCGTCGGGCTCGGCCCCCGCCAGCACCCGCGGACTCGCCCCCGTCGCGATCAGGACCACCTCGGCCTCGACCACCTCGGCCTCACCCGTGTGATGGGCCACCAACACCCGGTGCGTCGTGGACAACCCGACCGCGGGCTCGATCAACCGCGCCCGGCCCGAGAGCACCGTCACACCCGCCGACAACAACTTCGAGCGGATATCGGAGGACTGCGCCAACGCCAGCGCCTTGACCCGCTCGTTCACCTCGGGCAACGCCACAGCAGCCTGACTCGGATCCAGGGTGATCCCCAGATCCTTGGCCCGGCGCAGATCCGTGCGAATCCCCGTCGAGGCGATGAACGTCTTCGAAGGCACACAATCCCACAGCACACACGCGCCGCCGATGCCGTCGCGATCCACCAGCGTCACATCCGCGCCGTGCTGGGCCGCGACCAGCGCCGCCTCGTAGCCGGCGGGGCCGCCACCGATGATGGCAATGCGGGTCATGGACACCTCCGCTCGCACGGTCGACCGGGATCTCCGGCGCCTGCCACAACGTTATCCGGCGAGTCCACGGCAACGCCTGCCGACTCCGCGCTCATGAGACCGGCGCAACCCGCTCGTCACCCCCGCATGACACTCTCACACCGCACTATGGGCGGGATATGGGCGATCCGCCAAAGTTATTGGCTACCCTAGCGTCGTGCCGATCTACGCCGCCTACGGGTCGAATATGGACTCGTCCCAGATGCTCGAGCGCTGTCCGCACTCCCCCATGTCCGGAACGGGCTGGTTGGAGGGCTGGCGACTCACGTTCGCCGGCGACGACATCGGCTGGGAGGGACCGCTGGCCACGGTCGTGGAAGAACCGGGTTCCCGCGTATTCGTCGTGCTCTACGACGTCTCGCCCGAGGACGAACAGCGCCTCGACCGCTGGGAAGGGTCGGACTTCGGAATCCACAAGAAGATCCGGCTTCGGGTCACCCCGAGCCCCGGCAGCGGAACCGAGCCGAGACTGGCGTGGCTGTACGTGCTCGACGCCTACGAGGGCGGATTGCCGTCCGCGCGGTATATCGGGGTCATGGCGGACGCGGCCGAAAAGGCCGGGGCGCCAGAGGAATACGTACACGCGCTGCGCACGCGCAACAGCCGCAACGTCGGCCCGGGTTCGGTGTAACCGCGCCACGTGCGGAGCCGCGATCGCCGCGGCTCCGCACTGGTGGCTCAGCGGTGTCGCAGGATGATGTTGCTCAAGGCCCTGACGCCGACGGCCAACGCCCGCTCGTCGATGTCGAAGGTCGGCTGGTGCAGATCCAACTGCTCGCCGTGTCCCGACCACACCCCGAGCCTGGCCATGGCGCCGGGAACTTCCTCCAGATACCAGGAGAAATCCTCGCCGCCGCCGGACTGCGTGGTATCCGCGAGCGCGTCGGCTCCCAACAGGCGAATCGCGTCCTCGAATATCCTGGTCGAATGCTCGTCGTTGACCACCGGCGGCACTCCCCGCCGGTAGTTCAGCTGGTACCGCACCCCGGTCGGAGCCAACAGCCCGTCGACGATCTCGTGCACCATGGGCTCGAGCAGCGACCAGGTCGCGTGGTCGCCGGTGCGGACGGTGCCGGTGAGCATGCCGGTCTGGGGTATGGCGTTGGGCGCCTTGCCCGCGGACACCGCGCCCCACACCATGACGGTGCTGGTCCGCGGATCGATGCGGCGGCTGAGCAGGCCGGGCAGGCCGGTGATGACGGTGCCGATCGCGTAGACCAGGTCGCTGGTCAGGTGCGGGCGGGAGGTGTGGCCGCCGGGGGAATCCAGGACGAGTTCCACGGTGTCGGCGGCGGAGGTGATCGCGCCGACCCGGATGCCGACCCGGCCGACTTCCAGGCGCGGATCGCAGTGCAGGGCGAAGACGCGGTCGACGCCCTCCATCGCACCCGCGGCGACCATGTCGATCGCCCCGCCGGGCATGACCTCCTCGGCGTGCTGGAAGATGAATCGCACGCCGACCGGCAGGTCCATATCGGCCAGGGCCAGGGCGGTGCCGAGCAGGATGGTGGTGTGCGCGTCGTGGCCGCAGGCGTGTGACACGCCGGGCACGGTCGATGCGAAGCTCAGCCCGGTGAACTCCTGCAACGGTAGGGCGTCCATATCGGCGCGCAGTCCGATGCGCGGGGCGTCGGTGGGGCCGATATCACAGATCAGGCCGGTTCCGCCCGGCATCCGTCGCGGCGTCATCCCGGCCTTGGTCAGCCACGAGGAGACGAACTCGGTGGTGGCGAACTCGGTGCGGGACAGTTCGGGATTGGCATGGATGTGCCGACGCCACTGGATGAGGTCGACCGTGTGCTCGGCCAGCCACGTGTCGACGGCCCCGGGTATGGGCGGGGTGGCGAATCCGGCATCCCCGGGTTCGGTGATCGCGCACCCACCTCCCTCCGCATGCGCCGCCGACCCGCCGATAGTGCTCACCGAATGTCCTCCTGTCGTTGAACCAGTCGTTGCAACAACCTGTCTCTGTGTAGTTCATCGCGCGCCACGGCTATCGCGGTACGCGCGAGTGCGAGCGAGCCGTCGACGACCGCACGATCCGCCGAGGCGGTGACACTGGCCGCGGCGAACCCGGGCTGATGTGTCACCGCCCCGCCCGCATCGATGCCGATGACCGGATGGATGCCGGGAAGGACATTGGTGACATTGCCCATATCGGTACTGCCGAGCGGGCGCCGCTCCTCGAGCTCCGGTGCGATCGGCACACGGCCCAGAGCGGTGATCTGCTCGCGATAGGCACTCAACAGTGCCGCATCGGGCGTCAGCTCGGTATACGTCGGCGCGAGCGTACGGATTTCGTGGGTGCAGCCGGTCGCCAGTGCGCCCGCCTCGAAACAAGCCGACGCTCGTTGCATCAGATCGTCGAGGGATGCGGAGTCGACTGCGCGTAGGTAATACAGCAGTTCCGCACGTCCGGGCACGATGTTGGGGGCTACGCCACCGTCGCCGACTATACCGTGAAGTTGCTGCCCCGGCTGGATATGCTGCCGCAGCAATCCCAGCGCGACCTGTGCGACCGTGACCGCGTCCCCGGCGTTTCGGCCCCGCTCCGGCGCGGCGCTCGCGTGGGCTTCCCGGCCGTGGAACACCACACCGAGATCGGCCAGCGCCAGGGACCGCGCGCCCACGATCTCCGTGGGGCCGGGATGCACCATCATGGCCATCGCTATGTCGTCGAACACCCCGCGTTCGAGCATGAGCACCTTGCCGCCGCCGCTCTCCTCGGCGGGCGTGCCGAGTACGACCACGGTGATCCCGAGGTCGTCGGCCACCTCGGCGAGTCCGAGCCCCGCCCCCACCCCCGCCGCGGCGATGATGTTGTGCCCGCACGCGTGCCCGATCTCCGGCAGTGCGTCGTATTCGGCGCAGATGCCGACGGTCAGCTCCCCGCCGCCATAGGTTGCGCGAAACGCGGTGGGCAGGTCACCGACCCCGGTTTCGACCTCGAACCCGCGCTCGACCAGCGGCTCGAGCGCCTTGGCCACGCTGCGCGTCTCCTCGAACGCCAGTTCCGGTTCGGCGTGGATGGCGTGCGAGAGATCGATCAGCCGCGACGACGCGGCCGCGATGGCCTCATCGGAGGCCGCGGCCGTCGCGTCGTCGCGCGGTGCTGGCATGCGTCACAGTCTGGCACCCCCGCACCGCACGGACACCCGCGGCGGGTTCGGTTCCCCCGTGTCCGCCCCGGCCGCCGATCAGTAGGCCAGGTTCTCCGGGGTATTGGCCACGGCCAAACCGGCCAGCGCCTCGGCGTGCAGCGCCCGCTTGATCACACTCAGATTCGGCTTGCGGTTGCCCGCGAGTCCCGCGGCCCGGCCGACGGCGACGTCGAGCAACACCTCGGCGTCGGCGGCCTGGTCCACGATGCCGGCGGCGACGGCCTCGGCCGCCGGATAGCGGTATCCGGTCGTCATGGCCCGCACGCAGACCTGATTGGCGAGCCGCCGGGTCAGCAGCGCGTTCATCCCCACGGTGAACGGCATGTCGAGATGCACCTCGGGCAGACACCAGTATCCGCGATCGGCGCGCATGACCCGGAAGTCGTGCGACACGGCGAGCATCGCCCCGGCGCCGAACGCGTGCCCGTTCAGCGCGGCGACGGTGGGCAGCGGGAAGGTCAGGAGCCTGCTGAAGACGCCGTGCACTCGATCCAGGTATCCGTGCAGCTCGCCGAAGTTGCCGAGCAGCCAATCGGTGTCGAGTCCATTGCTGTAGAACTTCCCGGTGGCCACGGTGACCAGCGCCGCCGGGCCTTCGGATGCCTCAACCTCGTCGAGCAGGGCGTGGAATTCATCGATCCAGGACGGATGGAAGCGGTTCTCGCTGTCGGTCTGTCCTTCGTTCCCGAGATACAGGACGAACACCTCGGCGGCACGCTCCAGATATGGCATGCGCGCAGCCTAGCGATGGTGTGCGCCACCGTGGGACGGCCGCGGCGCCGCGGTCGAATAGAGTGGGGCCATGCTTGCCGAACAGGCCGCCGCGGCGATCGCCGAACGTACGGGAGTCGAGCGCCACCGGGTCGCGGTGGTCCTCGGATCGGGCTGGCAGGACGCGGCCGCCGAGATCGGGACGCCGCTGGCCTCGGTGCCCATGCCGGAACTGCCCGGATTCGGGACGCCGAGCGCGCAGGGTCACGTCGGCGTGGTGCATTCGGTCGTCGTCGGCGAATCCCCCGTGCTGCTGCTGATGGGTCGCCAGCACCTCTACGAGGGCTACTCGCCCAGCGAAGTGGTGCACCCGGTGACCGCGGCCATCGCGGCGGGCGCGCGGACGGTGCTGCTCACCAATGCCGCGGGCGGCATTCGCGAGGGTTTCCAGGTCGGTGAGCCGGTGCTCATCAACGATCACCTGAATCTCACCGGTCGCACCCCGCTCACCGGTGCCACCTTCGTGGACCTGGTCGACGCCTGGGACGCGGAACTTCGCGCGCTGGCGCGCGAGGTCGATCCGAGTCTTTCCGAGGGCGTCTACGCCGGACTCACGGGTCCGCAGTACGAGACACCCGCCGAGATCCGCATGCTGCGCACCATCGGCGCCGACCTGGTCGGCATGTCGACGGTGCTGGAGGCCATCGCCTGCCGCAGCCTGGGCGCGCGGGTGCTCGGCATATCGCTCGTCACGAATCTGGCCGCCGGGGTGACCGGTCAGCATCTGTCGCACGCGGAGGTGCTCGCCGAGGGCCGGGCCGCCGCGCCGCGCCTGGGCAAACTGCTGCGCGGCGTGCTGGAACGGCTGTAGCGGCCCGCCGATGCTGAGATTCGGCACCGCCGGTCTGCGCGGACCGCTCGTCGCGGGTCCCGACGGCATGAACTCCGACACGGTCGCCCGCGCCACGGCGGGTCTGGCCGACTGGTTGCGCGGACGCTGTCTCGGCGGCGGAGTGGTGGTCGTCGGCCGCGACGCGCGGCACGGTTCCGCCGAATTCGCCGCGGTCACGGCCGAGGTCTTCGCCGCCGCCGGGTTCGCGGTCCTGCGCCTGCCCGATCCGGTGCCGACGCCGCTGGTGGCCTACGCCGTGCGGCAGCTGCGCGCGGTCGCGGGCGTGCAGATCACCGCGTCGCACAATCCGGCCACCGACAACGGGTACAAGGTCTACCTGGACGGCGGCGCACAGCTCATTCCGCCCGCCGATGCCGAGATCGAGGCCGCCATCGCCGCCGTGCGCACCCCGGTCCCGCGCGCCGACGACGCCGGGGGCGCGCGCGACCCTCGGATCGGCGCGGTGCTCGGCGAGGACCCGGCGGCGGAGCTGATGCGCCGCTATCTCGCGCGGGCCGCGCGGCTGCCGGAACTGCTCGGTGGGCCGGGTGCCCGCGCCGAAATCCGCATCGCACTGACCGCCCTGCACGGCGTCGGCGGCGCGACGGCGCTGGCGGCATTGCGGGCCGCCGGATTCGCCGACGTGCACGTGGTGGCCGAGCAGTTCGATCCCGACCCCGATTTCCCGACGGTCGCCTTCCCCAACCCGGAGGAACCCGGCGCCACCGATCGGCTGCTGGAACTGGCCGACCGGGTCGGGGCCGACATGGCCGTCGCCCTCGACCCCGATGCCGATCGCTGTGCGATCGGCATACCGTGCGCCGACGGGTGGCGCATGTTGCGCGGCGACGAAACCGGTGTGCTGCTGGCCGATCGGATCCTGCGTACCGCCCCGCCGGACGCGCTGGTCGCCACGACGATCGTGTCCTCACGGCTGCTGTCGCGATTGGCGCGGGCACGCGGGGCGCGCTACGCCGAGACGCTCACCGGTTTCAAATGGCTGGTACGCGCGGGTGACGGCCTTGTCTACGCCTACGAGGAGGCCATCGGCCACTGCGTCGACCCGGCCGAGGTCCGCGACAAGGACGGGATCACGGCCGCGGTGGTCGCCGCCGACACGGTGTCGCTGTTGAAGGCGGCGGGCCGCACGCTCACCGACGAACTCGACGACTACGCCGTGGAATTCGGTCTGCACGCGGGAGACCAGGTGTCGCTGCGCTCGGCCGACAGCGCGTCGGCGGGCGCGGTGCTGGCCCGATTGCGCGATGCGCCGCCGACCATCGTGGCGGGCGTGCCGATGACCTGCACCGATCAGTCGCGGGTCCGCGGGCCGCTGCGCACCGACGCGGTGGTACTCGAGGGCGGCGGCAGCCGGGTGGTGATCCGCCCCTCCGGCACCGAGCCGAAACTCAAGTGCTACCTGGAGGTCGTCGAACCCGTCGCGGACCGCTCCGCGCTGGCCGTCGCGCGAAAGTCCGCGGCCGAGAGGCTTTCCCGGCTGCGGCAGTTCTGCGCCGCACTCTGAGCGGCCGCGCTCGGGGCGATCGCGCCGCCGCGATCGCCACCCGCGGCATTGGATGAATCGCACCGTGGCGCAACGCCGCCCGCGAGCGTTCACATCCGCAACCGCTCCTCGCCACGTACCGACAGCCGGTTCAGCGCGGGCCGAACTGGCGGTCGCCCGCGTCGCCGAGTCCGGGCACGATGTAGGCGTTCTCGTTGAGTCCGGCGTCGACCACCGCCGTCACCAGTCGTACCGGATGGCCCGAATCAGTCAGCGCCGCAATGCCTTCCGGCGCGGCCACCACGCACACCGCGGTGATGTCCGCGGCGCCCCGCGCGACGAGCAGGTCGAGGGTGTGACGCATGGACCCGCCCGTGGCCAGCATGGGATCGAGCACGTAGACCGGGATACCGGCCAGATCCTCGGGCAGCGATTCCATATAGGGCATCGGCAGATGGCTCGATTCGTCGCGGGCGATACCGACGAATCCCACACGGGCGTCGGGGATCAGCCCGGCCGCGGCGTCGATCATGCCGAGTCCGGCCCGCAGCACCGGGACCAGCAGCGGCGGCGCGGCCAGCCGCACACCCTCGGCGGGTGCGACCGGAGTCGTGATCTCGAAGCGGGTCACGGTGGCCTCGCGCAGCGCCTCGTAGACGAGGATCGCGGTGAGATCGCGTAAAGCCGCGCGGAAGACGGGATTCGGCGTCCGCAGGTCCCGCATGGTGGTGAGCAGACTGGCGGCGAGCGGGTGATCCACGATGTGCGTGCGCATGAGGGAACGATAAGGTCGACGGCGAGTTCGGTGCCGGACGACGGGCCCGAGAATTTTTCCGAACAGGGCGGAACCGATCGGGAAGGTAGCGCGTCGAACTAGGTGGATGACGTACTCTGCCTGGGAACAACGGATGGGGGATGCACTATGCGAAAGATGTCGGCGGATGCCGAAGGCATCGGGGTGTACAGCGCCACGGCCGAATCCATGTCCGGCGAGATGGCCGCCGCGGCCACGAGCGCGGCGGGCGCGTCACCCGCACTGCTCGGCCCGATCATGGGCCTCATCGGCGCGGATTTCACGACCGCCTACGCCGCGGCGCACGCGGGCCATGTCGCGTCCATCGGGCAACTGTCGGCGGTCCTGTCCAGCCTCGGTGGCGCCACCGCGGGCGCGGCGACGGTCCTCACGGAGACGGATCTGAACAATGCCGCAGCCCTGAAGACCGCCGATCTGGACGGATGAGCCGGTGATCGATATCAATGTGCTCGCCAAGCCGCTGCTCGACCTGCTGTCGAGTTTCGGCACGGGCGTCATGCCGTCCGGCGGTCCGTCCGAGGCGCTGACAGCCACTTCCGGCGTGCTCGACCAGTTGCACCAGGTGAGCCGCAACAGCATCAACCAGATGAACACCGCCTGGGACGGCGTCGCAGCCGACGCGGCGACCTCCAAGGCGCTGCGCGTGCAGACTTCGGCCGCCACCATCTCCGATCGCGGCACCGAGATGGCCTCGGTCGTAGACCAGGCCGCGGCCCACGTCGAGACCGGGCAGAAGGATCTCAACGGCATCGTCCAGTCCTTCGTCGCCGAGGCCACCGCGCTGGGTCCGGCCATCGCGACGCCCGCAGGTCTGACGGTGCTCGTCGGCTCGGCCATCGACCACCTGAACCAGGGGTTGACGGTGGTGGGCCGCACCCAGAACGAGCTGAACACCCAGACCGCGGCGATGAACGAGCTGACGCCGCCGCCGTCCACCTCCACCGCGTCCATGCCCGCCGCGCTCACTTCGACGGTGAAGTCCGGGCTCGACGGCCTGGTCGGGCTCGCGAGCGGCGCGGGCAGCCTGGTGAGCACCGTCAGCAAGCCGCTGTCCAACGCGGCGTCGGCCGCCACCACCCCCGCGGCAAGCAAATCGGCCTCCACCGGCGGCACCCCGAGTACGCAGAACACCAATCCCACGCCGTCCAACGCGGCGGAGGGCTCCGGCGTGAAGATCACACTGCCCGACGGCAGTGTCGTCGAAGCGCCGAACGAGAAGGCGGCCACGGCGGTGAAGGCGGCGATCGGCGCGGTCGGCACACCCTACGTCTGGGGCGGCAACACCCCCGGATCCGGTATCGACTGCTCCGGCCTCACGAAATACGCCTACGGCGAGGCGGGCGTCGATCTGCCGCGCCTGGCCCAGGAACAAGGGATCGGACACCCCCAGGTGTCGCCCGGTGATCTGATGCCGGGCGATCTGGCCGTATGGGACGGCCACGTCGCCATGGTCATCGGTAACGGGCAACTCGTCGAGGCCGGTGATCCGGTCTCGATCAGCGCCATCCGAACGGAGAACATTGGTATGGAGTTCTACGGCTTCTACAGGCCCACCGAATGAGTCAACCGGTGAATCCCCAGCAATCGCAGCCGGTCCCCAATGTGACGGTCGCGGGAAGCACCAATCGGTCGGGCACCATTTCGGTGCGCGCCACCGATCAGGGCATGCCCATCGAGATCAAATTCGAGCGCAGCGAATACCGTTACGGCGCAGCGGCCCTCGCCGCGGAGATTCTGCGGCTCACCCAGCGCTCCAGCATCGCCGCGCGCGCCCGCCGCCGGGAGATCCTCACCGAGGCCGGTATGCCCGCCGATATCCTCGACCGCCTCGGCCTGCCCACCCGGCAGCAGGCGGTGGACGAATTGGACCGCATCGATGATGCCGACACCGGGCCGACGAGCTGGATGAGGCCGGTATGACCAACTCGACTACGGAGGTGCCCGCGTGAGCGCCGAGATGGATGCACTCGTCGCGAACGCGACGGCCAAACTGGAGGCGCTCGAGGCCGCGCTCTACGGCCTCGAGCAGGTGCGCGGGCAGTTCACCACCGAGGACGGTGTGGTCAGCGTCGAGGTGAACAGCGACGGCGCGCTGGTCGGTCTCACGCTCTCGGAGGGGGTCACCTCCATGGCTCCCGCCGATGTCGGTCAGCTGATCATATGGGCCTGTCGACAGGCATCCGAGGACGCGGGCGCACAGCGTTCGAAGGTCGTTGCGACACTGAACGAGTCGTTCGCGCCCGCCGCGCCGGGTGCCGAAGGCGTCGTTGGGGGCGGGCCGGATAGTGCCTGACACGGAAGGTCGATAGGCTTCGGGACATGGCTTCTGGAGACATCGTCCCGATCGAGCTCGGCCTGACCGACGGCGATCTCGTCACCCTGTGGGCACCGCGTTGGCGAGACGGTGACGACGAGTGGGAGGCGTTCCTCGGACACGAGGATGCGCTGTACGGATTCGAGTCCGTGGCGGAGTTGGCTGCGTTCATCCGCACCGACTCCGACAACGATCTCGTCGACCATCCGGCATGGAAAATCGTCGCCGGACTGTCGGCGGCGGAACTCGAGCCGGAAGAGGATCACTCCTACGATCTGGTCGCCGTTCCCGAGCTGGCCGCGGGCGATCCCGACTCGGACGTCATCGCCGAGCTCGAGGACACCCTCGCGATGGTGCGCAATATCGGCGAGGTCTGCGAACTGGAGGTGGTGAACAAGTTCTTCAGCTCGCATCCGGTGCTCGGCGCTCTGCCCGCCGGTATCAGCTCCTTCGTCGGGCGCGACGGCGAGGAACTGTGGGACCAGATCGGCGCGGCCATCGCCAAGGACTGGGACGCGGTGCTCGACGCCATCGATTCGGTGGTCTCCACCCCCGAGGTCGACTCGGTCGCGGTCGCGGTCGCCGAGGCCGAATTGCTGGCCGCGGAGGAGAACGTCATCGACGCCGAGGACGCGGTCGACAGCGAGGAGGACGAGGAATTCGAAGCCGTCGACCTCGATGACGAGGACGAGGAAGACGACGAAGAGGAGACCTTCTGGCACGAGGTCGGCATCGACCCCGTCAAGATCGTCACCTCCGACGGCGCTTACTTCACGCTGCGCTGTTACCTCGACGACGATCCCATCTTCCTCGGCAAGGACGGCGCCATCTCCGTCTTCGGCTCCGAAAAGGCCCTCGCGCGCTATCTGGCCGACGATCACGAGCACGACCTTGCCCGGGTGAGCACCTACACCGACGTGCAGACCGCGGCGGTGGACGGATCGCTGGAGGTCGAGGTCAGCGAGGAGAACGTCTACGTCCTCCAAGGGCTCGCCGAGGATCTGTCGAACGGCCCCGACGCGGTGGACGTCGACCAACTCGACCTCGCGGTGGAACTGTTCACCGACGCCGCCGACTATGCCGAGGACGACACGGTGGAGCAGGCGCTGGCGCAGTCCACGCCCCTGGGCTGGTATGTCTCCTACTTGCTGAATCCCGACCCGACGCGCTTGGCGCCGAACCCGCCGTTCGACGCCGAGGCACAGAATTGGCGAGAGTTGGAGAGGGCCTTCGAGGGCCGTTTGGTACGGAAATAGCGGCTGCCCGAGCGCACTGCCCGAGCTCGGCGGTGCGCTCGGCGGCGAACGCACCGCCGCTTTCTTCGCGAGAAACAGCTACGGCACCCCATGCGAGTTGCCCAGCCCGGAACTCCGCGACGAGCGCATCCTCGTGGGGCACCCGACGCGCACCGAAGGGCCGTCTCCGGCGCTGAAACGGCGTGCGCCCAGACCGTCCTACGGGCGCCGGATCGGGACTACCGCACTCGCGGGTATTTTGCGTCCAGCCATTCGGCGAAGGTCGGACCCGCCAGGATCGCGTCGGGCCCCGGTAGCAACGCGCCCTCGGCCCGGAGTTTCGCTTCGGGATCGTCCGGGTCGGCGACCTCGGTGACATGCGCGGGTGCGCCGCGGCGCGCCGCGAGTTCGGCGGCGGCGGCCGCCAGCTCCAGCGGCTGCGGACCGGCTATGTCGAGACGCTCCGGTGCGGTTGGGGCCTCGGCCAGGTCGGCGAGGTGCTCGGCGACGGTGCGAGCGGCCACCAGCTGGGTGCGGGTTTCGGGGACGTAGGCGGTGTCGCCGCGGGTGGTCCACTCCAGCATCATCTCGGTGAATTCGTGGAACTGCGCGGCGCGCACGATGCGCACCGGGACCGGACCCGCGAGGTAGCCGCGTTCGTGCGCCAACTTGCCCGCGTAGTGACCTTCGGTGAACGGGTCGATGCCGATGATCGACACCAGCGCGATCCACCGGACCCCGGCGGCGGACGCGGCCCGCTGGACGTTCGCCGCGACCGTGCCGAAGAATTCGGTCACTTCCTCGGTCCGGGTGGTCGCGGCGTTCACCGCGTCCACCACCGCGTCGACTCCGGTGAGGGCGGCCTCGAGCCCCGCGCCGGTGTGGACGTCGACGCCTTCGGAGCGGCCGATCGGCACCACTTCATGGCCCCGACCGGCCAGGATGTCGGCGACCTCGTGGCCGATCCGTCCCCGTGCTCCGATTACCGCGACTCGCATGACGTTTCTCCTTCGCTCGATCCTGTACCGAGTCGACGGGACCGAGCGCCGGAGTGTGACAGAGCCGGAGGGCGCTAGCCGAGCTGTACCGCGTAACCCGGTTTGATGATGTCGTCGATAATGCGCAGACGTTCGGGGAACGGGATGAAGGCCGACTTCATCGCATTGATGGTGAAGCGCTCGAGATCGCTCCAACCGTAGCCGAAGGTGTCGACCAGTTTGAGCATTTCCCGGCTCATGCTGGTATCGCTCATCAGGCGATTGTCGGTATTGACGGTGACGCGGAAACGCAGCCGGGCGAGCAGGTCGAATGGGTGTTTGTCCAGCGACGGCACCGCGCCGGTCTGCACGTTCGAGGACGGACACAATTCCAGTGGAATGCGCATATCCCGAACGTAGTTGGCGACCAGCCCCAGTCGCGCGTCCTCGATCGCACCGGGCACCTGGATGTCATCGATGATGCGCACCCCGTGGCCGAGACGGTCGCAGCCGCAGAAGGCCAGCGCCTCGTGGATCGACGGCAATCCGAACGCCTCGCCGGCGTGAATGGTGAAATGCGCGCTGTTGGCCCGCATATATTCGAAGGCGTCGAGGTGACGGCTGGGCGGATATCCGGCCTCGGCGCCCGCGATATCGAACCCGCCGACGCCGCGGTCGCGCCAGCGCACCGCGAGTTCGGCGATCTCGCGGGAGCGCGCGGCGTGGCGCATGGCGGTGAGCAGGCAGGTCACCACGAGCGGGCGACCCTCGCCCGCGGCGATATCCGCGCCCTCGCGCAAACCCGCGAGGGTGTGCTCGACCACTTCGTCCAGACTCAGTCCGCGTTCCAGATGCTGTTCGGGGGCGAATCGCACCTCGGCGTAGACCACACCGTCGGCGGCAAGATCCTGCGCGCATTCGCTGGCCACGCGCCGCAGCCCCTGCGGGGTCTGCATGACCGCGACGGTGTGCGCGAAGGTCTCCAGGTACCGTTCCAGCGACCCGCTGTCGGCGGCATCGCGGAACCAGCGACCGAGTGCGGCGGCGTCGGAGGCGGGTAGCCCGTCGTATCCGCATTCGGCGGCGAGCTCCAGCACTGTCGCGGGCCGCAGACCACCGTCGAGATGATCATGCAGAAGTGCTTTGGGAGCTTGGCGGATCGAGGCAAGGGTCAAAGGCATCGGTCCTGTCATGTACACACGTTAGCCGCATCGGTGCCGGGCCGGCAGCACAGTTGGCGCACTCGTCACTCGCCGGGCATCGGTGATTCTCCTCGCACGCCACTGCCGGTCGCCGACAGGCAACCGTCAGCCGCCGACACGTCCCAGAACCAGGCTCGAAACGTGGTCGGCGGCCTCGGCGGCGAGATCTATGGCGCCGTCCAGGGCGGCCAGCGCGCCCGGGAAGGCTTCGGGCGTGTCGGTGTGCAGGGTGAGCAGCGGTTGCCCGACGGTGACCGAATCGCCCGGCTTGGCGTGCATTTCGACGCCCGCGCCGAATTGCACGGGATCGCCCTGGCGCAGCCGGCCGGCGCCGAGTCGCCATGCGGCGACGCCGACGGCGTATGCGTCGAGGCGGGTCAGCACGCCCGCGCGGTCGGCGCGCACGGTGTCGGTGTGGCCGGCGCGCGGCAGCGGTGCGTCGGGATCGCCGCCCTGGGCGCGCACCATCGCGCGCCAGTGATCCATGGCGCGGCCGTCGGCCAGCGCGTCGGCGGGGTCCGCGGACAGCCCGGCCGCGGCCACCATCTCGCGGGCCAGGGTCAGGGTCAGTTCGACCACGTCGGCGGGGCCGCCGCCCGCGAGCACCTCCACCGACTCGGCGACCTCGAGCGCATTGCCCGCGGTGCGGCCGAGCGGGGTGTCCATCGCGGTCAGCAATGCCACCGTCCGCACGCCGGAGTCGAGACCGAGTTCGACCATGGCGGTGGCGAGTTCGCGCGCCCGCGGCAGCGATTTCATGAACGCGCCCGACCCGACCTTGACGTCGAGGACCAGCGCGGCGGTGCCCTCGGCGATCTTCTTGCTCATGATCGAACTCGCGATGAGCGGAACGGATTCCACGGTGCCGGTGACATCGCGTAGCGCGTAGAGCCGCTTGTCGGCCGGGACGAGGTCGGCGCCCGCCGCGCACACCACCGCGCCGATGGCGGGATCGGCCAGGATCTCGCGCATCCGCGCGAGCGGGACGTCGGCGCGCCAGCCCGGAATCGATTCGAGTTTGTCCAGGGTTCCGCCGGTGTGGCCGAGTCCGCGACCCGACAGTTGCGGTATCGCGGCGCCGCAGGCCGCGACCAGAGGCGCGAGCGGCAGGGTGATCTTGTCGCCGACGCCGCCGGTGGAGTGCTTGTCGACGGTGGGCCTTGGCAGGTCGGTGAAGTCCATGCGGTTGCCGGAGGCGATCATCGCGGCGGTCCAGCGGGCCGTCTCGTGGCGGGTCATACCGCGCCACAGGATCGCCATCGCCAGCGCGGCCATCTGCTCGTCGCCGATCGCGCCCGCGGTGAAGGCGTCGACCACCCAGTCGATCTGGGCATCCGACAGCGGCTCGCCGTCGCGTTTGGCCGTGATGATCGAAACCGGGTCGAGTGCCGTCACACCGGCAAGTCTGGCACGGGCGGGCTCACACCTGCCCGGCGTCGAGATCGTCCGGGCCGAAGGCGTCGGGCAGCAGCCGCCGCAGGGGCACCGGGCCGGCGCGATGATCGACGAGGAGTTCGCCACCGCCGTGTTCGTACAGCAGCTGCCGACAGCGTCCGCACGGCATGAGGATTTCCCCCCGAGAATCACTGACAGAGACTGCCATCAGTCTGCCGCCACCGGCCTCGAATAAGTTACCGATGAGTACACATTCGGCACACAGGCCTAATCCAGTTGAGACATTTTCCACATTGCACCCGCGCACAATTCGGCCATCCGCACAGAGAGCCGCGGCGCCGACCGGAAACCGCGAGTACGGTGCATAGGCATTCCGCATAACTTCGATCGCCTTGGCGCGCAATACATTCCAGTCGATATCTGGCATCGGAACTCTCCCGTGTAACCCACCCTACGCGGACGCGCGAGGACTCGGACACACTCATTACACATCAAGAAAGGTAAACCTAACTCCGGCCGATGTAGCGCAACGCACCGTCCGCCGAATTAGTTCCCCGATTGCCAGGGGATTAGAGTTCGGAATAGATCGGTTCAGGTTCCCGGCGGCGGGCCGGAGTGTAAGCCACCTGGGCATTCACCCCCAACGCGGCCTGCGTTCGGACTTGCAACCGGGTCCATCGACGACGTTGGAGGCACCGCACTCTATGACCACGATTGAAGCTCCGGCCCAGCCGAAGCGGAAGACGCTGTACCGAGGCGACCCCGGAATGTGGTCGTGGGCGTTGCACCGGATCACCGGGGTCACCATCTTCTTCTTCCTGTTCGTGCACGTTCTCGACACCGCGCTCGTACGGGTCAGCCCGAACACCTACAACGAAGCGATCGAGACCTATAAGAACCCGATCGTCGCGCTGATGGAGATGGGCCTGGTCGTGTGCGTGCTGTTCCACGCACTCAACGGCCTTCGCGTGATCCTGGTCGACTTCTGGTCCAACGGTCCGCGTTACCAGCGCCTCATGCTGTGGATCATCCTCACGGTCACGGTCCTGCTGGCCGCGCCCGCGATCGGCCGCATGTTCTACTACCTGTTCACGGAGCACTGACGACATATGAGTGAGCGCAGCGAACGAATCGGCGACACAGCCGCCTGTGCGGTCATGACCGCGGCGAGCGTCAGCGAGGTGTCGGCATGAGCGCGCCGGTACTCGGTAAGTCCTACGATCGGCCCGCGAGTCTGGACCTGCCGCGGTCCCCGCGGGCACGCTCCGGCGGCAACTTCGAGAAATACGCCTGGCTGTTCATGCGGTTCTCCGGGCTGCTGCTGATCGTGCTCGTGCTCGGGCACATGGCGATCATGCTGCTGCTCGACGGCGGCGTGAAACGGCTCAACTTCGCCTTCGTCGCCGGACGCTGGTCCAGCCCCTTCTGGCAGATCTGGGATCTGACCATGCTGTGGCTGGCCCAATTGCACGGCGGCAACGGCCTGCGGACCGTGATCGCGGATTACTCGCGCAAGGACTCCACCCGGTTCTGGCTGAACACGGCGTTGGTGATCTCGATGATCCTCATCATGGGCGTCGGCACCTACGTCATCTTCACCTTCGACCCCAACATCAGTTAGGAACAGGCCACCTCACATGAGTGTTGATTCCCGCGTACAGGAGCATCGCTACGACGTCGTGATCGTCGGCGCGGGCGGCGCAGGCATGCGTGCGGCGATCGAGGCGGGCCCGCGCGTCAGGACGGCCGTTCTCACCAAGCTGTACCCCACTCGCAGCCACACCGGCGCGGCGCAGGGCGGCATGTGCGCGGCCCTGGCGAACGTCGAAGAAGACAACTGGGAGTGGCACACCTTCGACACCGTCAAGGGCGGCGACTACCTCGTCGACCAGGATGCCGCGGAGATCATGGCCAAGGAGGCCATCGATGCCGTGCTCGACCTGGAGAAGATGGGTCTGCCGTTCAACCGGACCCCCGAGGGCCGGATCGACCAGCGCCGCTTCGGCGGACACACCCGCGATCACGGCAAGGCCCCGGTCCGCCGCGCCTGTTACGCCGCCGACCGCACCGGTCACATGATCTTGCAGACGCTGTACCAGAACTGCGTCAAGCACGACGTGGAGTTCTTCAACGAGTTCTACGTGCTCGACCTCGTGCTGACCGATACCGATCGCGGACCGGTCGCCACCGGGGTGGTCGCCTACGAACTGGCGACCGGCGAACTGCACGTCTTCCACGCCAAGGCGATCATCTTCGCCACCGGCGGATCCGGTCGCATGTACAAGACCACCTCTAACGCGCACACGCTGACCGGTGACGGTATGGCGATCGTGTTCCGCAAGGGTCTGCCGCTCGAGGACATGGAATTCCACCAGTTCCATCCCACGGGCCTGGCCGGACTCGGCATCCTCATCTCCGAGGCGGTCCGCGGCGAGGGCGGCATCCTGCGCAACGCCTCCGGCGAGCGGTTCATGGAGCGCTACGCCCCCACCATCAAGGACCTCGCACCGCGCGACATCGTCGCCCGCTCGATGGTGCTCGAGGTGCTCGAGGGCCGCGGCGCGGGACCGAACAAGGACTACGTCTACATCGACGTGACCCACCTCGGCGAGGATGTGCTCGAGGAGAAGCTGCCCGACATCACCGAGTTCTCCCGCACCTATCTGGGCGTCGACCCGGTGAAGGAGCCGGTGCCGGTCATGCCGACCTGCCACTACGTCATGGGCGGCATCCCGACCCGCATCCGCGGCGAAGTGCTGCGCAACAACAGCGATATCGTCCCCGGCCTCTACGCCGCGGGCGAATGCGCGTGCGTGTCGGTGCACGGCTCGAACCGCCTCGGCACCAACTCACTGCTCGACATCAACGTCTTCGGCCGCCGGTCCGGCATCGCCGCCGCGGAATACGCCCAGCGCACCGAATTCGTGGACATGCCCGAACAGCCCGCGACGATGGTGCAGGAGTGGCTGGCGCGGATCCTGTCCGACAACGGCAACGAGCGGGTCGCCGACATCAGGACCGAATTGCAGTACACGATGGACATGAACGCCGCCGTGTTCCGCACCGAGGACACCCTGAAGCAGGCGCTCACCGACATCCACGCGCTCAAGGAGCGCTACACGCGAATCACCGTGCACGACAAGGGCAAGCGCTACAACAGCGATCTGCTCGAGGCGGTCGAGCTCGGCTTCCTGCTCGAGCTGGCCGAGGTCACCGTGGTCGGCGCGCTCAACCGCAAGGAATCGCGCGGCGGACACGCCCGCGAGGACTACCCGGATCGCGACGACGTCAACTTCATGCGGCACACGATGGCCTACAAGCAGGGGTCGGATCTGTTGTCCGAGATCCGCCTCGACTTCAAGCCGGTGGTGCAGACCCGATACGAGCCGATGGAGCGTAAGTACTGATGACCTCTGTTGCCGAAACGCCCGTCGAGCAGAAGCCCGCGCCGGTGCCCGATGGTTCGGTGATGATCACCGTCAAGGTCGCGCGGTTCAATCCGGAGGACGAGAAGGGCGCGCACTGGGATTCGTTCCAGGTGCCGGTCCTGCCGACCGACCGGTTCCTGAACGTGCTGATCTACATCAAGTCCTATCTGGACGGCACGCTGACCTTCCGGCGCTCCTGTGCGCACGGGGTCTGCGGTTCCGACGCCATGCGCATCAACGGCGTCAACCGGCTGGCCTGCAAACTGCTGATGAAGGACATGCTGCCCGCGAGCGGCAAGAGCATCACCGTCACCGTCGAACCCATCCGCGGCCTGCCCGTGGAGAAGGATCTCGTGGTGGACATGGAGCCGTTCTTCGACGCGTTCCGCGCCGTGAAGCCGTACCTGATCACCTCGGGTAACGAGCCCACCCGCGAGCGGATCCAGTCGCAGGCCGATCGCGCCCGGTTCGACGACACCACCAAGTGCATCCTGTGCGCCTGCTGCACCACGTCCTGCCCCGTGTACTGGACCGACGGCAGCTACTTCGGCCCGGCCGCGATCGTGAACGCGCACCGCTTCATCTTCGACAGCCGGGACGAGGGTGCCCGCGAGCGCCTCGATATCCTCAACGATGTCGAGGGTGTGTGGCGTTGCCGCACCACGTTCAACTGCACCGACGCTTGCCCCCGTGGCATCGAGGTCACCAAGGCCATTCAGGAGGTCAAGCGAGCCCTCCTGTTCGCCCGCTGACCCGACCGATCCCGAAGGCCGCCTCCGTCGAAAGACGAAGGCGGCCTTCGTCTTTCACGAAGTGACGCGGCGATGCACAGCACGGACGGCCTCGACCACGGCGTCGGACGCGTCCAGGTGCAGGGTGCTGTGGCGGGCTTGCGGTAGTGCGCGGTATTCGCCCACCGTGACCGCACCGGTCATGGCCGAGTAGAGAGCGTTCTTGGCCTCGACGAGTTCGGCGCGCATGGTCTTCGTCAGGCCGCGGCGTTGACCGGAATCGACGCCCGCCGCCGCGAGGACCGTGACGGGAACGTCCGGGAAGGGCGTGCCCGCCTTCAGTTCGTCGCGAACGGCGGCGAGATTGCGTCGTTCCCGGGCTCCGGCGACCATCCACGCGCGCCCGACATGCCCCTCGACCAGCGGCTTGCGGATCCCGGGTGGCCAGTCGGCGAACATCGCGCGGTAGAACGGGCGCGACAGGACGCGCAACAGGGTGGTCTGGAAACGGCCCGGGGTCACGGTCGGGGTCTGGTCCAGGTGCAGATCGGCGGGCATGTGAGCGTCCCAGTCCTCATGGAAGGGGTCGAGACCGACCAAGCCCGCGGTGGCCTCGGGAAACAACTGCGCGAAGCGACGCGCGTAGGCGCCGCCGAGATCGTGTGCGACAAGCAGGTAGGGGCCGGGAATCGCCGCGGCTTCGAGCAACGAGTGCAGTTCGGTGGCGACCTCGCTGGCGGTGCGTGGCAGGTCGACCCGGTCACTCCAGCCGGTACCGCCGCGGTCGTAGAGCACCGCGGTGGTGAATTCGGCGACCGCGCGGTGGACGTTCAGGAAATCCAGTCCGACCCCGCCCGCGCCGGGCAGGAACACCACCGCGGGCGCGCCCGCACCCGCCCGGTACAGGTACAGGTGCCGTCCGGCGACCCGAACGCGCTCCCCTACCGGTGGAATGCCGGATTCGTCGGCCTCGTTCACCGTCATCGGCCACCTTTCATCGCATGGACGCCCACGCGCCCATCCGAACACGACGAACGCGGCGAGGCGCCACCGGGGCGCGCCGAATCGTCGCGGTCATCGCGGCGCAGCGGTTCGGCGACGGCCCAGCGCTCGCCCGCGAGCACCACGTGGTCGAGGAAGCGCAGGCCGACGGTGTGCGCGGCGGCGGCAACCACCGCGGAGGCGTGCCGATCCTCCGTACTCGGCGCCGGATCGCCGGAGGGGTGGTTGTGGGCGAGCGCGAAGGCGCGGCCGTCGTGACGCAGTACGGTGTTGAGGATCTCGCGGACCGGGACGGCCACCCGGTCGACGGCGCCCTCGGCGACGAACACCGTCTGCCGCAGGCGGTGCTGCGCGTCGCAAATCAGCACGAGCAGACGCTCCACCCGTACACCCGCGAACAACGGCGCGACGACGGCGGCCACCTCGCTCGCGCACCGCAGCCGCGGCGCGTCGTCGCGGCAACGCCGCACCCGGTTGCCGAGTTGGAAGGCGGCGGCGATGGCGGCGGCCTTGGCATGGCCCACCCCGCTGCGGCGGGCCAGCTCCTCGGGGCGCGCCGCGGCCAATCCGGCGATTCCGCCGTGTTCGGCGAGCAGTTCGGCGGCCATGTCGAGGGCGCTGGCCCCCGGTCTGCCCTGCCCGAGCAGCAGCGCCAGCAATTCAGGATCGCTGAGCACCTGCGGGCCGAGGGCGAGCAGGCGCTCACGCGGCCGCTGGCCGGACGGCAGCTTCGCGATCGGTACCGACATGCGCAGTCCCCCCTCGAATGCGTTGATGGGCGTGATCATGCCATCGGCCACCGACAGATCGCCGACGGCGGATCGCCGCGGAGGAGTCGACCCGCGGCTACCCGTCGACGGTGACGGTCCCCGGAACCGGCAGCGCGGTCAACGCGCCCGCGGCCAGACGTTCGAGATGACGCCACTGGCGCTCGTGCACCACGATCCGGCGTAGCGCCTCGTTGACGGTGGTCGCGCTGTCGGATGTGCCCATGATGTTCGCGGCGGCGTCGAGCAACCGCTGATCGAGATCGATCCGCACGGATTTCATGCGTCCTCCTTCGTACATTCGTCATCTTGCGCCATGCGGGCCGATTCGGGTGGCAAATCGTAGGCATTCTTTTCGGCGTGGTGCGCGAGCACGGTGAGATCCGTTGCCACGGAGCCGGTCTGCGCTCCTCCTACGGGGAGCTCGACGAATTCCGCGGGCCGAACTTCGCCCGCTCGACGTGACGGCGATTGGCACCGCGGGCGACGACATCACCCGGTACCGACCGTCGCTGTACTGCGCTGACTCGATCGGACAGATCGAGGACGTGATTCGCGGCCTCGGACGACGAGACACCGGCGCGCGCGGCACGAGGGCTGACCGCGCGGCACGAGGTCAGCCCTCGTGCCGCAGCGGCAGTCCCGCTTCCAGGAATTCCATCGCCCGGGTGAGATTGTCGGCGTTGATCGGAACCATCTTCGATATCGCCATGACCGCCCCCGCCATCGCGCCTGCCGCGACCCTCACTTCGAAATCGGCCTTGTCGCGGCCGACATGATCGGCCAGCAATTCCGAGATCAAATCGATACTGCGCTCGATCTGCAAAGCCACCGCGGCGCGCAGATCCGGCACGTGGAACAGCAGCGCCTCGCGTTCCTGTTCGAAGGCGATCTCCTCGGCGGACAGGCTCGTGAATACCGTCGCCATCGCATTGCGGAAAGCGGTCAGCGGCGGCACGTCGGGTGATTCCCGCCGCAAAGCCTCGATCATGATCGGGTCGAGGTCGTCGGTCAGCACCACCTGTTCCTTGGTGGGGAAATAGCGGAAGAACGTGCTCGGCGACACCTCGGCGGCCTCGGCGATCTGTTCGATGGTGGTTTCGGCGTAGCCCTGTTCACGGAACAGCCGGAACGCCTCGCTGCGTATTGTGCGGCGGGTCCGCTCCTTTTTCCGCTCGCGCAGGCCCGGTATTTGCTGCGGTGCCTGCGCGGCGTTCCCGTCGACGGGATCATCAACCGACATATGTCGATTCTGGCGCATCACCGACGACGTCGGGCGCTTGCGGTACGGATTTCTTTCCACGCGGCAGCACCAGGATGGCGAGGGGCACCGCCAGTGCGCAGATTCCGGCGCACACCCACAACATTGCGTCCATCCCGCTGACGAACGCGGACTGCACCTGCGCCAGCGTCTGCGGGTCGCCGCCCGCCTTCGCCACCGCCACACCGGAATTCACGCTGTCGCGGATCGGTTCGACGTCCAGGTCGCCGAGTTCGGCGCGGTACACGGTCGCCAGGACGGTGCCGAGCAGCGCCACCGCGATGGTGCCCGCCGCCTGCCGCAGCGCCTGCACCATGGCCGAGCCCATCCCCGCGCGGTCCACCTCCAGATCGTCGATGGCCACCGACATGCCGACCGGCAAGGCCACACCCATGCCCGCGCCGGTGAGCGCGATCCAGCACGCCACGTACCAGTACGGGGTGTCGACCGCGGTGAGCGCGCCGAGACCGAGTCCGAGCGCGAGAATCGCCATGCCCGCGGTCACCATCGGTCCCGGGCCGAGAACGGGCAGCAGCCGGTCGCACAGTCGCGCGCCGACCATGAGTCCGGCGATGAGCGGCAGCAGCCGCAGCCCGCTGCCGAGCGCGTCGACGTCGAAGATCGCCTGGTAGTACTGCGGCACCGTGAAGAACAGGCCGAACATGCCGAAGGTGATGAGCACCGTGAAGACCGTGCCCCAGCGGAATCCTCGCGCCCGGAACAGCGACAGGTCGATGAGCGGGAATTCGGCGCGGCGCTGCCAGAGCAGGAAGACCACCAGCACCGCGATACCCGCGGCCTGTATCGCCCAGGCCGGGCCGTCGCCCCAGCCCTCGGCCCCCAGACGGATGAATCCGTAGGTGAGACCGAGCATTCCGAGGATCGACAGCACGGTGCCGAGCGGATCGGACGGACGCCGTTCCGCGTTCCTCGATTCCGGTACCAGCAGGGCGACCGCGAGCCCGCCGATCACGACCATCGGCACATTGATCAAGAAGACCGACCCCCACCAGAAGTGATCGATCAGCCAGCCGCCGAGAATCGGCCCCAGCGGCAGACCGAGCGCGGTCGAGGTCACCCAGATCGACATGGCCCGCGCGCGTTCGGCGGGATCGGTGAACAGGACCGGCAGCACCGCCATCGACAGCGGCATCATGGCCGCCGCCGCGACGCCGAGTACGACACGCGCGGCGATGAGTTGGCCCGCGGTGGCGGCGAAGGCGCAGGCCAATGAGGCCGCACCGAACAGGATCAGCGCGGCGAGCAGGATCTTCTTGCGCCCGAAGCGATCTCCGGCGGCGCCCGCGGGCAGCATCAACGCGGCCAGCGCGAGCGTATAGGCGCTGCTGAACCACTGGAGTGCGCCGGTGTCCGCGTTCAGGTCGACGGCCAGCGTCGGCAACGCGACGGTCAGGACCGTGATGTCCAACCCGATGGTGAGCATGGCCAGCGCGAGGGCGCCAAGCGCCAGCCAGCGACGGGTGACTTCCGTCTTCATATCGGCTCCCATAAATGGCAGTTACTAGATTTTGATATTAACTGTCATTTAGTCGTAGATGTCAATATGTGCGATCGCCCCGACCTCGCCTCGCCGTGGCCGCACTCGCCGACCTGCCCGATAGGCTCGACGCCGATGACAATCCGGGACCTTCGCCGCACCGCCGTGCGCATTCTGACGGCCACGCTGGTCACCGCGGCAGTGACCGGCGGTTTGTCCGCCGCGCCGTCCGTGGCGGCACCGCCGAGCAGCACCACGACCACACCGTTCACCACGCCGAACACCGACGGCTGTCCGCAGAAGAATCAGCCGCCCGCGCCGATCGATCTGTCCGAGGTGCCCGCGCCCGGCGCGGTGACACCGACACCGCTGGCCGTGCCGTCACCCGTGGTCGGCGGGACACGCATGGCCGAATGCGGCGTGGTGCTACCCACCGACGCACCGCCCGCCCCCGAGGAGATCTCGGCAACGGCCTGGATGGTCTCCGACCTCGACACCGGCGAGGTGCTGGCCGCCAAGGACCCGCACGGCCGCTACCGCCCCGCGAGCACGATCAAGGTGCTGCTCGCCACCGTCGCGCTGCGCAGCCTCGACCTGAACAAGACGGTGACCGGCACCCAGGCCGACGCCGATGCGGACGGCACAAGGGTCGGGATCGGCCCCGGCGGCCGCTACACCAATCGCCAGCTCATGCAGGCACTCATCATGGCCTCGGGCAATGACGCCGCCCACGCCATCGCGGCGCAGCTCGGCGGCGACGAGGCGACCGTGGCGAAGATGAACGAGACCGCGAAATCGTTGCGCGCCTTGGACACTCGCGCCGCCAGCCCCTCCGGCCTCGACGGTCCGGGCATGAGTACCTCGGCCTACGACCTGTCGGTGCTGTTCCGCGAGGCCATGACCATCCCGCTGTTCGCCGAACTCATCCGCACCGAACAAGTCGATTTCCCGGGCTTCCCGAAGGACCCGAACGTCCCGGACGACGTCGACCACCCCGGCTTCCCCATCGCCAACGACAACCAACTGCTCTACAACTACGAGGGCGCGCTCGGCGGCAAGACCGGATTCACCGACGACGCCCGCCAGACCTTCGTCGCCGCGGCCCAGCGCAACGGCCGCCGTCTCGTCGTCGCCCTGCTCAAGGCGGACGTGCGACCCATTCGCCCGTGGGAGCAGGCCGCCCGCCTGCTCGACTACGGCTTCGCCCTGCCCAGCGGCGCACAGGTCGGGTTCCTTCCCTCGGCCGTCCAGCGCTCGGACAAGAACTCCGCCACCCTCGCCGCCCCGCCCACCGGCGTCGTCCGCGTGGACGACACCGTCCAGCAGGCCGAACCTCCCACCGAAGAACACCGCCCGGCCCTCAGAACCGCCTTGGCGGCAGGCGGCGTGATCCTGGTCCTTGCCCTGCTCCTCGGCGCCCGAGCAGCCAACCGCCCCCGCAGACGCTGACCGCAGGCCTGCACGTCTGTCGGCACGCCTGATTCGGCACTCGCGCCCGCGCCACCGTCACGGCCCGCCGAATTCGGTTGCGGCCGCGGCTTTCCTGGACGCCCCGGCGACCCGTGGGCCGCGGCGGAATCGGGTGAGGACGAGGGCGGCGAGTGCGCCGGCGCCGAAGTAGAGAGGTGCGATGGCGGGAACGGCACGCGAGACCACGCGGGGGCGGATGAGGGCGGGGGGCGGCGCCGGGATCTGTTCCTCGCGCTGGTTGTCCGAGGCGGTGGCGGCCCAAGCGGTCGCGAACAGCAGAATGCGATAGGTGATGTAGCTGAAGACCATCAGGCCGATGATCGATCCGAACGTCGCACCCGCGGGGCTGCGCAGGACGATCCGCAGGTAGATCGTCGCCACGATCTTGAACAGTTCAAAGGCCACCGCGGCGAGCAGCGCCGCCTTGGCGGCACTCTTCAAGGTGACGGGTTCGCGCGGCAA
This sequence comes from Nocardia arizonensis, assembly GCF_001310275.1. Classification (GTDB taxonomy): domain Bacteria; phylum Actinomycetota; class Actinomycetes; order Mycobacteriales; family Mycobacteriaceae; genus Nocardia; species Nocardia arizonensis. The sequence continues at coordinate 66,383 of NZ_LGYZ01000107.1, forward strand.
TCGCGCGATGATCCAGGCGAATACGGCCCAGCTCGCCAGCACCGCGAGCACGATGGAGACGATCGCGAGCAGCACGCGCGCGACCGGGAGTTCGCCCATGCCGAGCGCGCGCAGCACCCGGGAGCCCAGGGTGCTCGACCCGAGGGCCGACAGGCCGAACGACACCACGAAGGCGAGTCCGAGGCCGACCAGCGCGCCGAGATCGGAAAGCTTGCCGAGCAGCCAATTCGGTTCCTGGGTCTGCTGATCCCACTGTTCGGTCAGCGCGGCGCGCAGATTCGCCATCCACCCGAGTCCGGCGTATGCCGCACCGAGCAGACCCAGCACCCCGACCGTGCCGCGCGACGCGATGGCCTGGTCGATCAGATCGTTGATCTGGTCGCCCAGCGATCCCGGGATGTTCTCGACGATCTTCTGCTGCATCTCCACGAGTAGATCCGCATGGCTGTTCAGAACGAACCCGGCCACCGCGAAACCCACCATCAGCAGCGGAAACAGCGACAGCACCGTGAAATAGGTGATACCCGCCGCGTAATGGTCACCGCGCCGGCGCTGATAACGTCCGCCCGCCCGGATCAGATGGTCGAGCCACGGTCGCGCCCGCACCCGCCGCTCGACCCCGGCCTTGATGTCGTCGATCACCTGCACCTGTCCAGCCCCTTCGACCGAGACCCCGCAGGCGCCGCGTCACCGAGTCAAGAAGCCCACTCGGTCGTAGACCTGCGCGAGGGTGTTGCCCGCGATCTCGCGCGCCCGCTCCGCTCCGCTCGAGAGGACACGATCGAGTTCGCCCTGATCCGCCAGATACTCTTGCACCTTCGTCCGCAGCGGCGTGACGAACTCCACCAGAGCGTCGGCCACGTCGGATTTCAGGTCACCATAGCCCTTACCCGCATAATCGCGTTCCAATGCGACGATCGGGGTGCCCGTGATCGAACCGAGAATCACCAACAGGTTGCTGACGCCGGGTTTCGCCTCCGGGTCGTAACGAATCTCACGTTCGGTGTCGGTGACCGCGGAGCGAATCTTCTTGGCCGTCACCTTCGGATCGTCGAGCAGGTTGATCAGGCCCGCGTCGGTGGAGGCCGACTTGGACATCTTCGCCGTCGGATCTTGCAGATCGTAGATCTTGGCGGTGCCCTTGACGATATGGGCCTCCGGCACCACGAAGGTCTTCTTGAAGCGGGTGTTGAAGCGCTGGGCCAGATTTCGGGTCAACTCGAGGTGCTGGCGCTGATCCTCGCCCACCGGCACCTGATGCGGACGGTAGAGCAGGATGTCGGCGGCCATGAGCACCGGATAGGTGAACAGGCCGACGGTCGCGTTGTCGGCGCCCTGCTTGACCGACTTGTCCTTGAACTGCGTCATCCGGCTCGCCTCGCCGAATCCGGTGATACAGCTGAGCACCCACGCGAGTTCGGCGTGTTCGGGTACCTGACTCTGCACGAACAGCGTCGAGCGCTTCGGGTCGATACCGAGCGCGAGCAGTTGCGCGGCCGCCGCCTTGGTGCGCGCGCGCAACTGCTTCGGGTCCTGCGGCACGGTGATCGCGTGCATATCGGGGATGAAGTACAGCGCGTCGTAATCGTCCTGCATCGTCACCCAGTACTGCAGCGCGCCGAGATAGTTGCCGAGATGGAACGATTCGCTGGTTGGCTGGATCCCGGACAGCACACGCTGCTTGCGTTCCGCTACCGGGGCTTGCGCGGGACTGGACATACCCCCGATCTTTCCATGCCGCTCAAGCCGAATTCCGGGCCGCCCGGGTGGCCGTTCCGACGCCGGGCATACTCGGCCGCCCGGTGCGCGCGAGCTCCTGTTCGCGTCGGGAGATGAGGGTGTAGAGCGGTGCGCTCGGCCCGACCAGGGTGTCGCGCAGCGGCGGGCGCACCAGCGGCGGGGTGATGTGCGCGCCGCGCACGGCCTGGGCCAGCGCGCGGAAGGCGACCTGGTCGGCGGCGTTCCAGCGCATGCCGTACATCTGCTTGATGCGCGGTGGCAGCGAACCCTGCACCAGCAGATAGTAGGCGGAGCCCACCTGCCGCAAGGGCATCCGCTGCCGGTAGGGCACGCGCAGGCCGGCGAGATAGGACCCGACCAGACGAGCCTCGTCGGTGAGGAACAGGTCCTCGGAGGCGAGGTAGTCGTCGAAGTAGCGACGGAATGCCGGGTAGTTCGCGGGCGCGGCGTCGGCGGGCATGCCGAACAGTTCGCCCCAGCGCACGTAGTCCTGGTAGAGCCCTTCGCGTTCGCCGTCGGTCAGGGTTCGCACGAGCAGGTCGTGCATCACCTCGGCCGAATCGAAGGTGAAGGCCATCGTCATGAACATCAGGTGCGGGTCGAGGGCGGAGTAGCCGGTGCCCGCGGGATGGCACGATCCGGCGTCCTCGGGCAGAGCGCCCGAGACCCGGGCGTGCTTCTTGCCGGTGAAGGCCAGCGCGCGATCGGCTTCGGCCTTGGTGCCGAGAAAGACCGCCTCGAACAGTTTGCCGGTGATGGCGAGCCGGGTGTAGGGGGTGGCCCTGTGTTCGGTGTTCTCGGCCGTGCCCACATACAGCAGCGGGTTCACCGCGCCGATCACCAATGCGCGCTGACCATAGGTGAGGCCGACCGCTCGTTTGCTCATCACCCGCCGCACCATCGAGTTGTCGGCGAAATAACCGTGATCGGACATGGATCCTCCTCGTCGAGCGCATCTGGCAATAGAATCCTCCAGATTCTCGATTCTGGCAATACCCGCTGCCGAATTCTGCGGCGTGTCAGAATCGACGGGTGACAGCGCAGCGGACATACGGCGGGGTCTCCGCGGACGAGCGTCGCGCACAGCGCCGCACGGCCCTGCTCGACGCCGCACTGGAGATCATCGGCACCCAGGGATTCGCCAAACTCACCGTCTCCGGGCTGTGCGCTCAGGCCGGGCTGAACGAGCGCTACTACTACGAGAGTTTCGACAGCCGCGAAGCCGTGCTGAGAGGGGTGATCGACCGGATCGCCGCGGAGATGGCGGCGGCCATCGCCGACGCCCTACGCACCGCGCCCGCCGACTCGCGCGCCAAGGCGCACGCCGCCATCGCCGCGGGCGTGCTTCTGCTCACCGACGACCCGCGTAAGGCCAAGGCATCGTTCATCGACGGACTCGCCACCCCCGAATTGCGCGCGCGCACCATCCAAACCGTGCGCGTATTCGCCCGACTGGTCGCCCACGAGGGCATCGGCTTCTACGGTATCGAGGCCGACGACCCGATCATCGATTTCCGGGCCACCTACCTCGTCGGCGGCCTGATCCACACCCTCACCGGCTGGATCCAGGGCGACCTGACCATGACCCGCGAGGAACTGATCGACCAAACCACCGACGTGTTCGTGCTGCTCGGCGAGGATCTGGCCCGCGGCAGGCGCTGACCGCCGCGCGTCAGTCCAGCGCGAGCGTGGCGACGCGCGCCGAGGGCGGCTCGCCCTGGAAGACCACGCGGAAGGCGACCTGCCGCTTGGCCCAGTAGTCGGCGCAGTCGCGCATGGCGCCGGCGAACCAGTCACGTTCGCGCGGTTCATCGGCCAGCAACGCCGAGGAATTGCGCACCACGGCAACGTATCCGGGTGCCGCGCCGAGGAAATCGTCCAGATCGCGCAGGCATTCGTCGAAGGCGTCCTTGTTCTCCCCGAAGTAGTACGGGAATTGGAACGCCGCGGCGAACTCGTCGAAAACACCACCGACGCCGCGCATTTTCTCGGCCCGCAGCTCGCGTACCCGATAGCCGGCGGGCACGCGATGGCGCACACTGCTCAGCTCCGCCGCGTCCACCGCCAGCGCGCCGAGCGAGGGTCCGGCCGATCGCGACACCGCCGCGACCATCGGGGCCGCGCCGAGGGCGGTCGGTCGGGCCAGGAACTGCGACAGCGGAACCGACTTCGACATCAGCGCATCCTCGTGAAGGTCGTGTAGTGGTCACCGGTGTACCAGGCCGAGCCGTCACTACCGGTGACAATGCGTTCGGCGTCGCGGGACCGGTTGGGCTGCTTGGGATTGACATCCCATTCCCGATAGCTGATCGCCCGGCCGCCGGTATCGGTGCGGGGCAGATCGCCGCCGCGGTTGTGCCATTGCTCCCCGCCCTTGGTGCCAGGGGCATTGGCGGAATCCGGCCAGCGGCCCGCGTCGATCTCGACCAAAGTGGCGTAGGCCCGATCGGGCACGCCCGGCGCGTGGATCGGCGCATCGACCGCAACGGCGGCCGAGCGCGCGGACGCACTCGCCTGGACGGCGGCGGTGGCACTCGCGGCACCCCCTCCCGATCCCATATCGCCGCCGCACCCGGCGAGCACCGCCGACAAAATGACGACGATCGCCGCGAGTAGGGCGGACAGGCGCATCGGCCTCATCTCGCGGCTCATCGGTACTGCACCGTCACCGGTGCGTGATCCGACCAGCGCAGGGCGTAGGTCGCGGCACGCTCGACAACAGCCTGCTTGGCCCGTCCGGCGATATCGCCACGCGCCAACTGGTAATCGATGCGCCACCCGGCATCGTTGTCGTAGGCGCGTCCGCGATAGGACCACCAACTGTAGGGACCGGGCACACCGGGATGCAGCGCACGCACTGTATCCACGTATCCCGCGGCCAGGATGTCGTCCACCCAAGCGCGTTCGCCCGGCAGGAATCCCGCGTTCTTCACGTTGCCTTTCCAGTTCTTGATGTCGAGTTCGGTGTGCGCGACATTCCAGTCGCCACAGATCACGAAATCCCGTGCCCGCGACTTCAGGTGATCGCCCAATTCGCCGAGAAAGCGGTACTTCTCGTCCTGGATAGGAGTGCCGGCCTCACCGGTGTGCACATACACACTGGCGACGGTCACCTCGTCGAAATCGGCCTCGATGAAACGGCCGACGCCATCGAATTCCGCACTGCCGAATCCGACCCGTACGGCGGTCGGCTCACGCCGGGAGAGGATGCCGACGCCCGCCCGCCCCTTGAGCGCGGGTTCGGCATGCGACAGATACCAGCCTGCGTCGAGCGCGGGGGCGAGTGCGGCGCGGGTCTGCGCCTCGGTCGCCCTGGTCTCCTGGATGCAGATGATGTCGGCCTCCGTGACGGCCAGCCACTCGAGCATCCCCTTACCGACCTTGCCCGTAGCGGCTCGAACGCCGTTCACGTTCACCGTAGAGATGATATTGGCCACCTATGGACCGTACAATGCTGGTCAGACCTACCCGACCCCGGACACCACGTCCAGGAAGGGGTGAAGACGATGACGTCCGACACCTCCAAGCCCAGGGTCCCCGCCGCGCGCGCGGCCGCTTCGAAGTCTCCGGTCAAGAAGAAATCCACCGCCGAGGGCGGTTCCGCCGCTCGGACACGGGCGAAACAGGCACCCGCACGGCGTCGGGCGCCCGCACCCGATATCCGCCCGAAACCCGTCGAGGCGCTGCATATCGGGTCGGGTGATCCGCTGCTGCTGCTGCACGGATTCCTGCTCTCGCCGCACAGCTGGGAGCAGACCGCCAATCGCCTGGCCACCCAGTGCGAGGTCTTCGCGCCCGCGCTGGCGGGTCACTGGGGCAGCCGCGTGTCCGACGGCTGGTCGACCGACATCGGGACGCTGGCCGACCGTGTCGAGGCCCAACTCGACGCGCTCGGCTGGCACACCTGCCATATCGCGGGCAATTCGCTCGGCGGCTGGCTCGGTATCGAACTGGCTCGCCGCGGCCGGGCGCGCACCCTTACCCTCATCGCGCCCGCGGGCGGCTGGAGCACCCCGTCGATCGCGCAGGCACGGGTCGGCCTGAAATTCCTCTCGCTTTTGCCGCTACTCGAAATCGGCAGGCGCATGGGTGATTTCGCGATCGGCAATATGATGACCCAGCGCTTCGCCGCACTGTGGCTTAGCAAGAACGCGGCCACCGCACCGCGGCGTGATCTCGCGGCCGCCATCGCATCGGCACTGCGCTGCGAGGTGTTGCTTCCCATCGTGCTCGGCGGGTTGCGCGGACCCGCGATGGCGGACATGTCCACCCTCACCACGCCGGTGCGGCTGCTGCTGGCCGAATACGACCGGGTCATCCCCAATCGCACCTATGCCCGCCGCTTCCTGCGGGAACTGCCCGAATCGGCGGATCGCATCCTCATGAACGGGGTGGGTCACGTGCCCATGCTCGAGGCGCCGGACCGCATAGCGACCCTCATCGCCGAACACATGTACGCCAGCCGCACGCGGCTGCGCGCGGTCTGAACCCGGATCCGGGCGCCGCACGGCGCCCGGATCGCATGGCTCACCGAGCCAGCAGCCCCTTGGCGATGTGGGTCACCTGGATCTCGTTGCTGCCCGCGTAGATCATGAGCGACTTGGCGTCGCGGGCCAGTTGCTCCACGCGGTATTCGGTCATATAGCCGTTGCCGCCGAACAACTGCACCGCTTCCATGGCGACCTCGGTGGCGGCCTCGGAGGCGTACAGCTTGATCGCCGACGCCTCCGCCAGAGTCGGCGGCTTTCCCGCGCGCCCGCGCTCGAGCACGCTGAAGACCATGTTGCGCACATTGATCCGGGCGATCTCCATCCGTGCCAGCTTCAACTGGATCAGCTGGAAGCGACCGATCTCCTGACCCCACAGCGTGCGGCTGCGCGCGTAGTCCACGCAGAGCCTGCGGCATTCCTCGATGATGCCGAGCGCCATGAAGCCGACGCCGATCCGCTCGGCGGTGAAACTGGTGCGGGCGCTGTCGCGTCCGTCGCCGCCTCGGTGTTCCTCGGTCTCGCCGAGCAGTCGGTCCCGACCGAGGCGGACATTGTCGAAGAACAGTTCACCGGTGGGCGAGGAGTGCAGGCCCATCTTCTTGAACGGCTTGCCCTGGGTGAAGCCCTCCATCCCCTTGTCGAGGACGAAGGTGAGCACCTTGCGTTCGCGCTTGTCGACGCCGTCGCCCTCATCGAGCTTGGCGTAGACGATCACCACGTCGGCGTACGGGCCGTTGGTGATGAAGGTCTTCCGGCCGTTGAGGATGTAGTCCTCACCGTCGCGTCTGACGTAGGTCTTCATGCCGCCGAAGGCGTCGGAACCGGAGTCGGGTTCGGTGATGGCCCAGGAGGCGACCTTGCGCATGGTCGCGATGTCGGCGAGCCAGCGCTGTTTCTGGGCGAGGGTGCCGCGCGAGCGGATGGTGGACGCGCCGAGTCCGATGGACACGCCCATCGCGCTGACCAAACCCATGCAGACGCCGGACAATTCGCCGATGACCACGGCCATCATGGAGTCCTGCGCGCCGAATCCGCCACCGTCGTCGGACTTCTCCGATTCCGCGGGGGTGTCACCGGCGGCCGCGGCTTCCTCGCGCGCAAGCGCCTTCTGCACCGCCGCCTCGGACATCGCGTCGATACCGAACTGCGCGAACAGTTTCCGTATGATCGGATACGGCGGGATCGCACCGCTGTCGAGGTCGTCGAGGTTCGGCCGGACCTCCTTGTCGATGAAGGCGCGCACGGCGTCGCGGACCATCAGGTCGGTTTCGGACCATTCGAACATCGGTGTTCTCCTACCTCGGCGGTATCGGCCGCCGGCCGTGTCTTGGGATGGGTGAGCTCACGGCAGCCGCGCGGCGATGTCATCGATGAGCCACGGCCCCTCGGCTTCGACATGTCCCACGGTGATTCCTGCCGCCGGTCAGCGCTCGGCGCGCTGGTAGGCGGTGACAACGGCCGCTCCGCCGAGCCCGATATTGTGCTGTAGGCCCGCGGTCACCCCCTCGACCTGGCGTTTGTCGGCCGCGCCGCGCAGCTGCCAGGTGAGTTCGGCGCATTGCGCGAGTCCGGTGGCGCCGAGCGGATGACCCTTGGAGATGAGTCCGCCGGAGGGGTTGACGACCCACGCGCCGCCGTAGGTGGTGGCCCCCGCGTCGATCAGGCTGCCCGCCTCGCCCGGACCGCACAATCCAAGGGCTTCGTAGAGCAGCAGTTCGTTGGCGGAGAAGCAGTCGTGCAGCTCGATGACCTGGAAGTCGTCCGGCCCGAGTCCCGATTGATCGTAGACCCGCCGGGCGGCCTGGACGTTCATGTCGTAGCCGATGAGATTCTTGGCGGTGCCGTCGAAGGAAGACCGGAAGTCGGTGGTCATGGCCTGGCCGACGATCTCCACCGCCCGCGAGGACAGATCGTGCCGGTCCACGAAGTCCGCGCTCGCCAATACCACCGCGCCGGAGCCGTCGGAGGTCGGTGAGCACTGCAATTTGGTGAGCGGGTCGTAGATCATCCGCGCGGCGAGGATGTCGTCGAGACTGTATTCGTCCTGGAACTGCGAATACGGATTGTCGACCGAATGTTTGTGGTTCTTGTGGCCGATCTTGGCGAAGTGTTCGGCGGTGGTTCCGTACTGCTTCATGTGCTCGCGGCCCGCGGCCCCGAACATCCACGGCGCGGGCGGGAAGGCCGCCTCGGAGATCTCGGCCAGCGCCATGATGTGCTTGGCCATGGGCTGTTCGCGATCGTCCCAGGTGGACCCGAGCGAGCCGGGCTGCATCTTCTCGAAACCGAGCGCCAGGGTGCAGTCGGCCAGACCGCCGCGGATGGCCTGAGCCGCGAGATAGAGCGCCGTGGAGCCGGTGGAGCAGTTGTTGTTCACGTTGACGACGGGAATGCCGGTCATGCCGAGTTCGTAGACCGCGCGCTGACCCGAGGTGGACTCGCCGTAGACGTAGCCGACGTATGCCTGTTCGATCTCGTGGTACTCGATGCCCGCGTCCGCGAGCGCCTTGGTACCCGATTCGCGTGCCATGTCGGGATAGTCCCAGGCACTGCCGTCCTCGTTCTTGCGCCGTCCGGGCTTCTCGAACTTCGTCATGCCGACGCCGATTACGTAGACCTTGTTCGTCATCGAACTCCCTCGGATTGACCGTCCGCGCGCCCCGTGCGAACGCTGGGGCGATCCTCACCGGACCGAACACAAACATACAAATCTGTATGTAACTACGCAATAGGTGGCGCACGCACCCGGGGCGATGGTCCGCAACGGAATGAGCTCGAACGCGGTTCGACGAACAGGATCAGTCGGCCCGGCGCGCCCTGGCGTCGTGCACGATGGCGCGCAGATGCGCGCAGGCGCGCCGCCAGCGACGATGGGCGCGCTCGGCGTCGGCCTCGATGAAATTCGAGACGAGGATGCCGCGCAGCGCGTCCATCGCGGTGTAGATGAAATCGCGCGCCTCCTTGCGGCGCATCTCGTCGGGAACGAACCGGGCCACCGCCATCAGCACCGCGTTGTTCACGAACGGTTCGACCTTCTCCATCGCCGAGGCCAGCACCGGATCGGTGCGCCCGGCCACCCACAGCTCGACCGTCGCGACGAACATCGGGCCCTGATGCAGTTCCCACAGGAAGTCGAGCGCCGCGTCGACCGGATCGACCCCGACGACCACCCGATCCATCTCGCGCATGGCGGTCTCGGCCCGGCGCTGGGCCAGATGACTGACCGCGGCCACCACGAGATCGGCCTTGGATCCGAAATGATGGACCTGGGCGCCGCGGGTCACGCCCGCGCGCTCGGCGACTCGCGGCGTGGTGGTCCCGGCGTAGCCGTACTCCACCAGACAGTCGATCGTGGCGTCGAGCAGTCGCGTTCGCATCTCACTGCTGCGCTGCTCCTGGGTGCGCCGACGCGGCCTGACGGACTCGGTCCCGGTCATCCGCAGGATTCTACACTTACATACAGATGTGCATGTTCATGACCGGATGGTGACGAGTCCCGTGCACGAACGGCCCGACCGGCGCTGCTCGACACCGTGATCGCGAACAGTCTCAGACCGAGCACCGCGCGCCGATGGCGCGGACGCGGCGTGCCCGAGCCCGCCGCGATGACGAGACCACCCACGCGCCATGTTCAGGCGGCATCATCGAGCGTCGCGGCGAGTGGCCGGTCGACATGCCGTCGAAGTCGACGGTTTCGACCGCGAGTGGGCAGCCCCTGCGGGCGGCGCAGCGCGCCGAGTTCGGCGCGGGGGGTGATTCGGTGAGTTCGGGAACGAAACGCGAGCCGGGGGCCGGCGATCAAGGCGACTACCGCGTGGGCGTCGTGCCGTCCGAGCCAGGTCGCTACGGGAACGCCGACGACGTTGGCGGCGCTCGACCCCAGCATAACCGCGGCAACAGCCTCGGCGCGGCGTCCCGCGTGGCCGAGGTCGCCGCGGACGGGGCGGCGGCGGCCTGAGACGAATCGGGCCGGTCCCGTGACCGAGTCCATAGCGGCTCGGCGAGCGGACGCGCCCGAATCAGTCCGGCGCTGGGATGGCCCAGCGCCGGAGGCGGGGATGGGCCGCGCGGCCAACCCCCGGCGGCTCAGCGCAGCGCGCGGGCCAGATTCTCGTCGAGCGCGCCGAGGAATTCCTCGGTGGTGAGATAGCCCTGGTCGCCGCCGACGAGCAGCGCGAGGTCCTTGGTCATCTGACCGCCCTCGACGGTCTTGATGACGACATCCTCGAGGGTCTGCGCGAAGCCGATGACCTCGGGGGTGTTGTCCAGCTTGCCGCGGTGCTCGAGGCCGCGGGTCCAGGCGAAGATCGACGCGATCGGGTTGGTCGAGGTCGGCTTGCCCTGCTGGTGCTGGCGGTAGTGCCGGGTGACGGTGCCGTGCGCGGCCTCGGCCTCACAGGTCCTGCCGTCCGGGGTGAGCAGCACCGAGGTCATCAGGCCGAGCGAACCGAAGCCCTGAGCCACGGTGTCGGACTGGACGTCGCCGTCGTAGTTCTTGCAGGCCCAGACGTAGCCGCCCTCCCACTTCATGGAGGAGGCGACCATGTCGTCGATGAGGCGGTGCTCGTAGGTGAGCCCGGCCGCGTCGAACTGGGTCTTGAACTCGGCGTCGAAGATCTCCTGGAAGGTGTCCTTGAACATGCCGTCGTAGGCCTTCAGGATGGTGTTCTTGGTCGACATGTAGACCGGGTAGTTCTGCGCGAGACCGTAATTGAACGACGCGCGAGCGAAGTCCTCGATGGACTTGCGGAAGTTGTACATGCCGAGCACGACGCCGCCGTCCTCGGGCATCTTCACCACCTCGTGCACGATCGGCTCGCTGCCGTCGTCGGGGGTGAAGGTGAGGGTGACGGTGCCGCCCTGGAACACCTTGAAGTCGGTGGCGCGGTACTGGTCGCCGAAGGCGTGACGGCCGATGATGATCGGCTTGGTCCAGCCGGGGACCAGACGCGGAACGTTGGAGATGATGATCGGCGCGCGGAAGATCGTGCCGCCGAGGATGTTGCGGATGGTGCCGTTGGGAGAGCGCCACATCTTCTTCAGGCCGAATTCCTCGACTCGGGCCTCATCCGGGGTGATCGTCGCGCACTTGACGCCGACGCCGTGCTCTTTGATCGCGTTGGCGGCGTCGATCGTGACCTGGTCATCCGTCTTGTCGCGGTATTCGATGCCGAGGTCGTAGTACTCGAGGTTCACGTCGAGATACGGGTGGATCAGCTTGTCCTTGATGAACTGCCAGATGATCCTGGTCATCTCGTCGCCGTCGAGTTCTACGACGGTGCCTTCAACCTTGATCTTGGACATGGATCTTCGTGTCCTCCTAGGATGGTGCCCTCATTGCACGGCCAGGCGAACACGCTTGTGAGCGGACCCCAGCTGTTCCAACAGACAACGTATATGTCCCGCGTTGTCGGCGGGACGTGTGGTGCAAACAAGACAAGCGTACTGCTGGTCCCGTCCGCTCCGCGCGGGGAGGTGCCACTGTGCGTAACCTCGCAGCGTACCGAGTATCGGCCGAGATTTGTTACCCATAAGTAGATTAGAGGTGACGATCGGCACGCCGACAGGTCCGCGCACCGGCATCCGGCCCACGGACCCGGTTCGCCGGACAGCGGTGACGGCGCCCCGCCTCGGCCCCCTCGATCAGCGCCGCAGGCCGGTCGCGGATCACGAGCGATGATCGGTGTCACGGCGAGGAAGGATCCGGCGACGACATGGAAAGCGGATCGCCCGGAGCGTGATGGCCGACGGCGACCCCCGAGACCGCGGCGCGGGCCGCCCGCACCGCCGTGATCACCGCCTACACCGAGTTCCGGCGCAGCTGCGCGCCCGAACTCCCGGCCGCGACGGTGTGATTTCCGGTACGGAATTCGGGCGTTGACCGGGCGCCAGCTACCATGTCCCTCAGGTCATGAGTGCCAGCGCCAAGCCCCGGCTCGCTGGACGGCAACCCTCCAGCTGCGGTGGGGTGCTCCGGGTGATGACCGGGTTCCCGAAGGCCGGGAGCAAGCGCGCTGTTTCAGGAGGATTCCGCAATGTGTTGTTGTCCGTCGCCCGTCTCGCGATAACCCTCAAGTCCGGCGAACAACCCATCTGGAGCACATATGAGCGACCCCACCGCATCCCCTATCGATCCCACCGAATGGTCCTTCGAGACCAAACAGGTGCACGCGGGGCAGGCGCCCGACGAGGCGACCGGCGCGCGAGCGCTGCCGATCTACCAGACGACCTCCTACGCCTTCCGCGACACCGACCACGCGGCGGCGCTGTTCGGCCTGGCCGAACCGGGCAATATCTACACCCGGATCATGAACCCCACCCAGGACGTTGTCGAGCAGCGCATCGCCGCGCTCGAGGGCGGGGTGGCCGCGCTGCTGCTTTCCTCGGGTCAGGCCGCGGAGACCTTCGCGATCCTCAACCTGGCCTCGGCCGGTGACCACATCGTCTCCAGCCCGCACCTCTACGGCGGCACCTACAACCTCTTCCACTACACGCTGCCCAAGCTCGGCATCGAGGTCTCCTTCGTCGAGGACCCGGACGACCTCGATCAGTGGCGCGCCGCCGTCCGGCCCAACACCAAGGCCCTCTACGGCGAGACCATCGCCAACCCGAGCAGCGCCATCTTCGACATCCGCGGCATCGCGGACGTGGCGCACGCGGCGGGGGTTCCGCTGATCGTGGACAACACCGTCGCCACCCCCTACCTCATCCAGCCACTCGCGCACGGCGCCGACATCGTCGTGCACTCGGCCACCAAGTACCTCGGCGGACACGGCGCGGCCATCGCCGGTGTCATCGTCGACGGCGGCACCTTCGACTGGACGGTGCGCGACGCCAACGGCGATTCCAGGTTCCCCGGTTTCACCATCCCCGACCCGAGCTATCACGGCGCGGTCTTCGCCGACCTCGGCGCACCCGCGTACGCGCTCAAGGCGCGCGTGCAGTTGCTGCGCGACCTCGGTTCGGCGGTCTCACCGTTCAACGCCTTCCTCATCGCGCAGGGTCTGGAAACCTTGAGCCTGCGGGTCGAGCGGCACGTTGCCAACGCGCGGGCGGTGGCCGAATTCCTCGCCGGTCACGAGGAGGTGGTCACCGTGTACTACGCCGGTCTGCCGACCTCGCCGTGGCATGCGCGCGCCCGGGAGCTCGCACCGAAGGGCGCGGGCGCGATCGTCGCCTTCGAACTGCGCGGCGGCGTCGACGCGGGCAAGAAGTTCGTGGACGCGCTCACCCTGCACAGCCATGTCGCCAATATCGGTGACGTGCGGTCGCTGGTGATCCATCCCGCCTCGACCACGCATTCCCAGCTGACCCCGGAGGAACAGCGGGCGGCGGGCGTCACGCCCGGACTGGTTCGCCTGGCCGTCGGCATCGAGGGCATCGATGACATCCTGGCCGATCTACGAGCCGGGTTCGCGGCGGCGACGACGTGAGCGTGAGCACCGAGCCGAGTACCGACCGTCCGGCGAGAGGTGCGGCCTTGCTGCCGCCGCCGGACGGGCAGTTCGGCGTGATCGCCATCGGGGACGTCGCGCTGGAGAGCGGCGCCGTCGTCCCCGACGTGCGGCTCGCCGTCCAGCGCTGGGGCGAACTGTCTCCCGCCCTGGACAATGTGGTACTCGTCGAGCACGCGCTGACCGGGGATTCGCATGTGGTCGGCCCGGCCCGCGGCCGGCACACCCAGCCCGGCTGGTGGGACGGCCTGGTCGGTCCGGGCGCCGCGGTCGACACCGACGAATGGTGCGTGATCGCGACCAACGTGCTCGGCGGCTGCATGGGCAGCACCGGGCCCTCCTCCCCCGCCCCCGACGGAAAGCCCTGGGGTGCGCGGTTTCCCGAGATCTCCATTCGCGACCAGGTCACCGCGGAGATGACGCTGACCCGGCTGCTCGGCATCGAACGCCTCGCCGCGGTGGTAGGCGGATCGATGGGCGGCATGCGGGTGCTCGAATGGATGATCGGCGCACCCGAACGCGTCGCCGCCGCACTGGTTCTCGCGGTCGGCGCGCGCGCCAGCGCCGACCAGATCGGCACCCAGACCACCCAGATCGCCGCCATCAAGGCCGATCCCGATTGGCAGGGCGGCAACTACCACGGCACCGGCCGCGCCCCGATGGCCGGTATGGGTATCGCGCGGCGCATCGCCCACCTCACCTACCGCACCGAAGGCGAACTCGACCACCGCTTCGAGAACCACGCGCAAGACGGCGAGGACCCGTGGCGCGGGGGACGATACGCGGTGCAGAGCTACCTCGACCATCAGGCCGAAAAGCTCTGTAGCCGTTTCGATCCCGCTACCTATGTCCTGCTCACCGAGGCCATGAACCGCCACGACGTCGGCCGCGTCCGCGGTGGCATCGCGGCGGCGCTGGCGTCCACCCCCGTGCCGTGCGTGGTCGGCGGCGTCGACTCCGATCGCCTCTACCCCCTCCACACCCAGCGCGAACTGGCCGAGGCGCTGCCCGGCTGCGACGGACTCGAGGTCGTGCATTCGCGCGACGGGCACGACGGCTTCCTCACCGAAACCGCGGCCGTGTCGAAGCTGCTGCTCGAGACCATGCGACTGGCCCGCGAATCCCGCTGAGGCTCAGCCGACGCCGATCGTGGTGATGGTGGCCGCCAAGGTCACGATGACCGCGCCGAGCAGGGTCAGCGTCGCGACGTCGAACGGCCTGCTGCGCACGGCCAGCAGACCCACCCGTGCCGTGGGCAGGCACAGCCGGAACGCCGCCGCCAGCAGGGTCGCGCCGCCGAAGAAGAGTGCGCCGCGGCGCCAGCGGTCGGAGGCCACCAGGACCACCGCCGCCGCTATGACCAGTGTCACGACAACCATCGGCAGGTGGCAGCGCAGGAATTGGGCCCATGCGCTGTGCTGCCTCGCGGTGGATGGTTCGGCGTCGTTCACGGGGGTGATTGTCGCATGATGGGCCGCCGCGGGGGCCGTCGCGTCTCGGTGACGAGGTGAGCCGGCAGCCGCGGAACCGGCATTGTCTCTGTCCCGCAATCGTTCTCGGCATCGGCGGCCGAGACCGGCCCCGCCGCCTTGACCGGCGGACGGGTGGGGCAGCAGACTTGGCTCGGGTCCCGTCGATTCGACGGGACGCGTTCATCGGGGACGAATCGGGGGAAGATCATGCGAATCGCACGTGCCGCCACGATCGTCGCTCTCGTGACCGGAGTCGGCATCATCGCCGGATGCGCCGACGATCCGGTCGCGGGATCGGCGACGCCGAGTTCGGTCGCGTCGGCGGTCGCTCCCACCACCGTCGCGGACCCGACGCCGGAATTCGGCCCCCTCGGCTACGGCAGGTTACGGCTCGGCATGAGCATGCTCGACGCCCAGGCCACCGGGGAGATCGCCCAGGTCGAGGACATGGGCGGTGATCCGCCGGGATGCGGGCGCTACACCACCAAGACCGGTGCGAGCGGGTTCTACAAACAGGGCGAAATCGTCGCGATCATGCACAACAAACTGCCCGCCCGCACACCGGAGGGCATCGGCGCGGGCTCCACCGCCGATCAGGTGCGAGCCGCCTACCCGACGCTGAAACTCGGCCACAACTGGAGTTCGGCCGATGTCCCGGGCCAACCGGCCCACTACGGATTCCTCGGCATCCGCCAGCAGAGCGCGCCGGACGCAAAGGTCACCCAGATGCTGCTCTACAACGACAACGACACCTGTCACAACTAGAGCGTCCGTCCCCTGCCGTACCGCCTCATCCCCGCACCCGGCTTCCGGCTACGACGCTTCGGGCTTTGCCCGCGTCCGGTCGGGCTTGACACGACAATCGGCCACGACCGCGCCCGCGGCTATAAGGCCGATCTCAGATCAGATCTGCGTGATGCCGTCCGCAGTGATGGCAGTTCCGTAGACTATCTCCCGAATGATCTTCTCCGGGTCGTTCCGGCTGTCGAGAGGAATCACATCGACAGCGGACCGACCTGCATGACTTGGCCATACCAAGGCGATCTCATACCCTGAAACCGTCTGCACCAGAACCACCTGACGGTCACCGTCGATATGTTTGAACAGCTTGTCGACCTTTGCCTGAATAGCAGGCCAAGGCTCCCAGATTACTGCGATCGGCCGTCGACGGGCAAACTCCGGCCATCTACTGATGGGAATCTCCTGAAACCGCAATGGCGGCCAAGGACGCAATTCGTCCATCTCCTCTATAACCCAACCGATAAAATTCCGAATATCACCTTCGGAAAATGCGACACGCACGACGGTATCTAGCTCTTCGCCCGAGTCGAGCGCGGCAACCAACGCCTCGTATTCCTCATCGCGGCTCAGATCACCCAACGGCCGCGTAACCAAACTGTCCGCAACACGGCCCGCTTCCCTCCTGTCCAATTCGGATGCGAACTGTGACATGTACAACACCGAGTTGAGAACCGGTCGCCAATTGTTGCCCATACAATTTCCGCCTTTCACCGCGTAGCCGTCATCTGAACCTGCGACGAGTCGATCGTAATCCCTTTGCCTCGCAGGTTATCGACCACCTGCTGCGTGAAGTCCTGTGCGGGCTTGTAGTGCCCACTCTGATCAGTGATAACCCGCAGTTCGCCATTCACAACCTGCGCCTGCACCAGATACCGGTTGGCCGGCCAGAAAGCTCGAGTGATGGAACTGGCCCGGCGCATGGTATGTGGAGGCGTACAACTTGCCGTTCTCGTCCATGACAAAAATCGCCTTACCGTCTCCCGAATGCGCAGTCGAAGCCGCTGTTGTATCGAACAAGTTGCCGTTGGCATCATAGATCTTTCCGTCACGCACGGTCAGTTCATATGCTTTCCGTTCCTCAGCACTCAGATACTTGACCGCACTACCCGGCCATATACTGTTCCCTGGAATATTCTCGCCAACGTATCGGGGATCCATCTGAGTTGCCCTGAATCGCGGCGTCACGACTTTTGCGGCAATATTGTCAAATTTTGTCTTTATCATCCCGAGAATACGCTGAAGCTTGTCCAGCAAGGTCTTCGCCGAAGACTTGAGCTTCACCGCAGTTGCAAGTTTGGCGGCACGGACAATATCGGCGATCTTGCGAGCGTAACCTGCGATCTTGGCTGCAATTCTTCCGCTACGCGCTGCGGCAACTGCTGCAGCACCGAACCCGGCCGAAAGCGCACCTGCAACTACGGAGAAAACCACCGTCGTCGCGACCTCTACTGCAATATCCTTCGCGAGGTCTTCGAGCAAACTCTTTAGCTGGGTACGCAGTTCGTCGATAGCAGCTTTTTGATCACGGCACGATTGAGCGAGGTCATAAAACATCGCGACGATGTCTTCGGCGGCCACTTTCAGGTCCCGAATATCTTCATCTATGTACGATGATTCGGGCGCGGTTACAGCATCGAAGCTCCTGGCTACCCCTTCGAGTTTCTCTGCCAATCCCCCTGCTCCACCGCTCTTAGCAAGTTTCTCCCAGGCGTCAGCGGCCGCGATGAGCTTGTCAGGATCTCCGTCCGGGATGGGGATGCCCACAGCAGCGGCGATATTGAGGCCATCATCGACCAGGCCACTGCCCGGCCCTCCCGCGCTGGCAGGTGGCAATGGACAACTGTTCCACGCGGTTGGAAGCGTTGGTGGTTGACTTGGTTCCGGGCGACCTGTGCCGTGCTTGTAGTCGGCTAAGGCATAGTTGTATCCGGCCTGCTGAAGGATACCAGCGTAGTTGTCGATCGCCCGAGTCAGCGAACTCGCGAGTAGATACACATCCATCGCAGCGTCGTCATAGGAGGTAGCTCAATCTTTGCAGGCTCCCACTGTCCCGCCCATTCCCTCGCTTGCGGCGAGTCCAGACATCGCCGACGTGAACTCCCGATGGAAATCGACCGCATAGCTGTTCAAATTCGCGGCTGATAGGCTGTAGATGAGGGGATCTACATTAAAGTCTGTCACGAGTTTCTACCCTCGCCTCAGCATGCGTAGATTCGCCGTAGCCGCCGCTTCATAGCGGTCGCGAGCATCTACAATCGCCTGCCTCATTACGGCGATACCATCGCTGACGTCTGTAGCCCCGGCGGTCCATTCGCGAAAAGCTTCGGCCTGAGCATCTGCTGCCGCGCCAGTCCAGGTCTGTTGAACGGCGGAGATTCGCTGCTGCAAGCCCTGTAAGCTATCTTCGAGAAATCCGATGAACCCGCTGACACGGGCAATGATTTGCTCGAGTTCGGCTATATCGACCCGGAACGGTTGGGTTTCGTCCATCTCACAGCGCCGGCAGATCGAGAGAACTTGGCAATGTCGCGGTTGCCGTCGCGCGGGCCTTGTCATGGTCTTCGAGAACCCTACTGGTGACACCCAGGAGTTCGGCCATCGTGGTCAGAGCGTCCAGGATGCTGTCTGCTCCCTGCTTCGTCTCCGACCAGCCTGCGGAGAACGCGTCGGCCGAGGTACCTCGCCAACCGTTCATCAGGTTGGCGATATCGGCATCCAATGAATTCAGGCCGTTGACCAGGGATTCGGCGACTTGCTGGACGAATACGCCTGCGTCAGTTACTTCTTCTGGCACGAGGCCGAAATCCCCGGTAGTCCTCTGATCGTTCGCCATGGTCTCTCCGTACATCTCGTGATACCGACCGGTGTCCAGTGGATGGCTTGACGGTTCATCCCCGTATCCGATCGTTCTGATCTCCATCAGAAGGTTGGACGCAGTGGGTCTCGAATCGGTTCCACAGAGTACGAAGGCGCTGGACACGGTGTGATTCCTTCAGTGCGGCCGAGGTAGCCTTCCATGCGGAAGATTTCTGCTGGTCCTGCCACGATCCGAAGGTACTTCTATTGTGCTGAAGCTGATGTTCCATGAGCCCGTTATTCCGGGGAATACCGGGAATGCCATTCGGTTGGTGGCGGGGGCGGGGTGTGAGCTGCATCTGGTGGAGCCGTTGGGGTTCGATCTCTCCGAGGCGAAGTTGCGGCGGGCGGGTTTGGATTACCACGATCTGGCTTCGGTGACGGTGCACGGGAGTTTGGCGGCGGCGTGGGAGGCGTTGGCGCCGGAGCGGGTGTATGCCTTTACGACGCAGGCCGATGCGCGGTACACCGATATCGCGTATCGGGAGGGGGACGTGCTGTTGTTCGGGACCGAGCCGACGGGGTTGCCGGACGGGGTGCTCGCCGACCCACGGATCACGGCTCGGGTGCGGATTCCCATGTTGCCGGGGCGGCGGTCGATGAATTTGTCGAATGCCGCGGCGGTCGCGGTGTACGAGGCGTGGCGGCAGATCGGATTTCCGTACGGCGTCTAGAGATCCACGTCGAAGCGTTTGAAACGGGAGGTCGCGCCGGAGACCAGGCGCACTGCGCTCTTGGGGACTCCGAAATGCTCGGCGAGCAGTTCGACGGCGGCCTTGTTGGCCTTGCCCTCGACGGCGGGGGCGCGCACGTAGAGCCGCAGGGTGCCGTCGTCGAGGGTTTCCACCAGCGGACCCTTGCGGCTGTTGGGGGTTATCGTCGCCCGGACGGCGGTCGGCGGCATCGGCGATCTCCTGTCTCGGTGTGCGTACCTCCGCTGCGGGGCGGCGTGTCCTCATGTGGACGTATCCTTCCCGGGCTCGCCTTCGGCGTTGCCGGGCGGGGTCGTGGCCACACCCGCCGAAGTGCCCGCGCCCGGTTCCCCGGCCGCGGCGGTCGCGCTCACCGCACCCCGTTCGTCCGCCCGCCCGGTGGCAGCGCGCGGGCGGCGCCTCGACGCTTCCAGCCACCGCACCGCGCGGGCGATACCCCATCCGATGAGGCCGAGTACGGCGAGGAATCCCAGCCAGGGAATCGCCCTGCCCGCGAATACGATCGCGTCCTGCAACCAGTCGACCAGGGAATGCCATCCCGAGACGAGGCCGTCCCAGAAATTGTCGGCGCCGTCGTCGGATTCGGTTTCGGTGGCGGTGATGTCGATGGTGAGACTGGACAGGGCGACCTGGTCGTCGAGGTGACGGCGTTGCGCGGTGCGGCTGTCGAGTTCACCCTGCCTGCTGGACAAGGCGTTCTCGGCGGCGATCAGGTCGGCGGTATTGGTCGCGTTCGCGATGAGGGCGCGCAGGCGGTCCACCGATGCCTGCAATGCCTTGATCTTGGCGTCCAGATCCTCCCACTGCATGGTGACGTCTTCGCGATTGGTGCTGATCCGGGTGACCTCGCCGACGCCGCCGAGTCCATCGATGAACGCGTCGGTCTTGTCGGCGGGCACCCGCACGGTCAGGGTCGCGCTCGGGTCGTTGTCGGGGGTGTCGGGTTGTTCGGTGCGGCTGTCGATCCGACCGCCCGCGGCGCGCACCCGGTCGGCGACGGTCGCGGCGGCGGCGATCGGGTCGGCCGCGGTGATGTCGACACCGCCGGTGACGACCTCCTTGCGCGCGGTGGTCTCCGTGCCCTGTTCGCGACCGTCGGTGGGGGTCGGCGCCTGTTCGCGCAGGCCGGGCGGTGTGGCGGCGGGTGCGGGCGAGGACGAGAACTTGCTGTCGGTGGTCGATTCGGAACCGCCGCAGCCCACGAGCGCGATCAGAACCGACAGGCCGAGACACAGCGCCGCAAGCTTCCGCATATTCGCAGGGTAGTCGCTGCGGTGGCGGTCCGTTCGTCAGACGGAATCCGCGCCGCCCATCCGGTTTTCGACGGCGGCGATGCGGGCAGGCAGTCGCGGATGTGAGTCGAGCAGTCCGGCGAAGCGTTTCGGCGGATCGACGCGACGGGTCCACATGTCGAGCACGGCGCGCAGTTCGCGGCCGTATCCGAGATCGACGGCGACCCGATCGGCGTCGATCTCGCCGCGGCGCCGCTGAGCGCGTTCGGCGAACGGTTCCAGCACCAAGGTCGCCAGCAGCGCAACGAGGACCGCGCCGAAGTGCAGCACCGCGAAGACGGCGGCGGCGATCAGCAGCGAAACCCGCATGAACACCGCCGCCGTGAAACCGATGGCGTCCATCGGTTTGCGCACCCCGAACATCCGCAGCGCGCCCGCCAGTCCGACGATATGCGCCGCCTGCGCTATGAAAACCGCCGAGTACCAGGTGATTCGGCGCAGTATTCGCCACAGCGCGGTGATCGGCAGCGCGTACCAGTAGGCGAGCATCCACGCGCGCTGACCGCCGCCGAGGTGGTGTCCGAGTTCGTGGGCGAGTATCGCCTCGAGTTCGCGCGGACCGAGCAGGTCGATGGCGGCGCTGGTGACTACGACGATGCGCCCGGGCGCCGCGAGCGCGTTGAGTTGGTCGATGTCCTCGACCCAGAGCGAATAGTCTTCGGCCCGTATTCCGGCGGCGCGCGCGACATTGTGCCAGGCCGCGCTCAGCACACCCTGTTCCGCGGGACGCGGGCGGCGGACCGGAAATATCCACGGCGCCGCCCCGCCTGCGGGCGGCGGCAGGAACGCACCGCCGAACAGCCAGATCACCGTGAGTCCGAGTGCGGTGCGCGGGCCGAGCAGCGTGCCGAATCCGAAGACGAGCAAGCCGCCGAGTGTCATCGAGGGCAGCGAGACCGCGAGGGTGATCAGTGCTGTCGTGACACGCAGACGCCGGGGTACCGGGGCAGGCCCGTCCGATATGTCCACGTGCATATTTCGCGTATCCGTCCGTCGTCGGCGTTTACGCTACGTCACCGAGAGCCGGGTCACCGGAAGTCGCGGTCACCGGAAGTCGCGCGAACGGGAATCCACCCGCAGTTCCATGCGCTCCAGATATTCCGCGACAACGCTGACGGCTCCTTCGGCGTTCTGCACCCGGCCGCGCACGAGCAGGGCGGGCGCGCTCTGGGCCTGCGTCCGGTAGCGGGTCCACAGGCCGACCGAGCAGACGACGTTGACCATACCGGTCTCGTCCTCGAGGTTCAGGAAGGTGACGCCCGCGGCGGTGGCGGGCCGCTGCCGGTGGGTGACCGCGCCGCCGATCAGCACCCGCGACCCGTCGGGGACCGCGAGCAGCCCCGCGGCGGGCACCACGCCGAGTTCGTCGAGTCGGCGGCGCAGGAATTGCGTCGGGTAACTGTCGGGTGAGACACCGGTCGCCCAGACATCGGCGGCGGCGAGTTCGAGTGCGCTCATACCGGGCAGTGCAGGCGCGGCGGTGGCCGCACCGGTGCCGGGCAGGCGGTCGTGACGTTCGCCCGCGGCGGCCCCGGCCGCCCACAGCGCCTCGCGGCGGGTCACGCCGAGACTGCCGAGCGCGCCCGCGGTGGCCAGCGCCTCGGCCTGCGGGACGGTCAGCTCGACTCGCCCGGTGAGGTCGAGGAACGAACCGTACGGCCCGGATTCCCGTGCGGCGACGATTCTTTCGGCCAGATCGTCGCCGATGTGGCGCACGGCGGCGAGACCGAGCCTGACCTCGCGACCGCGGTTCTCCAGGGTGGCCTCGGCCCGACTTGCGTTGATGTCGGGGCCGTGCACCGTGACACCGTGTCTGCGGGCGTCGGCGACCAGCGACTGCGGGGAATAGAACCCCATCGGCTGGGCCCGCAGCAGTCCGGCGCAGAAGGCGGCCGGGTAGTGCAGTTTGAACCAGGCCGAATAGAATACGAGCGAGGCGAAACTCTGCGAATGACTCTCCGGGAAACCGAAATTCGCGAAGGCATACAGCTTCTCGTATATCCGGTCGGCCACTTCGCCTGTGATTCCGTGCAATTCGCGCATACCCTCGTAGAGGCGTTCACGCAGCCGTTCCATGCGTTCGGGTGACCGTTTGGATCCCATGGCGCGGCGCAGTTGATCGGCCTCGGCGGCGCT
Source organism: Nocardia arizonensis (assembly GCF_001310275.1). GTDB lineage: Bacteria > Actinomycetota > Actinomycetes > Mycobacteriales > Mycobacteriaceae > Nocardia > Nocardia arizonensis. Next base: position 89,337 of record NZ_LGYZ01000107.1, read on the forward strand.
GAATCCTGCGATGTCGACGGCCATCTGCATGAGCTGTTCCTGGAACAGCGGAACACCGAGGGTGCGTCCGAGGGAATTCTCCAGCGCCGGATGGTCGAAGACGACCTTCTCCGTCTTGTTGCGCCGTCGGATATAGGGATGCACCGAGCCGCCCTGGATGGGGCCGGGCCGGATCAGCGCGACCTCGACCACCAGATCGTAGAATTCGCGCGGTTTCAGCCGGGGTAGGGTGGCCATCTGGGCGCGCGACTCCACCTGGAACACCCCGACCGAGTCGGCGCGCGCGAGCATCTCGTAGACCGCGGCATCGCTCAAGTCGATCCGATGCAATTCGACCACCTCGCCGATGTGCTCGCGCACCATATCGATCATGTAGCGCAGTGCGGAGAGCATGCCGAGACCGAGCAGGTCGAATTTGACCAGACCGACCGCGGCGCAATCGTCCTTGTCCCATTGCAGGACGCTGCGGCCGGGCATGCGCGCCCACTCCACCGGGCAGACGTCGGCGATGGGCCGGTCGCAGATCACCATGCCGCCGGAATGGATGCCGAGATGCCGCGGCAGACCCTCGAGATCGGAGGCCAACTCGAGTACCCGCTCAGGAATGTCGGTGCCGGTCTCGGAGCCCACACCGCTCCAGCGGCTCACCTGTTTGCTCCAGGCGTCCTGCTGCCCCGGTGAGAATCCCAGTGCGCGAGCGGCATCGCGCACCGCGGACTTCCCGCGATAGGTGATCACATTCGCCACCTGCGCGGCGTATTCGCGACCGTATTTCCGGTAGACGTGCTGTATCGCCTCCTCCCGGCGATCGGATTCGATATCGATGTCGATATCGGGCGGTCCGTCGCGTTCCGGGGAGAGGAATCGTTCGAAGAGCAGTTCATTGGCCACCGGATCGACATTGGTGATCCCGATGGCGTAGCAGACCGCCGAATTGGCCGCCGAACCCCGCCCCTGACACAGAATGCCCCGATCGTGGCAGAAGCCGACGATATCGTGCACCACCAGGAAGTAACCGGGAAACCCCAGCGCGGCAATGGTTTCCAATTCGTATTCGAGTTGCCGGTAGGCGGCCGGATTCCCGCTTTCCGGGCCGTAGCGGCGGTGCGCGCCCCGCATCGTCAGCGCGCGCAGCCAGGAATTCTCGTCGTGGTCGTCCGGCACTTCGAACGGTGGCAGTTTCGGCGCGATGAGACGCAGGTCGAAGGCGCATTCGCGGGCGAGTTCGGCAGCGTTCGTCACCGCGCGCGATCCCGCGTCCCCGACTCCGGCCGCGAACAGATGCGCCATTTCCGCGCCGGAACGCAGATGCGCGCCGCCCGCGGGCGCCAACCAGCCCGCGATATCGTCCAGACTCCGCCTGGCCCGGATCGCGGCCAGCGCCGCGGCCCGGCGACGCCGGCCGGGTCCGGCGAAATGCGCGCCGGTGGTGGCCACCGCGGGCAGGGCGAACCGTTCGGCGAGCGCGATGAGGTGCGCGTTGCGCTCGTCGTCCTGGGGAATGCCGTGGTGGGTGAGCTCCACCGCGATCCGGTCGCTTCCGAAGCGTTCGACCAGCTCGCCCAGCGCCCGCCGCGACAGCGGCAATTCGGTGTCGCCGGACCGCAGGTCGCGTTCGAGGGCCTGCCGAAGATGGCCTTTGCGGCAGCCGGTCAGGACGTGCCAGTGCCCGTCCGCGGCGGCGGTGAGCGTGTCGAGGTCGTAGCGCAGGATGCCCTTCTCCCCCGCGCTCATGTGCGCGGCCGAGATCTCCCGCGCGAGTCGCCGGTAGCCTTCCTGCCCCCGGGCCAGGATCAACAGGTGCGGTCCGGCCGGATCGGGTGATCCGGTGCGCGGCGCGGAGTCGGCGGGTTCCGGGTCGGCGGCGAGGGACAATTCGGCCCCGAAGACGGTCGGCATACCCCATTCCTCGGCCGCCTCGGCGAATCGCACGGTTCCGTAGAAACCGTCGTGGTCGGTCAGCGCGATGGCTTCCAGACCGAGTCGCACCGCCTCCTCGACCAGTTCCTCCGGCTGACTCGCGCCGTCGAGAAAGCTGTAGGCCGAATGCGCGTGCAGTTCGGCGTAGGGCACGGTCGAGCCCGGTACGGGAGCGACCGGTTCGGCACGGTAGGCGCCGCGTTTGCGTGACCAGGCCGGGCTGTCTCCGCCGTCGCCGGGATTCATCGCCTCCGTATCCGTCCGCCCGGGGCGGCCGGACAGCACCCGTTCCATCTCCGCCCATGTCGGCGGTCCGTTTCCCCAGCCCACGACCTCTCACCTCCTCATGGCTCGACTCGGCGACGGGGCTATCGAATCGCCAGCCGCTCCGCCGACCCCGCGTTCAGCGCCTCCTCGACCCGATCCAGCCCGGAACGGATCATGTCGCCGTAGGCGTCGTGCGCCAGGATCCGCAGGTGACCGCGCGCGATAGCCAATTGCATTCGGGCGCCGTCGAAATCGCCGACCCGGCGATGGCTGTCGGCCAGATTGAGGTACAGCGAGGGCAGGAAACAGCGCAGCCCCTCGTCGAGCGGGATGCCGGGCGCGAAGACGGCGGCCAGTGCGCGCTGATCCCAGATCAGCGCCTCCTCGTTCGTCTCCTGGAGCACCGCGAGGTGATGCGCTACCACGCAGCGCTGCAACGGATCTCCGGCCGGACCCAGTTCGTCCCATAGGGTGCGCAGGGCATGCCGCCCCGCCTCGGGATTGCCGCTGCCGCGCCGCACCGCGGCAAAGATGTCCGCCATCCGATCGTCCGCCATGCGCACGAGTATCGCACATATGTTCGATACATTCGAGGCCGGTTCGAAGGTTTCGGCGAGCCGTTGCGGACGAGTTGCTCCCAGCGAGGACGACCCGCGAGGACACCCCGCATTCGCCAAAGTCCCGGACGCCGGATACCTTCGAAAAGCGACGATGCCCACGGCGGAACCACCCCGATCGGCGCACTTCCGATCCCTCCGCCGAGCAACCCGGCGGCATCTGCGCGAATCCGCCCGCCGCCGTCGCGACGGGATATGCGCCACTACTTGTCAGCGGAACTTACTTCGGAGTAAGTTCATGGTCGGCGGCCGCCACGACGCTTCGCCACGGCACTCCACCGCCGCGTCGCGTATTCGACCGCGAAGATATTCGATCGCAAGGAGAAGCGATGAGCGCAACGGCGCGCAGCGACTCGACCCGACACAGCCGCGACCTCACCGGTCGCCACGTCGTCATCACCGGGGCCTCCTCCGGCATCGGCCGGGCCGCCGCGCTCGCCGTCGCCGCCAAGGGCGCCACCGTCCTCGTCCTGGCCCGCCGCGGTGACGAACTCGACGCCGTCGTCGCCGAGATCCGGGCCGCGGGCGGCGACGCGCACGGCTACACCTGCGATGTCACCGACTCCGCGTCGGTGGACGCGACCGTCGAGGCGATTCTGCGCGAACACGGTCACGTCGACATGCTGGTGAACAACGCGGGCCGCTCCATCCGGCGCGCCATCCACCGCTCCACCGACCGCCTGCACGACTTCGAACGCACCATGGCGGTCAACTACTTCGGCGCGCTGCGCATGACGCTGGCGCTGCTGCCGCAGATGCGCGAACGCGGCTTCGGCCACATCGTGCAGATCAGCAGCGCGGGCGTGCAGGTCGCCACTCCGCGATACTCCGCCTATCTCGCGAGCAAGGCCGCGCTGGACAAGTTCACCGAGGTCGCCGCGATCGAAACCCTCGCCGACGGAGTCTCGTTCACCACCATCCACATGCCGCTGGTGCGCACGCCGATGATCGCCCCCAGCGGCACCCAAGGCCCCTCCGAATCGCCGGAATGGGCCGCCGCGACCATCGTGCGCGCCCTCACCGAGCGTCCCAAACGCATCGACGTGCCGCTGGGCACCATCGCCGAGTACGGCGCGCTGGTCACCCCGCGCATCCGCGACCGCATCCTGCACCGCTACTACCGCGCCCTGCCCGATTCCCCCGCCGCCAAAGGCGAGGCGGAGGAGTCGACCGCCCCGGAGGAGTCCGCGGCCGTCGCGATCGTCCCGCCTCGGACTCGCTCGGCCGCCCGCCGCGTCACCGGCACCGCCCTGCGCCGGGCCGCCCGCTGGGTTCCCGGCACGCACTGGTGACCACGACGTGACGTGTCTCAGTCGTAGACACCTTCCGCGCACCAGTTTCCGTCGAGGTAGATCAGCAGCAGGACCTTGGTGTCGGTGGCGTCGTCGAGTTGGACCTGGGCGCGCGCGGTCGCCGATCCCCGCGAGACCCACCACTGTTCGTCCACCGGCCACGGACCCGCCCAGCCGGTCAGCGTCCAGGATCTGTCGCCCCAGCGCAGGCGGAAAGGGTCGGCGGAGAACAGACCCCGGTCGGTGACCCGCACCACCGTGCCGTCGGCCGCCTCGAGCGCGACCGGCGGGCGGTGCGTCAGCAGGAGCGCGGGGGCGGGTTCGGGCAGGCGCCCCGGCCACGGCTGGGTCGGATCGGCGGCGGGGACCGGTTCGTCGCCCAGCACCACCATGGTGACGCGTTCGGCGGGACCGCGGCCGCCGCTGAGCACCCCGATCCGCACCGCCTCGCCGCCGAGCAGACCCTGAACTCGAATCAGGGCGCGGCGGGCGCGTTCGTTCTCCTCGCCCACCCCGCCCCACAGCCCCAACTGGAGTGCGCCCGCCCGCGCGATCTCGACCGGCTCCAGGCGAAGCAGGGTAACGGGCGCGGTGGGGCGGTCGCGACGGGTCAGCCAGCCGTCGAGCTGCCAGCGCACCCGGTCGGCGGTGCCGCCGGGGGTCAGCGGTTCGGCGCACCGCCAGATACGCGAGAGTTGTTCACCCGCTTCGGTTTCCGCGAGGACCGCGAGTCTGGTGCAGGAGACCGAGGCCGCGGCGAGCGCGGCGTGCAATCGGGTCGCGAGCAGGCGACCCGCGAAGGCGGCGGCGTCGACCCGGTCGACGGGCGGATCGCAGCGGTATTCCACGGTCAGATCCGGCGGCGGGCGGCGCGCCGAGGGCGGCCGTTCCGGCACCGCCCGCGCGCAGCGGTGCGCCAGTACGGCGTCGCCGCCGAATCGGGAGGCGACATCGGCCGGACTCAACGCCGCGAAATCCCCGATCCGGCGCAATCCCAGACGGTGCAGCAGATCCACCAGATCGGCGCGTTCCGATGCGGCCGGACTCGGTTCCGCGGCCAGTTCGGCGATGGGCAACGGCGCGAGAAACCGCGCGCCCTCCCCCGGCGGCACGAGCGCCGCCCGTTTCGCGGCGATCACCGCCGTGGAGAGTTCGTCCGCGATACCGATCTGGGCCTCGACCCCCACCGCGGCCACCGCGTCGACGAGCCGTTCGGCCGCCGCCTCCTCGGAACCGAAATATCGCGCCGCACCGCGCGCCCCCAGCACGAGCAGTCCCGGACGCAGCACCTCCACCCCCGGCGCCGTCGCGTCGACCGCGGAGACGACCGGTTCGAACAGACGCGCGTCCCGATCCGTGTCGGCCTGCACCAGAAACAGTTCCGCACAGTTCGCCTGCGCCTCCCGTCGCCGCAGCCCGCGCCGCACCCCCGCCGACCGCGCGAGCGCCGAACACGCCACCACCCGATTCCCGAACAGCACCGCCACCGGCCGGGTCGCGGGCACCTCGGCCGCCGCAGCGGCGGCGACGGCGGGCCAGTCCCGGCACCAGAGCGCGAGCACCCGGGAGCGATCCGGCCGTATCACGGTGCCGCACCGCCGTTCCCGACGACCCGGCGACTCACGAGGCCGCTTCGCGGGCGGGGGCGTCGACGCGCGCCGCACGGGGGACCCATTCCACCCGCCCCGCGCTCGGACACAGGTCGATGCGCCCGCGACGGGCCGGACCCGCCTTGGCGCGAACGCCGACATCCAGACAGACCGACCGCAGCCGCCCGTGTCCCACACCGAGTCCGTAGTAGCCGCTGACCCGCGACTCCAGCCGCAACGTCGGGTCGGGCCAGTGCCCGTCGGTGACCACGAGCGTGGCGCCACGACTGCGGGCGCGCGCGGCGATCACCCGCGACCTCGATGGCGGAACGGAGCGATTGCCGAGTCCGAGCAGAACGAGATCGAGCCCATCCAGCAACACCGCGGCGACCTCGACCGGGTCGGGCCCCGGATCCGCGATCACCGCGACTCGCGCCAATTCGGCCCCCATCTCCACCGCGGCGAGCAACCCGAACCGTGGCATCCCCACCACCGCCGCGTGCCCGCCCGCCTCGGTAGCCGCGGCGAGCACCCCCGCGAGCAGCGACCGAGCACCCGCGTAAGCGACCACCGACCCCTTGACGAGCCCCCCATCCGGCAGCAATTCCGCGAGCGCAGGCGGCACCGCGAGTGATTCCCGCCGCAATTCGGCCGCACGCGGTATCCGCGCAGCCGCCGACTCGCCCCGCCCCGGGATCGCCGCCATCCTCCGACGGAGTTCCTCCAGCGCCCGCTGCCCACCCTCATCCCGAACCCGCACATCCGAACCCATCCCAACCACCTGCTTCCCACGATGGACTCCGGGCTAAGCAAACTAATCGGCGCTCCGCCGGGAGCTCAGCACCGATCCAGCTATCGATCTTAATCGAATATACGTTCGATACTGGAACTAGTAGAAGCCCGGGTCGGTGATCCGTCAAGATGTGGCTGACCAGCCTATCTGTCGATCGCTGACCGAAGTCCTTGGGAGCAGTGGTTGTGGGCGCGTTGCGGGACGCGAAAGATCAAGCCCGTTCTGGTGGTGGCGGGCCTGGTTGTCGTCGTCCGATCCGGGACTGCCAAGTTGACGGTGTTAGTGGTTGATTTCCAGTTACTTTCGTCCGGCGGACAGGCGGCCGTCGAAGGTGATCTCGGAGCGCTGGCTTCCAGCGGTTGGACCAGCGTTGTCGGGCGGCACCTCGGGGTCCAGGCTGTCGTAGCCGCGGTCGTCCATCTCGCCCTCGAGCGCCGATTCCACCACCAGCTTGGTCGAGAGGCGCTCACCGGAGGTCAATTGTCCCCAGATGTAGATCGAGGCGATTCACGTTTTCGATCACCGAGTTCCGGTCGCTGCGGGCACAGCCCGGTCGAAATCAGGTAGTCGACTACTGGCGACACCGATACGTACGGTCGGCAGACTTCCCTTTGTTCACTCTCCACCGGAAGGCGCGAATGCCGGTCATTCGCTCTACATGTTCCGTGACAACGATTTTCGAGGCGACAGACTGTTCGCCGATATCGAGCATCGACCCTGCCAGGAAGGAAGGCCATGTCAAAGCAAGAAACCCCTCTACGTTCAACGAGCGACGAACCACAATTACCCCGCAAATTTGAAAGAGATGACATTCAAAGCAGAGACTTGATGTGGAGCGCGCCTATCTATCACGGCGACTGCAAGCTATCAGGGCTCATCTTCGGCACCCTCGACAACGGGCCAACCTTCCGGTTCCGTTCGGACGGAACCTGTGAACTTCTGGCCAGGTTCTACTCATCTGAATCAGATGATGCTTGGGTCATCCACAACCTTTATTTGAAGGACGCGAACGGAACGGTTCTTTTTACGATGCCGAAGTTCTCCAGTCCCGGAACAGTAACCGACAACCAGGTAATCGACTGGGTTCGCCCGCTACTATATCCCGCCATTTTCTTTCCGTGGATCACCCAGGTGACTATTACTTCTAGTTGCTGAACTCATCCCCGTTCACCGTGCCCTGTCTCTCCCCGCATGGGCGGCGCGCAGCCGGCCGGTCGTCGAGGGTTCAAACCGGTCAGTGCTGAGAACGTCGTGTCCGGGGAGTTCAAGGACCTCGACCGGTGACAGGTGTGTTGGTCGGTCACACAAGAGGGCCGCGCTTGTGTTCATTGGCCGCGACTCCGTCGCGGCGGATTCGCGGCCGTCTCCCGTCCGAGGGGCCGCGAAACGACCGCTGTCAGGCTCACTCCCGACAAACTGTCCGGTGAGAACGTCGCGATATCCGCGAACCGACAGTGCCGGGATGGGAGTTGCGGGGTCGGGCGAATCCGGATCTTGGTGAGGGCCGGATTCCGGAGGAACCGTGGACCGGCGGCACCGAGAAAGGCAAGGTCCGGGATCGCCCGAAGACTGGAGCAGCCCAGACCTACGGCAACACTTGACCGACCCGAAGCTAGCCCGACGAACGCCCCGTTCGCGGCCGTGCCGGAGGCACGGCCAGAGATCCAGTTCGCGGCCGTCTCGCGTCCGAGCGGTCGAGACAA
>NZ_LGYZ01000108.1 GCF_001310275.1 Nocardia arizonensis
ACTCGGACGCCAGACCCAAAGGGCCGCGAACCCGCCGTGCCGGAGGCACGGCCAGAGACACCGTTCGCGGCCGTCTCGCGTCCGAGCGGTCGAGACAAAGCGACGAAGGAGCAAGTATCGGCCGCTCGGACGCGAGACATAAGGGGCCGCGAACCCGCCGCGACGAAGTCGCGGCCATAGACCCAGCCAATGCACGCCCACGCAACCACCACGGAGCGAGTCTTACGAGCGACCGTTCGCGGCCGTCTCGCGTCCGAGCGGTCGAGACAAAGCGACGAAGGAGCAAGTATCGACCACTCGGACGCCAGACTCGAGGGGCCGCGAACCCGCCGTGCCGGAGGCGCGGCCAGAGATCCAGTTCGCGGCCGTCTCGCGTCCGAGCGGTCGAGACAA
>NZ_LGYZ01000109.1 GCF_001310275.1 Nocardia arizonensis
GAGACACAGCCAATGCAGATTCCGATACCCTGCATGCCATGATCGATCGCCCTCGTCCCAATGTCGGCCCCGAATATCTGGTCGCAGGCCGCTACCGCCTGAAGTCCAAGCTCGGCGGCGGTGGTATGGGCGCGGTGTGGCTCGCGCACGACCGCCTGCTCGATCGCGAGGTCGCTATCAAACAGGTGCTGTCCACCGCCGATCTGCCCGAGGCCGAGGCGGCTCGGGTGCGCGATCAGATCATGCACGAGGGCCGGGTCGCGGCGAAGCTGTCGCACGATCACGCCATCGCCGTATACGACGTGGCGCTGGAGGCGGGTGAACCCTGGCTGGTCATGGAGCATTTACCGTCGCGAAGTGTGGCGCGGGCGCTGGGGCTGGTCGATACATTGCCCGTGATCGAGGTCGCCCAGATCGGGGCGCAGGTCGCGGACGCGCTGGCGGCGGCGCATTCGGTCGGCATCGTGCACCGCGACATCAAGCCGGGCAATATCCTTGTCGCCGACCGCGGTCCGGGTGTCGGTCTGGCCAAGCTGAGCGACTTCGGTATCTCCCGGGGTGCGGGCGATCTGTCGGAGGAGCCGGACGGCGTCATCACCGGTACGCCCGCCTATCTGCCGCCGGAGGTGGCGCGCGGGGGGCGGCCGACCGAGGCCAGCGACGTATTCTCCCTGGGCGCGACGCTGTACACCGCTATCGAGGGGCAGCCGCCGTTCGGGCTGGACGAGGACAGCGATGTCCTGGTGCAGCGGGCGGCCATGGCGCAGATCATCCCGCCGACCCGCAGCGGCGTGCTCACCAATGCGCTGCTGCACATGATGGAACCCGCGCCGCAGCGCAGGCCGACGATGGCCGAGGCGCGTGACGAGATCCTCACCGCCGCTTTCGGTCCCGGTACCGGGCCCTATATTCTCGGCGCGCCGGTGCGCACCGAGGACGGCACGATTCCGGCGTGGGCGGCCCGCAATTCGGCGTCCGGTCTGCGCAGCCCGCATTCCGCGCCGCTGCCACGCCCGCAGCGTCAGCAGCCCGCGCGCCCCGCCGCCGCGTCCGTCGCGCGGCAGCTCGGTCAACGCGCACAGGGCGATTCGTCGAGCAACGCGCCGTTGGCCATCGCCATCGGCCTGCTCATCGGACTGGTCATCGTCATCGCGATCCTGGTCGCGGTGATGTAGGGCTCAGTCGATTCGGCGGCGGTGTGCCCAGCGGGTCAGCGCATTTCGATTGGACTGCTGGGTCTTGCGCAGCACATTGGAGGCGTGGGTCTCCACGGTTTTGACCGAGATGTAGAGGTTCTCGGCGATCTCGCGGTAGGTGTAGCCGCGCGCGAGCAGCCGCAGCACCTCGAGTTCGCGGGGTGTGAGCGAATCGAGTTCGGGGTCGAGCGGCGGTTCCGGCGCCGGTGAGCGCCCGGTGAAGGAGTCGAGGACGAATCCGGCCAGGCGCGGACTGAACACCGCGTCACCGCCCGCGACGCGGCGGATGCCGTCGGCGAGTTCGGATCCCGAGATCGTCTTGGTGACGTAGCCGCGCGCGCCCGCGCGGATCACCGCGATCACGTCCTCGGCGGCGTCGGACACGCTCAGTGCCAGGCAGACCGGTCCGTCCTCGATTCCGTAGAGCACCGCGACCCCGCCGCCGTCGGGCATGTGCACATCCAGCAGCACCACATCGGGCCGCGCCGCCGCGATACCCGCGATGGCCTCGGCCACCCCGCCTGCTTCGCCGACCACCTCCATATCGGGTTCACGACTCAGCTCCGCTCGCACACCCGACCGGAACACGGCGTGATCATCGACGAGAAAGACCCGCACGCTCACCTACTTCTCCTTACTTCGGTGGATCTCGTCCACCCGGACCCGCGACCGCCCGCGGACGATCGCACACCATCGGTATCACACCCGACGCGCCCGCCGCCCGTCTCGATCCGCCTCCCGTCCCCCACGGGTCACGATCAGGGGCGAACCGGCTCCGGTTCCACCGCGGCGGTGTCGGCCGGGGCGGCGGCGTCGGCGGCGTCGGTGCGCGGCATGGTGATGCGCACCTCGGTGCCGCGGCCGGGGGTGGACAGGATCTCGACCTGTCCACCGCGGCGTTCGATGCGGCCGCGAATGGATTTGGACAGGCCCTGGCGGTCGTGGGGGACGGCGTCGAGGTCGAAACCCGCGCCGCGGTCGCGCACGAAGATGCTCACCTGATGCGGTTCGGCCTCGGCGAACAGGTCGATATTCGGCACGCCCGCGTGTTTGGCCGCGTTCACCATCGCCTCGCGACTCGCGCCGAGCAAGGCGGTGAAATGCTCCTTGGGTAGGCCGCTGCCGGTGTCACCGGTATCCATGGACACATCGCCCACGGTCACGGGCGTGACCTGCACGCCGTGCTGATCCTCGACCTCGCCCGCGATGGTGCGCAGCGCCGCGGCCAGACTCGACTGGGCCGGACCCGCGTCTTCGAACAGCCATTTGCGCAGTTCACGCTCCTGACTGCGGGCCAGCCTTGTCACCTCCTGCGGATCATCGGCCTGCCGCTGGATGAGCGCGAGCGTCTGGAGGACGGAATCGTGCAGGTGCGAGGCGATCTCCTCGCGCTCCTCGTTGCGGATGCGGGCGGCCCGTTCGGCGTTCAGCGCGCGCACCATGCGCAGCCACAGCGGCACCGTCAGCAGTCCCGCCCCGACCAGCGTGACACCCACCGCGACCAGCGCGGACCCGAGCGATCCCAGATCGATCCTGGCCAGCACCACCACGCCGAGTCCGAGCACGATCATGGTGGCGCCCGCGACGATGCGGGCCCATGTCACCACCGACGGCCGCGCGGGCAGACCGAGCAGCGACCGCGGGCCGTCGGCGTCGTATTCGCGCCAGACCAGCGCCGCGCCGAGAGCGACCACCACGATCGGGACGATGATCTTGGCCGCGACTGTCCCGCTCATCAGCCACGACACCGCCACGGCGAGTCCGAGTCCGAGCAGCGCCAGACCTACCGCCTGCCTGCGCTCGGCGGCCGAGGCGCGCGCCGAATCGGTGCCGCCCGGTGTGAAGATCCACAGCAGCGCGTAGGCGGCGATACCCGCGCCCGCCAGCGCCGATAGCAGCACGAAGACCATGCGGACGGTGAAGACGTCGAGTCCGAGATGGTCGGCGACACCGCCCGCGACACCGCCGACGATGCGCCCGCCCGATCGCCGGACCAGCCGCACCTGCGGCTGCGGACCCAGATCCAGCACCGGCGCCGTCCCGCGCGCGGGGCCGAACCCGAATATCGTCCCCGGATCGGGCCGCGGCCCCGCCGGCCCGCGGGCAGCGTCGGACACAGGAACAGTCGGGTACATATCTCCGATACTGGCACGTCCGGCATCCGGGGGGCATCAGGATTCACCCTGAACTCGCCGCGTGCCGCGACCCGCTGTCCTCGTCGCCGATCCGGTCGAGACTGGCCCTGACGTCCACGCCTGCGTCATCTCCTCCGACTCGGCCGGACCCCGCCGGGCGTATCGGGAGCGGAATCAGGGTTCCCCCCGATGCGCATCGGCGCGTTTTCGGCCGACCATGGAGACCATGACGAGAACGAGCTTCGGCGATCAACTCCAGCAGATGTGGCACACGCGGCCCGTCCGGTTGCCGCGGCAGGGACCGGTCGCGGGTGTCGCGGCCGGTTTCGGCAGGCGTTACCACATCGACCCGGTCCTGATCCGGGTCGCCTTCGTGGTCTCGACGCTGTTCGGCGGAGCCGGAATCGTCCTGTACCTGCTGGCGTGGCTGCTGCTGAGTCAGGCGGGCGACGAGAATTCGGCGGCGGAATCGCTGTTCGGCAAGGGCGGCAGTTCGCAGTCGCCGACCAAGACCATCGTGCTGATCGTGGCGCTGGCCATCGCGGTCACCACGATGGGCCCGGTCGGCATGGGTCTGGCCGGATCCGGCGCGATCAGCCTCGCGCTCATGCTCGCGGGCTGGTGGATGCTGCACATGCGCACACCTCAGCCGCCGCCCGGCACCAGTCAGCTCGACAACGACACGGGCTTCGGCGGCCTCGGCTCCGACAGCGGCAGCTTCGACGGCGGACTCACCGCCACCGGATATCCGGGCGCGGTCTTCCCGTCCGGCACCGCGGGCAGCTTCTACGCACCGGACAATCCGATCTCGCCCGTGTACACGCCCTATACGAAGTTGCCGGACACCTACGTCCCGGACCCCGCGCCCCCGGCGACCGAACCGGCCACCGATACCGCGGCGCACGCATCACAGCCGACCGTCGATCTACGGAAGGGCGACGCCGCCACCGTGCTCGAACCAGGAGACTCCGCTCCCACGGAAGCCGACGAGGACCGTTCTGCCGAATCCTCCGACTCCGCGGCGCGGACCGCCCCGCCGGACGACGGCCCCGGTGGCGCGCCGTCGGTGGTCGAGGCCGCACCGCCGCGCACCGGCCACATTCCCGTCATGGCGGGCACGACACCGCCGTCCTGGGATCCGCTCGGTGTCGCCCCGCTGGCCTGGGATCTGCCCGAACCGACCCCGGCGCGCACGGTCGTCGCGCCGCCACCCGAACGCCCCCGCTCCCGCTACACCCCGGTCGTCATCGGCCTGGCCATCCTCGCCGCGGCCTGCGCGGGCGCGGCGGCCGCGTCCGGCGTCGAATGGATGACACCCGCCCGGATCGCCGCGGTGGCGCTGGCGGTGGTCGGCGTCGGACTCGTCGCGGGCGTCTTCCTGCGCCGCGGCGGGGGTTTGCTCGTGGTCACCGCGCCGCTGGCCGCCTTCGCCGTCGCCGCCTCGCTCATCGGCCCCATCGAATTCGACCGGACCGCGATGGGCGACCGCACCTGGACCCCGGCCACGATGGCCGACCTCGAAACCGACTACCACCTGTCCATGGGATCGGGAACACTCGACCTGCGGTCACTGCGCCTCACCGAGAACCGCACGGTGGACCTGTCCATCCGCATGGGCGAGGCCAGGGTGCTGCTGCCCGCCGATATGACCGTGCGCACCGTCTGCACGGTGAGCATGGGCGATCAGACCTGCCCCACCGGCGTCAGCGGTCCGAACACACCGGGCGCGCCGGTACTCGACCTGAACGTCGACGTCCGCATGGGAGAAGTGAGGGTGGAACGTGGCTGAGAACAAGCGCGGCCTGTCGATCTCGCAGCTGATCATCGGGTTGCTCGCCGTAGGGGTGAGCGTCTGCGTCCTCGCCGGATCCGGCACCGTCTCCGCGGTCGCCGCCCTCCCGCTCGGCTGGATCGTCGTGGTCGTCGCCATCGTCATCGGCGGCGCACTGGTGATCTCGCCCCGCGGACGTCGTTGACCCACGCGATATTTCGCTTCGACCTGCCATGACCCGCCCGACGCCGGACGGGTCACCCGCATCCGACAGCACGGAGATCCACGATGGCCGCACCGCAATCCGACCGCGACGACACCGAACCCCGACCGCGGCGGCCGACACCGCCGCAGCCGCCCCGGCTCGGCGGCATCCTGCTCGGCCAACTGGTCCTCGGCGGGACGCGGTCGCCGCGCCGCGAACCGGTGCGGCCCGCGCCCGAATGAGCCTGCGGCACAATCTATCCCGGAGCGCGCCTGCCGCGTGTCACTCCCATTCGATGGTGCCCGGCGGCTTGCTGGTCACATCGAGCACCACGCGGTTCACCTCGGCCACCTCGTTGGTGATACGGGTGGAGATGCGCTCGAGCACGTCGTAGGGCAGGCGGGTCCAGTCCGCGGTCATGGCGTCCTCACTGGACACCGGACGCAGCACGATCGGGTGACCGTATGTGCGGCCGTCGCCCTGCACGCCGACACTGCGCACATCGGCCAGCAGCACCACCGGGCACTGCCAGATCTGGCCGTCCAGATTCGCCGCCGTCAACTCCTCGCGGGCGATGGCATCGGCCTGGCGCAGGGTCTCGAGCCGATCACCGGTCACCTCGCCGACGATGCGGATGGCCAGCCCCGGGCCAGGGAACGGCTGGCGCGCGACGATCTCCTCCGGCAGACCCAGCTCGCGGCCGACCGCGCGCACCTCGTCCTTGAACAGCAGCCGCAGCGGTTCGACGAGTTCGAACTCCAGATCCTCGGGCAGACCGCCGACATTGTGGTGCGACTTGATATTCGCCGTCCCGGCACCGCCGCCGGACTCGACCACATCCGGATACAGCGTGCCCTGCACCAGGAATTCCACCGATGCGGCGGCATCGCCTTGTTCGGCCACGACCTCGCTCACCGCGTCCTCGAAGGAACGGATGAACTCGCGGCCGATGATCTTGCGCTTCTCCTCGGGATCGGTGACGCCCTTCAATTCACCGAGGAACTTCTCCACCGCGTCGACGGTCACCAGCTTCGCGCCGGTCGCGGCGACGAAATCCTGCTGCACCTGCTCGCGCTCCCCCGCCCGCAACAGACCGTGGTCGACGAAGACGCAGGTCAAACGGTCGCCGATGGCGCGCTGCACCAGGGCCGCGGCGACCGCGCTGTCCACACCGCCGGACAGACCGCAGATCGCGAAACCGTCGCCGATCCGCGCGCGCACCGACTCGACCAGCGACTCGGCGATATTGGCCGGGGTCCAGGTGGCGGGAATGCCCGCGATCTCGTGCAGGAACCGGCTCAGCACCTGCTGACCGTGCGGCGAATGCAGCACCTCGGGGTGGTACTGCACACCCGCCAACCGCCGGGCGCGGTCCTCGAACGCGGCGACCGGGGCGCCCGCGGTGGTGCCGGTGACCTCGAACCCGGCGGGCGCGTCGGTGACCGCGTCACCGTGACTCATCCACACCGGCTGAATGGTCGGCAGACCACCGTGCAGCACACCGCCGTCGATATTGAGTTCGGTACGGCCGTATTCGCGGGTGCCGGTGTGCGCGACGGTGCCGCCGAGCGCCTGCGCCATCGCCTGGAATCCGTAACAGATGCCGAAGACCGGCACGTCGATATCGAAGAGCCGCTTATCCAGCTGCGGCGCGCCCTCGGCGTACACGCTGGCGGGACCGCCGGACAGAACAACCGCGAGCGGCTGTTTCTCCTCGATCTCCTCGACCGTCATGGTGTGCGGGATCACCTCGGAGTAGACACTCGCTTCACGAACCCGCCGAGCGATCAGCTGGGCGTATTGAGCGCCGAAGTCGATGACGAGGACCGGTCTCTGGGATTCTGCCACCGCCATAGTCTAGTGAGCCGACCCGGCGCTCGATCAGCGGGCACGAGCCCGGTGACCTGGGCGCGAACGCCGACGGAAAACCTGAGCGAGCCGGCGAATCCCGCGGCGCGCGCCCGCGCCGCTCGTTATCCTCGAGCACGTGCCATTCGCCCGCGCGATCGACGCCGACATCCACTTCGAGGACAGCGGCGGAGACGGCCCCCCGGTGCTACTGGCGCACGAATTCTTCATGGACCGCACCATGTTCGCCTCGCAGATGGCCGCGCTCGCGCCCGATTACCGCATCGTCACCTGGGACGCGCGCGGCCACGGCCGCACCAAGGACCAAGGGCTGCCTTTCACCTACTGGACCGCCGCCCGCGACGCGCTGACCATCCTCGACCACCTCGGCGCCGAACGCGCCGTCATCGGCGGCACCGCCCAGGGCGGATTCACCGCGCTGCGCGCCGCGCTCATCGCACCGGAACGGGTCTCGGCGCTCATCCTCATCGGCACCGAAGCACACGGCCCGACCAGCGAGCAATCCGCCGCGACCCAGGAATTCCTCGACGAGTGGTACGACGACGAATCCCGCCGCGACGCGGTGAAACGCTTGGCGCACTGGCTGATCGGCGACGACGATTGGTACTGCGGCATCTGGACCAGACGGTGGATGCGGCGCGAACCCGAGAGCATCGAAGTCGCGGCGGGCTGTCTGCTCAGCCGCGAATCCGTCCTCGACCGCCTGCGCGAGATCACCTGCCCCGCGCTGGTCATCCACGCCACCGACAGCGGCATACCGCATGAACGCGCCCACCGGCTGGCCCAGGGATTACGCGCGGCCACCTACGTGGAGATCGCGGGCGCGCGCCTGGCCGCGACCATGACCCACCCGGAACCGGTGAACCACGCCATCCGAGAATTCCTGCGCGACAACGTCGCATCCGACCGCCCCGCCGCCAAACGCGCGACGGTCAGCGCGCACCGGCGCGGCGACGATACCGTCAAGCGCGGACGCTGAGCCCCACCTTCTGGAACTCCTTCAGATCCGAATAGCCGGCCTTGGCCATCGAGCGCCGCAGTCCGCCAACCAGATTCAACGAACCGAACGGATCGTCGGACGGCCCGAACAGCACCCGCTCGAGATTCGGCCGTACCGGCTCACCGGCGCTCTCACCGCCAAGATCCCACGGATCATCGACATGCAGCATGGAACCGCGCGGCACCGACGGATGCGCCGCCGCCGAGGGCCAGTACCAACCCCGGCCCGGGGCCTCGGCCGCCACCGCCAGCGGCACGCCGAGCATTACCGCGTCCGCGCCGCAGGCGATCGACTTCGCCAGATGACCCGAAGTCGCGACATCGCCGTCCGCGATCACGTGCACGTAACGGCCACCGGTCTCGTCCAGGTAGTCGCGCCGCGCCGCCGCCGCATCCGCGATCGCCGTCGCCATCGGCACCCCGATACCCAGTACCTCACCGGTGGTCGTCGCACCCGGATACGAGCCGTAACCGACGATCACACCCGCCGCGCCGGTGCGCATCAGATGCAGCGCGGTGCGGTGATCGCTCACCCCGCCCGCCACCACCGGCACATCCAACTCGGCGATGAAGGTCTTCAGATTCAGCGGCTCGCCCTCGGCGCCCTCCGCGGCATTCGAGGCGCTCACATGTTCGGCCGAAATGATCGTGCCGTGCACCACCAGCAGGTCGATGCCCGCCTGCACCAGTGCCGGCGTCAAGGTGCGGGCATTCTGCGGACTCACCCGCACCGCCACCGTCACACCCGCGGCACGCACCTCCGCCACCGCGGCGGCCAGCAGATCCGGCTGCATCGGCGCGGCGTGCAACTCCTGTAGTAACGCGACCGCACGCTCGTAGCCACCCTTGCCGACCAATTCCAGCAACTGGTCGATCTTGCCCTCGACGTCGGCGTGCCGCGCCCACAGGCCCTCGCCGTTGATCACGCCCAAACCACCAAGACGTCCCAACTCCACGGCGAACCGAGGCGAAACCAGCGCGTCGGTCGGATGCGACAGGAACGGAATGTCGAACCGGTAGGCATCCAACTGCCAGGACAACGACACCTGCTTCGACGAGCGGGTACGCCGCGACGGAACGATATCGACATCGTCCAGTTCATAGGTCCGCCGAGCGGTCCGGCCCATGCCGATCTCGACCATGTCGCGCACAGTGTCCTCCTGTATCTATGGCGGCGCCTTCGGCGCCGCGGGTTCGCGGCCCCTTGTGTCTCGCGTCCGAGGGGCCGCGACTCGTGACTGCGTCACATGGTCGCGGCTCCTCGGACGCGAGACGGCCGCGAACGGTCGCTCGTAAGGCTCGCTCCGTGCGGGGCCGGGTTCGTGGGGGGATGTCGCGTGTTCGGTTACCCCGGGTGGGCGAGACGGTTGCTTGTCGTTCTCGCTCCGGGCGGGGCTCGGTTGGGGGCGCGCCGGAACGCACAGAGTCAATAATGCACCGGGCCGGGGTGCCTGTACACGCAGGTGAGCCGCTCGAGTGTCGCAAAGGGGCGACCGCGTGTACGGGCACCGAAGGATCGCCTCCTGGGCGTTCCGAGCGTGTTCGGAGGCGGACCCGTCAGCCTCGGCCGGTGTAGTTGGGGGCCTCCACCGTCATGGTGATGTCGTGGGGGTGGCTTTCCTTCAGGCCCGCGGCGGTGATCTGGACGAACTGGGCCTCTTGCAGATGGGGGATGTTCTGCGAGCCCGTGTAGCCCATGGCGGCGCGCAGACCGCCCACCAGCTGGTGGATCACCTGGTTGACGGGACCGCGGAAAGGCACGCGGCCCTCGATGCCCTCGGGGACGAGTTTGTCCTCGGCCAAGACGTCGTCCTGGAAGTACCTGTCCTTCGAATACGACTTGGCCTGGCCGCGGCCCTGCATGGCCCCGAGCGAGCCCATACCCCGGTAGCTCTTGAACTGCTTGCCGCCCACCAGGATCAATTCGCCCGGCGACTCCGCGGTGCCCGCCAGCAGGGAACCGAGCATGACGGTGGACGCGCCCGCGGCGATGGCCTTGGCGATATCGCCGGAGAACTGGATGCCGCCGTCGGCGATCACGGGGACGCCGTGCGGCTTACAGGCGGTCACGGCCTCGAGGATCGCGGTGATCTGGGGGGCTCCGACGCCGGCGACCACGCGGGTGGTGCAGATGGAGCCGGGGCCGACACCGACCTTCACCGCGTCCGCGCCCGCTTCTATCAGCGCGAGAGCGCCTTCGCGGGTGGCCACATTGCCGCCGACGATCTGGATACGGTCGCCGACCTCGGTCTTGACCTTGGTGACCATTTGCAGCACACCGACCTGATGGCCGTGGGCGGTATCGACGACCAGCACGTCCACGCCCGCGTCGGCCAGATTCATGGCCCGCGACCAGCTGTCCTCGCCGACGCCGATGGCCGCGCCGACCAAAAGACGCCCGTCGCGGTCCTTGGTGGCGTGGGGATACTGATCGGTCTTGACGAAATCCTTGACGGTGATGAGGCCGCGCAGCCTGCCGTTGCCGTCGACGATGGGCAGCTTCTCCACCTTGTGGCGACGCAGCAGGCCGAGGGCGGCCTCGGCGGTGACGCCCTCCTGAGCGGTGATCAACGGCGCCTTGGTCATCACGTCGGCGACGCGGCGGTTCTGGTCGACCTCGAAACGCATGTCGCGGTTGGTGATGATGCCGACAAGCGCGCCGGTCTCGTCGACCACGGGCAGACCCGAGATGCGGAACCGGGCGCACATCGCGTCGACCTCGGCGAGCGTGTCGGTGGGGCGGCAGGTCACCGGATCGGTGACCATACCCGCCTCGGAACGCTTCACCGTCTCGACCTGCGCGGCCTGATCCGCGGCGGCGAGATTGCGGTGCAGTACGCCCATACCGCCCGCGCGCGCCATGGAGATAGCCATCCTGGCCTCGGTGACGGTGTCCATCGCCGAACTCACCAGGGGGGTGCGCAAACGGATCTCCCTGGTCAGCTGACTCGAGGTGTCCACCGAACTGGGGATGAGATCCGACGCGGCGGGCAGCAGCAACACATCGTCGAACGTGAGGCCGAGCATGGCGATCTTGTTCGGATCGTCGCCACCCGTATGGGGGCGGACTGCGATTCGTTCGCCCGTTACGGGATTACTCATTCGGATCGACCCCTCCTGGACTTCCAAAGCGAGAGACGCCGGAAGGACCGGCGTCGCGCACGAACTGACGGGATGAAACGGCGGCGGCGACGACAAGTGTGTCGAACACTGGGCGGTGCCTGTGTCAATGGTATCTGGCCCGCAAACTCGGTCTCGACCGCGCCTCGGTGGCGCCCCGACGCGAAACTGGCACACCGCATCGCTGGCGCAGAGCGCCCTTTTCTGCGTACCGTGGGTGTGTGCGTGACCATCTACCACCTGGCTTGCCGCCGGATCCGTTCGCCGGAGACCCCTCCGACCCGTCCGCCGCGCTCGATGCCATCGAGCCCGGCGAACCGCTGGATCCCCACGAGCGCCTCGCGGTCGAGGAGGATCTCGCCGATCTCGCTGTCTACGAGGCGCTGCTGGCGCACCGCGGAATCCGCGGACTCGTGGTCAGCTGCGAGGACTGTAGGCAGGATCACTATCACGATTGGGACATGCTCCGGGCCAACCTGCTCCAATTGCTGGTCGACGGAACGGTCCGCCCACACGAGCCCGCCTATGATCCGACGCCGGAAGCCTATGTCACCTGGGATTACTGCCGGGGCTACGCGGACGCGTCGATGAACGAGGCGTTCCACGGCGACGGCTTCGACGGCTTCGACTGACATCTCCGCACCAGCGCGCTCTTCGGGCTTCGGGCTTCACTCCCGAACCCGGCGAACCCCGTGCAACCGGCGCGGCGTCCACCACGCACACCGAACCGCCGCCCCGAACGCGAGGGTTTCCCGTGACAAAGAAAAACCGATCGCCGTTACGGCGATCGGCGCTTTGTGCCCGCGAGCGTCGGTTCAGCTCGGCTTGCCGGGAAGGGTGAACGGGATCGACGGAATCGGAATCACGGTATTGGGAACCTGATTCGTGGGCGGGTTGGGAATCTCGGCACCACCGGTCGGCACGATCACCGTGGGCGACGTCACGGACGACGGCGGCTCCTGGGTGGGCGGTTCCTGGGTGACCGGCGTCTGCGTCGTGGCCGGTTCGGTGGGTTGCTGCTGTGTCGGGGACTGCGCGGAGGCCGTCGGCGGCTTGGGCGCCCCCGAGGTCTCGAGCGGAGCCTGCATGATCGACGGGCTCACCGTGGACTGACTCGCCGGTTGCGAACCGGGGGTGGTCGGCGTCGTGGTTCCGCCGCTGGAACCGGGAGTCGGCTTGGGTTCGGCGGTCTTGGTCATGGCCTCGATCTGATCGGCCAGTCCCGAATCCTTGGCGCGCAGCGCGGCGACCAGACGCTGCCAGTCGCTCTGCAACTTGGCGCGCTTGTCCTGATCGGTGACCTGGTCGACATTGGCCTGCGCCGCCTCGAGCTGCGCCTTCGCGGCGACCGGATCACCCTTGGCCAGCAACTGTTCGGCCTGGTCCATCTGAGTGTCGGCGCGGTTCACCACCGTGGTCTGGGCCTGTTCGCTGAACACGACCTCTTTGACCCGCCATAGCGGATTGCCGGGCTCGGCATTGTAGGAGAACGCCGTCAGGCCGCCGACGACCAAGGCCAACGCCGCGGCCGTGCCGAGGATCGGCCGGACCAGCCGCAATCGGCGGCTGCCATTGGCGCCCGCCCTGATATTGCGCGCGCCGATCTCCTGATTGACCGCGGCCACGACCGCGTCGAGATCGGGACCGCCCGGCAGCGCGGGTTCGATGAGTTCCGCACGCCAATCCGCGAGCAGTGCCGCGAGCTGGAACTCCTCGGAGGACTCGGTCTGCACCGGCCCGTCACTGGAGATGGCATCGATGAGCGCATCGTCACGACGAACCGCCGCGATGTCCACCGGCCCGGTATCACCGGAATCCCCGGCGTAGGGACCGCTGTTCCGCGATCCACGTTGCGCATTCCAGTCGCCTCGACCGCGCTCGCCATCCCTAGCCATACATTTCACCTGCCCTCGCCACTTGTGACTTGAGTTTCGCGAGTGCCCTGTGCTGGGCGACCCGTATCGCACCCGCCGTACTGCCCACGGCGACCGCGGTTTCTTCCGCTGACAGACCCATGACCAAGCGCAGAATCAAGATTTCCCGATGCTTTTCAGGAAGCGTGGCGAGCAGGCGATTCATCTGCCTGCTCGTTTCGGATTCGAGAGCTCTTTGTTCCGGCCCCTGGTCGGTGGATATGACATCTGGTACTTCGGACATCGCCTCCGCCTTGTTACGGGCGGCGTTTCGATGCGCGTCTGCGACCTTGTGCGATGCGATTCCGTATACGAAGGCCATGAAAGGCCTACCCTGGTCCTGATACCTGGGTAGGGCCGTCATCACGGCCAGACATACCTCCTGCGCAACGTCATCGGCGGAGAGCTGCCCACGCTCCGCCGCTCCGATTCGCGCGCGGCAGTATCGGACCACCAACGGGCGGATCAGCTCCAGTACCTGAGCTAAAGCGGATCTGTCGCCCTGCGCTGCGGCAGCGACGGCGAGGTCCAACTCTTCGCCCGTGTTCGTCATCGTCAGCGAGATTCCCGGCGTTACAAGTGACACAAGCCCGATGACCTGTGCTTCCGCCCGAGGACGGAACGGCTCTAACAATAGCGACACCGGCCACAACACTGGGCAAGACGGTCTGTTGTGGCTGCGACCTGCCCGTCCGCTCAGACAGAGCCCGCAGGTCGGAAGTGCCCGCCCCGTCCGGCAATCAATTCGCCACACGCCGCCGCCTCGGCCGCGGCGTCGGGGTCGGCGAGCCCGGCGCGCAGCATCGCGCACGCCCAGGCGAGCGGCATCAATTCGTGTTCCCGACACTGCCGGGCCACGCTGTCGGCGTATTCGGCCGCCTCGTCGAGGTCGCCACACGCCATCGCGGCCGCGGCGACGAGCAGGGCCGATTTGACGCGGTGCCGTACCGAGGGACAACGTTCGGCGAGATCCAGCGCGGCGCGGGCGCGCGGGCGCGCGTCCGCGGGTCTGCCCGCCGCCAAGGCGGTTTCGGCGCTCACCCAGTGCTCGCGGATCGTCGCGCGCGGACGTCCGACGGCGAACGGGCCGACACGGTCGAGCAGACGTTCGGCCAAGGCGATGCGGCCGGTGCCGATGGCGTCGGCCGCCAGACCCGTCAGCGCGTCGCACACCGCGTCGGTCGCGTCGGGCGGGGCGGCGAATTCGGCGAGGGTTACCGGTGACTCGGGTGCGCCGGGTGTCTTGGTTGAGACATCAGGGGCCGCGGGGGGCTCAGCAACCATCCGGTCGGTGAACGATCGGGGCGGCAACAAGGCCAGGGCGCGACCGTCGTACACTGCCGCCGCGGCGTGTCGCCCCAGTTGGCGCAACAACGATCCCTGGGCGCTGGCCGATAAGGACAACAGAACGGGATCGGCGGTCTCGGCCGGAATTCGCCGCAGTTGCGCTCGGGCGGCCGCGTAGAAACCCTGACCGCCCAGCACCACCGCCCGCAACCATCGATCGTGGGCGCCGCGCGCGGGCGGCAACTCGGCAGCGGCGATACCGGGCAGGTCCCCGAAGGCCGCCGCGAGCAGCGTCTCGCTACGGGCTTGTGGGAGCAGAGCTGGCACGAACACGGCGGCACTCTATACGGAGGCAGGCACCGCCGAGCCGGGACCCCGGGACCCCGAGACCGGCGAGCAACCTCGCAGCAGTTGTGGCGCGGATCGCGTGTTTCGATCAGGTAAATCTCGCGCGGGGATTGGCGGAGCTGCATCGATGCGAATTCACACGCGTTTCGCGCAATTAACCTGCACGCCCCGCTTCCGCCATCTGAGACGCACCAGATGGAAGCTTCCGCCGCGACCGCGGAGTAGCCCGACACCGCCCCGCTACCGCCCCAGCAATCGCGGTACTCGCCAGTATTGTCGCCACTACCTGCGGAAACACAATCAGGCTCAGGCCAGATTAGATCCCGCCGCCCATGAGTCAATCGACCAGTATTACCGGAGTCACCGTAAAAAGTAAACAGCAGGTAGGTTAAATCTCGCTGTTGAATATTTGGAAAACCGGTGCGTCGAACTATTGACGGAATTTCGCGGCCGGCCCTAACGTAGCTCATCGCCACGGTCGGCGCCGCGCGAAATTGCAGCGATCGAGAGGGGCGAGCCTCGGGCCGACCGCCGAACCGGCCGCGGTCCGATGATTTTGCAGAACCGACTGCTCGACAACGCTGACGAGCTCGCATCACGAGGAGTTCACCATGCCCATGCCGACCCACCTCCCCGGACCGAACGCCGATGTCTGGGATTGGCAGATGCGAGGCTCATGCCTCGGGCAGGATTCCGCGGTGTTCTTTCATCCCGACGGCGAGCGCGGCCGAGCCCGCACCGCCCGCGAGATGCGCGCCAAGGAGATCTGCCGCAGCTGCCCCGTACTCATGCAGTGCCGAAGCCACGCGCTGAAAGTCAGCGAGCCCTATGGCATCTGGGGCGGCATGTCGGAGACCGAGCGCGAGATGCACGCCCGGCGCAATCGGCGCCGCATGGCCGTGTAGAGCGCTTTTCGAGGAATCCGCCCATCCGTACGGAGCGGCGCGCCGAATGCCTAGCAAACAACCGGCCACTGAAATAACACCGAGCGAACACACCGGATAGCCCTCGAGAACATCACCGGCCGAACCTCCGGCGGCGCATCGGCGCCGGTTGTTCGAATCCGGCGCCGGCGCGCGAGCCACCACGGTCACCTCCGCGAACCCGCGCGTCGGCGGACACGAACCGCCGATATTCGATCCGACGTTCTCCACTGCCGTCAAGGCTTCACGGCGTGTCATCCGTGCCGCACACGGCGTGTCATCGATTCTCCAGGAAGTTGCTGAGCCACAGTCGGTTTGCTGACACCCCACCCGGAGGGAGGCGATAGCGGCGCGCTACGGTAGTGACCGATGACACAGAATGGAGCGTTGTGACAACGCGGTGGCCGGCCGCAGAGGGCGACTCGTTCCGTAGGGAAGCCATCCCACCGAGTGTGGATTCTGCGATGTCGGCTCGCGCCGCCGAAAGTATCGAGCTCGCCGCCCTCCTGCATCGTTGCGGTCGGGCCGACCAGCAAGCTTTCGCCGAACTGTACGACCGGACGTGCGCGCGCGTCTTCGGTCTGGTGCTCCGGGTCCTGCACGATCCGGGGTACGCGGAGGAGACCACCCAGGAGGTCTACCTCCAGATCTGGCGCACCGCGGCCAGCTTCGATCCCGCCAAGGGTTCCGCCGTGACGTGGCTGATGACCCTGGCCCACCGCCGCGCCGTCGACCGTGTCCGCGCCGAGCAGGCGCACACCCAGCGCGAGGTCGCCTATGGAATTCGGGTGCTTGGCAACGAATTCGACGAGGTCACCGAAGAAGTCGAGCGCAGACTCGAACAGGAGGCCGTCCTCGACGGTCTCGGAACCCTGACCCATACCCAGCGCGAGGCCATCTCGCTCGCCTATTACGGCGGGCGAACCTACGCTGAAGTAGCGACCTATTTGGGCGTTGGATTACCGACCGTTAAGTCCCGAATTCGGGACGGATTGACACGACTGAAGAAAAGTTTGGGGGTGACGTGAGATGAACGAAGCCATGATCGATCTCGCGCACGCCGTC
Organism: Nocardia arizonensis; assembly: GCF_001310275.1. GTDB lineage: Bacteria > Actinomycetota > Actinomycetes > Mycobacteriales > Mycobacteriaceae > Nocardia > Nocardia arizonensis. Next base: position 16,832 of record NZ_LGYZ01000109.1, read on the forward strand.
GCGCTCGGATCGATCGGCGACGAAGACCATCACGCGGTACGAGAATTGCTCGACAGCGAGGACCCGGCGTTCGCCGAGGAGGTGCGGCGCACCGGCGACGTCCTGTCCGCACTCGCGGCGGTGACTGCCACACAGCCGCCCGCCGATCTGCGCGGCCGATTATTGACCGCCATCGCCGAGCAACCCCAGGTCGCGTCCTGACACTTCGCGCCACCGGCATTCGTCTCTCACGCAGCACCAGCGGCGGCCATCCATTTCCGGCAACCGCCACGGCAAAGGCCCCCGGATCACCGATCCGAGGGCCTTGTCCCGTTGGCGCGGGTCAGTGGCTGTGCCCGTGGTGGCCGTGATCGGCCTCCTGCTCGGCGGGCTTGTCCACGATGGCGCTCTCGGTGGTGAGCACCATGCGCGCGACCGAGGCCGCGTTCACGACGGCCGAGCGGGTCACCTTGACCGGGTCGACGACACCGTCGGTGAGCAGATCGCCGTAGGTGAGGGTGGCGGCGTTGAAGCCGTCCTTCCCCTCGGCGACCTTGCTGACCACGACCGAACCGTCGACGCCCGCGTTGGTGGCGATCCAGTACAGCGGCGCCTGCAACGCCACGCGCACCGCCTCGACGCCGACGGCCTTGTCGCCGGACAGCGAGTCGCGCAGTTCGACCAGCTTCGCCGCCGCCTGCACCAGCGCGGTGCCGCCGCCGGGGACGATGCCCTCCTCGACCGCCGCCTTGGCCGCGTTCACCGCGTCCTCGACCCGGTACTTGCGCTCCTTGAGCGCGGTCTCGGTGGCCGCGCCGACCTTGATCACCGCGACGCCGCCGGACAGCTTGGCCAGCCGCTCGGACAGCTTCTCGCGATCCCAGTCGGACTCGGTGGCCTCGATCTCACGGCGCAGCTGGTTGGCGCGCGCCTCGATGCCCTCGGTGGTGCCGCCACCGTCGATGATGGTGGTCTCGTCCTTGGTGACCACGACGCGGCGGGCCTTGCCGAGCACGTCGAGATCGGCCTCGCGCAGGCTGATGCCGAGATCGTTGTTGATCACGGTGGCCGCGGTGACGATGCCGAGGTCGTCGAGGAACGCCTTGCGGCGGTCACCGAAGAACGGCGCCTTGACCGCGACGGCCTTGATGGTCTTGCGGATGGAGTTGACCACAAGGGTGGACAGCGCCTCGCCTTCGACCTCCTCGGCGATGATCAGCACCGGCTTGCCGGATTCGGCGATCTTCTCCAGCAGCGGAAGCAGCTCGGGCAGCGAGCTGATCTTCTCCCGGTGCAGCAGGATGTAGGCGTCCTCGAGGACGGCCTGCTGGCTGTCGGCGTCGGTGATGAAGTACGGCGACAGGTAGCCCTTGTCGAACTGCACGCCCTCGGTGACGACGAGTTCGGTCTGCATCGTCGAGGATTCCTCGACGGTGACGACGCCGTCCTTGCCGACGGTGGTCAGCGCCTTGCCGACCATCGCGCCGATCTCCTCGTCACGCGAGGAGACGGTGGCGACCTGGGCGATGGCCTCCGCGCCGGAGACCGGGGTGGCCAGTCCGCGCAGCGTCTCGGAGACCGCGTCGGCGGCCAGCGCGATGCCCTGGCCGACCACGATGGGATTCGCGCCCGCCGCGACATTCTTCAGGCCGACCCGCACCAGCGCCTGGGCCAGCACGGTCGCGGTGGTGGTGCCGTCGCCCGCGACATCGTTGGTCTTGGTGGCGACGCTCTTGACCAGCTGGGCGCCGAGGTTCTCGAACGGATCCTCCAGCTCGATGTCGCGCGCGATGGTGACGCCGTCGTTGGTGACGGTCGGGCCGCCGAACGACTTCGCGAGCACGACATGCCTGCCGCGCGGGCCGAGGGTTACCTTGACGGCGTCGGCGAGCTTGTCGACACCGCGTTCCAGAGCCCGGCGAGCCTTCTCGTCGAACTCGATCTGCTTTGCCATAAGTCCTTTTCCTTGGATAGGCCTCGAACGACACTGCCCCGGCCCCGCTGTAGGGGAACCGGGGCAGTGTCGATACGACTCGATCCCGGCACGGCGGCCGGGACCACGGTCACTTGCTGACGACAGCCAGCACGTCGCGCGCGGAGAGGATCAGGTATTCCTCGCCCTGGTACTTGATCTCGGTGCCGCCGTACTTGCTGTAGATGACGGTGTCACCCTCCTGGACGTCCAGCGGGATGCGCTTCTCGCCCTCGTCGTCCCAGCGGCCGGGGCCGACGGCGACAACGGTGCCTTCCTGCGGCTTCTCCTTCGCCGTGTCCGGGATGACCAGGCCGGAGGCCGTCGTCGTCTCGGCCTCGTTGGCCTGGACGAGGATCTTGTCCTCGAGCGGCTTGATGTTCACGCTCGCCACGTTGAGCCCTCCACTTTCAGGGGATTTACGGTCGTCCGGAACTGTTGTCCCGGACCGTCGGTGTCGTGTTGTCTCGCGCGGCCGGAGGGCGTCGCCAACGGCCGTTCGATCTGACCCTGCGCATAGCCCCGTCGTCGCGGGTGCCGGGACCCCTGCTCAGTGGTCAAAGCTTGGCACCGCACATCTCGAGGTGCCAACTAGCACTCTATACAGGAGAGTGCCAGCGCTCAAGAGCGGGCGCTGCCAACACTCGAGGGGGCGAGTTGTCCACGGCACTGCGGACTTCCCATTGCCTCGGTAAATCTGTAACGTTCGGATAACAGATCGTGACAGTATGGACGACGGTCGCGGTCGGGCGGCGGTGCTCATCACGAGCAGGCATCAGGCGGGCGCGTTCGGATCACGAAATGAGACAACGACTGTCACGGGGCTTCTCCGGCCGCGCGTCCGGTGTCATCCCACCGAAGCACTACCAAGAACAGCACTACCGAGAACAGCAGTACCCAACAGCACAAACGAGCTTCACCAGAGAGCAACCGCATGTGATCGAAGGCCGTTCCCAGCGACCCACACGGACAACGGGTCGGCCGGATTGTGAGCCCGTGTACCACCGCCACCCGCGCGGCGGCCCGGCAGTCCGTTTCGAGATGGTCCGCGACACGATGACCGTCCGCTCGAAGGGAGGTGAATATGCGAACATCACTCGGCATCTCAGCCGGGAACGAGGTCGTGTGCTCGGCGCTCGTCTCCACCGCGCCCAACGGCGCCAAGAGTTTCGATTACCGGGTCGTATCCGCCGACGCCGCGCACTCCGACGTCGGTGATCTGGTCGCCTCGTCGATCGAGTTGATGACGACCCAGTTACCGACCAACCGCATCGGCTACGACATCGCCTTCCCCATCGACGTGCGCTCCGCGGCCGCCAAATCCGCCGGACGCGAAGCGGTTCCGACCAGCGTGGCCGTGGCCTACCGCGGCAAGGAACAGGCGCAGGTCATCCGCGCGGCCACCGGCAAACAGCGCGATCTGCGGCTGATCCCGGAAGGCGCCGCCGCACTCACCTACCTGCGCCACACCGGCCTGCTCGACCGGTACGACACCGTGGCCATCATCGACCTCGGCGCCACCGGACTCAGCGTCACCGTCGCAGATCACGTCGAGGGCGACATCCTTCGCTCCGAGCGCACCACCGCGATCAGCGGCAACGCCATCGACGACCTCATCTACCACCACCTCGTCGACCTGCACTACGCCCGGCGCGGCACGCGGCCGAACCGGGGCATGCTCACCAACCGCGGCCGCGCGGCCAAGGAGCACCTTTCGGTGGCGAACGCGGTCACCATCGACCACGTCGCCGGGCAGCCGCTCAAGCTCACGCGCGCCGACTTCGACGAACTCATCGCCGAATTGCTGCGCGACACCGCCGGATTCACCGCGGCGGTGTTCACGCGCGCGCCCACCTATCCCGAGGCGGCCGTGGTCATCGGCGGCGGCGCCAATATCCCGGCCGTCGTCTCCACACTGTGCAACCGCCTCGACCTGCCGGTGCACACCGTGCCGGACCCCGAGGCCGTCATCGCCAAAGGCGCCGCGCTGGTGGCGGATTCGGCCCAGCCCACGGCCTTCCCGGTCGCCAATCTGGCGCCCGCCGCGCCCGCGGGCACCATCACCAAGGTCATGGGCACCCTCGCGGGCGCCATCGTCGTGGTCGGCCTCGTGATCGGCTACGGCATCAAGACATTCGCGCCGACGGCCGACGACGAGGTCTCCCCCGCGGGCACCACCAGCAGCGCCCACCACGTGCCGAGTTCACCCGCCGCACCGCCCACGAGCGCGCCCACCGCGGACACCGGCCGCCCCGCCACCAGCGCGCCGGATACGACCGAGTCACCCGTGGCCCCGACCACCACGCGGGCGCCGATACCGTCCACACAGCCCACACTGCGTCCCGATCCCAATCTGCCGCCGATTCCCTTTCCCGAGATGCTCGGACCGGTCCTGGACAGTCGCCGGATGCCGACGGGTGAATCCGAATCGCGCACGCACGCACCAACCACGGCCCAGACCCCGGCGCCCGCGCAATCGCACATCCCGCTCTCGCTGCCGCCGGAATCGCCCGTGGGAATCCCGTCGTCGGCCCGGGAAACGCACAGTGCCGGTGACGCCCTGAGCGCGGCCGACAACCGAACATGGCTGTCGCACACCGCCGCCATCCTACTTCTCGCCGGCGCGCTCGCACCTGGCACCGACGCTCCGTCGGTCACCGGCGCCGCTCAGACCAGCTGACTCTCCGACACCGCGAGACCGGGGTCGGTGGCGACGGTCAGATCCGAGGGCGGCGCGCCGCCCGCGACGACATGCGCGCCCAGCGCCGCGATCATCACGCCGTTGTCGGTACACAGCCGGGGCTTGGGCACCCGCAGCGTGAGACCGGCCGCGGCGCACCGCTCCTGAGCCAGCGAGCGGATACGCGAGTTCGCGGTCGCGCCGCCGCCGAGGACGAGGGTGTCGACGCCGACATCGCGGGCGGCGCGCACCGCCTTCATGGTCAGCACGTCGGCGACGGACTCCTGGAAGGAGGCCGCGATATCCGGGATCGGAAGTTCGGCGGGAGCGACGCCGTCGCGGTGGGCCGCCTCCACGTACCGGGCGACCGCGGTCTTGAGTCCGGAGAAGGAGAAGTCGTAGCGCGGGTCACGCGGTCCGGTCATCCCGCGCGGGAAGGCGATGGCCCGCGGATCACCGGACCCGGCGGCCGCGTCGAGCGCGGGACCGCCCGGATAGCCGAGTCCGAGCAGCCTGGCGACCTTGTCGAAGGCCTCGCCCGCGGCATCGTCGACGGTGCTGCCGAGTTCCTCGATCGGACGGGCCAGATCGGTGACGTGCAGTAGATGGGTGTGCCCGCCGGAGACCAGCAGCGCCACGCACGGCGGCATCGGTCCGTGTTCGAGGGTGTCAACGGCGACGTGTCCGCCGAGATGGTTGAGCGCGTAGAACGGCACATCCCACGCCGCCGCATAGGCTTTCGCCGCCGCCACGCCCACCAGCAGCGCGCCCGCGAGGCCGGGGCCGATGGTGACCGCGAGCACGTCGGGTTTGGCGATACCCGCCGCGGACAGCGCCCGGCGCATTGCGGGGACGATGGCCTCGAGGTGGGCGCGGGAGGCGATCTCGGGTACCACGCCGCCGAAGCGGGCGTGCTGGTCGACGCTCGAGGCGACCTCGTCGGCGAGCAGTTCGCAGGTACCGTCGTCGTGCCTGCGCACGATGCCGACACCGGTTTCGTCGCAGGAACTCTCGATGCCCATGACGATCACGACAGCACCTCGTCCGATTCGCTCGCGCACCACGCCATCGGGTCGGCGGTCAGTTCCGGCCTGCGCATGGTGTAGGCGTCGGCGCCGCTGGGCTGGTAGTAGTTCTTGCGCAATCCGATGATGTGGAATCCGTGTTTGGCGTACAAGGCGATCGCGGGCTGATTGTCGGTGCGCACCTCGAGGAATACCGGGCCGCCGCGTTTGCCCGCCTCGGCCAGCATCGCCTCGAGCAGCAGGGTGCCGACGCCGCCGCGGTGGCGGGCCGGGTCGACGCCGATGGTGTGCACCTCGGCCTCCGGGTGTTCGGAGTCACCGAGCAGGGCCACCCCGGCGTAGCCGACGATGCGCCCCGCGGCGTCGCGCGCGGCGAAGTAGCGGTTGTGCGGTGCGGCCAATTCCGAGCGGAAAGCCACCGCATGCCACGGATCGTCCTCCGGGAACAGCAGTTGCTCCAACTCCACGCAGCGACCGATATCGGCCGGGCGCAACGGACCGACGTGTACGGCGTCCTCGGTATCCATCGACCTCACGCTCCCGTCCGGTCGAGGGTGCGGAAGCTGTTCTCCACGGCGTCGGGCCTGCGCAGATACAGCGGTGTCAGCGGTGCGGGCACGGCGCGCGCGAGCAGATCCCCGGTCGCGACGGCGACCAGGCCGGCCGGGGACGGCGTCTCGACGGGCAGTACCGGAAGATCGAAATAGTCCACGTGCGAAGCCGATCCGGCGATCACCTCCGACTGCGCCGGATCCAGCGCACCGGGTGCGACGACCTCGGGCCCGGCCACCCGGACGCCGTCGCGGTAGCGAGCCCAGTAGATCTCGCGGCGGCGCGCGTCGGTGACCACGAGCAGCTCACGGCCCGGGGTCAGGTCGGGGGCGGCGTCGGCGGCGATGGCGTCGAGGCTGCACACCCCGTACACCGGAATGCCCAGCGCGTCACCGAATGCGGCGGCGGTGGCCATGCCGACCCGCAGGCCGGTGAACGGGCCCGGTCCGATGCCGACCACGACCGCGTCGATCTCGGTCCTGGAACGGCTTGCCTCGGTGAGGCATTCGAGGATCTGCGGGGTCAATACCTCGGCATGCGCCCGGGGGTCGACCCGGACACGCGAGGCGACGGTCCGCGGGGACGCCGCGACGGCCGCATCCGTCGCGGCCTGCCCCAGTTCCACTAATCCCGCTGTAACGGCGGGTGTCGCGGTGTCGACAGCTAGTACAAGCATGATTGCCCCAACGATACCGGGTGGTAGCGGGCGACGGCGCGGAGCTACCCGGGAGCTACTTCACCGGAACCGGCGCGCCCGACCCGCGGCGGCTCGCGAGTGTGATCGAGACTACTCGACCCACTCCCAGACCGCGGTCCGCACATCGGAATCCGGTTCCCGCGACAATCGCACCCGCAGATGCCGGTCGGCGAGATGTTCGACGACGCCAAGACCCCATTCCACGACCACCACCGCGTGCTGGAGATCGGTGTCGAGGTCGAGGGCGTCCAACTCGTCGAGGTTCCCGCCCAGCCGATAGGCGTCGACATGCACCAACGGCACCGCGCCCGGTGCACTGCCCGCCCGGTGCTGGCGGGCGATGACGAATGTGGGCGAACTCACCCGTCCCTGGACGCCGAGTCCGGCGGCAATCCCCCGGGTGAGCGCCGTCTTGCCCGCGCCGAGCGGACCGTCGAGCACCACCAGGTCACCCGCGCCCAACTCCGCGGACAGCTCGCGGCCGAGGGCCTCGGTGTCCTCGACCGTTGGCAGCTCCCGCCGCTGTCGCGCCACCGCCGCCTCCGATCCACCCGCGTCCTGCCGAACCCGCACAGAGCGTACCGGCGTCGGATCGGCCGGCCACACGACGGTTCAGCTTCCGGCGGCTTCGGTATTCGACGCGGCCGACAGCGCATGGGCACGGACCAGCAGTTGGTCCAGCGCCTCGCAAACGACCTCGGGATATTGCAGATGCGGCATATGGGCGGCGTCGTCGATGCGCACCAGCGCGCTACCGGGCAGCGCGCGGTGCAGCGCCCGCGAGTTGCGGAACGGGATGACCAGATCGCGGGCACCGCCCAGGACCAGCACCGGGAGTTCGGCCAGGATCGGCAGTGCCGCCGACTCGTCGTGCAGTTCGAAGGTCCGCAGGAATTTGACCACGGTCTCCACGGGTGTGCGATCGATCATGAGGGTGGTGAACCGCGACAGGGTCGGGCTCACCGGGCCGTGGAAGGAACTCACGTGCAGGATGGGCGCGATGACGTGGCGGACCGTGCTGCGACCCGCCTGCACCAACGTCGGCGCGGTGTGCACGGCGAGCCGGAAACCGTCGATGGCCGGACTGCGCAGCAGCTGGGTGATCCCCGCCGCGGTGACCTCGGCCGCCGCCGTGGACAGCAGCCCAACCCCGATAACCCGCGCGGTGAAGATCGCCGGCGACTGCGCGGCCGCCGCCAGCACCGCCATACCGCCGAGCGAATGTCCGATCAGCAGCACCGGACCCGTCGGCGCGACCTGCTCGATGACCGCCACCACGTCACGTCCGAGCTGGGCGACGGTACAGCTCTCGGTGGTCGGGGTGCCGGAGCGCCCGTGTCCGCGCAGATCGAAGAACACCAGCCGAACCCCGTCACCCCAGCGCTTTTCCAGATCGCGGCGCTGGAAGTGGAAGGACTCCATGCTGTTACAGAAGCCGTGCACGAAGATCGCGGTGATCGGGGCGTCGGGCGGACCGCATTCGCGGGTGGCGAGCCGCACGCCGTCCTCGGTGAGCACCGCGCCCGCGCGGTCACGTTCGAGCAGGGTGAAATCCTCGTCGCGGTACTCGTCGCGCGTCGCGGGCCACAGCACCCGCGCACCGACCCGGCGCAGCGCGTGCGCGCCCGCCAGCGCGCCGACCACACCCGCGGTCGCCAGCCCGCCGCGCAGGACGGTTGAGCGATTCGAACGTCGCGATCCCATCGGAGCCCTTCCGGATGATGGCGTATCCCATGAGTCGACCACACGAGACGAGGCGCGGACAACCGCGGCGTCTCGACAGTCATCCGCCGGTATGCCGACGGGTCACCCGCCCTTTGGGCGCACACACGACCTCGTAGTGGATCGTGCCGAGCAGTTCCGCCCAGTCCTGTGCGCCGGGCGCGCCCGGGACGCCGCCGAACAGCACCGCGGTATCGCCCTCGGTGACATCGGCCGGATTGTCGCCGAGGTCGACCACGAACTGATCCATGCACACCCGGCCCACGTTCGGATGGCGCTGACCGCCGATCAGCACCTCGAAACGTCCGCTGAGGGCGCGGAAGACCCCGTCGGCGTATCCCGCGGGCACCAGCGCCACCGTGGTGTCGCGCGGCGCGATCCACTGGTGGCCATAGGACACGCCCTCACCCGCCGCGACCCACTTGACCAGCGTGACCTTGGCCTGGAAGGTCATCGCGGGACGCAGCCCGAAGTCGGGCAGGCCGGGTACCGGCGGCAGCCCGTATACCGCGATACCGGGGCGGACCATGTCGAAGGCCAGATCCGGGCGGGTCAGGGTCGCGGCCGAATTCGCCAGATGGGCGAGTTCCGTACGCAGCCCCGCGGCCTCGGCGGCGGCGATGGCGGCGACGAAACGCTCCCGCTGCACGTCGAGGAAGGGGTGGTCGGGTTCGTCGGCGTGCGCGAGATGGGAGAAGATGGCGCGCAAGCGCACGACGCCCTCGTCGACCAGCATGTGCAGTGCGGCGAGGACGGTCGGGTATTCGTCGGAGGCGATGCCGTTGCGGTTGAGTCCGGTGTCGACCTTGAGCGTCACGATCGCGGTGCGTCGGATACCGCGGGCCGCGGCGGCGACCGCGCGCAGGTGGGACAGGGAGGAGACGCCGATCTCGATATCGGCCGCGATGGCGGCGGCGTAATCGGCGTCGGCGGTATTGAGCCAGCACAGGATCGGCGCGGTGATGCCCGCGCGGCGTAATCGCAGCGCCTCGGCGATCGTCGTCACGCCGAGTTCCGCGGCTCCCGCGGCCAGCGCGGCGCGCGCCACCTCGACCGCCCCGTGGTTGTATCCGTCACCCTTCACCACCACCATCACCGCCGCGCCCCGCGCGTACTCGCGCAGGACCCGCACGTTATGGGCGATGGCCTCCAGGTCGATGACGGCTTCCACTTGGGCGTTCACGACTTCCGATCCTGCCATCCCGCGCAGACGCGAAGCACCCGCCACCGTCCGGCGTACCGCCGAGGCGCCGTGACAGCGCCTCCCAGCGGGGGCGACACGCGCCCGGCATCGTGCCGGCGGCGGCTCGCGCTGGTGCGGGCGGCGGCGAAGCTGGTCGAACTGCGCGACTCGCTGTCCGGCGACAAGGCCGCGTTCACCGCATCCTCGACCCGGTACTTGCGCTCCTCGAGCGCGGTCAGGTGGCCGCGCCGACCTTGATCACCGCGGCGCCGCCGGACAGCTTTGCCGGCCGCTCGGACAGCTTCTCGCGAATCGACGCCGCCTTCACCCGAAACCGACACCGCCCCGACAGTGCGCGGCACGACGGCCGCCCATCACACCCCGTCGATCACACCGCCGCGACGGGTGGTTCGGCGAGAGCGCGCAGGGTGCGGATGGCGGGGCGTAGGTGATCGAGCAGGGGGTGCGCCGAGATCGGTGCGGCGGTCGGGTGACCGCCGTGTGCCGCGAGGTTGGCGGCCAGACTGTGCGCCCGCGCCGCGGCCGCGGCCGCCCAGGCGGGTTCGGCGCCCGCGGCCAGCAGTGCGCCGATGACGCCGGACAGGACATCGCCCGCGCCCGCGGTCGCCGCCCAGGAGCCGCCCGCCTCGTTGACCAGCGTCGCCCGGCCCGGCGCGGCGACCAGGGTGGCGCGGCCCTTCAACAGGACGGTCAGCCCCCAGGATTCGGCCAGTTCGCGGACCGCGGCCACCCGATCCGGGCCGACCTCGTGACCGGTGAGCCTCGCGAACTCCCCGGCGTGCGGGGTAAGCACCGTTGGCGCGGCGCGGCCCCGGACCAGGGCCGGTTCCTCGGCGAGCATGGTCAGGCCGTCGGCGTCGACGATCACGGGCAGGTCGGTCGCGAGGATCTGCGCCAGCCGTTCGTGTGCGTCCGTGTCGGTGCCTGCCCCCGGACCGAAGACCCAGGACTGCACCCGGCCGGTCGTCGGAATCGACGGCGCCGCAACCACTTCGGGGAAATGTGACAGCACCTGCGCCGCCGCGCCGCCCGCGTACCGCACCATGCCCGATGTCGCCGCCACGGCCGCGCCGGTGCACAGCACGGCCGCGCCGGGATAGGTCGCGCCGCCCGCGCAGATACCCGTCACGCCCTGGGTGTACTTGTCGTCGACTGCTCCGGGCACCGGCCACCGGGCGCCGATCGAGGCCGGGTCCAGGGCCGCGAGATCCGGTTCGGGCAGACGTAAACCGATGGGCACCAACTCGATTCGTCCGCACCACGGCGCGGCGAGCGCGTGCACCGGCTTGTACGCGCCGAAGGCCACGGTGACCTGCGCGCGTACCGCGGGTCCCGCGACCGCGCCGGTATCCGGGTCCACCCCGCTGGGCAGATCCACCGCCACGACCGGCACGTCCAGTCCCGCGACGATTTCGGCGGCGTGCGGGCGCAGCGGGCCGCGACCGGAGATGCCGACGATCCCGTCGATCACCAGATCCGCGAACCCGACCTCCGAACGCACCCGGCCGCCCGCCGCGCGCAACGCGGCCAGCCCTTTCGCGTGCGCGCGTTCGGGATTCAGCAGCACCGCGGTCACCGCGACACCGCGACGGCGCAGGAACGCACCCGCCCACAGGGCGTCGCCGCCGTTGTCGCCCGACCCGACCAGCAACGCCACCGACCGTCCGGCCACCCCGCCGGTCCGCGCGCGCAGTTCACCGGCCACGATCGTGGCCAGCCCGTGCGCGGCCCGCCGCATGGGCACACCGTCGGGTACCCGGGTGAACAGTTCGGCCTCGGCCGCGCGTACGCCGTCGGCGGTGAAATAGCCACGCTGAGTCGACATCCGCGTATCGCCTCCCTGACTCGGTCGAGTGTGTCCGGCGGCCCGATCCGACCCTACCCGCGCCCGCGCGATTCCGACGGCGGTGGCGCGGAGCCGGATGACTAGGCTTGGGACCATGTCGATCGGGAGCCACGTCACCTCCGCCCGGGTCGCGACCGGATTCGTCGTGGCCGTCACCGTCGCGCTCTCGAGCGCCCTGCTGACCGGCTGCGGATCCGATGATTCCGGGACCGCCGCCACACCGTCGGCCGGCGCGACCGCCTCCCGCACCGCGTCGCCCGGCCCGACGAAGCGGGCCGCGGTCACGGTGCGGGTCGACGATATGGCGTTCAGCCCGGCCGATGTGACCGTCAAGGTCGGCGACACCGTGACCTGGAAGTTCAGCGACCGCTTTCCGCATTCGGTGCAGGGCATGGGCGACAAGGCGATGGGTATCAACAGCCCCATCCATACCTCGGGCGAATGGAGTTACACCTTCATCGCGCCCGGCACGTACCGCTACCTGTGCTCGCTGCACCCGGAGATGCGCGGCACCGTCACCGTCGAATGACCGCGCCGCGCACGACCACTCGACCGTGACGGACTCGGCCGGATCGTAGTAGCCGCGTAATCGGGCGGATCGCCCTCGAGCAGCGCGATCGGGTCGTGCTCGAGCTCACACAGTGGACCGGCCTTCGATTCCGCCGCGACCGCGCCCGAACCGCCGAGGGTGGCAACGCCCGCGGCGTCGCGCCTTGATATTCCATGCGGCGCAACGCGTCGACGGCTATGCCGAGTGTGTCCCGGTATCCGACGTAGCCAACGATTGCGCACATGGCTCCCCGGACCACTTATCGGATAACGTTCTCGTCGTGTCGGCGTCTGTGAAATCTCTTTTGAGCACCCTGACCAGCCGTGGCCCGCACCGGGTACTGCGCGGAAACCTGGCCATAGCGGGGCAGCCCGGGGTTGTCTACACGCCCGAGTCCGGTAAGAACCTGCCCGCGATCGCCTTCGCGCACGGCTGGCTGACCGGCGTGTCGCACTACCGACAGCTACTCGAACACCTGGCCTCCTGGGGTTTCGTGATCGCGGCACCCGACACCGAGCGCGGGCCGATTCCGTCACATCTGGATCTGGCGACCGATCTGCTCACCACCCTCGACATCTGCACGGGCGTCCGCCTCGGCGACGGACAGATCAGCGTGCATCCGGACCGGCTCGTTCTGGCCGGGCACGCCATGGGCGCGGGCGCGGCCGTGATCGCGGCCGGGCAGCGCGATGTCGCCGCCGTGGCCGCGCTGTTCCCGTCTCCCACCGCGCCTTCCTCGGAGCGGATCGCCGCCGATATCGACCGCCCCGCGCTCATCCTCGCCGGCGCCGCCGATCTCGAATCGGTGAGTTCCAACGCCGTACCGCTGGCAGGCGCGTGGGCGGGTCCCACCATCCTGCGCGTGCTCGACGGCGCCTCGCACAACGGCATCATCGAGGGCCGCCGGGCACTGGCCGCCTTCGGTGTGGGCAAGTACCAGGCCAAGATCGCCAGGACCACCCGCGGGCTGCTCACCGGCTATCTGCTGCACACCCTGCTCGGCGAGGAGAAGTACCAGCCCTTCGCCGATCCCGAGACCGTCATCCCGCACAGCGAGGTGGTCGATCCGCACGCGCCGCGCGAGGAGGAGAAGCCCAAGATCTCCCTCAGCACGATCGTGAGCCTGTTGCGCAAATAGCCTGGTCGGCTCAGATGAGCCAGCTCTTGCGCCGGTAGTACGCGCCCTCGGGATCGTCGTCCTCGTCGATCGGGGTGACGATGTCGTTGGCCCGGCGCGCGGCGATCGATCGCGCGATCGCCGCGCGCTGCTCGCGGGAGTGCTCCTCCAGCCGTTCCCGCTCGGCGCGCGCCTCGGCCTCCTCGCGCTCCCGCGCCTGTGCCTGCGCCACCGCCTCGGCGTAGTCGTCGGCCCTGTCCTCGAAGAACCGGGCCATATCGGCGGCGGACTCCTCGGCGAGCCGGTGGGCCGTCTCCTCGGTGCGACGGTGGATATCGGCCAATTCGGCGCGCAGTAGCGCCGAGCGTCTGCGGGTCTCGGCCGCCACCCGCTCGATCTCCGCCGCGTAGTTCACACCCGCTCCCCTTCCGCGCGCGCCGCGGCGGACTTCCCGCTCACAGCGGTCCCGCCTCGGCCAGTCGCGCACCGCTGTCGGGGACCTGCCGCTGATTCTCCACACCCGTGGCAGGCATCGGCGCGGGTTTGTGCTCGCCGTCCTCCTCCCCACGGGGCACAGGCGGAACCTTCGGGATCGAGGAGGCGCCCTGGTCACCGTCCGACGCGCCGCCGCCGGTGTGGGAACCGGAGCCGCCCGTCGGATTCTGGTGCTTCGGCTGCTCCGACGACTTCGGCGCGGCGTCGCCGCCCTTGTCTTCCGACCCGTTCTCGGACGCGCCGCTGTCGCTTCCGTCCTTGGCGGGCTCGCCCGCGCCGTGCTCGGATTTCACGCTGTCCACGAGGGTCGGGATGCCGTGCTCGTCCAGCTTCACGCTGTATTCGTGTTTCGTGCCGTCGGCATCGGTGGCCAGCAGTTTCGGCTGTCCGTCCGCACCGACCTCGAGGGTGAGATGCTTTCCGGCGATATCGAATTCGGCCAGGGGCCGGTCGGCCTGGTTCTTGCCGGTCGCCTGCTCCACCTTCTCCAGCGCGTCATCGATGCCGTCCTTGATCGTGGCGCCAAGCGAGCTCAGGTTGGCGCCGATTGTCTGGGCCGCACTGTTCGCCGCGCCGGTCAGGGTCGAGGCGATCTGGTTGATCGAGGCCAGACCCTGCAAGGAACTCAGCGAGTTCGTCGTGCCGGTATTCAGGTTGGTCGACGGGGTATTCGCCGTGGAGGGGGCACTGGCCGTGGAGGGGGTATCGGCCGTGGAAGGGGTACTTGCCGTGGAGGGAGTATTGGCCGTCGGAGTGTTCGTGGACGACGGATTCGTCTTGGTCGACTGGTCGGTCGTACCGGAGGGGTTACCGGCGCCCGACGCATTATCGGCGCCGGACGGACTGCCCGCGCCCGAGGGGGTATTCCCCGACGGACTGTTCTGCGACGGACTGTTCTGCGAATTGTCTTGCGACGGCTCGGTATCCGCACCTCCCACGGGCGCCGGATACGGATCGTCATCGAGTTGCGCGAATACCGCTGCCAGGGTGGTGTATTGGGTCTCGAAGGCGGTATCGGTCGCCTGACATTGCGTCAGGTACGTGGTGACCGTGTCGTCGTATTGGACCTTGAAGACCTTCTCGAGCCACACCCGGCAGCGATCCCTGATTCTCTCGACGTAGTTCGGATCCGAGACCATCGACGTGAGATCGGCCGAACCCATGCCTTGTACGAAGTCCACCGGGCTGTTGGTCGCGGCCAGATCGGGGAAGAGCTGGATCAACTTCCCGGCGAGGGTGTTTCCATCGGCGAGCCGGCTCACCATCGACTCGGTCCGCGCGCCGGCGATGATGGCGTCGATGTCCTCGGGGGCCTTACCGTCGACCCGCACATCCGCCTGCCCGTGCAGCAGTCCGAGGGTGAGTTCGGCCTTGGCGACGACCGCGTCGCGGAAGGGGGTGATGGTCGCGCGTATGGTGTCGACCGCCGCCCGCACCTTCTCGCGATCGTCGGCGGCGAGGGTGTTCTGCCTGTTCAGCAGCTGGATACCCGCGTCGGCGGCGGCGCCCTGCCACAGCGACGGCAGCCTGCGCGCGATCTGTTCCTGTGTCGTACCCTGTTCGCTCGCGACGGTCAGCATCTCGTTCATGCTGTCGGCGGCGGCCTCGAGCTTCGCCAGGTTCATGCCCCGCTGCTCGTCGTAGAGCGCTTCGATCCGTTGGAGGGAATTGCCGCCGTCGCCATCGAAAGCCCGGCTGTAACGCGGCGCGAGCTGAATCCAGTACTGCATGCCCGCCGCGCCCTGGTCGAGGATCTCGTCGACCGACCTGTCGCGCATGCGCTCCGAGAAGCCTTCCACCGCACCCATTTACGCGCAACCCCTTCCGATCGACGAGTTCATTACTCCCCCGGCGCCGTCAGATCCTGTCGGTCTTCCTGGCGTTGTTCTCATCGACATCGATGAGTTCGATGGTCGCCTTGCCGATCGCGCTCGCCGCGTCCTCGGTGGCCGTGGTCCAGATATTCAGCCAGTTGACCACGCGTTCCATCCCCGCGTGCACCTTCTGACCGTGCGCGGCGTATGCGCGTCCCGCCTCGCTCTCGACGCCATTGCGTCCCGCGCCGAACAGGGTGGCCGAGATACTGCCGACGCAGTTGCGCACGGTGCTCGCCGTCGCGGTCAATTCGTTCACGGCCACTGTCATTCCGGCCTGGTCGACGACGATTCCCCCCGACACCGTCTGCCCCATTGCGCCCCTCCGTGTCCTGTATGTGCCTAATACCTTCGACGTGCGAGGCGGGACCACGGTTCCGCCGAATTCCGCAGGTTCCAATGATCCGCGTGATTTCCACGCGGATCATTGCAGCCTGCGGCCGATCATTCCCCTCGAAGGGGCGGGCGTTCGGGGGCCGTTGCCGGACAGTCTAGCCCGGTGCTCACGGCCCGGAAACCCCTGCCGGGAACAGTGATTGCGCGGTGAATCGCCTGGCGGCACCTACTTGCCGAGTTCACCGTGGTCGGTGCGGACCCACCCCGAGGTGCCGTCGGGGTGGTGGTGGAATTCCCAGGCGGCGTAATCGCCGTCCTTCTCGACCACGGTGAGGTGGTCGGCGATACCGTCGTGGTCGTAATCGGTCCAGACCTGCATGGCGTCGTCACCGACGGTGGTCTCGGTGTCGAGGATGCCGTCGCCGTCGATGTCCTGGGTCGGGTGGTTCAATTCGACGGGGCCGAACCCCTCGAGCGGCGAGGAGGCGTCGATATCGGGCAGGTCCAGCGGAAACTCACCCGAATGGATCATGACTCCTCCTCGGCGGGACTCGTGTCTGACGGTGCGCGGCCGGTGAATTCGGCGGGTTAATCCCATCCTGACATCCGCTCGGCCCCGACGCAGCAGCTTATCGGGTCGGGCGGCTCACTTCTTCGGGATGATCAGCCACAACGCGATGTAGATGATGAACTGCGGACCGGGCAGCAGGCAGGACAGGACGAACAGCAGTCGGATCACGGTGGCGTTCCAGCCGAAGTATTCGGCGAGGCCACCGCAGACCCCGGCGATCCAACTGTCGGTGCTGGAACGGGTGAGGCGGCGAACGGGCGCGGTCATCGGATTCCCCTCTCGGAGTCGGCTGGTATGCCATCGACTCTCCTCGCGCGGACGCCTCGGCGCATCGGTCCCGAGCCCGATTCCGACCCTGAACTTCCCGGGCACGCGGGTCAGGGTGAACCCCGGCCCGACCGCGGATGCGGGTGCGCGGCGCGCACACGGCAGACTTCATCGGGTGAGCACTACATTGCACGCGCGCGGACTGTCGGCCGGACACGGTGAACGCGTCCTGTTCGACGACCTCGACCTGACCCTCGCACCGGGCGATGTGATCGGCCTGGTCGGGGTGAACGGCGCGGGCAAGTCCACGCTGCTGCGCATGCTCGCGCACGGCGCGGCGACCACCGGCGCCATCACGCTCAGCCCGCCCGACGCCACCATCGGCTATCTGGCTCAGGAGCCCGAACGGGTCCCCGGCGAGAGCGTCTTGGACTTTTTGGGCCGCCGGACCGGAGTCACGGCGGCGCAGCACGCCATGGACGCGGCGGCCGAGCGGCTGGCCGAGGGCGGGGACGATGACTACACCCCGGCGCTGGAACGTTGGCTGGCGCTGGGCGGCGCCGATCTGGACCAGCGCGCGCACGAGGTGGCCGACGACCTCGGGTTGAGCACCTCGCTCGCCGACGGGCTGGATACCCCGATGACGGGTCTGTCCGGTGGTCAGGCGGCGCGGGCCGGACTGGCCTCCGTCCTGCTCTCGCGTTTCGACATCCTGCTGCTCGACGAGCCGACCAACGATCTGGATCTGGCCGGACTCGAGACGCTCGAACGCTTCGTCACCTCGGTGCGGGTGCCGCTCATGGTGATCAGCCACGACCGGGAGTTCCTCGCGCGCACCGTGAACCGCGTCATCGAACTGGATCTGGCGCAGCAGCAGGTGGGCACCTACGACGGCGGCTACGAGGCGTACCTGGCCGAACGGGCTATCGCGCGCAAGCACGCGCGCGCCGCGTACGAGGAATATGCCGACACCAAGGCAGAACTCGAGGCCCGCGCGCAGATGCAGCGCAACTGGCTCGAACACGGTGTACGCAACGCGCGGCGCAAAGCCAAGACCGATTCGGACAAGGCGGGCCGCAAGATGCGCGCCGAATCCACCGAGAAGCAGGCCGCCAAGGCCCGCCAGACCCAGCGCCGCATCGAACGACTGGATGCGGTGGAGGAACCGCGCAAGGAATGGGAACTGCATATGTCCATCGCCGCGGCCCCGCGCAGCGGCGCGGTGGTCGCCACGCTGACCGAAGCCGTCATCACCCGCGGCGATTTCACACTCGGCCCGGTGACCACGCAGGTGGACTGGGCCGACCGCATCGTGCTCACCGGTGCGAACGGTTCGGGCAAGTCGACGCTGCTGGCCCTGCTGCTCGGCCGCCTCGCGCCGGACAGCGGTACCGCCACGGTGGGTTCGGGTGTCGCGATCGGCGAGGTCGACCAAGCGCGCGGCCTGTTCCGCGGACCCGGCCCGCTCGCCGACACCTTCGGCGCCGAGATGCCGGACTGGCCCGACGCCGATGTGCGGACGCTGCTGGCGAAATTCGGCCTGCGCGGACCGCATGTCAACCGCGCCTGCGCCACCCTGTCGCCCGGCGAGCGCACCCGAGCCGCACTCGCGCTCTTGCAGGCGCGCGGGGTGAATCTGCTGGTGCTGGACGAACCCACCAACCATCTCGACCTGCCCGCGATCGAACAACTGGAACAGGCGGTGGATTCCTTCACCGGCACGCTGCTGCTGGTCACCCATGATCGGCGCATGCTCGACGCGGTCCGTTCCACGCGCCGTTGGCGCATGGACGAAGGCAGGCTGCTCGAGGACTGACTCCCCGGGAACAGAAACCCGGGACGGTCCGCTCCGCGACGCCACCGGCCGGTTCCGCGACGATATCCCCGGCGCACTCGGACCGGGGATGTGGGCGTTCACGGCCGGTGAGATCGACGCAATCCCGTTGCTGTTCAACGGATTCGCACGCTACCGGGTCCGACTCGCAGCGCGCGATCAGGGCCAACGCCTGCGCGTGACCGCGCCTGCCACGGTGCCGCAGTGCCTCCCGCCACAGCTGTTCGGCGCTGAGGCCGTGTGCGACGGCGGCTTCGAGTACGGCCGCGGCCGCGACGGGACTCGCCGTGCGGGCGATATCGACCGCGGTGCGCGCGGCGGTGGTGGTCAGCGTGCCACGGATGAGCTCCGATTCCGTGGTGTCGACGCGCTCGCGGTGCACGCACAGCTGGCCCGAGCGCGCCGCACGGGCGCCGAACACATGGGTCACCGTCGTCGCGGGCACCGCGAGACCGTGCAGTTCGGCGGCGGTGCTATAGGCGGCGATCACCGAGGTCAGGCCGGTCGAGAGCCGCGCGGCCTCGACCCGGAGTTCGGGTACCGGCGGTGTCGACGCCTCCCGGTACACACCGCGGAACACGCGCACCCATTCGCCGCTCTCGACCCGCGTTCGCATTTCGCCCCGGGTGTACTCGCACAACACCTGCCAGGCGGCGAACGCGCCGAATTGTCTGTCCCGTGCCTGCTGCAGTCCTGGTCGCATGGTTCGAGTCTCGCCGCGACGCACACCGGGCGGATTCGACCGTCCTGCGGAAACAGTCGTCCTGTGGACAACCGAACCGCTGTGGACAACCACGCCTCCGCTACATGCCCGCGACGTCGATGATCGGAGCGGGATAGCCCGCGACACCGCCCTTTTCGCGCCACGGACGATGCGCGGCCACGCCCTCGAGGTGCGCCACCTCCGGCACCCACCGGCGCACGTACGTACCGTCCGGGTCGAATCGTTCGGCCTGCCGCAGCGGATTCAGCACCCGGTTGGGCCGGGTATCGGTGCCGGTGCCCGCCGCCCACTGCCAATTCAGCTGGTTATTGGCGATATCTGCGTCCACCAGCCAGTGCAGGAAGTGCTCGGCGCCCGTCCGCCAGTCGACCCGCAGCGTCTTCGCCAGGAAACTCGCGGCGATCAAACGCGCGCGCCCCGGCATCCAGCCCTCGGCGCGCAATTGACGCATTCCGGCGTCGATGATGGGATAGCCGGTCCTGCCCTCGCACCACGCCCGCGCCGCGTTCGGATCGTCACGCCAGGTGATCGACCGATCGTGATAGTCGCGCCATGCCGCCTCGGGCCGGGCGGCGAGCAGCTGATGGTTGAAATCGCGCCAGGCCAGCTGCCGCGCGTATGCCAGTCCGCCCTCGTCGTCGGTATCGGTGCGGTGCAGGATCTCCGCCGCCGACAGACACCCGAAATGCAGATACGGCGACAGATGCGAAGTGGCGTCCGCGGGCAGGTCGTCACCGCGCGCGGCGTATTGCCCGATCGGCCCGGACAGCCACTCCCGCAGCAGTTCACGGCCGGTCCGCTCACCGCCGACCGACAGTTTCGGCGAGGGTTCGCCCGCGCAGATGTCCGCGGCCAGGGGCAGCTCGCCCGCCGCGATCGGCGGCAGGGCCGGACCGGTCGGCCGTGACAGCGGTGCGCGCCGGTGCACCTGCTGCCAGCGGCGGAAATACGGGGTGAAGACGGCGAAATGGTCGCGACCAGTGGACGGTGTCACGGCATCGGGCGCGACGGTCATCACCGCGGATTCGTGCACCCGCAGTTCGCGTCCGCGCTCACCGAGGCGCAGTCGCAGCGCGCTCTCGCGCCGCCGACTGTAGGCGCTCACATCGGCCGCGAGGTGCACGGTATTCGCGCCGACCTGCTCGGCGACCCGGTCTACCTCCGCCACGACCGACCCGCGGCGCACCACCAGCCGCGTGCCCATCGCGCGTAACTCACCGTCGAGTTCGGCCAGCGCGGCGGCCAGAAAGGCGGCTCGGTTCGGGGTGGCCGAGCGGCCCGACAGAATGGCGTCGTCGAGGACGAACAGCGGCACCGTCGCGCCGGCGCGACATCCGGCGCTCAGCGCGGGATTGTCGCGGACCCGCAGGTCACGGGTGAACAGCACGACACTGACGTTCATCGGTCGCCGACCACCGCGACCGGCTCCGCATCGGCCGCATCCGGCCGCACCGCCGACGAATTCACCGCCTATCGATCCACCTTCCCCAGAAGAAAGTGCCTCAACGGATCGACCGCGAGCGACGTCCGTGAGGGCCGCGCCCCGCGACAGGGGGCGGCTCAGAGCCATATCGGCGGGACGCGGTCCTCACGGGCGTCGCTGAGCGATCGAAATCTTCTCGACATAGTCATGGTAACGGATAAACGATGCGAATTCGATGCGTTCGCGTGGATGCGGGGTAGACCCGCGGGTCGCACGGAGTCATCGGACTCACCGATGCGCCCATTCGGAGTCCGGGAAGTACGCCGAGTACGAGATAGAGCGCCACGAAGACGCATCGATTTACCGGCGGTTATTACACCGCGGCGACGCGCTTGGCGAGATCGTCGGCCAACTGCTCGGCCTGCACCGGATCGGTCGCCTCGACCATCACCCTGACCAGTTGCTCGGTACCGCTCGGCCGCAACAACACCCGCCCGGTATCGCCGAGAACCCGCTCGGCCTCGCGCACCGCGTCGCGCACTTCGGGTGCCTGCGCCACCGCGACCTTATCGCTGACCCGCACGTTCACCAGCACCTGCGGCACCGCGCGCAGGACGGCGGCCAGCTCGCTCAGCGCGCGCCCGGTCTGCGCCATGCGCGCCATCAGCCGCAGGCCGGTCAACACGCCGTCACCGGTGGTGCCGTACCTCGGCAGCACGGTGTGGCCGGACTGTTCACCGCCGAGGGTGAACCGTCCGCGCCGCAACTCCTCGAGAACGTAACGGTCGCCGACGGCCGTGGTGCGCAAGGTGATTCCGGCCTCGCGCATGGCAATGTGCAGACCGAGATTGCTCATCACGGTGGCGACCAAGGTGTTCTGCGCGAGTTCGCCCGCCTCGCGCATGGCGATCGCCAGAATCGCCATGATGGCGTCACCGTCGACGACTCGGCCCGCGGCGTCCACCGCCAGACAGCGATCCGCGTCGCCGTCGAGGGCGAGCCCGAGATCGGCGCCGTGTTCGACCACTGCGGCGCGCACATGCTCGAGATGCGTCGAACCGCAACCGTCGTTGATATTGAGACCGTCGGGTTCGGCGTTGGTGGCGATCACCGTCGCGCCCGCCTCGCGCAATGCCGCGGGCCCCACCTCCGAGGCCGCGCCGTGCGCACAGTCCAGCACCACCGTGAGCCCCGTCAGATCCTGACCGGTCGCCTCGACGAGATGCTCCACGTAGCGCTCATGCGTGCCCTCGACGCTGTACTGATCCGGAATGACCAGACCGTGGTCGCGCGCGCCGGAAGCGTTGAGCACCCGGCCGACACCCGCGCCGGTCGGCCGCTCGGCCGCGCCCGCGCCGATCATCGCCTCGATCTTGTCCTCGATGGCGTCATCGAGTTTGTGCCCGCCCGCGGCGAAGATCTTGATGCCGTTGTCCGGCATGGGATTGTGCGAGGCGGAGATCATCACGCCGAGGCACGCGTCGTAGAGACCGGTGAGATAGGCGATGGCCGGCGTCGGCAGAACCCCGACCGCGAGCACATCCACCCCGGACGCGGTCAGTCCCGCGGTCACCGCGGCCTCGAGCATCTCACCGGAGGCGCGCGGATCGCGGCCCACCACGGCGAGCGCGCGCTTCTTGCCGCGACTGAGAATCTGCGCCGCGGCGCCGGAGACAGCCATCGCGAGTTCAGGACTCAGCGAGTCATTGGCCAGTCCACGGACTCCGTCGGTACCGAACAAACGTCCCATTGTCGTTCCTCGTCACCCTTTCTTCGGGAACACAGCACGAGAGCAGGCGACCAGCGGTGCTGGAAGCCTGCTCTCGAACAGCTGCCGCGCCGACCATACCCTGCCACCGGCCCCCATAAGGGTGCCGGATGGCGACGGCCGACACTGCCGAAATCAGCGCTTCGAGTACTGAGGCGCCTTACGCGCCTTCTTCAGACCGTACTTCTTGCGCTCGGTGGCACGCGGGTCACGGGTGAGGAAGCCCGCCCGCTTCAGCGCGGGGCGGTCGTCCGGGGTGACCTCGATCAGCGCCCGGGCGATGGCAAGGCGCAGCGCGCCCGCCTGACCCGAGGGACCGCCGCCGACCAGGCGAGCGTGGATATCGAAGGACTCGGTGCGCTCGACGGTGACCAGCGGGGACTTGACCAGCTGCTGATGCACCTTGTTCGGGAAGTAGTCCTCGATGGTGCGGCCGTTGAGCACGAAGTTGCCGCTGCCCGGCAGCAGGCGCACGCGGACCACGGCCTCCTTGCGGCGGCCGACGGTCTGCACCGGACGGTCGATCACGACCGGGGCGAAGGTGGCGGGCTCGGCCTCGTAGCCGTACTCCTCATCGACGACCTCGACATTGCCGTCGGCGTCGAAGGTCTCCTCAACGGCCTCTTCGGTGTATTCCTCGGGAGCGGTCACTGGGCCACCTGCTTGATCTCGAACGGGATGGGCTGCTGAGCGGTGTGCGGATGCGTCGGGCCCGCGTAGACCTTCAGCTTGCCCGCGATCGCGTTGCCGAGCTTGTTCTTCGGGATCATGCCCTTGACGGCCTTCTCGACCAGCCGGTCGGGACGGCTCTCCAACACCTGACCGACAGTGCGGGACTTGAGGCCGCCCGGGTGCCCGGAGTGGTGGTGGATCAGCTTGTCCGACTTCTTGTTGCCGGAGATGGCGACCTTGTCGGCATTGATGATGATGACGAAATCGCCACCATCGAAGTTCGGGGCGTAGGTCGGCTTCGTCTTGCCACGCAGCAGATTCGCTGCCTGGACGGCGAGACGGCCGAGCACTACGTCAGTGGCGTCGATGACGTACCACTTACGGGTCACGTCACCCGCCTTGGGGCTGTACGTAGGCACAGTGGTTCCCTGTCTGTCGTCGGTGTTGCCAGCCGGTGGCGCGCGTTCGAGGTGTTCCCGGCGGCCGGTGGAGACCCGGGCCTCGGTGCTGCCGCACGCCAACGGGTCACGATACCAGGAGGGTATCGCCACCGAAGAATCGGCTCAGATCTCGACCGGCGGCCCTGGGTCGACGGCGCCGGGCGGACCGGGAACCACGAAGCGCAGGGTGTCGATGCTCGGTTGCGGGCATTCACCGTCGGCCCCGTGCTTGCGGACCGAGGTGATCCCGGACCCGCGTTCGGAATCCACCTGCGGGGTGAGCGCGCACGCGATCGTCTCCCACGAACCCGCCAGTTCGACCCGCGGCGACTCGTGCGGCAGCGCGACCGCGGCCAGCACGATGAAGCCCGCCACGGTGTGCGCGCCGAACAGGTTGTCCTTGATTCGATTCCACCGCTTGCCCTTGCGCGACGGATCGTCCTCGTCGTCCTCGCCCCGGGGCGCCCACGGCGGTGGCGGTCCCTGGGGCGGGGCCTGCGGATACGGCGAGGACGGTCCGGCGGGCGGACCGGTCGGCGGCGCGGGACGGCCGAGGACGGTGGTCTGCTCGTCGGGCGAACCGGGCGGGCGGGTGAATCGGCTGCCGAGTTCGGCGAGGTTGGGCGGCAAGGCGCGCTGCACGTCCTCCCGGGTGACCCGGGTGGTCGGTTCCTCGCCGGTCGGGGGCTCCGCATGGACGGTCGGATAGCCCGGACCGTAGGACACCACCTGGCTCCCGGGCGATTCCGGTCCCCGCCGCGCGGGCGGCGCGGGCGGGGGGACCTGCCGGGGTTCCGGCGGCTGTGGCTGGGCGACCTGTCCGCGGACCAGGTGCGCGGGCGCGGCGTCCTGCCGCGCCGGAACGGGCGGCACCTCGGGATAGGGGCCGGGCTCGCCCTCGGTCGCCTCGGCGTCGGTCACCAGCAGATGGGTGGCGCCGAGCACCAGGGCGTGCATGGGATGGTCGGCCACCCGCAGGCGGTGACCCAGGTGGTTCTGGAAGGCCAGGCGCAGCGGATCGTTGAAGCACACATTGCCGCACAGCAGCACCGTCGAGGTGTCCGCGCCGATGGCGCGGGCCGCGGCCATGACCTCGATCACCACGTTGTCGGCCGAATGCGCGTCGCGCATGGCCTCGCCGGTGACGGGGACGTCCACCGATTCGGTCGGCTGCTCGTCGTCGCCGTGTACGGCCACCACCAGCACGGTACGGCCATCGGAATACACCCCGGTCGCGCCGACGCCGCGCGGATCGCGCGCGCTCGGCGCCCGGACCAGACCGAGGGCGCGCACATAGCCCGACAGCGCGACGCTCTCCGGCAGCGGCTCGACCGTCACGTCGAGCTGTTCCACGAGTTCGGCGAACAGATCGACCTTGTCCTCGGGCCAGCCGTCCGGGTACGGCAGCGCGACCACATCGGGTTTGCCGCGCAGGTATTTGCCGACCGCGGCCAGCGGGTTGTACATGCGGGCGCGGAAGACCAGTTCGGCGGGCCAGGTGGCCCCGGCGATCACGATCTGGGAGTGCCCGAGGATGTCACGCACGTCGGCGATGGCCATACCGAGGTCGGGGCGCTGCCTGTCGACGCCGGCGGTGTGCAGCCGACCCGAGGAGTCGGCCAGCAGATACGCCGGCGGCGTATACGTCCCCTCCACCTGTACTGGGCGGATCGGTGTCCCCGCGCCGCCCGCCGCCACGGACACCACATCCCATCCGAGATGCACCGCCCCTACTCGCACCGTCACAGGCATAAGTGTGCCTGGTACCCGGGCGCGACGCTCGCGATACCCGCCATCGCGAGGTCGCGGCGCCGCGGTAGCCCGTTCACGCGGCGGACTTCTTCAATCGCAGTCTGGACCAAGTGATGACGGCGAGGATCACGGTGATCACCACCAGCAACGAGATGTCGAGCGCCCAGACCCCCGGTTCGTGATTCCACAGTGAGTCGTCCTCGGCCTTACGGAACAGCAACTTGATATCCACCGTAGACGCGGCCGCGGCATATCCCCACCGGGAGGGGAACAGCCACGACAGCTGTTCCAGGCCCGGGCGGCCGGTGACCGGAATCAGACCGCCCGCCATGACCAGCTGGATCATGATCATCACCACCAGCATGGGCATGACCTGCTCGTTGGATTTCGCCAGACTCGACAGCAGCAGACCGAACACCACACAACACACCGCGGTCAGCGCGATGTCGACATACAGTTCGGCCGGACCCGACGGTATGACCGAGCCACCCGCCGGCGGCTTCTTGCCGACCAGGGTGATGGCGACCAGAACCGCCGCCTGGAGGAACGCCGTCACGCTGAAGACCGCGATCTTGGCCATCAGATATGCCGAGGGCAGTAGTCCGACCGCGCGTTCGCGATGGAAGATGGTGCGTTCGCCGACCAGATCGCGCACGGTCAGCGTCGCGCCCATGAAGCAGGCGCCGAGGATGAGCACCACCAGCAGCTGCTGCGCCTCGGAGGTGACGATCGGGACCGGCTGGTTGGTCTCGGGGTCGAGGCGTAGTCCGCTTTCGGTGAAGCCGTACTTGCCCGGAACCACCAATGAGAGCGCGCCGAGGATGAACGGCAGCACGACAAGGAAGGAGAGATAGCCGCGATCGGCGAAGATCAGGCGGATCTGTCTGCGCGCAAGCGTGGAGAACTGCTTGAAACCGCCCGCGTGCGGCGGACTGCCCGAAGTGCCCGGCCGGGACGGGGCGGGTGGCGGCGGTGGCGGCGTGAACGCCTGCCGGGAGCGGTAGGCGGCGAACGCCTGATCCGGGTTGGCCGCGACATTCGCGAAGATCTCGGCCCAGTCGCTGGTGCCGAGCGCGCCGCCGACGCCGGCGGGATGACCGCAGAAGGCGGTCTTACCACCCGGCGCGAGCAGCAGCACCTGATCGCACATGTCGAGGCAGGCGACCGAGTGGGTCACCACGATCACCACGCGACCCGCGTCGGCCAGTTCCCGCAGCATGACCATGACCTGGCGATCCAGGGCGGGATCCAGACCCGAGGTCGGCTCGTCCAGGATCAGCAGCGACGGGCCGGTCAGCAGTTCCAGCGCCACCGACGCGCGCTTGCGCTGACCGCCGGAGAGCCGGTCGACCCTGGTGTCGGCGTGCTCGGTGAGCGAGAGTTCCTGGAGCACCCCGTCGATCACCTTCTGGCGGTCGGCCTTGGTGTTGTCGGGGGGCAGTCGCAGTTCGGCGGCGTAGCCGAGGGCCTGGCGCACCGTGAGCTGGCGGTGCAATACGTCGTCCTGGGGCACCATGCCGATACGGGAGCGCAGCGCCTCGTATTCGGCGTGCAGATTGCGGCCCTCGAAGGTGACCACGCCCGCCGAGGGCTGGGTGCTGCCCGCGATGAGCCGCGACAGCGTGGACTTGCCCGCGCCGGAGGGGCCGATCAGCGCCGTCAGCGAGCCGCGGCCCGCCTGCATGTTCACATCGACGAGCAGTTGTTTGTTGCCCTCGACGGTGAAGCCGACGCCGTGCACGTGCAGACCCTGTTCGGCGACCGGCTTCTGCCGGTGCACCAGCGCGCCCTGCTGTACGACGAAATCGACGTTGCCGATGGTGACGATGTCGCGTTCGCGCAGCACGGTGCGCTGCTGACGGGTGCCGTTGACGAAGGTGCCGTTGGCCGAACCGAGGTCCTCGATGGTCAGACCCTCGGGCGCCGCGATCAGGCGCGCGTGTTTGCGCGAGGCCAGCGGGTCGTTGACGACGATTTGGTTGTCACTGGTGCGGCCGATGGCGAGCCCGCCCGCGGGCAGGCGATCGGCGCGCGCGATCGCCGCGGTCGATGCCCGCGCGCGCAGCGGGGGCAGCGCCGAGGTGTCCGCGCGCGTGGTCATGTTGACATTCGGCTGCTGCGGCGGCACGGGCTGGGGCGGCACCGGCTGGGGCAGCACCGACTGGGGCGGAATCTGATGCTGCTGACCGGACTGCTGTGGCACCTGGTGCTGCTGACCCGACTGCTGCGGCACCTGGTGCTGGGGCCCCGATTGCTGGGGAATGGGCGGTGGCGTCGGGGGCGGAGCGGGCCGCGGCGGCGTCTGGCGGAGGGCCTGCGCGGGGGCCGGGCGATTGGGGTGCTGATAGTTCGGCCGCTGCGCCTGCGGCTGGGGTTGCGACACCGGCGGGCGGGCGGGGTGACCCTGCGGCACCGACGGCAGCAGATGCAGCAGCGGTCCGCTGATCGCGTCGCCGAGGCGAACCTGGGTTGGGCGGTCGATCGTCACGGGCTGACTCAGCCTGCGCGCGTCGACGAAGACGCCGTTGGTGCTTCCGTTGTCGGTCAGTACCCAGCCGCTCCCCTGCCAGGCGAGAGTCGCGTGCACCCGAGAGACCAGCGGGCTGTCCACGAACAGCGTGACCTCGGGCGCGCGACCCATGGTGACCTTCTGGCTCGAATCGAACACCCGTTCGGTTCCATCATGGCGCACGGTGATGGTCTGCGCCCCCGGTGAAGACATGCAGCGGATACTATGCCATCACCCGGACATCGGCGGGGCCCCCGACGCGCCTCTTGTCCCGATCCGGCGACCGACGCGAACGATTCTTCCGGCCGACCGAGGGGGAGCCTTGCCGAAACGCCGAGCTACCGCGGTCATTACGGCGCTGCTATGCGCGACGGTGCTGCTGGCGGGGTGTACGCGTTCGATATCGGGGCGGGCGGTCTCGGTCTACGACGATCCGTTCAAGGTCGCGGGGCTGCCAACAACCAGCGGTCCCAGCGGACCGCGAGCGAACGTTCCCGACAGCACGCTCACGGCCACCGACGGCGACGGCGGCGGCACCGACACCCTCGCGCTCAACGCCATCGACGATATCCAGACCTACTGGCGCGGGGAGTACGCGCACTATTTCGACGGCCAGTTCACCCCCGTCGACCGGCTGCTGTCCTGGAATGCCAAGGCGCCGCGCAACCAAGCCAGGGAATTCTGCAAGGAGACCACCTACCACCTGGTCAACGCCGCCTACTGCCGACTCGACAACTCCATCGGCTGGGACCGCGAGGTCCTGTTGCCGACGATGGAGGAGACCTTCGGGAAGATGGCGGTTGTCATGGTGCTCGCCCACGAATACGGCCACGCCATCCAGAACATGGGCAAGATCGTCGACGCCGAGGACCCGGTGATCGTCAAGGAGCAGCAGGCCGACTGCTTCGCCGGAGCGTTCATGCGGCACGCGGCCGAGGGCAAGGCCGCGCACTTCACCATCAACACCTCCGACGGCCTGAATTCGGTGCTGGCCGCCACCGTCGCCATCCGCGATTCCGATCCCGACGATCCCGAGAGCGTGCACGGCTCGGCCTTCGAACGCGTCACCGCGGTGCAGATCGGGTTCACCGACGGTCCGGGGGCATGTAAGAGAATCGACATCGACGAGATCAACCAGCGGCGCGGCAATCTGCCGCAGTCGTTCGAGGGCGACGACCGGCGCGGGGAGTACCCGATCACCAAGGACAGTCTGATCGAACTCGGCAAGGCGCTGAACGCGATACTGCCGGTGCCGAAGTCACCCAGCTTCAGCTATTCCGGAGCGAATATCGATTGCCGTGACGGCGCGGTGACGCCACCGGTGACCTACTGCCCCTCGACCAATACCATCGCCACCGATGTGGGCGAACTGGCCGATCGCGGTGTCGCCGACACCGACGTGGACAATCCGTTGCCGCTGAAGGTCACCGGCGACTACAACGGCTACGTGGTGTTCATCTCCCGCTACACCCTGTCCGTCCAGCAGAGCCACGGCCAGAAGCTCGTCGGCGCCAAGACGGGTCTGCGCGCCGCGTGCCTGGCGGGCGTGGTCACCGGCAAGCTCTCCGATCCGAACCGCTCCAGGACCGAGGGCGATATCACCCTCGCCGCGGGCGATCTCGACGAGGCGGTGTCGGGTCTGCTCAACGACGGACTCGCGGCCAGCGACGTACAGGGCAAGACCGTGCCGAGCGGATTCTCCCGGGTGGACGCCTTCCGCGCGGGCGTGCTGAACGGCGAGAACACCTGTATGTCCCGCTACTCCTGAGCCGTTCGCGCGCTAACCGCCGAAGGGCGGCGGCGCCGCGGGTTCGTAGCGCAGCACCCGATTGCCGATCATGACCTCGGTGCCCTGCACCAGGATCATCGGCTGATTCGGGGTGAGCCGGACCCAGTCGCGATATCCGGGCAGCCGGGTGCGGGTGCCGTTGGTGGAACCGCGGTCGATCACGGTGACATCCCAGTTCACCAGGTGGATCTCGGCGTGGGCCCTGGACATGCCGCCGGAGGAGTCGTCCACCTTGAGCGGGACGAGTCCGCGCTGGGCGGCCTCGGAGTGTTCGGGGTCGCGGCCGAGGATCGCGTCCGCGGCGAGCATGTAGGTCATGCCGTCGTCGAGGACCAGCATGCCCAACGGCGGCCGGACCACTTCGATGAGCGCCTGGGTCTGATCCACCGGCATACCGCACACCGTGCAGAACGCCGAGCGTGGATCGCTGGGATGGGCTCGGGCGCATTTGAATCCGAGAACCTTCACGGTGAGCGCGGTGGCCTTGGCGGTGGCCTCGAGCCTGCGTTGCAGATCCGGGTCGGGACGCGGCGCCGGATTGGTTCCGCCGAGCTGGGTCACCGCCTGATGCGGATCCTGGTGTTCCACGGGGGAATCCAGCATCGATGTCGGCACCTGATTCGCCGTGACCTGCGGTCGCGGCATCGACTCGGCCTCTCGCGGTGCGCGCACGGGCTCGGGGTCGATCCGCGCGGTCGGCAGCGGTGTGCGCTCGATACGGGCGGCGGTGCGCCCGTTGTGAATCGCCGCGGCGCGGCCCCGCGGCGACCACACGATCGCGCCGCCCGCCTCCGCGATGCCCTCCACGAGACTGCCGATTCCCCGCCGCGGCGGCAGATCCGGTACGAGGCCGTCGGCCCCGTCGACGTAGAGGGCGGCGGCCAGCGACGGAATCGGAGCCACCCGGTCGACGGTGAATGCCGCGTCACCGCCGCGGAACAGCTCGATCCGGTCGTCGTCGGCGAGCACGGCCGTCACCGCGCCGTGCAGGAAGATCGCCAGTCCCCCGCCCTCGGCCTCGGACAGGATGCCGAAATCGATCGGCACCCCGGGACTGATCTGCTCGGCGACCTTCATCAGCCAGCGGGTCGCCTGGCGAGCCACCACCGCGCCGGGCGCGTCGGGTTGTTGTTCGACGGCCTCGACGACAAGTTCGGCCAATGACTCGAGGGCGAGGACCGCGGGCGAATCCGGGGTGAGCCGGCGCGGACCCGGGTGCCCGACCAGGATCAGCGCACCCGCCACACTGGCCACGGCGTGCTCGCCCGCGACGACCTCGACCTGCCGATCCTTCACCGGTATCGGCCTCCGCCGCGAGCCGGGTCCAGGGTCGTCGTCATACCCAACAGGGTAGTGGTCCGGCGCCTTCGGCGACGACTCTCCCACCACCGGGTGACCACCCGGATAGCGGTCGCTGAGCCCGGCATCTGTCCGGTAACTTCGAATGGCACATACGGGAGGAACGAGGGCCCTGTCATGGTTCGGATTTCGCGCATCGCACTCGTCGCGGTCTGCGCGCTGGTCGCCGGGGTCGCCAGCGCCTGCGGGGGCATCTCGGGGACAGCCGTGCCGGGCGAGATGGACGTGCGCAAACTCGAGGTCGGCACCTATCCGGTCGACGCCTACCACTACGACCAGGAATCCTCGGGCAAGGGGTCGCTGCTCGAAGGTATGCGGATGTCGGAAGCCGTGGTGCCCGCCATCTCCGTCGACTCATCGCTGAAGTACGGCCGCGGCTCCACCGTGGTCGGCGACAGCACCGCGGCACTGGACTTCGTCGCCAACGTCTCCAAACCGGTGCTCGACAACCGCAAATTCGTGGTCGGATTCGTCGCGGGCGGCGCCGACAAACCCGATCCCAAGGGCGAAACGAAGCCGCCCGCGGACGCCACCGCCATCACCAATCTGGTGATGCGATTCCCGGACGAGGCTTCGGCGAAACTGGCCGCGCGCGAACTCGAGGACGCCGACCTCGGCGTCTCCCCCGACAACCGCAAATTGCCCTCCACCAAATATCCGGACGCCTATGTGCACTGGCGTCCCGGCATCGCCACCGTCGGCGCTTTCCACGCCTACCGGGAATTCGTGATCTCGCTGTTCATCCAGCGTCCCCGGGCCGACAGCACCGACCTGCTCAACTGGGTCGACCGCACGCTCGCCGCCCAGGTGCCCGCGCTCGACGGCTTCCGCGCGACGCCGGTGAACCAACTCGACACACTGAAGGTCGATCCCGACGGCCTGCTGGCACGGGTCGCGGTGGCCGAGCGCAAGGGGCACTCCCCCGATCCCGACACCTTCGCCGTCTACGGCCCCGAGCACCAGATACACGCCGCCGACGACGAATCCGTCACCAAGAAGCTGCTGGCCGACACCGGGGTGGACAAGATCGCGATCGTCGACGCGAGTTCGGTGTTCCGCGCCCGCGACGCCGATGCCGCGCACGCCCTGCTCGACGGATTGGTCGGCACCGTCGGCAGTTACTTCGACCCGATCACCGCGCCCAAGGACGTCCCCGGCGCGAAATGCCTGCAACTCAACAGCAGCGGCGATCAGGAACGCGATTACAAGTACCGGTGCTATGTGCCCTACAAGCGCTATATCGGAATCGTGACCAGCGACAAGGAGCCCGACGTTCGCCAGAAGGTGGCGGCGCAGTACGCCCTGCTGGCCAATAGCCTCTAGCCCGTCGACGGCATCGGCCGGATCACGGTGACCGCGACGGGCTCACGACGGTGCAGTACCATGCCGCGGGTACGCGACGGCGGGGGAGCGTGCGGCTTGCCGGAGTGATTCCCGGCGCTGCGGTTTCGTCCGAGGCGTACCGAACGCCGACGATTCCGAACGGGGGCAGCATGAGATTTCGCCGCGGTCTACTCGCGCTGTTCGTCGCCGCGACGGTGACGGGCTGCTCGGCCACCATCTCCGGCACCGCGAATCCGGGGCTCACACCGGTGGACCCGGCGACGCTGCGGACCGGCGCGTATGTGCCGCAACCCACCGCCTACACACCGAAGCTGTACACGATCAACGACATGCGCCTGATCGAGGCCCGGCGCATGCTCGGCTACCTGGTGCATCCGGCCTCGATCGACGCCGATCTGACCCAGGTCGGCGACGTGCGATTCTTCGATGCCGCCGACTCCCCGTTCACCCAGAAGACGCTGCCGGACGAATACCGCCCGGCCACGATCGACAACAACATGCTCGCGGGCGTCTACGTCTCGCGGATCAACGAGAATCTGCGCAGCCGCAAGAAGTTGATCGTCTCGGTGCTGCGATTCCCGACCGATGCCACCGCCGCGAAGGCCGCCGAGGACTTCGGCCGGATCGCCGCGAATCCGCAGACGCACCCGCTCACCCTCGACGGACATCCCGAGGTGCGCGCGAGTTCGCGTGACGACTCCGCCGGACTGGCCTTCCTCAGCCGCGGGCCCTACGTGATTCTCGTCAACGCCGGCGTCCCACAGCCGGATCGGGCCGCGGTGACCCAGGTCCTGCTGACCACCGTCGAACGCCAGCTCACGCTGCTCGACCAGCTGAAACCCACACCGTGGGACGATGTGCTCGATCTGCCCCTCGACACGGACAGCATCATGCGCCGCGCATTGCCGAAGGCGCCCGACTACAGCGACCCGTTCACGACCGACAGCGATTTCGGCGTGTACACCCCCGCCGCCGAGCTGCACTTCGAACGCAATCCGGTGCAGGTGAAGAAGGCATTCGACGACGGCGGCGTCGATCTGGTCGGCCGTCGCGCCGCGGTCGTCTACCGTGCCCGGGATCTGCCCGCCGCCTTCGCACTGCAATCGGCGCTGATGATCGCGGGCCGCAACGACGAGATACTAGATTCACCGCCTGGCCTGCCCGATGTGCGCTGTCTGCGTCTCGACACCCGTGATTTCGTGCGCAATTACGACGAGTTCTGCACGGTGATCCGCGGCCGGTACGTCGCCGTGGTGGTCGCCGAAACGCCGATCGCCGCGCGCGTTGACATCAACCTGTACCAGCGCGCCGCCGCCCAATACGCGATCCTCGCCAACAGTGAGTAGGGCCGTCATGCGAATCCGCTATCCACTGCTGTTCCTCGTCGCGGCGCTCGCGCTGGTGTCGGGCTGCTCCGAGCCTGCCGAGCCCGCGGCGCCGATCATCGACTACGAGGCACTGGATTCGGGGAACTACCCCACGACGCCGCGCGACCTGAGCGCGCTGGACGATCCGAAGTACGGGCCGCTGCGCGAGGCGATCCGCATCGGCGCGACGGTGCCGTTGGTATTCGAGACGGATCCGAGATTCACCTTCCAGCGGCTCACCGGACCGCAACGCCGGGTGATCCCTGGGGTCGCGCCCGCGGTGTACGGCATGGAGGAAGCTGAATTCAACGAACTGACAACGGGTCTGGTGGCGGGCTGGTGGACCAGTGCCGAACGCCGTGCGAACTATTTCCTCGGCAGGTCGGTCACCGCCGACGCCCTGCGCTTCGGCGACGCCGCGGCGGCGGAGGCCGCGGGTGCGCGCCTGGCCGATCGGGTGGTCCGCAACGTGGCGAGCGGCGAGACGGTGACGATCCCGAACTTTCCGGCGGCTCGGGCGTATTTCTCCCCCGCCAAGCGCTACCTCGACATCTGGATGCCGCATCAGTCGATGCTGCTGTACGTGCACGTGGACGATCCGGTGTCCGAACCGCTCATCGCCGATCCGCTGGTCGAGATCGCCCAGCGCGTATTCGCCGCCGTGATCGATGGATTGCGGAACTACGACCCGACGCCGGTGGACCGGATCGCGGCGCTGCCCGCCGACGTCGACGGTATGCTCGCCCGCACACTGCCGCCCGCGAAGATCGCCGAGGCCAAATCCGACACCCGCTCGATGCTGCTGCCGTCGCGGGCCGCGCTGCACTACGCCAACAGCCCGGCGACCACGAAGTCGGCCTACGACGACGCGGGCGTCGACCTGGTCGCGGCATCGGACGCCGAGGTCTACCGCGCCCGCGACGCCGACGGCGCCGCCCGGCTGCTCGCCGCCCTCGCCACGGAGCTCTCCGACGACGGCAAGGCCGCCCCCGCGCCCGCGGGGATGCCGAACGCGCGCTGCTTCGAGTCCAAGGACGACAAGCGCGCCACGCGAATCACGCCGACCTGCCTACTGACCTACGAACGGTTCGTCGCCCGCGTCACCGGCGCGAACACCCAAGAGCTGCACCAGAAGGCCGCGGCCCAGTACAAGTTGCTCGCCGCCCGGTGATCGGCCGCCCGAGCACGCGCATACCGGACAGGAGTGCCACGATGCGATCGAGACCGGCCCACCCGGGCCTCGCCATGTTGACCACGGTGCTGCTGACGCTGGGCCTCGCGGGCTGCGGCACGGTGGTCGAGGGTGTCCCGACGCGCGTTCGGCCCGACATCTCCGCGCTCGACGTGGGCAACTACCAGACGGTTCCGCGCACCGTCGGCAATGCCAAGAACCAGCGGCAGGCCCGAGCGCGCGAGTCACAGCGCCTGGGCGACTACGTCATCCAACCCGCGGAGGCCGACCCCTCCTACACCGAGGACGCATGGCTGCTGCGCTCCCATATCGTGCTCGACCGCAAGGCGCTGGGTTCACTGGTCATCAACGACACCTTCAACGATGTCGCCAAGGATCTGGTAGCGGGCTGGGTCAATGCCGAGGCGACGCGCGCCGACGGCGACGCACCGCAGCGCACCGCGAATATCGCCGTGCTGATGTTCCCGACCCCGGAGATCGCGAAAGCGGTGGGGCCTACCCTGGAACACGACGACTTCACCTACAACCGGGACAACCAGCCGCTGACCATCACCGACTTCTCCGACACCACGGCGCACTGGCGGCCCGGCGTCTCCTCGATCGGCTCGTGGACCGTGCACGGCCGGTATGTCATCTATATCAAGGTCGTCGACGACACCGCCGCTCCCGACGCGGCCGCGCTCATCGGCCATGTCGTGCGGCTGCTCGGCAAACAGATCCCCGCGCTCGACCAGTTCGCGCCGACACCCGACGCGGATCTGCCGCGCATTCCGCTCGATACGGACGGATTGCTCGGCCGGACGCTGCCGAGTTCCCCCGACGCGCCCTTCCGCCCGGAGCCGGACGGAATCTACACCGGCCGCGGCATATTGACGCTGCTGCTGCACAGCGGCCCGGAGACGCTGGCCAGACTGCGCGGCCACGACGTGGACCTGGTCGCCTTCGGCAATGCCGTTGTCTTCCGCAGCCGCACGGCCGCGGGCGCGGAGGGGCTGTGGCGCGATTGGCAGCTGTCCAAGGATCTCGATGACGATCAGCGGCTGGTGGATCCGCCCGACCGCGTCGGCGACGCGATCGAATGTATCGCCCAGTACGGCGGAACCACCGCGAACAAGGTCCTCGCGGGTCACCTGTGCATCATGCGCGTCGACCGCTACGTGGTGCAGTCGCGCAGTAAGCAGCTGCCCGATCTGTACCAGCGGATGTCGGCGCAGTACGCCCTGCTGACCAGCGGATGACGCCGCGGTGATGGAGTATGGACGCGGCCGGAACGACCGCGATCGTTGAGGAGGACCGAATGGCGTTGCGACCCGGCGCGATCGTCGGCGGCTACCGGGTGCTCGATGTGCTCGGCAGCGGCGGCATGGGCACCGTATACCTGGCACAGAATCCGATTCTGCCGCGGCGCGACGCGCTGAAGGTCCTCAGCGCGGACCTGTCCACCGACGCCGAATTCCGCGCACGCTTCGAACGTGAGGCCAATCTCGCCGCCGCGCTGGACCATCCGAATCTGGTCGCGGTGTACAACCGCGGCGAGGAGGACGGTCAGCTGTGGATCGCCATGCAGTACGTGGATGGCACCGACGCGGCCGACGAGGTCGCCAAGGGTCCGGCGGTCATGACCCCGCGGCGCGCCCTGCGCATCGTCACCGAGGTCGGCAAGGGGCTGGACTACGCGCACCGGCGCGGCCTGCTGCACCGCGACGTCAAACCGGCCAACTTCCTGCTCGCCACCGCCGACGCCGACGACGAGGAGCGCGTGCTGCTGACCGACTTCGGCGTGGCCAAGGTCGCCGAGGACGGCCAAGACCTCACGGCCACAGGAAATTTCATGGCCACGGTGGCGTACGCGCCGCCCGAACAGCTCATGGGCTCGCACCTGGACCCGCGCGCCGACATCTACAGCCTCGGCTGCGCCTTCTTCAAACTGTTGACCGGCCGCAATCCCTATCCCTCGCCCCTGCCCGCGGTGGTCATGATGGGACATCTGCACGAGCCGCCGCCGAAGCCGACCGCGGTGCGCCCGGATCTACCGCCCGCGCTCGACGCCGTGTTCGAGAAGGTCATGGCGAAGAATCCGGCGCATCGCTACGCCACCTGCCGCGAATTCGCGCAGGCCGCCGAGGCGGCGCTCTTCGGTGTGCCGCAGCGGTTCCGCGCGCCCACCGATCCCCGGATGCCGTACGCCGGCGCGCAGGTGAGCGATCCGCGCACCGCGATCACCGGTCCCAGTGGTCCGCGGGCGTACCACCCGACATATCCGATCGAGCCCACCGACCAGCATCTGGTCGACACCCTGCGCAACGACAACGGCGCGCGCTCACGCACCCGAAAGCTGATCGGCGCGGCGGTGCTCGCCGTGGTCGCCGCGGTCGCCGTCGCGGCGGGGACCTATTTCGTGGCCTCCGGCGAGGATTCCGGCGGCGCGGGCGGGGATCGGATGGCCGCCGTCCGCAATTCCTATCCCGAATTCGACGGAAAGACGGTCACCGCGATGAATTTCGGCAACTCGACGCTCTCGGCGGTACTCACGCCGAGTCCGCAGGCGAAGTTCCTCCAGGACATCGGATTCCGCTACGACTCCGATTACAAGGCGGTCGGCGACGAGAAGTCACCGCGTCCGCTGTCGGTCACCCTGTCCTCGCTACGGATCGATTCCGAAGTCCTTGTCGTACTGCGCACCGACAAGGACGCCGGAAAGGGCGGATTCCGCGGTCTGCCCACCGGCATCTCGAATAGTTCGGCCCGCATCGTCGTCGTCGACGACGTCGCCACCGTACAGGCGTTCCAGGTGTGGACGGAGCAGTCCGACGGGGTGCTGATCGACAAGATGGTGCCGGTCATCGCGAAGGCGCTCCGCAAGTGAGATCGCGCGAAATCCGGCGCGGCAGACCGAAGTCCGACGTTGTCAGGGCGGCGCGGCTTACACTGAAAGGCCAGTAGCGCTGGTTCTCGCCATTGGGTAGGGTGAGGCCCAGCCAGCCCACTCGCCAGTTCAGGTGGAAGCAGCAGGGGGAAGGAGGGGAGCGATCGCGCTGGCGGCGACCGATGCGAGACGGCACCGCGGTCGAGACCGTTCGGGGGGAACGCATCCAGACCCTCCCGTCCTCGGTGTTGCCGGTCGACAACGCGCACGCTTCGAGCCGCGATGAAACTCCAGCGAGATTCCTCTCGAACTGGGTGGAACCGATTCGGCACGGCGAGCGTCCAACCATATGAACAGGGTCAGCTCAGACTTCGGGCCTTGACCACGAGCAGGAGGAGGAGCCGCCATGGCGGACAATTTGAAGGCCGATAGTACAGTCATCGCGCAAAAGGCCAAGGAGTTCCAGGAGCAGCACAACAACCTGATGATCGCCATCAGGACGCTGAAGGCCGACGAGGACAATGTCACGAACGGCGCCAACTGGCAGGGCCAGGCCCGCGATGCGTTCAACGCGTTCATGGAGCGCTACTACTTCCAGGCCGACAAGATGAACGACAAGCTGATGGAGACCGCCGAGAAGCTGGTCAAGATGAGCGGTTCCTTCCAGGACCAGGACGATTCCTTCTCCTCGAAGGTGAACTCCCAGATGTCCAGCCTCGATCTCCCGCCGGTCTAAATCTCCGAATCTTTCGTTCCTTCGTAAGGAGTCTGAACAATGAGCAAGCCCATCTCCGCCAATTTCTCGGGTGTCGAGGCCGGCGCACAGCAGATCATCAAGCGCGCCGAAGGCATCGGCCAGGAACTCGAGTCCTTCCACAAGAAGGTCGAAGAGTACGTCGCCACCTACGGCGCCGGTGCCGCCAACGATGCGTTCAGCGAGTTGCAGCGCAGCTGGCAGAACCACGTTATGCAGCTGAACACCACCCTGAGCGGCGCGGCCCAGCTGGTGAGCACGGGCAACTCGGAGCTCCAGAGCACCGACTCCGCGCTCGCGGGCCTCTTCTGAGCTCACCTCGATCCTGTTCGGGCCCCGGCGAATTCGCCGGGGCCCGAAGTATTCCGGTACGAATCTCAGGGCATGACCCGCACCGAGGCCGCGAACCTGTCGCAGGTGGTCGCGAGGGCTTCCCAGGCGTCACCCAGATATTGGCAGCCGATACTCACCTGTGTGCCGTGTTCGACGAGAACATGCCATTTCACGGTGGAACCGCCTTCGGGGCGTTCGGTATACGCGAGCATCGATCGCCCACCGAACACCACATCGCGACGCAGATCGCTCATCGCGGGCCGCTGCCTCATCTGCGCCTCCAGATTCGCCGCGACCTGCTCGTATCCGGCATTCGCCGCCACCGTGTTCTGGGTGAGGACGATGCGCTGTTTCGCGCCGTCCACCGGTGACAGTTCGATCCGGGCATTGCCCGGCGCGGGCGCGGCCATCCAATCCTCGGGCACCTGAAAACGTGTGCGACCGAGGACTTCCGGGGCCGCGGACACCGAAGGAGCGGGAAGGTCCGCAGTCGGGGAGACGGCCGCGGGCGCCGAGGACGGCGCGGCTGACATCTCGGCACCCTCCTCGCCCGATCCACCCGTCACCATCGCCGTGCCGATGGCCGCGGCGGCGATGACGACCGCGGCGGCGGCACCGCCCAGGAGGTAAGCGGCTCGGCGCTCACGCGGATCTCGTTGCGCCGCAGCGCGTTCGCGCAGGGGCCGCAACCACTCCGTGGCGGGGGCCGCCGCGGGCGCGGGGCGGAGTTCCGGCTCCGGCCGCACCGGACGCACCAGGTCGGAGCCCGACATCGGACGAAGCGCGGTCTCGGAACCGCAGATCAGGCGGACCTCCGCGCGCACGACATCCAGCGCGACGGAATCCGTGAGGCCGAGCACCAGTACGACATCCACCGGACGGCCCAACAGCAGTCCGCCGAGCAGCGTGCCGAGCGTTCGCGCGGCCTCGGGATCGTCCGCCAGATCCGAACCCGCCAGATCCGGTTCGAATTCGCAGGATTCGAGTTCGAGACCGTGCGGAGCGGGCGCCACCGAACTGGCGGTGGTGGTGATCGCGCCGAATTCCAGCACGACCGCCCGCCGCCCGCGCGCGGCCTCCTCGTCGGCGGCGACGGCACGTACGGCCGTGTCCTCGAAGCTCACTTCGGCCGCCACCCGGCGCAGGGCCCGGTCGACCACGGCGCGTCGGTAACCGCCCCATTCGGTGGGGCACACCACCGTCACGCGGGCGGCCGGAATCGGCACTCGGAGGTTCTCCAGCACCGTCGCGGCCACCATGGACAGCGCCTCCACCACCGTCGGCACTGTCGGCACGAGCGCGATCCGATCGGCGGACACATACTGCACCACCGAGCTGACCTGGGTGGGCGGGGTCAGCGAC
Organism: Nocardia arizonensis; assembly: GCF_001310275.1. Taxonomy (GTDB): domain Bacteria; phylum Actinomycetota; class Actinomycetes; order Mycobacteriales; family Mycobacteriaceae; genus Nocardia; species Nocardia arizonensis. The sequence continues at coordinate 57,207 of NZ_LGYZ01000109.1, forward strand.
GCCCCCACCACCAGACCGCCGTCACCGCCGAGTACCACCGACGGGGGAACATCCCAGTGGGTCGCCGGTCCCACTGCCCAGATGCGGGCCTCGGTCACGACCAGTTCGACGGCCGACATCACTCGGCCGGTGGCATCCAGGCCAGCTGGACGAGTTCCTGGGCGCTGCGGGTGATGAAGTGACCGCGACCGGGCGGCAGCGGACTCGGCCGCACCGTGCCCAGCATCACACCCTCGTCCTTCGGGCAGCTCATGATGAGACCGGTGGAGCCGAGATCCTTCATGCGCGCCAGTGTCGCCTCGTACATGGCGCGGGCCGCGCCGCCGGAACGCCGCGCGATGATCAGGTGGAATCCGAGATCGCGGGCGTGCGGCAGATGTTCGACCAGGACCGAGGTCGGATTGCCCATCGAGGTGGCGACCAGGTCGTAATCGTCGATGATCACGTACAGTTCGGGACCGCTCCACCAGGAGCGATCGCGCAACTGCTGCGGGGTGACATCCGCACCCGGCGTGCGCTGGCTCACGTAGGCGGCCAGATCGGCCATGTTCTGGGTGAACTGCGGTGCGGTGGAACCGTATCCCGCGAGATATCCGTCGGGGACGAGACCGAGCATGGTGCGCCGGTAGTCGCCGAGGATGAACCGCGCCTGATTCGGGGTGTTGGACGCCGCGATGCCCTCGATGAGCGCCCGCAACAGCGTGGTCTTACCCGATTCGGTATCGCCGATGATGATGAAGTGCGGGCTCTCGTTGAAATCCACGTAGACCGGCGCGAGTTCGGATTCGTTGATACCCAGCGGAATTCGCATGGTCTTGAGATTCGGATCGGTCTGCGACGGCCAGTGCCCTGCGAGCTGGAGCAACTGTTCGCGCGGCAGCACCTCCGGCAGCATCCGCGCCGCGGGCGCGGGACGGCCGGGGGTGTGGCGGGCGATCGTCGCGACCGCGTCGCCCACGGCCTGACCGAGCGTGGTCGGGTCGGCGCTGCCGTCGATGCGAGGCAGACCGGTGAGCATGTGCAGGCATTCCGGGGTCATACCGCGACCAGGGCGCCCCTGCGGGACCAGGGCGGCGAACTTGCGGCCGAGGTCGGAATCCATCGGATCGCCGAGGCGCAATTCGATACGGGTGCCGATCTGGTCCTTGAGGGCCGGGCGCGCCTCCGCCCAGCGGTTCAGCGCGATCACCACGTGTACGCCGTAGGACAGACCCTGCACCGCCAGATTCATGATCGGCTGTTCCAGCGGTTCGAAATCCTGGCGGATCGAACTGAATCCGTCGATCACCAGGAAGACGTCGCCGAAGGGATCGTCGTGCGCGCCCGCCGCGCCGGGGCTGCTCGACGGGTCCATCGACCGCAGCCGACGGAACTCCGACATCGACTCGATGCCGAGCGCGCGGAACCGGCCCTCGCGGCCGCGCACGATGGTGGTCATCTCGGCGACGGTGCGCCGGACCTTGTCCTCGTCCAAACGGCTGGCCACCGAGCCGACGTGCGGCAGCCCCTCGAGTGCCGCGAGGGTGCCGCCACCGAAGTCCAGGCAGTAGAACTGCACCTGTTCGGCCGTGTGGGTCATCGACATCGCCATGATCATGGTGCGCAGGGCCGTCGACTTGCCCGACTGCGGACCGCCGACTACCGCGACATTGCCGCGGGAGCCGGAGAGGTCCACCACCAGCGGGTCGCGGCGCTGGTCATAGGGCCGGTCGACAATGCCGATCGGCGCGCGCAGCGTGGCCAGCGGGGAGAATTCGCCGGTGAGGATCGACCGCGGAATGAGCTGGTCGAGCGTCGGCGCCTCGTCCAGCGGCGGCAGCCAGATCTCGTGCGCGGGACGGCCGTATCCACGAATCCGCGAGACCAGCATGTTCAGGTTGGAGATCTGCTCGCCGTCCTCGGAATGATGTTCCTGCGGCTCGTGCAAGGGCTCCGCCGGTAGCGGAATGCGGTCCACGGCACGGAAATCCACGTGGTGGGCGGTGAACGGCCGTGCCTTGACGTCGATCTCGCCGCCCGCGATACCCGCGCTGGTCACTTCGCGCTGCGAACCGCCGCCGACATAGGGACCGGAGACGTAGGACGCCTGGAAGCGCTGGATCTCGCCGGAATCCGATTTCAAGTAGCCGCCACCGGGGATGCCGGGCAGGTTGTAGGCGTCGGGCACGCCGAGCACCTGGCGGGATTCGTTGGCGGAGAAGGTCTTCAGGCCGATACGGTAGGAGAGGTGGCTCTCCAGACCCTTGAGCTTGCCCTCTTCCAGGCGCTGCGAGGCCAGCAGCAGGTGTACGTGCAGTGAGCGGCCCAGCCGGCCGATCATGACGAACAGCTCCGCGAAATCCGGATGCTGGGTGAGCAGTTCGGAGAATTCGTCCAGCACCACGAACAGCGCGGGCAGCGGGTCGAGATCGGCGCCCGCGGCGCGCGCCTTCTCGTATTCGGAGACGTTGGCGAAGTTGCCCGCCTGCCGCAGCACCTCCTGGCGGCGGTTCATCTCGCCCGCCAGCGCGTCGCGCATACGGTCGACGAGGTCGGCCTCCTCCTCGAGGTTGGTGATGATGGCCGCCACGTGCGGGACGCCGTCGAGACCGAGGAAGGTCGCACCGCCCTTGAAGTCGACCAGTACCAGATTCAACTGGTCCGGCGAATGGGTGGCCAGCAGGCTCAGCACCAGCGTGCGCAGGAATTCCGATTTACCGGAACCGGTGGCGCCGATGCACAGACCGTGCGGACCCATACCGCTCTCGGCGGCCTCCTTGATATCGAGTTCGACCGGCAGGCCGTCGGCGCCGACGCCGAAGGGCACGCGCAACCGTTCCCGACCGTAGCGTGGCCGCCAGGCGTGTTCGGGATTGAAGGTGCCGATGTCGCCGAGGTTCATCAACTGCGACCAGGTCGAGATCACCTCGCTGTCGTCGGCCTCGACATCGCTGCTGCGCTGGGTGGCGGCCCGGTACGGGGCGAGCCGCCGCGCGACCTGCTGAGCCTGCTCGACGCTGATGCGGTCGATCAGCGCGAAGCGCTCCTGATTGCCGGTGGCGCCGCGGCCGATGCACTCACCGTTCTCGATGACCATCTTGATGCCGCGCGAAACCGCCAGTCGCGGAGCGTATCCGCACAGGTCGATGATGGTGACGCCCTCGTAGCCGGATTCGCGCAGCTGATCGTCCTCGGCCTCGAGCAGACCGCCGTCGACCACGATGACGATATGCACGAGATTGGCGTTCGCCGGCTGGTTGCGCGAGTAGCGGACACGATTGGCGAGCAGCGAATGCAGGCTCGCCATCGCCTCCCGGATCGAGCCGTAGAACATGCGCTGGCTGCCGATGCCGTCCTGGGCGTCGGGATGCTGGGTGTGCGGTAGCCATTTGGTCCACTCCCACTCGCGCGCGGTGTCGGGACCGGAGACGACCGCGACCAGCACCTGATCCGGCGCCTGGAACATGCACAGCTGCAACAACATCGCGCGCGACATGTCACGCGCCTCTGCGCGATCGCCGTCCAGCGCGATGGTCGCGAAGCCCTTGACCGCGATGGCGGTGGGCAGATCGGGCACCGTCGAATGAGCCCGCACGAAACGGCGCAGCGAGACCGCCGCGATCGGCTCCAATTCCTCGACCGGCCCCGTCTCCGGCGCGACCAGCCGCGTCGCGAGACGCTGACCGCCGATGCCGATGCGGGCATGGCAGAAGTCCTTGTCCCCCGCGCGCCGCTCCCACATGCGGCTGGTACCCGCCAGCATCCAGATCAGCGCGGGTTCGGGATGACTCCATTCCACCGAGGCGCGCTGCTGACTCGCGGTCTCGTCGACATCCTTGCGCACCTGATCGAGGTAGCGCAGATAGTCCTTGCGATCCTCGTTGGCCTCGGCCGCCTTCTGCCCTTTGCCCCCACCCTGTCCCGCGTACATGCCGACCATCGAGAACAGCATCATGACCGGGAACATCATGCTCATCGGATTCGACGCGATGCCGCCGCCCTGGGTGAACAGCAGGGCCATCATGCCGACCATGCCGATCACCATCACGACCGGCATCATCTTCATGAGCAGATTGCCCGGTGTGACGCGAGGGATCTCGGGCGGCGGCTGGAGGGTGACCTCACCGCCTGGGGTGCGCGGCATCTCCCGACGGGCACGGCGCTGGAACCGGACAGTACTCATCGGTCGAGAAATCCCCCTCTGCGTGCCGCAACTTCGGCCTCAGTGTAGAGGCCACAGCCGACATGTCGTACAGTTCGACCAGCATTCTGCTGTCAGGACGCCGGGGATCGCAACCTCGCCTACCGCGGTACGCGGCAGCGGAAACACGAGGTAGAAGACGAGTTGGGGGAAGCTTGACGCACGCGCGCCTTGATCACATCGACGAAGACTCCTCCCGCGGCATAGTCCGTGCGCCGGATCTGGCGCGGGTCACCATTCTGGCCAAGCACACCCAGGTGGATATGGCCATCCCGGTGGACGTTCCGGTCGCGCTCGTCATTCCCAGCGTCGTCGACATGGTCGCACAGCACAGCCGTACCAACGATTTCGACAACGAGGGTGAGCGTTTCGAACCGGCGGAATGGGTGCTGGCCCGCATCGGCCATCCCCCGTTCTCCAATTCGCTGAGCCTCGGCGAGCACGGCGTGCGCGACGGCGAGTTGCTCATGCTCGAAAGCGCCTCGCACACAGCGCCGACGCCGCTGTTCGACGACATCATGTACAACGTCGCGATCGCCGACGCCGACCACTACCGCAGCTGGACCCCGCGCACCGCGCGGATCACCGGGTCGGTGCTGGCCGCGGTCACCATGCTGGTCGGCTGCCTCGGCCTGCTGCTGTCCCCCGGCGAACTGCCGGGCTGGGTCAGCGGATCGGTTGCGGTGGGCGTGGCGATCCTGCTCGTGGTCGCGGGCATGGTGCTCAGCCGCATGTACGGCGACACCGCCACGGCGCTCGTACTCGGCGGGTGCGCGCTGCCGCCCGCCTTCGCCGCCGGAATGCTCTATGTCCCCGACGATTACGGCTGGGCGCACCTGCTGTTGGGTTTCGTGCTGCTCGGCGCGACGGCGATACTCGCCTGGCGCGTCACCGGTGTCGGACTGGCGCTGTTCATCGGCGTGGCGACGCTGGCGATCTACGCGGTGCCCGCCGCGCTCGTCGGCCTGCTCACCGCGCAGCCGACCAAGGCGATCGGCGCGTTCGGCGCCGCGCTCGGCCTCGCCGGACTCTCGTTGTCCCCGCGCATTTCGATGCTGCTGGCGAAGCTACCCCTGCCGCCGGTGCCCTCACCGGGCACGCCGATCGACCCCACCGAGGACGATCCCGACGACCACCGCGCGCTGCCCACCATGGAGGCGCTGCGGGTGAAATCCGAACGGGCCAGGATGTATCTGGCCGGTCTGGTCTCGGCGACCACGCTGGTCACCGTGGTCGGCGCGCTCGCGGCCACCGATCCCGAGGCGAAGGACCCGTACTGGCCGGGTATCGCGCTGGCGCTGGTCTGCGCGGCGGTGCTGATGTTCCGCAGCCGCACCTACGCGGGCGCCGAACAGGCCGTCGTCCTCATCGCGGGCGGCGCGTCGATCGTGCTGATCATGCTGGTGGGCGCCGGATTCGAGATGGATATGCCGCTGGCGGTGTTCGGCGCGGCCATGGTCATCCTCGTCGCCGCGCTCATCCTCGGCATCGTCATTCCGAACCAGTCGGCGACCCCGCCGATGCGCCGCGGGGTGGAATTGCTCGAATACGGCTTCGTCGCCGCCGTCCTGCCGCTGGTGTTCTGGGTGGCCTCGCTCTACTCCCTCGTCCGCGGGCTATGAGCGCGCACGGCTCCGGCCTGCGAATCGCCACCGCCGCGGTCACCCTCGGACTCAGCGCAGCCTTCGGCGTCAGCTACGGACACGGTGTCGCACACGCGGATCGGCCGCCCGCGGTGAATCCGGCCCTGCGCCCCGCGGGCGATCCGGCCGCGCCGCCGGAAAAGACCGAACGTCCCGCGAATTCGAATTGCGCCGACATCGTCACCGGCGGTTCGGGATCGACCATTCCGGCCGCGCAGCGATCACTGGATCTCGAGCGCGCCTGGAAGTTCTCCAAGGGCGAGGGGCAGGTGGTCGCCGTCATCGACACCGGTGTGGCCCGGCATCCGCGCCTGCCCGGCCTCGAGGCCGCCGGCGACTACGTGGCCCAATCCGGTGACGGCACCGAGGATTGCGACGGCCACGGCACCTTCGTCGCTGGTCTCATCGCGGCCTCGCAGGTGGACGGTCAGGGATTCGCGGGGGTCGCGCCCGAGGCGCGCATCATGACCATCCGCCAGACCAGCAAGATGTACCAGAAAGAGGGCGCGTCACGGGACAAGTCACCCGACGATCTGCCCGACGGCTACGGCAATCTGAGCACCATGGCCTCGGCGATCGTGCGCGCGGTCGATCGCGGCGCGACGGTGATCAATATCTCCGAGGTCTGGTGCGGACCGGACAAGAACGTCGACGGGCCCATCGGCGCGGCACTGGAATACGCCGTGGACCGGAATGTGGTCGTGGTGGCGGCGGCGGGCAATACCGACACGTGCAAGACCGAGAACACGGTCATCGACCCGCTCGATCCCACGGCCGATCCGTGGAGCAAGATCTCGATGAACGTTGTCCCCGCGCGCTGGGACAACTACGTGCTCGCGGTGGGCGCCATCGATGCCAACGGCGCGCCGTCGAAGTTCACGGTGCCGGGTCCCTGGCTCAGCGTCGCCGCACCCGGCGAGAACATGACCTCACTCGACCCGCGCGGCACCGGAACCGCGGTAGGCGCGGTGAATCAGCGAAACGAGCAGGGCCCCATCTCGGGCACCAGTTTCGCGACGCCCATCGTCTCGGGTGTCGTCGCGCTGGTGCGCGCCCGATTCCCGGAGCTGAGCGCGCGCGAGGTCATGCAACGCATCCAGGCCACCGCGCACGCACCGGCCGAGGGCTGGAACAAATACATCGGCTACGGCGCGGTGGATCCCGTGGCCGCGCTCACCGACGAGGTGAGCGGACCACTGCCGCCCAAGACCCCGACACCGCCGAAGAGTCAGCAGCTCGCCGTGCCCGCCGCACCGCCCGCGCCGAACAACGGCGCGCGGAATGTGGCGCTGATCGGCACCGGAATCATCGCCACCGCACTGCTGCTCGGCTATCTCGCGTCCTTCCCCATCCGCCGTCGCTTCGGCGTCTCCGAGGACGGCAGCTAGCGACCAGCGTGGGAACTCGACTCACCTCGACGAATTGCCGACCGTCTGTTTGGCCGGCGCGGGATCGGGTGAGACGCCGTCGTGGGCGACCATCGCCTCTTCGCGGCCGAGGGTGGGTCCGGCGGCGAGCAGGCCGATGATCGGCCACGGCGCCGGCTCGGCGTTGACCCCCGCGTCGGCGTCGAGACCGAGCGCCTTCTGGGCGTCGGCGTTCTTGATGCCGTAGCGGACGCCGGTATCGGCCACGTAGAAGAGGCTGTCCTTGCGCCTGCTGTCGGTTTCGATGCCGGTGGTCTGCACGAACGCGCCGGTGCCCGGCGGCACGTACACCGAATCGGCGTTCGGGCCGGAGCCGTCGGCCTGTGCCAGCGGCACCAGCTTCGCCTTGTCAGGAATCGGCAGCGTCACACCGGCGATCACCGCCAGTTCAGCGCGCTTGCCGCCGTCCTTGTTGTCGGCCGCGGCCGGAATCGGCTTCCACGACAGGCAGCTGATCGGGCGGTCGTTGACCTCGACCAGCGCGGGCGCGCGCTGCGGATAGTCGTCGACCTTGAGCGCGTGCGAGATGTGCGCGTAGGTGCGGTCGGTCTCATCGATGCGCGCATTGTCCGACGGCGAGCGGTTGGCGTTGCGGATGATGTCGGCGGTCAGCCGCGACACCTGCTGCAAACCGTCCTGGAGCACCACGTAGTACTTGTCCGGTTCCGAGGGCACCTGCACCACATCGGCGATGCGGTGATTGTTGACCTGGTAGGACACGGTGCCGCCGGGATTGTCGATCTTCGGCGGCACGATCGGCAGCACCTCGGGGATGGTGTTGACCAGACCTTCCGACACCGGACGCGGGGTGCGCCCGGTGATGCCGAGCGCGTCGGTGACGGGGCGGTCGCTCATATCGACCCGCGCCCGCTTGTTGTCGTAGACGAGATAGACGGTGTCCCTGGCCTTGACCAGCAGCGCCTGATCACCGCCGAGCGCGGACGCCTTCTCCCCCATCTCGAGATCGCCCGCGATCACCGATGTCGTCAGATCCTTGCTGCCGTCGACCTTGAGCACATCGCAGACCGTCCAGGCGCGGCCCTTGCCGTCCTTGTCGTAGCGCAGGGCCGCGGGCGCGCCGGGAATGCCGATGAGCTGACCGCGCGGCTTCTTGCCGAGTTCGGATTCCTTGACGATGACGGCCTTGCCGGACTCCCCCGAGGCGAGCCGCGCCGAGGCCAGATTCAGCGTCGGATGCACGACGTCATCGATCACCACGTACACGCCGCCGGATTCCTTGCCGATCAGTAGGGTGTTGGAACCGATCTTGTCCTGGGGACGCAGCAGCGCCAAAATGCCGCAGCCCGCGAGCACCACACAGCCGAGGACGAGTCCGACCCCGTAGGCGCGCGATTGTGAGCGCATCGGGTCGTGCAGCATGCGCACATCCCGGCGAACCAAGGCGTGTTCCATCCGGCGCACCAGGAAGCGATAGCCGCTGACCTGCCAGCGCGTAGTGGGTTTCGATGGCATGTTCTCTCCCCCGGACGGTGCTCACCTTCGCCGAACACAGTACAGTTTCGCAGGACTGTTGTTCAGCTCGACCGGTAGCATGCGGTCGATACCGGGTACTTGGGGGACGAGTATGGCCGAAGCCGCCGGAGCCGGGCCGCGCCCGCTCCTTGGTCGCATCTCAGTACAGAATCTGTTGATAGCGCAGGCGATCGGCCTCTCCGCCTGCCTGGTCGCACTGTCGGCGGGACTCGGCAGCCTGCCCGCGCTGGCCATCACCGTGCTCGCCGTGCTGCTCCCCCTGATCCCGATCGCCAAACGCACGGTGCTGGACTGGATCGCCACCTGGTGGAGCTATCTCACCCACCGGCACTACGAGATCGGCGACACCGTGGACTTCCGCGGTCCCGACGACCGCTCGCTCGGCCTGTACTGGGACGGCAGCCGAGTGGTCACCGTGGTCGAAGTGCTGCCCCCGCGCGGCGGACTCACCCGGATCTCGAGCAGCACGGTGCACGCCTCACACCTGCTGCCGCTGACCGAACTCGCGAAATGCCTGAACCAGCACGACATCCTGCTCGGCGGTATCGACATCATCAGTCACGGGCACCGCAGCCGCTCGGGTACGCCCGCGGGCAACATCTACGAGTCGTTGCTCGGACCGCTGCCCGCCACGGCTCATCGAACGGTGTGGCTCGCGATCAGCTTCGACGCCGTGGCCTGCCCGGATGCCGCGGCCCGGCGCGGCGGCGGCAGCGCGGGCGCCTCGCGCGCGGTCACCATCGCGACCCAGCGCATCGTGCGCACCCTCGAGGACGCCGACTGCGGCGCGCGCATCCTGACCGCGCCCGAGATCCGCAAGGCCGTGCTCCAGATCACGGCGGGCTACGATCCGCGCACCCTCACCCACCGGTGGCGCTATGCCGAGATCGGCAACGCGGTCAATATCGGCGCGGCGGTCGACCCCGAACAGCTCGGCTCGGATCTGCTCGCCCAACTGTGGGTGCCGCAGTCGCGCGGCACCACGGTCGCGGTGCGACTGCGGCCGGGCAGTTCGGCCGAATCGGTCAACATCGGCGCGGCCTGGCGGCTCACGGCCCGAGAACTGCCGGAGCGCAACGGGGTTCGGGGCATGGTGTCGATGGCGGGGCGGCATCGCGACGGTCTGCTCGCCCATCTGCCGCTGGCCGTGCCCGACGTGGACGACACCGTGCCGATGACCGAATACCCGATCGACGTCATCGACGCGCTGCATCTGCCCTCCTCCGGGTGCGGTCAGCTGATCGGCTCGGACGAGGATCAGCAGGGTGTCGCGGTCCGTATCGTCGGCACCGGCATATCGACGGTGTACGTGGCGGGCGAGCTGTATCTGGCCCAGCAGTTGGTCTTCCGCGCGCTCGCGGTCGGTGAGCGGGTGCTCATCCGCACCGACCGCGCGCACGCCTGGGAACACCTGGTGCAGACCATCGGCAATCCCGAGCGGCTCAGCATCGCCGTCGAAACCCACCAGTCCGACGCGGGTTTCACCGCCGCGGTGGTCGACGGCGTACTCGCGCCCGCACCGCACGCGGGCGTCACCACCATCTACCTGACGGGTGACCCGATGGGCTGGCCCGCGACCCGTCCCGACCTGTCGATCTACCAGCCCGGCGCCATCGGCAATCACGTGGTCCTGCGCACCGGCACCGCACAGGTCGAATTGACGCTGGTCTCCATTCCCCGCGAGGCCACCTATATCGGGCATCCGCGCGGCCGCCGCGCCATGCAGCACCAGTAACGGCCGCGCCCGCAACTCAGCCGGGATACGGGTCGGCGGCGCGGGCCGCGCGCAATGCGCGTGCCCACCAAGTCAATTGGCCGAGCATACGGGCCGCCGCGTCGATGGCGGCCCCGTCCCGGGTCTGGCCGTTGTCGTCGAAGGCGCGTTTGGCCCGGTGGAAGCTGACGGTCTCGCGCACCGACACCATGTGGATCTCGGCGACCACCTGACGCAGTTGCTCGACCGCGCGCAGACCGCCGGACAGTCCGCCGTAGGACACGAATCCGATGGGTTTGGCGCGCCATTCGTGTTTGGCGTTGTCGAAGGCGGATTTCAACGAGGCCGGATAGCCGTGGTTGTACTCCGAGGTCACCGCGACGAAGGCGTCCGCGGCGGCCAGTCGCGCGCGGAACGCCTCCACCTGCGGTGTCTCGGTGAGATCGAGTGGGAGATCGGTCTCGGCGAGGTCGATGACGCCGGTGTCGAAGGCCGGATCGGCGCGCACCGTGCGCAGGAACCAATCCGCGACCACGGGGGCGAACCGTTCGGGCCGCACACTGGCGACGATGACCTCTAGCCGCAGCGGAGTGTCCACCGCGCGAGCCTAACCCCGGCAGGCGACGGCCCGGCCGCACGCCCCGCCCTGGTCAGTCCGCGGGCGCGGATTCGTCGGTGGGGGAAGCGAATTCGGCCAGCCCTTCGGCCGGGGTGACCATCGCGCTGAATTCCAGTGCGCGGCGGGCGCGTTCCGTGCTGACGACCACGTGGCGGATATCGGCGAGCCGGTACTGTCCGGTGACGATCGGCGCGGGTCCGCCGCGGGCCCTGGTCATGATCGAGGCGACCTGATAGAGCGTGATCGGATGTCCCGAGGCGATATTGAGCGGCACGAAGCCGGGCAGCGGGCGCAGCACCGCCGCCACGGTCGCGGTGACCGCGTCGTCGACGTGGATGTAATCCCTGACCTGTCCGCCGTCCTCGAAGACCCGCGGCGCGGTCCCCGCCGCCAGCGCCTCCCGGAAGCGGACGTGGATGCCGTAGCGCGCACCCGGGCCGTAGATGTGGTGATAGCGCAGCGCGGTGACCGCCGAGCCGGTGCCGATACCCCAGGAATAGGCGTAGTTCTCCTCGGCCGCCTTGCTCGACGCGAAATAGCCGCGCGGCCGGGCGGGAGCCTCCTCGCCGACCGGTTCCCAGGTCAGCACCTCGCCGGTGCGCGGCGCGCGGTGGTCGAACATGCCGCGATCGAGGTCGGCGCGCAGGCGCAGCCCCGGCGAGAACGAGCCGCCGTGCACCATGCGGTAGCGACCCTCGCCGTAGACCGCCGCCGAGGAGGCCAGCACCAGTCGCCGAATCCGGGCCTGAGTCATGGCCGTGAGCAGTACCGCGGTCGCGAAATCATTGTGCGCGGCGAAATCGGCGGCGCTGGGGCCGGGTTCGGGGCCATCGGTGAGCCCGGCCAGATGACACACCACCTCGACCCCGCGCAGCAGGCCCTCCAGCGCGGCGGCGTCGCGCACGTCGACCCGGGTGACACCCTCGGGCGGCTGCGTCCGCGTGCCGTGGACGGCGGGGTGCGAGGAGTCGATGGCGACTACCTCGTGGTCGGCGGCGATCAATGCCCGCCGCACGCGCGATCCGAGGAACCCAGCCGCCCCGGTCACCAGTACTCTCATCTCCCCACTCCGCGTTCACACCGCTCGAATCGCGGTTCCTCCGTGTGCGACTCCCCACTCACGGTAGTTCGAAGGGCAGCGATACCCCCGCGTGCACACGGCACCGGTCGCAGGTGTCCTCGCCCGGCACGGCCGCGATCGCCCGGCGGATCAGTTCCTTGAAAGGGCCGAGATTGCGTTCGAACTCGGCGAAGACGTCCACCGCGTGCACGCCGTCGCCCTCCTCTAGTCCCGCGTCGAGGTCGGTGACCAGCGCCACCGCCGCATAGCACAACTCCAGTTCGCGGGCCAGAACCGCCTCGGGGTGGCCGGTCATGTTCACCAGGTCCCAGCCTTGTTCGGCGAACCACCGGCTCTCGGCGCGGGTGGAGAAGCGTGGACCCTGTACCACGACCATCGTGCCGCCCACCTTCAGCGGCAGCTCCGGGATCGCCGACTCGATGGCGGCCGTGCGCAGTTCGTCACAGTACGGATCGGCGAAGGAGACGTGCACGCCACCGCCGCCGAAATACGTCTGCATTCGGCCCGAGGTCCGGTCCACCAGCTGAGCAGGCACACCGACGGTGCCGGGCCCCCAGTCCGCGCGCAGACTACCGACCGCGCACGGGGCAAGGACTCGGCGCACCCCGAGTGAGCGCAGCGCCCACATATTCGCCAGATAGGGCAGGGTGTGCGGCGCGTACTGGTGGCGTTTGCCGTGCCGCGGCAGGAATGCCACCGCCCGTCCCTCGACCTCGCCGATCGCGATCGGAGCACTCGGCGTGCCGTACGGGGTATCGATCTCGACATCGGTCGCGTCGTTGTCGAAGAAGTCGTAGAAACCGCTGCCGCCGATGACGGCGAGCGCGGGACGGGGATGCGAACTCATGCCTGGATTCTCCCCGTCGCCGCCACCGGGCGCGCGACGGGTACTCGATTCGGGCGGTGGATGGCGCTCGGCGGTATCGTGCTTGCCTGCGCGGCGCGCGATACCGCGCACGCCTGACAAGCCCGCAGAACAAATGTACCCTATGGGGGTATCGGATACCTATCCGATACCCCGTCGGGCAGCGAGGAGATATTCGGTGACATCCCCCGAACCCAAGGCGGCCGAAGACGAGGGCCACGCCCACGGCTATATCACCGCCAAGGACGATTACCTCAAGCGGCTGCGCCGCATCGAGGGGCAGGCGCGCGGCCTGCAGCGCATGGTGGAGGAGGAAAAGTACTGCATCGATATCCTCACCCAGGTCTCGGCGATGACCAAGGCGCTCCAGGCCGTCGCCGTCGGACTGCTCGAGGATCACATCAGCCACTGCGTGGTGGACGCCGCGGTCGCAGGCGGCCCCGAGGCCGAAGCCAAGATCAAAGAGGCCACCGACGCCATCGCCCGGCTCGTGCGTTCCTGAGCCGGGCCTTCGACTAGCCGCGCAGCGGCAGCACCGCCGCCAGCGCGCGCAATGTCGCGATGTAGTCGTCGTCCAGCGGCTGGATCGCGACGTGGTCGGCCCCGGCGTCCAGATGGGCCGTCACGCCCTTGGCCAACTGCTCGGCCGAACCGTGGATCGCGAGCACGTCGACCAGTCGATCGCTGCCCGGCTGCGCCACATCCTCCTCGGAGAATCCGCTCCTGCGCAGATTCCCGACGTAGTTGACGAGGTTGAGGTACATCGACACCATCTTGCGTCCGGTCTCGCGCGCCCTGGTCACGTCCTCGTCGAGGACGACCTTCTGCTCCGACACCAGCAGCGCCTCGCCCAGCACCTCTCGGGCGCCGCGGTTGTACTCCGGCGGCACCAGATAGGGCAGCGCGCCCGCGCTGCGATCGGCCGCGAGCTTCAGCACCCGGGGACCGAGAGCCGCCACCGCGCGGGACCGCTTCGGCACGCCCGCGGCGTCGAGGACGTCGAGGTAGTCGACCAGGGCGCCGTAGGGCGTACGCGCTCGCTCACCATTGGCCTCGGGATGCCCCGCGCCGATTCCGAGCAGGAACCGGCCGGGAAAACGCCCCTCGATCCGGTGGAACGACTCGGCGACCTGCTCGGCGGGCGCCGTCCAGATATTGACGATGCTGGTGGCCACGGTGAGCGTCTCGGTGGCCTCCAGCAACGATTCGACCACCGGCAGATCCGCGGTCGGGGAGCCGCCGAGCCATAACGCGCCGTAGCCGAGTTCCTCCAGTTCACGGGCCGCTTCCTGACTGAACCCCAGATATCCGCGCCATACTCCGAACCTGCCGAGATCATCGATGGACATGTTCAGCGCAACCCACTTTCATACGGAACCTATTCCCATGCCGCGGGATACATTCCCCGAAAACATTCCGGTGAACCCTGTTTCAGATTCGAATCACGCCGGGCGGGAACTCGCGTCAACCGCCGCAGCAACCCCCGCCGTTCGCCGGCGCGGCGCGCATCTCCCGGGTACGGATATTGCGGGCGGCGAGATCGGCGTCGGCGGGATAGTCCACCGCCACCAGACTGAGCCCGTGCGCGGGCGCCACGGTGACCGCGCTGGATCGGCTCGACTCCCCGAGCAGCCCGGCGACCCATTCGACAGTGCGCCGCCCCTCCCCCACCGCCAGCACCGCGCCGACCAGACTGCGCACCATCGACCAGCAGAAGGCATCCGCGCTCACCCGCGCGGTCAGCAGGTCGCCGTCGCGGTCCCAGTCGAACCGCTGGAGTTCACGCACCGTGGTCGCGCCATCCCTGCGCCGGCAGAACGCGGCGAAATCGTGCAGCCCCAACAGACTTCGCGACGCCTCGCGCATCGGTTCCAGCTCGACCGGGCGGCACGGCACGATCCAGCGCGCGGTCAGCGGATCGGCGCCGTATGGCGCGGTGGTCAGGCGATAGCGGTAGTGCCTGCGGATCGCGGAGAATCGGGCGTCGAACTCCGGCGGCGCGACCCGCGCGCCCGTGACGCGCACATCCTTCGGCAGAAACCGGGCCATGCGGTGCACGAGCTTGGGTCCGTCGAAATCGGCGGGATCATCGAATGCGGCGGTGTCGAAATGGGCGACCTGCCCCTGCGCGTGCACCCCCGCGTCGGTGCGACCGGCGACGGTGAGCTGGATCGGCTCGCGATAGACCTTGCTCAGCGACTCCTCGAGCACGCCCTGGACGGTGCGCAACCCGGGCTGTCTGGCCCAGCCGATGAAATCGGTGCCGTCATAGGCGATATCGAGCCGGATACGGGCACGCGGCGCACCGGAATCCGGCGGCATATGGTTCGGGATCATCGCGACCTCCACGCGCACCGTTCGAAACGAGAACGAGCCCGCCGACCCGGACGGGGCGGCGGGCTCGTCGGAAACCCGGAATCAGGCGTCCTTCTTGTCCTCGGCGGCCTCGTCGGCGACCGGAGCGTCGGCGACGGCCTCATCGGCGGTCTCCTCGGCAGCGGTGTCCTCGGCGGCGGCCTCGTCGGCGACCGGAGCGGCCTCGACCTTCTGCGAGGCGGCGACGCGACGGGCGCGGTCGGCCTCATTGGTCACGGTCTTCTCCCTGACCAGCTCGATGACCGCCATCGGCGCGTTGTCACCCTTGCGCGGCAGCGTCTTGGTGATGCGCGTGTAGCCGCCCTCGCGACCCTCGAAGGAGGGGCCGATGGTGGCGAACAGTTCGTGCACCACGTCCTTGTTGCGGATGACCTTCAGCACCTCGCGACGGTCGGCGAGAGTGCCGCCCTTCGCTTTGGTGACGAGCTTCTCGGCATAGGGGCGCAGCGCCTTGGCCTTGGCCTCCGTGGTCGTGATCCGACCGTGCTCGAAGAGCGCCGTGGCCAGATTGGCGAAGATCGCCTTCTGGTGTGACGCCGACCCGCCGAAGCGGGCACCCTTCTTGGGCTTGGGCATTGTGTTCTCCTGTGTCTATGTGCGCCGCAGCGCGGCGTGCGTGCCGCGCTGCGGGGCCGACTGGGCGCCTACCCCGGCGGCCTAGAGCTGTTCGGTTTCGGCGTAGTCCTGCTCGCCGCCGTCGGTATCGCTGAACGCGCCGCTGTCGCTCCACGTTCCGGTGCTCGCGTCGTAACCCACCACCGAGGACGGGTCGAACGTCGCCGGGCTGTCCTTGAGCGAGAGGCCGAGCGCGTGCAGCTTGACCTTGACCTCATCGATGGACTTCTGGCCGAAGTTGCGGATGTCGAGCAGATCCGACTCGGTGCGGGCCACGAGCTCGCCCACCGTGTGCACACCCTCGCGCTTGAGGCAGTTGTAGGACCGGACGGTGAGGTCGAGATCCTCGATCGGCAGACCGAACGAGGCGATGTGATCCGCCTCGGCCGGCGAGGGGCCGATCTCGATGCCTTCGGCTTCGACGTTCAGTTCACGGGCCAGGCCGAACAGTTCGACCAGGGTCTTGCCCGCCGAGGCGAGCGCGTCCCGCGCGCTGATGGAGTTCTTGGTCTCCACGTCGAGGATGAGACGGTCGAAGTCGGTGCGCTGCTCGACACGGGTGGCCTCGACCTTGTAAGTCACCTTGAGCACCGGGGAGTAGATGGAATCCACCGGAATCCGGCCGATCTCCGCGCCGGACGCCTTGTTCTGCACCGCGGGGACATAGCCGCGACCGCGCTCGACGACCAGCTCGATCTCGAGCTTGCCCTTGTCGTTCAGGGTGGCGATGTGCATGTCCGGGTTGTGCACGACGACGCCGGCGGGCGGGACGATGTCACCGGCGGTGACGGTGCCCGGTCCCTGCTTGCGCACGTACATCGTGACCGGCTCGTCCTCCTCCGAGGACACGACCAGACCCTTGAGGTTCAGGATGATGTCGGTGACATCCTCCTTGACCCCGGGCACGGTGGTGAACTCGTGCAGGACGCCGTCGATGCGGATGCTCGTGACCGCGGCCCCCGGAATCGAGGACAGCAGGGTACGCCGCAGCGAGTTGCCGAGGGTGTAACCGAAGCCCGGCTCGAGCGGTTCGATGGTGAACTTCGAGCGGTTCTCGGCGACGACCTCTTCGGTCAGGGTCGGACGCTGGGAAATCAGCATGTGGATCATCCTCCTGTACGGGCGCCCACTATTTGACGCCCACGAATGGGATTTCCTGCCCACCGCGGCGGGCAGCACAGCAGCGCGAAAAGCCGGTTACTTCGAGTAGTACTCGACGATCAGCTGTTCCTGCAGCGGCACGTCGATCTGCGCGCGCTCGGGCAGCTGATGCACCAGGATGCGCAGCCGACCCGGGATCACCTGGAGCCAGCCGGGCACCGGACGGTCGCCGTAGGTCTCACGCGCCACCTGGAACGGCAGGGTGGCCGCCGACTTCTCCTTGACATCGATGATGTCGTACTGGGAGACGTGGAAGCTGGGCACGTCGACCTTCACGCCGTTGACCAGGAAGTGGCCGTGGCTGACGAGCTGACGAGCCTGGCGACGGGTACGCGCGAGTCCGGCGCGGTACACGACGTTGTCGAGCCGGGTCTCGAGCAGACGCAGCAGGTTGTCACCGGTCTTGCCCTTGAGGCGGTTGGCCTCTTCGTAGTACCGGCGGAACTGCTTCTCCATGACGCCGTAGGAGAAGCGGGCCTTCTGCTTCTCCTGGAGCTGGAGCAGGTACTCGCTCTCCTTGATACGCGCGCGGCCGTGCTGGCCGGGCGGGTACGGACGACGCTCGAACGCCTGATCGGCTCCGACGAGGTCGACACGCAGACGACGCGACTTGCGGGTGATGGGGCCTGTGTAACGAGCCATTGTTCGTTGTTCCTTTCCCGCTAGACGCGACGCCGCTTGGGCGGACGGCAGCCGTTGTGCGGCTGCGGGGTGACATCGGAGATCGTGCCCACCTCGAGGCCTGCGGCCTGCAGCGAACGGATCGCGGTCTCACGGCCCGAACCCGGGCCCTTGACGAATACGTCGACCTTCTTGACGCCGTTCTCCTGCGCCTTGCGGGCCGCGTTCTCGGCGGCGAGCTGCGCGGCGAACGGGGTCGACTTGCGCGAACCCTTGAAGCCGACGTGACCCGAGGACGCCCACGAGATGACGTTGCCGTTCGGGTCGGTGATCGACACGATCGTGTTGTTGAAGGTGCTCTTGATATGCGCGTGACCGTGCGGGACGTTCTTCTTTTCCCGGCGACGCGACTTCTGGGTCTTCTTCGGGCCCGCGGCCCTGCTCTTAGGAGGCATGCGCTATCCCTACTTCTTCTTGCCTGCGACGGTGCGCTTCGGGCCCTTGCGGGTGCGCGCGTTGGTCTTGGTCCGCTGGCCGCGCACCGGCAGGCCGCGGCGATGCCGCAGACCCTGGTAGCAGCCGATCTCGATCTTGCGACGGATGTCGGCCTGCACCTCGCGGCGCAGGTCACCCTCGACCTTGAACTCCGAGGCCTCGATGTAGTCGCGGAGTTTGGTCAGGTCGTCGTCGCTCAGATCCTTCGAGCGAAGGTCGGGGCTGACGCCCGTCGCCTCGAGGATCTCCTTCGAGCGGGTACGGCCGATGCCGAAGATGTAGGTCAGCGCGATCTCCATGCGCTTCTCGCGCGGGAGATCGACGCCCATGAGACGTGCCATGTGGCAGTTCCTTCATATTGTCGCGGAGGTCTGCTCCCTGTCCTTCCCCTCCTCTGGTGGGGCACCGGCCTCCGGTCCGGTGGTTGGCGCACACGCCCCGGGCCCGTGGGCCCGATTCCACAGCGTGTGGCTGGAGCTGGGAGTTCTTCTGTTTGCTGCCAATCCGAACCGCGTTCGGTGCTCGGCAGGTGAACCGGGGCCGCGCGGACGCGGCCCGGTGCGATCAGCCCTGGCGCTGCTTGTGGCGCAGGTTGTCGCAGATCACCATGACCCGGCCGTGACGGCGGATCACCTTGCACTTCTCGCAGATCTTCTTGACGCTCGGCTGAACCTTCACGTCCGTCCAATCTGGTTGTGGCCCACGGGGGTGTGGACACAGTTTTTCCCCAGCCGTCGACTGGGGAAGTCTCTTGGAGTGACGGGCGAACCCGTCGCGGTGAGCGCGCGGTGCGCGATCACTTGTAGCGGTACACGATCCGGCCGCGGGACAGGTCGTAGGGCGACAACTCGACGACCACCCGGTCCTCGGGAAGGATACGAATGTAGTGCTGCCGCATCTTTCCGCTGATGTGCGCGAGAACCTTGTGCCCGTTCTCGAGCTCGATACGGAACATCGCATTGGGCAGCGGCTCGACAACCCGACCCTCGACCTCGATGGCCCCGTCCTTCTTCGCCATGTCCTCCGCGATCCCGGTTCTTTCGGTCGGCACGCGCCGACCGAACCTGGTTTGATTGCCTGGTGTCTGCTTTCATGGTCACCCGGACACCCGGTCACCGAATCCATGGGAAGCTGGACTCACCGGACACGAAAGCAGTCGGCGCGTAGGTGCACCGCCGCTCCAGCTTACCGGCATGCCCCGAATCCGGCAAAAACCGCCTCCGCCCACGCGGTCTTCCGGCCGTTCGCGGCGCCGTCGGCGGGCGGTCCCTGACCACATGGGGCACGCGCTTGTCGCGTAAACTGGCGCGGGTCGAGAGTCGGTCGAAATTATCCCAGGGGGATGTCGTGAGTCAGCGCAGGGAGGCAGCCGCCCGCGCCAAACCCTCGATCACGGCTCTCTCGACCAGGAGAACTGCCCCGCATCTCACTGCGGCGCGCGTGACCGGCGCACGGCCGGATACCCACGAGACCGAGTGCGGGCTCACCCGGCGTACATGCCGGAGCGAATCGTCAGCATCCTCAGCGTCGTCAGTCCTCAGCATCGTCAGCGTCTTCAGCGTCTTCAGCGGGGTGCAGCGTGAGTCGTAACAACGACCTGCCCATGCTGCCGCCGTGGCTGTCGGAGAGCGACGTCAACGGCGGTTACGAGGCGCCCGTCCGGAATCTCCCCCAGGACGACGAGATCGATGACGCGCCCTCGCGCCGCAGGCGCGGCCGCTCGGCGGCTCCCGAAGGCGGACGCCAGGACCCCAACGCGACACCCGGCCGCAAGGACCGCCGCCGACGCCTCTTCGGCGGGCGCGACAAAGAGGAACGCCCGGAACCCGAGACGCCGCGGCAGGCGCCCGGCGAATCCGCATGGTCGGGACAGAACACCGCGACGCCGTGGTCGCAGCCGCCGCCCGCGCGGCCCGATCCTCGCGAGGGCGCTCCCGCGGGCCACACCGACCCGGGTCGGTCGCCGCGGCATTTCGACCCGGACCGATCACCGGAACCACAGCGGCATCCCGAACAGCGTCAGAGCGTCGACCAGTCCGGCCCGCAGCAGGGACGGCCGACCGGTCCCGAAGAAACGTCCGAGCCGGTGCCGCGGCAGCGCGAATGGCCGACCGGTCCCGAAGAAGCATCCGAGTTGGGGCCGCGACAGGGCGGACGGCCGACCGGCCATGAACAGGCCCCCCTTCCGGGTCCGCAGCGCCGCGACCCCTCGCCCGAACTGCCGACCCGCCAGCCAAGCACCCCTTCGGCGGGCTTCCAGCCGCTCGGCAGCAATGCCACACCCCCGCGCGGCCCGCTCGACGCCGCGCCGGGCGGCGCGCCCGCCCCCACCACGAGAATCCAGCGCTCGCGCCCCGATCTGCCGCCCGCCCCACCGGGACCGGAATCCGGCGCACCCCAGCCGCACACGGGCGAATCACCGCACCCGCCCGCTACCGGGCGTCCCCCGTTCCCCGAACCACCGGAGTCAGGGCCGACCTCGTCGACGGTCCCGCCCGGTGCGGCCGAACTTCATCCGCCCCTACCCGGCCCGCCGCCGAGCGTCGGTGCGTCGAGCGCGACCGGAGAGCACGGTATTCCGGGAGGATATGGACCCGACGGCGGTCCCGGTGCGCCCACGACCGGATCGTCGGAAACTCGAGATGTGCCCGGCACGCACGCGGCGCCCGGTGCCGGGGCGTCATCGGACACGGCCGGCGCCGCCGTCGGAACATCCGCCACCGAATCGGTTGGGGCGATTGGACCGGCGGACGCCGGTGCCGCGAGCGCGGCCGGCTCGTACGGAACAGCGGAACCATCCGATACCGCAGGCGCGCAGGCGATCCCGGGAGCCACCGCATTCGGCGCCGTCGGGCCGAATGCCGGGGGAAAATCCGATACGGCCGGGTCCGGAACGAATGAGGCGCGGCGGCCGACGGCATCCGATCGGGCCGCGAGCGAGTGGGACGGGCCGCCGCCGTGGCTGGCTCCTCCCGCGATCGAGCGGGAAGGGGCCGGTGGACCGCCTGCCGCGGTGAGCGGGCCGCCCTCGTGGCCCGCCGGGCCGGAAGCGGGGCGACCCGATCTTCCGCCGGCGGCCGGTGTCGAGGAGTCGACTTCGGACGGCGGGGTCGGACCGGCCGTCGAGGGCGAGCGGGCACAGCCGCGGCCGGATACGCGTCCGCCCGATCGGCTGCCTCCGCTGACCCCGGACAGCACGCCGACCTCGACGTACGGGCCGGAGCCCGCGCGGGCGGCTTCGCAGCGGACCGGGGGCGAGCAGGCACGGGCCGACTCACCGTACGGAACCGCACGACCCGAATCCGCGCCGCCCGCCGAGTCCGGGTCTCCCTATGGCCCGGTTCCGTCGGAAGTCCCGGCACCGTACGCGGATCACGGCAGCCCTTACGGACCGGTCTCGCCCGAAGCCGCCATGTCCGGTGAGCAGGCGCGTCCTTCGTACGGCCCCATGCCAACCGGCGCCGATCACGCACCCGACGCACCGGTCTACGCCGATCCCGACGCGGCCGCGGGATACCCGCCGGTGCCGCCGTCCAGTGGCAGACATCGACTCTCGCCGCCCGAACCCGCCGCGGGCGGTCCGGGTCACGGCGCACCGGGTCCCGGGTACGGTCCGCCGCCGGGCGGGCCGGGGTACGGCGGTGAGCCGCGCTACGGTGCGCCGGTCGGCGACGGCTCGACACCCGGTCACGGACCCGTCGCAATGCCGGAAGGGCCGGGCGGCCACGGCCCGCAAGGCGATCCGAACGCCCACATCCCGCCGGGGGCGCCGCACCGGGCTCCGGTCAGCGACCCGCTCGCACCGGGCGAACGGCGCGATCCGGGTGTGTTCGCACGGCCGCCGGAGCCGGATCAGCGCCCGCCGGGCGCGTTTCCCGCGGGTCCCCCGCCGGAACAAGGGCGGGGTCCGGTCGCGCCGCAATGGAATTCGGGTGCGCCGGGCATCGCGCAGCCGGGTGGGTCGTGGGGCACCCCGCCGCCGGGCTATCGACAGGGCGGGCCCTCGCTCGACGATGTGCCGATGCGGCGGGCCAAGAAGTCGCCGGGCAGCGGGTGGCGCAAGGCCGTGCACCATGTTTCGGGCGGTTCGATCAATCCGGGCATGTCGGCCGAGGAACGCCGACTCCAGGAACTCGTCGCCCGCATCAGGCAACCGGTGCGCGGCGATTACCGCATCGCGGTGCTGTCGCTCAAGGGCGGCGTCGGCAAGACCACGACCACCATGGGTCTCGGATCGATCTTCGCGTCGGTGCGCGGAGACCGGGTGATCGCGGTCGACGCCAATCCCGACTTCGGCACGTTGTCGCAGCGCGTTCCGCTCCAAACCCGTTCCACGGTGCGCGATCTGCTGCTCGACCCGGTGATCGAACGCTATTCCGACGTGCGCAGGCACACCTCACAGGCCACCAGCCGCCTGGAAGTGCTTGCCAGTGAACGTGATCCGGCCGCGTCGGAAGCCTTCAACGACGAGGAGTACCGAGCGGTCGCTCGAATCCTCCAGCGGTTCTACAACATAATCCTCACCGACTGCGGCACCGGACTCATGCACTCGGCCATGACCGGCGTCCTGGATCTGGCGCATTCACTGGTGCTGATCTCGTCGGCGGCGATCGACGGCGCGCGCAGTGCCGCGGCCACCCTGGACTGGCTGTCCCTGCACGGCCACGACCATCTGGTCCGCAATGCCGTCGTCGTGATCAACCTGCCGCGCGAGGGTTCACCGAATGTGGGAATACAGCAGTTGCGCGAGTACTTCCTCTCGCGCTGCCGCGCGGTGCACATCATCCCCTACGACTCACATCTGTCGGAGGGCGCCGAAATCGACCTGCACCGTCTGAGCAAGCAGGCCAAACGCGCCTACGTCGAGCTGGCGGCGACCGTCGCCGACGAATTCGGCGTCGATCACCGCCACTACCACCGGTAACGGCGGCGGCTCACCATTCGGGCAGGCGCCGCCTGCCCGCGAGCACGTCGCGCACGAGATCGTCGTAGGCGTCGGCCAATTCGGCCAGATGATGCCAGGCGCAGTGCAGCAGCTCGTCGTGCGCGTCGAGGGTCATCAGCGCGTGGTGCGCGCGCACCGAGGATTCGGCGAGCCGGTCGATGACGGCGCCGACGGTCTCGGTGTGCAATGTCGCGCCGAGCCGATGCTGGGAGACGTTGCGCGACACCCAGTCATCGATCGCCATGACCAATTCGACTCTGCGGCGCTCGATTTCGATGACGGCGGCGGGCGAGGTATCAACCGAACCGCCGCGGCCGACCAGACGCTTCTCGTGCAGCACCGCCAGATCGCGCGCGAACCACAGCAGCGGGCCGCCGACGACCCGGTGCCCGCGACATGCCCGGACCAGTAGGTCGGAGCTGGGCAGTAGCCCGAGAGTCGCCGAAGGCGCCACCGCACCGGCACACCGCTGCGCACCGGGGAGAGCCATCACGACCGTTGATGAATCCGAACCTGCCACGTTGCCTCGCCGTTCATCGCCGCACAACACCGGATCAGGACGTTCAATACAATAAACCTCTGCGGGGACCTGTCAAGCGTTACCGGGCCGTAGGGAGCCGCGGAGCATACACTTCGTTACCCAACAGAAACCGAGGAGCGCGACGGCCGCGTCCCGCCTGTCAACCGATCGCTTACCTTCTCCGGGTGGAGATCCGGGCGGGCGCCCGGATACCCGGCGAACCCGCCGACCGCACGTCCCGTGGATCAGAGAGGCGGGATGTCGGCTATGTGTACCAGCTCCACCCCGTGGCTGCGGGTGATCAGGGTGCCTCGGCCGGGGGGCATCTTGCTCGGGCGGACTTCGCCGATGAGTTTGCCCTCGTCCCGGGAGCCGCTCATGATCAGGGCGGGGACCGAGAGGTTCTTCATGGCGCCGAGGATCGGGTCGTAGAGGGCGCGGGAGACGCCGCCTATGCGCCGGGTCACGATCAGGTGCATTCCGATATCCCTGGCCTGGGGCAGGAATTCGAGCAAGGGGGCGAAGGGGTTGATCGAGCCGGTGGCGACCATGTCGTAGTCGTCGACGACGATGTAGATCTCCGGTCCCGACCACCAGCTGCGTTCGCGCAGCTGCTGCGGGGTGATGTCCGCGGCGGGGATGCGCTTGGTCAGATAGGTGGCGACCTCCTGGATCATCGGCCCGCAGGTCTGGGACGAGGTCGAGTACCCGGCGAGCTGATCGCCCTCGAGGACGCCGAGCATGGTGCGGCGGTAGTCGATGAGGATCACCCGCGCCTGGGAGGCGTCGGAGTTCTCGGCTATGCCCATGACGATATTGCGCAGCAGTGTGGTCTTGCCGGATTCCACGTCGGCGAAGGCCATCAGATGCGGTTCGGCTCCGAAATCCAGGATCAGCGGCTGCAATTCGGATTCGCCGAGACCGACGACGACGCGGGTGCGGCTGAGTTCGATGCCCTGTTCGCGGGCGGCGGCGAGCACCTGTTCGCGCGGGAAACGCAGCGGCAGCATGCGCACCTCGGGCGCGCGGCGGTCGCCGTGCAGGGCGATCAGGCCCTCCTTGGCGCGGGCGACGCCCTCGGCGAGGGTGGACGGATCGGAGTCGGAGTCCAGGCGCGGCAGTGCTATGAGCATATGCAGTTGGTCGGGGGTAAGACCGCGGCCGGGCCGGCCGACCGGCACCTGATGCGCGGTGCGGCGACCCATCTCCGAATCGCCGGGGTCGCCGAGGCGAAGTTCGAGTCGGGTGCCGATCTGGTCCTTGACCACGGGCCGGATCTCGGCCCAGCGCGACGCGGCGATGATCAGGTGGATGCCGTAGGACAGACCCTGGGTGGCGATGGCGTTGACCAGACCCTCGAGCATGTCGAACTCTTCGCGAATGACGCCCCAGCCGTCCACGACCAGGAACACGTCGCCGAACAGGTCCGCGGCCAGGGGGTCACCGGGTTCGGGCGCGGTGCCGTTGATGCGCCGCGCCTCCTGTGCGGCGAATTTGCGACGTCGGAACTCGGCCATCGACTCGATGCCGAGTTCGGCGAAGCGCTCCTCGCGCTGGCGCATGAGCGTGGTCAACTCCGCGACGGTGCGGCGCACCCGGTCGCCGTCGAGACGACCCGCGACCGAGCCGACGTGCGGCACCCCGGACAGACCCGCCATGGAACCGCCGCCGAAGTCGAGACAGTAGAACTGCACCTGATCGGGGGTGTGGGTGGCCGCGGCGGCCATGATGATGGTGCGCAGGGTCGTGGATTTGCCCGACTGCGGGCCGCCCACCACCGCGACATTGCCCTGCGCGCCCGCGAGACTGATGGTGAGCACGTCGCGGCGCTGTTCGTAGGGCTTGTCGACCACACCGATCGGCATCCACAGCTGACCGTGCCGGTTCACCGGCGAGGTCCAGTCGGGATCGGGCAGCAGCATATCGGCCGACGGCGACTCGTCCAGCGGCGGCAGCCATACCTCGTGCGCCGGCCTGCCGTGTCCGGTCAGCCGTTTGACGACGACGTCGAGCAGCGAATCGGGAATGCCTTCCTCGGCAACGGGTCCCGACGGCGGTGGCGGCGGCAGTTCGGGCAGCCGGCGCGCCGGGGTGTCCTCCGTCTGCTCCTCCGGTGCGGTTTCGTCGATCTCGACGGGCGCGGCGGTGAACACCACCGGCCGCTGCCCGCGCACCGGTTCGTTGTCGTCACCGGTGACCGAACCCGCGGGCGCCACATAGGGTCCCGACACGTAGCTCGCGTTGAACCGCAGCGGCTCGGACGCGTCGCTCTTGAGGTAGCCCGAACCCGGCACGCTTGGCAGGTGATAGGCGTCGGTGATGCCGAGCACCGCGCGCGACTCGTTGGCCGAGAAGGTGCGCAGGCCGATGCGGTAGGACAGATGCGATTCCAGGCCGCGCAGCTTGTTCTCCTCGAGCCGCTGCGAGGCCAGCAGCAGGTGCACGTGCAGCGAGCGGCCGAGTCGGCCGATCATCACGAACAGTTCCGCGAAATCCGGTTTCTGCGAGAGCAGTTCGGAGAACTCGTCGACGACGATGAACAGCGCGGGCAGCGGGTCGAGCGGCACGCCCGCCGCGCGCGCCTTCTCGTAGTCGGTGACATTGGCGTAATTGCCCGCCGAACGCAGCAGTTCCTGGCGCCGGTTCATCTCACCGGCCAGCGCGTCCTTCATGCGGTCGACGAGGGACAGTTCCTCTTCGAGGTTGGTGATGACCGCCGCGACATGCGGCAGCGAGTCGAGTCCGAGGAAGGTCGCGCCGCCCTTGAAGTCGACCAGCACCAGGTTGAGCGCATCCGGTGAATGCGTGGTCACCATGGAAAGCACCAGGGTGCGCAGGAATTCGGATTTGCCCGAACCGGTCGCGCCGATGCACAGGCCGTGTGGACCCATACCGTTCTCGGCGGATTCCTTGATGTCGATCTCGACCGGGGTGCCGTCGGGGGTGATGCCGATGGGCACGCGCAGCCGTTCGCGCGCGGTGCGCGGACGCCAGACCCTGGCCGGATCGATCTGGGCGGCGTCGGGAATGCGCAGCAGCGCCATCAATCCCGGGTCGGTGGCGGCGCCGTCGCCGAGGCTCACGATCTGCGCGGCGGTGGCAAGCCGGTATCGGGCCAGCTTGCGGGCGAATGCCTCCGCCTCGGGCAGGCCGACCGTGTCGGCGGTGGCGAAGCGTTCCACACCCGCGGCGCTGCGGGCCGAGACCGCGCCGTCGCCGATCACCAGTTGCAGTCCGCGTCGCGCGGCCAGTCCCTGTTCGGGGGCGGTCAGATCGAGCACGGTGACCGAGTCGAGGCCGGATTCGCTGATGAGCCGCTCGTTTCCGCTGATGTAACCGTCGTCGATGACGACGACGAGATGCACCCGGCCCTGTGTGGGCTGCGGGTTGCGCATGAAACGGCCGCGTTCGAGCAATTCGGCGGACAGTGCGGATTCGAGTTCGCCGAGTGAGGTGTAGATCATGCGGGAGGGGCCCATACCGTCGCGCAGGCCGGCATGCTGCACGTGCGGAAGCCATTTGGTCCAGCCCCAGTGGGCGTCGGGATCGGCGCAGACCAGGGCGACGGCGAGATTGTCGGGACCGTGGAAGGTGGTGAGCTCCATCAGCATGGCGCACACCAGTTCTCGCGCCTGATCGATGTCGCCGCCGATATTGATCGCGGGAAATGCGCGCAGCGACACCGCGGTCGGCAGTTCGTGGACCACCGAGTGGGTGCGGACGAAACGGCGCAGCGCCACCGTCGAGACCGGTTCCAGATCCTCGAGCGGACCGGTCTCGGGGCGGGCGAGTTTGGTGGCCAACCGGTGACTGCCGACCCCGACGCGCACGTTCCCGAAGTCGGGATCGCTCGGGCGGCGTTCCCACATGCGCCTGGTACCGATCAGGGCGGGCAGGTCGGCGGGTTCGGGATGACTCCAGATCAGGGTCTCCAGCTGTTTTGCCCCGGTGCCGCGCACATCCTTGCGTACCTGGTCAAGGTATCGGAAGTAGTCCTTACGTTCCTCGTTGAGTTCCACCGCGCGCTTGGGTCCGCCGCCGCGCATGCCCGCCATCATGCCGACCATCGACATGAGCATCATCATGGGGAACATCAGCATCATGGGATTGGCCAGCAGATTGCGGCCCATCGTCGCCATCATCGCGATCATGCCGACCACGGCGACCACCATGATCACCGGCATGAGCTTCATCATCAGCGGCGACGGAATGGCGCGCTGGATCTCCGGCGGCGGCGTGAGCGCGACCTCACCGCCGGGCGCACGCGGCGGTGCGATGCGGGGGCGACGGACGAAACCTTCGGTAGCCATCACAACCCCTCTAGTCGAATTCCGAGTTCAGGTCGGCCCGGCGGGTGCGGAACGGGAAGCCGAGTGCGGCACCGATACCCAACGTCGCGAGCAGGGCCGCCGATCCGATGATCGCGACCCGCCGCGGTCGCGGGTCCGGCGCGGGGGGCGGCGCCGGGGCGGCGAACGGATGGCCGCGGTCGGCGCCCGCGGCGATGGGCTCGGTGGGCAGCGGCGCGGTGAGGGCCGCCAGCGGATCGACGAGTCCGGCGCCGATGGCGTCGTCGCGACCGCGACCGGGCGCGTGCGCGGTGCGGGTGATCCGCTCGATGACCTGTCCCGCGCTCAGTTCCGGATACTTCGCCCGCACCAGCGCGGCCAGGCCCGCGACATACGGTGCGGCGAAACTGGTTCCGTCGACGGGCTGGACGCCCTCGTTGGTCTGCACGCCGTCGACCAGACCGGTGCCGCCCGGTTTGGAATCGAGCGAGACGATATTGCGCCCGATGGCCGCCGCGCCGATCCACGGCCCGTGCAGCGACAGCGCCGACGGTGTGCCGTCGGGGTCGACCGAGGCGACCGACAGCACGTACGGGGTGAACCACGCGGGCGTGGCGATGGTGCCCACCGAACCCCAACCCGATCCTGAGTTCTGGTTCTCGCACGGTCCGCCCGACTCGACATTGCCCGCGGCCGCGACGACCACGACATTGCGTTCGTAGGCGTATTTGACCGCCGCGCCGAGCGATCCGTCCGCGGTGGCGGATCCGGCCGAACTGCACGCTACTTCGGAGATATTGATCACGGTGGCGCCCATGTCGACCGCGCGCACCACGGCAGCGGCGAGGGTGAGCACGCTACCGTATCCGTCGCTGCGCAACTGATCCGGCGACTTGTCGGCGCCGCGGCGGTCCTTGGTCTCGTAGGCGAGGCTGAGCTGGCGGATCGAGAGGATCTCCGCGTCCGGCGCGACACCGACGAACGCGTCGTCGGCGGAGGGGCGCGCGGCGATGATGCCCGCGACCAGTGTTCCGTGACCGTCGCAGTCGACGGTGCCGTCGGAGTCGCTGACGTAGTCGCCGCCCGGCTCGAGCGCGGGCAAGCGCGGATGCCGGTTGACCCCGGTATCGATCACCGCGACCTTCTGTCCCGCGCCCCGGCTGAACTTCCAGGCCGAGGGCAGGTCCAGCACCCGCTGCGCGGCGGGGACCTCGGTCGGCACCGAACCGCGCAGCACCGGTTCGGCGCACAGCTGCCGCTGCTCGGTGGGTTCGAGCGGGGCCGGTCTGCCGCTGAGCGCCTGCGCCGCGCCGAGCGCGCCGTCATCGATCTTGGGCGGCGCCACCGCGAGCGCGGGCGCGGGCGCGACGGCCAGCACGGCCACGGCACAGGTCAGCCGTGCCAGTGTGCGCCGAAGTGGTGTGCGGATCATATGTTCCGTGCGGTCGAGTACACGTCCATCACCCATAGTGCCAGCGGGAACAGCGCGATGATGAGCAAATATTCGAAGATCTCGATACCGCGGCGGGTCACCGGGGTCACCTCGACGTGCGGGCCGATCACTCCGAAGCCGACCACCGCGACCGCGGTGCACAGCAGGGCCGCGACCGCGGCGAATTCGAGTGTGCCGTGGCCGAGTCCGAGGCAGGTCAGCACGGCAAGCGCCGTCAGCGCCCCCGCGCAGATCATCGTGGCGGCCTGACCGAGATCGGCGAAGGAGCGCCCGCGCAGGCACAGCACGATCGCGGCGATCAGTGCCAGCGCCACACCGCCGGAGTGCAGCGGCCCGAACGGATCCGCGGCGCCGAACGCCCCGATGCCGACCGTCGTCGCGCACGCGACGACCAGACCGGTCTGTATCTGATTAGCGATACGGGCGCGCTCCCCCAGCCCCGCGGCCGAGGGCAGCGCGATCGCGCCGACGGCGCCGATGCCCTCGATGGTCGGACGCTGTTCGTGGTCGGCCGGGTCGATGGCCCCGCCCGCGGTCGGCACCGGCGGAATGGGCAGGCGCGCGACGACGGCCGCCATGCGCGCGATCGAGGACATCAGCACGAATCCGGCGATCAGCACACCGGAGAACAGTTTCGGCAGCCCCGGATGCCAGAGCAGATACACCGCCGAGCTCACCGCGGCGACGACGCTCAGGGGAACCGCCGCGGCGAACAGGCCCGCGCCCGTGCCGATGATCCGCTGCCCGAGCACCCCCGCGACCAGTACCGTGACGCTGCCGAGCAGGGCATGGCTCGCGCCGAGCGGCCCGGGTACCAGCAGCGCGCCGCCGCCGAACAGCAGCGCCAGCGCGTCGAGCGACAGCCAGCGCGCTGTCAGCTCATCGGCGTATTTGCGGGCGGCGATGCCCGCGGCGGTCAGCGCGAGTACGCCGACGCCGAGCAGGGCGAAGGCGGGGGCGAGCGGATCGCCGTCCGCGCGCGACGCCGCGAGCAGCCCGAGCGTGGCGAGCACGGCGACCAGTGCCGTCACCAGACCGGTCCAGCGCGCCGCGCTCCCGGTCCAGGACCGGAATTCCCCTGCGGTGAGCCGTGATACGGCATCGATCACATCGTCGAACAGCGCCGGGGACTCCTTGCGGGAGACCGGACTCAGCAGCAGCAGTTCGCCGTCGTAGACCTCTGCCTCGGTCAACGTGCGATTCGGCGCGAGCGGATCCTGCCCAAGCCGGGCGAGGGTCCAGTGTTGCGCGCGCACCGGCGCCGACTCCTCCTCACCGTCGGGCACGCGCGGATCGCGCGAGCGGATCAGCGTGACCAGGTCGCCGATGAACGAGGCGATGGGGACGGTGGCGGGCAAGCCGATATCCAGCTGTGTGTCACCGCCGATCACCGAGACCCGGCACAGTTCGATCTCATTGCCTGACAACGTCGACACCCGTGATGAACTCTCAGTCGTAGCTGACTACTTCCGTTGCGACCACACCGCAGCGTTACCTAATCTAACGGACAGGCGGACGCGGCGCGATGCTGGTCCGTCACGCCTGATCGAACGTAACCTGTACACCAGCCGATGATTTCGGGGTCCGACACCAAGATGCCTGACATTCGCCAAGCCCAGCGCGCCTTCGACGCGGGTGTATTGTCCCTCGGATTGTCCATCGACGGCCAGGAATCCCAACGCGATCAGGAGTACGCGAAGCTGGCGTTCCAGCGCGCGACCGAATGGGATCCCTCGATGTGCGACGCCTGGCTCGGCCGGGCCGCGGCGGGCGAGCTGACCCGTGAGGTCCTGTTCAACCTGCACCGCACCAGCGTCGACTCGCTCGGACGCGAACAGCGAAGACTCGGGCTCGCGCCGCGCGCGCTGGCGGGGCTGTTCCTGCCCGGCCTCTACATCAACTATCCGCTGTCGAACATCACCGAGATCTGGCTGGCCTGGGCGGCGCAGCTGATCTCGGACAAGGACTACGACCAAGCGGAGAAGGTGCTCGACGAACTCGCCGCGCTGCGCCGGAACCTGGCGGAGACGCCCGACAAACAGATGGACGACCGCATCAGCGCCTACGTGCGCGGCGTACTGCACTACAACACCCAGCGCTGGCCGGATGTGATGTCGGTGCTGGCCGGTTCGGCGGACTGGAACGATCCCTATCTGGCTACCGGCGCGCACGTCATGGTCGGCACCGCCTGTGCGCAGCTCGGTCTGTTCGGCGAGGCCATCCGGCGCATGGAGGCCGCCGAGGCGGGTCCGATCCCCTCGGCGCGCTTCACCGCCATGTACAACCGCGGTCTGTGCCTGCGCGAGGCGGGCAACGAGACCGAGGCGCAGGCCCTGTTCGAGCAGGTGTATTCGCAGCTGCCCGATTTCACGGCCAATACGACGGCCATGCGCGACCGCACCTTCCGCATCGTGGTGACCAGTCGCGAATCCATCGACGCGCGCACCGACAAATGGGATCCGGCCTCGGCGCCCAACCAGGCCCAGCTCGACCAGGCGCAGGCCGAGGACCGGGCCAAGGACATCCTGGCCAAGGCCCGCGCCGAACTCGACAAGCAGGTCGGCCTCGCGTCGGTGAAGACACAGGTCGCCAAGCTGCAATCCTCGGCGCAGCTCGCGAAGATCCGTGCGGGCAAGGGTCTGTCGAGCCAGTCGCGCGGTCAGCACCTGGCCTTCACCGGCCCGCCCGGCACCGGTAAGACCACGATCGCCCGTATCGTCGCCCAGATCTACTGCGGTGTCGGGCTGTTGAAGACCGACAAGGTGGTCGAGGCCAAACGTGTCGACTTCGTCTCGCAGAATCTCGGCGGCACGGCGATCAAGACCGAGAAGCTCATCGACAGCGCGATCGACGGCGTGCTGTTCATCGACGAGGCGTACACCCTGATCCAGACCGGTCTGTCCGGCGGTGACGCGTTCGGTCGCGAGGCGGTCGACACCCTGCTGGCGCGCATGGAGAACGACCGCGACCGGCTTGTGGTCATCATCGCGGGCTACGACGGCGAGATCGATCGCCTGCTGGCCGCGAACGACGGTCTGGCCTCGCGCTTCGCCAAGCGTCTGCAATTCCCGTCCTACACCCCCGAGGAATTGGGGCAGATCGGCGAGATCATCGCGAGCAGCCGGGATTCGACTCTGTCGGAGTCGGCGTTGGCCGCGCTGATCGAATCCTGCCGGTTCCTCTACGAGTTGGAGAGCACCGACCAGAGCGGTCAGCCGCGCCGCGGTGTCGACCTGGCGGGCAACGGCCGCTTCATCCGCAATGTGATCGAGGCCGCCGAGGAGGAACGGGAATTCCGGCTGGCCAACGACACCGAACTCGACCTGTCCGAGGTCGACGACGAGGTGCTCATGCGCATCGAGGAAGCCGATATGCGCACGGCGCTGAACAGCATCATCGCCACACTCAATGTGGGACGGCCCGCGAGCTGAGGCTATTTCCCGGTGGGCAGTGAATCGTAGCTGGTCAGTGCGTCTTTGGCCGATAGGGTTGGACCCGGCACCAGCTGGCCGATGACCGACCACGGCGCGAGCCGGGGCGAATCGCCGAGACCGAGCGTGGCGGCGGTCGCCGCGTCCGCGATGCCGTAGCGAATACCGTTGTCGGCCACGTAGAACAGCGACTCGCGACGCGGGCTGCCCGGTTCGATGCCCGTCACCTGGACGTACTCACCGGTGGCGGGCCGCAGGTAAACCGCGTCCATGCGGTCGCCGGTGCCATCGGCGGTGGACAGCGAGACCGGTTCGGCCGAATCCGGCAGCGGCAGCACGGTTCCGGTCAGCAAGGTCACCGTGGCGCGTTCGCCGGGGCCGTCGACCTGTGTGTCGTCCTTGTCCTGCGCGCTCGCCATGCCCGGATTCTTCGCCCAACTGACACAGGCCACCGGCGCGTCCTCGGCCGCGACGATGCGCGGGGCGCGCTCCGGGAAGTGATCGGTCGCGAGGGTGTGCAGCACCGGCATCCGGTCCAGCGCGTCCGGCGGGACCACGGCGATCTCACGCATGCCGTGGGAGTCGGCGTTGCGCAGCAGCGCCGCGGTGAACTCCGAGACCGGCTGCACACCGTCGGCGAGCACCACGTACAGCTTGGCGCCGCCCGAGGCATTGGCCGGCACCGAGATGACGCCGCCCACCGGCACATTCGACAGCCTGCCCGGCCCCGGCTCGCCGGCGCGCGCGATGGTGGGCACGGCCAGCGCAGGCCCCTCGGTGGTGGCGCCGACGAAACCCGCGCCCATCGGGCGCGCCTTCTGCCCCGAGAGCCCGAGGGTGCGGGTGATCACCGAATTCGCCGGATCGATCTCCGCGCGGCGGCCCTGGTACACCAGATAGGTCTTGCTGTTGCGCTTCACCAGCAGCGCGTCGTCCGCGCCCGCCGCGCCGATCCGGTCGCCGAGTTCGAGCTTGCCCGCGATGGCGGTGGTCAGACCGCCCGTGACACCCGCCGCGCTGCCGCCCGCGGACAGCTGGGTGCTCTCGCACAGCGTCCAGGTGGAACTCGTTCCCTGTTTGGAACCGGGCAGCGCCGTCGGCGCGCCCGGAATGCCGAGCAGCGGCCCGCGCGGCAGCGAACCGAGTTTGTCGTCCTTGACCGACTTCGGCGATTCGGACTTGCCCGCGATCAATCGCGCCGAGGCCAGATTGAGCACGGGATGCAGCGTCTTGTCGCCGTTCTTGGACTGCACCACGACGTACAGCGCGCCGCTCTGCTTCCCGCTGACGATGAGCGCGTCGCCGATCGCGCCCTGCGGCCGCAGGAACCCGAGGATCGCCGCGCCCGCGACGATCAGCAGCCCGAGTACCGCGCCCACCCACAGCGAGCGGCTCTGCGAACGCATAGGATCGTGCAGCATTCGCACATCGCGCCTGATCAGCGCGTGATCCAATCTGCGCAGCAGGAACCGGTACCCGTTGACCTGGGCCTTGGTCGTCAGCTGTGCGGGCACGCCGACCCCCTCGGTACGTGTGATCCGAACGCGTAACTCACCATCTCGTTCGACACGGTACCGTAAATCCGTATCCGCCTCGAGCCGAGATCAGACGTATGCCGATCAGGGACAACGATTTTGAACGACGCCATGAATGCCCGGGAAACCCGGGTCGACAACGTGTACGACACACTGCGTGATCCCGACTTCTGGCTGTTCCGAATGTTTCCGCTGCGCGCGTGCCTGACCGTGTCGGTGCTCGCGGCCGTCGCGGCCTGGGTGGTGACCGCCACCACCGCCTCGACGCCCGGCGCGATCGGCGCCGCCGCGGTCGTGCTGACCATCGGACTCGTCCCGATCCGCGGACGCAATCTCGCCGCGCGGATCGGGGCGTGGACCGGGCGCAGACTGCGCGCGCGCACCGCGACCCTCGACCGGGCGCCCGCCTTCGACGTGCCCCTGTCCGAGGGCGGCGCGTGCGGCGTGCGCTGGGACGGCGACCTGCTGCTGACCATGCTGCGCGTCGCGCCGCCGCCGGACACCCTGACGCTGCTGCGCCGCAGCGCCCTCAGCGACGACCAACTGCTGCCACTGCCCGAGATCGCCCGCTGCCTGGACCAATTCGACGTCGAGCTGGCGAGCATCGACGTGATCGCCACCGGGGCGCGCACCGCGGGCACCGGCGTCGCGGCCCATCTCTACGACCGCATCCTCGGCCCGCTGCCCGCCGTCGCGCACCGCACCTGCTGGCTGGTGCTGCGTCTTGACCCGCTCGCCAACGCCGCGGCGGTCGACAAGCGCGGCGGCGCGGCCGTCGGCGCACTACGCACCATGATCATCGCCACCCGCCGGGTCGCCAACCGGCTGGCGACCCTCGGCATCGATGTCGCGATGCTGACCGCGACCGAGATGAACGGCGCCGTGCGCGAACTGACACACGGCTTCGATCCGCTGACCGTCACCGAATCGGTGCGGGGACTGTCCGGCGAGCACCGCCACATCACGCACTACCAGCTGACCGCGCCCATGCTGACCTCGAGCGGCCTGGCCGATATCTGGGCCACTCCGAGCCTGTCGACGACCGTGACGCTGCGGCTGCATCCGGGCGCGCGGCGCGGCGCCCGCCCCGACGACAAGGCGGGCACGGTCGTGCTCAACGCCGTGGTCCGCTTCGACACCGCGACGCCACCGCAGACGCCACCGCTGCCCGGTCTGCGCGAACTCACCGGCAGTCACCGACACATCCTGCTCGACGCCCTGCCGATCGGCGCGGCCGAGGAACTCGGCGGCCGCGACGGCTACCGCGGCACCCTCACCGCACTCGCCGACCTGTCCGTGCCCACCACCGGCTGCGGTCAGCTCATCGGCGCCGACCACCTCGGCCAAGGCATCGCCGTCCCGCTGATCGGGGCGGGCACGCGCCACGTCGACGTCATCGGCAATCTCGATCTGGCCCAGCAGGTCGTGCTGCGGGCCACCGCGCTCGGCGCGCACGTGATCGTGCACACCAACCGTCCCAACGCCTGGCAGACCATGGTGGCGAATCTGGCAACGCCGCAACTGCTCGCGATCGCGCCGCGCACCGCCGGCGCCACCCCGCAGCCGCAAACGGGTCCGCCGCCCGCGCCCGCGGCACCGTATCCGACCACGACGGTTCTGGTCTACGACGGCATCGCGCCGACCACCCACCTCGGCGGGGCCACCATCGTGGAAGTACGGACCGCGGAACGCGACTCGGACGCGGACCTGCCCGACGTCACGTTGATCCAGGACCCGTACCAGCCCAACCGGATCACCGTGCGCACGAGCACCGGCAGCGCCACCGTCGTCATGGTCACCACACCCGACGAGATGCACTACATCGGCGAATCGCTCGCCGCCCGCTGAGGATTCGGCGCCGAGAGTTCGGCCCCAGGTCCGCGACGACGACGGCCTGCGCACTGCGGGTGCACAGGCCGTCGTACTGCCGACCGGATACGTCCGGCGCCGAGATCAGAAGGCGGCGAAACCGTCGCCAACCTTGCCGTCGGCCTCGAGAGCGCGGTTGAGCGCCGCCTCGACCTGAGCCGCCAGCCGGTCGAGCTTGTCCAGGGTGTCGGACAACTCGGTGGTGACGTTCTTGTGTGCCTGGTCGAAGTTGGAGATGGCGTTGTCACCCTGGAGGCTCGCGCGGAAGTCCCCCGCGGCGCTCTCGAGTTCACTGATCTCGCTCTTCATCTTCCCGCCGTGCGTCTGCAGGTCGCTGTAGAGCTCGTTCATCGCCGCGGGATCGTAGAGAATCGTCATCGGAAATCCTTAGATGCAGAAGTGTCAGGCGAGGTTGGTCAGACCGCCGGAGGGGGCGCCGCCGCCACCGCCGGACAGACCGCCCTGGTCCATATTCACAATGGTGTTCTTACCGCTGTTGACGGCCTCGGTGAGGCGGTCGAACTTCTTGTTCAGCGCGTCGGCCTCGTCGTGCCACGCCTGGGCGACCTTGACGAATTCGTCGCTCGCGTCACCCTTCCAGCCGCGCAGCACCGCCTGAGCGGCGTCATCGATCTCCTTGACGGAGGTACGCAGGTTGGTGATGGACGACTCCATGTGGGAGACAACCTTGTCTACACCACCGGCTTCTACACCTACTGGTCCCTGAGGGGGCATGGTCGAACCTTTCCTTCGATATGAGTGGAACGGGAGTGGCTGATCGGTCTAGTCGGGCAGCCACCTCCCACCGGGAAGCCCCTCGAGGAGCGCACCGACGGCCTGGGTCAGGCGGTGGTCGGTGCCCGGCGTGATGGTCGACCACACCAGTCCGTCGGGCGCTGTCGTCGGCGCCACGACGATCCGGCCGCGCGCGGTGTCGTACACCGCGACCGCGCCAGGAGCTCGGCTGGTCAGCCCGTCGTGGTGGACGGTGGCGACGATCTCGGTGTAGCCGTGGCAGGTGCCGAAGGCCGTGCCGAGCACGGTCGCGTCGTGCGCGTCGATGCCGAGCGCATACATCGCGTCCACGTAGTCGGTGGGGGTTCGAGCGGCGTCGAGCCTGCGCGCGAGATCCTCGGCCGCGACGCTGGCCGCGGCGACCTCGGCGGGCGGGCAGGCGGGCAGCGCCGCCAGCAGCAGGCGGGCCAGTTCCCGGTCGGAACCGTCGATACCGGGTGCGGCGATATCGAAGCTGTCGCCGGTGCGAATCGCGGTGGCGTGCCGGACGCCGCGGCGGGCCAGGCAGATCCGCAGGACGCCGTCGGCGCTGTAGCAGCGGCCGGACAGCTCCGCCTCGGGCTGGGTGAGCGTGTGCAGGGCGTCGGCGAGTCCGGGTTCGACATCGCCGTAGCCGTCGAAGGTGCCGTCGGCCTCTAGTCGCGCGACCGCGTCGTCGCGGGCGGCCTTCCACGCCTCGAAGGTGTCCTGGCGCGGCCCGGCCGCCAGTACCAACGGCAGCGTCTGCACACCGAGCCGATCGGCCACGGCCAGCAGCGCCTCGTTGGTGAGGGTGGTCATGCCGTCCCCTCCGATGTCGGTGTGGTCTGACCCGTATCCGCCTGTGGCGCTTGCCGTTCGGCACCGCCGAGCACGGCGGGCGCGGCCTGGATCTCGCCCTCGGCCACCAGCTGGTCGAATTCCTCGTACGCGATGCCCGCGCGCGGGAAACGCGCCGCGTCCTGGCCGCCGCCCGCGGCCATCGCACCCGGCACCACCGGTGCGGTCTGCCCGGTGGCCGAGGGCACCGGCGCGGCCGTGGTCGAGGCCGGCGCGGGGGTGACGGTCGACTGCGCGTACACCGGTGCGCGGTAGGCCGTCTGGACGGGGGCCGCCATCGGAGGCAGCGAAATCGGGCCGATGGCGCCGAGACCCGGCATACCCGCGGCGGCCGCGGCGGCGGCGTCGGTTGCGGCGGACTCCGACGTGCGCGCGCCCTGTTCGGCGGCCAGTGCGGTCTCGGGCACGATCGGCGGCGGCGGCGCGTGCAGCCACGGCGTCGCCAGCGGTTCGGTGGCGGCCTCGTAGCTGCGCATCACCCGCGAGGCGACCGCCGAGGCCGCGTCGGCATCGGCATCGGTCTGCGCGGCAACGGCTTTCACCGGCGCGCCGAGCATGGTCCCGACATTCTCGAGCGCCTTCTGCACCTGCACGATCGCGTCCAGTTCGGCCGCGCCCGGCATCGCGCGCGAGGCGACCTCGTAGGCCACCACCTGCGCCCGCATGCGCGCGGCATTGGCGGCAGCCGCGGCGGCGGTCTCGACCAGCCAGTCACGCAGGGTCGAGATCCGTTCCCACACCTCGTCGCTGCGGCCGGACTGCCAGGAAGCCCGCAGCGTCCGCAGCACCTGCTCGTAGTCGAGCACGGCCGTGCCGAACGCGGTCGCCAGCCGCGTCCACGCGGCGGCCGCGTCGGCCATCGGCACCGGACCGGGACCGGTGGTGAGATCGGCGGCCAGCCGCGACGGCTCACGCGCCTCCCACACCACGCCGGTGAACCCGGGCTGCGGTGGTTCGATCATCGATCCTGCTTCCTGCCTACCGCTATCCCTGTTGAACGGCGGACCCGTTGAATCCGCCTGCGTTGTCGGATTCCATGCGCTCGAAATCGGCGACCTGCGAACGCAGGCCCGCCGCCAGCTTGCGCATCTCGTGCACGCCGCGGTCGGCGCCCGCGAGGAAGTCGTCGGCGACGTCGTTGGCGGTCAGCGCGGCCCGGCCCGACACCTCGTCGACCCCGGCGGGACCGACGTGCAGTGCGGGCGTGACCGCCTCCAGCTCATCGGTGAGCCGGTCGACCATGGCGTCGAGTGACGTCGCGGCCTTACCGGCTGCGGCGGCGTCGAATTCGAAGGTGTTGCTCACGCTGCTCTCCTCGGTTGGCGTATACCTGCGTCACAAGGTCAGTGCCTTATCGGGCGGCGGCTCCGTGGATGCCACCTCGGCGGCGCCGACCACCGGCGTCGCCACCCCTTCGATCTGTCCGACGACTTCGTCGCCGTGCTGGGCGGTGACCAGCTGGGACTGCACGGCGTCGCTGCCGCCGTCCCCGCCGCGCGCCAGCGACGCGCCGCCCGCGGCTCCCGCACCCATCGGCATGTAGCCGGGCGAGCTGCCGGTGACGGCACTGCTGCTCGTCGTGGTCGTGGTCTCGTTCGCGCCCGCGCTCGCCGCGCCCGCCGCCACGGTGTTGCGGCCCGTCCACGGGCTCAGCGGGGTCGCGGCCGCGGCGCCACCGCCGCCGATCCCCGCACCGCCGACCATGCCCACCGCGCCGAGTCCCCCGCCACCGGCGCCCGCGGCCTCGAGATCGGTCGCGCTCTCGGCGCCGTCGGCGTCGCCCACCGCCGCGCCCGCACCGGCGATCGGATTCGGGTTCGCCGCGGGGTTGTGCGCGGTCGCAAGCGAACTCGCCTGTGCCACCAACGAGGGCAGTGTGCCCGCCATCGAACCGGCGGTGCTGATCAACGGCGTGATCAGGCTCATCAGCTGGGTGAGTGATTGGGCGGAGTCGACACCGGTGGGCGCGTTGGTCACCTCGACCTTCTGGCCCGCCTGCGTCATCTGACCGCTGTGCACGAGCAATTCGGACTTGGTCTCGGCGACGATCGCCAGACCCTCGGTGATCGCCTCGACCGTCGCCGCCACCAACGCGGCCTGCCCGACCGGGGTCAGGGCGTAGGCCGGCGCCGCGGCCAAGGTCGCGGAGTAGCGCGCCATCAGCGCCGCCATCTGCGCCGAGCCCTTCGCGACGCTGCCCGCCGCCTGGGTGAGCACCGTCTTCTCCTCGCCGCTCTGCTTGGCGAGTTCGGCGCCGTCGGCCTGTGCGGCGGTGGCCTTGGTCGCGGCCTGGGTGGCCGCGGCGCTCTGCCACAGCGACATCACCGTCGACAGCGCGGTCGAGCCGAGCGAGGTCACCGTGTTCAGGACCGAGCCGAGATTCGACAGGATGTCGGCCGGATTGGCGGGAACCCCGCCCGCGGTCGGGATCGCGCCGAGTTGCCCGGTGCCGAACGACGAGGCGAGCTGGGCCAGCGGTTGCATGAGCGCGGTCAGATCGATCGTCGGCAGCGGCGGCAGTTCCGGCAGGTGCACGAATTCCGGCATCGGCGGCAGCTGCGGCAACCCAAGGGCGGAGAGCACGTCGCCGACCGGGCGGTCGAGCATCGGCGCGAGCGAACTCGCGCGCAGCAGCTCGAGTACGGTCGGGTCCGGCGACGCGGCGCCTTGGACAGGAATTCCCCCGGGATAACTCATGGCTACCCTGTGGCCGTGGCGATGCCGAGCTTGCCCGCGGTGTCGGCCATCTCGTAGGTGGCGGCGGCTTCCATCGCCGTCAACGCGGTACCCGCGTGCACCGCCGCCAACTGCGCGACCGAGCTGAGGTGGTTGGCCTGCGCGAAGACGAACGACAGCAGGAACTCCTGGCCGATGAGACCGAAGACCGGGACCGCGGCGGCGACCGTGGCCGCCTGATCCACCGCACCCGCCTGCGCGACACCGGCCGCCATCGTGGCCGACGCGCCCGCGTACGCGCGCACCGCATCGGGAACTACCGCAACTTGATTCATGGCCATCGTCCAATCTCGAAACAGGCAACGGTGTTTCGTTACCTTATCTACCCGCCCCGGGCAGTGGCTATTCCTCGCCGAAGTGAAAATCAGTCGAACCTCACGTCTTCGCCTCGTTGAACGCGGTGATCAGCGCCGCGCGCTCGGCATAGGCGCGGGCCACCGCAGCGTGTGCCGTCCGCACCAGCGAACGTTCGAAATCCTCGGGCGTGAGTTTGCCGATCGCACCGGTGAACTCGAGTCCGACCAGTGCGCCGGAACCGTCGACGACCACCGTCACCGCGCCGTCGTCGGAGGTCTCCTCGACCCTGATGTCCGCCGTGGCCTCTTGCAGATCCTGGAGCCGATACAGCTGGTCGCGCACCCGCGCCACCAGGTCGTCCATCGTCTCGATCGTGCTCATATCGACCTCAGCCAGCTCTGCGGTTCGGTGTCGTACTCCTGCTCCTCGACGATCTCCGTCGTGGCGACCTCCGCCTCGGTCGGCAGACCGGTCGCCGACAACAATGCCGGATCGAAACCCGCCTCCGCCAGTTGATTACGCCGCGCCAGCCCGGCCCGCTTGGCCGACTTCCGGCACAGCCGCAGCACCTCCGCCGCCAGTTCGCGCGGATCGCGCCGCAGCTCCGCGGGCTCGACGGCGATACCAACCGGCAGTCCCTGCTCGGTGGTCCGCACCACGATGCTCCCGGTCAGCGAGGACGCGGTGAACTCGGTGGGGAATTCCTCCATCTGCCCTCCTAGGCCCGATCGTCCTTGATGGCGCGCACTACCTCGGCGATCTGCGCGTTGATCAATCCGGTCACCCGGACGCGATCCGCGCCAACCGCGCGCGGCGGAGTACCCGGCACGACCACGTAGCGACCGTCACCGTCGAGATCGCGCCACTCGAGCTGCAACCGCAGCACGCCGCGCGGGCCGAAACGCGACCAGCCCTGCTCCACGCGGATGAGGCCCTCACGTTCGGCAGGCGTCCGCTGGAACGCCGCGGCACGCGCGGCCTGCTCGTCGTCGCTGTGGTGGACCAGCGACCGCTGGTAGGAGTAGTCGAGTTCGGTGTCGGCGGGCTCGTCCAACGGGATCTCCCCGTCCCGGCCGCCCTCGGCCTCGGGCATATTCCGGGCGATCACCTCGCCGAGCGCGACGGCGTCATGCCGCGTGACAACGAAACCCTCGGCGTGATAGACGGTTTCACCCGGCTTCTGGCGAACCATATAACCGACTTCACCTTTGCGCGCCGCGAGCAGCCGTACCGACCGGCCGGGATCGGACAGGTTCTCCCCGCCGCCGTACCCCTGCACGATCACCCGGATATCGGGATGCACCAGCACGTCCACGATCTCGTCGAGATCCCCGCCGCACCGCTGCCGAATATCGGTGTACGCCTCCCGCCGGATGCGATCGCCCTCTTCCGCGCTGCGCGGCGGGCAGGTGTGGATGAAGGGGTCCGGCATGAACTCCTCCTTGACGCCCGCCCACAGCGCATCGAATTCGTCGCCGGTGAACTGCCAGGAG
This sequence comes from Nocardia arizonensis, assembly GCF_001310275.1. GTDB lineage: Bacteria > Actinomycetota > Actinomycetes > Mycobacteriales > Mycobacteriaceae > Nocardia > Nocardia arizonensis. The sequence goes on from NZ_LGYZ01000109.1 coordinate 99,680, forward strand.
TGCGTCATTGTTCCACGACCGGTCTGGCCACGATGGGCGCCTCACCCAGCGCTTCCTCCAGATGAGTCACCGAGTCGAGGTACTCCGCGCGCTTGTGCTCCTTCTGCTGTCCGCCCTGCCCCGCCGCGCCCATCGGCGACATCGGCATACCGCTCATGGGCGTACTCGAACCGGTCGAGGCCGCTCCGGCACGGAAGCTCGTCTCCGCGCCCGTCGTCGCGACCGACGCGCGCGGGAACAGCCGGGACGCGGCGTCCAGAGTCTGCGCACCGCTGCCCGCGCCGCCCGCCCCCGAGCCGACGCCACCGCCCCCACCGCCGCCACCGCCCTTGCCCGCGGCGCTCATGGCCTTCTTGGCCTGCTCCTGGAGGTCGCTCAAACCGGCCATCCCCGGAATGCCGGACAGTCCCGCCAGCGAATCCAGCCCCGCACCCGCCGCCTGCTGTGCGGCCGAGCTCGCCTGTTCCAGACCCGATTGCAGCGCCGAACCGGCCTGCTGCAAACCCGATTGCAGCGCGGAACTCGCCTGTTCGAGACCGGACTCCAGCGCCGAGGCGCCCTGTTGCCCGGCGGCGACCTGCTGGGCGCCATTGGTGGCCGAATTGCCGGCGGCGCTCTGCGTGGCCGCCTGAACGGCACTGCCGAGGGCGGACAGGCTGGAGCCGATGGCCGAGGACAGTCCCGCGGTATTGCCGCTCCCCGTGCCGGTCCCGGTCCCGGTGCCCGTGCCGGTCCCGGTTCCGTCGCCGGGACCGGGCTTGCCCGCGGTCGGCGCGGTGGGCTCCGGGAACGTGGCCATATGACTGGACGTGGCGTTCACCCCTGGCACGTAGACCGACCACATGACGGTCCTGCCGAGTTTGGCGGCCGCTTCCTTGGCCGCCTGTGCGGCGGCGGGTGAGGTGTAGCACTGGTTCAGCATCAAAGCGGTGGTCAACCCGGTCTGGGTGGAATCCAGCCAGCCCGCCGCGTAGTTCAGCAGTGTCGCGACATTGTCGATCCTCGCGATCAGCGTGTCGTTGCCGTCGTGATAGTTGGTCATCGCCTGGCGCGCCCTGGTGGCGCCACCCGGACTGGTCCAATGCTTCTGGCTTGCCTCGACTTTGGTGTGCAGGTCGTCGAAGCTGGTGTTCAGCGACTTGGAAAGCTGCCGCCACTGCGCGACCGCACCCGCCAGCGAATAGGGCACGCCCCGAATGGAATCGCGAATGCCCGCCAGCTTGTCGTAGTCGTAGGCGCCCGGATCCTCGGCCGTGATGCGCGGTGGATCGTAGGTCACACCATCCAGCAGCGAACTCGGCAGGTTCACCGAGCCGTTGCCGGTGGGATGGTTCGTCACGAAGGGTCCGTAGACGGCCTGCTTGTAGCCCTTGGACTTGGCTTGCTCGATGGTCGTGCGCAATTGGTTCATGTCGACCTGGCTCGAGCTGTCGGCGCCCTTGTAGTGCCGACCGGCCTCCATGAACGTCTCGGCGACGTCGTCGAGGATGGTCTGGTGTTTGGTCAGGATGCCGGTCAGTTCCTCGGCCTTCTTCGAGAACTGCTGCGCCAGCTGATCTCCCGAGAACAGCGAGGAGAACGCCTTCAGGTTCCCGACGAGATCCACCGACAATTTCACGGTGTTCACCTGCACGCGGGCATTGGTCGCCGCGGTCACGAGATCGGGCAATGCCGACGGCTCGAGCAGCAACGCGCCGTCGGACGCGGCGGAACGCAGCCCCGCCCATTCCTGCGCTGAAGATGGTCCCGGTGTCATTCCCGTCAGGCCTCCCTGTCCGCCCAGATCGTCCGCCCAGATCGCCGACGCCCCACCCGACGCCACTGCCCGCGACACCACTGATTCGCCCGGCTCGCAGGTGATTCTACGGTCGGCCGAGTGAATTCCGCGTGTACTGACCAACTCCCGCCGGTTACGGCGAGTCGGCCGGCAATCCCCAGTCCCGGTCAGACGGGTTACGGAAGACTCACCCGACTCGTTGCGCACGCGCCGATACCGGAGCGCCCCAACAGAAGTCTACTCCGCATTCGGAATTCGCGTCCGAGGACGCCATGCCACCAAAATCAGGGGCACTCGCCGAGAATCGACACTCATCGGTCCGCGTCCCGCGCGAGTCCGGCGCCGCGCGTCGCGGCGACCCCCGCGAGCGACAGTTGGAACCATGCGCCGTCGAGGTCGTACCGCTCGCGCGGGAACACCGCGGTCAGCGCCTCGACCGCGACCGCCGCACTCTCCGCGGCCTGCACCAGACCCGGCAGCGCGTCGAGCTGACCCCGGGTCGCCTCGGCGCCCAACAGCCCCGTCAGCAGCTCCGTCACGGTCCGCGTCGACCACATGCCAGGCACGGCGGGGGCGAGATCGTCGGCACCCGGCGAGGCACCGCGATACCAGCGCCCGTGCTCCCACCAGTAGCAGAACGTGAGCATGCCGTTGCCCGCGCGCCGATTCAACACCGGATCGGCGACCCATTCCGGCGCACCGGCATACAGCTGCGGCAACCCGGCCGAATGGTTGTAGGCCGCGTCGAGTTCCGGTGCGTTCCAGATGCCGCCGGAGAGCACCGCGCGGTCGCCCGGCAACAGGCACAGCGTCGAACCGTGATGGGTGGAGCCCTCGAAGATGTGGAAGGCGGGCGAGATCCGCGGACCCCACTCCGACCGGATCGCGACGAACGCCGCGGCGATCAGCGCCCATCGGCGCGCCATCGGTTCCAGCGCCGGGAACTCCTCGTCCGGCGCCGAACCCACGCCGACCCGGCCCGCCGCGGCATCGGCGCGCGCCTGCTCGGCCGCGACCTCCGGGCTGCGCGTCTGCCGACCCTCGTTGCGCACATACGCCGCCAGCCACACCGGCAGCCGATCGCGCGGATAGATCTCCAGATCGGTGCGATACACCGTTGGCGCGAACAGCTGATCGTCGGGAAACGGCTCGTCACCGTAGTCGAAGTCGACCTCGAGATGACCCGAACTCGTCATCGTCAGCAGATAACGCCACCACGGACCGTCACCCAATTCCGCCGACAGATGCCGGTGTTCACGCAGCAGGCCGAGCAGTTCCTCGGTGGGGAACACGCGCGCGACCCGGTCCACGTCGTCGCCGAACACGATCAGCGAGACCTCCGCCGCCGCGGTCATGGCGAAACTCGCCTCCACCCGCCGCCACCCCGCGGGCCCGAGCGCGCCGACCTCGCGGGCGATCCGATGGCTCAGCTCCGCCGCTCGTTCGGTGACGTCCTCGGCCTTCGCCGCGGCCGCCGCGGCCAGCCGGAAACCCACATCGGGCTCGGTCAGGTCGGGGGACTGCTCCCCTGCCATCGGTCACTCCTCTATTCGCACTGCTCGTCGCATCCGGTCACAGCAGACCCTGGTCTTCCAGTTCGATATTGCGGTCATCGGCGGCCAGGCGCGCGTTGGTGATCCACCACAGCAGCACCGAGACCGGGGTCCGCTGAAGCATCAGCGTCACCTCCGGGCCTGCCCAGCGGACCCGCGCGCCGTCATCCGGCCTCGAATCGTCCGGTGCGCCGATGGCCGCGGCCACAGTCGCGACCGCCTCGTCGAATATCCCGGCGACCCAGGCGTGTCCCTCGGGCGTGTCCGCGGCGAAATCGCTCAGCCGCACCTCGATCCGCACGACCCGACCGTCCTCGGCATGGAATTTGCCGCTGCCCGGACCGAATCCCGTATCGAGCAGCACCCAGCGATCCCGGCTCACCAGCGTGCGCCAGCCCATCGCCTCGGCCACCACGGGAGCGTCGGTGAGATGCCAGGACGCGTCCAGCGCACGCAATCTGATCACGAGACCGGTCAGGTCGGCCGCGGCGATCACGCGCGGCGAAGCACCGCCCGCGCGACCCGCTCCGGCGACATCACCCATGGCTCATCCGCTCCTCGCTGCCCGATCCGGCCATCAGAAGAATGCCATCACGGCATCCTCGAAATCCGGATCGTCGACGTCGACGGCGGGCGGCACGTAGCCGTGCTCGCGCACCCGGGCCACGAACTCCGGCGGCAACGCCAGCGGCCGGTCCGCCAGATACTTCAGCGAATCGACCCGCCAGATCCACACACCGTCCGAATGCAGCGACGAACCGCCCTGGATGTAGCCGTCCCCGGTCACCAGATCCTCGACCGACTCCATCACGTCCAGCACACCCGGCGCGGTGTGCATGTAGTCCAGGATGCGAGCGCGATCCGGTTCCACCGCATCGGTTTCCGCGGTGCGCAGCGAGGGCAGCTCCGCGTGCCCCTTGCCGTACATCTCGCGGTACATCGCCACCGGTTTCAATTCCACTGCGCTTCCCTACTGTTCGTCCACCACGAGCACACCGCGATCGTCGCGCCACTTCACTCCCGGTCACTGGAAGATCGTCGTCCGGCGGGTCGGGTCGGCCGCCACGTCGCGCACCAGCAAGCCGAGATCCAGCTCCGGCGGCAGCGACCGGTAGGACAGTTCGCACCGCACCTGCCCGTCCGTCAGCACGGCGAACCGGGTGATACGGCCGGCGGATCGGTCCCACCCGACCTCGACCGCACCGTCCAGCTCGAATGACAGGTTGCCGACGCGCAGGACCAAACTACCCCCGTCACGGTAGAACACCACCGGTACGTCGCCGAGATTGGCGTAATACCCCGCGGGCCGCGCGTGCGTCGACTGGGTCGCGTGCAATGTCCCGGTTCGCGGGTCGAACTCGGCCGAAAGCCCGGCCCCCGCGAACGGACGCACCAGCAGCGATTGGATTTCCGACGGCGGCCGGTACTCCGGCATCCGCCGCGCGCCCGGCCCGCTACCGCCCTGTCCCATGCCGTTGACCGGCGGCATCACCGGCGGATACACGCCACCGTTGGCATTGCTCCCGCTGCCGCCGTTCACCTGGCCGCCGTCGTTCGGATAGCCCTGGGTGGGCGACTGCGGGCCGTGCCACGACGGGTGCTGCGCGGGCAGGTGTGATCCCCCCGGGGGCAGGTTGTCCGGGGAGCCGTTCGAGTACCGATCCGGTGCCGGTCCGTACCGGTCGCCCGAATGTCCGCCGGGCGAGTGCTTGGCGGGCGATCCCCAAGCAGGCGGGTTGCCGTCGGATTGTGCCGAGCCCCACGGAGGCTGATCGACCGGACCGCTGCCGGACCAGCCATCGGGCATGGGGGCAGGCGTCTGCCCCCACGGGGGCTGAACGGGATTGCCGCTCGAAGGCGGCCAATTGTCCGGCGGGAATTGCTCCGGCCGCGCCGATCCCCACGGACGCCGACCGGTCGGATCACCATCGGGCGGCGTCCCCCAGGCAGACGCACCGCTGGGACCACCACCCGGGGAGCCCGGACCGGGTGTGCTCGACCCCCACGGCGGCTCGCCGTCAGCCGAGACGCCAGGCGAACGCCAACCGTCGGGCGGGAACGGCCCGGAAGACGTCCGACCACCCGAACCGCCGCCGGGCGGCAACCAACCCTCGGGCGGGAATCGATCGGGAGGCATCGGCGACCACCGAAGTCGATCTCCCGAACCACCGCCGGGCGACTGCCAACCCTCGGGTGGGAACCGATCCGGCGTCGGCACCCATGGCGGTCGACCGTTCGGGTCACCGCCGGGCGACTGCCAACCCTCGGGTGGGAACCGATCCGGCGTCGGCACCCAGGTCGGCGGCGCCGGGGCGGTCGGTTCCGGGTCCGTTGGCACCGGGTCGGTCGGCCACGGCGGGAGCGGAGGCAGCGTCGGCGGTTCCGTCGGGATCGGCGGCACGGTCGGGTCGGGCAGACACGGGCCACCCGGCGGGCACTGGGGATCGTGGGGACACGTCGGGTCGGGTGGGCTGGTCGGCGGCTCGGTCGGAACCGGCTGCCGCGGGGGTTCCGGTTGCCGCGGAGGCACCGGCGGTTGTTGCGGAGGCACCGGCGGCTCCGGCGGTCGCGGAGGTTCGGGCGGAGGCGTCGGCGTGGGCGTGGGCACCGGCCAGTCGGACCCGTCGAACGGCGGAACCTCTACCTCGTAGTCCTTCTCGTGCTCCCGATGCTGAATATGCGAGCGCAGCGCCCACCCCGGCACCTGCCGACGCCGCCGTGGCCCATCGGCATCGGGATCGCGCACCGCGCCCCGGTCATCCCCGCCGCCGCGCTTGCGACCATCGGCCTCGTCACCTTCACGGCGTCGACCGGTATCACCACTGTCATCGCCGTCACCGACACGACCACGATCACCACCGCCGCGCGTCGACTCGTCACCGGTGTCACCATCCGGCAGTCGACGAGATTCGGCCGAATCGTCGGCGCCGCGTGTCCGATCCGTATCGCCGGCGCCGTCCGGCGCGCGCTGATGATCCGGCGCGTGCGCCGCCGAGTCGCCGCGCCCGAATCCCAGGTCGAAGGGCTTGTCGACGTCGCCGCTCCCATCGGGGTCCCGCCGGTCGCCCGCATTCTCCCGCGTTCCCGCCGCATCGGCCTCACCCGACTCCGACGCCCCGACCTCGGTCGGACCGAGCCGCCGCGGGGCGCTGCCATCACCGGCACCGCTCACCTGCCCGTTTCCACCGGCCGGGCGACCGTTCGTGGCGGCTCGACCGTCGGCATCGGAGGAGGTTCCCGCCGTGGGCGGAACCGAACCGGATCCATCGTGACCGCTCGGCCGCCGCGGCTCGCCCGGGACAACCGCGCGGGTCGATCCGTCGCCGGCCACGGGCGGAGCGTCCGTGGTCGGCGCACCCGGTGCGGTATCGGGATCCGACCCGTTGGTCGCTCCATCGGGCACCACCGCCGAAGACGCGGAGCCGTCGGAAACATCGACCGCCGGACCGGTTTCGCGGTCGCGCGCGTCCACCCCCGGGTCACCTGGACGAGAGCCGTTCTGGTCGTTCACATCCCGATCGCTCGAAGGCGAATCCCTCGGCAGGTCGGGATGTGTCGGGGATCCGTCCGAAGACGGTGACTGCCGCGGCGCTCGCGTATCCCGGATATCGGGCCGGGTCGGCGGCCCGCCGGAGGCAGGCGGAAGTTGCGGGGTACGCGATCCGGGCGGGACGGCGGGAGGTTCGGAGGGCGGCAGGGCCGCGTCCGTCGGGCCCGCGGGGAGTCCGTCCGTCGGCGGTAGGGCCGGGTATCCGCCCGCGACCTGCGGGTTTGCGGGTTCGGGGGCCTGTGGTTCGGTCAGCAGGGCGCGCAGTTCGGCGATGTCGGCGAGCCGTTGGCGGATCTCGTCGCGGAGTTGTTCGTGCACCTCGGCGAGCTGTTCGAGGGTCAAGCGCTCGTGCTTGTCGATGCGACCGTCGCGGAACAGTTCGTAGACCTCGGCGAAGCGTTGGCCGGTCGCGTCGGTGAGGTCTACGCCGAGCAGGCGAGCGTAGTCACGGCTCGGGCCGGGCAGCGCGCCTTCGGGAACCGGGGGCAGCGGCCCGGTATCGGACAGGTCGGTCGCGCCGACCTCGCGGAGGAAGTCGAGTGCGTCGCGATCGTGGACGGGTGGGTCGTCGCCCCTTGCCCTCGGATCGGTGGCGGGGTCGTAGACGAGATCGTTGGTGTAGGGGTCGATCGCGCCGAGTGCTCGCACGTAGTCCGCGAGCGGACGGGTGAGGTCATCGAGGTCGCCGCGGACCATGCGGTTGGCGATGGCCTCGGCGAGAGCGTCGGCGCCCGCGCGCAGTGCGCCGCGTTCCAGGCCGAGATGGGGGGCGAGCGCGTCGCGGGCCGCGTCAACGGCGGCGGCGTCGACGGAGCGCAGCTCCTTGGCGTAGGCGGCGAGGTCACTGATCTGCTGATGCCTGCGGGCCGACCGCGTGTCCGGGTCGCCGAGCGTATTCGCGACGACCTCGGGAGTGAGGTCCTCGGCCTCGACTCCGAGCCTGTGCGCGAGCGCGCTGCGCGCGTCGTGCAGGTCGTTGAAGGTGTCGATGGCGTCCGCGGACAGCGCGAAATCCACGAGCGCTTCGACCTGCCGCGCGCGCACCTGGTTGGCGCGGTCGAGATCGCTCAGCAGCGCGCGCAGATCCTCACCCGACATGGCGGTCGGGTCAGCGATGCCGAGCCGCCGCGCCACCTCGGCGATATCGGACCGGATTTCGGCCGCCGACCGCGGTTCCCGCCCGAACGGAGTCGTGTCATCCTGCGCCGCAGGCAGATTGGCAGCCGGTTCGGCATTCGACGGCGGCGGGTCCACCATCCGCCACGGGCCGATCCCCTCCCGCACCATCGTGACGTCGACGGTGCGACCGTCCACCTCGGTGCGCACGTGGCGCACATCGGGCGGGTCGAGTTCGACCATGTGCACACGTCCCGCGTCGTCCAATGCGACGGCGCGGATCTCGATGCCGACCTCGCCCCGGTTCAACCGCTCGATGAAATCCGGGTCCGCACCGGCCAGCGCGCGCGCCAGAGCTCGCTCGTGTCCGGCCCCGGTATCGACTATGGCGATCCGATTGTTCTCCTGGTCGAGTATCAGGCGGTCACCCGAATCGGCGGCTTCGAAATCCGCTACCCGGCGAGTGAATTCGTCGAGCACGCCGGCATTTCGATCCAATTCCGCGCGCAGCCGAGCCATTTCGGCGTCACGGTCCCGAGCGAGCGCTTCGATGTCGACGCCCGCCAGATGCGCCCATGCCGATCGTTCGTCACGCAATCCATAACGGCGCAACGCGTTTTCGAAGTACTTGCGCAGCCCTTGGTCGCGTCCGGGCTGCTCGGTATCCTCGAGATCGTCCCAGTGCCTGACCCATTCGCCACCGTTGTTGACTCCACGCCAGTCCAGCATGCGGGTATCGCCGCCATTGGCCGCGATGACCTCCTTGAGGAAATTCCCCAGCGGATCCTTGCTGCCGAAACTGGTCGACCGATACGGGGTGTGCGCGTTCTCCTCGTCGAAGCCGCGCGCGGCGGCCTCGAGTCCCTGGATCACGCCGTCGCGGCGCAGCAGTCGGTATTCGCCCTCCGCGACGGCGCGTCGCAGACCCTCGGGACTGAAATCGGTGAGCTGAATGCCGAGTTCGTGGGCGAGCGCCTCGAGCGCGGCGGCGTCGGCGAGGCGCTGACGCACCGCGTCAACGACATCCTCGGCCCAGGGCGGCAGCGGTTCGGCGGGTTCGACGGACGCGTCGCCGGACCGCGGAACTTGCACCGGGTCCTCGTGTGAACCGGAGGGCAACCCGCGATCGCGGCCTTCGGGCAGTTCGTTGTCCCCGCGGCTCTCCGGCTCGAGCAGATGATCGAGTCCGGCATCGCGCAGTTCCCGCTCTATCCGACGCCGCAGCTCCGGGTCGGCGTCGGATATCCACGGCTTGTATTCGGTGCCGTCGACATTGCGCAGCGGCAGGAATTCCCCCGCGTGGTCGGCGATCCGCGAGGAAAGGTGCTTGAGAATAGGCACCAGTTCGCGGTTCTGCCACATGAGCACACCCTCTTTGAGAATGCGCGCCGGGTTGAACTTGGTCTGCAACTGCTCGTATTCGTCGCCGTGCGGACCGTGCGGAGTCGGGTCCTTCTCCTTGGTGAGCGGCAGACCGGCGCCGTGACCGAGTAGCGACTGACCGGAACTATCGATACCGGAACCCGAGGGATACTTGGGGTATTCGCCCCAGTAGCCGTTGTTCATCCGATCCCAGAGCCTGCGCAGCCACGACTTCTTCGGCGCGACCTCGACCGCCTTCTCGAGGCCCGGCGCGGGCGGGGCCACCCGTTCGACGGACTCGAAATGCCAGGAGTCGGGTCCGTCGGAGACCAGCCGGACCAGCATCCGCTCGCCATCCACCTCGATCGACAGGCAGCGGTCGTCGAGAGCGGAGGCGAGCAGATCCGACAGATGCGCCAGATCGGCGGCATCGCGAGCCACACCCGCGCGCAACCGGGCGATATCGTCGGCGGCGCGCGTCAGACCGGGATCGGTGGGCAGGCCGAGCCGGTTCGCCCGCCGCCGCGCACGCGCCTCCAACTGCGCCCGCGCGAGCGGATCGGTCGCCTCCTGGGCGCGCCGCACGGTCTCGGCGAATGCCTCGATCGCCCCCGCCCGCATGAGCTGCCGATACCGGTGTGCGTCGATCGCGCCCGGATCGGTGGGATCGACACCGAACCGGGTGGCGAGGCGCTCGGCCACCCCCTGCGCCGACTCCACCCGCGGCGTGCTCGGATGCTGCGCGGGGCCGTCCCCCGCGGGCAACAGCGCCGAGGGTCGCAGCGGAAGTTCGCCCGCCTCTGGCTCCGGTGCCGCCGACAGTTCTTGCCGCGCATCGTCTTCCAGCCCCGCTCGGCGCAGTTCCTCGGTGATTCGCTCGCGCGCCTCGGGGTCGCCCTCGAAACGCCAGGCTTCGTAACCGTCCTGCACCTCGTCGAGATCGAGGGCCTCGTAGTCGTCCGGGTACCGCATAGGCGCGCCCAACACGGCGTCGGGATCGAGTGCGCCGTCGAGGAATCCGCGCGCCCGCGCCATATCGGCGATCTCCGCCAGCGCACCCAGCGGATCGGGCAGTCGCGTGAGCGCTTCGCCCAAACCCAGCGCTTCGGCCAGCCTGCGAACATGCTCGGCCTCCGCATCGGTCAGCGGCGGTGTGTCGTCGTGCACCGAGGGCGGCAGATCCGCCAGTTCCCGCAAGAACTTTCGCGCGTCATCGAGGAAGTCACCGTGCCGCGTCGCCCGGTCCGCGGTATCGTCCGCGCCGTTCGGATGCGTCGAGTCGAGACCGTTCTCGCCGATCGGTTCCAGTTCGCCTGCGGTTGCGGGCAAACCGCGCCGCGGCTCGCGATGCGGTTCCTCCGGTTCCGGGCTCAGAGCGGGCGGCGCGTTCGACGGCGGTTTCGACGGCGGACCGGCGGGTGCGGGCCGCGGACCGTCCGGGTCCGCATCGTCATCCCCGCGCCCTCCATCGTCATCCGCACCGGCTGATTCGTCACCCTCGCCATCGGAATCCCGGCGCGTCGGATACGCGCCCTCGCCCCGCGCACCTTCCGAAATCGCGGTGCCCTCGCCGTCTTCGCCCCCGTCCGGGCGCGTCCCCTCGGTACCGCCCGCACGCTCGACAAGTTCCCCGAACCGCGCGTCCAGCGCACTGCGAAGCGCGTCGAACTCCCGCTGCGCCTGCAAATAAGCCTCGTGAGCGGCAGCGTCCGCCGCAGCCTCCTCCTCGGAGACGCCGCGCGAAGTCTCGGCCAATTCCGCACGCAGCCGGTCGAACTCCGCCTGCGCACGCCGATACGACTCCAACGCAACAGCATCCGCCGCCGCCTCGGAATCGACACCATCCGGCCGCGTCGCCGACTCCCCAACGCCCCCACCCGCACGATCGAGAAGCTCACCGA
>NZ_LGYZ01000110.1 GCF_001310275.1 Nocardia arizonensis
ACAGCCTCGGAATCGACACGATCCGACCTCGTCGCCGACTCCCCAACGCCCCCACCCGCACGATCGAGAAGCTCACCGAACCGCGCATCGACATCCGCACGCGCCGCATCGAACTCCGCTTGTGCACGCAAATACGACTCGTGCGCAGCCGCATCCGCCGCAGCCTCTTCCTCGGACAACAACCCGCGGCGCGCCTCACCCAACTCCGCACGCGCAGCATCGAACTCCGCCTGCGCACGCCGATACGACTCCAACGCAGCAGCATCCGCCGCAGCCTCGGAATCGACACCATCCGGCCGCGTCACACTCGAATCATTATGCGGACGCGATGCGCCAGGATCGCCGTCCGAGGGCAACCGCCGATCACCGCCTGGACCATCGAGATCCGGTGTCGGGCCGTCGGGGTGTTCGCGGGCGGGTGGACCGCTCGGGGGCAGGTCGGCGACCGGGCGGTAGAGCTCCTCGGTGAGGGATCGGAGTTGGCGGATCTGTTCGGCGCGGGTGCGGATCTCCTCGCGCATCCGGGCGACCTCGGCCTCGAGTTCGGCGGGGCTCAGGCCCTCGTGCTTCTCGATCTTGCCGTCGCGATAAGCCTCGTAGATCTTGCGGAAGGTGGCGTCATCGGCGGTGGACAGGTCGACGCCGACCAGGCGTGCCCAGTCGCGGTTGGCGCGGGGGCGGGGTCCGTTCGGCTCGGTGGGTTCGCCTTGGCCGTAGGCGCGTGCGGCGTTATCGGCGACCCGCGAGGCGAATTCGCGCGGGTCGATACCCGGCATGATCTCGCCGATGACCTCGCGCAGTCCGTGTACCGCGTCGAGGTCGTAGACGTGCGGTTCGCCGGTGGTGCGCGGATCGGCCGAGTGATCGCCCTTCGGCACCCCCGAATACGGGTCGATGCCAAGCAGCGTGTCGGCGTAGTCGGTGAGTGCCCGCAGCACCAGATCGTGCTGACCCCGGCGCTGCAATCGCATGATCCGATTGCGCAGTTCGCGCGGGTCGATGCCGTGGTCGGCGTGCGTGTACTCGTGCCGACCGTGGGGGCCCTTCTTCTGGATCTTCGGGCGCAGCGAGTCGGGATTGTCAGGACTGAGCGCGCGGATCAGCGCATCCTGCGCGGCCCTGACCCGCGCCGAGTCGATGAGCTCGAGCTGGCGCGAATATCCTTCGGTCTTCTTCCCGTTGTGCCGCGGACCGTCGAGCAGATCCTCGAACTGCTGCTCGCGCAACGCCCTTCGCTGATTCGGGTCGGCGAGCGCCGCGGCGAGCCTGCGCGGAGTGAGTTCGGCCTCGGTGAGTCCGAGCCGGGCGGCGAGTTGACCGCGCGCGTCGCCGATGAGATGGAACGACTCGATATCGGACATGGTGCGCGCGTAGTCGGCGAGCGCTTCCACCTGCGCGGCCCGCACCGCGTTGTCCAGATGCAGATCGGCGATGGTCCCGGCGATATTGTCCGGGTGAAGTTGGGTGGGGGTGAGCCCCAATTCCTGGACCAGGTCGCGGATCTCGCGCACGATCTCACCGCGATCACGCGGCGGCGGCGGTGTCTCGGGCGGGGCCTGCACAGGATGCCATTGCCCGTCCTCGCCGCGCACCAGCGTCACATCGAGATCGGCGCCGTCGATGGTCGCGCGGACGTGCCGCACCTCGGGCGTGGCGACCGGGTCGAGATGCACCTGACCCGACCCGTCGGTGCGGGTGGTGCGGTAGTCGAGTTGCAGGGTGCGGTCGCGCAGTCCCCTGGCCAGATCCTCGTTGCCGTCCAGCGCGCGCGCCAGCGCCTCGGACCGGTCCAACGGCCCGTCGGTCACGATCAGCCGGTCCGGGCCGCCGTGCGGATCGGGCACGCGGGCAACCTGGTCACCGTAGGTGCGCCCGACCGGCGCGCCCTCGTCGCCGCGCAGGATCGGTTCGGCGGCGGAGATGAAGTCGGCGAGGTTCTGGGCGCGCCTGGCCGCGGCGTCGCGCAGTTCGGCGAGGGTGCGGTCGAGGTGCTCGCCGGTCAGATCCGACAGGTCGCGGCCGAACATCGCCGCCCAGCCGGACAGTTCGTCGCGCAGTTGGTCGCGGCGCAGTGCGTGTTCGAAGAAGGCGCGCGGCCCCTGGTCGCGACCGAGTTCGGCGGAGTCGGCGATATCGCCCCATTCGGGCAGGCGGTCCGCGCCGTTGCCGACGCGTTCGTAGTCGCGCAGCACCGTGTTGCCGTCGAAGGCGACGATGAGGTCGCGCAGGAATCGGCCCATCGGGTTGTCGTCGAGAAAGCTGACCTCGCGCGAGAACGGCACCGGCCGAGGTTCGCTCGTGTCGCCCCAGTGGCCGCGACGGGTGTTCGGCTCGTCACCGTAGTCCTCGAAATCGTCGCCGTAGTCGTCGTTGTCGAGATCGGTGTCGTCGCGGCGTCGAGGCGTGTCCGATCCCAGTTCCCCGCGCGGCGGCGTGTGATCACCGTCCGGCAGGGTCCGCCCGTCCGGTGTCGCCGCGGGCTGATCCGAGTCCTGGACACGTCCGTAGGGCCGGGTCTGCTCCTCGTTCGCGCGCCGCGCCGCGTCCGCCAGACCTTCGATGGCGCCGACCTCGCGCAGCACCCGGTAGCTCTGCTCATCGATGGCCCGGCGCAGCGCCTGGGGACTCTCGTCATCGAGGTCGAAGCCCATCCGGTTCGCCATATCGGTCAGCGATTCGCCCTCCGGCGCCGCTTCGTCCGGCTCCGGCGGCGGCGCGGCCTCCTGCGGCGCGGTGGTCTCCAGGTCGCGCGCGTGATCGAAGTCGACGAGGTTGTGGATCTCGAGATCGTTGATCAGCTCTTGGCGCACGCGCGGATCGGTGGTTCGGTCGAGCGTTTCCAGCAGGATGGACCTGGCCTCGTCCGCGGACATCCGCCCGGCCTCGAGCTCGGTGACAACGTTCTCGCGCAACAGGTTCGGATCGGCCTCGGTGATCCACGGCCGGTATTCCGTCCCGTCCGGGAAATTCACCGGATGGTGCTCGCCCGCCACGCCCTCGACGCGCCCCGTCGCCCCGTTGACGAGCGGCAGATGCTCACGGTTCTGCCACACCGTCGCGCCCTCCTTGCCGATGCGCGCGACGTTCAACGCCGGATCGGCGGGCCCCGGCGGCGGCTCGTGCACCTCGGGTCCGGTCGGATGCGGAGTCGGCGTTGGGTGCGGCGCCGGATGCGGTGTCGGCGCGGGCGGATCCGTGACCAGATGCACGCCGCCGACCAAACCGTCACGGACAGCGGTCTGACCGCGCCCGTCGAGACCCGATCCGGACGGGTACTTCAGCGTCAACCCCTCGTACCCGGCATTGAGCTGGTCGACCAACCGCCGCAACACATTACGGTTGTCGACCGGCCGATCACCGCCCGCCTCCGGCAGATTCCGCGGTGACTCGTCCGCCCGGGCGACCACCCACCGCCCGTCCTCCAACCGCACGTGCAGCGCGACGACCTCACCGTTGTCGCCCAGTTCGATCCGCACCTCGCGTTCGGGCCGCGACGGTTCGTCGAAATCGGTGTGAGGCCGCTGTTCGCCGGCGTCGTCACCCATGAAGTCGACCTCGTCGGGGCGGGTGGTCGCGAGATCTCGCGGCGGTGCGCCTTCGAATGGCAGCGGCACGTCGGCGAGTACGTTCGTCCCGTCGCGCACCAGGCGCAATTCCGTGACGGTGACCGTGCCGTCGGCGGCGGCGTGCACCAGTCGGTAGCCGACCCGCAACGTCCCATCGTCTCGTGCGGCCCGCAGCGCGTCGACCGCCGCGCGCAGATTGCGCCCCTCCCTACTGTCGGGATCGATACCGCGCGCGCGCATCTGCTCGGGCGTCTCGTTCAGAATCCGCGCGAGATTGCGATCCAGCCCCAGGATATGCCGCAGGTATTCGGGCGAACCCTGTTGGGCGCTGATGGTTTTGGACCCGCCGAGCTCAGATCCGACACCCTTGGCCTCCACTACCACCAGCGTGGTCGGATCGACGCCCCTCGCATGCACCATCGACGCGACATCGACGACGCCCGCACCGTCGAACGCGCCCGCGAACGGCGTGAGCAGCACCGCATCCGGGTGCAGGTCCGAATCGAGGGCATATCCCAGACCCGCGAGCTCACCGAGTCGCTTGGAGAAATCGACCATTTCGCGCCCGAGGTCGTTGTACCGCCTGGCGGTATCCTCCAGATCGGCGAGATCGGTGAGCCGGTTCACCACCTCGGCCTCGCTCAACGACGGATCGGACACGATCTCCGCCTCGAGCTGCTGAATCCGGTCCGTCAACCGCTTCGGCGCAAGCTCCTTGTTGTGCTCGACGCCGAACTCCGACTTCAGACGATCCAATTCCACCGCGACGGCGTCGCGTTCGGTCTGAAGCTCGAGCCGCCGCGTGGACGCGTCGTGCAGTTGTTCGGCCAGATGCGGGTCGCGGACCTCGTATGTCCGCGCGTCCCCCCGCTGCGCGTCGTGCGTGTAGCCGTGGTCGGTGAGATGGTCGCCGAGAAACGCCCCGTTGTCTCCACGCAGCCGGAAATTCTCGCCGCGGAACGAATTCGGCGGATCGTCGCGGTGATGCCAGGTGCCGTCGGGGTCCCGATAGGAGTCGGCCCGGTCGCCGGGACGACGCAACAGACCATCGTCCCCCCGTGTCATTCCCGCCGGTACGGTCTGATCCCCGGGCAGGGTCCGATGCGGACCGGTCGTATCGGGATCGTCGTCACCCATGAAATCGACCCGCTCCGGCGGCCCGGATTCGCGTTCGGAGTATGGAATGTGGTCGATGTGACGGTCCCCGCCGGGACCGGCCTCGATCCTGCCGGTAACGCTCTCGGTGCCGCGCAGCGTCAGATCGCAGTTGGAGCAGTACCGCACCTCGCCGCGCTCGGTGCCGTTCATCATCATGGGCACGTTCATGATCGACGCGAGCGGATCCTCGCCCCCTCTCGCCATCTCCGCGGGTGTCCGGTCGAGCAGCGCCGCATTGGTCGACTTGACCTCGGCGTGCCCGAGCGGATTGTCGGGAATGATGAAAACCGCCGGGTCGTGGCCATGGGTGCGGTAGGGAGGCGACGGCTGGGCGCGGTCGAGATTGTCCTGCAACAGATGATGCAAGTCGTCGTAGTGCATGAAATGCTCGGCGGGCCCGTTGGCGGCCTCGTAGACACGGCCTGTTACCCGATCCACCGTGACCGCCATGACGGCACCGCGGTCGTTGCCCGACAACGGCAGGTTCCGTAGGGCCTCGTGCAGGGCCCGATTCGCGGCGGACTGAGCCCGCCGGGCATGCGCCGCGTCCTGCTGCGCTTCTCGCATTTTCGCCGTCGCGTCCGACAGGTTCCGATTCGCGTGATCGAGGTCCGCCTGCCGCTGCTCGACAGTGCTGTCGTCGGCTCGGTCGAGGAGATTCTTCGCCTCTTGGACCTTCGTCTTCGCGTCGCGGAGGTCGCCGACCGCGCGGTCCTTGTTCTGGTTGGCCTCTCGTACCAACTCACTCGCATCCGCGGCCCGCTGCACGATGTCGGGATGCGGCGAAGCCGCCTCATGGAAGGCCCAGTACCGCTCTTCGGCCAAACGTCGAGCGAAGTCGTCGATGTGCTCACCATCGACGTGGGTGATCGGTCCGTCCTCCGGGACCGGCAGGGTTCCGAGCAGGTGCGGTTCCACACCCGCTTCACGGGAAGCGGGCGCGTTGTCGGTCCCCGTGCCGGGATCGAGGTGGGACATGGCCGACGGGCGCACAGGCGGCGGGTCGTCGTCGCCCATGAAGTCGACGTCGTCGTCAGGTCTGATGGGCTCCGCGTCGTCTCGAACGGGAGCCTCGTGGTCGTGCGTGCGGTCCGGGTTCGCCGCTTCCCCGGCAGCCGCATCGGAGTGTCGCGCCGGAGGTGTGTATGTCGAATCGGATGGGGGATAGCCCGAATGGGAACCGGTCGCGGTCTCGGTTCCGTGCAGGGTTCCGGCGCAGTTCGCGCAGTATGCCGCGTCACCTTTAGCACCGCCCCGTGGGAAATGTGGGGCATTGAGAACCGAGTGCAGCGATTCCGGGCCGTTGGGTATGCCGAGTGCGCCACGGTGGTGCAGCAACGCGTTGGTAGTGCGGACCTCCGCATGCCCGAGAGGTTGATCCGGATGCGGGTAGTCGTGAACCTTGGGCCCGTTGTTCTCATGGCTGTAGGGACCGTTGCGACGAACCTCATCCAAGTTGTGACGTAGCGTCTCGTGCAGGTCACTGTCGGCGACAACGCGATCGCTTGGCCCGTTGGCCGCCTCGTAGACATGGCCGGTGACGCGGTCCACGGTCAACGCCGAGACCTCGCCCATCTCGTGCCTGCTGAGGCGGTTGGCGTCATCGACCGCGACGGCCCGTTTGGCGGCTTGGAGTTCGGCCCTGGTCTCGGCGAAGCGGTCCTGAGCCGCACGCATCGCATCCACCGCGGCACGCTTGTCCTCGGGGCCTGCCGCCTCGAGTGCCCTTTTGGCCTCGCCGCGATCGTGTGCCGCCGCGTCGAGTGCTTCCTCGGCTCTCCGCAATCGCTGAGCGAGATCCGGGTCACGTTCACCTGCGCGAACGTATTCGGCTGCTCGCTCGGAACTCAGCCGCCGGGCGAAATCATCGACGAATTCACCGTCCACGTGCGTAATCAGGTTGGATTCCGGGTCGCGCGTCACCCGCGACTCATCGATGGTGCCGAGCAATTGCGCGTCCACCGATGGCCGCGGCAGTGTTTCCGATCCGTCCGGTGGCACCAGATGCGACGAGGCCGGATCGCGGGGCGGATCGTCGTCGCCGGTGTCCATCCAGTCCGTGCGATCCGAACTGTGGTGCGCCGGTTCGGGGTCGCGCGGTTGGCCTTCTCCGTCGTGGCGTCGAGTGCTCGTATCGCCCCGGTCCGAGAGCGGCGCGGTGTGATCGCCGACCGCCGGACCGCTCTGCGGCCGGAAGGTGCGCCATTCGCCGCCGTTGGCGATGCGTGGGTCCGAATCCGGTGACCGCGGGACGCCGACCTTGTCGGTGGGCGCGTGAACCTCGACCCCGAGTCGGTCGGAGATGTACTGGGCCCAGCCGTGGGCATTGCCCGCATGGCAGGACACGAGGCGGACGGCGGTGCCCGGCCGATAGTGCGGGTTGTCGCGGATGGCATCCACGATGTCCTGTGGATGGACCGGGAAGTTGTTGCCGGGCGCGGGGAATCCGTCGCGGCGGCCGTGTACGACCACATCGTGGGCACCGTCGTTGCGGATGTTCTCGCGCACGCGATGGGTGCGGTTGTCCTCGCCGACGGATGTGCCGGTCGGGTGGTGTATGACACCTTCGCCGCTGGGGAGCCTGGCGTCGTAGACCGGCGGATTGCCGTTCGCGTCGCGCCACGGCTGACGGTCGTCGGAGGTGCCGTCGCGATCGCGGTGCGGCGCGTCGTCGTCGTGTGCGGCCGGACCGCGTTCGTCGTGCGGGGTCGTGCGGTCGGGTCCGCCACGCTGTTCGCCGCCACGAACCGGCCTGCTCGCGTCGGCGCCCGGACGGGCGTGCGGCGCCGCGTGATCGGCGACCGGCAACACCGGCGGGACGTCAGCGGCGGGATCGGTTCCGGTGCGGTGGGGCTCCGCGCCCGCGGCGGTCGCACGGACCGGATCGGCGGCGGACTCGGACTCGCCGCCGGTCCGCGGCGCTTCGGTGGGCGTGTGCGCGGCCCGCGCGCCCTCGTGCGGGGTGTCGACGGCTCCCGCGCGCGATTCGGGCGCGCCCGCGCGGACTTCGCCCGCCCGGGTGTCCTGACCGCCGGTGCCCGCGCGACCGTCGACCGGACCGCGTGTCTCGTCATCGGTCGGGGGTCCGTCGGGATCGCGGTCGGGTGCGGAGGCGCGCGGGTCATTGGACGTCGTCCGCGTCGTGTCGGCGGCGTTGGCGCGCGGACCGTCGGCGCGGACCTCGGGTCCGCCGGGTCGGGTCGCGGACGGCGCACCGCGGTCGGCGCCGCCTTGACCGGGGGTGGACTGATTCGCCTGCTGCGTGGGCGTGGCGGACTGGTTCGGGGTGTTGGTCGTGTGTGTCGGTGTGGCGGAGGGCTGGCCGGAGGCCGCAGGCGAATGTCCCTGCGCGGGAGCCTGTCCCGGCGAATGGCCGGTCGCCGAAGGGGGCGCCCCGATGCCGGTGGGCGCACCGGCCGCCGTGATGAGCGGGGCCGCGGCCGACTGGGTTGTCGTGTCGTGCCGGCCGGTCTCGGTATCGGTCGTGCGGGTGACCGGCTCGCCGCTTGAAGTGGTGTCGGCGCGGGACGTGTCCGCGGTGCCGGAGTCGTCGGCAGCGCCCGTGCGCGACTCCTGCTGAGCGGGGCCGGAATCCGTCTGTGCCGCAGGGGCATCCGAGTGCGCCTGCGGCGCTTCCGGCTGTGCGCGCGCTCCGCTGTCGGCGGTGGCCTGCGTATCGGCGCCCTGCGTGTCCGGCCGGGACTCCTGTCGTCCGGCTGAGGTGCCGCTGCCGTCGGCGGCGGACTGCTGGTCCGCCCCGGCCCGCTGTTCGCCCTGCCCCTCGGTATCGGCCGACATCGTGTCGCCCTCGGCGGGCGGTGCGTCGGTGGTGCCCGCGGGGCGCACATTCTGACCATCGGTGCCGTCCCCGGCCCGGGTCTCACCCGAACCGTTACCGGTCGTGTCACCGGTCGCACCCGCGCGCGTGCCCTCGCCCGACGTCCTCCCGGCGCCGTCCCCCTGGGCATCGCCGGCGCGCTGAGTGGAATTGTCACCGGTCCTGTTGGTGGAACCGTCGCCCGTACCATTGTTTCCGGCACCATTGTTTCCGGCACCGTGATTGCCCGCCCCGTCCTGACCGAATCCGCCGAGATTCACGTCGGGGCCGAGAGTTTGGGCGATGCGCGAGCTCAGACTCGGCCGTTCGAACAGACCCGGCTTCATGCCCTGCCAGGCACTGGTCGCCGCCGATTTGTTGAATCCGGACAGACCACCGTTGGTGGCGCCCGCACTCCACATCAGCGGGTCCGTGGCCGCGGTCTTCAGATTGTTCCAAGCGTCACCGAGCCCGACGGTCGCGGCGTCGTAGCCGAACTGCCCGAGCATGCCGCCGCCCGCGCCGACCAGACCCGCCGCGGTGCCGGTGATCGCCCCGCGCAGCCAGGGCTTCATTTCCTTGCTGAGCGTATTGCCCAGCCAGTGACCGAACGGCCCGGCCGCCGCGCCGCCCGCCGCGGAACTGACCGCCGCCGCCTTGACCTGGTTCCAGTCGATTTCCTTGCGGTGGCCGTGATCCTTCTGCCACTGCTGGACACCGAGTTCCTGCAAGGTCCCGATGACCGTGTCGATCACGACGTGCCGGGCGATGAACTTGACCAGCCGTGTCGCCGCCGCCTTCGCCACCGCGCGGATGATCGCCGCGATCACCCGCCCGGTGATGATGCGGGCCGCGATCCGCGTCGCGCCGATGGCCGCTGCCTCCACCGCGGGCGCGGTGGGCGGAAACAGCCATGCCGCCGCGAGTTCCGCCGCCAGCAGCCCCAGCGACGAGTAGAACATGATCTTCGTGTATTCGATCTCGGTGCCGGTCTGGTACACCGATTCGCCGACCTGATCGAAGAAGTCGGCCAGCTTGTTCAGCGACTGGTCCTTGTCGCCGCCGTCGCCACGGGCAAGGGAATCGAACGCCTTGAGCATGTCCTCGGCGCCCTCGCCGTGCGGATATGCCTTGTGCGCGGCGTCTTTGGCCGCGTAGATGTCGTCGACGATCTCGCGCAGATCGGCCGCGGCGGTACGCCAATCGCCCGCCATCGACCACATCTCGTGCTCGTTGCCCTCCGGCCACTCCATACCCGCGAGGACGGAGAGCCAATGCAACCCGGACGGCAGCTCGATCATGAGTGCCTAGCTCACCAGCTCGAATCGGTTGCCGCGCTGCCCTTGTCGCGCGCGACAGCGCCATCGGCGAAGCTGTCCTCCCGCGCGGCCGGCGGGGTCAGCGGGGCTTCGATCGTCTCCGGGATGCGCATATCCGGCATCCCCTCGATCAGATCCGACAAGGAGGGCAGGCGGGCGCGCTGCTCCTCGAACGGCGACATCAACTCGCCGACCTTGCGCGCGACCTCCTCGGACGCGAGTTGCGCGGCTTCGGTTACCGCCTTGGCGATCTCGGCATAGGTGAGATCCTCGATGTCGGGACCGAACTTGGTCTCGATGATCTTGTTATCCGCATTGACGGTGACGGTGACGCGTTTTCGCACGGTGGCACGGCCGGTGATCTCGGCCCGTTCGCGCTGAATCCGCGCGACGTTACGGAACTGCGCCTGCACGCCCTCGATGATCTCGTGCAGATCGGCTTTTTCCCGCTCGTTGGTCATCGCGCTACTCGCTCGAATCAGTACGGACGAGGTGGGCGCCGATCCGAACCGTCCTCACCATCGCCCTCATCCCTCCGCCATGATACTTCCGAGCACACCACAACTCACCTGTCTGTGCAACAGAATCACATCGACCGGCTAATCCCCCATTACGACAACATGAATGGAGGAAGCCGAGTCGGCGGGGTCCACTTACGAAGGCCCTCATTGGAAATAGCTTCCCATCGGATTCGAGGACCGCCCGCGTCGCGGGGATCCATCGGGGAGCCGGTCGAGCCACTGTTCACATACGACCCGCATCGCCTTGTCCTCATTGCTCGTTCGGTCGATGTGTCCGCTCTGTCGACCGACCGTCACTGTCCCAGGTCTCGCGCGCCAGCATCTTGCCGTCCTCACCGAATACGGTGCGGGTCTTCAGGGTGCCCCGTCGGGAAACCACTCCTGCCATTCGTCCACAGGACGGTTATGGAAGAAGATCCCGCTATAGCGTTTGGCGCCATCCGTATACCAGCCGGACCAACCGCCCTCCCGGGAACCGTCCTCGAAGTACCACAGTTCCAGCAAAGCACCGTTGGGCCCGGTCGTCGCGACCGAACCGCTGAAGGGCTGACCTCGGTACGACAGGCGACCGGTCGAGTTGTCTATGACCACATCCGGATCATCGACCTCGATGAAGTCGTCGCTCACCGGCTCGTCTCCTCCGTGGGCTTGTCTGCGCGAGTGCCTAGGTCATGCCGTCGGCATTGCCCTGTTCCATCTTCTCGATCGCAACGGCGCTGTCGATCTGGCCGCTGGCGAAATCGTTCATGGTCGTGGCCATGGTCGCCGCGTTCGTGGTGGTGTTGGTACGGGAAGCGCCATAACCGTCGTCACCGCCCGGACCATTGAAGAAGTTCTTGCCCAGTTTGTCGTTGCCCCAAGGGGCGCCGCGACCGTTGATCGAACTGTTCAGCGTGTCGAGCACGTTGGTGATCTTCTCGCTGACCGTGCGCGACTTGTCCGCCGCGGCCCGGAAGAGATCCGCGTCGTATTCGAACTTGTCTGCCATCGCCCCGTCCCTTCAGCAGTGATCCTTCGAGCACACCACAACTGGTTCGGTCACGCAACAAGGCTCCCGAACCCGGGGAAATCAGCCACTACGACAGCGTGAATGGCATGTCTTGCCACATCGGCCCGCCTTCGGCATTCCGTTCCCGCCCATCGCCCGACGACCTCATTCGACCCGATTTCCCGCGGCATCCCACCGGAGTATCGATACCCGCTGTCCCTCCGAGTCGAAACACTCCTCACACACCACATTTTCTTGGGCATCCCAGTGCAGCCAGGTCCCGATCGGACCCGAAGCAACCACGACACCCGCGGCCTCCAGCGAATTATCCGACCGATACCGCTGCTCCAGGCCGTCGACCACGAGAGCGGGAGGACTGGATATCGCGCCCCCTGGCTCTTCCCAAACTCGCTGTGCCAGTAGCCTTCCATCGGATCCGAACACGGCTTGCTTCGCGGGCGACCCGTCAGAAAACCACTCGAGCCACAGACCCACCGCCCTGTTCCTGGCTACTGCGCCGACACCGCGGGCGCTGCCGGTGAAATACCACCGCCGCGATGGACCGGAGGCAAATCCGTCCACATAGGTATTCAGTGCGACGATGACTCCGTCGGGAGCCCCATCAGCGCGTTCGACCACCTGACCGCTGAACGGTTCGCTATCGAGGAAGTACCGACTGCCGTCAGGATAGGACGACAGTCGCGGATCGTCCATCAGGATGGCATCGTCGTCGACACCTTTGTCCCAGCGTTCCCTATCGGTGTCTTCGAGCACATCGCCCGACTCCGTCCAACGCCACCGCCGTCTCAACCTGCCTGAATCCCAATAGATCTCTCGCTGTTTACGCTGTCCGTTCGCGTACCATTCGTTCCAGGTGTCGACCGGTACACCGTGGTCGTATTGCCGCGTCGCACGATCGGCGCCATCCGGGTACCACAGCGAGCTGAGGCCGTCGAGCGCTCCGTCCGCGTAGGTCGAATACTCCAGCAATGCACCATTGGCATCCGATTCGGTCACATCGCCGGTGAAAGGCTCGCCACGATACCAGGCCCGACTCGCGGATTCGCCGCGCACGAGATCGGGATCGGTAGCGTCGACCGGAAGATCAGTCATTCGCTCTACACCGGCTCTCCGTCGGCGTCCCACTCCTGCCAATCGACCGCGACGCCCCTGTCGGTGAGCGTCCCGACGTAGCGGCGGCCCCCGTCGAGATGCCAACCCCGCTGGAGCCCTCGCGCCCAACCGTCGACGTAGGTGCGGAGCTGGACGATCGGCGAACCTTCGTACGCGCGTTCGTATATCTGACCGGTGAACGGTTCGCCTCGGTACAGGGTCCGATAGTCGACGACGGCCAGGTCGGGATCGCTCGCGTCGACGGCATCGTCCGCGACGCCCTTCTCCGCGCGTTCAGGATCGATGCGTTCGACAAGCTCCCCGTCCTCGTTCCACCGTTCCCGGAACAACAGATGTCCCGAGACGTCGTAGATCTCGTGGGACTCCGGCTGTCCGTCCGGGTACCAGGACCGCCATGTCAAGGCGGGATGCCCGCGGCGGAACTCGCGCTCGTACCGATCGAGGCCATCGGGGTGCCAACCGAGGTCGACGCCGTCGCGGTGACCGTCGATATAGCTGGTACTCGCACGCAGCACACCATCGGGATAGGACTCGACGGTCTGGCCGGTGAACGGTTCGTCACGGTACAGCAGAAGATCGCCATCCCGGCGCAGCGCGGCGTCGGAGATGTCGATGATCGTGTGCGTCGCGTCGGACATGAACCCTCCTTCGTACCCGGTCACGCTCCACGTTACGCAGCGGACCTACGCGCTCGCCTCCCAGTGGGCTTCGACTCGGGCCATCATGCGCTGGATCGAGGCGTTGACCTGTTCGACCAGGGCGGAGCGGTTGAGTGGGACGGCGGAGGGGCTGTCGGAGGGCAGGGCTATGACGTAGCGACCGTCGTCGGGAAGGTCGCGCCAGACGAGGATGTCGCGCTGCATGCCACGGGAGCCGAACATCGACTGGTTCTGGAGGATGTTGATGGTGCCGGTGCGATCGGCGGGGGTTTCGAAGAATTCGGCGCTGCGCTGCGCGATCGAGGTGTCGGCCGCTTCGAAGAACATCGATGTGTGCGACCGGTGTTCGTCGGGCTCGGGGTTGGCGTCGGTGACCAGGGGAAGGATGCCGTTGCGGCCCGCGCCGACATCGGGCATCAGGTCGACTATCGCGTCGGCGAGGCCGTGCGGACCGCAATCGGTGATGACGTAACCGCCGCTGTGCGTGGGTGTTTCGCCGGGCAGCTGATAGATCATGTAGCCGTTGGCGCCCGCCCGCGCCGCTCTCGCCTTGAGCCAGCGCTGCGCGTCATCGCGCTCCCGGTCGTTCCAACCACGCAGGCGCACATAGACATCCGGGCGTTCGAGTACGTCGAAGACCGCGCGGACCGCGGGGTCGACGCTGTGTTGCAGACGCTGCCAGGTGTCGTACTTCTCCCGTTCGTATTCGGTGTGCGGGATTGTGGTGGCCTGATAGGTCAGCGGGCGGGGCAGGGTGTTGCCCACGAAACGCTGCCATAGGACGCGGAATTCGATATCGGAGAACTCCCAGGTGCGAGTCATGCGTCGGCCTCGGGACGGGCGTAGGCGGCCGAGGAGATATCGGCCTCCTCGAGAGTGTGCAGCGGGAGCGGCACGGCTTCGGCCTGCGGTGCGGCGACCATACCGGTGAGTGGGACGGCCTCGTCCAAGCCGGACAGCACATTGGAGAAGTCGGGCAGCGAGGCGCGCGGGAACGCCGATTCGAGGCCGGCCTCGACCGAAGCGGGT
Organism: Nocardia arizonensis; assembly: GCF_001310275.1. Lineage (GTDB taxonomy): Bacteria > Actinomycetota > Actinomycetes > Mycobacteriales > Mycobacteriaceae > Nocardia > Nocardia arizonensis. Next base: position 14,192 of record NZ_LGYZ01000110.1, read on the forward strand.
TCGCCCGCGTCGGCGGGCTGTCCGTCGGTGACCTCGATGCCCAACATCTCGGCCAGCGGCTGGAGCACCGGGTTGTCGGAGATCAGCGCGTTGATCTCCGGGGACTGCGACAGGATGTCGGCCAGATCCGGGAACTGCTGGAACAGGGTGCCGAGTTGACTCAGGTCCGGCAGGCCGGGCAGTCCCGGCAGGCCGGTGTTCAGGCCGGCCGAGACCTGCTGCAATGCGCTCTGCACCGCGGCTTGCAGGTTCGGCAGCGCCTGCGAGAGTCCCGAGACCGCGGTGTTGACCGCCGACATCAGCGGCGACAGGAGGTCCGACCCCGCGCTCGACGCGGCCGCGCCGATATTCGACAGACCCGGAATGCTCGCGCCGCTGGTCCCGGCGCCGGTCTGTCCGGTACTGCCGGACGCGGCGGACTGAAGCTGGCCGAGTTGCCCGAGGGCCTGCTGCGCGGCCTGACCCGCCGCCGAGATCGGCTGCGTCTGCTGAGTGCTCTGCTGCGCCGCTCCCTGTAGGGCCGGCTGCTGCGTGGTGGGCTGCTGGGTCGCCCCCTGTAGGGCGGGCTGCTGGGTCGTCGGCTGTTGGGAACCGGGCTGCTGGGTGGTCGGCTGCTGGGTCGTCGGCTGCTGGGTCGTCGGCTGCTGCGTCGTCGGCTGCTGCGTCGTCGGCGGCTGCTGCGTGGTCACCGGACCCTTCGGCGCGGCGGGATCGATCACCGCCGGGAAGAGTTTCTCGGTCTGATGGACGCCGTTGACGTAGTGCCGCTCGTACCGCTCCCGGTTCTCACCGAGGTCGTCGTCGCATTTGTCCTCGGTCTCGATCGGCATGCACGCCTTCGTCGCGTACAGCCAGTCGGCGGTGTACTGGAGGTTCGACTGCATCATCTTGAACGAGTCGTGCAGGTCGTACACCGAGTTCGCGAACCCGTTGATCGCCGTGAGCGCGGCATCACCGCCCTGGCTCTCCCAGCTGGTCGAGGTGATCTTGCCCAATTTCTCTTGCAGGTCGTAGGCGGCGAGGTGCACCTGATCGGCCATCACACCCCAGGTGGGCGCGTCCTCGGTCACCTCCGACCACTGGATGCGCTGACCGAGGTCGTACATGTCGCGCCAGGACATGCTGTCGGCGGCCCGAACCGGAATCGGCACACCGACGCTCTCCGGCTTGACCCTGGTGCCATCGATCGGCTTGGGCGATTTCACGGTGTCGATGTCGTAGTCGTGCTGCCGGATGGCCCAGTTGCTGGGCAGGTAGATTCCGGCCTTCTCCACCGCGCCGGACAGATCCCGCGCGCCGGGCGAGGAGCTGACCCGGCCCAGATCACCCTTCATCGTGGTCAATTGGTCGGCGGAGTACTTGTCGGTATTGGTGTAGCTGTCGCCCGCGGCCTTGAACAGGTCGATGAGATCGTGCAGCGAGTCGATGAACCGCCCTACCGATTCCTTGGCCTGGGTGGCCTCATCGATGAATTTCTGACGCAGCGGCGGACCCGCGAGTACCTCCGAACCGCCGAGCTTCTGCGCGTCGAAGGTATTCAGATGCTTGGTGTCGAACAGCGTCTGACAGCCTTTGAAGACTTCGAGAGCCGAACTGCACGCCTTGGCCGCGTCCAGCGCCGCGCCCGTCTCCACCCGGACCTTCGCCCGGCTTGCCAACCCCGACCAGGGAGTTTCGCTACCCACGCCACTCGCTCCTCGATGCACCCCGCCAACGGCCCTCGCCGGCGAGCCGGAACGATGGCAGTTTAGTCACCGCGGCGGAACCTGCCCAGCCCCAGAACTTTCCGGCGCACCCCTCCGTATGGCATTCGTCAAAACACCGTATGCCGAATCGGTTACGAGCGCACGACTTCGAGGCAGAACGAATACGCGCTGCCCCGCGTGAACCCCGCTCGGCGATGATGCGAGAATCGAGGCGTCCGGCACGCCGAACCCGACGGCGTGCCGTCCTGATCCATTGCGGTACAGCCTGATTCGTCCCGGCGAAAGGATCGTTCATGCGGGTGCTCGTCCAGCGGGTCAGCGCCGCGCGGGTCGTCGTCGGCGACGAGGTCGTCGGTCGGATCGAGCCGAATCCACAGGGGCTGGTGGCACTCGTCGGCATCACCCACACCGACACCGATGCGGTGGCGCGCACCCTGGCCGACAAACTCTGGCGACTGCGCGTCCTGGAGGGGGAACGGGCCGCCGCGGATCTGGACGCGCCCATTCTGGTGGTCAGTCAATTCACCCTCTACGCCGACACCGCAAAGGGCCGTCGCCCGTCCTGGTCGTCCGCCGCGCCCGGTGCGGTGGCCGAGCCACTCGTGAACGCCTTCGCCGACGCGCTGCGCGCATTCGGCGCCACCGTCGCCACCGGCCGGTTCGGCGCCCATATGCGGGTCGAACTCGTCAACGACGGACCCGTCACCCTGCTGCTGGAAGCCTGATAGCGACCGGACTCCCCCGGCCCGGGGTGAGACATATCCATCGTGTGGGCGCGTGGCCGCCGGATATGGCAGACTCGGCGCAGCACGTATGCGGCCGATCGACGACCGTATGTGGAAGGTGATGCGGGAGTTGGGTTCGCGATGGAGCTGAGCGCTATCGAGCGTCAGGTGGCCGCGCATCGCAGTGCGGCCAGAAACCGAGCGGTCGAAACCGAACTGGAACTGGCCGCGTCGCTCGTCGAACTCGCCAAGGCCATGGTCGCCACCAAGACCGATCCGACCGCGCGCCGCGACCGGACCATCGAAGCGCTCGCCCCCGCCCAGGAGGCCGTCGGTCTGCGCCTGCACTGGTTCGCCAACGGTCACGTCTCCGCGCGATCGGCGGGGGAATTGCAGGAGGCCCTGCGCGTTTTCGAACAGGTGACCCGGCTCACCAACCGAAGGGAGCTGGCCACCAGCACGATTCGCGGGGCCTGCGCGGTCTACCTGCAAGCCGCGCAGAGCGATCCGGCGGTCGCGGGCATGTGCGCGGACTGCCTGGGCAAATGCGGTGTCTGGCTCGGCCGTCTCGACCAGAACGCCGCCGTCGCCGCCACCGAGGACGCCGCGCGCATCCGCGCCGAACTCGCCGCGGCCAATCCCGAACTGGCGGGAAAATACCTTCAGAGCCTCAACACGCTGCTGCGCACGCTCATGGTGGGCCGTTCCCGCAAACAGGCCATCTCCATGTATCGGGAGCGCTACGCCGCCTTCACCTCGACGAGCATGGCGATCCGGCTGCGCGCGTGCGGTATTCGCGACCTCGAGCTCACCCCGAAGTCCTACAACGCGCTGGTCGAACTGGAGTGCCGCACCCTGGAGCAGGCGGGCAGGCTCACCCAGCAGCAGATCCTGCGCAAGACCTCCGGCGACCTGTCGACCGTCGAGGAGATCAACTGGCGACTCGCACTGGTCGGCCTGCGTCCGCTCGCCCCCGGTGAGGACCCCGACCCGCCGTCGGCGCCGGTCGAGATCGGCACCACCTTCGGCGCACTCGGCGTGCGCTGCCCCGACAAGGACGCGATCAACCTGCTGCGCGCGGCCATCATCGAGGCATACGCCTTGGACGACATCCACTTGGTCGACAGTTCCACCTATCTGACAGCCGACGAGGACGACTGGGTCATCGGCGACGCCGAGACGAACTCGGCGAGCACCCTCGGCGACGACGTGGTGCTGATCGAGTTGTCCTACGGCGGCTGGGTCACCGTGATGAGCATGAACTGGGAGCTGACCCCGGTCGGCCGGAACCCGCTGGCGCAGCGGCTGTCGCGGCGCTGGCCGGTCTTCAGCGTGACCGCGACCGCGAACATGTCCTACGAGCTGTGCCGCTACGAGGACGGGCGCGCGACCGAATACGCCGCGCTCGGCCGCCCGGCGGGCGCCGCCACCCTCGATGAACCGCTGGCCCCGGTGGACTTCGGCATGCTCGCCGCCTACGGCGCGCATTTCGCGACCGAGACGAAGCTGCGCTCGGCGTTCGGCAATACCCAGAGCTTCGCCAATCTGACCTACCTGCCAAGCGGCGGCATTCGCCAGGTGCGCAAGACGATGCCGATCATCGACCACGATCACGTGCTGTTCTTCCGCAAGACCGGCAACGCCTGACCCGGCGCCGACGGAAAGCTCACGGACAGCGATCGCGCGAGGCGAACTTTCCGCGGACGACTACTCGGGGCGCTGGGTGAGAATACGCGGACCGGCCTCGGTGACCGCGACCGTATGTTCCCAGTGGGCGGCGCGGCTGCCGTCGGTGGTGACCACCGTCCAGTCGTCACCGAGAACCTTGGTGTCGGTGGTGCCGAGCGTCAGCATCGGCTCGATGGCCAGCACCGATCCGACCACGAGTTTCGGCCCTTTGCCCGGCGCGCCCTCATTGGGCAGGAACGGGTCCATATGCATCTCGCGTCCGATGGCGTGACCGCCGTAACCGTCCACGATGCCGTAGGGACGTCCGTGCACCTTCTCCGCCGCCCGGGTGCCGAGTTCGATGGCATTCGAGACATCGGTGAGCCGGTTACCCGGCAGCATCGCCGCGATCCCGGCCTCCATCGACAGCTTCGTCGCCTCACTGAGCAGACGATCCGCCTCGGCGAGGCCGCCGACCCCGAAGGTCCACGCCGAATCACCGTGCCAGCCGTCCAGAATGGCGCCGCAGTCGATCGATACCAGATCCCCTTCGGCGAGGATGTCCTCGGCGGTCGGAATCCCGTGCACCACGCGATCGTTCACCGACGCGCAGATCGAGGCGGGGAAGCCGTGATAGCCCTTGAAGGAGGGCACCGCGCCCGCATCGCGGATCACCTGCTCGGCGACCCGGTCCAGGTCCAGGGTGGAAACCCCGGCGACGGCGGCCGCCCGCACCGCGACCAGGGCGCGTCCGACGACCGCACCCGCGGCCGCCATCGCGTCCAGTTCGCCCGCGGTGCGGAACGGAACCACCTTCTTGTTCTTGTTGCGACCGAAAGCCATTGCGGCTCAGCGCTGCCCGGTAGGCGGCATTACCGACCCAGCGCGCGGAGCGCGCGAGCGTTGACCTCGGCGACCTCGCCGACACCGTCCACGGTGACCACGAGCCCGTCGTAGTGCTGCAATAGCGGCTCGGTCTCGTCACGGTACACGCGTAGGCGGTTGCGAATGACGTCCTCGTTGTCGTCGTCGCGACCGCGGGCCAGCATGCGGCCGACCACGGTCTCCTCGGGCACCACGAAGCAGAGCACGGCGTCGAGCTTCTCGTCCATGTCGCCCAGGATCTTCTCGAGCGCGTCGGCCTGGTCGACGGTGCGCGGATAGCCGTCGAGCACGAAACCGTTCGTGGCGTCCGGTTCGGCTACTCGGGCCTCCACCATACGATTGGTCACATCGCTCGGTACCAGATCACCGGCGTCGAGGTACTTCTGCGCCTCGCGGCCGAGCGGGGTCTGCTGACCGATATTGGCGCGGAACAGGTCCCCGGTGGAGATGTGCGGGACACCCAGCTTCTCCGACAGCAAGACGGCCTGGGTGCCTTTGCCAGCACCCGGAGGACCGAGCAATACAACTCTCACTTGAGGAACCCTTCGTAATTTCGATTCATCAGCTGACTCTCGATCTGCTTCACCGTGTCGAGACCGACGCTCACCATGATGAGCACCGCGGTACCGCCGAACGGGAGGTTCTGTGTGCCGCCGGAGGCACCGATATCGAGGAACAGATTCGGCAACACCGCGACGAGGCCGAGATAGATCGAGCCGGGCAGGGTAATGCGGCTCAGGACGAAGTTCAGATAATCAGCCGTCGGCCTACCCGGGCGGTAGCCGGGGATGAAGCCGCCGAACTTCTTCATCTCGTCCGCGCGCTCCTCCGGATTGAAGGTGATCGCGACATAGAAGTAGGTGAAGAACACGATCAGTCCGAAGTAGATCGCGATGTAGACCGGATTACCCGGGTTCACCAAGTATTTCTGGATGATCTCCTGCCACCAGCTCGGATCGGTGCTGTTCTGCGAACCCGTCAGCTGAGCGACCAGGTTGGGCAGGTACAGCAGCGATGAGGCGAAGATCACGGGGATGACGCCGGCCTGGTTGACCTTCAGCGGCAGATAGGTCGAGGAGCCGCCGTACATCTTGCGGCCCACCACCCGCTTGGCGTACTGGACCGGAATACGGCGCTGCCCCTGTTCGACGAAGATCACGGCGACGATGATCGCGAAAGCCGCCACGCAGACCAGGCCGAAGACCAGGCCGCCGCGGCTGTCGAGGATGTTCTTGCCCTCGGTGGGGATGCGGGCCGCGATACCGGCGAAGATCAGCAGCGACATGCCGTTGCCGACGCCGCGCTCGGTGATCTGCTCGCCGAACCACATGACCAGGGACGCGCCCGCGGTCATGACGAGCACGATGATGACCATGCCGAAGATGGAGGTGTCGGCCAGGATGTCCTTCTGGCAGCCCTGCAACAGCTGCCCGCGCGCCGCGAGCGCCACCAGACCGGTGGCTTGCAGAATCGCCAGCGCGACCGCCAGATAGCGCGTGTACTGCGTCATCTTGGTCTGGCCGGACTGGCCTTCCTTGCGCAGTTCCTCGAACCGCGGGATGACGACGGTCAGCAGCTGAATGATGATGCTGGCGGTGATGTAGGGCATGATGCCGATCGCGAAGACCGACAACTGGAGCAGCGCACCACCGGAGAACAGGTTGATGAGCTGGTAGATGCCCTGCGAGTCACCGCCGGAGACGAGGTCGATACATTCCTGCACCGCCTTGTAGTCGACGCCGGGAGACGGCAGCGAGGCACCCATGCGGTACAGCGCGACCAACCCCAGCGTGAAGAGAATCTTCCGCCGTAAGTCCGGAGTCCGGAAGGCCGATACGAAGGCGGAAAGCACAGATCCTCCTGGCGCGAACGACATGGTCATGACATGGATATTTCAGCGATGTCCAACTCTGGAGAACGCCGAAACCATGACGTGGCTTGGCAGACAACAGTTGAACTCTAACAGTGGCACCGGACGGGCCTTCACCCGTCCGGTGCCACTCGAGTCGAGAATACCGTCAGCCAAGTTCGGTGACAGTGCCACCGGCAGCGGTGATCTTCTCCTTCGCGGAGCCGGTCACCTTGTCCACGGTCACCTGGACCGCCACCGCGATGTCGCCGTCGCCGAGAACCTTGACCAGCTGGTTCTTGCGCACCGCACCCGCGGCGACCAGTTCGTCCTTGCCGATCGCGCCGCCATCGGGGAACAGCTCAGCGATACGGCCGACGTTCACGACCTGGTATTCCACGCGGAACCGGTTCGTGAAGCCCTTGAGCTTGGGCAGCCGCATGTGGATCGGCATCTGCCCACCCTCGAAGGCGGCGGGCACGTTCTTGCGCGCCTTGGTGCCCTTGGTACCGCGACCGGCGGTCTTGCCCTTGGAGCCCTCACCGCGACCCACGCGGGTCTTGGCGGTCTTGGAGCCCGGGGCCGGGCGCAGGTGATGCAACTTGATTGTCATCGTGGGCCCTCCTGCCCGACTTCCTCGACCTGTACGAGGTGGCGCACGACGTTGATCAGCCCGCGGTTCTGGGCATTGTCCTCACGGACCACCGACTTGCGAATGCCACGCAGGCCGAGGGTGCGCAGGCTGTCCCGCTGATTCTGCTTGGCGCCGATCGAACTCTTGATCTGGGTCACCTTGAGATCCGCCATTACCTGGCACCTCCCACTGCTTGAGCGCGCGCACGCAGCATGCCTGCCGGAGCGACGTCCTCGAGCGGCAGACCACGACGGGCCGCGACCTCTTCGGGCCGCTGGAGCTGCTTGAGAGCCTCGACCGTCGCGTGCACGACGTTGATCGCGTTGTCGCTGCCGAGCGACTTGGCGAGAATGTCATGAATGCCCGCGCATTCCAGCACGGCACGGGCCGCGCCACCGGCGATCACACCGGTACCGGGCGAGGCCGGACGCAGCATGACCACACCGGCCGCCGCCTCACCCTGGACCGGGTGGGTGATGGTCGAGCCGATCATCGGGACGCGGAAGAAGCCCTTGCGAGCCTCCTCGACACCCTTCTGGATCGCCGCGGGAACTTCCTTGGCCTTGCCGTAGCCGACGCCGACCAGACCGTTGCCGTCACCCACGATCACCAGGGCGGTGAAGCTGAAGCGACGACCACCCTTCACGACCTTGGAGACGCGGTTGATCGCGACGACCCGCTCGAGCTGGTTCTTCTCGGCCGCGTTGTCGCGACGATCGCCGCCGCCACCGCGGCGGTCGCCGCCACCGCGACGATTCTCGCGGCCGCCCTCGGGGGCGTTTCCACTCTGTCCGGCGGGTCCGTTGCCGCCGTCACGCCTCTGACGTCCCGGCATCAGACGTTCCTTCCGTTGATGAATTCGAATCGGGAGCCGTGTCCACTATTCGCTCCGCAAGCTGCGCTCATTAGAATTTCAACCCACCTTCACGAGCGGCATCGGCCAGCGCGGCGATGCGGCCGTGGTAGTCGTGACCGCCACGGTCGAACACCACGCTCTCGATTCCGGCGGCCTTGGCGCGCGCGGCCAGCAGTTCGCCGACCTTCTTGCTCTTGGCCGACTTGTCGCCCTCGAGGGCGCGCACATCGGCCTCGATGGAGGACGCGGCGGCGATGGTCTTGCCCACCGAGTCGTCGACCAGTTGCGCGTGCAGGTGGCGCGAGGAGCGGTTGACGACCAGTCGCGGACGCTCGGTCGTGCCGACGACCTTCTTGCGCAGACGGAAGTGGCGGCGGGTCTTCGACAGACGACGGGTCGTTGACACGTCCTTGCCGCGCGGCTTGCGCTTGGCGATCTGGTTTTCGGTTTGCGCCATGATCACTTACCCGTCTTTCCGACCTTGCGGCGAACGACCTCGCCGGCGTAGCGGATGCCCTTGCCCTTGTACGGGTCGGGCTTACGCAGTCCGTGGATCACAGCGGAGATCTGACCGACCTTCTGCTTGTCGATTCCGGACACGGAGAACTTGGTGGGCGATTCCACCGCGAAGGTGATGCCCTCGGGCGCCTCGATGGGCACCGGGTGGCTGTAGCCGAGGGCGAACTCGAGGTTCGAGCCCTTGGCCTGCACGCGGTAACCGACGCCGAAGATTTCCATCTTCTTCTCGTAGCCCTTGGTGACGCCCTCGACCATGTTGGCGATCAAGGTGCGGGTCAGGCCGTGCAGGGCGCGGTTCTGCCGCTCGTCGTTGGGACGGGCGACCTCGAGCTGGCCGTCCTCGCCCTTGGCGACGACGATCGGCTCGGCGACGGTGTGCGAGAGGGTGCCCTTGGGCCCCTTCACCGACACGGACCGGCCGTCGATGGTCACCTCGACGCCGGACGGAATTGCGATGGGCTTCTTGCCGATACGCGACATGTCTCTAGACCTCCCTTACCAGACGTAGGCGAGGACTTCGCCGCCCACGCCGGCTTTGGCCGCCTGACGGTCGGTGAGCAGGCCGGTCGACGTGGAGATGATCGCCACGCCGAGGCCGCCGAGGACCTTGGGCAGGTTGGTGGACTTCGCGTACACACGCAGACCGGGCTTCGACACCCGGCGCAGGCCCTGAAGGCTGCGCTCCCGGCTCGGGCCGTACTTGAGGTCGATCACGAGGGCCTTGCCCACGGGTGCGTCCTCGGTGCGGTAGTCGGCGATGTAACCCTCGCGCTTGAGGATCTCGGCGATATTCGCCTTGAGCTTCGAGTGCGGAGCCTTCACCTGATCGTGGTACGCCGAGTTGGCGTTGCGCAGACGTGTCAGGAAGTCTGCGATCGGATCAGTCATGGTCATGGTTCGACCTTGACACCTTTCTCGCCGCGGTTCCCATACAACATCCGCGTATCTCCGCGTATCTCAGCGGATCACGGCGCACGCGAGGCACGCCGGCACGCGAATCGTGGGCCTACAGCAATTCGGCGGTCCGGCCGACTCTTGCCGACCGGATGAGTACTCGTCAGAGCCTCGGCGCCCGGACCGCCCGCACACGCCGGAATCCGGGATATGCGGACACAGAGGGCCCAGGCAACCGCTCTAGTGTAGGCAAACCCCTGACCAGGACAAAATCCGGGGCCTCACCGGTCAGCGGCGAAGAATCCGCCGCGGTCTCGGCAGATATCTCCGTCCTTGACGACGAGCAGGATGTTGTCGGGGTCGCCGACGGAATCGATGTCGTGCAGCGGATCGCCGCGGACCACGACGAGATCGGCGAGTTTGCCGGATTCGAGGGTGCCGAGGCGGTCGTCCACACCGCAGAGAACGGCGCTGTCCCGGGTGGCGGCGACGATGGCCTCCATCGGGGTGAGTCCGCCGTATTTCACGAGCAGTCCCAGTTCACGCAGGTTGGTGCCGTGATCGGGAGACAAACCCGCGTCGGTTCCGACGGCGATGCGGACGCCCGCGGCGGCCGAGCGGCCGACGGCCTCGTGGGCGACGCGGTGCCAGGTGAGGCTCTTGGCGTAGGCGGCGGGTGAGGTCTTGGCCGGATCGAGGTCCTCGACGGTCTCGAGCAACGTCGGGACCAGGAACATGTCCTGATCGACCATGCGCTTGCGCAGTTCGTCGTCCAGTTCGTATCCGTGCTCGACACTGCGCACGCCACCGTCGATCGCGGCCGCGATACCCGCGTAGCCGATGGCGTGCGCCGCGACCGGCTTGTTCCCGTAGGCCCGACATTCCTCGACCACCGCGCGCACCAGCTCCGTCCGCATTCCCAGCCAGTCGGGTTGGTCGTTCGGCGAGGCGACACCACCGCTGGAGGCCACCTTCACCAGGTCCGCGCCCAGCGCGATGAGTCGCCGGGTGCGCTTGCGCGCCTCGTCCACGCTGTCCACCAGCGGCGAGGGCGTCTCCGGCCCGTGCAGATAGGACATGGGATCGAATCCGGACAATTGCGTCAGGTCCGCGTGCCCCGCCGTCTGGCTCAGCATGGTGATCGCCACCTGCAACCGCGGCCCCTCCACGAGCCCCTGAGCGACCGCCATCCGCACACCCGCGTCGATACCCATGAGATCGCGCGCGCTGGTGACCCCGTTGTGCAGCGTGACCCGCAACCGCTCCGCCACCGCCAAGGTCCGATACGACGCGGGCTCCGCCACCGACCGGTACGGATTCCCCGCCCCGCCCGGCAAGGCGAAATGCACGTGGCAGTCGAAGAATCCGGGACACACCGTGTTGTCCCGCAGATCGACGGTTCGGGCGTCCCCGATATCCGGCGCCTTCGAGCGCTCCCCCACCCAGGAAATCGAATTATCCGAAATCAATACCGCGCCGTCCCGCAGCGCATTTCCCCCTTTACCGTCCACGATCCGCGCATTGTGTAGAAAGAATCCCGCCATGCACACCCCTCTCCCGTCAGGGTCACGCTTCCGACAAGTAGCGTAGCGATTCCCGCCACCGACGAACGTATCGTTCGGGAACCATGCCGCGAACACGACCGCGAACCGGTCGTCGCCGCCGGTCGAGACACCCGAGGCGTCTACCGTGTCGGTCATGGCGAGCCCGCGAATCAAACGCCCCGACCTTCCCGAGTACATGACATGGGAGCAGCTCGAACAGCTGCCCGAAGAAATCGCGCGACAGATAGAGCTGTGGGACGGGCGAGTCGTGTGGGTGCGCCGAGATCCAGCGGAGCATCAGGCGTTCACCTTCGCAGTCACCAGCGCACTCAAGCGGTGCGCGCGAAACGGTATGGCCGAAAACCCGGAACGATGCTGGCGGGTCGACTTCGAAACCAATATCTTCTTCGGAAAAACGACAAAATCCGATTTCGTGACACCCGATTTCCTCGTCTACCGATGTCTCGACGCACCCTATCAGGATATCCGGGCATCCGATGTCCTACTCGCAGGTGAAGTACTTTCTCCCTCCAACTCTCAGACGGATATGGAGGAGAAGAAGTCCAAGTACGCGAAGGCAGGCATTCCCTACTACTGGGAGATAGCCCTGGAACGCGAAAAGAGTGCGATCGCAATGGTCCACGCCTTCGCTCTGGAAACCTCCCACGGCCCCCTCCCCGAAGGCGTACACCCGCTGTATCCGGCCAACTACCTGTTGACCGGCAAGTGGACTCCGAAGGACTCCGACGCGATCCGCGCCGACTTCCCGTTCCCCATCCACATTCCCTGGATGGAACTCGAATTCTGACGACTTCGCTCCGGCGGGGAGACGCCCTCGCAGCAAAGCGAATCGCGGGCATTGAACGAGGCGGTCGCCGTGGTGACGCAACTGTTCGCGGCGGAGGCGGTCTTGGCCCGCACCGATACACCCACCCGCGTCGAATCGAACTCGGTGGTCTCGCCTGGTTGGCGGAGTTCGACGTCGACGACCGCGCCGAGGCATCGCATGAGATCCGTAATGCGCTCGCTCTGACCGTGACCGCGGAAGATCCGGACCCGTTGCGCGAAGTGCTGCACACGCGGGCGACCACCGCGGCGGTGATGCGCGACCCGGCCCGTCGGGCGGTGCGCACCGAATCCGCGAGCGACAGCGATTTCACCGGGGTCGAACCACCGCACGCGGCGGGCGATGTCTGACAACGACCCACTGCCCGTCGCCTATCGGCCATTCGTCGCCGCACGCAGCCCGGCGGCAAGTCTCGAACTTCCAAAGCTGCTGGTAACCACCCAATTCGAACCGACCTCGGCTAGAGTCGTCGGTCGGAATACATCGCACATGCTCAACCGCTGAGGAGTTCAAAGCCGTGGTCGCCGCGACAGAGACGAGTCTGCAAAAGATTCTCGAAGGCACCTCGCAGTATCTGGTTCCACTGTATCAGCGTCCATATCAATGGGGTCCAGAAAACTTCAGGGAATTGTGGCGAGATATAACCCAATTGGCCGAGGACCGAGTCGATGAGGTCGAGACCACGCATTTCATCGGTTCTGTCGTGCTCGCACCGGTACCGGGTGGTATCGCGGGGGCGATTACCCGGTACCTGGTCGTCGATGGGCAGCAGCGTTTGACCACTCTGACGCTTCTGCTCGCGGCGATTCGCGACCATCTCCGGGAGGTCGATGACAGTACCCGCCGTGATACCGACCGGATCCACAACCAGCTACTGACCAATCAGTACGAGGATCACCCATATCACCACAAACTCGTGCCTACCCAAGCCGATCGCGACGCCTACGCGGCGGTCATCGATCGCTTGCCAACGGCCGGCGGCGGCGACAATATCGGCGCGGCCTATCGCTTCTTTCGGGCGCGCTTGACCGAACCGGTCGATCCCGAGACGACCTACAACGCCGTACAGATCGCCCAAGCGGTGACCACCGGCCTGTCGGTAGTGTCCATCAGCGCCAACGCGGTCGACAACGTGCACCGAATCTTCCAGTCGCTCAACAATACCGGGCTCAAGCTCACCCAGGGCGACCTGCTACGGAACTATCTGTTCATGCGGCTGCCGAAGCGGAGCGAGGAGGTGTACCGCACGTACTGGCTGCCGTTGCAGCAGGCGCTGGACCAGAACGAGCGGATCGAGACCCTGTTCTGGCTCGATCTGCTGCACAAGAAGCCGCAGGTCAAACAAACCCGGACCTTTGCGGGGCAGCAAGCGCGCCTGGAGAAGCTCACGACCGAGGACGAGATCGTCAATGAGATCGCTCGGATCGCTCGCCTCGGCCTGCTCTACCGTCTGATACTCCATCCGGGCGAGGAGACCGACCGAGCGGTGCGCGAACGTCTGACCCGACTGGCCGAATGGGATTCGTCGGTGCCCGCGCCGCTGATCTTGCACCTACTGCTACTCCGTGACCGTGGTGATGCGACTTCGGAACAAATCGCCCGAGCACTGCTCTATATCGAATCGCTCCTCGTACGCCGATTCCTGGTAGGACGCGTCACACAGGGCTTGAATCGAGTATTCGCGGCCGCGGTACAGGAACTCGACTCGGATCTGCCTGTGGACCACGCCCTGCATCGCTACCTTTCGGAGGGCCGTAAACACTATGCCAGCGACGAGAGACTGACCGAGGCAATTCTGACCTCGCCGCTCTACACGACTGGCCGCGCGGCGCAGCGCAAAACCATGATGATCTGGATCGAGCGACTCTACGCCACAAAGGAACCCGTGCTGTCGGAGTCACTGACCATCGAACATGTTATGCCCCAGACGTTGTCGCCGCAGTGGCGCGGGAACTTGGCGGACGACTACGGCGCTGCGAACGTCGATGATCTGCATGACCGCTTGGTGCATACACTCGGCAATCTCACGCTCACCGGATACAACGAGAATCTCGGCAATCGCGAGTTCGATGTCAAACGTGAAATGCTGCGGGCCAGTAGTATTCGCATGAACCAAGAGATCGCCACATACTCCGCGTGGGGTCCGAATCAGATCGAACAGCGCGGCCGTGATCTGGCGCGGCGAATCACCGCCGCGTGGCCCGGCCCCCGATCCACGACCGACAACAGCAAGTACGACAACCCGCTGTGGGAATCGCTGAATCGACTGCTGGCCTTGCTGCCCGCTGGAAGCTGGACGACTTACGGAGATCTAGCTGCGGTACTCGGCACCGCCGCTCAGCCCATAGGCAATCGATTGGCAACCGTGCCTGCCCCGAATGCACACCGAGTCCTGAACGCTCAGGGGGAGATATCCATGAGCTTCCGCTGGCCGGAGATCGACCGCACCGACGATCCGCGTCGAATTCTTGAACAAGAGGGCGTGAGGTTTTCCAGCACCGGTCGGGCAGAACGCTCCAGCCGATTGAAGATCGACGAACTCGAGGGTTTGCGGTCCGCCGCCGACGATGACACCGACCCTCCGGATCCGGCCGAGCCGGGGAATTCACAGAAGGACACCGCTGACACAGGGCATCATCTCGAGTAGCCACACCGGGGGTATAGCGCCTCAACGGGACGCGCGAAAGCACGGACTCGACGAGTCCGTGCTTTCGGCGGTATTCGATTGGTCACGCCCTCACGGGCGCGGGCTCACCAGGAGCTCTTGTGCACGCCGGGGAGTTCGCCGCGATGCGCCATCTCGCGCAGGCAGACGCGGCACAGGCCGAACTTGCGGTAGACCGCGTGGGGACGACCGCACCGCTGGCAGCGGGTGTAGGCGCGGACCGCGAACTTCGGCTTGGCGTTGGCCTTGTTGACCAGTGCTTTCTTAGCCATGTGCTCAGTTCTCCTTGAACGGGAAGCCGAGGTGCTTGAGCAGGGCACGGCCTTCTTCGTTGTTGGTCGCGGTGGTGACAACGGTGATGTCCATACCGCGCGGGCGGTCGATCTTGTCCACGTCGATCTCGTGGAACATCGACTGCTCGCTCAGGCCGAACGTGTAGTTGCCGTTGCCGTCGAATTGCTTCGGCGACAGGCCGCGGAAGTCGCGGATACGGGGCAGCGCGATGGAGACCAGACGATCGAGGAACTCCCACATGCGGTCGCCGCGCAGGGTGACCTTCGCGCCGATGGGCATGCCCTCGCGCAGCTTGAACTGCGCGATGGATTTGGTCGCCTTGCGGATCTCCGGCTTCTGGCCGGTGATCAGCGCCAGGTCGTTGACCGCGCCGTTGATGAGCTTGGCGTCGCGGGCGGCGTCACCGACACCCATGTTCACGACGACCTTCACCACGCCGGGGATCTGCATGACATTGGCGTACTTGAACTCGGCGTTCAGCGCGTCCTTGATCTCCGCGCGGTAACGCTGCTTGAGCCGGGGCTGAATCTTCTCCGTGGTGGTCATAATCAGATGTCCTTCCCGTTCCGCCGGGAGATCCTGACCCGCTTGCCGCTCTCCTCGTCGGTCCGGTAGCCGACGCGGGTCGGCTTGCCGTCGGAGTCGACGACCATCACGTTGGACACGTGAATGGGAGCTTCCTGGGTCACGATGCCGCCCGAGGAGGCGCCGCGCTGATTGGCGGAGTTCGCGACGTGCTTCTTGATCCGGTTCACGCCCTCGACCAGGACCCGGTTCTCCTTCGGGAACGCCTGGATGACCTTGCCCTTGGCGCCCTTGTCCTTGCCCGAGATGACGAGCACGGTGTCACCCTTGTGCACCTTCATGTCAGAGCACCTCCGGAGCCAGCGAGACGATCTTCATGAAGCGCTTGTCGCGCAGCTCGCGGCCGACCGGGCCGAAGATGCGGGTGCCGCGCGGATCGTTGTCCGCCTTGATGAGCACGGCCGCGTTCTCGTCGAACTTGATGTAGGAACCGTCGGGACGGCGGCGCTCCTTGACGGTGCGCACGACGACGGCCTTGACCACGTCACCCCGCTTGACGTTGCCGCCGGGGATGGCGTCCTTCACGGTGGCGACGATGATGTCGCCGATACCGGCATAGCGACGCGACGAGCCACCGAGAACGCGGATGCAAAGGATCTCCTTCGCGCCCGTGTTGTCGGCGACGCGCAGTCGCGACTCCTGCTGAATCACTTCAGCCTCCTTGACCTGGACGTATAAGTACGCCGGATTGCCGACCCGACGTACATGGTCGTGTCACCACCCGAACGCGCGCCTGCCAGCGGATTCCGCTGGGGGTTCGCGGCCGGATCGCGGGCAGAGCTCCCGCAGGCAACCGGTCAAGGATAGATGAACGCCCAGGTCGATCCCAAATCGGGGGTTCCGGCGGTGCGCGCCGGTAGCCTCGGGCTGCTGCTGTCACGACGTTTTACGCGTGGCCCGCGCCGCGCGTGGAGAGGATTCACGTGAATTCATCCGCTCGTCCGTTCCAGCTCGATCGCCGCGGGTTCCTGCTCGCGCTCGGTGTCGCGGCGCCCGCGGCCGCCCTGTTCGCCTCCTGTTCGGCCGATTCCGTCGTCGACGTTCGGGCCGTCGGCGTCGATATGGGCGGCGCGGATCCGGCCGTCCGGCCGCAAGACGATCTGTATCGGCATGTGAACGGCGCCTGGCTGCGCGACTACCGGCTGCCGCCGGACAAGGCATCGGTCGGCGCGTCCAGCGAGGCCGACGACCGGACCCTCGACCAGTTGCGCGCGATCATCGAGAACATCCACGGTCCGCGGCCGGGCTCGCCGGAGCAGCAGATCCGCGACCTGTACGATGCGCGCCTCGACCTCGACGAGATCGAGCGCCTCGGCATGTCGCCGATGGCCGAGTTGTACGCCGCGATCGACGGGGCGGCCACCAAGGCCGAGCTGGCCGGGGTGATGGCCGAATTGCCGATCGACGGCCTGATCGGCATCGGTGTCGGTGTGGACCGGGAGGACTCGCGGGCCTATGTGGCCTCGGTGGGTCAGGCCGGACTCGGACTCGCCGAGCAGTACTACCGCAAACCCGAGTTCGCCACCCAGTTGGCCGGGTACCGGACCTATTTCGAACGTGTGGCGGCCGGCGCGGGGCTGCCGGATCCGGCGGGCACGGCGGCCCGGGTGGTCGATCTGGAGACCCGCATCGCCGCCGCGCACTGGGACAATGTGCGGCTGCGCGATACCGATGCCACCTACAACGCCATGAGCTGGGCCGAATTGACCGCGCTCGGACCGGGATTCGACTGGGATCGGTGGCTGGCGGGCAGCACCGACCGACCGCGGGAGCTGTTCGACCGGATCGTGGTCGGGCAACCGTCCTACGTGAGCGCGGCGGCGGCGCTGTGGAACGAGGTCGATATCGCGGTGTGGCGCGACTATCTGAAGCTGCGCACCACCGACGTCTACGCCCGCTACCTGCCCACGGCCATCGCCGACGCGCGCTTCGACTTCGTCGGCCGGATGCTCGGCGGTCTGACCGAGAAGCCGCAGCTGTGGAAGTCGGCGGTGTCCGTGGTGGATCGCAGTGTCGGCGAACAGCTCGGAAAGCTCTATGTGGCAAAGCATTTCCCGGAGCAGGCGAAGCGCCGAGCCGAGGAGATGGTGGCCGACCTGTTGACGGCCTATCGCGAGGATTTCACCCGATCGGAGTGGATGTCGCCCGCCACCCGCGCGGCCGCCGTCGCCAAACTCGACGAGATCACCGTGAAGATCGGCTATACGGACAAATGGAAGGACTATTCCGAGCTGACCATCGTGCCGGGCAAGTTGATCGAGTCACTGCGCGCGGTCAACCGGTTCGAGGTCCGCAGGGCCTTCGCGCGGCTCGGCACCCCGGTCGACAAGGCCGAATGGGCGATGACCCCGCAGACGGTCAATGCCTACTATTCGGCGACCAATAACGAAATCGTCTTTCCCGCCGCCTATCTCCAGCCGCCGTACTTCGATCCGATGGCCACCGCGGCGGTCAACTACGGCGCGGTCGGCGCGACCATCGGCCACGAGATCGGCCACGGCTTCGACGACCAGGGCTCGAAATACGACGGGGAAGGCAATCGCCGCGACTGGTGGACCCCGGAGGATCTGAGCGCCTTCCAGGCCATGACCGCCCGCGTCGTCGCGCAGTACGACGATCTCACCCCCGAGGGTCTCGATCCCGCCGTCTACCACGTCGACGGCGCCTTGACGGTGGGTGAGAACCTGGCCGACCTGCGCGGATTGCAGATCGCGCTGGCAGCGTACCGGATCGCCGCGCGCCGCGACGGCGTCGAACCGGATTTCCGGGAGATGTTCCTCGCGCACGCCCGCGCCTGGCGGGAGAAACTGACACCGGAGAACGCCGTCGAACGACTCCAGGACACTCATTCCCCCAACGAATTCCGCTGCAATCAGGTGGTGCGCAACACCCCGGAGTTCTACACCGCGTTCGGCGTGGTCGACTCCGACAAGCTGTACCTGCCGCCCGATCAGCGCGTCGAACTCTGACGCGGCATCGGGTACGTGCGGCATAGGCTGGGCGGGCCGCGCGGGCGAACCGGCGGCGGGAAGGCGGCGATGCGGACGGTTGTGGTCGCGATACTCGCGGGCGTGCTCGTGCTGTGCTCGGCGTGCGCCATCCCGACCGGTCGCACGCCTTCGAGGCCCGCGCCGGTCACCGTGACCCACGCCTTCGGCACGACGACGCTCACCGACGTCCCGAAGAACATCGTGGCGCTGGGCGAGCAGTGGGTGGACGGTATGTTCGCGCTCGGCGTCACACCCGTCGCGCGGCTCGGCGGCCTGCCCGACGCACCGCCGCCCTGGGTTCCGCCGGACTACGCCGGGATGCGGCAACTGGACGCGAGCGGCGATCTGGTCGCGCAGATCGCCGCGGTGCGACCGGATCTCATCCTGCTCGACCGCCTGCCCGCCGACCGCGCCACCTATGACCGCCTCGCCGCGGTGGCGCCCACCGTGCCGCTCGATCCGCGCGCGGGGTGGCGCGAGCAGGTCACCGTGCTCGGCACCCTGCTGCGCGCGAGCGACCGGGCCGCGCGGTTCATAGCCGACCACGAGGCGAGACTCACCGATCTGACCCGCGCCGCCCCGGGTCTCGCGGGCCGGACCTACGCCGTGACCTGGCTGGCGAGCGAATCCCAGTTGTTCGCGCTCACCGGCCCGGGTCCGGCCGCGGCCGAGATGTTCACCCGCCTGGGTCTGCGCGTTCCGTACGACCTTGCCGAACTGCCCGCCGTCGACGGGCATATCGTGCTCGCGCCCGAGGAGATCGACCGTATCGACGCCGATCTGCTCGTCGCGGGCTACTCACCCGGATTGGACGAGACGTACCGGCGACTGCCCGGATACGCCGAACTGCCCGCGGCCGTACGGAATTCGGTGGTGTTCCTGACCGCCGAGGAGGTCGCGGCGGTCGAGCGGCCCACCGCGCTCTCGGCGGTCTATCTG
Source organism: Nocardia arizonensis (assembly GCF_001310275.1). Taxonomy (GTDB): domain Bacteria; phylum Actinomycetota; class Actinomycetes; order Mycobacteriales; family Mycobacteriaceae; genus Nocardia; species Nocardia arizonensis. The sequence goes on from NZ_LGYZ01000110.1 coordinate 33,792, forward strand.
CTGGCGAAGCTGAGGCAGGCGCTCGCGGCGGCCGCGCGATAGGACCGGACCGGGAACGGCGCCGTACTCGCGCGGGGCGGCTCCTATGGCGCTCGGCTCGCGGGTGACGCGCCCGCGAGCCGAGCGCGAGGTCCGACGCTCAGCGTACGGCGACCGGGGCCTCCGGCTCGTGGACGAGGGCGTCGGCGCGGGTCAGTTCCTCTTCCTCGTCGGGGATGTGGCCCGCACCGCTGAACCAGGACGCCAGTGCCGCCAGCAGCATCATCAGCGCCGCCGAGACGAAGACCACCACCAGACCGCTGTGGAAGGGGCCGGTGAGCAGGTTCGGGAAGAACTCCTGACCGGTCAGCACGTCGGCGTGCACGCCGGGCCGGTCCAATTCGCCGCTCGGGCCGAGCAATTCCTGAATCGGGTTGAAGCCGAGGAAGGCCGCGAACAGGCTGGCAACCGGCGGCATGGCCGCCATATCCGCCGCCGCGCCCGCCGAGACGCCCTGTGCGCGCAGTCCGGTGTCGAGCGCACTCGGCAGGGTCGCGGCGAGGCCGACGACCATGAGCGAGAAGAAGATTCCCATCGACAGCGCGTTGCCGCCGTTGAACAGGGTGCCGCGCATGCCGGAGGCGGCGCCGCGTTCGGAGGCGGGCACGCTCGACATGATCGCCGCGGTGTTGGGCGAGAAGAACAGTCCGCTGCCGAGTCCGTTGATCAGCATGATCAGCGCGAACACCGGGTAGTCGAAGTCGACCGGGATGAGCAGCAACGCGATGAAGGTGGCCCCGGTGATCAGCGCGCCGCCGGTGGTGAACGGACGCGGACCGTAGCGGTCGGACAGCCAGCCCGACAGCGGTCCGGCGGCGAGGAATCCGACGGTCAGCGGAAGCATGTAGATGCCCGCCCACAGCGGGGTCGATTCGAATTCGTAACCGTGCAGCGGCAGCCAGATGCCCTGCAACCAGATGATGAGCATGAACTGCATGCCGCCGCGGCCGATGGAGGCCATGAGGTTGGCGAAGTTGCCGAACCCGAAGGCGCGGATACGGAACAGCGACAGGTTGAACATCGGTTCGGGCACCCGGGTCTCGACCGCGCAGAACACCGCGAGCAGGGCGAGTCCGCCGATCACCGAGCCGAGCACGAAGGGGCTGGCCCAGCCGGTGGCGTGACCACCGTAAGGCTGGATGCCGTAGGTGATGCCGGTGAGCAGGGCGGTGAGGCCGAGTCCGAAGGTGATGGTGCCCGCCCAGTCCAGCCGTCCCGCGGTGCGCACCCCGACCTCGTGCAGCGAACGGTAGGACCAGATCGCGCCGAGTACGCCGATCGGGACGCTGACCCAGAACACCGCGCGCCAATCCCATTCGGAGAGCACGCCGCCGATGAGCAGGCCGAGGAACGATCCCGCGACCGCGGCGACCATGTTGATACCGAGCGCGGTGCCGCGCTGGTTGGCGGGAAATGCGTCGGTGAGTATGGCCGAGGAGTTCGCGGTGAGCATGGCGCCGCCGACGCCTTGGACCACGCGCCAGACGATGATCCACAGCGCGCCCGCGGTGCCGTGGGCGGGATCGAAGGACAGCGCGACCGCGCAGAGGGCGAAGACGGCGAAGCCGAGGTTGTATATCCGCACGCGCCCGAAGATGTCGCCGAGTCGCCCGAACATGACGACGAGCACCGCGGTGGCGAGCAGGTAGCCCATGAGCATCCACAGCAGGTAACCGACATTGCCCGAATCCAGTGGGTTCAGGCCGACACCGCGGAAGATGGCGGGCAGCGAGATCAGCAGGATGGAGGAGTTGATCGCGGTGAGCAGCACGCCGAGCGTGGTGTTGGTGAGGACGATCCACTTGTACTGCGGATGGTCCCGGTCGTATTTCAGACGGCGCTGGATCGTGCGGACGTCACCCAGGTCGAGATCGGTGGACGGATCGGTCACGGCATCCCCTCGCAATACGGCGCGGAACGAACTTCCCCGGCAAACCATATAGTTAGCCGATCTAATTAACAAGTCAAGCGACTCGCACTCCCCGGCGAAGGTTGGATAGGTTAGCCTTGGCTGACTTTGGAGTAGGAGGGTCACATGGATGCCTTTGTCGGAACCCGACGGAGACTGCTGCGCGCGGCGGTCGCGACGGTGGCGAGCGGGCTCGCGCTCGGTCTCGCGGGCTGCGGATCAGGCTCCGAGGGCGGCGGTTCCGGCGGCGAGTCGATCACCATCACCCACGCCCGGGGCGAGACCGAGGTCAATGGCATTCCGAGGCGCATCGTCACCCTCGGCAACCAGTGGCTCGACACCGCGCTGTCGCTGGACGCCATCCCGGTCGGCTACATCGACAATGTCGCCATCGCGTCCAACGCGACCCCGCCGTGGCAACCGGACAAACTCGGTTCGTCCAAGTCGATCAGCAGTATCGCCGATGTCGCCGAACAGGTCGCCGCGCTGGAACCCGACCTGATCCTGGTCGATCCGTTCATCGCCGACCAGAAAACCTACGACGACCTCTCCCGCGTCGCCCCCACCGTGCCCGGCCTGTCCAAGGACGCCGTCAGCAGATGGCAGGACCAGGTCACCACGCTCGGCAAGATCCTCGGCAAACAGGACGCCGCCGCCAAGGTGATCTCCGGTGTCGAGGACAAGGTCTCGGGCATCGTCGCGGCCAATCCCGGCCTGAAGGGCAAGACCTTCGCCAGTACCTGGCTCGGCAGCCCGTCGCAGCTGATGGTGCTCACCGACCCCGAGGACGGGTCCGCCCGGGTATTCGCCGAACTCGGCATGGGCATTCCGAGGAACCTCGTGGACCAGCCCTCCACCGGCGGCCGCCTGGCGCTGTCCACCGAACGCATCGACGAGGTCACCGCCGACCTGCTGCTGGCGGGATACTCCCCCGGCTTCGACGAGAAGTACCGCAGGCTGCCCGGGTACGCCGAACTGCCCGCGGTGAAGAAGAACGCGGTGGTGTTCCTGACCACACTCGAGATCACGGCGGTCAACCAGCCGACCGCGCTGTCGGTGCCCTACATCCTCGACAAGCTGAACCCGGCGCTGGTCTCGGTCGCCGAGTAGGAGTCGACGCGCCGTGCCCACACTCACCGGTTCCGACCCGACCCGTCTCGCCCTGCGCACCGGGGTGACCTGTGTCACCACGCCCGCCGGCGCGGTCCTGCTCGATCCGCCCGACAATCAGAAGTTGACCGGACTGAGCAAGGGCGGTCTGCTCGCGCTCAAGACCCTCAACCGCGGACCCGCCACCATCGCCGAACTGACCGCCGCGGCGGGCGGCGAGGATGTCACCGCGCTGATGGGGCGGCTCGCCACCGCGGGGTGGCTGGCGGTGACGGTGCGCGCGGACGATCGCGACCTCTACACCGTCGCGCCCTTCGGCCGACCCCGCGCCCGGCCCGACGGCGCGCGGCCCGATTCGGCGACCCTGTCGAAATTCGCGGTGCTGCACCGTGAACGGGACGGATTCGTACTCGAGCATCCGCTGTCCTGGTGCGACATCGACATTCACGACGCGCGGCTGCTCGCACTGCTCGACGGTCCCGATGCCGCCGAGACCGGACTGCCCGAGGCGGTCCGCGCGCACTTCGCCGACGACCTGTTCCGGCTCGGCTTCCTCGTCGCCGATCCGGCCGCCGAGGACAGCGCCTTCACCACGCGCAGTTGGAGCGCACCGGATCTGTGGTTCCACCGGCGCAGCACGCTGGGCGAACGAATTGTCACCTGGGAGCATTTCGGCCCGACCAAATGGGCGAAGGGGCGATTCCCGCAACCGCCCGCGCGCAAACCCGCCTATCCGGGCGAGCCGATCGCGCTGCCGAGGCCCGATCTGGGCGCGCTGCGCACCGGCGACCCGAGTCTGACCGCGGTACTCGAGGATCGGGTGTCCACCCGCGCCTTCGACGACGCCGCGCCCATGACGGTGGCGCAACTCGGCGAACTGCTCTACCGGACGGCCCGCAGCCGCGGCGTCCGCTCCGAGGTCGAGGGCGAGGAACTGGTGTCCAAGCCCTATCCCAGCGGTGGCGGCGTCTACGAGCTCGAGCTGTATCCGGTGATCCGCAACGTCGCCGGAATCGCCGCGGGCATGTACCACTACGACTCGCACGAGCACGTGCTGCGTCCGGTGGCCGCGGCCGACAGTCCCGGGGTCGCCAAGCTGGTGAAGTCGACCACGGCCACCCTGGTGGGCGGGGCCGAACCGCAGGCCCTCGTCGTCGTGAGCGCACGCTCGGGACGGGTGATGTGGACCTATGAACAGGTCTCCTACGCGGTCATCCTCAAACACGTCGGCGTGCTCACGCAGACGATGTACCTGGTCGCGACGGCGATGGGGCTCGGCGTCTGCGCACAGGGTTTCGTCGACACCGCCGCCTTCGTAACCGCCGCCGGCGTCGACGAACTCGAGGAGTGCAGCGTCGGCAGCATCATCATCGGGACGCCTGCGCCATGACCTCCTCGTCGGTCATGGCCGCGACCTCCAGGTAGACCCGCGCGACCGCGGCGAGCCGATCCGGTGTGCCGCGATCGGCCTCGCGCGCGGCGAGCCGCTCGGCCAGCCCAGCCACATTCCGGGCGGCGAAGACGTCGGCGACCAGGGCGTGATCGACCTCGAGCCATTCGCGGACACGGGCGACGAAGGTGGTCGCGAGCACCGAGTCGCCGCCGAGACCGAAGAAGTCGTCGTGCACGCCGACCGCGTCCGCGCCGAGCACGCCCGCGACGATATCGACCAGCGCGGCCTCGAGGTCGTCGCGGGGCGCGCCGTCGTCGATATCGGCCGCGTCGGGTTCGAGCAGCGCCGCCACCGCCCGCCGGTCGAGTTTGCCGTTGGGGGTCAACGGCATCCGCTCCAGGTATTCGATCCGGGTGGGAATCATGTAGCCGGGCAACAGGTCCGCGACGGCGGCGGTGATGTCGCCGATCTCCTCGCGCGTTCCCGCCACCGCGGCGACCAGTTTGAGCGCGCCGGCGCCGACGACCGCCGCGACGGCGTCGCGCACGCCGGGGACGGCGCGCAGGGCGCTCTCCACCTCACCCAATTCGACGCGGTAGCCCCGGATCTGGACCTGGTGGTCGGCACGGCCGAGGAATTCGATGGTGCCGTCGGGCCAGTAGCGGGCCATATCGCCGGTCCGGTACCAGCGGATGCCCTCGAATTCCACGAATCGTTCGGCGGTGCGCTCGGGGTCGTTGCGGTAGCCCGCCGCGACATTCGCACCGCCCACCCACAATTCGCCGGGCACCCAGTCGGGGCAGTCGCGGCCCGCGGGCGAGACCACCCGGCAGCGCACGTTGCGCAGCGGCGCGCCGAACGGCACGGTCGCCCAGTGTGCGGGCGGTTCGCCCACGACCTCGCAGATGGTGTGGTGAATGGAGGTCTCGGTCGCGCCGCCCAATCCGGCGAAACGGCAGCCCGGCACCTGGGCCGCCAGCCGCCGCGCCAGATCCGCGCCGACCCAGTCACCGCCGAGGGTGACCGCGCGCAGCGAATCGCCGAACCTGTCGCCGCCGATCTCCAGGATCATGTCGAGCATGCTCGGCACACAGTTCAGGATCGTCACCCGGTGCCGCCGCAGCAGTTCCACCCAGGTGGTGGCCTCCGCGCGCTGGTCGGGATCGACCGCGACCACCGACCCGCCCACCGAGAACATGCCGAACATGTCGTAGACGGAGGCGTCGAATTCCAGCGCCGACAGCGCGAGCACCCGGTCGGCCGCACCGACCTCGAACCAGTCGTTCACCGCGTCGATGGTGTTCATCGCGCCGCGGTGCGGCACGTCGACGCCCTTGGGCACACCCGTCGAGCCGGAGGTGAAGATCACGTAGGCGATCGCGCCGGTATCCGGGAAGACCGGGGCCGCGAGCGGCTCCGGGTGGGCGCTCGCGGCCTCGATGGACAGGCACGGTATCGGCGCGCCGAGATCCGCCTCCGCCGGCGTCAGCGCGGCCACGATGGCCCCGGTGCGCAGGATTTCGGCGCGCCGCCCGACCGGCTGGTCGAATCCGATGGGCACGTAGGTCGCGCCCGCGGCGAGGACGCCGAGGGTCGCCAGGATCTGATCGGGTCCCTTGGGCAACTGAATGGCGACGGCGTCGCCGGGCCGCACCCCCGCATGGTAAAGCGCGCCCGCGACGGCCAGCGCCGACGCGGCGAGTTCGCCGTAGCTCCATCGACCTTCGTCCGCGCCGAGGCCCCACACCACCGCCGGTGCGTCGGGATCGGCCGCGGCGTGCTCGAACAGGCCCTGGTGTAGGCACCGGCCGCTGACGGGTCCGTCGGTGGCGTTGACGGCGGCGCGCACCTCGGCCTGGGCGATCGGCAGCCGCACCGCCGCCTCGGCGTTCCAGCCCGCCTCCCCCTCGGCCAGGTGATCGACCGCCCGGGTGTAGCGGGCGAACATGGCGTCGACCATGCCCGGCGGGAAGGCGGATTCGCGCACGTCCCAGTTGAGCAGCAGGCCGCCGCGCACCTCGGTGACCTGCGCGTCGAGTAGAACCTGCGGCCCCTGGGAGATGATCCACACCGGATCGCCGAAGGTCTCGGTGACCCGCTCGGCGAACAGCTCGCCGAGATTCAGCGCACTGGTGTACACGACCGGGGCCAGCACCGGCTCGCCCCGGTGCCGTCCGAGGTCACGCAGCACCTCGAGTCCGTAATACGCCGTGTGCGCGCCGCTTTCGTGCATTCCGCGTTGCAGCGCGCGAGCCCGGTCGGCGACCGACACGTTCTCGGTGACATCGACCGCCAGCATGATCGAGGAGGTGAAATCGCCTATCACCCGGTCGATGTCGGGGTGCACCGGCTCGCGGTGGAACAGCGGGACATTGAGCAGGAAGCGGCTCCGCGCCGACCAGCCGCCGACGGTCTCGGCGAAGACCGCCGCCAACGCCATCGCCGGGGTGATACCGCGTTCGTGGGCGGCCGCGAGCAGCCGCCGCTTGGCCCGCGGCGCGAGCCAATGGTCGTAGCGCACGGTGCGATGCGGGGCGCCGCGCTCGCCCGCTGGGACCGTCGGAAGTTCCGGTGCGCCCGGCAGTTCCGGCAGCCGTCGCTGCCACCATTGCCGGTCACGGTCGCGGGCGGCGGTGTCGGCGCGGCGTCCGGTCCGGTAGGCGCGATAGGTGTAGCCGGGGGCGGTCACCGTCGCGCCGTGGTACAGATCGGCGAGTTCGGAGATCAGCACGCGGTAGCTCATGGCGTCGCCCGCCAGCATGTCGATGTCGAGGTGCAGGCGGGTGCGGCCCGCCGCGCGCAGGGTCAGCGTGATGTCGATGACCCGGCCGTGCTCGATGTCGAGACGCTGGTGGGTTTTGGCCTCGCGCAGATCGGCCAGTACGGCGTCGGCGGCCTCCGGCAGATGTCCGCGCAGGTCGACCACGGCGAAGACGGGCGCACCGGGGGCGGGCATCGTCTGCTGGGTGCCATCGGGCAGGAATCGGGTGCGCAGCATGGGATGAGCCGCGACCAGCTCCGCGACGGCGCGTTCCAGACGCGCGGGATCGACGTGGCCGCCGTCGAATTCGACGTAGAGATGGGCCGCGACCCCGCCGAGTTCCTGTTCGTCGGAGCGACCGATCCAGTAGGCGTGCTGCATGGGGGCCAGCGGAAAGGGTTCGGCCGCTTCGGCATCCGCGGCGGCTGGGGCGGGTTCGGCGGACGGCGCGGTCTGCCCGGCGCCGAGCAGACGATGCCACGCCGCCACCGACGGTTCGGCCGCCAGCCGGGCGAAGTCGATGTCGACGCCGCGCTTGCGCCAACCACCCGCCAGTCTCATGGTGCGGATGGAGTCGAGTCCGACCTGGATCAGGTCGTCGTCATCGGCGACCGCGCCCGCCTCGATGCCGAGTTGGGCCGCCACCGCCGCCCTTATCTCGTCCCTGGTGATGTCGCCGTGGTCCGGCCGCCGCGCCGACTGCATCGCGTCCTCTTTCCCTGCCTGCTCAGCCATATCCGTCTACTAGCGGTCGCGCACCGCGAGGAAAACCCGCTGGTCGAGCCCGGCGACCGGATGCTCGGCCGTGGGCAGCACGACCTCGGGGGTCAGCCCGGCCGCGATCAGTTCCCGCCGCCATTCCCGTTCGGTCAGGAAGATCCGGTCGGTACCCGCGCGCACATCGGTCAGTCCGGCGTGCGGCCGATCCGCGCGCGGGGACATCAGGAAGTGCACCGAGGTCAGCTGTTCGCAGTGCGCGTGGCAGGTCTCGATCACCACCACGGCACCGCCCGGATTCAGCAGCTCGCGCAGTCGCCGCAGCGTCACGCCGATGTCGTAGGCGTTGTGCAGCACGTTCGCGGCGATCACGATGTCGAAGGGCAGTTGCTCGCCCAGATCCTCGTTCATGTCGACCAGGCCGTAGCGCATCCACGGGTAGTGCGCGAAACGGCGTCTGGCGGCGTCGAGGAAGAAGGCGGACACGTCGGTGAAGTGGTACTCCACCGCGAGCCCGGCCAGTGCCGCGGTCACGTCGTCGGTGGTGCCGCCGATGCCGGCGCCAAGTTCCAGCACCCGGACCGGCGAGCGGTCCTCGGTGAGGATACGGACCAGGTCGGCGACCGCGCGGCCCGCCGCCAGATTCAGGTAGCGGCTGCTCAGATTGTCGCGGTAGGCGGCCTCGGCGGTGGTCATGTCGCCATCGGGGAACAGCAGTTCCTGCACCCGCACGGTGTCGCGCGCCAACGCGGTCAGGTGGTCGTCGCAGGTTCGCAAGAAGGTCGCGAGCGGAGGCGGATACCCAAGGTCGGCGCATACTTCGAACAGATCGGCGCGGATCGGGTCCGGCACCGGTCGCAGGTAGCGGTACCCGGTGTCGACATCGCCTTCGACACTGCCGACCTCGGCAAGCGCCCGCAACCACTGCCGCAGCAGCCAGCGGTGCCGCGGCGCGAACCCCATCCGCGTCGCGATCTCGTCCACGCCGCGAAACTCGTTGTCGGACAGGTACGGTCGCAGCGCGGCCAGCATGGCGCGCATACCGAACAGATCCAGGTCCGCGCGTGCGGAACGGAACCGGTCGCCGTCGAAATCGGCCGGAACCGCTTGCTGGGCGGCCTCTTTCGCCCGCGCCACCCGATCCTCGACGGTGGCGGTCGCGCCCGGGGGCGGCGTCGTCACCGTTGGCGCGACGCGAATCGGGACCACGGCCGCACCGGTCGTCGGCGCGGCGACGCCGGATTCGGCACCGACGAGCCGGATGACATCGTCGAGGGACGCGCCGCCGATCAGATCAGCCACCGGCACATCGGCGCCGAATGCGCCCTTGACGCGCCTGCGCAGTTCCAGGGCCTGAAGGGAGTCCAGTCCGAGGGCGACCAGCGACCTGGCGCCGTCGATGGTGGACAGGTCGTCGGCGCCGATGATCTCGGCGAGCAGCCGGGTCAGGCGACTCGGCACGTCGAGCGCGCCCGCCGCGTCGGCGGCGATCACCGGCGTGGCGGCGGCCCCCGGGACCGCGACCGGAACCTCCAGTGCCGACAGCACGGGGCCGTAGCCGAACGCGCCGAGTACCGCGCGTCCGCGCTCCCAGTCGAAGGCGGCGACGACGGCATTGCCGCGCAGACCGCCCAGACCGAGCGCGATGGCGTCGGCGGCGGCCATCGGGAGATAGCCGACCTCGGCCAGTGCGGCGATATCGGCATCGCCCGCGCCCTCGAAGACCGACCACTGGCCCCACTGCACGGACACCCACCGCGCGCCCTCGGCGCGGCGGCGGGCCGCGAGGGCGTCGACCATCCGGTTGGCCGCGGCGTAGACGACCGTGCCGCGACCGCCGAGTGTGGCCGCCAGCGACGAGCACAGCACGACATCGCAGTCGGGAGTCGTGATCAGCGCGTCAAGCAGCGCGCAGATGCCGACCACTTTCCCCGACATCGCCCGCTCGACCCGCGCGTGGGTGATCCCGGTGAGTCCGAGTCCGCCGATGTCGGAATTGTCGGCCGCGGCGTGGATCACCAGATCCACCGGCCGTCCGCTCAGCGTCCGGGCCAGCTCGGCGACGGCGGCGCGGTCGGCGATATCACAGGCGGCCACGGCGATCTCGGCGGCGCCGAGACCGCGCAGTGCGCGCAGCCTGGCGGCGGTCGCCGCGGTTTCCCCCGACCGACTCACCAGCGTGACCCGCCGCGCGCCCGACCGCACCGCGTGTTCGGCGAACTCGAGTCCGAGCCTGCCGGTGCCGCCGGTGATCAACACCTCGCGTCCGGTGACCGGCCCGCGCAGCAGCGCCGCGCGATCGGCCTCGACCAGGCGCTTGGCGTACAGATTGCCGTCGCGCAGCGCGAGTTCCGGCTCGTCGGCCGTGTGCAGTGCGGTCACGATCGACGCCGCGGCCCGCGCGGTCGCCTGGTCCGGCGCGAGATCAAGGCGCCGGAACGCGACACTCGGATATTCCGCGCTCGCCGAACGGAATCCGGCGCTCACCGCGGCGGGCACCGGATGCGGCGGCGCGTCGGCGGCGAGCACGGCCTCGCCGCCGACGGTCAGCAGCCAGTATTCGCTCACCCCGGCGGTCGGTTCGGTCCACCAGCGCCTGCCGCCGAGGAATTCCGCGACCTCGGCCACACTGGCGGCGGCGTCCGTATCCGGGAATTCGGGCAGCAGGACCAGCACGGCGTCGATATCGCCGTCGCCGCTGCCCGCTTCGATATCCAGCGCCCGCCAGCCGAGGCCCTGACCCGTCGCGTAGTCGATAAGTGCGGCGGCGAGTTCGACGCCGCGACCGGTGTGGTCGACGATGCCGACCGTGCGCGGAGCGGACAGGGAACGCCGCCCGAGCCGAACCCAGTCCTCTACCAGCAGTTGGGGTTTCGGCAGGTTTTCGGCGGGCGCGACCGGTTCGGTCGGCGCGGTCGCGCGCACCCGCCGCGAGAGGTCGTGCGGCAGCCACAATGTCGTCTCGTTCATCCGCGCGTTCGGGAAGTCCGGCAGCGGCGGCCACACCGGCGCGCCGGTGTCCACCCGCAGGCTTTCCCAGCGGTAGTCCAGATCGTCGACGGCCAGCGCCGCGAGATTGCGGGTGAACTCGGTGAGATCGGTGGCCGTGCGGCTCGAGGTGCCGCGCACCGTGACCGCGCGGTCGGCGGCGTATTCGGCGATGCTCTGCGCCACGGCCAGGTGCAGCGTCGGATGTTCGGCCAGTTCGACGAAGGTGTCGACCTCGCGCGCCAGCGTGGTCGCGATGGCGCGGTCGAAGCGAACCGGATTTCGCAGATTCCAGAACCAGTACTCCTCGACCGGCAGGTCAGGAGTGATGGCGTCACCGAGTGTCGCACCGACGCAGGCGATCCCGGATTCGAGGAAGCGCGGGCTCTCGAGGCGGCCACGCAGCGCGTCGTGGATGAGGTCGCGGAATTCGTTGAGCAGAACGGTGTGCGCCGGATACCCGACCCGAATCACCCGGGCGAAACGGCCGCGCTCGGTCAGCACGTCCACGACGTTCCGCACGGTCGCGCGGTCGCCGGAAATGCCGACCATGCGCGGCGAATTCAGCACCGAGACCTGCGCCCACCCGGACTGGCGAGCCAGCACGTCCTCGCATTCGTCGCGGTCGGCGGCCAGCACGGCCATGGCGTAGCGATCGGAGGAGATCTTGTCGACCGCGCGCGCCCTGGTACCGACCACGACGATGGCGTCGGCCAGGCTCATGGCGCCCGACAGGTAGGCCGCGGCGATCTCGCCCTGACTGTGCCCGACCGTGACGGCGGGTTCGACGCCCACCGCGCGCCACATCGCGCCGAGGCCCGCCATCTGCGTGAACAGCGCGGCTTGGACGGTCGCGGCATTCTCGGGTGCGGCGGCGATATCCTCGGCGTCGAGCAGGTATGGCAATGGCGACTCGCCGAACAGGTCCCGGAATATGTCGTCGCACCGGTCGACCTCGGCGCGGAAGGCGTCGACGCGGTCGTAGAACAGCCTGCCCATTCCGGGCCGCTGTGCCCCCTGACCCGGCAGCACGTAGGCGACCGTGCGCGAACCGGCGGGTTCGGACCCGGTGGCGGTCACCGCGGGGTGATCGAGGCCGTCGCGCACCGCGGCCAGCGCCGCGTCGAGTTCGGCGCGGTCGGTGACCGCGAGCAGGGCGCGGTACCGACGCGCGACCCGGGTGCGGAACAGCATGTCCGCCACCCGTTCCGGGGCCAGCGTCGGGCGATCCCGGACGTAGGAGAGGATGGCCGCCGCCTCTTCGCGCAGCGTGCCCGGATTGTCCGCCGACAGCAGGACCGGAATCGATCCGTCGGGTAGTCGATAGCTAGAAATCGTCGTACTCCTCACGAACGGGCATCGCGATGATCGCGTGCGCGTTGGATCCCCCCGCCCCGAACGAGGAGACCGCGCCGTAGCGCATGCCGTCCTTCGGTTCCCACGGCTGAAGTTTCGTGGCCAGACGCAGATTCGACCGGTCCCAGTCCACCCGGGTGGTCGGGATGTCGGCGAACAGCGTGGCCGGGATCTGTCCGTATCGGCCCGCGAGCAGCAGTTTGACCAGGCCGAGCATGCCCGCGGCGGCCTGCGCGTGACCGGCGTTGGACTTCACCGAACCGAGCAGCGGATTCGATCCGGCGACACCGTAGGTGTTCTGCAAGGCGAGCAGTTCCACCGGATCGCCCGCCCGGGTCGCGGTGCCGTGCCCCTCGATCATGCCGACGTCGGCCGCGTCGATGCCGGATTTGGCGAGGGTCTTGCGGATCAGCCGTTCCTGGGCGTCGGCGCGCGGCACCAGGATCGGTTTGCCCTTGCCGTTGTGGTTGTGCTCGGAGGCAAGCAGCCTGCCGTGGACGCGGTGACCGAGTCGGCGGGCCCGCGATTCGCGTTCGACGATGACGATGCCCGCGCCCTCGCCCCACAGCGTGCCGGTGGCGTCGTCGGAGTAGGAGCGGCAGTGGCCGTCGGTGGACAGCGCGTTGTGCTTGGAGAATTCGTAGAAGGCCGCCGGCGAGCCCATCACGCACACCGCGCCCGCCAGCGCCCATTCGCAGTCGCCGTCGCGCACGGCGGCGGCGGCCAGATGCAGAGCGGTCAGCGAGGAGGCGCAGGCGGCGTCGACGGTCATGGAGGGGCCGGTGAGCCCGAGTGAATGCGAGATCCGGCCCGCGACGCCGAGCAATCCGTAGCCGATGGTCCGAACCCCGGTGTACTCGTTGACTTCCGAGGCAGGCGGCCCGTATTCCATCGGCGAGCATCCGATGAAGCATCCGGCGTCGTCATCGCCGAGCGCACCGGGATTCAGTCCGGCGTTCTCGAGCGCGCGCCACGCGACACGCAGCGCGACCCGCTGTTGCGGATCGGTGGCGAGCGCTTCGCGCCGTCCGATTCCGAAGAACGCCGGATCGAATTCGGCCGCGTCGCCGAGGAATCCGCCCGCGTCGCGCACGGGACTCCAGCCGTCGAGTTCGCCGAGCGACAGCAATTCCTCGATCGACCAGCCGCGGTCGCGAGGAAACGGCCCGATCAATTCGCGTTCCGATTCGAGTGCGGCCCAGAACGACCCCGGACTGTCGACTCCGCCCGGTGCCTCGACGGCCATTCCTGATATGACGATGTGATCGACGTCGCGCGCCGTAGCTGATGTCACCGCTGAGTCCTCGTGTCTCATACCGTCGGATCAGCCTGTTCGGCGAGTAATTCCGCGACGGCGTCGACGTGATTGTTCAGATAGAAATGTCCGCCCTCGAACATGGTGATCTCGACGTCGTCGCCGTGGCGGCGCCAGCCTTGCAGATCGGCCATCGACACGATCGGGTCGCGGTCGCCGCCGATCGCGTGGACGCGGGTGGCGACCCGCACCGTCTCGGGACACCGGTATGCCTCGGACGCCTTGTGGTCGGCCTTGATGGCGGGCAGTGCCAGCCGCATGATCTCCCGGCTGGCCAGCACGTCGGAATCGATTCCCTCGAGCATGACGAGGTGGTCGAGGAGTTCGTCGTCGTCTTCCGGTGTGGGCTCGCGGTATTCCGCGCGCGACGGCGCGACCGCGGCCGACACGGTGAGCTGACGGACGTCGACGCCCGCGGCGAGGGCGAGCCGGACGAATTCGAAGGAGACCAGCGCGCCCATGCTGTGCCCGAACGCGACGATCGGCACGTCGCGGTTGTACCCGGACATACGGAATTCCGCGAACGCGCCCGTCGCGATGTCCTGGAGTGAGGTCAACGCCGGTTCGCCCGCGCGGTCTTGGCGGCCGGGATACTGGAAGACGATGACGTCGTAGTGCGCACTCGACGCTTTCGACAGCGCGCGATACGCGGAGGCGCCCGCACCCGCGTGCGGAAAGATCAACAGCGGCAGCCGCTCGGGCGAATCCGGTTTGTGAAACTTCCTTATCCATCCCGGTTTGTGCTGCATTGTGTTACCCACTTTCGAAACTCCCGCCGAGCACTCCGGCGGAAGCCATTCCGCGAACCGTTCGATACATGTCGCATCGCAACCGATTTCCGTCCGAACGGATATCAAGGTCAAGATTAGGTAAGGCTACCATAACTATCTGGCTGAACTAACTGCGGTAGCCGCCGCCAGCGCCTCGACGGCACCGTCCCAGAGTTCGGCCAGTCGATCGATCTCGTCGGCGGTGAACAACGCGGCGCTCCATCGCCAGGTGATCGCCAAGCGCGGACCGTCCTGCCCCGCGTGCACCGCCGCGATCAGGCCGAGCGCGTACCGCAGCGGCAGATCCGGCTCCGGCGCGACCGGCAGCGCGGCGGCGATCGCCGGATCGGTCACCATCGACCAGGCCCGCTCGCCGCGCCCGCCGAGATCGACCCGGCCGAGGTAGTTGAACTCGACCTGTGGTTCCCGCGCCGCCACCAGTTCGGCGTCGCCGAGCACCGAACGCAGCAGGCCGAAGTCGAGACCCTGTCCCGGCACCGAACCCAGATGGGTGACGACAGAATCCAGCAGTTCGCGCGCCCGCGCCGGATCCGCGCGGGCCGAGTCCACGTCGACGGCGTACGCACCCGCGCCGAGCCGCACCGGATAGGTCGTGGAGAACCAGCCGACCGTGCCGGAGCTATCGGCCCCGACGACGGCGTCGGCCCGGCCGTGGCTCTCCAACCCGATCAGCGCGCCGCCGTCGGCGTCCTGGCCGCGCTCGCGCCGCCACGAGGCCAGCGTCATCGTCAACGCGGCCAATAGGAATTCCCGGACACCCTCGGCCCTGCGCGTCGCGCCGAGAACGCGGGCGGTGGTGGCCGCCGACATCTCGGTCGAGGTAAGCCGCAGCGTGCCCCAGGTATCGGCGACACCCGGTTCGCGAGCGCCCACCGCAGGGTCCCGACCGGCGACCTGGGCGAGCCAGTAGTCACGTCGCGCGCGCACGGCCGGGTCCTCGGCGCGCTGCCACACCAGCCGACACCACTGCCGGTAGGAGGTCGGTTCGGTGATCGTCTTCGGCACCGCACCAGCGACCACCTGCTCCCAGGCCGCGGCCATGTCGGCCATGAGAATGCCCCAGGACACCACGTCGACCGCGAGGTGGTGCACGGCGAGGAAGAGCAGGTCGCCACCGGGTGCGCCGCGCAACCACACCGCGCGCACCATATCGCCCGCGGCCGGGTCGAGTCCGTCGATCGCGGCACGGCTCACCGCGCTCACCATCGCGCCCAATTTCTTTGCCTTACCGGTGAATTCGCGCACGCCGAGCACATCGGCGGCGCGCACGCGGCCCGGTTCCCGGGTGACCAGCCGCGGGCCGTCCACGGTCTCCTCCAGTCGGGAGCGCAGGGTGGCGTGCCCGTCGAGCACGGCTTGCAGGACCGCTTCCAGATCCGCGCCCGAGATGGCGTCGGGCAGGGCCAGCAGCACGTACTGGGCCAGGCGGCGGTAGTTGGGCTGCCGGTACATCCAGGACACGATGGGCAGCGGCGGCACCGGTCCGTAATCCGCGCCGTCGGCCGCCCGCGCGGCGGACTCACGCGCCCGCGCGTCGAGCGCGGCGGCGAGATCGCGAATCGTCGGCGCCGCGACCACCATTCGCGCATCGACGCCGATGCCGCGCCGCCGCGCCTTGTTCACCAGCGATATCGCGACGATGCTGTCCATGCCGAGGGCGAAGAAGTCGTCGGTGACACCCGGTGCGCGGCCGTCGAACACCTCGGTGAGGATCTCGGTGAGCGCGCGTTCGGTCTCGGTCGCGGGTTCGGCCGATCCGTGGCGGGCGTCGCCCGCCGGCGCGCTCTCGGCCAGCGCGGCCAATTCGCGCACGTCGAGTTTGCCGTTGGCGTTCACCGGGAGCGCCGCGAGCACGGTCAGCCGGGCCGGAATCATGTACGCGGGCAGGCGTTCGGCGAGCGCGGCCCGCAGCGCGACCGGATCGGCGGCGCGGCCGGGCGCGCACACCACGAATCCGACCAGGGTCACCGCGTCACCGCGCCGCACCACGGTCGCGGCGGCGGCGGCGATACCGGGCAGGGTCCGCAGCGCGGTCTCGACCTCGCCGATCTCGATACGGTAGCCGCGGATCTTCACCTGGTCGTCGGCCCGGCCGAGGTAGCCGAGGGTGCCGCCGGGTAGTCGGCGCACCAGGTCGCCGGTGCGGTACATGCGCCCGCCGCCGAAGGGGTCGGCGACGAATCGTCCCGCCGTATGCCCGGGACGGCCGACATAGCCGCGCGCCAGCTGCGGACCCGCGAGATACAGTTCGCCGGTCACCCCGACGGTGACCGGACGCAGCCGCGAGTCCAGCACGTAGGCGGAGGTTCCCGCGGTCGGTCCGCCGATGGTCGGCGTCGCAGGCCCTTCCCCCGGCGCGGTCACATCGGCGACCACCGCCTCGACCGTGGTCTCGGTCGGGCCGTAGCAGTTGTGCACCGCGACATCGCGCAACGCGCGCAGCCGCGCCCACAGCTGGGTGTCGATGGCCTCGCCGCCCAGCGCCAGCACCGCAGGCGGCCGGTCGAGCAGTCCCGCGGCGGCCAACTGCCGAAACATCGACGGCGTGGTGTCGATCATGTCGATCGCGTGCCGTCGCAGTCCCTCGACCAGGTGCCGGGCGTCGCGCATGGCCGCCTCGTCGAACAGGTGGACGGCGTGTCCGTCGAGCAGGCCGACCATCGGCTGCCAGGAGGCGTCGAAACTCATCGACCAGGCGTGCGCGATACGCAGCCGACGACCGAGCCGGGCCGTCGCGGGCCGGTACACCCGGGCCCGGTGGTCGGCGAAATAGGACACGACGGCCGCGTGCGAGTTCACCACGCCCTTGGGCTCACCGGTCGAACCCGAGGTGAAGATGATGTAGGCGGCCTGCGCCGGATCGACCGGGGCCGAATCGATTTCGGCGGTGGCATGCCCTACGAGGTCGAAGGTGTCGAGGTCGAGGACGGTCTCGGGATCGAGATCGCCATCGCGCCCGTCACTCACCAGTACGAGCCTCGGATTCGCCTGCCGCAGAATCGATTCGACGCGCGCCGGTGGCAGGGCGAGGTCGAGGGGCACATAGGCCGCGCCCACCGCCAGCACCGCGAGCACCGCGATGACCACCCGCTCGTCACGCGGCAGGCGGAGGGCGACGACATCCTCGGGGCCGATGCCGCGCGCGCCGAGCTCGCGCGCCAAACCCCTGGCCCGCTCGGACACTTCGCGATAGGTGAGGCAATCGGTCTCGGTGCTGATCGCGGTCAGGTCCGGGGTGCGGGCGGCCTGACGCTCGAACAGTTCGATGATCGTCGCGCCGCGTTCGGAATCAGTTGCCTCGGGTGTGGTCTCGAACCGGCGGACCCGCGCGCGCGCCGCCTCGGAGAGCACGTCCAGGTCGTCGATGCGCAGATCCGTGGCGTCGGGCAGCCGCCGCAGGATCGCCGTCACGGCCTCCCCGATATCGTCGGGCAGGTACGGGATCGACGCGGCGATGGCCTCCACGACCACGACCAACTCGTCGCCGTGGGCGTAGGAGACCACGGTGAGCGGGTAGTGCGTGAGGTTCTTGGCCATTCTCGGCCGGAAGGTGACCTCGCCGACGGCGACGGCCGCGATCTCGTCCATTGGCGCGTTCTGGAAGACGAACATGGTGTCGAACAACGAGCTGTACCCGGCGGCGCGCTGCACCGCGGACAGACTCAGATAGCCGAAATCGCGCATGGCCGCCGACTCCCGTTGCAGCCGTGCGCATTCGGCCTGCACCGGAGCCGCCGGATCGACACGGAACACCACCGGGACGGTGTTGAGGAACAGTCCGATCATGCGTTCCACGCCTGCGATCGACTCCGGTCGCCCGGTGACTATCGTGCCGTAGACGACATCGCGGCGATCGGTGAGCCGCGACAGCAGGATCGTCCACGCGAACTGCACGACCGAATTGAGCGTGAGTCCTTGTCCGCGCGCCCAATTACGCAATCGGGCGGTCTCGGATGCGGACAGCGTGAAGCGCGTGACCTCGGCGCTCTCCGTGCCGCCCGCGCCCGACAGTCCCATGCCCGCCCCGCCGTCGGCGACCATGAGCGGACCGGTGAGCCGCGACAGCTGTTCGGCCCACCGGTCGCGCGCCGCCGACATGTCCTTGGCGGCGAGCCAGCCGATGTAGTCGCGATAGGGCCGCACCGGCGTCAGCGCCTCGGCCGCGCCGCCCGCCGCGTACAGCGCCCGCAATTCGCCGAACATGACGCCGAGCGACCAGCCGTCCACGAGGATGTGGTGGATGGTCATGATCAGCCGCGAGCGCGCCGTGCCGTCCGCGGCGGGCGGCAGGGTGACCAGGGTGGCGCGCAGCGACGGTCCCTTGCCGAGATCGAACGGGCGCGACAACTCCTCGGCCTCGACCGCGTCCAACTCCTCCACCCGGGCGGTGCGTTCGGACCACGGCAACTCGACCAGGCGCGGCACGATCTGCACCGGCCGCGGCACGTCGCGATCCCAGAACACCGCGCGCAGATTCGGGTGGCGGCGCAGCAGCGTCTCGACGCACCGGCGCAGTAGATCGGCGTCCACCGGGCCGTCGATGTCGACCACGAACGGGATCGTATAGACGTCGCGCCCGTCACCGGTCAGCCGGGACAGGGAGAACAGACCCTCCTGCAACGGGCTGAGCGCCAGCACATCCTCGATCTCCGCCAACGCCTCACTCATAGGTTCTCCTGCCTCACTGCCCGCCCGCGCGGCGTCACCGCGCGGGCGGTCGAAATCCGGTCCGCGACAGCGCGATCAGCGCTGCGCCGCCCATGAACTCCGAAGCGCGGCCAATGCGTCCGCGTCGAGTCCGGAAGCCGACATCGGGGCGTGCTGCCGCGCTTCGGCGGCGTCGGGCGTCACCTCGGGCGGATTGGCGAGCGCCTCGTCCACCGCGGCCGCCAGCTCCGCGATGGTGAAGTACTCGAACACCATCTGCGGACTCAGCGGCAGACCCGCCTCGCCGGCGCGCGCCGCCCACTTGACGGCGATCACACTGTCACCGCCAAGACCGAAGAACCCGTCCTCGCGTCCGATATCGGTGAGGTCGAGCAGTTCCTCGAGTATGGTCGTTAGCACCCGTTCGGTTTCGGTACGCGGTGCGACATAACCGGTTTCGGTCACCGTCGCCACGCGCCGCACCGTCGAGCGACCGGTATCCCACCCGGGGGGCAGCACCTCGAGTTCGGCGAGCGCCCGGTCCGGCTGTTCGGCGAAGGCCCGCAGCACCCCTTCGAGCACGTCGGCGAATATCTGCCCGGTCGCGGCCTCGTACAGATCGGGATTGACCACGACGCGCGCGACCAGCTCACCGGTGGTGTCCACCGAGTAGTCGAGGTGGAAGTCCATGAAGGAGACGTCGTAGTAGCCCGCGATACCGGTGAGCGTGGTGGCGCCGTCGGCGCTGAACGGCACGGGCTTCGGACGGTGCCGAAAATGCATCATCACCTGGAACAGCGGATTGCGCGAGAGCGACCGCGCCGGATTCATCGACTCCACGAGCCGTTCGAAGGGCACGCCCTGATGGCTGATCGCGTCCAGCGCGGCATCGCGCACCCGCTCGAGCATGACGCGCGGGGTCGGTGCGCCGGACACGTCGTGGCGCAGGACCACGACATTGGCGAACAGGCCGACGAGTTCGTCGGTGGTCTGGCCGATCCGGTTCGCCACCGCCGCGCCGACCGCGACATCCTCGATGCCGCCGAGGATATTGACGACCGCGGCGCTGACCGCCTGGCACAGCATGAATTCGGTGGCGCCGACCTCCTCGGCCCGCGCCCGCAGCGCATTCCATAGGTCCGCGGGCAGTACCCGCGCGGCACCGAGTCCGTTGCGGCCGAGCACCCGCGGACGCGGATGGTCGTGCGCCACCGCGATCTCGTCGGGCAGCCCCGCCAGCGTCGCGCGCCAGTAGTCCAGCTGCGCCTGACCGTACGGACTCACCGCGCGATCGGCGCCGCGGTCGAAGGTCTCGCGCTGCCAGATCGCGAAATCCGCGAACTGGAGCGGCAGTTCGGACCAGTCGGGCGCCGCGCCCGCGGCCCGGGCGCGATAGGCGATGGTCAGGTCGTCCAGGAATATCTCGCACGAGCGCAGGTCGGCGATGATGTGGTGCATCAGGATCGACAGCACGGTGCGCCCCGGACCCATCCGCAGGATGCGGAAGCGGACCATCGGCTCGGCCGCGAGATCGAAGACGTAGTCCCAGTCCTCGCCGAGTTCGCGCCGCAACCGCGCCTCGACGTCGGCGGCCCCGCTGATGTCGACCACCGGCACCGGGACCGGCGCCGCCGGGGCGATGAGCTGATACGGGTTGCCGTCGTGTTCCGGGAAGGTGGTCCGCAGCGATTCGTGCCTGGCCACCACGTCGTCGATGGCCGCGCGCAGCGCGTCCACATCCAGGTCGCCGTCGAAACGCACCGGGTAGCTGACGTTCTCGCCGTCGACGGCGCCCTCGAGCCTGCGCTGGAGCCAGTAGACGCGCTGGGAGTACGACAGCGGAATGTGCTCGGGGCGCGCGCGGCGCACCAGCGGCGGTCTACCCGCCCGCGATTCGTCCAGCGGGACGGGCTCGAACGGCTCCGCGTCGTCGAAGGCATCCATCTCGTCGAGGTCGATATCGAATTCCGCGCGGAAGGCGGCCACCAAGTGGGCGGCCAGCGCGGTCACCGTCGGCTTGTCGAACGGCACGCGCATATCGATCTCGATGCCGAATTCCGCGCGGATCATGGTGATCAGCCGGGCGGCGAGCAGCGAATGGCCGCCGAGTTCGAAGAAGGAATCGTCGGCGCCGACCCGTTCGCGGGCGAACAGCGTCGCGAACAACTCCGCGATACGCGCCTCGGTCGGGGTCTGCGGCTCACGGTAGGCGCGGGCCTCGGCGAAGGCGGGCGCCGGCAGCGCGCGCTTGTCCAATTTGCCGTGCGGGGTAAGCGGCACCCCGTCGATCACGACGAAGGCCGATGGCACCATGTACTCCGGCAGCGTCGCCGCGACGTGCGCGCGGACCTCGGCCGGATCGACCTCGGCGCCGGGCGCCGCCACGAGGTAGGCGGCCAACACCGGGCCGAGCATCTCGTGATCGGCCACGATCACCACGCAGTGCACGACCGAGGGGTGATCGGTGACGGCGGCCTCGACCTCGCCCAATTCGATCCGGTGACCGCGCACCTTGACCTGTTCGTCGGCGCGGCCGATGAATTCGATCTGCCCGCCTCCGGTGCGCCGGGCCAGGTCGCCGGTGCGGTAGAGCCGCCCGCCCGCGCGGAACGGATCGGCGACGAAACGTTCGGCGGTGAGCCCGGCCCGCCCGAGATACCCGCGCGCCAACTGCCTTCCGCCCAGGTAGATCTCGCCGACGACACCCGAGGGCACCAATTGGAGGGCGTCGTCGAGCAGGTAGAGGTGGACATTGCGGTTCGGCAGGCCGATCGGCACAATGCCGTTGCCCTGCGGTCCCTCGACCTCCATGTGCGTCGAACACACCACGGCCTCGGTGGGGCCGTAGTGGTTGCGCAGTTCGGCGTCGAACTGCGCCGCGAACCGGTCGGCGACCTCGCCGGGCAGCGCCTCGCCGCCGACGGGGACGCGGCGCAGGCTGCGCCAGTCGTCGACCTCCGGCAGCACAAGGAAGGTGGCGAGCATGGACGGCACCATGTGCAGCACGGTCACGCCGTGGCGGGTCACCAGATCCGCGACGTACGGGATATCGCGGTAGGCATCGGGTTTGGGGATCACCACGCGCGCACCGGCGGTCAGGGTGACGAAGATGTCGAGCAGGGAGGCGTCGAAACTCACCGAGGTGGACTGCAATACGCGGTCCTGCGGGGTGAGATCCCATTCGGCGTTGAAGCCCGACAGATGTTCGGCGATCGCGTCGTGCGGCACCGGAACGCCTTTGGGCTTACCGGTGGAGCCGGAGGTGTAGATGACGTAGGCGATATTCGACGGGTGCAGCGCCGCGGTGCGATCGGCGTCCACCGGTGCGCGGTCGGGCAGCCGCGCGGCCTCGGCCTCGAGTTCGGCCAGCACCGCGGGGTCGAGGGTCAGCCGCGGTCCGGCGTCGGCGAGCAGGTATTCGGTGCGTTCGGGCGGGTAGGCCGGGTCGATGGGCAGATACGCCGCGCCCGCCTTCTGCACGGCGAGCGCCGCCACCACGAATTCCACCGATGTCGCCATGCGCAGCGCGACCAGATCCTCCGGCCCGACGCCTGCGCCGATCAGCCGGTGCGCCAGTCGATTCGCGCGAGCGTCGAGGCCGCGATAGGTCAGTTCGATCTCGTCGGAGACGATCGCGACATTGTCGGGCGTGGCCGCGACCTGCCGTTCGAACATGGCGATCATGGTGGTCGGCCGCTCGTCGACCAGGGTGCCGCGCGCGAGTTCGAGCAGCCGGTCGAGCTCGGCCGCGCCAACCAGATCGAGATCACGCAGGGCGCGCGCGGGCTCTCGCAGCGCGTTGTCGAGGATCCGCACGAAATGATCGAGCATCCGGGCGACCAGCGGACGTTCGAGCGCGTCGACCCGGTAGGTCGCCTCCACCCGCGCGCCCGCGCCGTCCTGGACGATCATCAGGCCGAGCGGTTCCTGGGCGACCAGACTGCCCAGCGGCAGTTCGGTGACCGAGACACCGGGCAGATCGAATCCGTTCGTCGCCCCGCGCACGGTGAAGCTGATCCGTACCAGCTGTTCCATCGCGTCGCTGCCCGCGACCCGCTCCGGGCTCACCGCCTGGATGACGCGGTCGACGCCGACGTGCCGGTGGGTTAACGCGGCGGCCACGGCGTCGCGGGTCTGTTCCAGCAGCGTGCGGAAACTCCGCGCGCCCGCGGGCAGCGCCCGGACCAGCAGCGTATTGCCGAAGTAGCCGATCAACGCCTCGGCCCGCGCGTCGCGGCGATTGGTCACCGGCACGGAGACGAGGAAGTCGGTCGCGGCGGTGTAGCGGTGCATCAGCGCCTGGAACGCGGTCAGCAGCACCGTGTACGGGGTCGCCGCGTATTCGCGGGCGGCAGCGGTCACCGCGTCCATGAGCGCGGCGGGGAGCTCGCGCACCACGCGATCGGCATTCTTGGTGGTTACGCCGCCGCGCGGGCCGGGTAGTTCCAACGGTTCGGGTAACGGGGTCAGCGCGGCGCGCCAGAATTCCAGTCCCGCCGGATCATCGGACACGTCCGCGTCGAGCACCTCGACGTCCACGTACTGCGCGCCGAGTACGGGCAGCGCCTCGCCGCGGTAGGCCGCGTTGAGTTCGGCGAAGAACACCGGCCACGAATCGTCGTCCCAGCCGATGTGGTGGACCACGAGCACCAGTACGTAGGAGGTGTCGCCGACCCTGATCAGAGTGGGCCGCAGCGGCAGGTCGGCCGACAGGTCGAAGGGGCGGGCGAACTCGCGCCGCGCCAGCACCTCGACCCGGCGCTCGCGGACGGCGTCGGCCAGATCGGTGAGGTCGTGGTTCCGCCAGACGAGTTCGGCCTCGTCGCGGGAGATCTGGTACGGCTCGCCCTGTTCGCCGATTCCGTAGGTGGTGCGCAGGATCTCGTGCCTGGCGACAACGGTGGCGAACGCCGCGCGCAACCGGTCGGCGTCGGCGAGTCCGTCGAGGCGGTAGGCCACGCAGACATTGAGCGTGGTGTCGCTCGGGTCGAGGCGCTGTACGAACCACATCCGCTGCTGTGCCGCCGACAGCGCGGTGGGTTCGCCCGCCCGCCCGCCCGGGCTCCGGGCGGGCGCGCTCGACGGCGCCTGCACGCCCTGTTCGCGCAAACGTGTCCGCAACAGTTGCTTACGGCGCTCGAGAATGTCGTCTGCCATGTCCGTCCTTCGAAATCGTCTGTCGGGCTCGGTATCCGTACACGCCGGACGGGCGGTACCGGAACGCGGTGGGCGCTCGGCTCACTCGTCGGTGAGATATCCTCCGCGCGTGAAGAATTCGGCACCGTCGAATTCGACGCCCGCCGAGTCGCGCACCCGGGTGACCACCAGCGCGTGGTTGCCGCCGCGATGCGCGTCGACGCCCGACACCACCGCGCCGCCGCCTTCCTGCACGATGACCCGGCCCGGGGTACCGCCGTAGCGCGCCGCGGAGACCCGCGCGGACAGGATCGCGATCCGCTCACCGCGGTAGTGGCTGAACGCGCGCGGATACGGCGCCGACAGCGCGCGCACGAACCGCTCCAGATCGGCCGCCGACCAGGTCCAGTCGATGCGGCTGTCGCGTTCGGACCGCTTGTGGAAGTAGGTGCGCTCGGCCTTGTTCTGCGGACGCCACACCGCCGCACCGGAATCGAGGGCGGCCAGCGCCTCGCCGATCGCGCCGGGGATCAGCTCCATACCGCGCAGCACCAGGTCGGTGCCGGTGTCGGTGGGGCCGATGGGGATCGAACGCTGGACGATGATGTCACCGGTGTCGAGACCTTCGTCCATGCGGTGCACGGTGAGGCCGGTTTCGGTGGCGCCGCTGATCAGCGCCCACAGCACCGGGGAGAATCCGGTGAACTTCGGCAGCAGCGAGTCGTGCAGGTTCAGCGTGCCGTGCGGCGGGAGGTCGTAGAGTTCCGCGGGCATCCGGGTGTACCAGCTGTTGACGACGATGACGTCCGGCTCGGCCCGCTTGACGAGGTCGATGGTCTCGGTGTCGGCCCGGTCGGTCAGATGCACCGGAATCCTGTGCTCCCGAGCCAGTTCCTCGACCGAGTCGGAGAAGATCGCCTTATAGGAATGCCCGCTCGCCGGATGGGTGACCGCGAGCACCACCTCGTGTTCCGAGTCGATCAGGGCCTGAAGGGTCTTGCGACCCCAGGTCTGGAAACCGAACGACACGATACGCATGAAACCGAACCTTCCCTAGCAATGACAAAGGTTAGCCTAACCTATTGTGGTCGAGGTGCGAATGCCGACCGGATCACTCCGCCGACAGCGCGGCATCGCGGCGCGCCGCCGCGCCCTCGCGCGCCGCGGCGGTCAGGAGCACCCGATCCGAGAGCGCGCCGAGGCAACTGAGATTCGGGAAACCCGGTCCCTGCGCCAGCGCCGCGAGATTCGGCAGATACAGCTTGCCGTCCAGTCCGGAGACCGCCAGGTCGTAGCCGATGGCCGCCTCGATCCTGGCCTGGGTCAGCTCACCGCCGACGGCGAGTTCCAGCAAATCGGCGGTGTTCGCGTCGAACATCTCGAGGAACCACAGCGGACGCCCGCCGGTCGCGTCGATCACCAAGTCGCAGGTGTGCAGCTGATCCGGTCGCATCTCGTTGCGCAGCGTCAACGCGACGGCCTCGCCGCGGTCGGCCACCCGCACCACGCGGCCCTGCATGTGGTGCACCCGATTGTCGGCGAGCAGACTCTCCTGCACCCGCACCGAGAACACGCCGCGGTCGGTGCGCCGGATGACGTCGCGGCGCTCGTCGACACTGAGCGACCCCCATTTCACCGGATCGCTGAATAGCGAATTCTCGAAATAGCTCTCGCCGCGGGTGTAGATCGTCGCCATCGGCGAGATGACCGAGATGGAGAGCATGCCGTGGCGGATCAGTTCGTCCAGCGCCGATCCCGCGGTCTCGCCGCCGCCGATGACGGCCACCCGGGAGGAGACCGGCAGGCTCCGCCGACCCGCCATATCCCAGAATTCCGCGATGCTCAGCACCTTCGGATGTTTGGCGAGCGCCTTCTCGCTGCGTCCCGGTCCGGTGATCATCAGGCACTCGGCCTCGAGTTCGATAGTCGCGCCGTCGGCATCGACCGCGCCGATCCGCCAACCCTCGGCGGTCGCGGCGATGGACCGCGCGGTGGCGTGGACGACGTCGAGATCGATGGCGCGCGCGACCCATTGGAGATATTTCGCCCAGACGTGATGCTGCGGACTCGGCCTGCCGCGATCGATCCATTCGGCGTAGGTGCCCTGGTCGATCAGGAACGAGGTCCAACTGTAGGCCGTCATGGCCTCGTTGACGGCCCGGTTGCGCCCGCGGACCAGGGTGGAGTGGTAGGGGAAGCCGACATCCTTCTCCGGGCTGGTGCCGAGCCGGTGCCGACCGTCGGTCCATCCGCCGCTCGGCAGCCAATTCCCGCCCACCGCCCGTGCTTCCACGACCACGACGCGCGGCGCGGGCAGACCCAGTTCGCGCAGCACATGCGCCTTGGCGGCCACCGCCAGCGCCTTCGGACCCGCACCGATTACCGCCAGTGTTCCCACTACTTCTCCCACTCTCGACCGGCGCCGCAGCCGTGGGCACGCCCACGTCGACCGAATCCGCGCAGCTATGTTTGCATAGGCTTACCTTACAGTGAATGGGCGTGCGCGACTCGACCACGAGTGAGGGCACGCCCGGATGATTGGAATGAACAGATGATCGGACTCAGCCGAAAGACCCTCGGCGCTCTCGCGATCGCCGCCTCGGTCCTGACCGGCACCGCCGGTGCCGTCGTGGCCGCCTCGGTCGCCCAGGCCGCACCGCTGGTCACCCCGTTGCACGCGAGCGGGCCCGGCCAGGGCGAACTGCGCGCGAAGGTCGGCGTGCTGCTCAATGTCAACGCGCCGCGTTCGGCGCGGGCCGCCGAGGTGGAGACCGGCGAAGCGGGTCTGCCCGCCTTCGACCGCGCCGCGGCCCTGATCGCCATCGCGCCCGCGAGCTGGCGCTGGGATGTCGTCAATGTCAGCGATGGCGGCGACACCATCTACGCCCAATTGCTCACCGCGACCGACGGTTACGACCCGTGGTACTTCGACCTGTCCTGGCGCCGGGTCGGCGGCACCTGGAAGCTGACCCAGGAATCGGTCTGCAATATCGGGAACTTCGTCGGCACCGGCTGCTGATCCGTTCCGAGGACAACCCGAAGCGCCCCGCCCACGCAGGGCGCTTCGGCGCTTTCCCGGGTTACGACGTGACCGCCAAGTATTCTTAGGCTAACCTCAGTTCCATGAGCAGAGGATTCAGCGGCGTCGTTGTGAAGGCGTGGGGCGGGAAAGACTACCGGCTCACCGTGACATCCACCGAAGAGGTCACGGAGAAGTTCGTCCGACTCGGCTTCGAGGCGGGCGGACTGCTGGCCGATCATCCCGTACACCCCACGCAATGGATCCGGGTGTGGATCCCCGAGGCGAACAGCGACAAACTGCACCACCGGGCCTTCACCCTCGTCGATCCCGACCCGGCCAACGACCGGTTCTCGATCGAATTCGCCCTGCACAACGGGCCCGCCGCGAACTGGGCGCGCGACGCCCGCGCGGGTGACCCACTCGAAGCCAGCGTGCTCGGCTCCAAATTCGCACTCCCCGACACCGCGCCCGCCGAATACGTGATCTTCGGCGACACCGCCTCGCTGCCCGCGATCAACTCACTGCTCGACGCCATCGGCGACGCCCCGGCCCGGGTGTGGCTGGAATGGCAGTACGAATCGGATCGGACCATCCCCGTGCGCAACAAGCCGCACCACGAGGTCACCTGGCTCCAGCGCGTCGACGACGGCAGGCTCATGCGCGAGCAGGCACAGGCGATCACCTGCGCGAGCGACGCGTTCGGCTGGGTCGCCTGCTGCGGCGCCACCACCCGCTCGATCGTCAAGACCCTCAAGACCACTCACGGCCTGGCCAAGAGCTCCATCAAGTCCCAGGCGTACTGGAAGTAGGCCGCGGGCGCACCGAGCCGCGGGTTCGATACGCTCGTCCGATCATGAGACGGAGGCAGCGACCGCCGCTGCCCAAGCGGTTCGGTCTGGATCCGGCCCGGCTGCGGCTGCCGGAGGACGGCGAGTGGGCGACCATCCGCGACCACCTGGCGGCGCGACTGCCCCGGGTCGACCCGGCGCGCATCGACGAGATGCTGCGCGCGGGCGAGATCGTCGACCTGGACGGGCCGATCGCTCCCGACGCCCCGTATGTGCCGGGCGGGGCCGTGTGGTTCCACCGTGATCTGCCCGACGAGGTCGACGTTCCCTTCGACATCGAGATCGTGCACCGCGACGACACCCTGCTCGTCGCGGACAAACCCCACTTCCTCGCCACGATTCCGCGCGGCGGCCACATCAGGCAGACCGCGCTGGTTCGGCTGCGCCACCAACTCGACCTGCCGGATCTGATCCCGGCGCATCGACTCGACCGTGCCACCGCCGGACTGCTCCTGTTCGTCATCGATCCGGCGCGGCGCGGGGCGTATCAGACGATGTTCCACCGCCGCGCCGTGCACAAGGAATACGAGGCCATCGCCCCGTACGATCCCGAACTCACCTTGCCGCGGACCGTGCGCAGCCGCATCGTCAAGGAGAAGCACGTGCTGGCCGCCCAGCAGGTCGCGGGCGAGCCCAATGCCGAGACCGAGGTGGAACTGCTCGAACACCGCGACGGACTCGGCCGGTACCGGCTGCGCCCGCACACCGGGCGCACCCACCAGCTGCGGCTGCACATGAACGGCCTCGGCGTCCCCATCCTCGGCGACGACTTCTATCCGACGCTGACCGACAAACCCGTGCACGATTTCACCCGGCCGCTGCAATTGCTGGCGGCGACACTGGAGTTCACCGATCCGGTGACGGGCCTGCCGCGCCGCTTCCGAACGCGGCGTTCGCTCCAGGCGTGGACCGATTACGGGGGCTGGCGCGGGTGACCCGCTAGGTCAGGAACCCATCCACGCCAGCGGTCCGGCGCCGCACGTCGCGCTGCCGGTGAGTGTGGGTTCGGCCACATTCACCTTGATCTCGTAGGCCAGCCCTTGCAGCGCGGACAGCGTGTGAGTGCCCGACTTACCCGGCTTCCACTGAATGGTCGCGACGCCGTTCACGGGCTTGACCGGACTGCCAGGGATGATCAGCGCGTTGTCGTAGAACCAGACCTCGAGCCAGTGGTTCACCCGGGCGGTGACCTGG
The DNA here is from genome assembly GCF_001310275.1 of Nocardia arizonensis. Classification (GTDB taxonomy): domain Bacteria; phylum Actinomycetota; class Actinomycetes; order Mycobacteriales; family Mycobacteriaceae; genus Nocardia; species Nocardia arizonensis. The sequence continues at coordinate 63,018 of NZ_LGYZ01000110.1, forward strand.
TACACGCAGCCGGCCTGAAGCACCCGGCCGTCTACGGACAGATCCTCGATGGTCGCCGCCGCCTGCGGTGCGGCCATGACCGCCGCGCAGGTCACGACGGTCGCCGCGGCGAAGCCTGCGGCCAGACGGCGGACGGGTCGGAATCTCATGAGCTCACTCCTCGACGGCGCTTTCGATGCGACTGCGCGAACTGTATCGAGCGTCCAGTACACCCGTGGCGAATTCGGGAAAAAACTGAAACATGTGTCAGTCAGACCGATCGCGACATGTGACGATCACCCCATCGCCGCAGCTCGCGCACCCAGAATCCATACGTACACTGGGCCGGGTGCTACACACCGACCCCGAGGAATCGACACCGACACGCCACGCGTTCCACGCCTATATCGACGTGGCCGTCGTCGTCGTCGTCCTCGCGGGCACCAACCTCATCGCGCATTTCACCACCGCGTGGGCCAGCATCGTCACCGTTCCGATCGCAGCGCTCGCCCTGCTGGTCCTGGTGCGCCGCCGCGGACTCGGCTGGTACGAACTCGGACTCTCACCGCGCCACTGGCGGCGCGGCACGCTCTACGCCCTGGCCGCGGTCGGCGTCGTGCTCGCGGCCGTGGCAATCGGCGCGCTACTGCCTGCCACCCGGCCGTTCTTCCTCGCCGACCGTTACGCCACCATCTCCGGCGCACTGATCGCGTCCATGATCGTGATCCCCTTGCAGACCGTCATTCCCGAGGAGCTCGCCTTCCGCGGCGTCCTGCACGGAACCCTCGACCGCGTGTACGGGGCGCGCGGCGTCTTCGCCGCGGGCTCACTGCTGTTCGGGCTCTGGCACGTCGCCTCGTCACTGGGTCTGACCACGAACAATCGCGGACTCGGCGGATTGCTCGGCGGCGGCGTCACCGGGCAGATCGCCGGTATCGCGCTCGCGGTGGCCGCCACCGCCCTCGCGGGGGTCGTGTTCACTTGGCTGCGGCGGCGCAGCGGCAGCCTGCTCGCCCCGATCGCACTGCACTGGTCGGTCAACGGCGCGGGCGCGCTCGCCGCCGCCGTCGTCTGGCACACGACACTGAGCTGAGCGCCGCGCGCGTCCGGGCAATCCACCGGCGACAACGCGCATTCGGCCATTCGGCACAGCGCGCCGCGCATCGCGCGATTCGTATTCACCTCCCCCGTCCCGCGATTCGGGTCCGATCACGACGAATCTCGTCCACATCACACGGATCACGATGGAAGCCCACCGTCGAGAGCCGGATAAATCACCCGGGAGAACACCGTCGCGAATCGCGCGAATGTTCGAACACGACACGGGTTGGCATTGACCGGGGCGGGCGGCCGGATTACTCTCACTGCGATCAAACATATGTTCGAGAAGAGCTGTCGCCACCGATGAATCGGGACGATACCCGTTTCAGGGAAGGTTCGCGATGTCCGACGAAGAGTCGACCGGGAATTCCGAGATCGCCGCCCTCGCACACCGCGTCGCGACCGCGCGTGGCAAACTGCCGCTCCAGCACGACACCGCATTGGTCGAGGTGCTGTCCGACGACGAGATCCAGGCCGAACGCGAACTCGCGGAATGGATACGCTCGCAGCGACGCGGACAACGGCGCCGCGCCGTCCTCGACGAACTCGCCGCCGAGAAGCGCGACCGCCGCACCGGCGCCGCCATCCGCCGCGCCGACGAGGAGGACGCCCGCTGGCATCGCCGCGCGCTCGCCGCCCGCCGCCGGGTCGCCAACCAGGACGCTCGACTGGCCCAGCTGTACCGCCGCGCCGAATGGTCCTCGCGCGCCCTCATCGGCGTCGTCGTCCTCGGCATGGTCTGGGCGGGTGTCAATGTCCAGCACAATCTGGTACCCAGCGGCGATATGACCGATCCGCTGTACTGGCTCAGCTACGGCATCGAAGCCATGATCTCCATCCCGATCATCACGATCATGGTGGTCGCCACCACCGCCGCCCGCTGGGGCCGTGAACTGCCACGCGGCAAGGTCGTCTTCTTCGAAACCGCCCTGCTCGGCACCACGGTCGCCCTCAACACCGGTCCGCACCTGTCCGCCGGACACTGGGGCAAGGCCGCCGAATTCGCCATCGCCCCCGTCATGGTCGGTGTGGTGATCTGGTTGCACGCCTGGGTTTCCGCGCGATATGCCCAGCTCATCGATAGCGTGCCGATGGCAAAGGAGCCCGAGGCGGCCCCGCACCGAGCGGCCGAATTCCCCGAGCCCCCGTCCCCCGCCGTACCGGATCGCGCCGCTCCCGAGGAACCGCTGCGGTACTCGATCCCGATGAAGTCGCTGACCAATGGCTTCACCCTCACCGCCGCCGGACCCAACGGGACCGATCGCAATGCGGACACGGTCGCGGCGAACGGCGCGGCGCCGCACGGGTTCCCGGACAGCGGTTCGCCGAGTGGCGGTTCGCGCAACGGGCACGCGGTCAACGGTTTCGACGGCTCCACTCTCGGCCCGAATCGCAATGGATCGGACTTCGAGGCCGATCCCAACGGACATGCGCTGTCCGGCGGCGACTCGTGGCAGGTCGACGAATCCGGCGGCGTGGCGTCGCGGAGAGGTCCGCGCACCGGGCCCGCGGCCGACGACTTCGACGGAAGCGCCGCGCGCGAGGGGCTCGGCCACAAGGGTTTTCGACCCGGCGGCGGGCGTTCCGGCGACGGACGCGATATCCGGTCGGCCGACGGCGTCGACGGTGGCGGCCCGCCCCCGGGCAAGAGACGCAACGGGAACGAGCACGGGCACGGTCCCGAGGGGCGGTCGCCCTCGGCGCGCTGGGTCGAGCAGCGTTCCGCCTTCGCTCCCGAACTGGTAGCGGTCTCCGATACCCGCCAGGCCGGATCGCCGCACACGGCGCGGGCGAACGGCCGCACACTGCGCACACCCAATGGCAAGGTCGCCCACAGCCCCGACGATTCGGTTCCTCATCCTGCGGGTGCGGTCGGCACCGCCACGCTCACCGACGGTTCGGTCAGCCATCGCGACCCCGCCGTCCCGGACTCGTCCCGGCGATCCCCATCCATCCACAATCGAACCGCTCTCGACGCAGCGACGGACTCCGCCACCCGCCCGGCCGACGGCGCGACGGACGCTGTGCCTCTCCACCCGATCGGCCGTGCCACCGGCTCGGTGACCTCACTCGCCTACGAACGAGCGGCCCGCGCGCAGGCAAGAAGCGGGCATCCGGCCGGCACCGCACTCGCCACCGCCTCAGTTCCCGCCACCGCCTCCGTTCCCGACACCGACGCGTTATCGGAAACCCCCGCACCGCATCTCGTTCCGGTGACCGGTGAATCCGCCGCCGAAACTCGTCCCCCCGTATCCTCCCGCGAGGACGCGCCCACCGACATCCCGTTGATTCCGCTCGAGGACCTCTCCACTGTCACGCCCGCGCGGACTTCCGAAGTCCAGTCATCCCGGGTGAACGCCGAAGCGCCCGCGGTCGCTCGCACCGAGGATTCGCGACGCGGTGCCGAGACCGCCGCGGCCTCGGGACAGCTCGTCCTCGAAGCCGACCCCGGCCCCGAACCGCGGCATCCGCGCATCACCCTCGACGCCATCGCCGCCGCGCGCGACGCGGTCGCCCGGGAGACCGACGACGACTTCGACGGTACGGACATGATCGAGCCGGATATGGACGGTGAAGGGGATGTGGAAATCTGGTCGGTGGCGCGGGCCATCTGCGAGCGCGGACTTTCACGCATGCCTGCGGCGCAGGTCGCCGAGGTGCTCACCCTCGCCGATCAGTCGTGGACTCCCGCGGGGATCGGCAACGAGGTCGGCGTGCCCACCTCGGCGGTCACCCGAATCCTCGAGGCGGTAGCCAAGGTTCGCCGCCCGCAATTCGGCTGATTTCGGCGCGGCCACCGGAATGCGATGGCTCTCGGAAATCTCCGGATCAGCGAGGATCGCTCATTCGGTGAATCCCGCGTGGCGGAGCAGATATTCGGTGAGCGGCACATAGTGTTCGGCCGGGCGGATGCCGTCGTCCAGCGGGACGGTGGCCACGATCTTGCCCTCGACCTGCCCCGCGAACAGCGCCGGATCGTTGCAGTCGGCGAATCCGACGGTGTCGATGCCCGCCTCACCCGCCGCACCCGCCCAACCGTGGTCGGCGATCACCAGATCCGGCCACGGTCCGTTCGCGAGTTCGCGCAGCATGACGCGCATGGGCCGCGGATCGTGAGTGTGCGCGGGTTCGCCCGCCGCGCCCACCAGCGCCGCGACCCCCGAGGTGTAGCACAGCTCACGGTAGGGCGAGCCGTGGTATTCCTCGGCCGCGTAGGACCATCCGGCCGATGGCGTAAGCACGGTGCAACCCGCCGCGCGCAGCCGATCCTCGATCGCCCGGTACACGCCCATCAAGGTGCCCGGATGTCCGGTGGCGAGCATCACCGTCTGCCGGTCACGCGCCGCCGCGCCGATTCGCTCGCCCATGGACTCCAGCGCGCCGATGGTCAGATACGGATCGATGGTGTCGATTCCGCGCAGATGGCGCGGGTCGGGATGTACCCCGCACAGCCGCGCCATCATGTCGAGGGTTTCCTCGAAGGTCCAATCGCTCAGCGCCAGGCCGAATTGATGGCGCGGATCCTTGGCCGCCATCCTTCGAAAGTGTTCGAGGTTGCCTTCCCGGGGAGTGGCGACCTCCCCCGCGATCCCGGTCCGCACCAACTGCGCGCACAGCGCGTCTCGATCAATCCGTTCGAATCCCACTCCCGAACCTCCGCGTCGACGTGCACCGATCACCCATAGCCAGCAAACCAGAAGGTCCGGTCCGCCGCGTGTCGAGCGGCATCACTATCCCCGCCCCAGAACCGTTCCACCACATCGGCAGTCGTATCGGGACACCTGATTCGCGCTTCGTTCCCGATCATCCCGGGAACGGCGAAGGCCCGCCTCCCGGGAGGGACGCGGGCCTTCGGATTCGACCTCTGCCGAGAGAGGGGCTACTTGGCCCTCTCCAGGACCTCGACCAGCCGCCAGCGCTTGGTGGCGGACAGGGGGCGGGTCTCCATGAGCTGAACGCGGTCGCCGATGCCTGCGATCTCGTTCTCGTCGTGGGCCTTCACCTTCGAGGTGGTGCGGATGATCTTGCCGTAGAGCGGATGCCGGTGACGGTCCTCCAGCTCGACGACGATCGTCTTGTTCATCTTGTCGGAGACGACGTAACCGCTACGAACCTTGCGGCTGCCGCGCTCCCCTTTCAGCTTGTCGCTCATGCTGCTTCCTTTCGGCCTGCTCGGGCGCTCTTCGTGGCCACGCAAGTTACCTCCTGCGAGCGCTGACCGTTCACGCCGCGTCTCCCTCACCAGCGGGTCCGGTGGCCAGGCCGAGCTCACGCTCACGCATGACCGTGTAGATGCGCGCGATCTCGTGACGGACCACACGCAGCCGACGGTTGTTGTCCAACTGACCCGTGGCCATCTGGAAGCGCAGGTTGAACAGCTCTTCCTTCGACTCACGCAGGCGGGAGACGAGTTCGTCCTCGGTGAGCTCGCGGAGCTCTGCGGCCGGTGTTCCGGTAGCCATCAGAACTGCTCCTCCCTGGTCACGATCCTGCACTTCATCGGGAGCTTGTGCATCGCGCGGCGCAGGGCCTCACGAGCGATCTCCTCGTTCGGGTACGACATCTCGAACATCACGCGACCGGGCTTGACGTTCGCGATCCACCACTCCGGCGAACCCTTACCGGAACCCATGCGGGTCTCGGCGGGCTTCTTGGTGAGCGGACGATCCGGGTAGATGTTGATCCAGATCTTGCCGCCACGCTTGATGTGGCGGGTCATCGCGATACGCGCCGACTCGATCTGCCGGTTGGTCACGTACGCCGGTTCCAGCGCCTGGATTCCGTACTCGCCGAACGCCACCGAGGTGCCGCCCTTGGCCATGCCGGACCGGCCGGGGTGATGCTGCTTGCGGTGCTTGACCTTGCGAGGCATCAGCATTGCGTCAGCCCTCCTGTGTCTCTGCTGCCGGAGCCTCCGCCACAGCGGTGGCGGCGCGCCCGGCCTCGGTGCTGGTCGCCGTGGTGCCGGCGGAACCGGACCGACGCGGACGGCTCGGACGCTCGCGGCGCGGGCGCTCACGATCACGATCGCGATCGCCCGACGGAGCGGCCACGGCGGTCAGCTCGCGCTTGCCGCCGACGATGTCGCCCTTGTAGATCCAGACCTTCACGCCGATGCGACCGAAGGTGGTCTTGGCCTCGTAGAGGCCGTAGTCGATGTCGGCACGCAGCGTGTGCAGCGGAACCCGACCCTCGCGGTAGAACTCCGAGCGCGACATTTCGGCGCCGCCGAGGCGGCCCGAGCACTGCACGCGGATGCCCTTGACGTTCGGCGAACGCATGGCCGACTGGATGGCCTTGCGCATCGCGCGACGGAACGCCACACGGTTGGACAGCTGTTCGGCCACACCCTGGGCGACGAGCTGGGCATCCGATTCGGGGTTCTTGACCTCGAGGATGTTCAGCTGCACCTGCTTGCCGGTGAGCTTCTCCAGCTCGGCGCGGATGCGGTCGGCCTCGGCGCCGCGACGGCCGATCACGATGCCAGGACGCGCGGTGTGGATGTCCACCCGCACGCGGTCACGGGTGCGCTCGATCTCGACCTTCGAGATGCCCGCGCGCTCCATGCCGGTGGCGAGGAGCTTGCGGATGGCAACGTCTTCCTTCACGTAGTCCGCGTACTGCTTGTCCGCGTACCAACGCGACTTCCAATCGGTGGTGATACCGAGGCGGAAGCCGTGGGGATTGATCTTCTGTCCCATTTACTTTGCCCCTCCCTTCCGGCGGCTGCGAGCAGCATGGGAGGTTCCCGGCACGCTCTCGACCTCGATGGTGATGTGGCTGGTGCGCTTGCGAATACGGAACGCGCGGCCCTGCGCCCGCGGCTGGAACCGCTTCATGGTGGCGCCCTCGTCGACGTAGGCCGACGAGATGACCAGCGTGGACGGGTTCAGGCCGAGGTTGTTCTCGGCGTTGGCCGCCGCGCTGGCCACGACCTTGGCGACCGGCTCGCTCGCGGCCTGCGGCGCGAACCTGAGAATCGCCAGGGCGTCGTCGACCCGCTTGCCGCGAACCATGTCCACGACACGACGAGCCTTCATCGGGGTCACACGAACGTGCTTGGCGGTCGCGCGCGCGGTCGGGTTGGGCGCCGTCAGCAGTGCTTGATTGCTCTTCGCTTCGCTCATCGCCGCTTGCTCTTCCGATCTTCCTTGACGTGGCTCTTGAACGTGCGGGTGGGCGCGAACTCACCCAGCTTGTGCCCGACCATGGATTCCGAGACGAACACCGGCACGTGCTTGCGGCCGTCGTGGACGGCGAAGGTGTGACCGATGAAATCGGGGATGATGGTCGAACGGCGGGACCAGGTCTTGATGACCTGCTTGGTGCCCTTCTCGTTCTGCACGTCCACCTTCGCGAGGAGGTGGTTGTCGACGAACGGGCCCTTCTTGAGGCTGCGTGGCATTTCTTACCTCCTCCTTCAGCGCTTCTTGCCGGTCTTGCGACGGCGGACGATGAGCTTGTCGCTCGGACGGTTGGGTTTACGGGTGCGGCCCTCCGGCTGACCCCACGGCGAGACCGGGTGGCGACCACCGGAGGTCTTGCCCTCACCACCACCGTGCGGGTGGTCGACGGGGTTCATGACGACACCGCGGACCGTGGGACGACGGCCCTTCCAGCGCATACGACCGGCCTTGCCCCAGTTGATGTTCGACTGTTCGGCATTGCCGACCTCGCCGACGGTGGCGCGGCAGCGCACGTCGACGCGGCGGATCTCACCGGAGGGCATACGCAGCGTGGCGTAGGGGCCTTCCTTGCCGAGCAACTGGATGCTCATACCGGCCGAGCGGGCCAGCTTGGCGCCGCCGCCGGGACGCAACTCCACCGCGTGGATGGTGGTACCGGTGGGGATGTTGCGCAGCGGCAGGTTGTTACCCGGCTTGATGTCGGCGGTGGGGCCGGACTCGATCGGGGTGCCCTGCGTCACGCCCTTGGGGGCGATGATGTAGCGCTTCTCGCCGTCCACGTAGTGCAGCAGCGCGATGTTGGCGGTGCGGTTGGGGTCGTACTCGATGTGCGCGACCTTGGCCGGGATGCCGTCCTTGTCCAGCCGACGGAAGTCGATCAGACGGTAGGCGCGCTTGTGGCCGCCGCCGCGGTGGCGGGTGGTGATCCGGCCGTGCGCGTTACGGCCACCGCTCTTGGTCAGCGGACGCAGCAGCGACTTCTCCGGGGTGGACCGGGTGATCTCGGCGAAGTCCGAGACGGACGACCCGCGCCTACCAGGGGTTGTCGGCTTGTACTTACGAATTGCCATGAGTTCTTCTCTACTTTCTGGAATCCCGTCCGCTTACGCGACCGGGCCTCCGAAGATCTCGATGGGCTTGCTGTCGGCCGAGATGGTCACGAGCGCGCGCTTGGTGTCCTTGCGCTTGCCGTAACCGAAGCGGGTCCGCTTGCGCTTGCCCTGACGGTTGGCGGTGTTGACGCTGGTCACCTTCACACCGAAAACCTTCTCGACGGCGATCTTGATCTGCGTCTTGTTGGAGTCCGGGTGCACGATGAAGGTGTAGGTGCCTTCCTCGATCAGTCCGTAGGACTTCTCCGAGATGACCGGCGCCAGCAGGATGTCGCGGGGGTCGGCGATGGTGGTCACTTGCTCTCCTCCTGAACAGCGGTGCCGGGCTGCTCATCCTGGGCCGACTCCGTCGGACCGTGCACGAAGGCATTGAGAGCCTCGACGCTGAACACCACTTCGTCGCTGTAGAGCACGTCGTAGGTGTTGAGCTGATCCGGTGCGATCGGCAGCACGTTCTGCAGGTTCGCCACGCTCTTCCAGGCGGCGACGTCCTCGCGGCCGACGACGACCAGGAACTTCTTGCGATCCGAGAGCTCGGACAGGAAGGTCTTGGCGGTCTTGGTCGACGGGGTCTGCCCGGCCACCAGTTCGGTGATCACGTGGATGCGTTCGTTGCGGGCCCGGTCCGACAGTGCGCTACGCAGGGCGGCGGCCTTCATCTTCTTGGGGGTGCGCTGGCTGTAGTCGCGCGGCTGCGGGCCGTGCACGGTGCCACCGCCGGTGAACTGCGGCGCGCGGGTCGAGCCCTGACGGGCGCGGCCGGTGCCCTTCTGCCGGTACGGCTTCTTGCCGCCGCCGGAGACCGCGCCGCGGGTCTTGGTCGCGTGGGTGCCCTGGCGGGCCGCGGCCAGCTGGGCGACGACGACCTGGTGCATCAGCGCGATATTGGCCTCGACATCGAAGATCTCCGCGGGGAGGTCGACGGTGCCGTTGGTCTTGCCGCCGATCTCCTTGACCGGGAGGCTCAGATTGGCGGACTTCTTCGCGGCATCCACTTTTTCGGTATTCACGCTCATGCGTGCGCACCACCCTTCACGGCGCTCTTGACGATCACGACGCCGCCCTTGCGACCCGGGATCGCTCCCTTGATCAGCAGCAGGCCGTTCTCGGCGTCCACCTTGTGAACCGACAGGTTCTGGGTGGTGACGCGGTCGTTGCCCATGCGGCCCGACATGCGCATGCCCTTGAACACGCGGCCGGGGGTGGCGCAGCCACCGATGGAACCCGGGCGGCGGTGCACGGCCTGCGCACCGTGCGAGGCGCCCTGGCCACGGAAGCCGTGGCGCTTCATGGTGCCCGCGAAGCCCTTGCCCTTGCTGGTGCCGGTGACGTCGACGTAGGAACCTTCTTCGAAGACGTCGGCGGAGATCTCCTGGCCGACCTCGAAGGTGGAGGCGTCCGCGACGCGGATCTCGGCGACATGGCGGCGCGGGGTGACATCGGCCTTGGCGAAGTGGCCGGAGACCGGCTTGTTCACCTTGCGCGGGTCGATGGCGCCGAAGGCGACCTGGACGGCGCTGTAGCCGTCGCGCTCCACGGTGCGGATCTGAGTGACGACGTTCGGACCCGCCTTGATGACGGTGACCGGAACGACGCGGTTCTTCTCGTCGAAGACCTGGGTCATGCCGAGCTTGGTGCCCAGAATGCCCGCCGCGGGCCTGCTCTTTCGGTCGAGGTTGCTCTCAGTCATTCGATTTCCTACCGCCGTCACTGAATGTTGACGTCGACGCTGGCCGGCAGGTCGATGCGCATGAGCGCGTCGACCGTCTTCGGCGTCGGGTCGAGGATGTCGATCAGCCGCTTGTGCGTGCGCATCTCGAAGTGTTCGCGCGAGTCCTTGTACTTGTGCGGCGAACGGATGACGCAGTACACGTTCTTCTCGGTGGGCAACGGCACCGGGCCGACGACACGGGCCCCGGTCCGGGTCACCGTCTCGACGATCTTGCGCGCGGACGCGTCGATCGCCTCGTGGTCGTAGGCCTTCAGCCTGATGCGGATCTTTTGTCCCGCCACGCTTAGTGTCCTTTTCTCCGCTTACGTTCGTGGCCCGGTAGCCGAGGCTCCCGTACCACCCTCATTTGCACAGCCCGAACACACGTTGAGACTCTCAGTGAGACCTCGACCGGGACGCGCCCGATCCTCGCCGCTGTTCATCTGTCATGGTTCTCCGGTACACGCGGTCGGGCGTGTCGCTCGGCCGCTCATTCCTGTGCCCGGATCGAAAACTTCATCTCGGACCTGGAACGTGTGTCCCGGACGTACCCGCGCCGTCGAGCGGCGGGGTACACGATGGTGTACTGCCTGCCTCGCCGGTTCGACATCCTGTTCACGGGGAACGGACATGACCCGGTGCAAGGCAACCCGAACAGTATGCCCGATGGCCACCGGACACTTCAAATCCACCCCCCGCCCGCGCCGGGACAGGAACTTACTTTCGAGTAAGATATCCCCCATGTCGAAAGAGACCGCGACCTACCGTGGCTGGAAGAAGCTGCCGAACAATCGGCTGGGGCACACCCTGTTCTCCTTGGGCATGGTGGCCCGGGTGCCGTACTTCGGCACGGTGCTGCCCACCGTCGTCCGCCTCGAACCCGGGATGTGCGAGGTCACCGCGCCCAAGTGGTTCGGTATCCACAATCATCTCGGCACCTACCACGCGATCGCGGCCTGCAATCTGGCCGAGATCGCGATGGGGATGCTCAGCGAGGCGACGGTGCCCGGGACGCACCGCTGGATTCCCAAGGCCATGAACGTGCGGTACCTGGCGAAGGCCGAGACCGGGCTGCGTGCGGTCGCCGAACTCGCGCCGCTGCCGGATTTCGCGGCGATCACCGAGGGCGCCGAGGTGGTGGTCCCGGTGTCGGTCTACGACAAGCACGGTGTCGAGGTCGTACACGCCGACATCACCACCTGGGTCACGCCCAAGTAGCACGGGCCGACGGCGACGCGCCGCGGCAGTGTGGTTCGCCACCGGTGGTTGCACACGCCGAATCCCGTCGATTGAATGCCCCTATGAGTGACAGCGCTGTCCGCGAATTCGACCTCGCCGTGGTCGGTCTCGGCCCCACCGGCCGGGCGCTGGCCCACCGGGCGATGCGCGCCGGATTCCGTGTCGCCGCCGTCGACCCGCGTCCCGAACGCCTGTGGCCGCCCACCTTCTCCTGCTGGGTCGACGAACTGCCGGGTTGGTTGCCCGACACCGTGATCGCCACTCGGATACCCGCCCCCACGGTGTGGACACGCACCGAACACCGCATCGAACGCCCCTACTGCGTGCTGTCCAAGTCCGGTCTGCACGCCGCGCTCCCGCTGGACGACGCGACGGTCTTCGCCGCGCGGGCCACCCGGATCGAGGCCACCGAGGTCACCCTGTCCGATGGCGTAACCCTGCGCGCGGCAACGGTTTTCGATACCCGCGGACTGCCCGCCCTCGGCCGCCGCCGCGCCGCGAGCGCGCACGGCATCTTCGTCGACGAGCGGGTCGCCGCACCGATGGTGGCCGAGAACGAGGGTCTGCTACTGGACTGGCGGCCGGAGAACGGCGCGGGCCCCGACGAACCGCCCTCGTTCCTCTACGCGGTACCCCTCGGCGACGGCACGGTGATCTTCGAGGAGACCAGCCTCGGCCTGCGCGGCGGCATGCCCCAGCGCGAACTGCGCAAGCGCACCCTCGCGCGGCTGGCCGCCCACGGTATCCGCCTCACCGGCGACGAACCGAGCGAGGCCGCGCACTATCCGCTCGACCAGGCCCCGCCACCGCGCGGAACCGGACGGCCCATCCCCTTCGGCTCGCGCGGCGGCATGATGCACCCGTGCACCGGCTACAGCGTGGCCGACTCGCTGGCGCTGGTCGACACCGCCGTGGCCGCGCTACTCGACGGCCGCCACCCCGTGGCCGCGCTCTGGCCGTGGCGGGCGCGGCTGGTCTACTGGATGCGCATGCGCGGCCTATACGGCCTCGGTCGCCTCACCACCGACCAGTCCATCGCCATGTTCGAGGCGTTCTTCACCGAATCCGAACGCGGTCGGCACGCCCTGCTGTCGGCCCACGACGACTACACCGCGCTGGGCGCGGTCCTGTTCAACACCGTGGCCCACACCTGGCCGTTCCGCTGGCGCTACGACCTGGTCGGCTGGACCAACCGCGACCGCTGGCTCGACCACGACTTCACCGACAGTTCCGAGCGGAATCCCCGAATCACCCCGTGACGGCTCCGACAAGACGCAGGACAATTATTCGAACTCGCCGGTGTCCAACGTCAGCGCGAAGGGCGCGGGCAGCTCGAGCGGCTTGCCGAAGGGAACGCGGATCTCTTGTCGATAGTCGATGAGATCGCCCGCGCCTCCGGGTTCCCCGAACAGCGTGACCGATTCGATGTGACGATCGACGAGCAGGTACAGCGGTACCCCGCCCCGCGCGTAGCAGTACCTCTTGCCTGTTCGATCACGATCCGGGTTGCTGCTGGTCACCTCGACAACCATCAGTACCTTGTCGACCGGCATCCACGCATCTTCGCCCTTGAAGGCACGCACCGGCGCGAAGACGCCATCCGGGATGAGATGGTTCTTGACGCACAATCCGCCCCTGTCGAGCAGGAGGCCTTTGTTTCCGGAGAAGTCCACGTCGAGGACCGAATGTTTCGTGACCTGCCGATTGACGGACGCGATGATGTCTTCGTGGTCGCCCCGCGGCGGCGGTGTCACGAGTATCTCCCCCTCGATCAGTTCGGCTCGGAATCCTTCAGGAGTCTCCAGCGCATGAAAGCCCTCCAGTAGTACTTCTGCCGGATCCCTCTCGGGTTCATGCACGGTAGCTGCGGTCACTGCTCACACCTCCCTCTGTCTTGTGTCCCCAGCATACGGATACCGCTGGTCATCGCGATATATACCGACCGACCAGCTGGATCGGTTCCGGTTCAGGCACCGGTCTCCGCGGCGCGGCGGTAGCCACGGATGGCCGGGTAGGCGAAGACGGCGACGAGGCCGATCGTCCAGGCGACGGTCTTCCACAGTGGTTCGGCCACCGGGCCGCCGTAGGACAGGCCGCGCATGGCGTCGATGGCACAGCTCATGGGCTGGTTCTCGACCACGTCCTGCAACCAGACCGGGTAGGCCCCGACGGGGACGAAGCCGGTGTTGAAGAACATGAGCAGGGTGTTGACGATGCCGACGACACTGACCAGCATCACCCCCTCGGTGATCGTGGCGAGCGCGGTGACCAGGACCGCGAAGCCGACGCCGAACAGCACGGGTATGCCGATCATGGCCAGCGCCGCGAGCGGACCCTGGTCGAAGCGGAAGCCGATGACGAAGCCGACCGCGATCACGAACAGCGTCGTGACCAGCACGCGCACGGCCTCGGCCAGCAGCCGCCCGGTAAGCCCGGCGGCGCGGTGCACGGGCATGGTCCAGAACCGGCCGAGCAGTCCGGTGGCCTTCTCGACCTTGAAGCCCAAGGCGCTCACCACCGCACCCGCCATCGCCGCGACCAGCGTGATCATCGGCACCTGACCGTAGACGGCCGGTTTGCCGGTGGCGTCGCTGATGGCGTTGCCGAGTACGACGTGGAACATGAGCAGGGTCACGGCCGGGTAGACCACCGTCTGGATGGTGGTCGCCGGGTCGCGCGCCCACCCGTACAGCAGTCGCTTGCACTGGATGAGGCTGTGCGTGACCCAGGTGGCGAATCCGCCCTCCGAGGGCGGGTCGGCGACGACGGGCAGCGGTTCGTGCGCCCGCGCGGATTCCACCATTTCCTCCGTTTTCACGATCTCCGCCGTACTCATGACCGCCTCACACTCGCCCAGACCGCGAACGGGATGAACACGATCGCCAAACCGCCCAGCCACACCAGCGGAACCCACAGCACATGCATGCTGACCCCGTCGGCGGCCATATCCCGCATGGCGAAGGAGAACTGGGAGATCGGCTGATTGCGCACGAACGGCCTGATCCACTCGGGGAAACTCTTCTCCGGCACGAATCCGCAGGACAGCATGCCGAAGATGATGGTCGGCAGGGTCAGCGCCTGACTCAGCGATTCGGGACTCTTGGTCAGGCTGCCGAGTCCGTCCGCGCCGATGGCGAGCACCGTGCCGACCGCGATCGAGAAGGCGCAGAACAGCACGGCCTGCCCGATGCCCGCGTGGAAGCGGAAGCCGATCATGTAGCCGAACAGCAGCGCGCCGACCAGCGACGTGCACGACCGCACCAGGCCTGCGCTGATACGGGACGACAGTGGCACGAGGGTGCCGATGGGCATGGTCTGCAATCGGGTGCTGAGTCCGGTCAACGCCTCGAAGGCGGACAGTTGCGCATTCGACATCATGGTGAATGCCATCGTCTGGAGCACGATGACCGGCATGACGAACTGGGCGTAGTCGATGCCCTGGAACTTCATGACGAAACGCAGGGGCAGGTAGAAGCCGAGGGTGAACACCAAAGGGGTGACGAAGGCGACGATGAGTTCGCCCTTGGTCGCCATCGTCCACACCACCCGGCCCGTCAGCGCCCGCCACTGCGCGAACGAGTTGGGGTGCGCGACGGGCAGCGCCGCGAACAGCGCGTCCGGTTCGGGATGGTGTTCGGGGCGTTCGGCGGTCGCGGCCGTCATGCGTGCGATCCCGAATGTCCGGTGATGGACAGGAAGACATCGTCGAGCGACGGCCTGCGCAGACCGATATCGGCCAGGTCGACGCCCACGTAGTCCAGTCGGCGCAGCGCCTCGGCGAGGGTGACCGCGCCGTCGGGGGCCGGAATGGACAACCGGTCGGCGCCGTCGAGTTCGGCTGCCACCGCGGGCGGGACCAGGTCACCGAGGGCGTCGGCGGCGCGCTGCAACTGGGTGGGGTCGAGCGGGACGACCTCGCAGTAGCTGCCGCCGGTCTTCTCCTTGAGCTCGTCGGCGGTGCCCTCGGCGATGACGGTGCCCTTGTCGATGACGATGACGCGGTCGCTGAGGATATCGGCTTCCTCGAGGTACTGGGTGGTCAGCAGAACCGTGATGCCCTGTTCCTTGAGGATCCGCACCAGATCCCACACACCCTGGCGGCTGCGCGGGTCGAGGCCGGTGGTGGGTTCGTCGAGGAAGACCACCTCGGGCCGCACGACGAGTCCGCAGGCGATGTCGACGCGCCTGCGCATACCGCCGGAGTAGTTGCGCACCGCGCGGCGGCCCGCGCTCACCAGGTCGAACTGTTCGAGCAGGTCGTCGGCGCGGCGACGGGCGGCGGACCGGCCGAGGCCCATGAGTCGGCCGAACAGCTCCAGGTTCTCGCGGCCGGACAGATTCTCGTCGAGCGCCGCGTACTGGCCGGTCATCATGATCGAGCGGCGAACGCCTGCCGGGTCCGCGAGCACATCGTGGCCCGCGACGGTCGCGGTGCCCGAATCCGGGCGCAGCAGTGTCGACAGGATCTTGACGGTCGTGGTCTTGCCCGCGCCGTTGGGCCCGAGGATGCCGAGCACGGTGGCCTTGGCCGCGGTGAAACTGATGCCGCGCAACGCTTCGACCTCGCCGAAGGATTTCCGTACGTCTTGCACGACGACCGCCGGATCACTCCCGTGCGAATCTGCTTGGTTCTGGCTCGGCATCAACTCTCCACTATCGGCCGGGTACGGCGATCTCACGCGGGCGCGCACGGCAGCGTGCACACCCTCCGGTGAAGATCGGACCGCTCGGCGTGATGTTACCGGCCCGCTCCCGCGCCACGGGGCGAGCAGCGGTATCCCACCGGAACCACGACTAACTGTGTTGTTCGTCACATTTTGATCCCCGACTCGGTCCGTGGCAGGATCACCGCTGGTCCGGCTGTCATGGGGCAGTGCTATGGCGGCGCGGACGTCTTGTCGGCGTCGGCGTGCCGCCCATAATCTGCAAGAAGGGGTATCGACGTACTCACCTGTCGGCGGGGTCGCTGCACACCGGGTGAGTGCCAGGGCGGGATGACTGCGAAGAGGTGACCATGTCCGAGTCCACGCAGCCGCGAGTGGCGCTGTTCCCGGGAGGATCAGGCCGATCGTCCGTGCTGACTTCCTACGATCCGCGCACCGGCGAGGTCGTCGGAAGCTATGCCGTCATGGGAACAAACGAACTGAGCCGCACCGTGCGTGCCGCGCGTTCGGCCGAAAAGTGGTGGGCGGAATTGAGTTTCGCCGCCCGAAAGCGATGGCTACTGGATTGGAAGCGCGACATCGCGAGCCGGGCAGGGGAATTGGTCGAGATCATCTGCGAGGAGACCGGAAAGCCGGAGGCGGACGCGGTGATCGAGGTGATGCTCGCCGTGGAGAACCTCGACTGGGCGGCCCGCAATGCCGGACGCGCGCTCGGCAGGCGCGCACTCGGCTCTAGCTGGCTGACCCGCAATCAGCGGGCATCGGTCGGATACCTGCCACTCGGCGTCGTCGGCGTGCTAGGTCCTTGGAACAACCCGGTTTTCACGCCGATGGGATCGATCGCCTACGCCATGGCGGCGGGCAACACGGTGGTGTTCAAACCGCACGAGCTGACCACCGGGGTCGGGGTGTGGCTGGCCGAGAGCTGGCAGCGGCTCTCCTCCGACCAGCCGGTATTGCAGGTGGTGACCGGCGACAAGGTGACCGGTGCGGCGCTGTGCCTGGCCGACATCGACAAGATCGCCTATGCCGGGTCGGAAACCGGTGCGCGCGAGGTTATCTCGGCGTGCGCCCAGTCCATGACCCCGGTCGTGGTCGAACGCGGCGGCAAGGGCTCGATGGTGGTGCACGTCGACGCCAAACTCGACGACGCCGCCGAGGCCGCGGTCTTCGGCGCGATGGCCAACGCCGGGCAGAATCCCACCGGCATCCAGCGCGTGTACGTGGCGGATTCGGTCTACGACAGGTTCCTCGAACTCGCCGCCCAATACGCCCGGCGGCTTCGGCCCGGGGCCGACCGGCGCGCCTCCTACGGCCCGATGGTGCTGGAGGAGCAGGTCGACGTGGTGCGCAAACAGGTTCGCGACGCGCTTGCGCGCGGCGGCAGGGCCGTCGTCGGCGGACTCGACTCGATTCGGGAACCGTATATCGAACCGATCGTGCTGGCCGAAGTGCCCGAGGAGAGCACGGCGATCACCGGCGAGGCGATCGGGCCGGTGCTGATCGTGAACCGGATCTCGACCATGGACGAGGCCGCCGAACGGATCAACGCCACCGGCAACGGCATCGCGGTCTCGGTGTTCACCCGCGACGTGCGCAGCGTGGACGCCTTCGCCGAACGACTACGCGTCGGCGTGGTGACCATAAACTCCTCCACCGCCTACGCCAGTATTCCGGCGCTGCCCTACGGCGGAGTGGGTGAATACGGTCAGGGACACAGCCACGGCGACCTCGGACTGCGGGAATTCAGCCGGACCATGGCGGTGGCCCGCAAGCGGTACCGCGCGCCGGTCGACCTGTCCACCTTCGACCGTCATCCCCGGCATCTGCGACTGGCCAAAAGCATATTCCGCCTGCGGCACGCGCACCGGGCCTGACCGGCCCCGCGGTCCGCGCTCAGCCGAGGAGCACGGCCTCCATGAGCGCGGTCATGCGAGCCAATTGCTCTGGGCGGGAATCGAATCGGACGAATCTGCCCACGTCGATGATCTGACCGATGGCGGCGTGGACGCGAAACCGCGCCTCGGTCGGGTCGCCGTCGAGCAGATTGGCCCACTCCTGCACGTTCTGGCGTTGCAGGGCGCGCAGTTTGTGCTGTTCGGCAGGCGGCAGATTGCTGAACTCCGCGTAGTAGACCGGCATGATCTCCGGCATGGCGAAGGTCAGTTTGGCCTGGCGTTCGGCGATGCCGCGTACCGCGTCGGGCGGGCTGGTGGCCTCGGCGAGCGCCTCCGTGATGGCCATCGCGACCCGGTCTCCGGTGCGGTAGAAGGCCGCGGCGAGCAGATCGGATTTGCTGGTGAAGTAGCGGTAGACGCTGGAGGCGTTGATGCCGACCGCGGCGCCGATCTCCTCGATGCTGGCCTCGTGATAGCCCTGCCTGCCGAAGATGCGGATGGCCTCGGTGAGCAACTGTTCGCGTTTGGAGGTGACCGGGAGGCCCTTGTTGACCGGCCCCGGTTCGGGCGGCGGCGGGGCGGGCGGCAGGTCGGTGCGCACGAGTGCCCAGCACATCTGGTTCAGCAGCGGCAGCAGCCGCGCCCCGGACAGCGCGGTGCGGTGCGCGGAGATGCTGGCGAGCGCGCTGAGCACCGCGGCGGCGAGCATGGCGATGTCCTGCGGCGAGGCGTCGGGGCGCAGTTCGGCGATGGGCCCGCCGACCGTCGCGTTGAGGTCGTCGTAGATCCGGCGGATGCGCACGCGGTCCTCGCGCTCGAGGTAGCGACGCTCCCACCGGTAGAGGCCGGCCTCGCGACGAATCTCGATGGTGTGTTCGCCGATGGCCTTCACGACCGCGTCGAAGCGGGAGGCGGGTTCGAGTTCGGTATCGTCGGCGGCCTGGGCGACGGCGAGCAGATGCCGGGCCCCCTCCTCGGCGGCGGCCACAAGCAGCGCGTACTTGTTCGCGAAATGCCGGTACAGCGCGGGGCCGGAAATTCCCACCTCGGCGGCGATCTCGTCGACGCCGACCGGGTAATATCCACGCTCGCTGAACGCGCGGGCGGCCGCGCGCACGATCTGCACCTTGCGATCCTTGGGGCGTCGTCGCACCGGCTTGGCCGCGTCGGCGCCCGCCCCCTCGGCACGGCGCGCGGGAGCGAGATCGACCTCGCTGCGTTCCGCGACCATGCATCACTCCGTTCTCCGACTGCGTCGCGTTCCGTGAGGCGCTGCTCTACGGGACGACACCCCTTTTCGGGTTCACACTGTGTGTTGACAGCGCCCGACAAGTCAACCTAAGTTAACCACAATTCGCAATGTTAACCATCATTCGTATTGTGATGCCGGTCGAATGGCAGACCAGGAGCAGAAGATGAGCAATACCGATTCCGCAACCGCGGCCCGCTTCTCCGCGGTCAAGGACGGGAAGATCCTGCGTGTCACCATCACCAACCCCAAGCGTAAGAACGCCGTGGACTACGACACGATGGTCGCCCTGGGCGACACGTTCCTCGAGGCCGCGCAGGACCGCTCGGTGCGGGTGATCGTGCTCGCCGGCGAGGGCGGCGACTTCTGCACCGGCGCGGACCTGTCCTCCTCGGCGGCCGAGGCCCAGCGCGGCATCACCTCCGAGATGGTCATGGACGCCGCCAACCGGCTCGTCAAATCCATTGTGGACAGCCCGGTCCCGGTCATCGCGCGAATCAAGGGCGCGGCGGCGGGCGTCGGCGTCGGCATCGCACTCGCGGCCGACCTCGTCTACGCCGAGACCGATTCCTACCTGCTGCTCGCCTTCATCAATATCGGTCTCATGCCCGACGGCGGCGCGGCCGCGATGGTCGCCGCCGCGGCCGGGCGCCCGCTGGCCGCGGAGATGGCGCTGCTCGGTGAGCGCCTGCCCGCGACGCAGGCCAAACAGGCCGGACTGTTCACCGCCGTGCTCACCGGCGCGGAATTGGACGCCAAGGTGGAGGCCGCCGCGCAGAAACTGGCCGCGGGTCCGCGCCGGGCGCTGGAGCTGACCAAGCAGGCCCTCAACGCGGTCACCCTGTCGGGCCTGGACGGCGCGCTGGCCGCCGAGAAGGCCGGACAGTCCGAGCTGCTGGTCTCACCGGACTTCATCGAGGGCGCGACCGCGATGCTCACCAAGCGCAAGGCGGTCTTCGCCGACTAAGTGTGGTCCCCGCCACACTCGACCCAGCGATCGGCGACTATGTTGATCGGCTATGACATACCTGGTTACCGGAGCAACTGGGTTCATCGGTCGATTCCTCGTCCCGCAGTTGCTGCGTCGCGACGGCGATATCCACGTCCTGGTTCGCCCCGGCCTCGACTCGGCGGATCGGTTCACCTGCTGCGCCCGGGAATGGGGCGGCGGTGACCGCATCCGCCCGGTGCGCGGCGACCTCGGCGCCCCCGGACTCGGCATCGACCCCGCCTGGATCGCCGAACACCGCGGCCGCATCGACCACATCGTCCACCTCGCCGCGAGCTACGACCTGATCGAGGGCGGCGGGGGCACCCGACATGTGGTCGACGTCGCCCGCGACCTGGAAGCCGTTCTGCTACACCACGTCTCGACCGTCGAGGTGGCGGGGATGTTCGAGGGACTGTTCACCGAGGACATGTTCGACGTCGGCCAGACCCTGACGACCCCCTTGCAGCGCGCCAAATACGAGGCCGAGCGCATCGTGCGCGAGTCGGAGTCGGCGTGGCGCGTCTACCGGCCCTCGATCGTCATCGGCCACTCACGCACCGGCGAGATCGACCGGATCGACGGGCCGTACTACTTCTTCCGCCTGCTGCGCATGGCCGCCCAATTACCGCGCCTGCTGCCGATCCTGGTCCCCGAACTGGGCGAAACCAATATGGTCCCGGTGGATTTCGTGGCTCGCGCCCTCGACCACCTTGTGCACCAGCCGCTGCCGCCCTCGACCACGTACCACCTGGTCGACCCGCGCAGACAGAGCGCGGCCGACGCGCTGAACCTGTTCGCGGACGAGGCGGGGGCGCCGCATCTGCTCGAGGTGATGCCCAAGCGCAGTCTGGCCGTGCTGCTGCGGGTGCCCGGCGCGAAGTGGCTGCTCCCACGTGTCGGCGTACCGCAGGATGTGTTGGCGCACAGCGAGTTCACCTGCTGGTTCGACTGCCGCCGCACCACCGCGGCGCTGGCAGGCTCCGATATCAAGGTGCCGCCGCTGGCCGGTTACGCGCCGCTGATCTGGAAGTACTGGGCCGAGAACTGGGTCTAGCCGGATTCACCCGGTGACGGTGAGGTAGATCAGGACCACGTTGAGCATCGAGATGATCGCCGCGACCAGCCAGGCCAGCGCCGTCGTCACCCGGTGGTTGACATCGGCCCCCATGAGCGCGCGGTCACCGGTCAGGCGCACCAGTGGGATGAGCGCGAACGGAATGCCGAACGACAGCACCACCTGGGAGACGATCAGCGCACGGGTCGGGTCGATACCGACGGCCAGCACCGCGATGGCCGGGATCAGGGTGATCAGCCTGCGCACGAGCAGCGCGATATTGCGGCGCAGCAAGCCCTGCATGATCATCGCGCCCGCGTAGGCGCCCACCGAGGTCGAGGCCAATCCCGAGGCGAGCAGACCGATGGCGAGCAGCAGGCCCGCGGCCGGGCCGAGGGCGTCGACCACCGCCGCGTGCGCGCCTTCCAGGGTGTCCACGTTGTCGCGGCCGCGCAGCGTATTCGCCGCCATCAACAGCATGGACAGGTTGACCGCGCCCGCGAGCACCATCGCGAGGCCGACATCGAGGCGGGTGACCTCGAGCAGCCGCACCCGCGCCGGTCCCGGTTCGGGCCGTCCATGCCGGTCCCGGGCGAGCCCGGAGTGCAGGTAGACCGCGTGCGGCATGACCGTTGCCCCGATCATGGCCGCGGCGAGCAGCACGCTCTCGGCCCCGTCGAAGCGCGGCACCAGA
The DNA here is from genome assembly GCF_001310275.1 of Nocardia arizonensis. Classification (GTDB taxonomy): domain Bacteria; phylum Actinomycetota; class Actinomycetes; order Mycobacteriales; family Mycobacteriaceae; genus Nocardia; species Nocardia arizonensis. Next base: position 84,898 of record NZ_LGYZ01000110.1, read on the forward strand.
CCGGCGACCGCCTGCCCCGCCGAAGGCGGCGAGATCACCACACTGGCCAGGAAGCCCACCGCGATCACCGCGAGCAGACCGATGATGACCCACTCGAAGGGCCGCTGGCCGCGCCGGTCCTGGACGAGCAGCAACGCCATCGACACCACGCCGGTCACCAGTCCGCCCGCGACCAGCGGCAGATCGAACAGCAGGTGCAGCGCGATCGCGCCGCCGACGACCTCGGCCAGATCGGTAGCCATCGCCACGGTCTCGGCCTGCCCCCAGTACGCGAGCCGCATCGGCGTACTCGAGCGCTCGCGCACCGCCTCCGGCAGCGACATCCCGGTCACCAGACCGAGCTTGGCCGACAGGTACTGCACCAGCCCCGCCATGGCGTTGGCCATGACGATGACCCACACCAGCAGATACCCGAACTGCGCCCCCGCGCTGATATTGGAGGCCACATTGCCGGGGTCCACATACGCGATGGCCGCCACGAACGCGGGGCCGAGCAGTGACACCGCCGTCCTCACCCGACGGGGCGTCTCCCGCGATGTCGTACTCACGGACGGGATCTTACGGCCCCTTCACCCGCCTCCCGCGGCCGAATTCCACCCTTCACCGGTCCTTTCGATACGGCCGAAGGGCCTCCCCGTTCGGGAAGGCCCTTCGTAGGGTGTCGTGCGATACCGGTCAGATGCCGAGGCCGCGGGCCAGGGTCGGCCAGGACTGGTGCAGGTCGTCCTGCCAATAGCCCCAGGAGTGGGTGCCGTTGGGGCGGAAGTTGAACGTGGCGGGAATGCCGAGATCGTTCAGCTTGGTCTGGAGGTTGTGGGTGCAGTAGTTGGTGCCCGCCTCGATCACGCCGCCGATGAGCACCTGATTGGCCAGACCGTAGGCGCCCGGGAGCGCGTACTTGCCGTCGAGGGTGTCGTACTGGCCGGGCAGGCCGGTGCCGGTGGAGATGTAGAGGTCCAGACCGCGCAGGCCCTCGGCATTGACGTACGGGTCGTTGGCGATCCACTCGGGCGAACCCTCGGGACCCCACATGTTGAGTGTGTCGCCGCCGCCCCAGGTCTCCACGGTCAGCTTCACGAACTCCGAGCCGACGGGATCACTGGTCTGCGCGCAACCGCTGTAGGCGGCCACGGCCTTGTAGAGGCCGGGCTTGGCGATCGGCAGGGCGAGCACGGTGGTGCCGGAGGTGGACAGACCCGCGACGGCGTTCACGCCGTTGGTGCCGAGCGCGCCGTCGACCAGCGGGGGCAACTCCTCGGTGAAGAAGGTCTTCCACTTGTTGCGGCCCAGGGTCGGATCGTCCTTGATCCAGTCGGTGTAGTAGCTCCACTTGCCGCCGATCGGCTGGACGACGTTGACGTTCTTGTCCTTCAGGAACTCCAGGGCGTCGGTCTTGGCGTTCCAGGAGGCGGTGTCCTCGCCGCCGCCCGCGCCGTTGAGCAGGTAGAGCGTGGGCCGGGGCACCGAGGCGTCGGCCGGGCGCTGCACGTCGACCGGGAAGGTCTCGTCCATCGCGGCCGAGTACACGTAGAGGCGGATGCTGCGCGAATCCTTGATCTCCGCCTTGGTGATCTTGGAACCGTCTGGCGCGACGGGATTGGCGAGCAGTGCCTTGGAATCGATGACCGGATCAGCTGTCGCCGAGGATGCGCCGAGGCCGGACATGACTCCCGCGAGTACAGCGGTCGCCGCGATCATCGCCGCGGCACGCGGGCCGCGGCGCCGGGTCAGTCGACGTATCAATTTCGCACCTTCACTTCGTATCGGGACGGATCGGCTTCCCTCGGCCGGGCTGCCCGGCGGCACGCCCGACCATACGGCCTATGTAGTCGTCATAACAGAGGTCGTCGTTACCGGAACGTTTCCACATCATGCCTGACCAGCGTCGACATTTCACAACCCGGGGCCGTCGCGGCGGCGGTGTCGCCTGCGATCACCGCGCGCCCCGCCGGTAGGTCGAATCCGTCCGCAGGAGTTTGTCCAGCACCGGGCCGATCTCGGACAGCGCCTCGGGCTGTGTCATCAGCTCGTGGGTCGTCGGCACCGGATGGTCGACCACGGCCGCGGCGTACGGACGCCACGCCGCGATCACGTCGTGGCTCCGGCGCTCGTCGTTCGCCGCGCGGAAGTACTCGATGGTGCCGTCGTAGACGCCCGGTACGTAGTCCTGGGTCAGGCCCACCGAGCGCATGGCGCTGGTGTAGATGCGCCGCAGTCGGTCGGGGGTCATGCCGACCATCTCCGTCGGGATCAGCTCGTAGAGCTTGACGAAATCGGCCTCCGACAGTTCGTCGAGCTGGTCGATGTCAAGTCCGGTGACGCCGAGTTCGGCCAGCATCTCGACCATGGTGGTCCGCCAGACGGTCAGGTCGAAGCTGTGGTCGCTGTCCAGCATGGCCAGCAGCGCCACCTCCCGGCCCGATTCGCGCAGGATCACCGCGATCTCGTGGGCGAGCACACCGCCGAGCGACCAGCCGAGCAGGCGGTAGGGCCCGTCCGGCTGCGCGGCCGCGATCTCCGCCGCGTAGCGCTGCGCCATCGTCCGCAGCGAGCGCGGCGGCGGGCCGTCCTCCGACAGCGCCGCGGACTGGATGCCGTAGATGGGCCGCTGCTCGTCGACGTATTGGACGAATCCGGTGTAGCACCAAGCCAATCCGTACATCGGGTGGATGCAGAACAGCGGCTGTTCGGTGCCTGCGGTACGGATGGGCAGTACCAGCCCCATCGCGGCGTCGGATTCGGCGTCGTAGTCAAGCGCGCCCGCGGCGGCCGCCGTGAGTCGCTCGGCCAGCGCCTGCACCGTCGGGGCCAGGAAGAACCACTGCACCCGCACCTCGACCCCGGTGCGCCCGCGCAATTGGGCCACGACCTTGCTCGCCACCAGACTGGTCCCGCCGAGGGCGAAGAAATCGTCGTCGAGGCCGACCCGGTCGAGGCCGAGCACCTCCTCGAAGACCTCGGCGACCGTCTTCTGCATGGCGGTGACCGGTGCGCGGAAGGCGCGGGCGGTGAACTCGGGCACCGGCAGCGCCCGGCGGTCCAATTTGCCGCTGGCATTGAGCGGCAGTTCGGGCAGCACGACGACCACCGCGGGCACCATGTAGGAGGGCAGACCCGCGCGGGCGTGTCGGAGCAGTTCCCGCTCGTCGATCTCCCGCTCGGGCGCGGCGACCACGTAGGCGACCAGCCGATCCGGCTCCGGCACCACCGCGACCGCCGCGTGCGCGACCGAATCGTGTCGCAGCAGCACCGCTTCGATCTCCCCCAGTTCGATGCGCTGACCGCGGATCTTGACCTGGAAGTCGGCGCGGCCCAGGTATTCGAGACCGCCGCGCGAGAGCCGGACGATATCGCCGGTGCGGTAGAGCCGGGCGCCGCGCTGATACGGGTTGGCCACGAAACGTTCCGCGGTCGGTCCCGGCGCGCCGATGTAACCCCGAGCCAACTGCACACCGGCGATGTAGAGCTCACCGGGCGCCCCGAGCGGCACCGGGCGCAACTGCCGGTCGAGCACGTAGACGCGGGTATTGGCGACCGGCGACCCGATCGACACCGCCGCGTTCGGCTCCGCGCCGTTCACCCGACCCGCGGTGACCACCGTCGCCTCGGCCGGGCCGTACCAGTTGTACAGCGCGCCGGGCAGTGCCGCGTCGAACCTGCCGACGGTGGCCGCCGACAGCGCCTCGCCCGCGGCGAAGACCCGGCGCGGCGCCGCCGTCGGCAGGTCGGGCGCCAGGTCGAGGAAGGCGTCGAGCATGGACGGCACGAAGTGCACGCTGCTGATCGATTCCCGCTCGATGAGATCGGCGAGGTAGCGCGGGTCACGGTGGCCGTCGGGTTCGGCGATGACAACTCGCGCGCCGGTCTGCAAGGGCCAGAACAACTCCCACGTGGAGATGTCGAAGGTGATCGGCGTCTTGTGCAGGACCGAATCGGAGCGGTTGTGCGGATAGGACGACTGCGCCCAGCGGAACTGGTTCACCATCTGCCGGTGGGTGATCATGACGCCCTTGGGGCGTCCGGTCGAACCCGAGGTGTAGATGACGTAGGCCAGATTGTCCGGGCGCGCCGGTCGCACGGTCGCCGCGCCCGCACCGACCGCCACCGCGGCCAGGTCGACCACCTCGACCTCGGTGTCGGTCTCGAAGGCGTCGGCGGCCGTGGTGAGCACGAACAGCGGCCGCGCGCTGGTGAGCACGTGGTCGTTGCGCTCGACCGGATGGTCGGGGTCGATCGGCACGTAGCCAGCGCCTGCCCCGAGCACCGCGTAGATCGCCACCACCAGATCGATGGAGCGCCGCATGGCGACCCCGACCAGCGTGTCCGGCCCCGCGCCGCGCCGCACGAGGGCGCCCGCGACGGTGTCGGCGCGGTCGCGCAGTTCGGCGTAGGTGATGCTCGCCTTGCCGAAGGTCACCGCGAGCGCGTCGGGCGTGCGCTCGCACTGCGCGTGGAACAGCGACACCAGCGTGGCATCGTCGGCGGGCCACGCGACATCGGTGCGGTTCATCGAGTCGAGAACGAAACGCTCCGTGCTGAGCAGCAGATTCGTCGTCGCGAGGGTGCGCTGCGGTGCGGTGACGAATTCGCTGATGAGCATGCGCATTCGGTCGGTCACCGACTGCGCCACCGCGCTGTCCACGGTCTGCTGCTGGTAGAGCACCTTGACCCACAGCTGGGAATCCAGGTTCACCAGCAGTGTGATCGGGTAGTGGGTGAAGTTGACCGCTTGCAGGTCGGCCACCGACATGCCGTCGATACTGCTGGCCTTCTCCAGTCCTTCGGTGTCGACCGGATAGGACTCGAAGGCGATCATGGTGTCGAACAGCCCGTCCACCCCGATGCCGCGCTGGATGTCGGCCAGGCCGATGTAGTGGTGGTCGAGCAGTGCCGCCTGTTCGGACTGCAACCGGCTGAGCAGATCGCGCACGGTCCAGTTGGGATCGAAGCGGACCCGCACCGGAATCGTGTTCACGAACAGGCCGATCATCGAGTCGACGCCGTCGAGTTGCGGCGGGCGACCCGAGACGGCCGCGCCGAAGACGGCCTCGTCGCGATCGGTGCTGCCCGCGATCACCATCGCCCAGGCCGCCTGCACCACCGTGTTGATGGTGACGCCGGTGTCGGTGGCGAGTGCGGCCAGCGCCGCGGTCTCCTCCGGCGGCAGCGTGAACGAGGTGGTGCCGACGCCCGAACCCGGCGAGACCGGTTCGGGCAGCGCGGCAGCGAGCGGGGTCGGTTCGACGCCCGCCAGCGCCTCGGTCCAGGCGCGCAGGGCCGCGTCCTGATCCTGGGTGTGCAGCCACGCCAGGTATTCCCGGTACGGCCGGACCCTCGGCAGCATGGACGGATCGCCGCGCAGCGCGTACAGCGCAAGCAGATCCTTCATCAGCAGCGGCATCGACCACCCGTCGAGCAGGATGTGGTGGGTGGTCAGGGTCAGGAAGCTGCGTCCCGACAGCGTGCGGTGCATGGCGAAACGCACCAGCGGCGCGACCGCCGGATCGAAGCGGCGGCGCTGATCGGCGGCGAGCACGTTCTCGAGTTCGTCGTCTGGCACGCCGTCCACGGCCTGCCACGGCACCTTCACCGAATCCACGACCAATGCGACCGGTGTGCCGTCGCGCGTGGTGACGAAGGCGGTGCGCAGGTTCGCGTGCCGGTCCAGCACGGCCTGCGCCGCGCGCTGCATGCGGTCGATGTAGATGCGGCCGGTCAGTTCCAGGGTGAACTGCATGACGTAGTCGTCCACGGCGTCGGAACCGTTCAGGCCGGGTTCGCCCGCCGACGCGCTGAGTTCGGTGAGGAACAACAGACCCGCCTGCAACGGCGACAGCGGCAGAATGTCGGTCAGGTCGGGACGTTCGCGCCGCCAGCGGTCGATCTCCGGCTGGGTGACCTCGACCAGCGGCACGTCCGAGGGGGTGAGCCCGCCCGCCGACGGGTCCTCGGTATGCCGGGCCAGCGCGGTGAGCGCGGCCACCCAGTCGTCGGCCAGTTCCCGCACCTGCGCCTCGTCGATGACCTCGGCGGCGTAGAGGAAGGTCACGTCCATGCGCGGACCGGTCTCGCCGTCGTTGACGATGGCGTTGACGTCCACCACCGCGGCGGCGGGCATGCCGTGGTCCTGATCCGGATTGTGCTGTCCGACTTCACCGGTCGGCATCCAGCCCATCGCGGTCAGGCCCTCGGGCACGCCGCCCGCGGAGACCCGGCCGAGATAGTTGAAGCTGATCTGGCCGAGCGGACCGGCGACCTCCTCGGCGCTGTCCTCGTTGAGATAGCGCAGCAGGCCGTAGCCCATGCCCTTGTCGGGCACCGCGAGCAACTGCTCCTTGATCGCCTTGACGGCGTCGCCGGTGGCCTCGCCGCCGTCGAAGACCGTCGCGGCGTCGACCGTGCTCAGATCGAGCGCCACCGGGTAGATGCTGGTGAACCAGCCGACGGTGCGGGTCAGGTCGGCGCCGGGCACGACCTCTTCCTCACGGCCGTGGCCCTCGAGTTTGACCAGGGTGCGCGGGGCGTCGATGCCGCGGCGGGCGCGGAACGCGCGCACGGCCATGGCCAGCGCGGCCAGCAGTCCGTCGTTGACGCCGCCGCGGTAGAGCGCGGGCACCTTGGTCAGCACGGCCTCGGCGACCTGCGTCGCGACGGTGACCTCCACGCGCCGCACGGTGGCCTGGGTGTCGAAGGCCGGATCGAGGGACCGATCGCCCAGCAGCGGGTCCGGGGTGGCCACCACCGATTTCCAGAAGTCGATCTCGGCGCGACGCTGCCGCGACGCCGCGATCTCGACCAGTCCGTGCGCCCAGCGCCGGAAGGAGGTGCCCGTCGGCGGCAGCGCGATGGGCTGACCGGCCGAGCGCTGGGCCCACGCCATCGCCAGGTCCGGGATCACGATGCGCCAGGAGACACCGTCGATGGCGTAGTGGTGCGCCGCCACGGCCAGCACGTCGCGCCCGTCGGGACGGTGCAGCCAGGTGAAGGCCAGCATCTTGGCGTCGCCCGGGTCGAGGGCGTCGACGGTCTCCTCCATGGCCGATGCCGCGATGCGCTGGAGTTCCTCCTCGCTCACCCCCGCCGGAACATCGATGCGCCCGACCAGTTCCGCCGGTTCCACCGCACCCGGGGGCAGGGTCTCGAAACGCCAGCGCCCGTCGACCCGGTAGACCCGCGACCGCAGCACGTCGTGGTGATCGAGCACCGCGCCGATGGTCTCGACCAGACCCGCCGCGTCGATCTCCTCCGGCAGGCCGAGCACCATGGCCTGGAAGAAACGACCGAAGGACCCGTTGGCCAGATACGCGGCCAGCACCGGGGTCAGCTCCACATCGCCGACACCGCCGCCGCGCAATTCCTCCAGCACCACCGGCGCGTGGTCGGCGGCGCTGACGGCGACCTTGGCCAGCCCCGCCACCGTGCGCTGTTCGAAGACATCGCGCGGGGTGAAGACGATGCCCGCCGCCTTTGCCCGCGACACCAACTGGATCGACAGAATGCTGTCGCCGCCGACGGAGAAGAACGAATCGTCGACGCCGACCGAGTCCAGACCCAGTACCTGGGTGAACAATTCGGCGATCCTGGCCTCCACGTCGCCGATCGGCTCGCGCGTCTCGGTGGTGGTGAAGATCGGGGCGGGCAGCGCGCGCCGATCCAGTTTCCCGTTGGCGGTCAGCGGAATCGCGTCGAGGACGACGAAGGCCGACGGCACCATATAGGTTGGCAGCACCTCGCCGACCCCGACGCGCACGGCGTCGATATCGATGGCCACGCCGGGATCGCCGACGAGGTAGGCGACGATGCGCTGATCACCGGGCTTGTCCTCGCGCACCACGACCGCGCTCTGGCGCACCCGGTCCTGTGCCAGCACCGCGGCCTCGATCTCGCCGAGTTCGATGCGGAAACCGCGCACCTTGACCTGGTCGTCGGCGCGGCCGAGGTATTCCAGGTCGCCGTCGCGATTCCAGCGCGCGAGATCGCCTGAGCGGTAGAGCAGTTCGCCGGGACCGTCGAACGGATTCGCCACGAAACGACCCGCGGTCAGCGCGGGCCTGCCGAGGTAGCCGCGCGCGAGTTGGGTTCCCGCCACGTAGATCTCGCCGGGCACGCCAGAGGGCACCGGGCGCAGCCGGGTGTCGAGCAGGTAGGTCCGCAGACCCGGGATGGCGCGGCCGACCAGACTGCCGTTGGCCGCCGCGACCGCGGCGGCGTCGAGCGCGCGATAGGTGACGTGCACCGTGGTCTCGGTGATGCCGTACATGTTCACCAGGCGCGGCGCGTTGTCGCCGTGACGGGCGTACCAGTCGGAGAGCCTGCGCAATTCGAGCGCCTCACCGCCGAAGACGATGTAACGCAACGACAGCGGGGCCGTGCCGGGCTCCGCCGAGCGATCGGCCTCGGCCAGCTGGTAGAAGGCCGACGGTGTCTGGTTCAGCACCGTGACCCGCTCGCGGCGCAGCAGTTGCAGGAACTGCTCGGGCGAGCGCGAGACGTAGTAGTCGACCACGACCAGGGTGCCGCCGTAGAGCAGCGGACCCCACAGTTCCCACACCGAGAAGTCGAAGGCGTAGGAGTGGAACATCGTCCACACGTCGTCGGAACCGAATCCGAAGTTCGCCCTGGTGTTGGCGAACAGTTTGACCACGCTCCGGTGCGGTACCCGCACGCCCTTGGGGCGGCCGGTGGAACCGGAGGTGTAGATCACGTAGGCGATGGTGTCCGGGGTCAGCGGATGACGGCGGTCGGCGTCGGTGAGCGGCGCGTCGTCGTAGGCCGACAGGTCGAGGGCGTCGATATCGAGTGTCGCCAGTTCCTCGGGCAATTCGATATCGCGCTCGGTGTTGGTCAGCACGCACACCGGTCGCGCGTCATCGAGCATGTAGGCGATGCGATCGGCCGGATAGGTCGGGTCGACAGGCAGATAGCCCGCCCCCGCCTCGACCGTCGCCAACAGGGCCACGACCAGGTCAAGTGAACGCGGCAGCGCGACGGCGACAAGTGTCTCCGTACCCGCGCCCGCCTCGATCAGCCTGCGCGCCAAACGGTGCACGCGGCGCGCGAGCTCGCCGTAGTCGACCCGTTCGCCGTCGAAGACGACCGCGGTGCGCTCGGCGCAGGCCCGCGCCGCGGTCTCGAACAGTTCGACCAGGGTGGCGTCGGTGCCGGTGTCGGGTCCGTACGTGCTCCACGAGCGCAGCACGATGTCGCGTTCGGCCGCGGTCAGCAGTTCCACATCGCCCACCGCCACGCGCGGATCGGCGGCGACGGCGCCGAGCAGACGCTGGAAACGCTGGGCGAAGCTCGCGGCGGTAGCGCGGTCGTACAGATCGGTGGCGTAGGACAGATGGCACGACAGCGTCTGCGCGCCGTCGGCGTCGGCGGTCTCGTAGATCGTCAGCGACAGGTCGAACTTCTCCACCGCGGCGTCGAATTCGACCGTGCCGACACGCAATCCGGGCAGTTCGAAGGAGCCGCCCGGCAGGTTCTGGAAGGCCAGGATCACCTGGAACAGCGGCGAACGGGTGGTCGAGCGCTCGGGTTCCAACACGTCGACCAGTCGCTCGAACGGGATGTCGGCATGCGCGAAGGCGGCCAGGTCGCTGTCGCGCTGGCGGGTCAGCAGATCGGCGAACGCCTCGCCCGCGCGGATATCGCTGCGCAGCACGACCGTATTGACGAACATGCCGATCAGATCGTCGACGGCGGCGTCACCGCGGCCCGCGACCGGTGCGCCGATGGCGATATCCGTTGCCCCGGAAAGCCTACCGAGCAGGACCGCGAGCGCGGAGTGCACGACCATGAACAGCGTCGCGTTACGGGCGCGGGCCAGTTCGGCGAGGCCGTCGCGCACCGCGGCCTCGACCACGAACTCCACGGCCGCGCCGCGTTGGCTCGGCGCGGCGGGGCGCGGGCGGTCACCGGCGAGCGTGGATTCCTCGGGCAGCCCGGACAATTCACGCTGCCAGAAGGCGATCTGCGCGGCGGCGAGCGATTCCGGGTCGGCCTCGTCGCCGAGCACCGACCGCTGCCACAGGCTGAAATCGGCGTACTGCACGGGCAGCGGCGCCCACCCCGGCTCCACTCCGCCGGCGCGCGCGGCGTAGGCGGCCATGACGTCGCGGGTCAGCGGGCCCATCGACCAGCCGTCACCGGCGATGTGGTGAACCACGAAGACCACCACGTGATCGTCGAGCGCGGCTTCCACGCGGAACAGGGCCACCCGCAGCGGGATCTCGGCCGCCACGTCGAAGCCCGCGCCGATGGTCTCGGCGATGCGGGCGGGCAGATCGGCGTCGCGCACCACGATCGGGTGCACCCGCGGCACGGCCTGTGCGGCGGGCACGATCACCTGCACCGGGCCGTCGTCGGTCTGCGGATAGGTGGTGCGCAGGATCTCGTGGCGGGCGACCACGTCGGCCACCGCCTGTTGCAGTGCATCGACATCGAGCACACCGGTCAGCCGCACGGCGACCGGGATGTTGTAGGTCGGCGCGGCGGTGTCGAACTGGTTGAGGAACCACATGCGCTGCTGGGCCAGCGACAGCGGCACCTGTTCGGGCCGCGGCCGGGCCACCAGCGCGGGCCTGGCCTCGCCCGCCGGGATCTCCACCCGCGCGGCCAGCGCCTCGACGGTGGGCGCCTCGAACAGCAGGCGCACCGGCACCCGGGTGTCGAGCGCCGCGCCGAGCCGAGCGCTGACCCGGGTGGCGCTGAGCGAGTTGCCGCCGAGTGCGAAGAAATCGTCGTCCACGCCGACGCGCTCGAGTCCGAGCACCTCGGCGTACACCTCGGCCACCGCCTGTTCCAGCGCGGTCGCGGGGGCGCGGAACATCGCGGTCTCGAAGACCGGTTCCGGCAGCGCCTTGCGGTCGAGTTTGCCGACCGGGTTCAGCGGGATGGTGTCGAGCACCATGATCGAGGTCGGCACCATGTGCGCGGGCATGCGCTGCTGGACGTAGACGGTGAGCGCGCCGACGTCCACCGACCGTCCCGGCGCCGGGTGCACATAGGACACCAGCACGGTCGCGCCGGTCGCGGTCTTGCGGCCGACGGTCACCGCGAAGTCCACGCTGTCGTGATCGGCCAGCACGGCGTCGATCTCGCCGAGTTCGATGCGGAAACCGCGCACCTTGACCTGGAAGTCGTTGCGGCCGACGAATTCGACCTCCCCGCGCGGGGTCCAGCGCACCACGTCGCCGGTGCGGTACATGCGCGCACCCGGCTGCCACGGGCAGGCCACGAACCGCGCCGCGGTCAGGCTCGGGCGACGGTGATAGCCCGCCGCGACCTGGTCGCCCGCGATGTACAGCTCGCCGGAGACGCCGACGGGCACCGGATGGAGGCGCTCGTCGAGCACCCATTCGGTGACGCCGCGGATCGGGCCGCCGATGGTGATGTGATCGCCGGGGGCCAGCGGTTCGCTGAAGTTGACGATGATGGTGGTTTCGGTGGGGCCGTAGGCGTTGTGGAAGTGCCTGCCGTCGACCGCCCAGCGGCGCACCAGGTCCGGCGACCAGGTCTCACCGCCGGTGAACACCGCGCGCAGGTCGGTGAGTCCGGTCGGATCGAGCGAGGCCAGCGCCGCCGCGGTGATGAACATGTGGGTGACCCGGCGCACGCGCAGCAGTTCGCTCAGGTCCGCGCCGCCGTAGACATCGGTCGGTACGACGACCATGGTCGCCGCCGCACCCGTCGCGAGCAGCAGCTCCAGTACCGCGCCGTCGAAGCTCGGCGTCGCGAAATGCAGTGTGCGCGAATCCGAGTCGACGGTGAACCGCTCGCGCTGTTCGGCGCTGTAGCCCGCGAGTCCGGCGTGGGTCACCGCGACGCCCTTCGGCACGCCGGTGGAGCCGGAGGTGTAGACCATGTAGGCGACGTTGGCCGCGCGCACCGGGCGTAGACGTTCGGCGTCGGTGACCGGGTCCGCGGCGCGCGCGCCGACCGCCGCCTCGAAGCGGGGATCGTCGAGCGAGAGCCAGTCGATGCCGTCGCCGAGGCCGGGGCGCACCGCGTGCACGGTCAGGCCGAGGACCGCACCGGAGTCGGCGAGCATATGCGCCACCCGCTCCGGCGGATAGTTCGGGTCAACCGGCACGAATCCCGCGCCCGACTTGGCGACCGCCCAGAACGACAGCACCGATTCCAGCGACCGCGGAACGCCGATGGCGACCAGGTCACCTGGACCGACGCCGCGGTCGATCAGCTCGCGTGCCAGTCGCGAGGAACAAGCGTCGAGTTCGCGGTAGTCGAGGCGGCGCTCGCCGTCCTCGAGGGCGATGCCGTCGGGATTGCCCGCCGCCGCGGCGGCCAGAATGTCGGGCAGGGTGCCCGCGGCCGAGACGGCCGGACCGCGCATGCGGGTGAGCCGGTCGGCCTCGGTGTCGGAGAGCAGACGCAGATCGCCCACCGGGGTGGCGGGCGCGCGCACGATCTGGCGCAGCACCCGCACGAACCGTTCGGCGAAGGCGCGCACCGTCGAGGCGTCGAAGATGTCACGGGCGTAGGTCAATTCGCCCGCCATGCCGTCCGCGCCTCCCGCGGTGCCCTCCACGACGGTCAACTGCATGTCGAAGCGTTCGATGTCGACCGGGGCGTCGAGACCGCGAATGCTCAGACCCGGCAGTTCGAAATCGCCGGAAGGCAGGTTCACGAACGACAGCGCGACCTGGAACAGCGGCGTGCGCCCGGTGGAGCGCACCGGCGCGAGCACCTCCACCAGCTGCTCGAACGGGATGTCGGCGTGCGCGAAGGCCGCCAGATCGTCCTCGCGCTGCCGGGCGAGCAGTTCGGTGAAGGATTCGCCCGGATCCAGCAGCGTGCGCAGCACCACGGTATTGACGAACATGCCGATGACGTCGTCGAGTTCGGCCGCGCCGCGACCCGCGATCGGGGTGCCGATGGCCACGTCGTTGGTGCCCGCCATGCGGGCGAGCAGTACCGCCAGCGCCGAGTGCACCACCATGAACACGGTCGCGTTGGCCGCGCGCGCCAGTTCCCGCAGACCGCGGTGGGTCTGCGCGTCCACCCGGAAACTCACCGCGCCGCCCTGATAGGACTGCACGGCCGGGCGCGGCCGGTCCAGCGGCAGGGTGGACTCCTCCGGCAGTCCGGCCAGTGTCGCGGTCCAGTACGCGATCTGCTTGGCGGCCAGCGACCCGGCATCGGCGCTGTCGCCGAGCAGTGCACGCTGCCACAGCGCGTAGTCGGCGTACTGCACCGGCAGCGGAGCCCAATTGGGTTGCGCCCCTTGTGAACGCGCGGCGTAGGCGGCCATAACGTCGCGGGTCAGCGCGCCGAGTGACCAGCCGTCGGCGGCGATGTGGTGCACCACGAGCAGCAGTACGAATTCGTCCGGCCTGCCCCCGACCCGGAACAGCGCCATGCGCAGCGGCACCTCGGTGGCGACGTCGAAACCGGCGCCGGCGATCTCGGCGATCCGCTCGAACAACTCGTCCTCGCCGACCACGATCGGCTCGACGACCGGAGCCGCCTGCGCCGGGGGCAGGATGATCTGCTCCGGGCCGTCGTCGGTCTGCGGGTAGCGGGTGCGCAGTGTCTCGTGCCTGGCCACGATGTCGGCGGCGGCGGCGCGCAGCGCGGCGATATCGAGCGCGCCGGTCAACTGCACCGCGACCGGCAGGTTGTATGCCGCGGAGGCGGTGTCGAACTGGTTGAGGAACCACATGCGCTGCTGGGCCAGCGACAGCGGAATGCGCTGCGGGCGCGGTCCGGCCACCAGCGCCGGACGTCCGCCCTCGGACAGTTCCACCCGCGCGGCCAGACCGGCGACCGTTGAGACCTCGAAGATCAAGCGGACGGGCACACGGGTGTCGAGCGCGTCACCGAGGCGGGCGGCGACCCGGGTCGCGCTGAGCGAATTGCCGCCGAGGTCGAAGAAGTCGTCGTCGCGGCCGATGCGCTCGACGCCGAGCACCTCGCCGAACACCTGTGCCACGGCCTCCTCGAGCGCGGTGGCGGGTTCGGCGAAGGCCCTTGCCTCGAAGACCGGGGCGGGCAGCGCCTTTCGGTCGAGTTTGCCGGAGGTGTTGAGCGGCAACGCGTCAAGCACGAGCACCGTGGCGGGCACCATATAGGCGGGCAGCACCTCGGCGACCTCGTCGCGCAGAGCGACCGGGTCGAGGGTGCGTCCGGGACCGGGCACCACATAGCCGACCAGCTGATCGCCGGTCGGGCCGGTGGCGACCACCGCGACGGCCTGACTCACGCCGGGCCGGGCCAGCAGCGCGGTCTCGATCTCGCCGAGTTCGATGCGCTGGCCACGGAACTTCACCTGGAAGTCGGTGCGGCCCAGGTAGTCCAGTACGTGGCGGCCGTCGGCCGCGCGCCGCCAGAGCACCAGGTCGCCGGTGCGGTACATGCGGTCGCCGAAGCCGAAGGGGTTGGCCACGAACCGGTCCGCGGTCAGATCCGCTCGCCCCGCGTAGCCGCGCGCCAACTGGTCACCGGCGAGATACAGTTCGCCCACCACACCCGCGGGCACCGCGCGCAGGCGCGAATCCAGCACGTAGACCTGGGTGTTCCACTGCGGGAGACCGATCGGCACCGAATTCGCCGCGCCGGTGCCCGCCCGCCAGTAGGTGACCGAGACGGCGGCCTCGGTGGGACCGTACAGATTGTGCACGGCGGCGTCGCTCACCGCCGCGAAGGCCGCCACCGTCTCCGGTGGCAGCGCCTCGCCGATCACGAAGACGTGGCGCAGGGTCCGCAGCGCGGTCGCGCGGGCGTGCGCGGCGAAGACCGTCAGCATCGATGGCACGAAGTCGGTGACCGTGACCCGTCGCGCGGCGATGGTGTGCGCGACGTACTCCGGGTCGCGGTGGCCGTCGGGGGTCGCCACGACCAGGGCCGCGCCGACGCGCAGCGGCATGAAGAAACCCCACAGCGACACGTCGAAGGTGGTCGCGGTCTTCTGGAGGTAGACGTCGTCGGGGCCGAGCGGGTATTCCGCCAGCATCCAGGTGATCTGGTTGTGGATGGCCGCGTGCGAGATCACCACGCCCTTTGGCCTGCCGGTCGAGCCGGAGGTGAAGATCACATAGGCCGGATGCGCGGGCGAGAGCGGACGCACGAGTTCCGCAGGCCGCACCGGCGCCGCGTCGAAGCCGCCGAGGTCGACCCGGTCGACCAGCACGGTCTCCACGCCGCCGGGCAGCGCCGCCGCGTCGGCGGCGGTGCTCAGCACGCACACCGGGCGCGCGGTGTCGAGGATGTGCCCGATGCGTTCGGCGGGATGGTCCGGGTCGAGCGGCACGTACGCGCCACCGGCGGTCACGATGGCGTACATGCCGACGACCAGGTCGAGCGAGCGCCGAATCGCCAATCCCACCAGCGCTTCCGCGCCGACGCCGCGCGAGATCAGCAGCCGCGCGAGACGGTTGACACGCGCGTCGAACTCCCGGTAGGTCAGTTCGACGCCCTCGTGCGCCAGCGCCACCGCGTCCGGCCGCGCGGCCACCGCGCGCCGATAGCCGTCGAGCAGCGATTCGGAATCGACCGGATGACGAGTGTCGTTCCAGTCCAACAGGATACGGTCGCGCTCCACCGGCGCGAGCAGATCGATCGCGCCGACCGGGCGCGAGGGATCGACCACGATCGCGGACAGGATGCGGAGGAACCGCTCCGCGAATTCGGCGACGGTGGCTTCGTCGAACAGATCGGTGGCGTAGGTGAACAGCGCGGGCATGCCGGCAGGCGTGCCGTCGGCCGGCCGCGGCTGCACGGTCAACTGGAGATCGAATTTGGCGACCGCGCCGTCGAATTCGACGACCTCCACCGACAGATCCGGCAGTTCCAGGGTCGCGCTGTCCATGTTCTGGAAGAACAGCGCCACCTGGAACAGCGGGTGATGCGACTGCGAGCGCACCGGGTCGAGCACCTCGACCAGCCGCTCGAAGGGCAGTTCGGCGTGGGAGAACGCGCCGAGATCGGTCTCCTTGACCGCGTGCAGCAACTCGAGGAACGAGGCGTCGCGGTCGACCCGAGTGCGCAGCACCAGGGTATTGACGAACATGCCGATGAGATCGTCGAGTTCGGCCTCGCCGCGACCCTCCACCGGCGTGCCGACGGCGATGTCGTCGGAATTCGACATCCGCGCGAGGAATACCGACAGCGCGGTGTGCAGCACCATGAACAGCGACGCGCCGCATTCGTGGGCGATCTCATTGAGCGAGGCGGTGACCGCGCCCGGGATCTCGAAGGAGTGGACCGCGCCGCGACCCGACGGCGTCGCCGGACGCGGACGGTCGGCGGGCAGGTCGATGCGATCGGGCAGCCCCGCCAGATTCTCGCGCCAGTAGGCGAGCTGGGCCGCGGCCACCGATTCCGTATCGTGTTCGTCGCCGAGGACCGTGCGCTGCCACAGCGTGTAGTCGACGTACTGCACCCGAAGCGGCGTCCAGCGCGGACCGACACCGGCGGCGCGGGCCGTATAGGCGCTCATGAGGTCGCGCACCATCGGCGCCACCGAGGCGCCATCGGCGGCGATGTGATGCACCACCACCGACAGGACGTAATCCCGCGTGCCCAGCCGGGCCAGGCCCATGCGCAGCGGCACCTCGGCGGTGACGTCGAATCCCGACAGCACCGAATCCAGCAGCCAGTCGCGCAGTTCGGATTCGTTGATCGGCTGCGGTGCCAGATCGGGCAGCGCGCGCTCGGCGGGCAGCACCTCCTGATAACCCGTGCCGTCCACGTCCGGGTACACCGTGCGCAGCGTCTCGTGGCGTTCGACGAGATCGGCGACCGCGGCCTGCAAGGCGTCCACGTCGAGCGCGCCCGACAGGCGCACCGCGAACGGGATGTTGTTGGCTGCCGAATTCGGGTCGAAGCGGCTCAGGAACCACATGCGCTGCTGTGCCGGTGACAGCGGAATCGGATCGGGACGGGGTACCGCCCGTTCCAGCGCGGGCTTGCGTCCCGAACCCGCGGATTCGGACAGCCGCTGCGCCAGCGCGGCCACCGTCGGCGCCTCGAAGATCAGCCGGGCGGGCGCCTGGGTGTCCAGCTCCGCGCCGAGGCGGGCGATGACCCTGGTGGCGATGAGCGAGTTGCCGCCGAGCGCGAAGAAGTCGTCGTCGGCGCCGATCACGGCGTCGGTGTCGAGCAACTCGGCGAAGACCTCGGCGACCAGCGTCTCGGCTCGGCCGCGCGGCGCGCGGAACTCCTTGGTCCGCAACCGCGGTTCGGGCAGCGCGGCGCGGTCGAGCTTGCCGACCGGGGTGAGCGGAATCTCGTCGAGCACCATGACCGTGGTCGGCACCATGTGCGCGGGCAGACTGCGCCCGGCGAATTCGGTGAGCGCGTCGACATCGACGCTCGCGCCGGGCGCGGCGTGGACATAGGCGACCAGAATCGTCGCGCCGGTATCGAGAACATGGCCCACCGTGACCGCGAAGTCGACGGTGTCGTGTCCGGCGAGCACCGCGTCGATCTCACCGAGCTCGATGCGGAATCCGCGAATCTTGACCTGGAAATCGTTGCGCCCCAGGTATTCCACCTCACCGGACGGTGTGAAGCGCACGAGGTCGCCGGTGCGGTACAGCCGGGAACCGCTTGGGTCGAAGGGATTCGCCACGAAACGCGCGGCGGTCAGCGATGGCCGCTCGTGGTAGCCGCGCGCCAGCTGCGCACCGGTGATGTACAGCTCGCCGACGACACCGGCGGGCACCCGGATCAGCCGGTCGTCCAGCACGTATTCGGTGATGGCTCGGATGGGGCCCCCGATGGTGACGATCTCGTCCGGTACCAGCGGTGCGCTGATATTGGTCATGATCGTGGTCTCGGTCGGACCGTAGCCGTTGTAGAACTCCCTGCTCGTCCCGTCGGCGAGGGGCAGCACCCAGCGGCGCACGAGCTCGGGCGGGCATGCCTCGCCGCCCGCGACCACAACGCGCAGCTCGTCGAGCCCGCTCGGATCGATCGAGGCGAGCGCGGCGGGGGTGATGAAGGCATGGGTGACCCGCTCGCGCCGCAGCAGCGCCGCGAGTTCGTCGCCGCCGTACACGGTGGGGGCGACCACGACCATGGTGGCCGCGCCACCGAGGGCGAGCAGCAGCTCCAGCACCGAGGCGTCGAAGGACGGCGACGCGAAGTGCAGGGTCAGGGACTCGCTGGTTACCCGGTAGCGATCACGCTGTTCGTCGCAGAAACTCGACAGCCCGGCCTGGGTGACCACCACGCCCTTGGGCAGACCGGTCGAGCCGGAGGTGTAGATGACGTAGGCGGGATGTTCGGCGCGCAGGGGACGCACCCGGTCGGCGTAGGTCACCGGCTCGCCCGAGTGACCGGCGAGTTCGGCGACGAGTTCGGCGGAATCCAGTACCGACCAGGCCACCCGCGCGGGCAGGCTGTCGACCACAGCGCCGACCGTCAACCCGAGTCGCACACCGGAATCGGTGACCATGTGCTCGATGCGGTCGGCCGGGTACTTCGGGTCGACGGGCAGGAAGCCCGCGCCGGTCTTGATGACCGCCCAGGTCGCCACGACCGATTCCACCGAGCGCGGCACCCCCACCGCAACCAGATCCTCGGGGCCGACGCCGAGATCGATCAGCAGGCGCGCCAGCCGGGTCGAGCGCTCGTCGAGTTCGGCGTAGGTCAGTTCGGCGAGGGTGGCCTCGGCGTCGGCGAAGCGCACCGCGATACCGGCCGGGTTGGCCTCGACCGCGCCGAGCAGCAACTGGGGCAGCGTTTTGACGCGCGACCGAGGAGTGCGGGTCGGTCGCGTCCGGGTGGGGCGGCTCATGCCTGCACCCGGCCCCATGTCGCGGCTCGGCGACCCAAGTCCACCCGGTTCATGCAGCACTCACCCTATCCATCTCCGCAGTTCGATCGTGTGCTCCCCTCGCACGCCCACCTCGTGTGCATCGTAGAGACAAGCCTCGATCGTTACCAGACGCGCAGCTCAGCCCCCGGGCCCGCGTGAACGGACGTTCGACGCCGGTCGGGGGCCGGTCAGCGGCCGAACAGATCCGACAGTGTCACCACCTCGACCGCGCCGTCGAGGCCCGGCGCCGCGGCCGGATCGCCGTCGAACACCACGACCTTCAGGTCCTCCAACTCCGCGACCCGCACCCCGGCAGCCGAATACGCGTCGGTGACGAAGTGGGTGACCCACTCGTCGGCGAGGAATCCGGTCGGGTCCGCCCCCGCGGAGCCAACCACGATGGACGCGCCGTTCACGCCCGCCACGACGGTCTCCAGCAGCGCCGCGACCGAATCGGTCCGTTCGACGCCGAAGGTGCGCGACTCGAAGCTCACCTCGTGCCGGGCCAAGCGTTCGGCGGCGGTCGCCAGCTCGTCGTAGGTCACCGTCCCGCCGGGGCCGATCAGGACCGGGTCGCCGCCGCGCAGCGTCCGCACGCGGTTGGCGTAGGTCACCGGCCGCGGCGACTGCGCGTCCAGCCGCGCCGCGACGGTCGGATCGTCCAGCGACAGCCTGCCGGTTTCCGGGGCGCCGCCGCGGGTGATGGTGAGCGCCGCGCGGGCCGGGGGCACCGCGATCGCCGCGCCCGCCTTGAGCACCGCCCAGTGCGCGACCACGGCGTCCACCCCGCGGTCGAGCCGCACCGCGATGCCGTCGCCCGGTCCGCGACCGTCCTCGATGAGCACCCGCGCCAGCCGCGAGGACCGAGCGTCGAGGTCACGGTAGGACACCGCTTCCTCGCCCCACACCACGGCGGGCCCCTGCGGATCGTCCTCGACGGCGGCGGTGAGCGCCTGTCCGAGGGCCGCGCCCGCGCCGCCGGTCTCACCCGAGTCCGGCGCGCCCGATCCGGTGAGCGCCCGGTCGCGCTCCTCGGCGTCGAGGATGTCGATATCGCCGACGATCACCGCGGGGTCGCCGACGACCGCGGTCACGATGCGCTCGAAACGACGGGCGAACGACCGCGCGGTGGACTCGTCGAAGATGTCGGTGGCGTAGCTGAAGACCACGCTCAGCTCACCGGCGGTGCCATCGGCGTCGCGGCGCGGGTCGACCAGCACCTGGAGATCGAATTTCGCCGCGACCGTGCCCGCGTCCAGTCCGTGGATGGTCAGTCCGGGCAGTTCGAGCGAGGGCTGCTCGGTGCTCTCGAACGACAGCACCACCTGGAACAGCGGATTGTGGCCGCCGCGCCCGGCCGCGACCTCCTCGACCACCCGCTCGAACGGCACGTCGGCATTGCCGAAGGCGGACAGATCCGTTTCCCGTGCCAGTTCGACCAGTTCGGCGAAGCTCGCCCCGGAATCCACCCGGGTACGCAGGGTCAGTGTGTTGACGAACATGCCGACCAGATCGTCGAGCGCCCGCTCACCGCGCCCGGCGACCGCGGTGCCGATGGCGATGTCGGCGCTGCCGGACATGCGCGCGAGCAGTACCGCGAGCGCGGCGTGCACCACCATGAACAGGGTGGAGTTGTGCGCCCGCGCGAGGGCGGCGAGTTGGTCGTGCGTCGCGGCGGGCAGGATGATCGCGGTGGTCGCGCCGCGCATGGACGGCACCGCGGGCCGCGGGCGGTCCAGCGGCAGCGCCAGTTCACCGGACAGTCCGGCGAGCTCATCGCGCCAGAACGCCAATTGCCTTGCCGCCACCGAGTTCTCGTCGGTGTCCTCGCCGATCTCGGCGCGCTGCCACAGCGCGAAGTCGGCGTACTGCACGTCCAGCGGGGCCCACGCGGGCGAGCGGCCCTCGACCCGCGCGACGTATGCGGTGGCCAGATCCCGTGCCAGCGGCGCCATCGAGACACCGTCGGCGGCGATGTGGTGCACCACCACGACCAGCAGATGGTCTTCGGCGTGATGGACGGCATCGGCGCCGGCCGCCAGCAGCGCGGCGCGCAGCGGCACCTTGGCCGTGACGTCGAACCCGCCCGACAGCAGCTCGGTGACCCGCGCGATCGGGTCGTCGGTCACCTCGACCTCGAGTCCGCCCGGCAGCGCCTCGGCGACCGAAACCACGTCCTGGTAAGGAACGCCGTCCGCGGCGGGATAGCGGGTGCGCAATGCCTCGTGCCGTTCCAGCACGTCGGCGACTGCGTAGCGCAGCGCGGAGACGTCGAGTGCGCCGGTGAGCCGGATGGCAAGCGGGATGTTGTAGGCGGGCGAGGCCGGGTCGAGCCGGTTGAGCACCCACATGCGCTGCTGCGCGAGTGACAGCGGCACCCGTTCGGGCCGCTGGACACGGGTCAGCGGCACGCGCACCCGGCCACGGCCCGCACCGGCCTGCACGCGCGCGGCCAACTCCGCCACCGTCGGCGCCTCGAACAGTTCGCGTACCGCGACGCCCGCGTCGAGCGCGGCGTTGACCCTGGCGACCGCGCGGGTCGCGAGCAGCGAATTGCCGCCGAGGGCGAAGAAGTCGTCGTCCAGACCCACCTCGGCGACACCGAGCAGTTCGGCGTACACCTCGGCGACGGCTTGTTCGATCGGCGAGGACGGTGCGCGGAAGGCCGCGGCGCTGACGAATTCGGCCGCGGGCAAAGCCTTGCGATCCAATTTGCCATTGGGGGTGAGCGGCAGCGCGTCGATGACGACGACGGCGTCCGGCACCATGTAGCCGGTCAGGAATCGCGCGACCTCGGTGCGCAGTTCGACCGGATCGAGGCCGCCCGCGCCGCGGTCGGGCACCGCGTAGCCGATGAGCCGGTCGCCCGCCTGCTCGTCGGTGTCGACCACGACCACCGCCTGGCTGACGCCGGGGCAGTTCAGCAGCGCGGCCTCGATCTCGCCGAGTTCGATGCGGAAGCCGCGCACCTGCACCTGCTGGTCGCTGCGGCCCGCGTATTCCAGATTCGCCGTGCCGCCGAGTCCGACCCAGCGCCCGACATCGCCGGTGCGGTACATGCGCGATCCGGGCGCGCCGAAGGGGTTGGCGACGAAACGGGTCGCCGTGAGCCCCGGTCTGCCCAGGTAGCCGCGCGAGAGCTGCCGACCCGCGACGGTGATCTCCCCCGCGACCCCGACCGGCGCGGGATGCAGTCGCGGGTCGACGACGTAGGCGTCGAGTCCGGGCAGCGCGCGGCCGATGACACTGGCCGGGATGTCGACCATCTGCTCGTCCAACGACAGGAACGACACGTGCACGGTGGTCTCGGTGATGCCGTACATGTTCACCAGCCACGGCGCGTCCACCGGATGCCGTTCGTACCAGCGGCGCAGCCTGCGCGGGTCGAGCGCCTCGCCGCCGAAGACGATGTAGCGCAGCGCGAATTTGCCCGGCCCGGTGGCGTGCGCGGCGCGATCGGCCTCGGCCAGCTGGTAGAACGCCGAGGGCGTCTGGTTCAGCACCGTGACCTGTTCGCGGATCAGCAGGTCGCGGAACAGTTCCGGCGAACGCGAGGTCAGATAATCGACCACGACCACGGCGCCGCCGTTGGCCAGCGCGCACCACAGCTCCCACACCGAGAAGTCGAAGGCGAAGGAGTGGAACAGCGTCCACACGTCGGTCTCGTCGAATTCGAACAGCAGTTGCGTATTCGCGAACAGTTCGACCACGTTGCGGTGCGCGACGCCGACGCCCTTGGGCACACCGGTCGAGCCGGAGGTGTAGATCACGTAGGCGAGATTGTCCGGGCGCAGCGGCGCGACGCGGTCCGCGTCGGTGATCGGCGCGCTGGCGAAGGCGGGCGTCTCCTCCAACAGCACCACGGGCGCACCGGTATTGGGGATCGCGTCGCGTTCGGCGTCGGTGGTGAGCACGCACGCGGGCGCGGCGTCGGTGAGCATGAATTCGAGCCGCTGCACCGGATACGCGGTGTCGATCGGCAGATAACCCGCGCCGCTGAGCAGCACGCCGAGCAGGGCGACCGGCAGTTCCTCGGTGCGGCCAACGGCGACCGCGACCAGCCGCTCGGGACCGGCGCCGCGCGCGATGAGAGCCCGCGCCACGCTGTTGGCCTTGCGCTGCAATTCGGCGAAGGTCAGTGTGGTGTCGCCGAATCGGATCGCCACCGCGTCGGGACGCCGCCGCGCCTGCACCGCGATCAGGTCGACCAGGGTGACCTCGGGAATCACCGCGCCCCGGGTATTCCATTCGCGTAGAACGAGTTCGCGTTCCCCGGCGGCGAGCAGGTCGATATCGCCCACCACGGCCGCGGGGTCGGCGGCGGCGGCCGACAGCACCAAGGCGAATCGGTCGGCGAGATCGCGGATCGTCGCCTCGTCGAACAGATCCGTGGCGTAGGTGTAGGCCAGCGACAGGCCATGCGCCGATCCGTCCGCCGCGATCTGCTCGACCACCTCGAGTTGCAGGTCGAATTTCGCCAGCGGCACCGACATCTCGACGGGCGCGACGGTCAGTTCGGGCAGTTCCAGTGTGGTCGGCGTGAGGTTCTGGAGGACCAACAGCACCTGGAACAGCGGGTGGCGCGCGGTGGAGCGCACCGGGTCGAGCAGTTCCACCAGCCTTTCGAAGGGCACGTCGGCGTGGCCGAAGGCATCCACGTCGCTCGCGCGGACCCGGCCGAGCAGTTCGGCGAAACCGATGCCGGGATCGACCTCGGTACGCAGCACGAGGGTGTTGACGAACATGCCGATCAGATCGTCGAGCGCCGCTTCGCCGCGTCCGGCGATCGGGGTGCCGATGGCGATGTCGCGGGTGCCCGACAGTCGCGACAGCAGTACCGCCAGCGCGGCGTGCACGACCATGAACAGGGTCGAATTGTGCCGTGCGGCAACGTTTCGCAGTGCCTCGTGCAGTTGCGGCGATACCGTCGCGCGGAAGGTGTCGCCGCGGTAGCTGGCCACCGTGGGACGGGGGCGCTCCGCGGGCAGGTTCAATTGTTCTGGCAGCCCGGCCAATTCGCGCTGCCAGTACGATATCTGCCTGCCGAGCAGCGAATCCGGGTCGTCCTCGGAACCGAGAGTCGTGCGCTGCCAGATCGCGTAGTCGGCGTACTGCACCTCGAGCGCGGCCCAGTCGGGCGCCGACCCCGCCGCGCGCCCGACATAGGCGGTCATGAGGTCGCGGGTGAGCGGACCGGTGGAGAATCCGTCGCCCGCGATGTGGTGCACCACACAGACCAGCACGTGTTCCGTCGCGCCGAGGCGGAGCAGCCGCAACCTGATCGGCGGCGCTGCGGTCACGTCGAATCCGGTGAGCACGGCCGCGCCGATCAGTTCGGGAACGCGCTCCTCGACTGCGTCGACGACCGGCAGGTCGGGCGTGGCGCCGGGCTCGCCGACCGCGAGTATCCGCTGCACACCCTGGCCGTCGACCTCGGGATACCGCGTCCGCAGCACCTCGTGCCGCTCGACCAGGTCGGCGACCGCCGCACGCAGGGCCGCGACATCGAGGCGGCCCGTCAGGCGCACCGCCATCGGGATGTTGTTGACCGCGCTGTCGGGATCGAAGCGGTTCAGGAACCACATGCGCTGTTGGGCATAGGACAGCGGAATCCGCGCAGGCCGCTCGACCGCGTGCAGCGCCCGTCCGGCGGGGGTGCCCGCCTGCTGTTCGACCCGTTCGGCCAGAGCCGCGACCGTCGACGCCTCGAACAGCAGTTGCACCGGAACCCGCACGTCCAGCGCGGAGCCGATGCGCGCCGCGGCCTGGGCGGCCAGCAGCGAGTTGCCGCCGAGTTCGAAGAAGTCGTCGTCCGCGCCGACCGGGGTGGCGTCGCCGAGCAGCACCGCGGCGAACACGTCGGCGACGGTGCGTTCGGTGGCCGTGGCGGGCTCGCGGAATTCGCGGGCGGCGAAGACCGGTTCGGGCAGCGCGGCGCGGTCGAGTTTGCCGACCGCGTTCAGCGGGATCTCGTCCAGGACCACGATCGCGGCCGGAATCATGTACGCCGGTAAGGATTGCGCGAGGTACGCGGTGAGTTCGGCGGTGTCGACGGTGGCGTGACCGTGCGGCAGGACATAGGAGACCAGCGCGGTCTGCCCCGAGGGCAGTGTCCTACCGAGGGTCGCGGCGTAGTCGATGGCGGGATGGGCGGTCAGGGCATTGTCGATCTCGCCGAGTTCGATGCGGAATCCGCGCACCTTCACCTGGAAGTCGACGCGGCCCAGGTACTCGATCGCGCCGCCCTCCTCGGCGCGGCGCACCAGATCGCCCGTGCGGTAGAGCCGGGCGCCGGGATTACCCGTGTCCGCGCCGAACGGGCTGGCCACGAAGCGTTCCGCGCTCAGGCCCGGACGACCGAGATAGCCCTGTGCCAGCGCCGGACCCGACAGATACAGTTCGCCGATGACGCCCGCGGGCACCGGCCGCAGCCGCGGGTCGAGGACGAAGGCCCCGACGCCGGGAATGGCGGTGCCGATGGTGACCGGCTCGTCACCGCGCATGGGCGCGGAGCTGGTGGCGAGAATGGTGGCCTCGGTGGGGCCGTAGCCGTTGTAGAACTCGCGAACGCCGTCGGCCCAGCGGCCGACCAGTTCGGGGCCGAATTTGTCGCCCGCGACCACGACCACCCGCAGGTCGGGCAGATCGGCGGAATCCACCGACTCCAGCGCGCCCGGGGTGATCAACATGTGCGTCACGCGCTCGCGCCGCAGCAGATCGGCCAATTCGTATCCACCGAAGACGCCGGGCGGGGCGACCACGAGCGTCGCGCCCGCGGTGAAGGCCAGCAGCAGTTCCAGCACCGACACGTCGAAGTTGGGCGAACAGACGTGCAGCACCCTTGACCGCTCGTCCACGCCGTAGTGCTCGCGTTCGGCCGCGACCAGACCGGCGAGCCCGGTGTGGGTGACCACCACACCCTTCGGCTTACCGGTGGAACCGGAGGTGTAGATCACATAGGCCGGGTGGCGTTCGTCGAGCGGCCGGACCCGGTCGGTGTAGGAGATCGGGTGTTCCGGGCGGTCGGCGATGCGGTTGGCGACGACCGGATCGCTCAGCTCGATCCAGTAGACGGCGGTGCCGAGCACGGCCCGATACGGCGCGATGGTGAGGCCGATGACCGCGCCGGAGTCGGTGAGGATGTGGGCGATGCGGTCGGCCGGATAGGCCGGGTCGACCGGCACGAAGGCCGCGCCGGTCTTGGCCACCCCCCACACCGCGATCACCGATTCGACGCTGCGGGCGATGCCGATGGCGACCACGTCGCCGGGGCCGACGCCGCGTTCGATCAGTTCGCGGGCCAGCCGGGAGGAATCCGCGTCGAGCTGGCGATAGGTGAGGGCGGCGTCGACGCCGCGCACGGCGATCGAGTCGGCCGCCGATTCGACGGCGGCGGTCAGCAGTTGGCCGAAGGTGGGGCTGCCCGCCCTGCGGCGACGACTAGAACGGCCAGAACGACGGGCAGTTTCCATTCGGGTGTGATCACCTCTCGCGTCTAACTCGGCCGCACGGCCGTCCTCTATCTCGGCCTCACCCCCGGTGGAACTCGGTCCTGGGCCAGCGCGGTCCGAGCAATCATATCGGTCCGCACGGAGTCGGAAACCCCGTGGACTTTCCCGTCTCACTCACACCACCGATGCATCGGTGCGCGGCGGCAAGGTGTTGCACGGACCGGTCAAAGCCGGTACCGCAGGACTTCGGCGATGCGGCGCAGCGCGGTGTCGCCCGTCATGCGCCAGTGGGTGGCGGCCACCGGGTGATCGTGCACACATCCGGTGACCGCGCCCGCCCAGCTCCGCGCGTTGTCCGCGGGCTCGTCCTCGGCGGCGCTGAAGAACACGATGTCACCGTCGAACCGCCGCGCCCGGTAGGCGGCGTCCAGGGCGATCGAGCCGATGGCGGCGTCGACCACCCGCTCGATGCGCCGCGCGCCGAAGGAGGCGAACGGTTCGGGCAGTGCGCCGAGCCGCCTGGCGAGCTCACCCACCTCGACCGATCCGTCGAGGTCGAATTCGGCGAGCCGGTCGCCGAGCAGTCCGCCGAGCAGTTCGGTCACGGTCGCCGCGGACAGTTCCCAGACGGGTTCGGGCGCGGCCGACGCCCCGTCCCCCGGGCCGAGCAGGCGGCTGTCCAACATGCCGAGCAGCGCGACCCGCTCACCCTCGTCCTGGAGTTGCACGGCCATGGCGTGCGCCAGGACGCCGCCGAGCGACCAGCCGAGCAGGTGGTACGGCCCGCGCGGTTGCACGCCGCGGATGTGTTTGACGTAGTGCCGCGCCCAGTCCTCGATGGAATCGGGCAGCGGATCGCCCGAGCCGAGCGCGGGCGACTGGAGTCCGTACAGGGGGCGGTCGGGGTCGAGATGGGCCGCGAGTCCGGCGAAGGACCAGGCGATTCCGCCGAGGGGATGGACGCAGAACAGCGGTTCGGCCGTGCCGGAGGTCCGCAGGGGCAGCAGCACGTCGTAGGCCGCGTCCGAACCCGCGCCCTCGACCCCGCGCGAGCGCAGTTCGGCGACCAGCGCGGCCGGTGTCGGGGCGACGAGCAGGGCGCGCACCGGAACCTTGGCGTCGAGTTCCGCGGCGAGTCGGGCGCTGACCCGGGTCGCCAGCAGCGAATTGCCGCCGCGTTCGAAGAAGTTGTCGTCCGCGCCGACCCGTTCGACGCCGAGGACCTCGGCGAAGATGTCGGCGACCAGCCGTTCGGAGCCGGAGGCGGGTTCGCGGTAGCCGCGCGCGGCGGTCTTCGGTGCGGGCAGTGCGGCCCGGTCGAGCTTGCCGACCGGGGTCAACGGCATCTCCTCGAGCGCGACCACCGCCGCGGGCACCATGTGCGCGGGCAGTCTGGCCGCGGCCCACCGAAGGGCCTCCCGCGCGTCGACCGTGTGCGGTGTCACGTACGACACCAATACAACTGTCCCGCAGGGATTCTCGCGTCCGACGGTCACCGCGTTCGCGATCTCGGCATGGGCGGCGAGGACCGCGTCGATCTCCCCGAGTTCGATGCGGAATCCGCGGATCTTGACCTGGAAATCGCCGCGGCCGAGGTACTCCAGTTCCCAGCCGCCGCCGGGCACCCGCACCCAACGCACCAGATCACCGGTCCGGTACATCCGTTCCCCGGGCGCGCCCCACGGATAGGCCACGAACCGGTCCGCGCTCAGTCCCGGACGCCGGTGGTAGCCGCGGGCGAGAGCCGCGCCCGCGAGGTACAGCTCGCCGGTGACGCCGACCGGCACCGGCCGCAGACGATCGTCGAGCACGACGCCGAGCAGGCCGGGCAGCGGCGCGCCGATGGTGACACGCTGACCGGCCCGCAGCGTCGCGTAGGTCGCGCTGATGGTCACCTCGGTCGGACCGTAGCTGTTGACGAATCGGCGACCGGGCGCCCATGCGGCCAGCAGTTCCGGCGTGGTCGCCTCGCCGCCCGCGGACACGACCGCGAGGTCGGGCAGGTCCGACGGATCGACGGTGCCGAGCATGGACGGGGTGATGATGGTGTGGGTGACCCGTTCGGCGCGCAGCAGATCGTGCAGTTCCGCGCCGCCGACGATATCGGGCGGCGCGATCACGACGGTCGCGCCGGCGTGGAAGGCGCTGGACAGTTCCTCCAGCGACTGATCGAAACTCGGTGAGCACACGTGCAACATGCGGTGTTCCGGTCCGAGCCGCATGGTCTCGATGACCTGTCCGACGAGTCCGCCGAGACCCGCGTGGGTCACCACGACGCCCTTGGGCATCCCGGTGGAACCGGAGGTGTAGATCACGTAGGCCGCGTGCGTCGGACGCAGCGGCGCAAGGCGATCCGCGTCGGTGATCGGTTCGTCCGAACCGATTGCGCGCAACGCGAGCACGTCGGGATCGTCCAATACCAGCCACCGCGCACCGCCCACCGGGCGCGGCTGGTCCCGCACGGTGATACACAGTGCCGCATCGGAATCGGCGAGCATGTAGCCGATACGGGCCTCGGGCAGATTCGGGTCGACCGGCAGGTACGCGCCGCCCGCCTTCGCCACCGCCCACACGGCGAGGACCATTGCGTAGGAACGCCGCATCACCAGCGCCACAACCGATTCCGGGCCGACGCCGCACTCGGTCAGCATCCGGGCCAGCCGGGTCGATTCGCTGTCGAGTTCCCCGTAGGTGTAGGAACGTCCGGCGTCCCGCACGGCGACACGATCCCGGCCGAGTTCGACGCCGCGCGCGAGCAGGTCCGCGAGTGTTCCCACCGCGAGCGGATCGCCCCCACCCATGCGGGTCAGCCGCCGATGTTCCTCGCCGTCCAGCAGCGGCAAGGCGTAGGCGGGGGTCGCCGGGTCGGCGACGGCCACGGTGAGTACCCGGATCAGGCGGTCGACCAGGGCACGGGCCGTAGCATCGTCGAAAAGACCTCGGGCGAACCACATCTCGCCGTCGGTCGACCCCGGATCGAGCGGCATGGCGAGGGTCAGGTCACCGACCGGCGCCGCCCTCGTTCCGGCGTACAGCGCCACCTGGAACAGCGGGTGCCGCGCCGCCGACACCGGCACCCCGAGCAGCCGCACGAGATCGCCGAAGGGCACGTGTCCGTGCGCGAGCGCACACGTTTCGACCCGGTGGGCTTCCTCGACCAGGTCGAGGAAGCGCGCGTCCCGGTCGATGCGCGTTCGCAGGACCAGATCGGCCCGGTCCGCACCGGGTCGCGGAATGCCGATGGCGATATCGTCCACGCCGGACAGTCGCGCCAGCACGATCGCCAGTGCGGTCCGCAGCGCCGTCGCGGGCGACACCGCCGCCGACTCGGCCAGCGAACGGACACCGCGCACCAGCTCCGCGGGAACCGAGAACCTTACGTGCCCAGACGATTTCGCGCCTTCGACCATCACGCCGGCCGGCAACGCGATTCGATCGGGCAGATCCGCCAACTCGGTGCGCCAATAGCGAGATGTCGCGATCACGTCGTCGGATTCCGCCGCGGCACGGACGATATCGCGCACCGCTCGGTCCGGTGCGGCGATCACGCCGTCGAGAACCCGGTGCAACCGGTCGGCCAGCGCCCGCGCCGTCGCGTCGGCGACGCGATCGCGCGGATACTCCAGTCGCACGCGCAGCCGATCATCGAGGATGACCAGCACGGTGATCGGGTAGTGGGTGAAATCGGCGCCGTCGAACTCCTCGACCCGGAGCCCGCCGAGGGCCGCACTCGCCGAACGCAACCCCTCGGCGTCGACCGGGTACGACTCGAACACCACCATCGTGTCGAAGAGATCGCCCCGCCCGACCAGCCGTTGGATCTCACCGAGCCCGAGATGATGATGGTCGAGCAGCGCCACCTGGTCCGCCCGCATCCGCCGCAGCAGGCCGTGTCCGGTCATCGCGCGGTCGAGCCGGACGCGCACCGGAACCGCGTCGATGAACAACCCGATCATCTCGCCGACACCGTCGAGGCCCGCGGGCCGACCGGATACCGTCGCCCCGAACAGCACGTCGTCGCGGCCGGTGAGAGCGGCGACGACCAACCCCCAAGCCGCCTGGAACACGATATTGGGCGTGACCTCGATCGCCGCCGCGCCCGCGTAGAACGCGGCGGTGGATGCCGCCGAAAGCTCGAATTCACGGGCGCCGAAGCCGGTTCCGGTCGCGTAGGGCCAGGTCAGCTCGGATTCGAGCAAGGTCGGTGCGGCGCCGTCGAGCACTCGCGACCACGCCGCGCGTGCCGCCGCCGGGTCCTGTGCCGCCAGCCACGCCAGATAGTCACGGTAGGGCCGCACCGGCGCCAATACGGCCGGATCGCCGTCGCTGCCGTAGAGCAGCAGCAGTTCCCGCATGAGCAGGGGCATCGACCAGCCGTCGAGCAGGATGTGATGTCCGGTCAGCACGAGATCGTGCGCCCCGGACTCCAGCGCGTACACCGTCACCCGCAGCAGCGGCGCCACCGTCGGATCGAATCCGCGCCGCCGGTCCTCGTCCAGCAGATCCCGCAACTCGGACTCGGCGACGCCATCGACCACCGACCACGGCACGGTGATCCCATCGGCGACCACCTGCGCCGGACCACCGTCGCCCAGGGTGATGAAGGCCGCCCGCAGATTCGCGTGCCGGTCCATGACGACCTGGGATGCCCGGCGCATCCGGTCCATGTCCAGCGGACCGGACAACCGCCCGCGCAACTGGATCATGTACGGCTCGCGGTCGTCCAGCAGATCCATGAGCGCCCGCATCCCGGTCTGCAACGGGGACAGCGGCAGCACATCGGACAAGCCGGGGCGCTCCGTGCGCCACCGGTCGAGTTCGACCTGGGTGACCGAGACCAGCGGCACATCCGACGGCGTGAGCCCGCCCGCCGCCGGATGGTCGAGATGGAGGGCGAAGCCGGCCAGCGCGGCCGACCACCCGTCGGCCAGCTCCCGCACCTCGGCTGCGTCCAGAACCCCGCTCGCATATCGGAATTCGGCCTCGAGCCGCGGTCCAGCGGTGCTGTCCACGGTGACTGCGACAATGTCGATCACCGCGGACAGCGGCGCGGCGGGGTCTCGGGTGAGGGCCGAAGCGCCCGGTTCGACAGTCGGTGGCCACCCCTGAGCCCGCGCCCGCGCGAGATCGAGATAGGCGAAGCCGATCTGCCCGAGGTCGCCGGCGAGCGGGCCCGCACCGTCGAGGTCGCGATGGCGTAGGACGCCGAAGCCTGCACCGTGGTCCGGGACGGCGAGCAGTTGTTCCTTGACCGCGCGCAAAACCCTGGCCATCGCCGCGGCATCGGCATCGACGGGCATCCCGGTCAGGTCGAGGGCGACCGGGTGGACGGTGGTGAAGTCGCCGAGAGTCCGGCTCGACCGCGCGCCGGGCACCGCCGACGCGACCCGACCGTCGCTCTCCAGACGCAGCCGGGTGACCGGCGCGTCGATGCCGCGACGCGCGCGCAGCCCACGCACCGCGACGGCCAACGCCGCCACGAGCGACATCCGGGCGTCCGTGCGATAGCGCGCGGGAATCGCGGTCAGCACGGCCGCGGTGACCTCGACCGGAATCCGCACGGTGAGCGAATCCGCACCCGCCTCGGTGTCCAGCGCCGGGTCGAGTGCGCGCGCACCGAGCAGCGGATCGGGTACGGCCAGCACGCCGTGCCAGTAGGCCGATTCACCGGACCGATCCGCCGCGGCCACATCGTGCGCCCATCGGCGGAAGGAGGCGCCGACCGCGGGCAGCGCGATCGCGCGGCCCGCGGCACGATCCGCCAGCGCCCGCGTCAGATCGGTGATCAGGATGCGCCACGACACCTCGTCGACGGCGTATCGATGCGCGGCGAGGACGAGCAGATCGTCCGCACCGGCACGCCGGACGCGAACGCACCCGAGCAGCCGCGCCGCCGCCGGATCGAGGAGGGCCACGGCCGCCGCGCCGATCCGATCCGGGTCGGCGTCCTCGCCCGCGTCCATCTCCCCGACCACGGCGTCGGCGGCGACCAATCCTGGTGCGAGCACCTCGAACCGGTGGCGCTCACCGTCGAACCACAGTCGAGAACGCAGGATGTCGTGATGGTCGAGTATTGCGGCGATCGTGGCGACCAGTCCGGCGCGGTCGATGTCCTCGCGCACTGTCAGCACCGTCGTTCGCGCGCCACCGCGCGACCCGCTGGCGAGGAATTCGGAAATTCTCGGCGTGAGCGGGATTTCGCCAACACCGCCGCCCGGCAATTCCGGCAGCGGCGCGGGTGCGCCCGAATCCGCGGCGGCCGTGCGGGCCAGCGCGGCGACGGTCCGCTGTTCGAAGACATCGCGCGCGGTGAACACGATTCCCGCCGTCTTCGCCAGCGACACCAACTGGATGGACATGATGGAATCGCCGCCGAGGGCGAAGAACGAATCCTCGGCCCCCACGGTGTCGACCCCGAGCACCCGCGCGAACAGTCCGGCCAGCGTCGCTTCCACCTCGCCCGCGGGCGCGCGGGTCGCGGCGGCGGCGAAGACCGGTTCCGGCAGGGCTTTTCGATCGAGTTTGCCGTTCACGGTGAGCGGCAGTCGCTCCAGCACGACGATCGCGGCGGGCACCATGTGCGCGGGCAGGTGATTCGCCACGTGCGCGGTGAGGGTCGCCGGGTCGGGAGTGCGTCCGCGCACGGGCAGCACATACGAGACCAGTCCCGTGACGCCGGAAGGCAGCGGCCGGACCACGGTGACCGCGAACCCGACCGTCCCGTGACCGGTCAGCACCGCGTCGATCTCGCCCGGTTCGACCCGGAAACCGCGCACCTTGACCTGCGCGTCGTCGCGTCCGAGGTATTCGAGCTGCCAGTCGGTTCCGTCGCGGCGCACCACGTCACCGGTGCGGTACATGCGAGACCCCGGCGCGCCCCACGGATTCGCGACGAACCGCCCCGCGGTCGGTCCCGGCCTGCCACGGTAGCCGCGCGCGAGCCCGCGGCCCGCCAGGTACAACTCACCCGCGACCCCGGGCGGCACCGGCCGCATCCGCGCGTCCAACACCAGCGCGGACATGCCGTCCACCGGTGTGCCGATGGTGACGCGCCGTCCCGCGGTCAATTCCGCGTAGGTGGAGATGATGGTGGTCTCGGTCGGGCCGTAGGCGTTGAAGTACCGGCGGCCGGGCTGCCAGGCCGCCAGCAGTTCCGGCGTGGTGACATCGCCACCGACCGAGACCACCTCCAGGTGGTACGGACCCGACGGGTCGACGGTGCCGAGCACCGCCGGGGTGATGATCGCGTGCGTCACGGCCTCCGCGCGCAGCAGTTCGCCGAGTTCGGCGCCGCCCGCGACCCCGGCCTCCGCGATGACCAGCGTCGCGCCGACCCCGAAGGCGCACAGCCACTCCAGCACCGACGGATCGAAACTCGGCGCGCAGACGTGCAATATCCGATGCCGCGCCTCGAGCCCGTACCGGCGCACCGCCTCGCCGAGCAGCCCCGCCAGACCCGCGTGCGTGACCGTGACGCCCTTGGGCGCACCCGTCGACCCGGAGGTGTAGATCACGTAGGCCGGATGCCGCGGGTCGAGCGGGATGACGCGGTCGGCATCGGTCACCGGTACGGGCGACTCCCCGTCGAGATCACGCAGGGTCGCCGGATCGTCGAGCACCAGCCAGTCGATATCGCCGGGCAGCCGATCCAGATACTCCGCCCGCGTCATGCCGAGCACCGCGCCGGAATCGGTGACCAGATGCCGAATCCGCGGCGCGGGATGTCCCGGATCCACTGGCAGGTGCGCCGCACCCGCACCCGCGATCGCGAGCACCGAGGCCACCGTGTCATAGGAGCGCGGCAGCGCGACCGCGACCACGTCCTCCGGCCCGATCCCCCGGCGAATCAGCAGCCGCGCCAACCGCGCGGACCACGCTTCGACCTCTCCGTACTCGATCGACCGATTCCGATACCGGACCGCGACGCGCGCGCGTCCCAGCGCCGCACCACGACCCAGCAGGTCGGCCATGCTCGCGGTGCCCGTGCCGGGGTCGGGACGCACCTCGGTCGATCGCGCGAATTCCGCCGCGCTCAACAGCGGCAGGGCGTCCACCGGGGTCTCGGGCCGAGCGGCGCCCGCCGCGAGCAACCGCCGATACCGCCCGGCGACATCCTCGATCCGCGCGTGATCGAACAGGTCACGCGCGTAATGGAATTCGGCGACTATCCCGGCCGACTCCGCTCGAATGCGCAGGGCGAGATCCCATTCGCCGACCGGCGACGAACCCCGAGTCGAGAACGCGACCCGCGTCGGCGGATGCCCCGAACCGGCGTCCGACAGCAGGTGCGCGGGCGTCGCGCCCCACGTAACCGCATGCGCCACAGCGTCTTTCACGTCGGCGACCAATGCCGCGAACGAGAGTTCGGCCGCCACCTCGGTACGCAGCACCGCGACACCGGCGCCGCCGGGGTGGGCGGCTTCGTCCGCGCGCGAGGCGAGGTGCGGCGTCGCGATGGCGATATCGGCGGTACCCGACAGCCGGGCCAGCAGAACCGCGAACGCGGCGTGCGCGACCATCGCGTCGGTGGCGCCGGTAGTGGCGGCGAGCCCGCGCAGCGCGGCGCACAGGTCCGGTTCGAACGCGATGTCGACCCGGCCGGTCTGTCCCGTCGGCGTCGCGGGGCGACCGCGGTCGGTGGGCAGTTCGACCTGTTCCGGCAGGTCGGCGAGGGCATCGCGCCAGTAGCGGGTCCGGGTGACGGAGTCGTCGCGGCCGTCGAACCGCCGCGCGATGGACAGCGATGTCTCGTCGGGTTCGGTGTGGCAGGCGATGAGGAAATCACGCAGGCGGCCGGTGAGCGCGTCCGCGGTTTCCGCGGCGATCAGGTCGCGCCGGAACTGGAGCCGGAGGGTGAGACGAATCCCCAATTCGGCCTGGATCGCCACCGGATAGTGGGTCACGTTGACGCCGTGCAGGTTCACGATCTCCAGCCCGTCGATCGCACCGTATGCCCGCCGAAGTCCGTCGGCGTCGACGGGATAGCTCTCGTAGGCAAGCAGCGAATCGAACAGGTCCACCGCACCCGCGGCCCGCTGGATATCGGCCAGCCCGACATGGTGCCGGTCGAGCAGTGCGACCTGTTCGGACTGAAGGCGTTGCAGAAGTTCGCACACGGATTCGGCCGGATCGAGGCGGACCCGCACCGGAACGGTGTTGGCGAAGAGTCCGACCATCCGGTCCACACCGTCGAGCTGCGGCGGACGCCCGGACACCACCGCGCCGAACACCACGTCCTCGCGACCGAGGCAGGACGCGAGTACGAGTGCCCACGCGGCCTGGACCAGCGTGTTGACGGTGATCTCCCGCGAGGCCGCGAATTTCACGAGGTCGGCGGTCTGTTCGGCGGTGAGATCGGCCGCGTGCGCGCCGTGGCCGTCCGCCGCGACGGCCGGTGGCGCGAGAACGCAGGCCACCCGAGTCGGCACGAGTCCGGCGAGCGCGTCGCGCCAGGCCTCCAGTGCCGCGGCGCGGTCGTAGCCGTGCAGCCAGCGCAGATAGTCCCGGTAGGGGACGACCGTCGGCAGCGCCGGCGAATCCCCTCGCGCCGCGTAGGCGAGCAGCAGATCCTTCATCAGCAGTGGCATGGACCAGCCGTCGACCAGCAGGTGGTGGGCGGTGAGAACGAGATGGGTCGAACCCGTCTCGGCCCGATACAGCGTGAAGCGCAGCAGCGGGGCGAGCGCGGGATCGAAGCCGGCGTGCCGCTCGGCGGCCAGCAGCGCGCCGGCGTCGGCCCCCGGCGGGGGCACACGCACCCGCCACGGCACCGGCACCCCGTCGCACACCAGCTGCACCGGCTCGCCGTCGGCGGTCGAGTCGAACGACGCGCGCAGCATCGCATGCCGGTCGAGCACGGTCTGCGCGGCGCCGCGCAGCCGGTCGGCGTCCACCGCACCGGCGAGTTCGACACCGAGTTGGAGCAGGTAGGGATCGGCGCCCGGCGACATCTGGGTCAGATAGAGCAGACCCGCTTGGAGCGGCGAGAGCGGCAGCACATCGGTCAGCCGCCGACGCGCACCGTGCCAGGCGTCGAGTTCCCCCTGCGTGACCCGCACCAATCCGACATCCGATGGCGTGAGTCCGCCCGCCGCGGGATCGGCGGCGTGCGCGGCCAGCGCCGCCAGACCGTCGACCCAGCGATCGGCCAGTTCCCGTACGGCCGCCTCGTCGAGCAGCTCGCGAACGTAGGCGAAGGACGCGCTCAGCCGCGGCCCGGCCGCGGAATCGGTGACGATGGCATTGATGTCGAGCGCCGCGGCCGCGGGCATGGCGCGATCCTGCGCGGTCTCGGGTTCACCCCATTCGGCGGTGGGCAGCCAGTTCGATTCCTCGGGCAGGTCACCCGCGGTGACGCGACCGAGGTAGTTGAATCCGATCTGGCCGAGCGAGCCGCCGAGCGATTCGGCCGCCTCGGAACGCAGATGCCGAAGAACGCCGAATCCGATACCGCGTCCCGGGACCGCGAGCAACTGCTCCTTGACCGACTTCAATACCGCGCCGGCGCGAGGCCGCAGCGCGTCACCGGCGAATGCGGACAGGTCGACGGCGACCGGGTACATGCTGGTGAACCAGCCGATCGTCCGGGTCAGGTCCGCGCCGTCGACCGCCGATTCCTCGCGGCCGTGCCCTTCGAGCCGGATCAGGGTCACCGGCGCTTCGACGCCGCGGTCGGCCCGCCACTCGCGCACCGCCCATGCCAACGCCGCCAACAGCCCGTCCTGCGCACCGGCGCGATACTTCCCGGGCAGTGCGGTGAGCACCGCGTGCGTGACCTCGGCCGACACGGTGACGCCGACCCGCCGCACGGAAGCCGCGGTGTCGACCGCCGCGTCGAGCGCGCGCGCACCGAGCGGCGGATCCGCCACGGCCGACACACCCTGCCAGTACGCCAGTTCGGCCGTTCGGTCGGCAGCGGTCTCGACCAGCCCGTGCGCCCACCGCCGGAACGACGTGCCGACGGCGGGCAGGACGACCGGTGCGCCGCTCCCCCGCTGCGCCCACGCCGCCACCAGATCGGCCACGAGAATCCGCCACGAGACACCGTCGATCACATAGTGATGCGCCACCACGATGAGGGCGTCCGGTCCGTCGGGTCGGGAGAGCCAGGTGAACGCGATCATGCGCGCCGCTTCGGGATTCAGCCGGTCCACAGCGAATTCCAGTGCGGTGCGAGCACATCCGGCGAGTTCGTGCGGTTCCAGACCGGCGGGCAGTGCCACGCGGGTGAGTAGCGCGTCCACGTCCACCGAACCCACCGGGAGCGTCCGCAGCCGCGCGCGGCCACCGTCGAGCACGATCTGCGCTCGCAACATGTCGTGGTGATCGAGCACGGCCGCGAGCGTCGACACCACCTCCGCCCGGTCCGCGCCCGCGGGCAAGGCCAACACCATCTGCTGGGTGAACCGCCCGAACACCCGGCCGTCGGCCAGATATTCCGCGAGCACCGGCGTCAGAGGCATATCGCCGACACCGCCGCCGGGCAATTCGGCCAGCGTCGGACCGGACGCGCGGCCCACCGCCGCCACCCGCGCCAAGGCGGCCACCGTGCGCTGTTCGAAGACGTCCTGCGGAGTGAAGACCAATCCCGCTGCCCGAGCCCGCGAGACGAGCTGGATCGACAGGATGCTGTCACCGCCCGCGGCGAAGAACGAATCCTGCGCACCCACCCGCCGCACCCCGAGCACCTGGGCGAACAGTTCGGCCAGGCGGGTCTCCACCGCGCCGACCGGCGGGCGCGACGCCGCGGCCTCGAAGACCGGTTCCGGCAAGCGCGCACGATCCAGCTTTCCATTGGCGGTCAACGGGATATCGCCGAGCGGCACGATCGCCGCGGGCACCATATGCGAGGGCAGCGACGCCTCGACGAAACCGCGCAGCTCCTCCGCGTCGACGCTCATCGGATGCCGCGCGGTCACATACGACACCAGCACCGTCGCCCCCGACGGCGCGGTGCGGCCCATGGTCACCGCATAGGCGACCGCGGGATGCGCGGCCAGCGCGGCGTCGATCTCGCCGAGTTCGACACGGAAGCCGCGCACCTTGACCTGGAAGTCGGTGCGGCCGAGGTAGTCCAGCGCGCCGTCGGCGCGGCGGCGCACCAGGTCACCGGTCCGGTACATACGCGAACCGATGTGCGCGCCATACGGATTGGCGACGAACCGCTCGGCGGTCAAACCGGCCCGACCCAGATAACCCTGCGCCAACGCAGGCCCCGACAGATACAGTTCACCACTCACCCCGGCGGGCGCCGGCCGCAACCGCGCGTCCAGCACCACCGCGCCGACACCGGGCAGTGCGGCGCCGATGGTGATGGGCTCCCCGGGGGCCAGCGCGGCGGTTCCGGTGGCGAGGATGGTGGCCTCGGTCGGCCCGTAGCCGTTGTAGAAGGCGCGACCCGCGCCCCAGCGCTCGACCAGTCCCGGTCCGAAGGTGTCACCGGCCACCACGACGACGCCGAGGTCGGGCAGGTCATCGGCGTCCACCGACTCCAGGGCGGCGGGCGTGATCACCAGATGCGTGACCCGCTCCCGCCGCAGCAGCAGCGCCAGTTCCGCGCCGCCGAACACCGTCGGCGGCGCGATCACCAGCGTGGCCCCGGATCCGAAGGCGAGCAGCATCTCCAGGACCGACACGTCGAAATTCGGCGAACAGACGTGCAGCACTCGCGCGGTCGCGCATACCGCGTACCGGTCGCGCTGTGCCGCCACCAGTGCGGCGAGACCCGTGTGGGTCACCACGACGCCCTTCGGGCGCCCCGTCGACCCGGAGGTGTAGATGACGTAGGCCGGATGCTGCTCGGTGAGCGCCCGCACCCGGTCGACATAGGAGATGGGATGGGCCTCGCGCGCCGCGATCCGCGCGGCGTGGTCGGGGGCGTCGAGTTCGAGCCAGTCGATCCCCGCGTCGAAACTCCCGCGCCGCGCGCTCGCGGTGAGTCCGAGCACCGCGCCCGAGTCGGCGAGGATGAAGGCCGCGCGCTCGCGCGGCAGACCCGGATCGACCGGGACGTAGGCGGCGCCGGTCTTGGCGACCGCCCACACCGCGAGCACCGACTCGATGGAACGGGTCAGGCCGACCGCGACCACGTCACCGGGACCGATACCGCGCGCGATGAGCTCGCGCGCGAGCCGGGACGAAAATGCGTCCAGCTGGGAATAGCTGAGCTCCCGTGGAGTGGCCGTTTCCGCGGCGCGCCCCTCGCGCACCGCGATTTCGTCGGCGGCGGATTCCACGGCGGCGGTGAGCAATCCGACGAACAGCTGCCCCGTGGATCTGCGCCTGGTCCGACCTCGAGTACCCCGGCGTACCGCTTCCATCCGCCTACAACATTCCTCTCGCGTCGCAACGGCCACACAGCGCCGAAACCCACCAACCCGGCCGGTTCCGTGCCACCGTGGGCGGACCGCGTCGAACAAGGCAAGAGGTGTCGATATTCGGGGTGTATCGGCCCTAATCAGATCACAGGAATGCGCGTCGTGACGGGTGAGCGGAACTCGCCCGGTCCGGGGCCGACGACAGTTGCCAGGTCATAGCCATCCCCGGCGCGTCGCCTGCACACCGGCCTGGAACCGGGTGCTCGCGCCGAGCCGTTCGAGCAGTCGCGCGGTCCGCCGCACGACCGTGCGACGCGACATCCCGAGTCTGCGGGCGATGGTGTCGTCGGTCGCGCCGAGGCCCATCAGCGTCAGGATCGCCTTGTCGCGCTCGTCGAGTTCGTCCGCGGTGGGATTCACCGAAATCGGCGCCGCCAACGCCCACAGCACGTCGAAGGTCCTGACGAGCAGGCGCAGAACGGGCGAACCGGTGATCCGCAACCCCATCGGATCGGGCCGTCGCTCGTCCGCGTGCAATACCAGGCTGGCGCGATCGTCGTCGCTGATGATCAGTTTGAACGGCGGCTCCGGCAGGGTGCGCGCCTGTCCGCCACTTGCATTGGTGGCAAGGGCGTGCCGCAGCCGGTCGGCGTCCTGATAGATGGTGTCCTGGTAGAGCGTCTGATAGCGGATGCCTTCACCCAGGCGAGCCCGTTTGAGCAGGAACAAGCGCTGTTCGCGTTCGGAATCGCTGAGGAACGGACCGCGTTCGATGAGTTTCACGCAGCCGGACGCGCCGGTCTGCATCTCCTCGAAATCGGCCAGCATCTCCAGCCGTTCGAAGACCGGGACCACCGACCCGTGCGCGCGCGGTGAGCGCCGCACCGATCGGAAGGTCTCGCTCAGGCGCGCGGCCGAGGCGTGCATCTGATTGATCGCGTGCTGTCGGCGCCGCGCCTCTGATTCGGACAGTGATTCGGGAGCGTGGGCATCCCACACGGGTTCACCGTGCTCCCCTTTCAGTTCGACAGCGGCCTGTAGATCACACAGGACATCAAGTGAGGCGCGTGCGGTCTCGAT
The DNA here is from genome assembly GCF_001310275.1 of Nocardia arizonensis. Lineage (GTDB taxonomy): Bacteria > Actinomycetota > Actinomycetes > Mycobacteriales > Mycobacteriaceae > Nocardia > Nocardia arizonensis. Next base: position 125,529 of record NZ_LGYZ01000110.1, read on the forward strand.
CGAGACGCTGAGATATCCCGCGATATCGGACAGGCCGGAACGCGGATGGTGGACCAGCGCGGCGTAGGTGCGGGCGTGCGGCGAACCCGGGTCGAAGATTTCGCCGAGTTCGGTCACGACACGACCCTGACGACCGCCCGCCTTGGTGAAGCTACCGGGTGCGAGATGTGGAAGCTCAAGCCGGAATTGGACTCTCAGTGTTCGGAGGGGCCCCATTGCATGGGGACGCCCTTGGCGGCCAGGTAGGGCATCGGGTCGATCTTTCTGCCGTTCTGATCCCAGATCTCCAGGTGCAGATGCGGTCCGGTGGACTGACCACGGTTGCCGACGGTGGCGATGACATCGCCCGCGCGGACCTTCTGCCCGACGTTGACCAGCATATCGTTGACGTGGCCGTAGACCGCGGTCGTGCCGTCGTCCTGCAATACCCGCACCCAGAGCCCGAAACCCGATGCGGGACCGGCCTCGATAACTGTGCCATTGCTGACGGAGTGGATCGGCGCACCGAGGTAGTCGGCGAAGTCGAGTCCGTAATGGAACTCACCCCACCGGCTGCCGAATCCGGAACTGATGGCGCCCGCGACGGGACGCACGGCGGCGGGGGACGGCGCGACCTGCTGCTGCACACCCTTGAGAATGTCCTCGACCTGGGATAGCGGACCCGCGATCTCCGGCGGCAGATTGTTGATGCCGAACGGTGCGGCGACCGGCGCGGCGACCGGCGTCGCCTCGGGGGCCGCGGCCGGGGCCTGCGCCTCCTCGGCGGCCGGGGCGGCGAACTTCGCCTGGGTGACCGGTAACGCGTCGCCCTTGAGGGTGATCGGCTCGGCGGCCTTGACCGCGTCCTCGGCATCGTGACCCGACAGCGGCGCCGCGATCGCCGGGGCGACCTGCGACACGGTGCCGACCAGCGCGCCCATGGCGACGGCGGCGCCCGCCGCCATCCTGATGCGCTCGGCCGAGGTCGACTCGGCGCGGTGCCGGGTGGGCCGACCCGTCGCGCCCTCGCCGACGAGGCTCATGACGGTGATGGAACTGGGGCCTATCCGGTGCTGCGACAAAGCTTCGTCCTAGCGTCCGATCTACATTGATGAAACGAAGCCGCTGTCGTTACCCCGATCGGGGTATCCCGAAACTTTGTAACGTTTCGGCATCCGTTGTGACGGGAACTCTACCCTGCCGTGATCATTTCGCAACCTTCGAGAACCATCTTTTTGGATATGCACAGGTGAATCCCCATTTTCGTCGGTAACGAAGGTGGTCCGCGACCGTGATCCAGACCGTGATCCCGGCCCCGATCGAGGCCGGACGGCGCGGGATTCCCGGCACGGGCGGGTCGGTGGGCCAGACTCGGAACGTGATCATCGACGAACTGCGCGTCCCGATCGTGCTCGCCCCGATGGCCGGCGGGCCGTCCACCCCCGAACTCACCGTCGCCGTCACCGAGGCGGGCGGATTCGGCCTGCTCGCCGCGGGCTATCTGAGCGCCGCCGACCTCGCGGAGCGGATCGCGGCGACCCGCGAGGGCACCGCCGCCCCGTTCGGCGTCAACCTCTTCGTCCCCGGCCCCGCGACCCCGCCCGGCGCCTTCGCCGACTATCTCGCCGAACTCGCCGCCGAACACGATCTCGGCGCGCCGAAATACGACACCGACGACTGGGCGGCCAAGCTCGACCTGCTCGTCGCCGCTCCCGTCGCGGTGGTGACCTGCACCTTCGGCTGTCTCACCGCGGCCGAGGTGGCACGACTGCACGCGGCGGGCTCCGAGGTCTGGGTCACCGTTACCTCGCAGGCCGAAGCCGCCGTCGCCGTCGCCGCGGGCGCGGACGTCCTCATCGCCCAGGGCGCGGAGGCGGGCGGGCACCGCGCGGTCTTCACCGACCGGGTGAGCGACGACGCGGTCGACCCGCTCGGCCTGCTCGCGCTGCTGCAACTGCTTCGCGCCGACTGCGAGCTCCCCATCGTCGCGACCGGCGGCATCGTCACCGGCGCTGGTATCGCCGCCGCACTGGCCGCGGGCGCGAGCGCCGCGCAATTGGGCACCGTCTTCCTGCGCTGTCCCGAGGCGGGCACCAATCCGGTGCACCGCGGCGCGCTCGGCTCGCCGAACCCGACCGGACTCACCCGCGCCTTCACCGGTCGCCGCGCCCGCGGCGTGCGCAACGGCTTCATGACCGAACACTCCGCCACCGCCCCGGTCGCCTATCCCGAGATCCACTACGCCACGGCCCCGCTGCGGGCCGCCGCACGCGCCGCGGGCAATCAGGAGAACGTCAATCTGTGGGCAGGTCAGACACATTCGCTGATTCCCGAACTACCGGCGGGCGAACTGGTGGCGAAACTGGCCGCCGACACGAAAACCGCACTGGATACGGCACTTTCGCGGCGAATCCGGGGTTGTTGACAACCACTTTCGTTTAGAATCGAGTGGCATCGCATCCGCCATCCACCCCCCACCCAGGAGGAGAGCGCCATGTCCCTCGATGTTCCCGCAGCACTACTCGAACGCGCCGAAGCGGGCGAGATCGACGACGCCGATTTCGTCGAATGCGTACGCCTCTCGTTGCCATACGCGTGGGAGGTCGTCAGCCGGGTGGCGGGCGAATTGCAGTCCGGCACCGAGGAATACGCCGACAACCTGGTTGCCCCGCCCGACGAGGCGGCCCGCGGCCAACTGCTGCGCGCGATGGCCTCCGACGCGATTCGCGCCGGCCTGGAACGGCATTTCGGCGTCAAACTCGCCTTCCAGAACTGCCACCGGGTCGCGGCCTTCCCGCTCGCCTCCGTGGGCGGCCAGACCTACACCCGCTTCATCGGCGCCAGGGCCCAACTGCTCAATCAGAGCCCCGAACTGCGCAACTGCTAGTCGCGCGCACGACCGGTCGGGCGTGGAATCCGGTGGATTCCACGCCCGCACCCGTCATCCCAGCGTGGTGACCGTCAGCGCGCCCTCGGCGAACTGCGCGCGCAGCCGCTTCTTGTCGAACTTGCCGACGCTGGTCTTCGGCACCTCCGCGATGAAGGTCCACCGCTCCGGCAACTGCCATTTGGCGAATTTGTCGGCCAGGAAGTCGCGCAGCCGCGCCGCCTGTTCCGCACCCGGCTCCGAACCCTCGCGCAGCACGATCGCCACGAGCGGCCGCTCGTCCCATTTCTCGTCCGGCACGCCGATGACCGCGGCCTCGGCCACCGCGGGATGTCCCATCACCGCGTTCTCCAGATCCACCGAGGAGATCCACTCGCCGCCCGACTTGATGACGTCCTTGGAGCGATCCACCAGGGTCAGATAGCCGCTCGGGGTGATCTTGCCGACGTCACCCGTGCGCAGCCAGCCGTCGTCGAACTTGTCGGGGTCGACGACCGCGCCGTCGGGCGAGTAGTACGAACCGGTGATCCACGGACCGCGAACCTCCAACTCGCCCAGCGACTCTCCGTCATTGGGCACCACCGACCCGTCGTCGGCCACCAATCGCGCCTGCACGGTCGCCGGGAAACGGCCCTGGGTGTAGCGGTAGGCCCATTCCTCCTCGCCGGAGACGTCGACGGGCGGATGCGAGACGCTGCCGAGCGGCGAGGTCTCGGTCATGCCCCAGGCGTGCAGGATTCGCACGCCGTGCTTTTCCTGGAAGGCGTGCATCATCGCGGGCGGCACCGCCGAACCGCCGACCACCACCGTGCGCATGTGCGAGATGTCCTGCGGCTTGGCCTCGAGTCCCGCCAGGACGCCGCCCCAGATGGTCGGCACGGCCGCGGCGAAGGTGGGCCGCTGCGATGCCATCATCTCCAGCAAAGGACCCGGCTGGAGGAAACGGTCCGGCATGAGCACATTCGCCCCCGACATGAGCGCCGCGTACGGCAGACCCCAGGCATTGGCGTGGAACAGCGGGACGATGGCGAGCACGTTGTCGGCGTCGGTGAATCCCATGCTGTTTGGCGAGATCACCTGCATGGCGTGCAGCCAGTTGGACCGGTGCGAGTACACCACGCCCTTCGGGTCGCCCGTGGTGCCGGACGTGTAACACATGGCCGCGGCGCTGCGTTCGTCGATCACCGGGAAGTCGTAGGTATCCGATTGCGCGGCCAGGAGTTCGGTGTAGGAGTGCACCCGCACACCCTCGGGCGCGGTGAGCGCGGCGGCGTCGCCGTTGGCCACGATCACGTGCCGGACGGTCTTCAGATTCGGCAGGTACTGGGCGAACATGGGCAACAGCGTGCCGTCCACGATCACCACCTGGTCCTCGGCGTGGTTGGCCACATACACCAATTGCTCGGGGAACAGCCGGATATTGAGCGCGTGCAGCACCGCGCCCATGGCGGGCACGGCGATGTAGGCGACCATGTGCTCGTTGTTGTTCCACATGAAGGTGCCGACCCGGTCGCCGACGCCGATGCCGAGCCCGCGCAGCGCGTTCGCCAGCCGCGCCGCCTCGTCGCCGAGCTCACGGAAGGTCATCGTGCGGACATCGGTGCCGGTCCATGTGGTCACCGTGCTGTCGCCTCGGAAGGTGCGGGCGTATTTCAACAGTGTCGCCAACGACAACGGCTCATCTTGCATGGTGCTCAACATGGCAACTCCTTCATCCACCGTGGCCGACATGAGCCACGTCACACCGGGGATGCTACCGAAGAGTAGGCCCCGCGTGACCGGGTCCGTCGCGGGCGCGGCCCGGCGCCGAGATCGAGAAAGCCACGACCGTGGACGCCCCGGTCCTGGAGATGTCACGAACGCCGAATGTGACCGTGGACACGTCGTATGGAACCGGTCCGGAGCGCGCGCGCCACACACCACCAGAACCCACGGCGCGCCGCGCCCTGGCGCTAACACATGGTTAATGACGGTTAACCCAGTACCGCCCTTCCGCTGGTCCGGGGCCGGGCGGTACAACAGGGATATGCCAGTTGACCGGATGCTGCCGACCCAGGAGTCACGGGATCTCATCGAGCTCACCCGCGATATCGCCGACAAGGTGCTCGAACCGCGAGTCGTCGACTGCGAGAAGTCCGAGACCTACCCCGACGGCGTCCTGCCCGCCCTCGGCGCGGCCGGGCTGCTCAGCCTGCCGTATCCGGAGGAATTCGGCGGCGGCGGACAGCCCTACGAGGTCTACCTCCAGGTGCTCGAGGAGTTGGCGAGCCGGTGGGCGGCGGTGGCCATCGCGGTCAGCGTGCACAGCCTGTCCTGCCATCCACTGTTCGTCTACGGCACCGACGACCAGCGCGACCGCTGGCTCGGCGAGATGCTGTCCGGCGAGACCATCGGCGCGTACAGCCTGTCCGAACCGCACGCCGGATCCGATGCCGCGGCGCTGCGCTGCCGGGCCACGGCCACCGACGGCGGCTACCGCGTCACCGGGTCCAAGGCGTGGATCACCAATGGCGGCCGCGCCGACTTCTACACCCTGTTCGCCCGCACCGGCGAAGGGTCGCGCGGGGTGTCCTGCTTCCTCGTCCCCAAGGACACCGAAGGGCTGAGCTTCGGCAAGCCCGAGGACAAGATGGGTCTGCGCGCCATCCCCACCACGACCGCCGCCTACGACGACGCCTTCGTCCCCGCCGAACGCCGCATCGGCGCCGAGGGTCAGGGTCTGTCCATCGCCTTCAGCGCACTCGACTCCGGCAGGCTCGGCATCGCGGCCATCGCCACCGGCCTCGCCCAGCGCGCCCTCGACGACGCCGTCGCCTACGCCAAGGAACGCGAGGCGTTCGGCCGCCACATCATCGACCACCAGGGCCTCGGCTTCCTGCTCGCCGATATGGCCGCCGCCGTCGAGTCCGCCCGCGCCACCTACCTCGACGCCGCGCGCAGACGCGACGCCGGACTGCCGTATTCGCGGCAGGCCAGCATCGCCAAACTGATCGCCACCGACGCCGCCATGAAGGTCACCACCGACGCGGTGCAGGTCTTCGGCGGCTACGGATACACCGGGGACTTCCCGGTGGAACGCTATATGCGCGAGGCCAAGGTGATGCAGATATTCGAGGGCACCAACCAGATCCAGCGCCTGGTCATCGCGCGCGGGCTGGCCGCGAGCTGATCATGTCCTATCCGTGAGGACGATCCCCGCCGTCCCGAAGGCCGCCGCACGACCCGCCGATATGGCCGAAAGTATGGATTCGTTGTCCGCCGATCTCTCGGCCGCCCAGGTCGGAGGTCTTAGGCTCGAATCATGACAGAGCCGTCCATCATCATCATCGGCGCCGGATTCGCCGGACTCGGCATGGCACTCGAGCTCCGGCGAGCCGGGCTGAACAACTTCACCATCCTGGAGAAGGCCGCCGACCTCGGTGGCGTCTGGCGCGAGAACACCTATCCCGGCGCCGCCTGCGACGTGCCGTCACCGCTGTACTCGTGGTCCTACGAGCCGAAATCCGATTGGCCGCGGCGCTTCTCGGAGCAGGCCGATATCCACGCCTATATGCGCGAGGTCGCGCGCAAACACGATCTGACGCGGTTCATCCGCTTCGGCGTCGAGGTCACCGACGCCGAATTCGACGAGTCGACGAGTCGGTGGAGCATCACCACCGCCGACGGCGAAACCCTGTCCGCCGACGTCTTCATTCCCGCCGTCGGCCAACTATCGCGCCCCGCCATGCCGAATCTGCCCGGCATCGACACCTTCGAGGGACCCGCGTTCCATTCCGCGCAGTGGAATCACGACGTTGACCTCACCGGTAAGCGGGTGGCCTGCATCGGCACCGGCGCGAGCGCCGTCCAATACATACCCCGCATCCAACCGCAGGTCGCGCACCTGACCCTGTTCCAGCGTTCGGCCGCCTGGGTGCTGCCGAAATTCGACACCGAATACAGCGCGGCGCACAAGGCCCTGTTCAAGTACGTGCCGCCCGCCCGCCTCGCCGAACGCTTCGCCATCTGGTCGTTCTTCGAGCTCTTGGCCCTCGGCCTGACCGACCTGCCCGCCATCAAGGGCCCCGTCATCGCCATAGCCGACCGCCACCGCGCCAAACAGGTCCCCGACCCCGAACTGCGGGCCAAACTGACCCCCGACTACACCGCGGGCTGCAAACGCGGACTCTTCTCCAACGAATACTTCCCCGCCCTCGCCCAGCCCAATGTCCACGTGGAAACCACCGCGATAGAGTCCGTCACCCCCACCGGCATCCGCACCACCGACGGCGTCGACCACGAGGTCGACGTGATCATCTACGGCACCGGATTCAAGGGCACCGAATTCCTCGCACCCATGAACATCTACGGCACCGGCGGCCGCAAACTCGCCGACGTCTGGGGCGACGAGGGCGCCCGCGCCTACCTCGGCATCTCCGTCCCCCACTTCCCCAACCTGTTCATGATGTACGGCCCGAACACCAACGTCGGTTCCGGCTCCATCATCTACATGCTCGAATCCCAGGCCCGCTACATCCGCCAGGTCGTGCAATACCTCGCCGCCAACCCCGGCCGCGCACTGTCCGCCCGCACCGGCACCGAACAGGACTGGGACAACTGGCTGCAACGCCGCCTGAAGGACACCCCCTGGAACTTCTGCTCCAGCTGGTACCGCAACGCCTCCGGCCGCATCACCAACAACTGGCCCGGCGCGACCATCCTCTACCGCTGGAAGACAAAGACTTTCGACCCCGCCGACTACGACCGATCCGACTCCCTCACCTCCGCCTGACCCACCCCGACGACGGTCACTCGACATCCCCATGCGACAAGGGAAGGCGCGCCCCGGTCCTTCCCTTCTCCACGCCCCCGGTCGCAGTCACCATCCACACCCCATCCCTCACCCACGCGATTCATCCCCGGACACCCCGACCCGGTAGACTGCCAACGTCCCAACAGACCAGCCTTCGTAGCTCAGGGGATAGAGCACCGCTCTCCTAAAGCGGGTGTCGCAGGTTCGAATCCTGCCGGGGGCACGAAGAACATGGGCAACCGTAGTAGCGGTTTCCCATGGCGTGCCGGGTTGCCCCGTACCGCCGCCCCTGTGGGCTGGTGGCGGTACGGGCCCCGTTTCGGGGGTCGTAGCAGGGGTCAGCGGTGCGGCGGCTATGGCGGCATCGGGGTGTGTTTCTTCGGTCAGGGTGGCGTAGATGGTCACGTGTTTACCGGTGTGGTCGTAAACGATCTTGATCCCGAATGCCTCGTACAAGTCACGTTGCAGGACATCGGGGGCGCGGGTGAGATGCAGCGTCAGCCGAGGCAGGTGCTCCAGGAGCGCGGGTTCGTCGGGACGCTGCCGGGCAGCCTGTTCACGCAGGGTATCCAGCTCGCCGTTCTTGCTGCGGCGTTCCTTTTCGAGTTCTGTGTAGCGGCGTCTCAGCCGTTCGGCCCACGCTTGGGACAACTCGTCGTCACCGGTGATCGGGCGGGATTCCAGCTCAGCGAGCAGGTTGTCCTGTCGTCGGGTGATATCGGAGAGCGTCTTCTCGATCGCGGCGGCCCGTTGTTCGAGGTCGTGGCCCTTGCTCGTGGATTGTCCGCGTAGCTGGTGGCGTAGCAGGGTCGCGCGGTCGGGGCCGAAGACGCGTTCGTTGAAGAACGTCTCGACGCAGTCGAGGAGCTTGTCTTCGCGCACGTACACCGCGCGGGGGTGGTCGGCGTATTCCTCGGGTTTGCCGACGAGATCGAGTTTGGGTTGGCAGGTGTAGTAGCCGTAGCCCTTGCGGGTTTTGCC
>NZ_LGYZ01000111.1 GCF_001310275.1 Nocardia arizonensis
GCCCCTCCAACGTTACCGTTGGCCGCTCTCAGCGTGACCGCCGAGGCCGGGGTTGGTGTCCGTGTCGCTCTGACTTGAACAAAGTTACGTGTCGTCGTGCATGATGTCAAATCGCCTGGTCAGGAATGGTTTTCGCCGATGTGGCTTCGCCGTAACCTCGCGGCAAGATCAATCCGAGACGCCGACGCGCTCGACCTGACCGCCCAACGACTGCAACTGCGCCACGAAATTCGGATAGCCGCGGTCGATATGGAAGACATCGTGCACTTCGGTCGTGCCGTCGGCCACCAGACCCGCGAGGACCAGGCCCGCACCCGCGCGGATATCGGAGGACCACACCGGCGCGCTCGACAACCGCGGTATTCCGCGCACCACCGCGTGGTGACCGTCGGTGCGGGCGTCGGCGCCGAGGCGAATCATCTCCTCCACGAACCGGAATCGGGCCTCGAAGATGTTCTCGGTGATCATCGACGTGCCGTCGGCGATCGCGGCGAGGCCGATGGCCATCGGTTGAAGGTCGGTCGGGAAGCCGGGAAAGGGCAGCGTCGAGAAGTTCACCGCGCGCGGGCGGTCGGGCTGAATCACCCGGAAACCGTCGACCTCGAAGGAGATGCGCGCGCCCGCGGACCGGAGCTTGTCCAATACCAGTGACAGATGCTTCGGATTGACCCCGCCGACCTTGACGTCGCCCTGGGTCATCGCCGCAGCGATCCCCCAGGTCGCCGCGACGATGCGATCGCCGATGACTCGGTGGTCGGTCGGCCGGAGCCGCTCAACGCCCTGGATGGTCAGCACCGAGGTGCCCGCGCCGCCGATGCGGGCACCCATCCTTATCAGCATGTTGCACAGGTCGACGATGTCGGGTTCGCGCGCGGCGTTGTCGATGACGGTCTCCCCTTCGGCCAGTACCGCGGCCATGAGGATGTTCTCGGTCGCGCCGACCGACGGGAAGTCGAGGCGGATGCGCGCGCCCTGCAATTCGTCGGCCCGCGCGACCACACAGCCGTGTTCGATCTCGCTGGTCGCGCCGAGCAGCCGCAAGCCTGCCTGGTGCATGTCGAGCGGGCGCGAACCGATCGCGTCGCCGCCGGGCAGCGCGACCACGGCGCGTTTGCACCGCGCCATGAGCGGGCCGAGGACGCAGACCGAGGCGCGGAACTGGGTGACGGCGGGGAAATCGGCGTGATACTTCGGTTCGGCGGGGGTGTTGATGGTGACCACGGAGCGGTCGCCGGGTGCGTCGTCGGTGATCGTCACCTCGCATCCGAGGCCGCGCAGCACTTCGGCCATGAGCGGCACGTCGAGGATGTCGGGGCAGTTGGTGATGCGCGAGGTCCCCTCGGCCAATAGGGCGGCAGCCATCAGCTTGAGGACGCTGTTCTTCGCGCCTCCCACCGTGACTTCGCCGACGAGCCTGTTGCCCCCGGTGACCAGAAACCGTTCGCTCACACCGGCTAGCTTATCCATCGCCCAGGCGACGCATGCGCGTGTACGCGATCCCGATACCGGACCGACCGCTCTGTTGCGCGATTCATCCCGAAGTACTCGGTCTGCAAGCTCGCCGGTTCTGCTCTAGGCTACCGGCCAGTCAGTGGACTCGTGCCCGACATACGGGGAGTCATGGCGGCGTCGTCGTTGGCTCCGATGTCCGGGCGAGTGTGAAACAACAACCGACATCACAGGATTGGGACGTTTTGTCGACTACCCGAAATCCGAACGCGGCCACCCGACCCGACGAGAGCCGGACGGCCTGCTGAAGCAATATGGATATCCCCGCACTCCAGGCCAGTTGGCGCGACGTCGAGGAAGTCGGCGACGAAGCGGTGCTGTACTTCTACTCACACCTGTTCACGGCCCACCCCGAGGTGCGCGCCATGTTCCCGATCTCGATGGCCACCCAGCGCGGGAGGTTCTTCGCCGCGCTCGGGCGCATCGTGAGCAGCGTCGACCGCATCGGCTCCGACCCGAGTTTCGTCCAACAGCTCGGCCGCGACCATCGCAAGTTCGAGGTCGTGGCCGATCACTATCCGGCGGCGGGCGCCTCACTGCTGGCCACCCTGCAATATTTCCTCGGGGCCGCGTGGACCGAGACGCTGGCCGCGGACTGGGCCGAGGCGTACGGCGTGGTGGCCAAGATCATGCTGCTCGCGGCCGAGGAGAACGAAATGGACGCCCCAGCGTGGTGGGAGGCCGAGGTTGTCGGTACCGACCGGCGCAGCATCGATGTCGCCGTGGTGCGCCTGCGTCCGACACGACCATACGAGTACACCCCCGGGCAGTCCTTCGCCGTCGAGATACCGCAGCGCCCCAAACTGTGGCGCTACTACAGTCCGGCCAACGCGCCGCGGGCCGACGGCACGATCGACCTGCACGTTCAGATCGTCGCGGGCGGACAGGTCAGTACGCCGCTCGCCCGGCAGGTCGCGGCCGGTGAGACCGTGCGCATGGGCGCGCCGATCGGCACCGCGCTGACGGTGGCCGACCAATTCCGCGGCGACCTGCTCATGGTCGCCGGCGGCACCGGACTCGCGCCCATGACGGCGGTGGTCGAACAGCTCGACGCCGAATGGCGCGCCACCGGCGCGAACGCGAATGTGCACCTCTTCCACGGGGTACGGACGCAGTGGAACCTCTACGAGCACGGCTTCCTGACAGAGATGGCCGAGACCAGACCGTGGTTCCGCTACACCCCGGTCGTCTCCGAGGAACCGACCTTCCGCGGCGCCACCGGGCCGGTCGGCGCGGTCGCCGCGCGCGCGGGCGACTGGCGGGGGTATACCGCGCTGGTCTGCGGGTCGGTCGCGATGGTCGAGCACACCAGGGACGAACTGACCGGCGCCGGTCTGGCGCATACGGCGATCCGATTCGAGAACTTCGACCCGTCGGGCGCGGCGGACGCCGCGCCCCCGGCGGATACCGGACATGAGGTACCCACATGGCGCTGAAACCGCGAGATGTCGAGAAACTCCAGTTCAAGAGATCGGCCCTGGGCCGGCGCGGCTACGACGAGAGTGAGGTCGAGGAATTCCGCGAACGCGTGGCCCGCGAGCTGACCCGGCTGAACACCACCAACAAGCGCCTGACCCAACAGGTCGAATACGGCGGGCAGCGCTCCCTGTTGGCCGATAACGACTATCTGGCCACCCGGGTCGCCGATCTCGAGCGCATGCTCGCGCTGCACAAGGCGGCGCCGGTGAGCACGGTGACCGTGGAGTCGCTGCGCGCGGAGGTCGATTCGCTGCGGCGAGAGAACGCGCAGCTGCGCGAGGAGACGCAGACCGATCTGCTCGGCGTGAGCGTGCGCGCGGTCAATATGCTCAGCCAAGCCCAGATCTCGGCCGAGACGACGGTGGCCGAGGCCGAGCGCTACGCCAGGGAACTGGTCGCGGCGGCGCGCGAACAGTACGCCGATATCCTGCGCCAGGCCCAGGAGTCGGCCGCGCACGCGGCCGACGGCATCGGCGCGCTCACCGGTGTACCCAAGGGCACGCCCGACCCGGTGCCCGCGGAGATCGAATACATCCGCACCTACGCCCAGATCGCGCAGAAGCAGATGCACACCATCGTCGAGGCGCTGTTCACCGAGATCGACAGATTGGGTCGGCCGCCCGAGCCCGCGCCGTCGGAGAGCGATCCCGAGCCCGCGGCGGGCGCGCTGTCGATGTGGACTCCGCCGCAATTGGCTCCCCCGGAGCGTCCCGGTCCGTAGGGAGTCCGCCGCCCGACCGTGCGCGGCGGTCCACCTTCCTCGATCTGCGAACTCAAATGTGTTGCGCTACCGTGGTTTTCGATCCGTAGACCACATGGATCACAAACGGTACCGATAAGTCGCCACATTCTGTGGTGCGCGTACGAACCCGCGAGGAGACTTCAATGTCGAATTCCATCTACGAGCAGATCGGCGGCGCCGAGGCGGTCGAGACCGTCGTCGACGACTTCTACGTCCGTGTCCTGGCCGACCCGGAACTCACCGGATTCTTCACCGGCGTGAACATGTCGCGGCTGAAGGGTCTGCAAACCGAATTCTTTTGCGCCGCGCTCGGCGGACCGCAGAACTACAGTGGCGCGCCCATGCGCGATGTGCACCAGGGTCGCGGCATCAAACAGGACCACTTCGATCTGGTCGCCGGTCACCTGATCGCGGCGCTGACCGCCGCGGGCGTGCCCGGTGACCTCGTCGACGAGATCATCGCGGCGATCGCGCCGCTGTCGGGCGAGATCGTCAGCGCGAACGCGCGCTAGTCGGCCGAGGCGGTTCCGCCGCCGCCGGGCTGCCAGAGGACGTCGCCATCGGGGTTGGTGACGCGACTCAGGATGAACAGCAGATCGGACAGGCGGTTGAGATATTTCGCCGGAAGGGCACCGGTGTCGTCGGGGTAGGCCGACACCGCGGCCCAGGCCGAACGTTCGGCCCGGCGCGCCACCGTCCGCGCGGTGTGCAGCAGAGCGGCCAGTGGGGTGCCGCCCGAGAGGATGAACGAATTCAGCGACGGCAGTTCGGCGTTGAATTCGTCACACCACCGCTCCAACCGATCGATGTAGTCCTGGGTTATGCGCAGCGGCGGATATTTCGGTTCGGCGACCACCGGCGTGGACAGATCGGCCCCGGCGTCGAACAGATCGTTCTGCACCTGGCGCAGCACCGCGAGCAGCTCGGGCTCGGGGGCGCCGAGCGCGATCGCCACACCGATCGCGGCATTGGTCTCGTCGCAGTCGGCATAGGCGACCAAACGGGGATCGTTCTTGGCGACCCGGGAGAAATCACTCAGTCCGGTGGTGCCGTCGTCACCGGTCCGGGTGTAGATCCGCGTCAGATGCACACTCATGCGGGGATCCGCCTTCCGCCTCGACTCGCCGCGTTACGCCACCGAGCCTAGCGGCGCGCCCACCTCAAACTCTGCGGACCCTACAGACCGGGCAGCCGCCGGGTACGATCCGATGGCCGCGACTCGACCCAGGACAGGAAGGCCGCGCGTGCGCCGCGATCCAAGGCCAGTTCGTAATTTCCGTTGGCGTCGGCGACCGCGGTCACAATGATCTCGTCGGTCATGATGTCGTATTCGTCGCCGACCGGTCCGCGACGATCACCGATCTCGATGCCGCGCCGCCTGATGGTGGAATCGGGACCGAGTTTGAGACTGGTGAGTTTGTAGAAGACGAGGCGATCCTCGTCGTAACGGATCAGGCCGTGTCGCCACCCCTGACCGCCCTCCGCGGGCAATACCCGCAGGATCGCCGCGGTGCCGCCGCGACGCAGCATGACCAGCCGATAGATCGATATCAGGGCGAGTGCGACCAGCACCGACACCAGAATGATCAGAATAACCATCCCGGTCTGCAATGCTGTGCGTCCTTTCACTCGACGGCCGTGCACGAAACTCTGCCGCTTACCCGCCCGTTAGGACATTCAAACACGAGGCCATATACGGCCCACGCGGCGGGGTTGAATATCGCGGGGCTGAATACCATTGTCGGCGGCGAAGATACCTTCGCCGCCGACAATGGGCTTGTTCACAACAAAGGCAGCCTCAGAGCTGCGCTGCCTGCTCGAAGGCGCGCACCTGAGCCTGCGCCACCTTCTGTTCTTCCTCGGTGGCGGCCGCATCGGCGAGCACCCTGCGCGCCGCGTCCACGTCGACCTCACCCGCGAATTCGGCGGATTCGGCCAGCACCCGGACGGAGTTGGCGGTCACCGAGAAGAAACCGCCGTGCACCGCGGCGACGATTCGCTCGCCGTCGACCGGCACGATATTCACGATGCCGCCCTCGACCAGCTGACCGAGCAGCGGTTCGTGCCCGGCCATGATGCCGATCTGGCCCTCGGTGGTCTGGGCGCTGACGAACGACGCCTGACCCGACCAGAGCCGCCGCTCGACCGCGACGAGATCAACTGACATATCGGCCATCGGTGACTACTTTCCGGCGATCTTCTTGGCGGCCGCCTCGACGTCGTCGAGACCACCGCAGGAGTTGAACGCCTGCTCCGGGAAGTGGTCGAATTCGCCCTTGCAGACCCGATCGAAATCATCGATGGTCTGCTCCAGCGGGACAACCGAGCCGACCTGGCCGGTGAACTTCTCGGCCACGATGAAGTTCTGGCCGAGGAACTTCTCGAGCCGCCGCGCGCGACCCACCAAGACCTTGTCCTCCTCGGAGAGCTCGTCCATGCCGAGGATGGCGATGATGTCCTGGAGTTCCTTGTACTTCTGCAGGATGCGCTTGACCTCGTTGGCCACCGCGAAGTGCCGATCGCCGACGATGGACGCCTCGAGGATGCGCGAGGTCGAGGTCAGCGGGTCGACGGCGGGGTAGATGCCCTTCTGCGAAATCGGGCGGGAGAGCTCGGTGGTCGCGTCCAGGTGGGCGAAGGTGGTCGCCGGGGCCGGGTCGGTGTAGTCGTCGGCGGGCACGTAGATGGCCTGCAGCGAGGTGATGGACCGACCGCGCGTCGAGGTGATGCGCTCCTGGAGCTCACCCATCTCGTCGGCCAGCGTCGGCTGGTAACCGACCGCCGATGGCATGCGGCCGAGCAGGGTCGAGACCTCGGAACCGGCCTGGGTGAAGCGGAAGATGTTGTCGATGAACAGCAGCACGTCCTGGTGCTGCACGTCGCGGAAGTACTCGGCCATCGTCAGCGCGGACAGGGCCACCCTCATGCGGGTGCCCGGCGGCTCGTCCATCTGACCGAAGACGAGGGCGGTGTCCTGGAGGACGCCCATATCCTCCATCTCCAGGTGCAGGTCGGTGCCCTCACGGGTGCGCTCACCGACGCCCGCGAAGACCGAGGTGCCGGAGAACTCACGCGCGATACGGGTGATCATCTCCTGGATCAGAACGGTCTTGCCGACACCGGCGCCACCGAACAGGCCGATCTTGCCGCCCTTCACGTAGGGGGTCAGCAGGTCGATGACCTTGATGCCGGTCTCGAGCAGTTCGGTCTTGCCCTCGAGCTGGTCGAAGCTCGGCGGCTTGCGGTGGATGCCCCACTGCTCGCCGTCGCGGCCGAGGCCCGGGGTGTCGAGGCAGTCGCCGAGCGCGTTGAAGACGTGGCCCTTGACGACGTCGCCGACGGGAACCGAGATCGGCTTGCCCGTGTCGGTGACCGTGGCGCCGCGGACGAGGCCGTCGGTCGGCTGCATCGAGATGGTGCGCACGATGTTGTCGCCGAGGTGCTGGGCGACCTCGAGGGTCAGGGTCTTGGCGACCGAGGTCAGGGTGATCTCGGCGTGCAGAGCGTTGAACAGCTCGGGGATGGCTCCGCGCGGGAACTCGACGTCCACGACGGGGCCGATGACGCGGACGACGCGACCTGCGGCGGCGCCGGTCCGGCTCGTGTTGTCCTGTGTGACAGCTGCGGTCATTGGTGTTGGTTCTCTCCGTGTCTGGTTGCGGCCTGCGGGGCCTCGTGATTACGGCCCCGTGCTCAGGCCGCGGCGCTTAGTCGCGGTCCGAGCTCGACGCCAGCGCGTTGACGCCGCCGACGATTTCGCTGATTTCCTGCGTGATCTGGGCCTGACGCACCGAGTTCGCCTCGCGCTGGAGCACGCTCGCGAGTTCGTTCGCGTTGTCGGTGGCGGCCTTCATTGCGGTGCGCCGAGCTGCGGACTCGGATGCCGCTGCCTCGAGCAACGACGCGTAGATACGCGTGTTGACGTACTTCGGCAGCAAGGCCGCCAGCAGGACGTCGGCGTCGGGCTCGAATTCGTACTGCGCCGTGACCTGCGCCGTCGGCGAGTCGGACACGAAGTCCTCGCCGATGTCGAAACTCTCGTCGACGAAACTCACCTGGATCGGCGCCAACCGGCGGACCTCGGGGGTCTGGGTCAGCATCGAGACGAACCTGGTGTAGACGATGTGCAGTTCGTCCACGCCCGCCATCGTCGAGCCGCCGGGGGTCGGCACCTCGCCGTCGGAACCCGCCATGAAGCTGTCCACCAGGTGGTGGCATGCCTCGGAGGCGTCGGCGTACTTGGGCTGCTGGGAGAAGCCGGTCCACGAACCGACCAGCGGCCGGTTGCGGAAGGTGTAGTACGTCAGGCCCTTCTTGCCCATGACGTAGAGCACCGGCTCCTTGCCCTCGCCGCGCAAGGTGGTCATCAGCTCCTCGGCCCGCTTGAGCACATTGGAGTTGTAGCCACCGGCCATGCCGCTGTCGCTGGTGATGACCAGGACGGCGGCGCGGCGCGGATTCGACCGTTCGGTGAGCAGCGGGTGCGACAGATTCTGCGACGCACTCGCCAGTTCCGAGAGGACCTTGGTGATCTCCTCCGCGTACGGCTTAGCCGCCGCGACTCTGGCCTGAGCCTTGGAGATCCGCGAGGTCGCGATCAGCTCCTGGGCCTTGGTGATCTTCTTGATCGAGTTCACACCACGAATGCGGGAGCGCAATTCACGCAAGCTGGCCACGGTTGCCCCTCCCTTCGTGCGCAAGAATCATTCGCATCGGTGATCCGCGCTTACTTCTCGACGTGCTTGCGAGTGACCGACAGCGACTCGACCTCTTCGTGGTCCAGTTCGCCCGCGGCCGCCTCGTTCACCACACGGCTGCCGTCGGAGGCGAGGAAGCCCTGCTTGAACTTGTCGGTGGCGGACTTGATGGCCGCGGCCGCGTCACCGTCGAGCACCTTGCCGCCCTCGATGGCGGCGAATGCCTCCGGCGCGGTGCGGTGCAGATCCTCGAGCAGTTCGACATTGAAGCGGCGGATGTCGCCGACCGGGACCGAGTCGTAGTAGCCGCCGTCGACCAGGAAGATCGACACGATCTGATCCTCAACCGGAACCGGCGAGTACTGATCCTGCTTGAGCAGCTCGACCCAGCGGGCACCGCGCTCGAGCTGGGCCAGCGAGGCCGCGTCGAGGTCGGAGGCGAAGGCGGAGAACGCCTCGAGCTCGCGGAACTGGGCCATTTCCAGACGCAGCGAACCTGCGACCTTCTTCATGCCCTTGGTCTGGGCGGCGCCACCGACGCGGGAGACCGAGGTACCGACGTTGATCGCCGGGCGGACGCCCTTGTTGAACAGGTCGGATTCGAGGAAGACCTGGCCGTCGGTGATGGAGATGACGTTGGTCGGAATGAAGGCCGAGATGTCGTTGGCCTTGGTCTCGATGATCGGCAGACCGGTCATCGAACCCGCGCCCATGGCGTCGGAGAGCTTGGCGCAGCGTTCCAGCAGACGCGAGTGCAGGTAGAAGACGTCACCCGGGTATGCCTCACGGCCCGGCGGACGGCGCAGCAGCAGCGAGATGGCGCGGTATGCCTCGGCCTGCTTGGTCAGGTCGTCGAACACGATGAGCACATGCTTGCCCTGGTACATCCAGTGCTGGCCGATGGCCGAACCGGTGTAGGGGGCCAGCCACTTGAAGCCGGCGGAGTCAGAGGCGGGGGCCGCGACGATGGTGGTGTACTCCATCGCGCCGTGCTCCTCGAGCGCGGACTTCACGCCCGCGATGGTGGAGCCCTTCTGGCCGATCGCGACGTAGATGCAGCGCACCTGCTTCTTGGGGTCGCCCGATTCCCAGTTCGCCTTCTGCGCCAGGATCGCGTCGATGGTGACCGCGGTCTTGCCGGTCTTGCGGTCGCCGATGATCAGCTGACGCTGGCCGCGGCCGATGGCGGTCAGCGCGTCGATGGCGGTGATGCCGGTGGCCAACGGCTCTTCGACCGGCTGGCGCTCCAGCACGGTCGCGGCCTGCAACTCGAGGACGCGCTGCTCTTCGGCCTCGATCTCGCCGAGTCCGTCGATGGGCTGGCCGAGCGGGTTGACCACGCGACCGAGGAACTTGTCGCCGACGGGTACCGAGAGCACGTCACCGGTGCGGCGGACCTGCTGGCCCTCTTCGATTTCGGCGAACTCGCCGAGGACGACCGCACCGATCTCGCGATCCTCGAGGTTCAGCGCCACGCCGAGCACGCCGCCCGGGAATTCGAGCAGCTCGTTGGCCATCGCCGAGGGCAGGCCGGAGACGTGCGCGATGCCGTCGCTGGTGTCGGTGACCACACCGATTTCTTCGATGGAGGTCTCGGGTGTGTAGCTCTGGGTGTAGCTCTCGATCGCGCTACGGATCTCGTCGGAGGAGATCGTCAGCTCCGCCATGTTCTTCCTGCTCTCGCTGTGTGGGTCTCGAATGTCGGGGGTGGTGCGGACGCGTCTAGGCCAGCTCGCGTCGCAGCCGCTCCAGTCGGCCGATGGCGCTGCCGTCGATGACGTCGTCGCCGACGCGCACGACCAGGCCGCTCAGCAGACTCGGGTCGACCTGGACGTGCACCGTGACCTGCCTGCCGTAGATGCGCGCCAGGGACGCGGCGAGCCGGTCGCGTTGCTGCTCGGTCAGCGCGACGGCCGCCCGCACGTGCGCGACGATCTGCTCACGACGGCCCGCGGCCAGGTCGGACAGTTCGTCGAAGGCATCGCCGATGCTGCCGAGCCGTCGCGTCACCACCTGTTCGGCCAGGGTGAGCGTGATGGGCTCGACCTTGCCGGTGAGCAGTCGCGCGACGAGTTCGCGCTTGGCCACCGCGGGCCGCGCGCGATCGGAGAGCGCCTGCTCCAGATCCGGGTTGTCGCCGACGATCCGGCCGAGCCGGAACAACTCGTCCTCGACCGCGTCGAGCCTGCCGCTGTCGGAGGCCGACTCCAGCAGGGCTTCTTGGCCGAGCAGCACCAGGGTGTCGACCAGGTCCGCGGTACGGGACCAGTCCTGCGCCACCGCGGTGGTCAGCACCGCGAGGGTGGCCGCGCTGACCTTGCCGCCGAAGACCCGCTCACTCAGCTCGGCGCGCACCGAGCCGGGCACCGACACGTCCGCGAGCGCAACACGCAGCGAACGCTGGTCGTCCAGCACGGCGACAACGGCGAACAGTTCCGAGCCCGTCGCGGCGGCAACACTGTCGCTTCCGGTCAGAGCGGCCCGAAGCGCCTCCCTGGACCGGGCGCTTGCCTCGCGGCTCGCTGCGTACATGCTTCTCACTTTCACTGTGTTGGATTCTGCCCGTGCGCGGCGGCCCGCGTGGTCACGCTTCGCTTCCGCCTTCGGCCGCTGACCCACCCGGGCATGGTTACCTTCCGACCCCGATGCCCGCGTCGGTGTCGTCGAGTTCGGAGAGGAACCGCTCGATCGACGCCGCCTGCTTGGCGTCGTCCGAAACCGACTGCCCGATGATCTTCTCGGCCAGGTCGACAGCGGTACGGCCGACCTCGGAGCGCAGTTCGGTCAGGATCTGCTGGCGCTGGGCTTCCAGCTGGCTGTGGCCTGCGGCCACGATGCGATCGGCCTCGGCCTGGGCGTCCGCGCGCATCTGCGCGAGGATCTGCTGTCCCTGGGTGCGGGCATCCTCGCGGATGCGCGCGGCCTCGAGGCGGGCGTCGGCCAGCTGCTGCTGGTACTGCTGCAACGTGACCTGGGCCTGCTCCTGGGCGGCCTCGGCGCGGGCGATGCCGCCCTCGATCTTGTCGGCACGCTCGTCCAGCGTCTTCATCAGACGCGGGATCACGTACTTGTAGAACAGCACCGCGATGATCGCGACGCAGACCACGGACCAGACGATGTCGTACGTCTCGGGGATAAGGGGATTCACATCCCCTCCCTCCGACGCGGCGAGCACGGTGAACTCGTACATCGGAATCAGAAAATGAAGCCGGCGACGAGGCCGATCAGCGCCAGAGCCTCGGTGAACGCGATACCGAGGAACATGTTGGTGCGGATCGTGCCCTGGAGCTCGGGCTGACGGGCGATACCCTCGATGGCCTTGCCGACCACGATGCCGACGCCGATGCCGGGGCCGATGGCGGCCAGACCGTAGCCGATGGCGCCGAAGCCCTTGAACGTCGATTCGGAGGTGGCGGCTTCCTGGGCCAGGTACGCGAGGCTCATGAGTCTTCCATTCCCTTTCTGTTGCTCACCGGCCGGTCGGCGCGGTGTAGCAGATTTGGCGTTTGTTGTGCGGTCAGGTCAGTGGTCGTCGGCGTGCTGTGCGAGTCCGATGTACACGGCTGTCAGCAGAGCGAACACGTACGCCTGCAGGAAGATGACCAATATCTCGAACAGCGTGAAGCCGAGTCCGGCCAGCAGCGAGAACGGCGAGAACACCTTCATCCAGGACGCGGCGTCAAACAGGAAGAACCAGGTCGCGCTGAAGAACAGCACCAGCATGATGTGGCCGGCGAGCATGTTCGCCATGAGTCGGACGGTCAGCGTGAACGGGCGCAGGATGAAGGTCGAGACGAACTCGATCGGGATCAGCAGCACATGCAGCGCGGGCGGCACATTCGGCACGACGATGCTGCTAAGCATGTACTTCCGCAATCCGTACTTCTTGATACCCACGTAGTTGAACGTGAGATACGCGATGACCGCCAGCACCAGCGGCATACCGATTCGGGCGTTCGACGAGATGTTCAAACCCGGAACGATGCCGGAGAAGTTCAGAAAGAGAACCGTGAAGAAGATGGTCGCGATCAGCGGGAAGAACTTGCGACCGCTTTCCTTACCGAGGACCTCGTCGCAGATCTGCTCCTTGACGAAGACCAGACCCGTCTCGGCCACATTCTGCAACCCGCGCGGAACGATCTTCGGAGACCTGAATGCCAGCAGCATGACAGCCACCAGAACCGCGGTCATCACAAGCCGAATCAGCATCAATCGATCGAGTTCGAACGGCGTTCCCTCGAACAGCACGGCTGGAGGGAAGAAGTCGGTAAGCGACGGCGCGTGGAACTCGGCCGCCAAAGTGGTGACGCTCAGCGTTCTCTCCCGTGTTCGGGCCGCGGGTACGTTCATTCCCGCGGTTCGATCGGACATTGACGATCAATTTGGGTCGACTCAGGTCGGCTCGAAATTCGTCAGCAGCTGCGCGGCAATCCGCCCGGGCGTCTGTACGGGTGTCGGCGACATTCGTCGACATGCAGAACCGGAACCCTCGGAGCCCGGCACGGCAGTAAGCATAGCGGTAGGGCGGAGGATCCGGTGATCCCCCCTCACTTGGTCGCTTGCTTACCAACACTTTACCAAGCTATCTACGACACTGTGTAGGGGGGTGAAGCTATTCGTGCCCGGAATCGGGGTCGGGGTCGCCCGCGGTACTGGTGACGTACGGAACCTTCTGCCGCAGAACGCCATACGTCTCGGCGCCGAGCACGATCAGCAGCGCCCCGATGACGGTAAGGAACAGCACCGCGCGGTCGTAGAAGGCGAACTGGTTCAGCACCCCGACCACGACCAACACCACCAGCACCTTGGCGACCCAGCTGACCAGCATGACCAGGCCCGCGGTGCTCGGCGGCAGCTTCGCGCCGAACAGGATCACCGCCGCCGTGGTGAGGATGAATCCGCCGCCGATCGCGGCGCCGAGCAGCGCTCCCCACAGGCCGGGCACCCCCGCGACGGCCGAGCCGATCGCGACCGAGGCCACGACCAGGACGGCCAGACCGGCCAAGCCGTAACGCAGTGCGGCGCGCAGCGGGGCGTCGGGGCCGGGAACCGGGGTCGGGGTGAGACTCACGAGGACCGACTTTACCCGGGAGCCTGCCGGTCCTCGCCGCGCTCCCTGTGCCGCATACCCGGAACCGCGGTTACCACGAGCGCGAAAACCAGTCCGCCGGCGACCAGCAGAACGACGAGTCGGCGGTCCATCAACGAGGTGCCGACGGCGCCGAATGCGAGCACGCCTACCCACAAATAGATGAGCAGAACGACCCGTCGGTGCGAATGTCCGATCTGGAGCAATCGATGATGCAAGTGCATTTTGTCGGGAGTAGAGAAACTCACCCCCGCGCGCACCCGGCGCACGATCGCCAGAACAAGATCGAGCACCGGAATGAACATCACCGCGCCGACGAGCAGCAGCGGCGACAGCAGACCCACGATGTCGCGTGGACCGAAACCCTGCAACGGAATCCGCCCCGACGCGCTGGTGGAGACCGCGGCCAGCACAAGGCCGATCAACATCGAACCGGAGTCGCCCATGAAAATTCGGGCCGGCTGGAAATTGTGCGGCAGAAATCCGAGGCACGCACCGGCCATCGCGGCCGCCAGCAAAGCAGGCGGATAGGTGTCCACCGATCCGCCCTGTTCGGTCATCAGACCTACGGCGAATACGAAAATCGCGGTCGCGCAGATCAACCCGAGACCCGCCGCGAGACCGTCCAGGCCGTCGACGAAGTTCATGGCGTTGACGAGCGTCACGGTGACCGCGACGGTCACCAGACCGCCCTGCAACGCGTCGAGGAACACGGTCGTATTGCTGAACGGGTTGTAGATGCTGTACCAGCTCAGGCCCATCGCGGCCATCACACCGGCCGCGGTGACCTGCCCCGCGAACTTGGTCAGGGCGTCCAGGCCCCAACGGTCGTCGACGATGCCGACCACCACGATGAGCGTGGCCGCGACCAGCACGGTGATGGGGATGTTCGGCGGTCCGTAGTCGAAGCCGCGGCGCAGGGCAGGCAGCTGGTGGGCGAACAGCACCGCCGCCGCGAAGCCGAGATAGATCCCGACACCGCCCATGCGGGGAATCGGTTTGACGTGCACATCGCGCTCGCGCGGCACCGCGACCGCGCCGAAGCCGATCGCGAACACCCGGATACCGCCGGTGGCGAGGAAGGTGACGACCGCGGAGATGAACAGGACGAGCAACAGTTCTCGGAGCGGAACCACCGCTCCCGACGAGATCATCAACGCGGACGCTCGGTCACTCGCTCCACCGCCATACGGCGCCGACGACGAAGGGGGACAGGGTATTCGAGGCCGGGCCGCGCGCGTCGTCGGCGCTCGCGACGACGGTGACGACTCCGGCCCGCGACACCCGGGCAGGGCGGGGACGGCGAACGTTGCGGAACATGCTCACGCGCCCATCTTCGCACTGGACCGAGGGCCGAAGGGCACCCGGGCCGATCGGCTAGCCGACACCGCCCGCGCCGAGTTCCTCCGGCGACATCCACAGGACCTCGGCGATCTGCTCGACCGGCACCGCACCCTCGCGCAGGACCCGCGGCTGATCCGAGGTGAGGTCGACAATGGTGGAGGCGACCGCCCGCTCGGCCGGACCGCCGTCGAGATAGACCCCGACCAGATCACCGAGTTGGTCGCGCGCCTCGGCCGCGGTCTTGGCGGGCGGCTGCCCCGAGACGTTGGCGCTGGACACCGCGAGCGGGCCGACCTCGGAGAGCAGTTCCAGCGCGACCGGATGCAGCGGCATGCGCAGCATGACCGTGCCGCGGGTGTCGCCCAGATCCCAGGCCAGCGAGGGAGCCTGCTGCACGACCAGGCTCAACCCACCCGGCCAGAACGCCTTGATCAGGTCGCGCGCCTGCGGGCGCACGGAGAAGACGAGGCCGTCGATGGTGTGCCACGATCCGACCAGCACGGGGACGGGCATATCGCGACCGCGGCGCTTGGCGGCGAGCAGGGAACTCACCGCGGCGGAGTCGAACGCGTCGGCGGCCAGGCCGTACAGCGTGTCGGTCGGCATCACGACCAGTCGACCGGATTTCAGTGCGCTGGTCGCGGCGCTCAATCCGGCGGCGCGCGCGTCGGGATCGGCGCAGTCGAAGACGGTGCTCACGGGCTACATCCTGTCACGGCGCGGGCGGGGCGCCGCATCCGCCGTATATCCGGGCCGACGGGGACCTTCGCCTTTGTGCCGCCGCACAGCGGCATCTCGCGATTTCGCCCCGCGCGGCCGGATTCAGCGCGACTCGGCTCGGGTCGCGGCCACGAAGCGCGGCTTACCCGCCAGGTCGGGATGTTCGACGATGTCGACGTACTCACCGTTCATATCCAGCAGCACGGCCAGCGCGGAGCCGTTGGAATCGTCGTGCTCGACGGCGACCGCGCCGCCCGGACGCAGCAGACGGGTCACGATCGGGATCATGCCGCGCACGACATCGAGGCCGTCCGGCCCGCCGAACAGCGCGCGGCGCGGATCGTGGTCGATGACCTCGGGATCGAGCGGGGTCCCCTCGGGAATATAGGGCGGATTGGCGACCACCACGTCGACGCGCCCGTTCAGGTCGGTGAGCAGCGCGGGATCGGTGGCGTCGTCGGCGTGCAGGACTATCGGGGTGTCACCGTCGGCGACGCGAGCGTCGGCGTTGCGCTTGGCCCACGCCAGCGCGTCGGCGTCGACCTCGACCGCGTGCACCTCGGCGTCGGGTCTGGCGTGTGCGATGGCAAGTGCCAGCGCACCGGAACCGGTGCACAGGTCGACCACGATCGGGCGGTGATCGTGCGGCAGGGTCTCCAGGAAGGCCAGCGCCCACGCGAAGAGCAGTTCGGTTTCCGGCCGCGGGACGAAGACGCCGGGCCCGACCGCGAGATCGATTTCCCCCATGGCCGCCACCCCGGTCAGATGTTGGAGCGGGATACGGCGTGCGCGACGCGCGACCAGTTCGCGATACCGCTCGAGCAGCGCGTGTTCGACCAAGGGCACCAGCGCCAATCGAGTGCGCTGCACGCCGAGCAGGTGGGCCGCGAGTTGTTCGGCGTCGTACCTCGGACTGTGTACCCCGGCTCGGTCCAGTACCTCGGTCGCCTCATTGATGGCGGGTCGCAGCGCGACACGTGTCATCGCCGACACCCCGTCTTCTACTCGCCTCGAATAGTTCGCCCGCCTGCGCGAGCTCACAGCCCACTGTGCCCGATGGACGCGGGACGCGCCGCGCACTTCCCGGAATACGCGACATCGATCACTCGGCGGCCATCCGCGCCTCGCGATCGGCCTTGGCCAACGCGTCGAGCACGGCGTCGAGGTCGCCGCCGAGGACGGTGTCCAGATTGTGGGCCTTGAAGCCGATGCGGTGATCGGCGATGCGATTCTCCGGGAAGTTGTAGGTGCGGATACGTTCGGAGCGGTCCACCGTGCGGATCTGACTCGCGCGTCCGGCCGCGGCCTCCTGATCGGCCTGTTCCTCGGCCAACGCCTGGAGCCGCGCCGCGAGCACCTGCATGGCGCGCGCCTTGTTCTGCAACTGCGAGCGCTCGTTCTGACAGGTCACCACGATGCCGGAGGGCAGATGCGTGATGCGGACCGCCGAGTCGGTGGTGTTGACGCCCTGACCGCCCTTGCCCGAGGACCGGTACACGTCGATGCGCAGGTCGGATTCATCGATCTGCACCTGCTCGACCTCGTCGGGTTCGGGGTAGACCAGCACACCGGCCGCCGAGGTGTGGATACGGCCCTGCGACTCGGTGACCGGAACCCGCTGGACACGGTGCACGCCGCCTTCGAACTTCAGCCGCGACCACACGCCGTCGCGGGTGGCGTCGCGGCTCTTGATCGAGATCGTCGCGTCCTTGTAGCCGCCGAGATCGGATTCGGTCACACCGAGGACCTCGACCTTCCAGCCGTGCCGTTCGGCGTAACGGATGTACATACGGGCCAGATCGGCGGCGAAGAGCGCCGATTCCTCGCCGCCCTCACCGGATTTCACCTCCAGCACGACATCGTCGCCGTCGTGCGGATCGCGCGGGGCGAGCAGATCGGCCAGCGACTGTTCGAGTTCGCCGATCCGTTCACGGAGTTCGGGGATCTCGGCGGCGAAACTCGCGTCGTCGGCGGCCAGTTCCTCGGCCGCGGCGAGATCCTCGCGCGCGGTGCGCAGTTTCGTGTAGGTGGCCATGATCGGGGCGAGTTCGGCGAATCGCTTGCCGACGCGGCGCGCCGCGCCCGGATCGTTGTGCAGTGTCGGATCGGCGAGCTGCGTCTCCAGACCCGCGTGCTCGGCCAGAATGTCATCGATCGCGGACGGCTGTGGCATCGCGGACGGGGACATGGTGTTGCTTCCTCTCGAGGGGTGTGGCGCCGCGTGGAACGCGAAACGACGCTGCCGTAGAACGCACCGACGCCCGGCCTGCTGTGCAGAACCGGGCGTCGGTGAGGAAGCTACTTGGCGTCGGCCTTCTTGCCGGCGCGCTTGCCGTAGCGGGCCTCGAAGCGGGCCACGCGACCACCGGTGTCGAGGATCTTCTGCTTGCCCGTGTAGAACGGGTGGCACTGCGAGCAGACCTCGACGGTGATGTGTCCCGACTCCTTGGTGCTGCGGGTCTGGAAAGTGTTGCCACAACCGCAGACGACGGTGGTGTCGACGTAGGTCGGGTGGATTCCTGCCTTCATGGGTGTCCTCTCGAGAATGGTCGCCGGGTCGCTCACGACGGTGAGCGTGAACCGGAACCGACTAGGCGGGATTGTCCGCGGGGACCGCAGACGCACGGCGATTCAGT
Organism: Nocardia arizonensis; assembly: GCF_001310275.1. Classification (GTDB taxonomy): domain Bacteria; phylum Actinomycetota; class Actinomycetes; order Mycobacteriales; family Mycobacteriaceae; genus Nocardia; species Nocardia arizonensis. The sequence goes on from NZ_LGYZ01000111.1 coordinate 18,217, forward strand.
ATGCCAGAACCGTCGCCACCACCCAAAACGCCCCTCGGCGGGGTTTTGTTCCTGGCCGGCCGGGCCTCGGCCCGCAGGCGCCCGAGCGATCGACCGGAGAAGGGCGTGATGGGAGCGTAATCGAGTAGTGGACTACTCGATTACGCGAACAGATTTGTTCATAGAGTGGACGGATGATGCGCATCGGCGTGCCGGTAACCGAGAGGAATACACCGTGACCAGCCGAATCGCCACGGCGACCCTGACTGTTCTGCTCCTCGCGGTCCTGGTGGGCCTGATGGCACGACCGGAACCCAGCGCATCGACGTCCGCGGCCTACACCGAAACCGTCGCCGTCCTGCGGGACGAGCCCGCGCCGCCGGGCAGCGAGCTCACCTTCGCCGCCATCGTGTTCGGTTTCATGGTGGCGGGATCGGCCGCCATCGGGGCATTGTTCTTCGCACCCGTCCCCGCGCATCCGGCCCGACACCGCGCACCGGTCCTCCTGAAAGGAGGGCGGGGGCTCCGCCGTGACGGAACCCCCGCGATCTCACTCGTCCAGCGCACCCGGTGCGGTCTTGCTGACCTGCATCAGGAACTCCAGATTGTTCTTCGACTTCTTCAGGCGGTCGATCAGCAGGTCGATCGCCTGATGCGAATCCAGGCCCGACAGCACGCGACGCAACTTGTGCAGCACCGCCGCCTCGTCCGGGCTGAGCAGTAGCTCGTCCTTGCGGGTACCGGACGGGTTGACGTCCACCGCGGGGAACACCCGCCGCTCGGCGATCTTGCGATCGAGCTTGAGCTCGGCATTGCCGGTGCCCTTGAACTCTTCGAAGATCACCGTGTCGCCGGTCGACCCGGTCTCCACCATCGCGGTCGCGATGATCGTCAGCGAGCCGCCGTTCTCGATATTGCGCGCCGCGCCAAGGAACCGCTTGGGCGGGTACAGCGCCGTCGAGTCGACACCACCGGAGAGGATGCGTCCCGAGGCGGGCGAGGAGTTGTTGTACGCGCGGCCCAATCGGGTGATCGAGTCGAGCAGCACCACAACGTCTTTGCCCATCTCCACCAGGCGCTTGGCGCGCTCGATGGCGAGTTCGGCGACCGAGGTGTGATCCGACGGCGGACGGTCGAAGGTGGAGGCGATGACCTCACCCTTCACCGATCGCTGCATATCGGTGACCTCTTCGGGACGTTCGTCGACCAGCACCACCATGAGATAGCACTCGGGGTTGTTGATCGCGATCGCGTTCGCGATGTCCTGCATGATCGTGGTCTTACCGGCCTTCGGCGGCGACACGATCAGGGCGCGCTGGCCCTTACCGATCGGCATGATCAGGTCGATGACGCGAGTGGTCAGCTTGTTGGGCTGGGTCTCGAGGCGCAGACGCTGGTTCGGGTAGAGCGGGGTCAGCTTGCTGAACTCCGGCCGCCGCTTGGCCGCCTCGACATCACCGCCGTTGACGGTGTCGAGCCGCACCAGCGGATCGAACTTCTGCCGCTGACTGCCCTGCTCGCCGTCGCGCGGGGCGCGCACGGCTCCGGTGATCGCGTCACCGCGGCGCAGGCCGTTCTTGCGGACCAGATTCATCGAGACGTAGACGTCGTTCGGTCCGGCCAGGTAACCCGAGGTGCGCACGAAGGCGTAGTTGTCGAGCACGTCGAGAATGCCCGCGACCGGCTGGAGGACGTCGTCCTCGCGGATCTCGAGCTCACGAGCCTCACCGCCCGCGCCGCCGCCGTCGCGGTCACGACCACGACGGCGCTCGCGGAACCGGCGACCACGGCGACCGCGACCGCCTTCCTCGTCGTCACCGCCCCGGCCGGCCTCGGCACGCGCACCGTCACCGCGGGCCGCGCCGCTGCCGTTCTGGTTGTTGCGCTCACCCTGGCCGCGCTCACCCTGGCCGCGCTCACCCTGGCCGCGCTCACCCTGGCCACGCTCACTCTGGCCACGCTCACCCTGACCGCGCTCACCCTGACCGCGCTCACCCTGGTTGCGCTCGCGCCGACGCTCGCCCTGTTCGGCCTCCGCCTTGGGCTCCTCGCCGCGCGCTTCGGCCACCGCGGTCTCCGCGCCGGCGGAACGCACCTGGTCGCGGCCGCGACGCTGGCGACCGCGTCCGCGCTGGGCGGGCTCACGGGTCGACTCCTCGGCGGGGGCGGCGGCGTCACCGTCGTTCTGCGTCGAATCGGTTCGCGCGGAATCGGTTCGCGTCGACTTCGACGGCGCGGGGTCGGCCGCCTTCGGCGCCTCCTCCTTCGCCGGAGCTTCCTTCGCCGGGGCGGCGTTCTTCGCGGGCGCGGCCTGCTTGGCCTGCGGCGTCACGTCGAGGGTCGCCTGCTCGCCCTTCACCTGGCCTCGAGCCGACTCACCGCGGGCGGGCTTTTCCGCCTTCGCGGGCCTACCGGCCTGATTCTCCTTGATAGCGGCGATGAGATCGCCTTTGCGCATCCCGGAGGTCCCTCGGATACCGAGTTCCCCCGCGAGCGCGCGCAATTGCGGCAACAACATTCCAGTCAGCCCCGATCGTGCGACGTCGGTTTGTTCGCTCATCTTCGAAATCTGTCCGGAGTCACTATCGCGGCCGCCCGAGGTATTCGGGTCGGATTCCACCCCGGGGGTCGCGAGCAGGTCCGTATCTGTCACGGAAATCCTTTCCTTCCCTCGACTGCCGTGTGCTGATTCGAGGGTTCGTCCCGCAGTCCGGGCACCGTGCCGGACTCGGATGCCGTATATCACCTGCCCCGCCGGGCCGGCGGCTTCGCCACCGGACATGAATGGTGGGAGAGATCATTCCAGTTGCGCAGCTACGCAGCACCCCCATGGCCTGGAGGCTCGAGCCTGGAGCCTGCTGGAGCGATTGCCCTGATGAAGCACCGGCGTCTGATGCGCACGATGTACGGACTTGCCCAGGATAGCTGGCAACGGCAAGCCACGGCAAGGCGGACTCGCCGTCAGTCGACCCGGACGCCCTCGGCGAGTCCCGGTTCGACCACCCTGAGCCCGTCCGCCGCCGCGAGTTCATGCAGCTCCGCGGGAAAGGCGCTGGTCCCGAGGGCCAGTACGGTCGGACCCGCACCGGAGACGGTCGCGGCGATACCCGCGGCCCGCAGCCGGCCGATCCACGCCGTGGTCAGCGGCAGGGCGGGGGCGCGCTGGGCCTGGTGCAGTCTGTCGCAGGTCGCGGGCAGCAGCAGATCGGGTCGCCCGGTCAGTGCCACCACGGCCAGCGCCGCACGGCTGACGTTGAAGGCCGCGTCCGCATGTGTCACGGTCGCGGGCAGTAGACCGCGGGTGTGCGCGGTCGAGGAACGCACCTCGGGGATGAGCACGATCGGGTGCAACGCCGGATGCGGATCCACCCGAACCGCGCGGTAGACCCGCCCGAGCTCGGGAATCTCGGAAATCCCCTCGGCGCCCTCGCCCGTCACGGTGGCCGCGGTTTCGGTCCAGGACACCACGATTCCGCCGAGTACGCTGGCCGCGGCATTATCGGGATGACCCTCGAATTCCGAGGCCAGCTGCACGAGCCGATCAGCATCGACGGCCAGCGCGCTATCCAGTTTCGCCGCAAGACCACAGCCCGCGGCGAGTCCGCCCACCACGGCCGATGCCGAGGAGCCGAGGCCGCGCGAGTGCGGAATCACGTTGCGACACACCACATCGAGCCCGTCGGCCCACACCCCGACCGACTCCAGGCCGCGCTCGATCGCGCGCACCACCAGATGCGAAGGGCCCCACGGCACATCGTCGGCGCCTTCGCCCTCCACCCGGATGGTGAGACCGGAATCGGTGGTGCGCACCTCGATCTCGTCGTAGATGCCGAGCGCCATGCCGAGCGAATCGAAGCCGGGACCGAGGTTGGCCGTCGACGCGGGCACCCGCGCGGTCACCGACAGCCCGGGGGGCAGGGTCCGCGATATCAGCTGACTGTCGCGCGAATTCAACTCAGGCCAGCTCGAGTTCGGCGGCCACCGCGACCGGATCGACCGCGATCGCCTCGACCTGCGGCATTCCGAGCAACGCGGTGTCGGGATCCTTGAGGCCGTTGCCGGTGACGGTGCACACCACGGTGAGCCCGGAGTCGAGCCAGCCCTCCTCGCGCGCCGCGAGCACGCCCGCGACACTCGCCGCGGACGCGGGTTCGACGAAGACCCCCTCGGTGGCGGCGACCAGTCGGTATGCGAAGAGGATCTCCTCGTCGGTGGCCGCGCGGAAGGCGCCGCCGGACTGCTCCTTGGCCTCGACCGCCCCGTTCCAGGAGGCGGGCGCGCCGATGCGGATGGCGGTCGCGATGGTCTCCGGATTCGACACCGGCGCGCCGTTCACCAGCGGCGCCGCACCCGCGGCCTGCACGCCGAGCATGCGCGGCAGGTCCGAGGTGATGCCGTCGGCGTGGTACTCGCGATATCCGCGCCAGTACGCGGTGATGTTGCCCGCGTTGCCCACCGGCAGCGCGTGCACGTCCGGCGCGCGGCCGAGGACGTCGCAGATCTCGAAGGAGGCCGTCTTCTGGCCCTCGATGCGCGCGGGGTTCACCGAATTCACCAGACCGACCTCGGGAAAGTCGGAGGTGACCTTGCGGGCCAGCTCGAGGCAGTCGTCGAAGTTGCCGTCGACCTGGATGATCTTCGCGCCGAGCATGACCGCCTGAGCCAGCTTGCCCATCGCGATCTTGCCCTGCGGGATCAGCACCGCGCAGCTCATGCCCGCGCGGGTGGCGTAGGCGGCGGCCGATGCCGAGGTGTTGCCGGTGGACGCGCACAGTACCGCCTTCTGGCCGCGGTACTTGGCGTCGGTCATGGCCATGGTCATGCCGCGGTCCTTGAACGAACCGGTCGGATTGGCGCCCTCGACCTTGAGGTAGACCTCGCAGCCGGTCAGTTCCGACAGGTGCGGAGCCGGGACGAGCGGCGTACCGCCCTCGAACAACGTCACCGGCTCCCAGTCGGCCGCGCCGCGCAGGCGGTCGCGGTAGGCCGCGATCAGACCCGGCCAGCGCGAGTGCACGCCCACCTGTGCGGCGACGGCCTTCTCGCCGATGCCAGTCGTACTCATTCCTCGGTGCCTTCCAATCTCAAGACGCTGGTCACGGATGTGACGGATGTCATCTCCGCGAGGGCGGCGACGGTATCCGCGAGCGCCGACTCCATCGCACAGTGGGTGACGACGACCAGGCGCGCACCTTCGCCGTGCCCTTCCTGGCGCACGGTGGAGATGCTGACCCCGTGGTTGGCGAATTCGCCCGCCACCTTGGCCAGAACCCCGGGTACGTCTTCTACCTGGAGGTTCACGTGGTAGCGGGTCGGCGTATCGCCGATCGGCGCGATCGGTAGCTCAGCATAAACCGATTCACCCGGCGCGCGGCCACCGAAGAACTTGTTCCGCGCCGCCATGACCAGATCGCCGAGCACCGCCGAGGCCGACGGGGCCCCGCCCGCGCCCTGCCCGTAGAACATCAGGCGACCGGCGTTCTCGGCCTCGACCACCACCGCGTTGAAGGCGCCGCTGACGGCGGCCAATGGATGTTTGCGGGGAATGAGGGCGGGGTAGACCCGCACCGAGACGCGTTCCTTGCCACCCTGTTCGAGCGTCGGCTCGCCCGGACCGGCCCCGACCCGCTCGCAGATGGCGAGCAATTTGACCGTGCAGTCCAGCGCCGACGCGGTCTCCAGATCCTCGGCGGTGATCTTGGAGATGCCCTCGCGGTAGACGTCGGCGGCGGTCACCCGGGTGTGGAAGGCCAGGGAGGCCAGGATCGCGGCCTTGGCGGCGGCGTCGTAGCCCTCCACGTCGGCGGTCGGATCGGCCTCGGCGTAGCCCAGGTCGGTGGCGTCGGCCAGCGTCGCGGAATAGTCGGCGCCGGTCTCGTCCATCGCCGAGAGGATGAAGTTGGTGGTGCCGTTGACAATGCCGACCACCCGGTTCACCCGGTCGCCGGACAGCGACTGGATCAGCGGGCGCACCACCGGTATGGCGCCCGCGACCGCGGCCTCGAAATACAGGTCGGCGCGATTGCGCTCCGCCGCGGCGGCCAGCTCGCCGGTGTAGTCGGCGAGCAGCGCCTTGTTCGCGGTCACCACGGACTTGCCCGCGTTCAGCGCGGCCAGGATGAGGCTGCGCGCCGGATCGATGCCGCCGATGACCTCGACGACCAGGTCCACGTCGGCCCGAGTCACCAGCGCGTGCGCGTCGGTGGTGAGCAGATCGGCGGGCAATCCGCGATCCTTGCCGAGGTCGCGCACCGCGACACCGCGCAGCACCACCGGCGCGCCGACCCGCGACCGCAGGTCGTCGGTGTGGTCGCGCAGAATCCGCACCACCTGGGTGCCGACATTGCCCATACCGAGAACGGCGACGCCGATCGGGCGATCCGCACCCCATGTGCCGTGTTTGGCGACTTCGGTCATGACTGTTGTACCTCCAGGCTGAGCAGATCGGCCACTGTTTCCCTGCGCAGGATCAGCCGCGGCCGCCCGTCGCGAACGGCGACGACCGCCGGACGGGTGAGCTGGTTGTAGCGGCTCGACATCGAGTAGCAGTAGGCGCCGGTCGCGGCCACCGCGATCAGGTCGCCCGGTCCGACATCGGCGGGTATCCAGGTATCGCGAATGACGATATCGCCGCTCTCGCAATGCTTTCCGACGACACGCGCGACCACCGGCGGCGCCTCGGAGGAGCGCGAGACCAGACGGCAGTCGTAGTCGGCCTGGTACAGCGCGGGGCGGATGTTGTCGCTCATGCCGCCGTCCACGCTCACGTAGCGCCGCCGCACACCGCCGTCCAGCGACACGTCCTTGACGGTGCCGACCTCGTAAATGGTCACCGTGCCCGGACCCGCGATGGCGCGCCCCGGCTCCACCGCGATCTTCGGCGTCGGCAGTCCGGCATGTGCGGCCTCGGCCTCGACCAGCTCGCGCAACTTCGCCGCGAACTGATCCAACGGCGGCGGATCGTCGTCCGGCAGATACGAGATGCCAAGTCCGCCACCGAGATCCAGCGTCGCGATCTGCGCCGTGCGCTCCGGGCCGAATTTGTCGATGGCCTCGCGGAGCAGGCCGAGCATGCGGCGCGCGGCGATCTCGAATCCGTCGATATCGAAGATCTGCGAACCGATATGGCTGTGCAGGCCGACCAGCCGCAGATTCTTCGCCTCGAAGACCAGCGCCAGCGCGTCCATGGCGTCGCCGCCCGCGATGGAGAAACCGAATTTCTGATCCTCGTGCGCGGTCGAGATGTATTCGTGCGTATGGGCTTCCACGCCGACCGTGACCCGGACCAGCACATCCTGCACGACGCCCGCGCGCCCGGCGACGGCCTCGAGCCGCTCGATCTCGATCAGCGAGTCGACCACCACGTGCCCGACACCCGCCGAGACCGCGGCTTCCAGCTCGGCGACCGACTTATTGTTGCCGTGCAATGCGATTCGCTCCGACGGGAAATCCGCGTGCCGGGCGACGGCCAGCTCGCCGCCGGAGCAGACGTCGAGCGAGAGGCCCTCGTCGCGAATCCAGCGGGCTATCTCACCGCACAGGAATGCCTTGGACGCATAGTGAACTCGCGCCTCGGCGCCGAAGGCGCGCACCATATCGCGGCACCGCGAACGAAAATCGTCCTCGTCGATAACGAACAGCGGGGTGCCGAACCGCTCGGCCAGCTCCGTCACCGGCACACCGGCCAGCCGCACCGTGCCGTCCTCGTCACGAGAAGCGTTGCGGGGCCACACATTCGCGGGCAGATCGATCATCTGCCGCGGATCCGACGGACGCTGCGGCAGATTCGGGGCATGCGGAATCTCCGCGTGCCGCGGTCCGGCGGGATGCGCGCTCATAGCCGGACCTCACTGCGCTGGCTCACTGTGGTTCCTTTCCGGGATATCGGGCGGCGCGGCCGCTCGGCGTTCACATCCGCTCCGGCGCGCTCACGCCGAGCAGACCGAGTCCGTTGGCCAACACCTGCCGTGTCGCCTTGACCAACTCGAGCCGGGCGGCGTTGAGCGCGGTGACCGGTTCGTCGCCGCGCGGCAGCACCCGCATGTCGTCATCGGACTGGAACGGGTGGTAGGCGCCCGCGAGTTCCTCGAGGTAGCGCACCACGCGGTGCGGTTCGCGCATCTGCGCCGCGGTGGCCACCACGCGCGGATATTCGCCGAGCGTGCGGATCAGCTCGCCCTCGCGTTCGGACCGCATGAGACCGAAATCCGGTGCGACCGAAGCGAAGCCGAACGCGGCGGCGTTGTCGATGATGCGGCAGGTGCGCGCGTGCGCGTACTGCACGTAGTAGATCGGATTCTCGTTGTTCTGTTTGGTCCACAGATCCAGGTCGATATCGATACTGGAATTCACCGACGAACGGACCAGCGAATACCGCGCGGCGTCCACACCAATCGCCTCGACCAGGTCGTCGAGGGTGACCACGGTGCCCGCGCGCTTGCTCATCCGCACGGCCGCACCGTCTCTCACCAGATTCACCATCTGGCCGATGAGCACCTCGACGGTGTCGGGATCGTCGCCGAACGCGGCCGCGGCGGCCTTGAGCCTGCCGATGTAGCCGTGATGGTCGGCGCCGAGCATGTAGATGCACAGATCGAAGCCGCGGGCGCGCTTGTCCTGGAAATAGGCGATATCGCCCGCGATATAGGCCGAGGCGCCGTCGCTCTTGATGACGACGCGGTCCTTGTCGTCACCGTATTCGGTGCTGGCGATCCACCACGCGCCGTCCTTCTCGTACAGATTGCCCGATGCCTTCAGTTCGGCCACGGCCCGGTCCACCGCGCCGGAGGCGAACAGCGAACTTTCGTTGAAGTAGACGTCGAAGTCGGTGCCGAAATCGTGCAGCGTGCGCTTGATGTGGGCGAACATCAATTCGACGCCCTCGCGCCGGAACAGTTCGTGCCGCTGATCCTGCGGCAGGTCCACCGCGTCGGGATGCTGCCGCAGGACGGTGTCGGCGATGTCGGTGATGTAGGCGCCCGCGTACCCGTCCTCCGGTGTCGGCGCGCCCGTCGCGGCGGCCACAAGGGAGTTGGCGAAGCGGTCGATCTGCGCGCCGTTGTCGTTGAAGTAGTACTCGCGGGTGACATCGGCGCCCTGCGCCTCCAGGATGCGGCCGAGCGCGTCGCCCACCGAGGCCCAGCGGGTACCGCCCAGATGGATCGGACCCGTCGGATTCGCCGAGACGAACTCCAGATTGATCTTGGTTCCGGCGAGCGTGCTCGCGGTGCCGTAGGCCGCGCCCGCGTCGAGCACCGCGGTCACGATGACGCCCTGCGCGGCGGCGGCCAAGCGAATGTTCAGGAAGCCGGGACCGGCGACCTCGGCGGCGGCGACACCGTCGGTGGCGGCCAGCGCATCGGCCAGCCAGCCCGCCAGTTCACGCGGATTCACCCCCGCGGGCTTGCCGATCTTCAACGCGAGATTCGTGGCATAGTCGCCGTGTTCGGGGTTGCGCGGGCGCTCCACGGTGACCTCCGCGGGCAGGACCGCCGGGTCCAGTCCGCGTTCGGCGAGCACCTTCGCGGCGGTCGCATGAAGGAGATCTGCAAGGTCGGCTGGAGTCACGAGTCTCTATCCTATGGTCTGGGCAGGTGAACACCTTCGGGCGGGCACCACGCAGACAGCGCAATCATCACCGTCGAGAAAGCACATACGAGCGATGCCGAACAGCAAGAGCGCCTCGAAGTCGGCCAAGGCCGTCCGAGCCGTGGGGAAGACCTCGCCTTCGGCCAAGAAGCCTGGCGGCGGCAAGAGCAAACTTCCCGGAAGTCGTCAGATACCGTGGCTTGCCATCGCCGCGGCCGCGGTCATCATCGCATTGGTCGGTGCGTTGGCCTACAACCTGGTGCCGAAATACCAGGAGCAGGCCGAACTCGACAAGTTCACGCCGAGCGCGGACAAGAAGGACCCGTCCGACCAGATCGACGGGATCCTGAAGAAGGACTACGCGCAGGGCGCGGGCAAGCACGTGCAGTCCAACCAGCGGGTGGCCTACGATCAGACCCCCGCCTTCGGCGGACCGCACGACTCGATCTGGGCCGCCTGCACCGGCGTCGTCTACGGCAAGCCGATCCGCACCGAGAACGCGGTGCACTCGCTCGAGCACGGCGCGGTGTGGATCGCCTACAACCCCGACAAGGTAGACGCGGCGGGCGTCGAAACACTGAAGCGGAAGGTCGAAGGGAAGACCTACACGCTGATGTCGCCGTATCCGGGGCTCGACAAGCCGATCTCGCTGCAATCGTGGGGCCATCAGCTCAAGGTCGACAGCCCCGACGACAAGCGAATCAACCAGTTCATCACCGCACTGCGACAGAACCCCTACGCCTATCCGGAAGTCGGCGCGGACTGCTCGAACCCGTACTTCGACCGGGACAACCCGACACCGTTCGACGCCTCGCCGCCCGGCCCCGGCGCGGTGCCGATGGACGGCACCGGGCTGACCGCCGACCAGTCCGAACTCGGCGGCACCGGCGGCGGCATTCCCGGCATGCCGAACATCCCCGGCGTGCCCGGCCTGCCGACCGGACTGGTGCCCGTGCCCGAGCAGAACGCGCCGGGTCAGTAGTGGGACGGGATTCGCAATCGGGTCCGGGTCAGGAGAAATCCGAACCGGGGTCCAACCCCGGCGCGGCAGGTGCCGAGTCCGCCGATCAACCGGCTGTCGAGTCGGCTCGGGCGCGACGCACAGGCTCCGCCGAGCGGTCGAAGGCCGAGTACGACCCCGACCCGGCCGATGCGCAGCGCGACGACTCCGCCGATCAGCCGCCGGCCCGGTCAGCGGACCCGGACGCGACGGATTCGGCGGACACCGAGACCTTCGGCTTCGGCAGCCAGATCCATCGTCAGCGCACGGCGCTGCTGATCCTCGGCGCTGTCGGCATGATCCTCATCGGATTCGCCCTCGGCGTCTTCGCGCGCATCCCGCTCGACGGGAGCGCCGAACCCGATCCCGGCCCCGTCGACGTCGGCTTCACCCAGGACATGTCCGCCCACCATGCCCAAGCCGTCGAAATGGCGGGCGTCGCACTGCTGCGGTCCACCGATCCCGACGTGCGCAGGCTCGCCTACGACATCATGACCACCCAGCAGGCCCAGGTCGGGCGTATGCAGGGCTGGCTGCAACTGTGGGGCAAGCCCGCGCAGAGCGTGGACGGCTACATGGGTTGGATGACCGAATCCCACACCGGCGGCCACGACCACGGCGCGAGCGCGAGTCACACCGCCACCGGTCCCGTGGCGACCATGCCCGGCATGGCCACCGCGGAGGAACTCGCCGCCCTGCGCCAGGCCCCAGCCGCCGATGTCGACCGCATGTTCCTGCAACTCATGCTGCGCCACCACCAGGGTGGTCTGCCCATGCTCGACTACGCCGCCGAGCACGCCGAGACCACCGCCGTGCGCAGTCTGGCCGCAACCATGGCCGCGACCCAGACCAACGAATCCCAGCTCATCACCTCCCTACTCACCGCCCGAGGCGGCACCCCCCTCCCCCTCAACTGAATCCGCTTTTTGGCGCGAGCCGTTCGATGCGATACGCTTTCCCCGCCCGATCGGACGGCCCCGCCCCCGACCGGCCTATCCCGCCCTCGTAGCTCAGGGGATAGAGCGTCTGCCTCCGGAGCAGAAGGCCGCAGGTTCGAATCCTGCCGGGGGCACGAAGAACATGGGCAACTGTAGTAGCGGTTTCCCGTGGCGTGCCGGGTAGCCCCGTACCGCCGCCGCTGTGCGCTGGTGGCGGTACGGGCCCCGTTTCGGGGGTTGTAGCGGGGGTCAGCGGTGCGGCGGCTGTGGCGGCGTCGGGGAGTGTTTCTTCGGTCAGCGTGGCGTAGATGGTCACGTGTTTGCCGGTGTGGTCGTAGACGATCTTGATGCCGAACGCCTCGTACAGGTCGCGTTGCAGGACGTCGGGGGCGCGGGTGAGATGCAGCGTTAGCCGGGGCAGGTGGTCCAGGAGAGCGGGTTCGTCGGGTTGCTGGCGGGCGGCTTGTTCACGCAGGGTCTCCAGCTCGGCGTTTTTGGTGCGGCGTTGCTGTTCGAGTTCGGTGTAGCGGCGACGCAACCGTTCGGCCCAGGCGTCGGACAGCTCGTCGCCGCCGGTGATGGGGCGGGATTCCAGCTCGGCGAGCAGGTTGTCCTGTCGTCGGGCGATGTCGGTGAGGGTCTTGTGGATCGCGGCGGCCCGCTGCTCGAGGTCGTGGCCCTTGCTCGAGGACTGCCCGCGTAGTTGATGGCGCAGCAGGGTCGCGCGGTCGGGACCGAAGACGCGTTCGTTGAAGAACGTCTCGACGCAGTCGAGGAGCCTGTCTTCGCGCACGTACACCGAGCGGGGGTGGTCGGCGTATTCCTCGGGTTTGCCGACGAGGTCGAGTTTGGGTTGGCAGGTGTAGTAGCCGTAGCCCTTGCGGGTTTTGCC
>NZ_LGYZ01000112.1 GCF_001310275.1 Nocardia arizonensis
GACGAGCGCGCCGCCTTTCTTGCTGGCGCGCCGGTTCCACACCATGTGCCCGGTGTATTTCGGGTTGATCAGGATTTCGCGGACCGAGGACCCTGACCAGCGGCCCCGAGCGCGTTTGCCGCTGTTGGGTCGCGGGGGCGGGTAGCGGTCGGGGTCGGCGTTGAGCCGCTCGGCGATCACCTGGTAAGCGAGGTTCTCGTCGTGGCGCAACTGGAAGATCCGCACCACCGCCGGTGCGCGTTCGGGGTCCACGAGGAGCCGGGATTTGGTGCGGCCTTCCTCTCGTTTCGCCGCGACCGGGTGTGGCACTTTCTCGTTGAGGTAGCCGTGGCAGGCTTTGCCGATGTTCCAGCCTTGAAAGGTGTGTTCGCGGAACCCTTCCCAGGATTGTTCGAGGGTGTGGCGCAGGAACCATTCGGCGACACCTTGTTTCATGCGGCGCACGAGGATCTG
>NZ_LGYZ01000113.1 GCF_001310275.1 Nocardia arizonensis
GCGTTTCTCCGACAGCGAGATCGGTCCCTCGTCGGCGGCGAACAGCGGCACCCCGACTTTCTCCAGTTCGTGTTCGAGCTGAGTGGACTGGTGCGTCCAGCGGGCGGCGCGTTCGATCTCCTCGACCACGACCGCCTCGAAGCGGCGGTTGGGGTGGCGGGCTTCGGCCATCAAGTCGGCCAAACCGCCGTCACGCGGGATCGGGATGTCGAACGCCTCGTGCGCGCTGCCCAGGCCACGCATCTCGAGGTCCTTGCGGGAGGATTCGACGTCGTAGAAGAACGCGACGATCACGAACCCGTT
>NZ_LGYZ01000114.1 GCF_001310275.1 Nocardia arizonensis
ACGTTTCTCCGACAGCGAGATCGGTCCCTCGTCGGCGGCAAACAGTGGCACCCCGACCTTTTCCAGCTCGTGTTCGAGCTGGGTGGACTGGTGGGTCCACCGGGCGGCGCGTTCGATCTCCTCGACCACGACCGCTTCGAACCGGCGATTGGGGTGGCGGGCTTCGGCCATCAGATCGGCCAAACCGCCGTCACGCGGGATGGGGATGTCGAACGCCTCGTGCGCGCTGCCCAGGCCACGCAGTTCGAGGTCTTTGCGGGAGGATTCGACGTCGTAGAAGAACGCGACGATCACGAACCCGTTCGGCAGCACCTTGCGGCAGTTGTCGAGCTGGCGCGGCAGCGACAACGTGGGGTCCTGCAAATCCCGGGTCGAGGTGCGCAGGAACACCGCCACCGGGACCGGGGACGA
>NZ_LGYZ01000115.1 GCF_001310275.1 Nocardia arizonensis
ATGTTTGGCTTCGGCCCCGCTGACGTAGCGGATCTGGAACGAGGCCGTCAGTTCACCCACGCGGGCGTCGACGTGCCCCGGCACCTCGTCGCCGGTGTGCGAGCGGCGAGCGCGCTTGTTCAGCGGGATCACCACGGCCTCATCCGAGAATTCCTCGTCCATGGATCGTTCTCCTTCTCCGGCTACCACACGCTCCGAAAACGTGTGCGGTGGTGGCTGTTTGGTGGGTTGTGGCACGTCTCGGGAACCGTCCGGATCCCTGTGCAGCGGGGTCCATGAACGCTCCGTAGCGGCCACGGCGTCAAATGTCTTCTCTTGCACCGTTTCTGCCGCCATGACCGCCCGCATCCCCACCCGGGATGCCGAACCACGGCATCCGGCGGCCAGCGCCGTTCTGGCGGGGTAGACGCGCGGACCGGCGCGGCGTGGTCCTTGACCGGCCACCGTCCCCCGGCAACGATTCCGCCGCTGGCGACGGAGCGGGCAGCGGAGGCGGGTTCACGCCGCCCATCGGTCGACTGTTTCGTGGGCCGTCTCGTCGGAGTCGATGCCGACTTCGGTGTCCTGCGATTCCGTGGCCGCTGCTAGTTCGCCGGGATCGGTGGTGATGAGCGCGTTCTCGGTGGCCGAGGCCAGCGACCCGAATACCGCGCGGTCGCCGCCGACCGCGAGAAGTCCCGAACCGCGTGCGGCGGAGAGGAGGAACTGTTGCTCGCCGTCGGAGAGGTGGAAGGCGGTGGCGACCTCGTCGATGGCTTGAGGTGCCTGGCGCAGCAGGATCTGGGTCGCGGCATTGGAGATGATCGCGCGCCCCAGATCGGTCGAGAGCACATCCGCGCAGTCCTGGGTGGCGACGGTGAGTCCGGCCCAGTGTTTGCGGAAGCTCTTCGCCGCTCGGAACAGGAATGCGGCTCCGGCAGGTTCGCGCAGCAGTAGCCATGCCTCGTCCACGGTGATCATGCGAGGCCGACGCTGGCCTGGGTTCGATACCCGCCTCCAGGTGAGGTCCAGCACGAGCAGGGTGCCGATGGTTTTCAGCTCGTCGGGCAGCTCCCGCAGCGAGAACACGATCAGCCCACCCTCGGGTTCGGTGGTGGTGGGCCCGTCGAGCAGCCCGGCATAGGCTCCCTGCCCGGTGTAGGGGTGCAGCCCGGCAGCCAGCTCGGCCCCAGCGGGTGTGCCGAGCTGGCCGAGCTGATCACGCAGTCCGCTCAGCGTGGGCGCGGGCAGGGTCCAGGTGGTGGGGTCGTCGGTGATCCCGGCGGCGGTGTAGGTGGCTGCCAGCGCGGCGTCCAGGGCCGCCCGTTGCGCGGCGTTCTGGTTTCCCAGCAGCACCTGGATCAGGGTGTGGCAGAACAGCTTGCGTCGGGTGAGCCCATCGGCTGGTGCGCTGCGGCGGCCGTCGGATCGGGTGTGGACTTCCAGATCGAACGGGTTGAGCCGCACCCCGGGTGCGCCGAGGCGGATGTGGGTGCCGCCCACGGACTCGGCGAGGCGGCGGTATTCGTCTTCGGGATCGATCACGACCTGCTCGATCCCGCGATACAACGCCCGAAGGATCTCGGTTTTGACCAGATACGACTTGCCCGCGCCCGAACGTCCCAGCACGACGAGGTTGTGGTTGTGCGCCTCATGCCCGAAACGGTCCACGAACAACAACCCCGACGCGGCGTCGCGGCCGTATAGGACTCCCTGGGGTCGGGCAGCCTGGGCGGGGTCGACGGCGGGGAGTTGGGGTGAGTCGAAGGGGAATGCCGCGGCGAGGGCGGTGGTGTCGAAAGTCCGCTGGACCCGGATCAAGTCGAGCCCGAGAGGCAACGTGGTCACCCAGGCTTGAGCTGCCCGGTAGGACAGGGTGCAGGTGTCCACAAGCAGGCTCGCCGCCAGCGCCCGCACTGCGGCCACCTCGTCGGCCAGTTCGGTTTCCGAAGCGGCGTGCACGGTGAGATACACCCCGACCCGGAACAGGCGTGCCTCGGCGCGGGCGACGCGGGCCGAGAGGTCTGCGGCGTCCTCGACGGCGACGTCGACCTGCGGGTCGGTCAGGCGGCCCCGGCCGAGATCATGCATCCGGGAGGATTCGAGGCGGGCCTGCTGGCGGCGCAGCCGGGTGGCGGCGGTGGCCGGGTCGACGGGCTCGACGTGCACGGCGACCTCGACTCGCCCAGGGTGCGAGAGAAGTGGTGCGAGCCAGCCGGCCGTCACCTCGCGCGGGTATCCGGTGACTGCGAGGGTCGCACTCCAGTCAGATCCGATTTCGAGGTGCCGGGTGCCGATGGTGAGGGACTCCGGGGCGAACCGGTCGAGTCCTTCCCCGGCGAACGGGTCCGGGGTCGGGGTGTCGGGGTCGGTGGTGATCACGGTGTCGGCGGTGGTGATGTCGGCGGCGGGCGAGACGAGGCTCTCGGGGTTGGTGCAGCTGGTCAGGACGGCGGTGGCGGCGTCGTTGTCGAGTGCGGTGACCGAGATTCCCAGTGGGTGCAGGACATCGGCGGCTTCGTTCATCCGGCGCAGGAGCCGGGACTCGGCGGCGCGGCGCGCGCCACCCGAGAGCGTGCGCTGAGCCTGTTTCCGGCCGGGCAGCCGTGCACGCAATCCGGTGGAAGCGAGGGACGCGGTCTGTTCGCGCCAGATCAGCAGGACTTGCCGGTGCACCGGGTCTTCGCGGGCGGCCAGGTCGGCGAGGTGGTCGGCGTGGTCGAGGGCTGCCGCGGCGAGGTCGGCCGACATCTGGGATGCGGCGGTGTGCAGGCCGGTGATGTGTTCGGTCAGGTCCAGCCGCGCCGAGCGCACCAGGATCTGCACGGGTTGGCGCAGGGTGTGCAGCCAGCCCGCGAGTTGGCCGACGAGGCTGTCTTGTTCGGCCGGGGTCCGCAGCGACAGGTTGAGGGTCCCGGCGACCGCGAGAACAGCGAGGCCGTCGGCGCCGAGGTCGATCACGGCGACGTCACCGCCTCCCCCACTGCTGGCAGACACCGACTTCGGGAGTCGCGCCGCTTGCGCGGTCAACAGAGCCGGTGTCGGCGGTTGCGAGCGGGTTCTGGTGCTGCGACGGGAGATCCATTTCGGGTGGGCCTGAACGCGGGTCCTGGCCAGGCGGTGCGGCCGAAGGCGGTGGCGGATCGCTGCCACGAGCAGCAGGTCGGCTGACAAGCCGTCGCGGCGGGTGAGCACCGCGACCGCGACGACGACGAACACCAGAGCAGCGGCGACGGCGAACACCGGCAGAGCCAGCACGGTTCGGGCGGCGGCCCAGGTCGAATACAGCAGGACGGCTGTGGTGGCGAGGACGGCGAGTTGGCGGGCGGTGAAGGGACCGAGGAGCCGGTCGGAGCGGTCGACGTCGGCGGGAATGCGCACGATGGTGCTCACTGGAGGTTTCCTCCTCTCGGGGCGCGAGGCGCGCGGCGGCGCACGGGCAGATCGGGCATTGGCAGATGCAGCTGCCGCCCCGCCGGACGTGCCGGGGCCGGTGCGGGTGGTGGTGGGTTCGGTGGCGGTGGGGCGGGTTTGACCCGGGTGACGGGGAACGGCAGCGGGTACTGGCCGCTGCGCGTCGGGCGAAGACGCGCGTACGGGTCGGGCGGGGTGGGTTCGGTGAAGTCGAAGGCGAGCTGTTCGGTCCGCCGTCGAGGGGTGGGGCGTTCCGGTGGCGGGGCCGGGGCCGCCGGTGTCGTGCGGACGCGGCGCACGGGGATCGGGAGTGGGTACTGTCCCCCGGCCCCGGCGCGGATCCCCCGGTACGGGTCCGGCGGAGTGAAGTCGAGCGCGAGCTGGCGTCCCCTCGCCGACCGGGTGGGACGCGGCGGTGGAGTGCCGGTCGCCTCGGCCGGTGTTGGGCTAGGTTGCCTGGCGACCCGGCGGACTCCTTCCAGGGGCAGCATGAGCTGCCCGTCTCGTGTCGAGCGCACCCGCGCGTACGGATCGGGCGGCCCACTGCTGGCGGCGGTGCGAGGTGCTCGTGGGGCGCGGGCAGGGCGAGGAGGTCGCCGTGCCGATGCCCCCGAGGCAGCGGTACGGGCGCTGCTCGAGGTGGCTCCTTTGAGCATGCCGAGGGTTTTGTAGGCGATGAACCCGCGCACGATCGACCCGAGGAACGAGCGGCCTTGCCCGATCTTGAGCACCGACAACAGCCACATCGGTGTTTTGATCAGGACGAACATCAACGCCAAAGCGACGGTGAGGTCGGCGATCTCGTTGGTGTCGGGGCCGAAGAGGTGCCAGCCGCCGGGGGTGAGCAGGACCCGTAGGACGGTCACCAAGGTCAGTGATTGCACGACCTGGATCGCCAGGCACGCGGCGAAGGAGCGCCACCACCAGCGGGCGATGCCGTCGAGGCCGGGCAGCCCGTGACACATCAACGCCAGGGGCGCGCCCACGATGAGCAGGATCGTGATCGTGACCCGCACGACGTAGGAGATGAGCAGCACCAACAGCATCACCGACAGCGCCAGTTGCAGCAGCACGAACACGCCTCGGCTCTGGTGGCTGGTGAATGCGAGCTCGGACAGCGCGTCGGCGGCCGATCCGGAGTCGACACCGTCTCCGGCCAGTGCACCGGCGAGGGTGTTGGCGAAACCGATTCCGGCGGTGGCGATCATCATGCTCAATCCCCCGGCCGCGAACCCGATCACCAAGCGGGGGGCGAGTTCGCGGATGGACCATTGGGTTTGGACGGTCTCGCGCATCATCAACAGCACACCTGCGGCCATCACGACCAGGACGTAGAGCGCGACCACGATCTGCCACGACTGATTCCACAGAGCCCCGATCTCGGGTATCTCCCCGGGTTCGGGTGTGGTGAGCAGGGTGTGCGAGAGCAGTTCCAGCAGCGGGTTGAGCGAGGTCTCCACGATCCGCTGGAAGAACCCGTCGACGGCGTTCTCCACACAACCGTTGATGTTGGTGACCCCGCACTCCGCCGACCCCGAGCCAGAACCGGATCCGGGTGCCGTTGTCGTGCCGGGCGCGGTCGTTGTCGGTGGGGTGGTGGTCGAGGGTGGTGTCACCCAACGGCGTGGGGTTGTGGTGGTCGGTGGAGGGGTTGTCGGGGCGGGTGTGGCCGGTGCGGTGGTCACCGGCGGGGCCGGTGTTGGGGTGGCGGGTTGGGCGGCGGCATCGGCGGAACTGGTGAGCGCGATCAGGACCGCGGCGAGCACCGCCGCTGCGCTGGCGGCAGCGATGCGTGCGGCCGGTGTGAACCGGGCGGGTGCCGGGGGTGCCTGGGCCGAGGTGGTCACGGTCAGGCTCCGATGATGGACTTGAGCACGGCGACGATGACCGGGGCCAGCATCGCCAGCGCGTATCCCAGGCACGCGGCGCGGAAGGCGGTTTTGGCTTTCTCGATCTCGCTGGGGTCGCCGCCGCCGAGCAGGTAGCGGGCTCCGGCGATGGTCAAGAACAACGTCGCCAGCCCGGCCAGGATGCCCACCAGCCAGTTGCGGGCGTTGTCGATGACCTCCCCCAACGACGAGGCGATGGCCAGCACATCGGTGTTCGGTGGTGTCGCCGAAGCGGATCCGGTGATCAGTACCAGCAGCACCATGCTCGTGGCCGCGACCGCGAGCACCCGCAGCCAATGCCGCGCGCGCCGAGCTGACCGTGGCGTCGTCTGGTCGAGATGTCCCTGGATGGTGTTCATGCCGCCACCTGCCCGTGCTCGATGCTCGACGGTGCTGGAGTGACCGAGTGCCGGTTCGGCCGGCGACCTCGCCGCGGTGACCGATCCGGTGGTGCGAGGGCGGTGACCGCCGCCGCCTCGACCGGGCTGGTGCGCTCGGGATCGACGTCGCGGGCACGGTCGTTCAGCCATGCGAGCAGAGCGCGTTCGGCGCGGGGCCGCTGCTTGCGCAACTTCCACAGCGACACACCACGTTCAGCGGCCAAGGCGGTCAGTGACCGGCCCTCCCACCGTGACGCGGCGATGAGTTCGGCCGCGTCGGCGGAGATCACTCCAGCGGCCACGGCATCGGCCAGCACCGTTTCGGGGTGCCCCGGCTCCGACACCATCGCCTGGCCCTGCTCCCCCAGCGCAGCCAGGTCACGGTCGAGGTCTCCGACGATGGTCACGCTGGTTCGCTGACCAGTTGCCGCCGCGAGAGCCGCACGGTAGGCACCCCAACGCAGCCGATGCCATACCCCCGGCTGGTCCAGGCCGACGCGCGGGAGATGGGCCAGGAACGCGGTCAGGATTTCGGACTCGATGTCGTGGCGGACGGTGTGGCTCGAGGTCACGCACTCACTGGCGGTCCGCGACAGCATCGGCGCGGCCAGCCCAGCGCAGACGAGCATCGCGTCAGCCTCCTGGGCGCGGACCCGTTGCAGAAGCCACACCCAGATCGTGTCGACCTCTGCCATCGGGGTGGCCGGGTGCCACAGCCGCTCGCGCAACTGCCCCCACGTCGGCACCGGGGTGGCGGGGTCGGGCTGCGAGGTAGGCACCGGGCGCGGGTCGGCGGGCAGGGTTTCGGCGGCCATCCGGTCGAAGCCCGCCCACACCACCGCCAGCGGCGAGCCCGGCTTTCCGCCCGGTCCCGCATATGTCGCTACGTGTGAATTCGTCACTACAGATCTCCTTGTTCGGTCGAGAACTTCCGACCTCGCAAGGACACCTCGCACCCATATCCGAAACGCATCCAAACCCTATCCAAAACCTATCCAAACCCTATCTGAAACATATCCAAGTCATATCCTGCGCGGATTGGCGAATATTTCGCTATCGCTCGCCACGCCGCCACCAGACCACCGGATATCCGCCCGGATATGTACTCCTACCTGCACTTGTGAAGGTGCGGATAGAGCCAGGATATGAACCGGATATGTTTCAGATAGTTTCCGGATAGTGCGCAACACCTCATCGGCAACCCAGCACAAAAATTCTCAAAAAAATTCCTAACCCCAGTGAACGGACCGCCTTCCCCGGGCCCAATTTTCAGCCTCAGGAAATTCTCAGAAAAAATATCGGGCACCCGTGTCCCGATTTCGGCTTTTTGGCGGAAGTAAGCGAGTACACACCGCTCTCTCGCTCAGGAGGCCACAATGCCCGCCAGTTCCCGCCGACCCCGTTCCACCTCCGCCGCCGTGCGCGTCCCCTCGACCCTGTGGGCGCTGGGGTCCGAGCCGCTCGATCCCGACGACCGTTGGCCCGATCGGGCTCTGGTCCACACGATCACCGAATTCTCCGCGCCCGGCGCGCGAGTGATGCTGCTCGGTTGGCCCGCCCCCGTCACCCGAGGGGCGTTGCGGATCATCGAGCCCGACACCGCCGCCGCACTGTCCACGATCGGCGATCTGGGACGCCACGGACTCGACGCCCCCGCCAACCAAACGTGGACGGGCGAGCCGGTGGATCTGGTCGTCGCGAGCCTGCTCGCCGATCATCTCGACCCGATCGCCGCCGCCGAGCACATCACCGCTCTCGCGACCGAAGTCCTCGCGATGGGCGGGTTGCTGGTCGTTATCTCCCGCTGCCGACACAGCGACTCCGGGATCCTGTTCGACCCGGCCGGATCGGTCGTGGCTGCCGCTCAAGCCGCCGATCTGCTCTACCTCCAGCACATCATCGCCGCCCCCATCTCCGGGCAGATCGTCACCGCGACTCCCACCCCGGCTCCCTCGGGCAACGCGCGCCACACCGTCGCGCACACCGACGTCTTCGTCTTCCTCCAGCCCGCCCATGGCTGAGCCCATCCGCCCTCTGCCCCACCGCAACTCTCACGCGAAGGACGCCCCGATGACTCTCGAACCGACCACCACCGCCACCGCCACCGCCGACATCGACTCCGGCACCCCCGCACAGACCGGCCCGGCGGTCGCGCCGGTGTCGGTGTGGGCCACCGCGCAGACCGCGCCCACCGCGCA
>NZ_LGYZ01000100.1 GCF_001310275.1 Nocardia arizonensis
CCCACCCATCCCGAGCAGATCAGGGCTGTCGGGTCCGGCGAATACGGGCAGGCTCATGCCGCCTCCTGTTCGTCGGCGGTGGTGATGGCGTCGAGATCGACCAGATCGGCTGTGGCTGGGTCGTGGCTGTCGAGCCAGCGCAGCAGCGCCGAGATCGCGCGGGCTTGCCGTTCGGCGACGCGTTTGGCTTCGGCTCCGGTGACATAGCGAATCTGGAACGACGTGGTCATCTCGCCCACTCGAGCATCGACATGCATCGGCGAATCGGCGCGGGCCCGCGAGGGGCGCAACGGGATCACCACGGCGTCGTCGGAAAATTCCTCGTCCATGATTTCCTCTCATGTCCTGCCACGTCGGCCCGATAGGTGGCGGAGGTGGCTGTTTCGTGGGTGGGTGGAACTGCGCGGGAACCGGGCGGGTCCGCGTGCAGCGGGATCCATGAACGCTCCGTAGCGGCCGAGGCGTCAAATGTCTTCTCGTGCAGCATTTCTGCCGAACCGGTCACCCGCGACCAACCAGGGGTGCCGATCGGCCGGAATACGGCGGCCTGCGCCGTTCTGGCGGGTCCAACGGGCGGGTCTGCGGTGTGACCATTGCGCGCCGGAACCCGATCCCGGTGCGGTGGTTCGGACAGCGGCGTCAAGGGTCACCCCGCCCACCTGCCGTCGGCTGTTGCGGTTGAGCCGATGTCGACTTCGGTGTCGCGGTCGTCGGCGATGGCGGCCAGGAACTCAGGCGAAGTGGTGATGAGCGCGTTCTCGGTGAGCGAGGCCAAAGACCCGAACACCGCGCGGTCGGTGCCGCCGACCGCGAGCAGCCCCGAACCGCGAGCCGCGGAGAGCAGGAATTGCTGCTCGCCGTCAGAGAGGTGGAAGGCGGTAGCGACCTCGTCGATGGCCTGGGGTGCTTGGCGTAGCAAGATCTGAGTGGCGGCGTTGGAGATGATCGCTCGCCCGAGTTCGGTCGAGCAGACATCCGCGCAGTCCTGGGTAGCGACGGTGAGTCCGGCCCAGTGCTTGCGGAAGCTTTTCGCGGCCCGGAACAGGAACGCCGCCCCGGCGGGCTCGCGCAGCAGCAGCCACGCCTCGTCCACGGTGATCATGCGGGGCCGCCGATGACCGGGGTTCGACACTTTCCGCCACGTCGCGTCCAAAACCAGCAGCGTGCCGATGGTTTTCATTTCATCGGGCAGCTCCCGTAGCGAGAACACGATCATCGCGCCCTCGGGTTCGGTGGTGGTGTTCCCGTCGATCAGCCCGGCATAGGCTCCCTCGCCGGTGTAGGGGTGCAGCCCGGCAGCCAACTCGACGGCAGCGGGCACGGCGAGCTGGTCAAGCTGGTCTCGCAGGTCGCTCAGGGTGGGCGCGGGCCGGGTCCAGGTGGCGGGGTCGTCGGTGATCCCGGCGGCGGTGTAAGCAGCGGCGAGAGCAGCGTCCAGCGCCGACCGATGCGCGGCGGTTTGGTCCCCCAACAGCACCTGGATCAGGGTGTGGCAGAACAGTTTGCGCCGAGTGAGCGCATCGGTCGGGGCGCTGCGGCTCCCGTCGGGTCGGATGTGGATTTCCAGGTCGAACGGGTTGAGCCGAACTCCGGGTGCACCGAGGCGGATGTTGGTGCCGCCCACGGCCTCGCTCAGGCGCCGGTATTCATCCTCGGGATCGATGATGACCTGCTCGATCCCGCGATACAGGGCCCGCAGGATCTCGGTTTTCACCAGGTAGGACTTGCCCGCACCGGATCGGCCCAGCACGACGAGGTTGTGGTTGTGGGCCTCGGGACCGAACCGGTCCACGAACAACAACCCCGACGCAGCGTCGCGGCCATAGAGAACACCCTGGGGCCGGTCGGCCTGGGCGGGATCGGCGGCGGGGAGCTGGGGTGAGTCGAAGGGGAACGCCGCGGCGAGGGCAGTGGTATCGAAGGTCCGCTGGACCCGGATAAGGTCCAACCCGAGCGGCAGAGTCGTCACCCACGCCTGAGCTGCCCGGTAGGACAGGGTGCAGGTGTCCACGAGCAGACTCGCCGCCAACGCGCGAACGGCGGCCAACTCGTCGGCCAGCTCGGATTCCGAGGCGGCATGGACGGTGAGATACACCCCGACGCGGAACAATCTTGCTTCGGCCCGCGCGACGCGCGCGGACAGGTCGGCGGCGTCCTCGACGGCGACGTCGACCTGCGGGTCGGTCAGACGGCCCCGGCCGAGGTCCTGCCTGCGGGCAGATTCGAGGCGGGCTTGCTGGCGGCGCAGCCGAGTGGCGGCGGTGGCCGGGTCGACCGGCTCGACGTGCACCGCGACCTCGACTCTGCCCGGGTGAGACAGCAGAGGCGCGAGCCAGCCGGCGGTCACCTCGCGCGGGTAGCCGGTCACCGCGAGGGTCGCGCTCCAATCCGAGCCGATCTCAAGATGCCGGGTGCCGATGGTCAAAGATTCCGGGGCGAACCGGTCGAGCCCGTCCCCGGCGAACGGATCCGGTAATCGGGTATCGGGGTCGGTGCTGACGACCGTGCCGGCGGCGGTGATGTCGGCGGCGGCAGAGACGAGGCTTTCGGGGTCGGTGCAACTGGCCAGCACAGCAGTGGCGGCGTCGTGGTCGAGGGCGGTCACCGAGATCCCCAACGGGGACAGCACATCGGCGGCCTCGTTCATCCGGCGCAGCAGCCTGGACTCGGCTGCACGACGCGCACCGCCCGATAGGGTGCGCCGGGCTCGGCGCTGCCCAGGGAGACGGGCACGCAGCCCGCTGGTCGCCACGGCCTCGGTGTGTTCACGCCAGACGAGCAGCACCTGTCGGTGAACGGGGTCTTCGCGGGCGGCCAGCTCGGTGAGGTGGTCGGCATGGTCGAGGGCTGCCGCGGCGAGGTCGGCCGACATCTGCGCGGCAGCAGAGTGCAGGCCGGTGATGTGCTCAGTCAAGTCCAGCCGCGCCGAACGGATCAGGATCTGAACGGGTTGACGCAGGGTGTGCAGCCAGCCCGCGAGCTGGCCGACCAAGCTGTCCTGTTCGGCCGGGGTCCGCAGCGACAGGTTGAGGGTTCCCGCGACCGCGATAGCGGCGAGGCCGTCGGCGCCGAGGTCGATCACCCCGACCCCGCCGCTGCCACTGCTCGCCACCGACTCGGGCAACCGCGCCTGATCCGCCGATAGTTCCGAGGGCACCGGCGACCGAGGACGTCGTCCTGTGGTGCGAGTCGTGATCCAGCGCGGAGCCCGGGCGGCACCATGTGATCGGATGAGGTGGCGTGGACGCAGGCGGTGACGAACGGCCGCGACGAGCAGCAGGTCGGCCGACAGACCCTCGCGGCGGGTCAGGACCGCGACTGCCACGAACACGAACATCAGGGCAGCGGTGACCGCGAATACGGGCAGCGGTAGCAGGGTTCGCGTTGCAGCCCAGGCCGCGTACAGCAGTGCGGCGGTCGTGGCCAGGACAGCGAGCTGGCGCGCGGTGAACGGCCCCAGCAGCCGGTCGGAGCGGTCGACGTCGGCGGGGATGCGCACGATGGTGCTCATTTCAGGGTTCCGCCTCTCGGGGCGCGGGGCGCTCGGCGGCGCACGGGCAGATCCGGCATGGGCAGATGCAGCTGCCGCCCCGCCGGACGCGCCGGGGCCGCTGCGGGTGGTTGTAGCGGGTTCGGTGGCGATGCAACGGGTTTGACCCGGGCGACCGGGAACGGCAGCGGGTACTGGCCGCTACGGTTCGGGCGAACACGCGCGTACGGGTCGGGCGGGGTGGGTTCGGTGAAGTCGAAGGCGAGCTGTTGCGGTGTCGCCCGGCGACCGGGCCGCTGCGGCGGCGGCTCGGGAGGCGGGGGTGTTGGACGGACACGGCGCACTGGGATCGGGAGCGGGTACTGTCCCCCAGCCCCGGCGCGAATGCCCCGATACGGGTCCGGTGGAGTGAAGTCGAACGCGAGCTGGCGTCCCCTCGCCGACCGGTTCGAGCGCGGTGGTGGGGTGCCGGTCGCTTGGGCCGGTGCCGGGTTGGGTTGCCGAGGAACGCGGCGCACTCCTTCCAAGGGCAGCATGAGCTGCCCGTCGCGGGTCGAACGCACCCGCGCGTACGGATCGGGCGGTCCACTGCTGGAGGCGGCGCGGGGTACTCGTGGGGCACGGACGGGTCGCGCACTCCGCCGTGCGGACGCCGCAGAGGCTGTGGTGCGGGCGGAGCTCGCAGTGGCGCCTTTGAGCATGCCGAGGGTTTTGTAGGCGATGAAGCCACGCACGATCGAGCCGAGGAAGCTGCGGCCTTGCCCGATCTTGAGCACCGACAGCAGCCACATCGGTGTCTTGATCAACACGAACATCAACGCCAAAGCGACAGTGAGATCGGCGATCTCGTTGGCATCGGGCCCGAACACGTACCAGCCACCGGGACGGAGCATGACCCGCAGCACGGCCACCAACGTCAGTGATTGCACCACCTGGACCGCGAGGCAGGCGGCGAAGGAGCGCCACCACCAGCGCGCGACACCGTCGAGGCCGGGCAGCCCATGACACATCAAAGCCAGGGGTGCGCCCACGATCAGCAAGATCGTGATCGTCACCCGCACGAGATAGCTGATGATCAGCACGAGCAGCATCACCGACAGCGCCAGCTGCAACAGAACAAGGACACCGAGGCTCTGGGTACTGGTGAACGCCAACTCGGCCAGCGCGTCGGCGGCCGAGCCCGAGTCGACACCATCTCCAGCGAGAGCACCGGCGAGGGCGTTGGCGAAACCGATTCCGGCGGTGGCGATCATCATGCTCAACCCCCCAGCCGCGAATCCGACGACCAGGCGGGGTGCGAGTTCGCGGATCGACCATTGGGTTTGGACGGTCTCACGCATCATCAACAGCACCCCGGCAGCCATCACGACCAGCACGTAGAGGGCGAGCACGATCTGCCACGACTGGTTCCACAAGACCCCGATCTCGGGAATCTGCCCGGGTTCGGGTGTGGTGAGCAGGGTTTGCGACAACAGTTCCAGCAACGGGTTGAGCGAGGTCTCCACGATGCGCCGGAAGAACCCGTCGACCGCGTTCTCCACACACCCGTTGATGTTGGTCACCCCGCACTCGGCCGAGCCCGACCCGGATCCAGGTGCCGGTGCTGGCGCTGTTGTGCCGGGCGCGGTTGTCGTCGGTGGGGTGGTGGTCGAGGGTGGTGTCACCCACCGGCGCGGTGTCGTGGTCGGTGGACTGGTGGTCGGCGCGGGTGTCGCCGGTGCCGTGGTCACTGGCGGAACCGGCGTCGGAGTGGCGGGTTGGGCGGCGGCCCCGCCGGAACCGGTGAGCACGATCAGGACGGCGGCGAGGACCGCTGCTGCGCTATTGGCAGCGAGGCGCGCGGCCGGTGTGAACCGGGTGGGGGTGGGTGGTGCCTGGGCCGGGGTTGTCACGGTCAGGCTCCGATGATGGACTTGAGCACGGCGACGATGACCGGTGCCAGCATCGCCAGCGCGTAGCCGATGCACGCGGCGCGGAAGGCGGTCTTGGCCTTCTCGATCTCGCTGGGATCACCGCCCCCGAGCAGATAGCGGGCTCCGGCGATGGTCAGGAACAGTGTCGCCAGCCCGGCCAGGATGCCGACCAGCCAGTTGCGGGCGTTGTCGATCACCTCGCCCAGCGACGAGGCGATGGCCAGCACCTCGGTGTGCGGTGGCGCCGCCGAGGCGGATCCGGCCGCGACCACCGACACCACTACGGCGGCGACCGCGATAGCGAGGCGCCGGGGCCCGCGTCGTGCGCGGCCAGCCGAGTCCAGTACCTCCCCATCGAGAGCGTTCGTGTGCGGGTTCATGCGGCCACTTGCCCGGACTCGATGCTCGCCGGTGCCGGAGCTGACGAGAGTCGTTTCGGCCGGCGGCCTCGCCGCGGTGAGGAGACTCTCGGCGCGAGCGTGGTCACCGTCGCGGTCTCGACCGGGCCGTTGCGGACCGGATCGAGGTCGCGGGTGCGGTCGGCCAGCCATGCCAGTAGGGCACGTTCGGCACGGGACCGCTGCTTGCGCAGTCGGCCCACTGGGACACCGCGTTCGGCGGCCAGAGCGGGCAGCAGCCGGTCTTCCCACCGGGACGCGGCGATGAGTTCTGCGGCGTCGGCGGAGATCACCCCGGCACCCACGGCAGCAGCGAGCACCGTCTCGGGGTGACCAGACTCGGCTCCGAGTACCTGCGCCCGCTGCCCCCATTCGGTGAGATCAGCCCCGAGGTCACCAACCACCGTGAAACTGGTTCGCTGCTCGATTGCTGTTCTACGGTCAGCGCGGAAGGCAGCCCACCGTAGGCGATTCCATACGTGCGGCTGGTCGACATCGATGCACGGGAGGTGGAGCAGGAACTCAGCCAGCGCTTCGGACTCGGCATCGTGGCGTTCCGGGGTTCCCGGTGCCGTGTGCTCGCCGGTGATGCGGGCCAGCATCGGCATGGCCAGCGCCGCGCTCACGAGCATTGCGGATTCGCTGCGCTGCCGGACCCGTTCGATGAGCCACACCCAGATCGCATCGACCTCGCCCATTGGTGTGCCTGGATCCCACAGCCGCTCACGCAACTCCCCCCACGTCCGGATCCGACCGCACGCGGCCTCCGACACCGGGGCCGGACGGGGGATGGTCGGCAGGTAGTGTCCGGCGATCCGGTCGAAACCCCTGTTCACCGCAGCCAGTGGCGAGGGCGGTTTGCCGATCTGTCCCGGAATGGTTTCGTCATGCGTGTTCGTCACCACGATCTCCTTGTTCGGTCGATGATTTTCCGACCACCTCAGGACACCTCGCGGATCTATCCGAAACCTATCCAAACCCTATCCGCAACATATCCAAACACTATCTGAAACATATCCAAGTCATATCTTGCGCAGATCAGCATCTCCTCCGCTACTACGACACACCCACCCGTCAGGGGCGGGGCATATCCGCGCGGATATGCCCATCTGCCAGCACATGTGAAGCGCAGGATAGCGCCTAGATATGACTTGGATATGTTTCAGATAGGTTGCGGATAGGACGTCCGAGCATGCTGGCAAACCTTGGCGAAAATTCTTCAAAATAATTTCCGGGACATCTCATCGATGCACCCGTTTCCTAGGTTCGGATATCGGACTCAGGGAATTCTCAGAGAGCGGAGTTCGGAAATTACGTCCCGTTTTCGGCTTTTTGGCGGCAGTTAATGAGTAGAAGCACTCTCTCGTTCAGGAGGCCCTCATGACCGCCCCTTCCCGCCGCCCGCGCTCTGGCACCAATGCCGTGCAGATCCCCTCGACCCTGTGGCCGCTGGGACCCGACCCGCTCGATCCCGCCGATCGCTGGCCCGACCGGGCTCTGGTCCACACGATCACCGAATTCTCCGCGCCGGGCGCGCGGGTGATGCTGCTGGGCTGGCCCGCCCCCACCGCGCGGGGGACGCTGCGGATCATCGAGTCCGACACCGCCGCCGCACTGTCCACGATCGGTGATCTGGGCCGCCACGGACTCGACGCACCCACCGGCCGGACGTGGACGGGCGCGCCGGTGGATCTGGTCGTCGCGAGCCTGCTCGCCGATCAGCTCGACCCGATCGCCGCCGCCGAACACATAACCGCGCTCGCGACCGAAGTCCTCGCGATGGGCGGGTTGCTGGTCATTTTCTCCCGCTGCCGACACAGCGACTCCGGAACCTTGTTCGACCCGGCCGGTTCGGTCGTGGCCGCCGCGCAGTCCGCCGATCTGCTCTACCTCCAGCACATCATCGCCGCCCCGATCTCCGGGCACCAGGTCACCGCGCCCGCCGCGCCGACACCGTCGGGGACCGCGCGTCACGCCGTCGCGCACACCGACGTCTTCGTCTTCCTCCAGCCCGCACATGGCTGAACCCACACGCCCTGCACCCCACCGGAACTCTCACGTGAAGGACGCCCGATGACGCTCGAACCGACCACCCCCGCCACCGCCGACAGCGCCTCCGGCAGCCCCGCACAGACCGCCCCGACCGTCGCGCCGGTGTCGGTGTGGGCCACCGCGCAGACCGCGCCCACCGCGCAGCGCCGGGGCCGCTATCACCCCGACAGCACCGCCCATCCCGCGAAGATGTTCCCCGCCATCGTCGCCCACGCCGTGAACACCTACACCCGGCCCGGGGACCTCGTGCTCGACCCGATGTGCGGGATTGGCACCACCCTCGTCGAGTCCCTGCATCTGGGCCGCCGCGCGGTGGGTGTGGAGTACGAGTCGCGGTGGGCGGAGCTGGCGCGCACCAACATCGAGCTCGCTCGTGAGGCCGGGATCGATCTCGCCGCGGACGTCTTCCACGGCGATGCCCGCAAGCTGGGTGATCTGATCCCGGCCGAGCTACGCGGTCAGGCGAAGCTCGTCATCACTTCTCCTCCTTACGGCGACAGCTTGCACGGGCACGTACGCGCCAACCGCAAAGACCCGGTGCTGAAGTCCAACCACCGCTACGGCGCGGTGCTGGATCGCGGCAACCTCGCCAACGTCGGCCTCGGCAGACTGCTGTCCGGGTTCACCAAGATCCTGGCCGGAGCCGCCGAATACCTCGCGCCCGGTGGGTATGTGGTGATCACCGCGCGACCGTGGCGGCAGCACGCCGAACTCGTGCCGCTGCCCGCCCACCTCTACACCTGCGGCGAGCTGGCCGGGCTGGTCCCGGTGGAGCGGTGCGTGGCCTTGCTGGGCCGCCTCACCGACGGCGAACTCATCGCCCGCAGCTCGTTCTTCCAGCGCGACTTCATTGTCAAGCAGCGCGCGGCCGGGCTGCCGATGCACCTCATCGCCCACGAGGACGTCATCATCCTGCACAAGCCCGAAGCCACCGAGGCGACCGGACGCCGTCGCGCGGGCCGGTTCCCGTTCGGCAGCGCGGCGACTCTGCCGAACACCGAGATCACCGGCCCGGGATCGGTGGCCGCGTGAATCCCGAGCAGGGATGGCTGGGCCGGGCGCTTCTCGCGCCCAGCCGGGCCGTGGCCGACCTCCGCGACGCTCTCGAACACGCCCTCGTGTCCGCCGATGCTCTGTTTCTGGTCGCGGTCGGTGTCGCGGTGCTCGCCGCGGTACGGCTCACGGTTCGGTGGCGGCGAGGCCGGCTGAGTGCGCGTGCCCGCCAGATCACCGTGCTCACCCCACCGGAGGTCGACGCCAAAGGCGCACTGACCTTCTGGGCACACCTCATCGGCCAGCTCCGCCCAGCATGGGCGAGAACGCTGCTGGGGCAGCCACATCTGGGGTTCGAGTACACCGTCACCCCCGAGGAAGGCGCGGCGATCCGGCTGTGGGTGCCGGGCACGGTTCCGCCCGGGTTGATCGAGCGGGCTGTCGCCTCGGCGTGGCCCGGCGCGCACACCGACACAGCCGAACCCGCCCGGCCCCCGCTGCCGAACCCGGTCAAAGGGATCCGGCGGATTGTGGCCGGAGGCGAGCTGCGCCTCGGGCGCCACGAGGGACTCCCGCTGAGCACCGATCACTCCGGTGATCTGGTGCGCAACCTGATCACCGCCGCCGACGATCTGGGCCCCGGTCACGCAGTGTGCGTGCAGATCCTCGCCCGCCCGGTCACCGGCCGCCGCGTCGCCCGCGCCACCCGCTCCGCGGCGAGCACGGGTGCCCGGGCCGGTGTCGCGGCGGGACTGCTGCGCGAGGCCCTCGACCTTCTCACTCCCGGCTCGAGCACCGGTCGCGCCTCCCGCACCGCCACCGGGGTGGGGAGCGCGCGGGGCACCGACCGGCAGACCTCCCTGGAATACAGTGCCGCCGCCCGCGCGGCAGCGGCCAAAGCGCGAGGGGCGCATTGGGAGACGGTCGTCCGCTATGCCGCCTCGATCCCGGTCTCCACCGACCCCGCCGAGATCGACTCGACAGCCCAAGCGCGAGCGGTGGCGCGCGGGCGCGCCGATGCTCTAGCCACGACGTTCGGGGCGTGCACCGATCACAACTACTACCGGCGTCGCCGTCGACTCTTCCGCCTTCAGCGGTTGATCCGGGAGCGGCGTCTCGGGCGTGGGGATGTGTTGTCGGTGCCCGAGCTGGCCACGATCGCCCATCTGCCCACCGACGACGGGCTACCGGGCCTGCAGCGCGCCGGAGCCCGCGCGCTGTCCCCGGCACCGGAGATCCCCGTCGGTGGGGAGTTCACGAAGCCGTTGGGGATGTCCGACACCGGCACTCGCCGCCCGGTCGCGGTGAAAGTCTCCGACGCCCGTCACCACCTGCACATCCTCGGCCCGACCGGGGTCGGCAAATCCACGCTGCTGGCGCGCACGATCCTCGATGACGCCGAGGCGGGGCGCGGGGTGATCGTGATCGACCCGAAAGGCGACCTCGTCACCGATGTCTTGTCGAGGCTGCCGTCGCGCATGGGTGAGCGGGTGGTGCTCTTCGACGCCGACGCATCCAGTGCTCCGCCGTGTGTGAATCCGCTCGACATCGGCCGGATCGGGCGCGCGGGGATGGATCTCGCGGTCGACAACCTGACCACAGTTTTCCGCCGGATCTTTCACCAGTGGTGGGGGCCGCGCACCGACGACATCATGCGCGCGAGCCTGCTCACCTTGTGCGCGCAGCCCGGGACCGCGACCCTGGCCGACCTGCCCCGCCTGCTCACCGAGGGTGCGTTCCGGTCCCGGGTCACCCGCACCACCGCCGATCCGGTCCTGCGCGGGTTCTGGGACTCCTACGAGCAACTCTCCGACACCGGCCGCGCCCAGCTCACCGGCCCCCTACTGAACAAGCTGAGGGCGTTCCTGCTGCGCCCGTTCGTGCGCGCGGCCATCGCCGGTGGCCCCTCGACCGTGGACTTCGGCGACATCCTCGACCACGGCGGCATCTGCCTGGCCCGATTGCCGAAAGGCTCACTCGGCGAGGAGACCTCCCGACTGGTCGGGTCACTGCTGGTCGCGCGTACATGGCAGGCAGTGACCGCCAGAGCCCGGGTCGCCGCCGCTGACCGGCCTGACGCCGCGCTCGTGCTCGACGAGGCGCAGAACTTCCTCAACTTGAGCACGCCGATCGAGGACATGCTCGCCGAAGCCCGCGGACTCCGGCTCTCCTTGCTCCTGGCGCATCAGAACTTGGGCCAGCTCTCGCGCGAACTGCGTGACGGCATCTCGGCCAACGCGCGCAACAAGATCGTCTTCGCCGTGTCGCCCGACGACGCGCGCGATCTGGCCCGCCACACCGACCCGTGGCTGTCCGAGCACGACCTGTCTCACCTCGACGCCTTCCACGCAGCCGCCCGCCTGCTGGTCGACGGCCGCAACGCCAGACCGTTCACCCTCACCACCCGGCCGCTGGACCCGCCGATCCCCGGGCGTGCCCGGGAGATCGCTGCCGCCGCTCGCGCCCGCCTCACCGACACCCGCCCGGACCGCGACGAGTGACCCGACCACCGACAGCTCCGCCACCGCCCGTCTGTTCGTTCCGAGAAAGGTTGTGCCACCGATGCTCTCCCGTCCCGCCCAGCAGGCAGACAACCGGCGTCCCCGCCCCGACAACCGGACCCGGCCCCGGCCGCTCGACAGCACCGCGCTCGTCTCCCGGTTGACCGAGCGCGACCGCTGGCTTCTGCGGATGCTGCACGAGCACCGTGTCCTGACCACCAACCAGCTCACCAGCCTGGCCTTCCCGACTCAGCCCATCGCGCTGCGGCGGCTGAACCTGCTGCACCGCTACGGCGTCGTGGACCGTTTCCGGCCGTGGCGCACCGAGGGCAGCGCGCCGATGCACTGGGTACTCGCACCGGCCGGGGCAGGCGTGCTCGCCGCGGAAGCCGGGATCACGGTGCGCGAGCTGGGCTACCAGCATCAGCGTGCCCTCGCCATCGGCCACAGCCTGCACCTGACCCACACCCTCGGCGTCGCCGAATGGTTCACCGCCCTGATCGCCCACCCCGCCCTCGACCAGCGCGGCAACCCCGCCCAGGTCCAGGCATGGTGGTCGCAGACCCGCTGCGAGCGTTTGTGGGGCGACCTCGCCCGCCCCGACGCCTTCGGCCGCTACGCCCACGCCGAGGATGTGCTCGACTTCTATCTCGAGTACGACCTGGAGAGCACCACGGCGCTGTCGCGGGTTGCGGCGAAACTCACCGGCTACGCCGAACTAGCTCGCACCACCGGCGTCGTCGCCCCCGTGCTGCTCTGGGTGCCGAGCGTCGCCCGCGAGACCAAAGCCCGCGCGGCGCTGCACCGGACCTGGGAACGGCTCCCCGACCCCGAGGCCGTGCCCGTGGCCACCGCCGCCGCCGAACTCCTCGCCCCCACCCTTGAGGCCAGTCCCGCCGACCAGGTCTGGCTGCCCCTGGACGCCAACGCCGCCAACGCCGCCAACGGCTCTCGAAGGCGACACCTACACCAGCTCGCCACCGCGTGGCCCCGGCGCACCCCACCCGAGCCCGACAGCGAACCCGACCCGGGCTGGGCACCGCAGAGCGGCATCGTCACCCTGTCCCCGCCACCCCCACAGCCACCGACCTACGAGTCCTGGTGAGCTGACGATGCTGGTCAAGGCGCTCGGGGCAGGGTTCGGCGCGTTCGTGTTCCTCACGGTCGTCATCGCGACCGTGGTCAGCGCCATCGTGGTGTTCGACCAGTCGCTCACCGCACCTACCCCGGGAGCCTCGACCGGCACCGGCTCGACCCCGAGCACCGAAGCACAGCAAGACATCCCGGCCGAGATGCTCGTGCTCTACCAAGCCGCCGCCGGAGACTGCCCCGGCCTGGACTGGAGCGTGCTCGCCGCGATCGGCAAGATCGAAACCGACCACGGCCGCTCCACCCTGCCCGGCGTCTCCTCGGGCGAAAACGCCTCCGGGGCCGGTGGACCGATGCAGTTCCTCGCCCCGACGTTCGACTCCGTTGTCTCGCGCCATCCCCTGCCCGCTGGTGGCGCGAATCCGCCCTCGCGCTACAACCCCTCCGACGCCATCCACGCCGCCGCGTTCTACCTGTGCGACTCCGGTGCGCCCGCCGACATGTACAGCGCGATCTTCGCCTACAACCACGCCGACTGGTACGTGCGCGACGTCCTCGACCAGGCCGCCCGCTACCGGACCACCACGCCCGACACCTCCGGCGGCGACTGCGACACCACCTCACCGACGAACCCGACAGCCGCGCAGGTGATCTCGTTCGCCTGCGCGCAACTCGGCTTGCCGTATGTGTGGGGTGGCAACGGGCCCGAGGTGAACGGCGGCTGGGACTGCTCCGGACTCACCCAAGCCGCCTACCGCGCCGCAGGCATCTCCATTCCCCGCACCACCTACGACCAGGTCCACACCGGCACACCGGTATCCGAGGACCAGCTCGTCCCGGGCGATCTCGTCTTCTACGGCACTGCCGCCGACGTCCATCACGTCGGGATCTATCTCGGCGCGGGCCAGATGGTGCACGCGCCGACCTTCAACGAGCCCGTCCAGGTCTCGCCCTACCGGTGGAGCGGCGACGACTTCTACGCCGCCCGCAGACCCACGTCCGCCCACGACGACTCCCGCGCCGCGTCCTGACCAGTCCCTCACCTGAACGGAGAACACACCATGCACCGCAACAGCTCCCAGCTCCGCCGCAACGCCCACGCGGCGTTGTGCGCGGTCATCGCCGCGACCACTGTGACAGCCGGTGTCGCCGCCGCAGAACCCACACCCGACCGCACCGGTACCAAGTGCCCGCGCTGGACCGCGCTGCTGGCACCGGGCACCTACGAGACGACCCCTACCATCGGGCAAGGCACGAACGGGATCCTCACCCAGCTCGGGGAGTCCCTGACGACGCGTTACGGCACCGACATCGAGGTCCGTACGCTCGCGCCCTCCACCGGCGCGGGTTCGGTGAGCGGCGCGGACCTCTCCGCGGGGATGAAGGGGCTGTGCTCGGACACCCGAGTCGTTTTGGCCGGCTACGGCCAGGGCGCCGAGGTCACCGGCGACCTCGCCACCACCCTCGGCAATCGAGGGGGTCCGATTCCGGCCTCTCGGGTCGTCGCTGTCGCGCTCGTCTCGGACCCGCGCCGCGACTCCACCACCGCCCAGCTCGGTACCCCGGTCTCTGGGCAGGGTGTCACCGGGCCACGCACGAAGGGCTTCGGCGAGCTGACCGATCGGGTCCGCACGCTGTGCCTCGACGGTGACAGCTACTGCTCGACCACCGCCGAGTCCTCGCCCGTCCTCGCCGC
>NZ_LGYZ01000101.1 GCF_001310275.1 Nocardia arizonensis
TCGGCCACCGCCACGTCCGGCTCGGCTCCGACCGACGCCACCTCCCCTACCACCACAACGAGACTCCCCGCCCCCACGACGAGCACACCGACCATCAGCATCGGCTCGTCCTCGACCGGGCAGATCAGCGTGTCCCAGGTTCTGGCCCAGGTAGTCACCGTGCTGAACGGACTCGCCAGCTTCACCGCGAACGTGCCCGCGATCGTGGCCGACCTCGCCCAACTACCCGGACTGGTCACCGCCGCCGACGTGCGCGGCGTACACCGCGTCTCCGGTGACCTCAACAACCAGTTCGCCCCGCTGGTCGAGCTGGCCGATGGACTCGACCTGCGCCTGATCGCGCGGGCTCTGGCGCTGGCCGCGCCGCTGGACACCACCGGGGTCGCGACGATCGCCGCCGAGATCGTCGGTGTCCTGGCCGGACTCGACATCTCCCGCATCGCCACCGATGTCGGCCGCGCGCAGGAGATCGCCTGGACCGCCGTGGAATTCCTCGCCGATGGTGACCCGGTGGCGGCCGTGCTGACTCTGACCGAGCTGGCACCGGTCGCCGCCGATCTCGTCTCCGCCGCCGCCGCAGCGTTCACCGGCCAGCAGTTCCCCACCCTGACCAACACCTACACCGCCACCACCGCCGGAACGGGCACAGCGGACAGCGCCACCGGCACGGGGACCGCCGTTCCGGCCGCCCAGGACGGCCACACGGGCGCGTTCGACGCCACCGGATACACCACCGCCGCCCCCGTGCTGACCGACTGGATCACCCAGGCCATCGACCGCAGCAAGTAGCC
>NZ_LGYZ01000102.1 GCF_001310275.1 Nocardia arizonensis
CCGCACAGCGCACAGAAAGCGGCCCGTGGTGCCGAGCGGAATGCTCGGCACCACGGGCCGTTTCAGCGGGTAGGCGGGTCAGGAGATGAGCGGGGGCACCGCGCGCGGGGTGAACGCGGGCGGGGTCCCCTTGTCGCGGAACCGCCACGACGGCAACGGCGTGGGCGCGCCGTCGATCTGCTCACCGCCGCCGCTGTCGCCGCTGTTGTCGTCGCTGGTGGTGCCGTGGTCGATCAGCTCGTTCAGGGTGGCCACGACCACCTCGCGGGCGGCGGTCTCCGCGTCGCGGTACAGGGTGCCGGTCAGCGGGCCGGTCATGATCCGCACCGACCCGGTGTGCGGGAAGAACTCGCCGTCGGTGGTCACCTTCTCGTAGCGCAGCGCGATCGGCACCCACGGCACCAGCGACACCAGCACCGGCATTTGCAGCTCCCGCACGGCCTTGTCGGCGATGGCGATCCACAGCTCGAGGCTGTCGGGGGCGTGGCTGGACTCGGCGTACACCTGGTACAGAGCCGAGGCGAGGACCTTGGGGGTTGGGGTGGAGTACATAGTCGAGCACCTTTCTCAGGGGTTAGATTGAGAGGGCGGTGTCGGACTCCCCGGAGCTAAGCCCTCCGGGGATTCCGGCATCGCCCAGTTGTCAGGACGCGAGGGTGAATTTCTTGGGGGCCGTGCTGGTCTGGCGTGCGGTCCCGCCATCGGTCAACTTGACCAGGGCGTTGTGGACCGCGCCGCTGGAGCGGGCCAGGGCTTTACCGATCTGGTGTGGGGTGAACTCCTTTCCGGGGTTTTCGTGCAGGAAGTCCTCGACCTGTCCCCGCAGCGCACCGGCGGGCAGGCGTTCCACCGTCGACTCCTCGTCCGCCGTAGCCGTGTTGTCGGCCGCCGCCGGGGGTTCCGGGGCCACGGTGGCGGGTTCGTCGCCCGTGGGGGCACCTACCGCCATCTCCGCCGTGGTGTCGGGCGCGGGGTCGGCCGGGGCCGCCTGCTCGGCAGGCGCGGCCGGTTCGGGCACAACCGGTTCCGGGGTCGCCGGTTCGGCCGGTGCGGGATCCGGTTCGGCCGGTGCGGTGTCCGCCACTTCGGTCACGGCGGGCGCGGCCGGGGCCGGTTCGGGTTTCGCTCCGGCGGTCCAGCGCTTCCCGGCCCGGGGCTTGCCCGGGTCGGTGGCCGCCCACGCGGCCCCGGCGAGTTCCCATTCCGTCAGTAGATGCCGCGCCGGATTGGTTCCGATGGCTGCCAGTTCCGCCAGCTCGGCGGTGGTGCTGGCGGGGTGGGTTTCCAGCGCCTCCCACAGCGCCCGAGCTTCGGCGCTGTGCAGCGCGGGCACCTCCGCCGCCGACACCGTGGCGGGTTCGGGTGCGGGCTCGCTGGTTTCGGGCGACGGGTCGACCGGTTCGGCCGTCTCGGGCGAAACCGGTTCCGGCGTGGCGGGTTCGGCCGGGTCCGTGTCGGCGGGCGCGGCGGGGGCCGGGTCCGGTTCGATGGTGGCGGGTGCGCCCGTGCCCTGGGTCCAGGTCTTGGCGGCCCGGGGCGATTCGGGGTCGGTGTGTGACTGTGCGCACCCGGCGGTTTCCCACTGGGCCAGCAGACGCCGGGCGGTGGTCTGTCCGATCCCGGCGATGTCGGCCAGCGCGGCGGTGGTGCTGTCAGGGTGGGCGCGCAGCGCCGCCCACAATGCCCGGTTGCTGTCGCGGCGCAGCACCGGCACGACAGCCGACCGCGTGCCGTGTTCCGGGGCGGGTGTGGCCGTTTCCGTGGCTACGGCGGCGTTCTTGGTT
The DNA here is from genome assembly GCF_001310275.1 of Nocardia arizonensis. Lineage (GTDB taxonomy): Bacteria > Actinomycetota > Actinomycetes > Mycobacteriales > Mycobacteriaceae > Nocardia > Nocardia arizonensis. Next base: position 1,785 of record NZ_LGYZ01000102.1, read on the forward strand.
TTCGACATGGGGGGTTCCTTCCAACAATGGGTTTGGTGAATTCGGTGATGTCCCGGTTGGGACGGAATGCGCACCGATCGGGGCGATTTCCCCGGGTGGTCGGTGCCGTTCCGGTTTCCATGACCGCTCGATAGGGCGTGTGATGTCAAGCGAAATGTCGAAATTCGTTCCGGTCCCGAATTCCTCTCGTCCGATTCCGTAATGGGCTCAGCCAGAATGGAATTCGACTCGCGTCATTCGGCTCGCGAGATGCGAGGGCGCCTCGCGCCGGCGGCCTCGCCGCGGGCACTGTGGCGCGCGAGTCGCGCGGACTCGACGCCCGAGTCGGTCACGGGTGCGCCAGCGACGAGTCGGCCGTATCGGTGCCGGGCTCGCCGGTGTCGTCCTCGGCGGACTCGTTGCTCGTGGGTGCGGCACGCTGGGTGTCGAGGGCCTCGCGCAGTCGTCGCCCGCCGCCGGTCAGCTCGTAGTCCACGTGGTGGTCGAGTTCCCAGCTGTCGGCGCACTCGACGCAGAGGGTGTAGCCGTGGTGGCAGCGGCGCGGGTTGCGTACCAGCAGGATCCGGCCGGGCGGGTGGTCGCGGTCGCGCAGCCTCACCACGACGTAGGCGTTGCCGCTGAGTTTGGCTCCCGGTTTGATGACGCCGTCCTCGTCGTGG
>NZ_LGYZ01000103.1 GCF_001310275.1 Nocardia arizonensis
TGGTTGCCGCCCCGGGGTGCGGGACGGGGTGGGCGGGGTGGGTGATGGTTGGGCCGCGCCGGTGGCCGATGTCGGCCCGGTCCGGGTGCCCCGGGGGCGTGCTGCGCGCCCGGGGCACCCGGGGTTTAGGTGGCGCGTATGGCGCGTACGGCGGCGGGTTCGAGTCGACTCAGCAGGTTGATTCGCCCGCGCTTGTGCCATCCGTCGAGCTATGACCGGTTCAGTCGAAGTCGAGGTACTGCCGGATCTCCGGGGGTGAGAGCAGGCCGCTGTCGATGAGGTTCTGCCGGGTTTCGGCGAGATGGCCGAGACCGTCATCGATGCTGGTTCCCTCGTGCTCGATGGGATCCTCGTCCTCAGGGTCGCGGAAGCGGCCCGTGCGCAGCGTGGCCGCGATCTCAGTCAGGCGCTCGGCGAGGGTTTCCGCCGCTTCGGCGAGTTCTTCCTGGTCACTGCGAAGCCGGTCGAGCGCTTCGTCGCGTTTGGCATCCCGGTAGGCGCGCATCCGATCGAGCCACTGCGCCGAGGGGTCCTGGTGTGCAGGCACAAGCGACCACGGGGCGGCGAAACCTCTCCCGCCGGTGTCGGTTTCGATCACACACTCGGGAACGTGGTGGTCGAAAACCTGGAGCACAACGCCGCGCCAAGTGCGGTTGTTGAGGCCCGTTACCTCGTCGCCGACCTCGATCGGGCAAACCACCTCGCCTCGGGTGTCGGTGTCGGTGGGGGTCTGGTCGGTAGCGGTGTTGTCGGTCATGGTGAAGCCTCCTTGTCGTTGCCGCCCCGGGCGGGGCGGGTAGGGGTGTTGGTGGGTGATGGGAGGGCCGCGCCGGTGACCGGTAGCGGCCCGGTCCCGGGTGCCCCGGGCGCGGTGTGCGCCCGGGGCCCCGGGGGTCTAGGCGGCGCGCACGGCGGCAGTGATGGCGCGGGCGATCGCGGTGGCGGTGGCGGCCGGGTCGCTGACCACGTGCACGGTCGCCCCGTTCAGCGGAGTCGGGGCTCCCGGGCGGCCGGGGCGCTTGCCACTCTCGGGTGCCAACCACAGCACCGCGCACCCGGCCGCGCGGACAGCGTCGAGTCGACGCTGTGCGGAGGCGCGTTCGTGGGGTCGGTAGATGCCGTCGGAGATGATGACCAGTAGCCGTGTCGCGCCGGGCCGTGACAGGCCGAGGGCCCCGTCGAGGGCGACCGTCGCGGCAGCGAGGGCGTGGTATTTGTCCGGGCAACCGAACTCGGCGACCTGGGCGGGGGCGGTGCCGGGGTAGGTGATCGGGGTGACCTTCGCGCCGAAGGTCACGGTCGCGGTGGTAGCGGGCATCGCGGCCAGCTCGGCGGCGCGGGCGATGATCCACGCGGCCGAGGACACCGGCGCGGCGAACGCGCTCATCGAGGAGGACACGTCGCACGCGATGCCGACCCGCAGCGGCGGGTGCGGGCTCGTTTTGCGGGCGGTGCGGGTGAACGGTTCGGCGGTCGGGATGGCACCGGCGGCGAGCTGTGCTTGGCGGGCCAGCACACCACGCATCCGCACCCGGCCCGGCGGGACCACCGAGGTCGTTTTCACCGTGGCGCGTTCGCGGGCGGCGGCGGTGTCCAGCGCGCGGGCCAGCACCCGCGCGGCGGTCTGTTCTGTGCTCAGTGGGGTGCGGGTGCGGGCTACGGTGCGCGAGTGCCCCGGTGTCTCGCCATCGCCGAACACGTGCTCGGCCATCAGCTGTGCCTGTTCGGCAGTGGCGGCGGCAGCCTCGCGCGCGGCGGCAGCGGACTCGGCCGGGTCGGCGGGCACCGGGTTCGCCGCGACCTCGCGGGCGATGGCGGCGGCGGTGGCCTCGATGGCCGCGCCCAACAGCGAGGTCGGTACCGGTGTGGTGTGCGGTTCGGGGCCCACGATGTCGAACCAGCGCCGCCCGAGTTCGAGCATGGCGGCGGTGTCGGTATCGGCCACGGTGTGCGCCTCACGCCAGATCGCGCGCAACGCGGCGAGGGTGTCGGTGCCGAGGATGGACTCGATCTCGCGCACCAGCGGCGCGCATTCGGACTCGGTCAGTACCCCGGCATCGATCCGGCCGAGCACGAGGGCGGCGTTGTGGGCGGCGGCGTAGGTGGTGCGCGGGAGGTGCGCGGCGGCACTCGCGCCGCCGTTGTCGCCGATCACGATCTCGGTGGCGCTGGCGCGCAACCAATGACGGTCATCGGGGCGGCGGCGAATCTGGGCGGCCTCGATGCGCGACTCCTCGAGCAATTTCGCCGCCTTCACTACCTCCGGGTGCGCCAGCAGCGGGGCCCGCCATACCGAGTGTTTGGCGTGCGCGCACTCGTGCACCAACGCACCCCACACCGC
>NZ_LGYZ01000104.1 GCF_001310275.1 Nocardia arizonensis
CGCGAGCTGGGCCTGCCTGGCCAGCACACCGCGCATCCGCACCCGCCCCGGCGGCACCACCGAGGTCGTTTTCACCGTGGCACGTTCGCGGGCGGCGGCGGTGTCCAGCGCGCGGGCCAGCACACGCGCGGCGGTCTGTTCCGTGGTCAGCGGGGTGCGGGTGCGGGCCACGGTGCGCGAGATGCCCGATGCCGCATCGTCGCCGAACACATGCTCGGCCATCTGTTGTGCCTCTTCGGCAGTGGCGGCGGCAGCCTGGCGAGCGGCGGCGGCGGACTCGGCCGGGTCGGCGGGAACCGGGTTCGCCGCGACCTCGCGGGCGATGGCGGCGGCGGTGGCAGCGATGGCCGCGCCCAACGGCGAGCTCGGTACCGGTGTGGCGTGCGGTTCGGGGCCCACGATGTCGAACCAGCGCCGCCCGAGCTCGAGCATGGCGGCGGTGTCGGCATCGGCCACCGTGTGGGCCTCACGCCAGATCGCCCGCAGTTTGGCGAGGGTGTCTGTGCCGAGGATGGACTCGAGCTCGCCCAGCAGCGGCGCGCACTCGGACTCTTCCAGCACCCCGGCGTCGATCCGTCCCAGCACGAGGGCGGCGTTGTGGGCGGCGGCGTAGGTGGTGCGCGGGAGGTGGGCGGCGGCGGTCGCGCCGCCGTTGTCGCCGATCACGATCTCGGTGGCGCTGGCGCGCAAC
>NZ_LGYZ01000105.1 GCF_001310275.1 Nocardia arizonensis
CGGGTAGTGGTTGCGGTCACTGTTGCGGGCCGGGCACGCGGCGGCCGGGTCGATCTTGAGTCGGGACCCGTCGAGTTCGATCGCGCGCAGTGCGGGCACGAACACCGCCGGGTGCCCGAACGCGGCACCGGGGGCGATGCTCACGGTCAAATCGTCACGGTCGGCGATCGGCGGAACCTCGGCGGTCATGGCGGCCGAAAGGGTGGCCCATCCCCCGGTGACCGGCACAGACGTCGGGGCGGGGGTGGCAGGCGCGGCGGCGGGGGCCGCCCCCGCCCCGGCGGCGGCCGGGGCGGAAGCGGTGCCGGTGCCCGGGGTGGCGGGCGCGGCGGGGCTAGCGGGGGCAGGGGCGGTGATCACGTGGCCGGTCATGGCAGGCAATACCTTTCGGGCGTGCGGCGGGTAGTGGTTAGAGGCGGGGGCCGAGGGCGAGCGGGGTGTGGCTGGTGCCGCACACGGTTTTCATCACGGCGGCCACCACCTCGCGGTCCTCTTCCGGGGCGGCCCCGAGGAGGTTGGCCATCGCGGTGTCGGGGTCGGTGGCGGCGGCGATCTTGCGGAACGCCAGCAACTCGCGCAGTTGCGGGGCCCACCCGACCTCGCCCTTGGCCTGCCGGGCGGCCAGCTCCCGCGCCACTTTCACCGCGCGGCGTTCCACCCCCAGCTGGGCGGCCAGGTCGAGGTCGGAAACCACGCGCACCTGGAACGCGAACCGCGAACTCAGCGCGTCGGACAGGATGGCTCCGTGCACGCCGGGGTTGTGCCCGGCCACCACGAAGAACCCGGGCTCAGCCTTCACCACCGCGCCGGTTGCTTTGACCACCAGCTCTTTTCGACCGTCCATCGCCGGATACACCGCCGCAAGCACGGTCGGCGAGATCAGGGTCGCGTCATCGATGAACAGCACCCGGCCCTCTTTCATCGCCCGAACGAGAGGGCCGTCTACGAAAACGAAACGGCCGTCGGGGGTTTGGGTGTACTCGCCCACGAAATCGGCGACCGTGGTGTCCCCGTCGCCCTGCACCGTGAGCAGGTCCCCGTAGGCGGCCTCGATGAGCGAGGTCTTACCGGTGCCGGGCGGCCCGTACAGCAGCACCGGCACCTCCGCCGCGCGCATGGTCTGCAACACCTCCACATCGGCGCGCCCGGCGAGCTGACGCAGGTGGTAGTCCTGCCCGTTCGGCCGGGCCACCGTGTTACCTGTGCGGGCCGGGGCGGCGGGCGCGGCCGGGGCCGGGGTGGCGGTCTTCTTGGTGCGGCGGGCCGGTTTCGGCTTGCTGGGGGCCGGGGCGGCAGGCGCGGCCGGGGCCGGGGCGGTAACGGCCGGGGTGGCGGCGGTAGTCGTGGTGGCGGTGGCGCGGTAGCGGCGGGGCGCGGCCGAGGTGCGTTCGGCGTGCCCGGCGGCGGTCAACGCCTCGAGAGCGTTGCCGACAGCGCCCGAGGACCGGTTCAGCCCGGCGGCGATTTCGCGGGGCGACTGTTCGCGGACGGGGTCGGCGGCCAGCGCGGCGGCCACCATGCGGCGGAGTTCGCCGTTGGGCAGGCGACCGGCGGCCGGTGCAGCGGTAGCGGCGGGGGCGGGTGTGGTGGGCATTGCGACTCCTGCAATTTCCGTTCCGAATTCGCGCCGGTTTTCGGCATACGTGCGGCGTGGCCGCCATTCGGATTTCTACGAATTTCCCGGCGAATTCCGGGAACGTGGTCGACGCTAGCTCGACCTCGAACAAACTCACAACCCCGAAAACAGCTCAATTTTCCGGAATTTTTCCGGACAACCGCGAGTCCGACTACGCAATTTCGGAATGCGCCATGCAAGCAGCCTCACCAGCGACATCACACCCCGGCCGGAAAAGACCCAAAAAGACAGAAGAATTATAAATTGGGAGAGCGGGGACGATGGCGGAAGATGGAGGTACAGCAGCGGGAAGCGAGTCATTCGAGAGCACGGCCAGCCACGCGAGAGAGCCCGCACGAGCATGTCTATCCATCTTTGTGGATAGACAATCCCCGATGATATCCGCGCGGATATCCGCCGCCCGACCTGCCTATATGGCCCATAGAGGGTGCGTCGTTCCAATCTTCGCACCGAATCGTGCATCGAAACCCACCATGGAACGACGCACCGATCTTTTTTCATCGAGCCACTCAGGCTCACCGCAGTTTTATCCACAGCCGAGCACGGAGTGTCCAGCGACGATAGAACCGTCTAGAACACAATTCGAGTAGATATTCCACTATCCCCGGCACACATTTTCGCTCGATGCCAGAAAATCGAAATTCCGGCTTCTACATTAATTGACATGCTGCGCGAGTGGTAATGGCCGCCAGCATTCGACTCTATTTCTGGTCGCGGCGGAGCTGTTCGAGGAGCTGGCGGGTTTCTGGACTCGGACGCTGCCCTATCTCGGAAAGTCGCCGGGTCAGGAGCCGGTAGGTGCGGGTGAGTGCGGCGGTTTCCCCGCGACGGGCGTGCAGGCGTAGGAGATCGTGCCAGACCGCCTCGTTGTAGGGGTCGTTTTCCACGGCGGTCTCGAGCATTCCCAAGGTCGCGTCGAGGTCGGTGCTGCTACGAGTGGCCAGCCAGCTCAAGGCGTTGAGCGAAGTCCGCCGGGCCGATTCGCGCAGGGATTGAACCCAGGTGTCAGTGAGGTCGCTGGCCAGCTCGCTGGTGGCCAGCGCCGCGATACGGCGGGCGGCTTCGGCCTGCTCGGTGTCGCTGCGCGCGTGGCGACGTTGAGCCACCGCTACGTTGAAGTCCCAGTAGTCCACCCCCACCTGGCTCGAAAGCCGGACCTTGGTGCGGTCCTCGGCGAGTACCTCGCTGACCTGTCCGCCGGTGGCGGTGCCCAGCGCGGCACGCAAGCGGCTCAGGGTGTTCGCCAAGGCGCTGCTGCCCCGGGTGCCGGGCCGATCGCCCCACAGCCGCTCGATCAGCTGCTGGCGTGGCAAACCCTCGGGATGCAGGGCAAGCACAGCCACCAGTTCGCGGGCACGCGGCTGTAGTTGGGTAGTGATCTCCACGCTCTCACCGGTTTCGGCGTTCCAGAAGATGCGAGTGGGCCCGAACACCCGCACTGCCAGCGCGGGCGCGCCGTCGGCCGGTGTCGGCCCCGGTGCAGGCTCAGTGCTCTCGATCTCGGGGTGCGGGCTCGGCTCGGGCACCGCGGCGAGGTCACCTTCTGCGGGTTGGCCGGCATCCTCGGCCGCCACCGCGAGCACCGGTTCAGAGGCCGGTGTTTCGGTGGTATCGACCACGACGGGCTCACGCGGGCGAAGACGCGGCGTCGGCACGGTGGCGGGGTCGATGGCATAGATCCTGGGCGCGTCCTCACCGCGGCGAGGACGCCGCACCGAACGGCCTTGGTGGCGGGCAGATTGTCCGATGTGGGGTGGGTCGAACTGGCCGGTGCGTTCGTAGCGGCGCAGTTGGATCTCGACGGCGGTGATGGTGCCGCGTGCGGGCGGGATGAGGTGCTGGCGGGAGCGGCGGCCGGTCAGCAGGGCACGGGCACCGGAGCGGGAGACCGGCAGCTCGCCGACGACGGGGAACCCGATCGCGTCGATGTAAGCGCGGCTGCCGCCGATCACCACCAGGCCCCGGGGGCGCCGACGGCGGGTGAGGTCGAGGACCCGCTGGGCGGCGGTCTCGGGGTCGATGTGCTCGGCGCGGACCACGAACAGGGCAGAGTCGGCGGCAGCGATGACCGGGTGCGCGGGCGCACCCGGCTCGGGGACACCGCAATCGGCGAACACCACCGCGCCGAACCCACGCCAACCCCGGTCCAGATCCGTCAGAAGCGCAGCAGCCGGGACCGGGTCGTCGGGGGCATGCCCGGGCGGGGCGGCCAGGAACGCCTGCCCGCCAGGCAGATACTGCACATGCTGGCCCAGCAGCTCCCCGGTCATGGGCACACCGAGGGCGGTGCGTCGGGCCAGGCTCGCCGAACCCAGATAGGGGTCCGCGCCGACCATGTCGGCGAGCTGGCCGCCTGCGGGGTCGGCCTCGACGACGAGCGCGGTTTCGGGGCCGGGCCAGGTGTGGGCGAGCGCGACGGTGGTCGTGGTGGTTCCCGCGCGCGAGCTCAGTCCGGCGACAGCGATCAGGTAGGGCGCCTGCGGCCTCATCGGTGGCTCCTATCCCTGCTTCTGGACGTTGGAGATCAGCAACGCGCCCCCGCTGTCGGCGGGTCGGGTGTTGATCAGTTGGAGGTAGTCGGTCCGGGTGCGGTCCGGGCGGATCTCGGCGATGTGAACGTTGGCGGTGGTCGGGGCGATCGGGGTGATCGCGACGCAGTGGCGGGTACCGGGCGGGATCGAGGCGATGCCCGCGGCGAGTCCCTCGAAGGTGATCCCGCTCTCGGGCGCGAGCAACGGCATCGCCTTCCCGGCGTCGCGGTGGATGTAGTAGGCGGCCTCGAAGGAGGCGATCACCCCGGCCAAGGTCGTCGGGTCACCGGACTGCTCGGTGACCACCTCGCCGGTGAGCCCGGTGCACGGGCCCTGCACTAGCGTGGTCGAGGTGGGTGGTGCAGCTGTGGCCGGTACCTGCGCGCCGGTGTCGCCGGTCTTCCCAGGCGATGCGAGCAGCACCCCGGCCAGGACGGCGATCGTGGCCGCCAGCGCGGCCCAGGCACCGCGCGGCAGCCGCTCCCCTAACCCGGTCCCCCAACGGGAAATCCCGACGGTGTCGGCCGCGCTGGGAGTGTCGCGTATCCGGTGGTACCAGAACTGCTCCGGCAGGAGCGGCTCGTCGGGCTCACCGAGATCATGGTCGGTGCCGGTGTCGGCGACGAGGCGCAGGTCCACAACAGCCGGGGGCAGCTCGACCCAGGCGTCGACCTCGTCGTCCTCGTTCTCAGGTGGGTTGCGCGGGTACCTCGGCATTCATCTCGCCTCGACTCGGATCAGTGGTGTCTCCGGGGCCTGCCCGCACCCGGTGGTGGGGGAAGTGGGGTGCCCGGGTGCGGGCAGGTTCCCCCGGAGGGGTTCAGGGACGGCTCACGCGCCTCGCCTCGCCTCGGCCTCGTCTTGAGCCGGGATCGGCTGGGACACCGGACCGTTGGCGATGTCGGTGGCGAGTCGGGCCAGGACATCGGAGATCGCCCAGTGCGCGGTGGAGCGGTGGTCGCCGTCGTATTCGCGCCAGTCAACGTTCGTGCCGCGCTGCCGGTAGGCGATCATGGCGCGCCGCCCTGATCGCACCGGCACGACCAGATCGAGCTCGCCGTGGTAGAGGTGCAGCGGCACAGACGATTTCACGTGCGCCAGCGACTCCAGCGCGAGGACTCGTCGCCACCAGTGGTCGTTCCACGGGTCACGGTCGCGGCACCAGTGCGCCAAGGGTTGAGGGAAGCGTTGCAGCAGTTCCACGACGGTGAGGTGACGGGCCTCGGCGGCGGCGACGAGCCCGTCCTCGTTGAGCACGTGCCGCAGCGGGAGCTGGTTGTAGGCGTGGGACAACCCGATCAGCCCGGCGAACGCCAACCCCGCGATACCTCTGCGGGTGCCCCGGCTGATCAACGGGGCCAGGACCGCCAGATCGGAGAAGACCGCTCCGGCGGCCACACCGCGCAGGTCGATCTCGGGCGCGTACCACGGTTGCAACTCGCCCGCGACGGCCGCGACCCGACCGCCGTCGGCGTACCCCCAGGCAACTACCGGGGCGACCGGCAGGTCCAGATCCGAGGCGCGGTAGACCGCGCGAGCCAGGTCGAGGACCGGTTTGGCACCGGCGGCGCGGGCGGCGAGGAA
>NZ_LGYZ01000106.1 GCF_001310275.1 Nocardia arizonensis
TTGCCCGTCGGGGATGGCCACGACCCAGCCTCGCTTGAGAGTGGATTCGATGCCGGCGAGGTCGTACTCGGCGCCGGTCGCGAGCAGTTGCGAGGGCGCGCAATGCCCGCCGAGTCCGCGGAAAGGTGGGCAGTAGAGCAGGATCGCGCCAGTCCCTGGTTTCGGCTTGGTCTCAGGGATGAGGACGATCGCCGAGGCCGCGATCGGCTGGGAGCGGGAATCGCTGGAGACGTAGACGAGTTGCCACGCCCCGGCCGCATCCGCCAGCTGCGGGACGAAAACCGGTCGCAGGCGCACGATGTCGCCCGGACGCGCCCCTTCAGGGAGAACGGGGGTGGTGTAGAAGTCGCTGATGGTCATTGGTTTCCTCCGGCGAGGTCGTGGGCAGCGGCGGTCAGCCACGCGGCCCCGCTGGCGATGTGCCCGGATGCGGCATAGCCGGTGTGGCGGGCAGGAATGTCGGTGTAGCGCAACAACACCGCAGGATTGGCCAAGTCGGCGTTGTCGGAGACGAGCTGGCCCCACGCCTCCGACAGTCCCGCCGCCAGCGGCGGCAACGTGGCCAGCGGGTTGGCGGCGACCGTGGCCGTGATCTCGGCCCACCGCGCGGTCGCGGCGGCGGTCTCGTCCGGGCCCGGTGCCGGGATACGCGAGTTGGCGGCCTCGGTGAGACGCTCGGCCAGACTCGCCGCGGGCACATAAGCCACCGTGCCGGGCCCGACATGGAAGTCGTTGAGCACCATCGTGGTCCAGGCATCCCCGAGCGCACCCGACAACAACGACTGGATCGAGCCGACGGCGGCGATCGGGTCACGCAGGTCGGCCTGGGCGGCGATCTGCGCGGCGACCCGCAGCAAGGCGGCCCGGTCGGGTGCCGCGCAGCTTAGGTCACCCTCGACACAGATGTCGGCAACCCGGCCCGTCAACTCGCCGTAGTCGGCCCCGGACGTGGTGGCGATCCCGCCACCGGAAGCGACAGCCGAACTCAAGCTCACCCGCGACACCGCCGCCCCGCTCGTCCCGGGGGGCGAGTCCGGAATCGTCTGCCCGGGGCGTCCCGCGATGACCGGTGAACCGGGGGCACGCTCGGGGTCGGAGTACAGGATCACCGCGGCGACCCGCTGTGGCGCCACGGGGCCTTCCCCGGCCCCGACCATCTGCGCGAACCCCGAAGCGACCTGCGCGCCTTGGGAATAGCCGACGATCGCCTGGGAGGTCCCGGGGCAGATCGCCGCAACATGCTCGGATTCGGCGAGCAGTGTGTTCAGCCCGGTGCTGGCCGAGGCCGCATAGGGGTCGGTGCCCCCACCGGTGCCCGGTGCGCCACCGAACGATGCCGGATAGCTGATGTAGGAACGTGCGATCAGACTCGGATCGGCGGCGGCCACCGGGCCGAGCAGGTGACCCAGCATCCCCGAGTCCGCGGTCGTCGAAGCGCTCGGCGAAGACTCTGAGGTCCCCTGCACACCGAGGACCCACAGAGCCGGGCAGCCTTGGCCGGCGACCTCGGGCTGCGCACTCGCAGGGCCCGCGCTCGTGGGGCCGAGGACAGCGGCGACGGTCGCGGCGGCGACGGTCGCGGCGGTGAGCAGGCGTAGCCCGGTCATGGCTGCCCGACCCCCACCCCGGCACCGAACCCCGCACCGACCGTGCCACCGACCAACGCCCCCAGCGCTGCAGCAGGCACACCCGCGACGGCCGCCCCCGCTGCGGCACCGGCCGCCGCACCCAACGCGGTACCGGCCACACCGGAGGTGACGGTGCCGATCACCGGGATCGCGATCACGGTGCCGATGGCAGCTCCGGCGATTCCGCCGATCGTGCCTCCCGCGAGCCCTCCCACGACAGCACCGACTGCTGCCGCCGGGGCACCGGTGAGCGCGCCGCCGATCGCGCCACCGGCCCCGGCTCCGGCGACGGTGGCACCGGCGACGCGGTCCGAGCGCCCGGCGGGTAGCCCGACCGAGTCGAGGAAGGTCGCGGCCTGGGCTTCCAGGTCGGCGCTGACGGTGTTGATCGTGTCGCCGACCTCCGGCGGCAACCATTCGGGGTCGGGGAACACCGCCGTCCCGATCCGGATCGTGTCCGGGGGCGGTTCGATCGGCGCGACCGGTTCCACCGGCTCCGGCGAGTGCAGTTCCATCAGATACACCGGCGGGGCGGGCGCGGGTGAGGGTTCCGGGCGCGGTTCCGGTCCGTTGCGGATCTCGGGCGGCTGTTCGACATACACCGGCGGTTCGACGGGGGCCGGAGGCGGTGCGGGAGTAGCGGTTCCGGGTTGGGCCGGGGCGGTGACGCCGGGCTGGTCCGCGATCGGGGCCAACGGCGCCATCGCACTCGCGGGCTGGGCGGCCAACACCATCAGCACAGGCACCGCACCCGCAGCGACCGCACGGCCACCCCACAGCATCCAGCCCTCATGGCCTCGGCGAATGCACCGGCCTCCGGCACCGTAGAGCGGCCCTACGGACACGACCGCTGACGATGTAGCACTGTTTTTGGACATGACAAATGACTCCTTTCAGGTAAAGGAAGGAATGAAGGAATGAAGCAGAGAAGTAATAGGAAGTTTGAGGCGAATGAAGCGGCCGATCCCCGCCGGGAGATTCCCAGCTCCCGGCGGGGATCGCAGCCGGGAGGCTTAGCTGATCATATTTTGAGTAGTCAAAAAATGATCAGCCCAGATCAGAAGAACGGCAGCACCTGCGTGGCGATTGCCAGCACGTTCGAGACCAGTGACGCACCGGCGCTGAGAACCGACAGGATGGTGTAGAGGTCCATGACTTCCCTTTCCGAGGAGGAGCGATTGCCTCACCATCACAACCCCGAAAACCACTGGTGCGCCACCCTTTTGACGGGGACAAAAATCGGTACCATTTTCCGTCCCCCCACGCACACACGGGGTGGCCTGCACCGATCAGCGAAACAGGTACAAAAAGTGTCACCAAAGAAATTTTCCGGCGGGTGTCCCGCACCGGAGAAAGGGTGCCCTGAACACTCCGTGCGCCCCGCGCGGAGGTCCGTAGCTAATTGTCAGCCAGGTCACAGTGAATGATCGGTGGCCGGGCTGTTCCCTTTCTGGTAGAAGTTAATCAACTCGGGGGAGTTAACCCTTCAACCTATCGCGTGGTGGAGGGGCGACGGAAGACTCAAATAGGAGGGGCTTGACACATGAACCGGCGGACCGGCTCGACCCGGCGACCGCGGCGAGGCAAGGCCCGCCGCACCACATCTGAGCTACCCGACCTGCGCCGATGGGTCCGACAAGTCCGCGAGGCCCGGGGCCTGACCCGGGCCGAGGCCGCCGGCCGACTCCAGGTCAGCGAGGACCTGATCAAGAAGATCGAACTCGGCACCCACCCGGCCTCCCCGACCGTTCTCGAACAGATCATCACCGGCTACGAACTCGACAAATCCCAGGCCCGCCACACCCGCGAACTCGCCGAACCACCGACACCGCTGCCTTCGATCGAGGAGCTACGAGCCCGCCCCGTTGCCTGCGAGCACCACACGACGTTGCGCCGCCTCGATGAACGAGGCTGGGTCGGCGCGTATCTCGACCCCTTGTGGAACGTGGTCTACGCCAACGAACGCTTCCGCGCAGAGCTGCCCGACCTCGCCGACTACGACAATAACCTCAGCCAGTGGTTCTTCCACCCCGGCAGCACCACACCCACCGCCGAGCCGTGCGTTGTGCACTGGGATGCCGCCGCCGCGTACATGGTCGCGTCCCTGCGCGTGAAGTTCGGCATCTACCGCCACAGTGCCCGTGCACGGGACCTGCACGAGACACTCAGCGCAGCAGCGCCTTTCCGGCAGTTGTGGACCGGCAGCACCGAGGTCGCCTACGGCCACAAAACCGTGCACCCCATGCAGGTACGTGATCCCGACACCGGCGAAGAATGCACCATCCGCATCCACCTCGGCGTCGGGGCGGAAGGTCCTCCCGACCTGCGGTTCTGCTTCGTCTATCCCGACCCGTGCGAGGGGCCTCGCAGCATCTGACCTTTCCACCGCACCCACGACCTCTCCCCCGGATGTCCCGGAGGAGCACAACCGAACAAAGGAGTATCGCCATGAACGGCATCCCTCAGCGCACCCGCCATCGCGGAGCCGATCCGGACGTCCTCAACCAGCCACCGGCACCCTGTGCTGCGCTCGGCGTCGACATCGTCCTCATCCCGCCGCAGAAGCGAGACAACTGACATGTCCCTCGTGCTATCCGGGATGCCCGACTTCCACGACACCGTGGAGTTCCTGCGCCACAAGCGCCAGCTATCCCGCGAGTCCACCGCCAACAAAGCAGGATTCAGCATTTCCCGCCTCAACGAGGTCATCCAGAACCGCACCCAGCCAGGACCCAAGCTGAAGAAGGGACTGTTCGCCTTCTTCGACCTCACCCCCACTCAACAGCGCCACCTGCAAGACCTGCTTCGCCCCTCCGCCGAGCTACCCCCGCTCACCGGCCTGCGTCAGTACCTCACCGATCAGGGAGTCCATCACCACCTCGACTACCTCGACCAATGCGAGGTCATGGGCGCCTACCTCGACCCACTCCAGAACGTCCTACACGGCAACAAGGTCTTCTACCGGATCATGCCCGGCCTCGACGACGCCGACCACAACATCGGGCGGTGGATGTGCTCACCCACCGCCCGCGACCTCGTCGAGGACTGGCACGAACACCTGCTCCACCACATCCGCCGCCTGCGCGCCTCGCTCGGCCGCTACCGCGACGCACCCCGAGCACAAGCACTGTTCCAGACACTGCGCAACAACCCCGAGTTCCGAGCCGCATGGGACTCCACACCCCTACAGGTCAGCTACAACTCGCACCGGTCGACGCCACTGCGTCTCCACCACCCCGACAACGAACACCCGATCCACCTGAATCTCGAAATCGACCAATACGGCGCATGTTTCGAGATCCTGTCCGTCCACGGCCTCTACAACACACACGCCATCGCATCCTGAGGCGACCTGGCCACCGAGCCACATCGGAGCGCCGCCGGGCGAGGCGGGCAACCCTCGCCCGGCGTGTAGGCGTAGTGATGGTGTAGACCGGCAATGCCCTCCGCAGACTGCCATGATGGGCTCATGACTGACCGAACTCGGGTGCTGAATGCCATCGTGACCGTCGCACCGCCAGCGCTGGCTTCTGCAGGCTCCGCTACCGTCTGCGAGGATCGATGAACATGGCTGAGGCACGGACGGGGCTGATCATCTGGGATGTGGACGGCACGCTCATTCCTGCGGACTTGCGGTGGCTACGGCGAGCAGTCTCCCGTACCTACGACATCGAAGAGTCGGCAGTCGTGTTCCCCGCTGCGCGGATACATGGTTACACCGATGAGTCCATCGTCGTGGACACGGCCATAGCCTCGGGCGTCACCAGCGAGACCGCCGAAGAAGGATTCAGTCGGTACGCCGAGGTGCTGATGCAGGTCATGAAGCAGGGAGAGGCTGAACTCGCCCGCGACCAGGCAGCATATCCGGGTGCCGCCCAAACGATCGCTACTTTGGCGGAGCACGGGTACGTCCAGACGGCGCTCACGGGGAACTTGCGTGTGTCGGCAGAATTCAAACTGGCCGTGGCGGGCCTGGATACCCACCTCGACCTCGAGGTCGGTGCGTTCGGCTCGGACGCGCGTGATCGGTTCGACCTGCCTGCGTTCGTCGCCGACCGGTACAAGGCGAAGTACCGGCACTCCATTGAGCCCGCGCGGACCGTCATCATCGGCGATGCGGCAAACGACATTGCCACTGCTCGGCACGCCGGATTCAGAGTTGTCGCGGTTGCCCACCGGATTAGCTCGGAGCAGCTGTGGGAACACTCGCCGGATGCGGTCGTGGATCGGCTGGATCCATACGAGGTTCTCGAAGCAATCCGTTCGGTACAGACGATCCGATCGTCCGCCCAGCTCGACCGCTAGGTGGAGATTTCGCCTACTCGCTCCATCAAAGCGAGGACCGGCTTTTCGTTCTGCCAGGGAGCCATCCTCTCGATAGCACATTGCGCACGTTCGAGTCCACGACGATTGCCCATGGTCGCCAGATCCTCGTAGGTCTCACCGAGCACCCTGCAACCCTCGTCCAGCTCTCCTGACAGCGCGTACGCGCTGGCTAGGTCGACGCGCGCCGCCAGCGCGACGTTAGGGCTGTCCATATCAGGCGAGTCCTGCGCGGCGGTAAGGGCGGCGATAGCGCGTTTCGGTTGCCCGAGCAGGAGCTGGCAGGTGCCGACATAGACTTGGATCCGGGTGCTGTTCCAGTCGCTGAACAGGCCGGAGCGGTCATCTTCATCGATGCTCTCCGCGGCGCGCTGGGCGCGAGTCAACGCTTCCTCGCATTCATCCCGCAAGTCCAGCACCGCATAAGCCTGCGCCTGCTCAGCACCGATCCGTGCTCGCGCCGCAGGTGGCAAGAAGGCGGAGAGACCGGCTGCCTCATTGAGTACTCGGAGCCCGATGACCACGTCACCGTCCGAACTGATCAATGTCGCCGCATCTGACCGGAGATTGCTTTCGAAAATTCGTGCGATACCGCCCATCGTTTTGTCCTGGAGCTGGTCTGCAAGCTTTCGGGCAAACGCGGCATGGGTCAGTGCCATCGACCGGTCACCGATGGCGCTCCACACCCGGCTCGCCACAACGGATGTCTCGCCCAGCAGCGCCCCCGCCCGCCGCTTGATCACATCGTCGGTCGCAGCTCGAAACAACGACGCGACAGCATCTCGGTGGGCCTCGATCGGGCCGATCAACGCATCCGGTGCCAAACTCTGACGCTGACCAGCCAGCAGATCGGTCACGGCAGCGAAACTGCGGAGGGAACTCGGCGCAGCCCGCGTTCGCATCAATGCCGCAGCCTCTTCCACTTCCAACACATCGATTGCCGGGTGATCGGTCCCGACCAGCACCGAACTGCTGATCGGTGCGAGGTTAGGTGTCGGCACGGAGTAGTCATTGCCCCCGGCCAGCGGAACATCTGTTCTCACCAACGCTGACTCAAGGGCCGGGGCCATGTCAGCACTGGGCACACCGGCGTTCGAGCCAGATTTGCTTCTACGCGCAGCTTTCGGGTGCCGTGCTCGCCACGCGGCTTCTCCTTCGGCCACAATCTGCTCGAACCGTTCCCGGTCTTCCGGGGTTGCACGTTGGGCGTAGGCGGTGTCCAGGATCGATTGGGTCTGCGCGCGGAGTTTGACCGCGCTCAGTCCCACCTTCCAATTGCTGACCGTGGTGGTTTCGATTCCGAGCATCGTGGCGAACTGCCGGATCGGCAGTCTCATGGCCTCTTGCAGCACGGCTGCTTCGAAGCCGGTCCATGCCCGCCCTCGTATCATTCGGCCCCCTCATTCCCGCTCCTGAACTGGGAAATGCCTACGGTACGCCAACGCTACGCCAACACTCTGCGGTTCCTCCCGATACCGCTGGCGGGCCACGATTTTCAGCAGGAACCCGTTTTCGTGGGAGGCCGAGGCGCAACCGCCCGATCCGACTTCCCTCGACGTTGGAAAGCCCTCAGGGAGGCCGCGCATGAACGGCAGCAACGAGCCGAACTCACCCCAGTCCGCGGCGAGACAGGCCGACGTGGGTGAGTCGGCCGGCGCCCTCGCCAATCCCGAGATCACCCACGGCTTCGATTGCACACTGTCGACTCTGGTCCGGCAGCTCGACGCGATGACGATCGCCGGATGGGTCACCAGCGTGGCCGAACCGTCCGGGGAGTTGCGATGACGCCGATCAGCACGCCGGTGCAGCCGTTCACCGAGTCTCCCCACAGCCGGTGCGAGTTCTACCGTCGCATGTGCTCGCTGCCGACCGTGGTCGACCCTCAGACGGGGCGGATCACGATGAAGGCCGGGTCTCTCGTCGGGGCGGTGATGATGCCGACCGGACTGGCGCAACAGGTCAAGAACAGCCTCGATCTGCGCGGTGTCGCTCCGCTGTCGATCATCGGCCACCCCAGCGCGGGAATGTGGACGTTCTTGGTGCGAGCCGACATGCGGCCCATCGCCGACCCTGCCGAAGTCGCGCAGCTGCGGAACGCCCGGGTGGTGGTCATCCGCGACGGAGACATCGCCCTGCCCTCCCCGGTACCGGACCAGCTGATGATCCGCACCTGGATCTCCCCGGCGACCGGCACATTCCGGCCCTCCGGCGAAGTGGTGATCGAATGCGCCCGAGCACTCCTACCCCGGACGGATCGGAAATGACACCCGACAGCAATCGGTCGCCGTGCCCAGACGAACCCGACGTCCGACTCTCAGTCCTGATTTCCAGTGTCCGAATGGAATTCGTCGCCTGTCTGACCGCCGCGCTGGTGTTCGTCTGCGACGTGGCCGCCCACCGCCCCGGAACCGTCACCGTGGAGCCCGGCACTTGCGCCGGACTGCCGCGCTTGCCCGCCGAACGCCTCTATCTCCAGCCCTGAGCCGCGACCGCGCGGCTCTCTGACCACCCAAATGGCCTCCGCACGTGCCCCGGCGAGATACCCGCGACGTCTCCTCGGCCGTGGCCCCGGTGCCGAGGCGGCCCCGGAGTTGCTTCCCGGCGACTCCGGGGCCCCAACAGCCCCTCCACCTCGAAGGAACCCATGTACGCCGAGTTCGACACACCCGAACCGTCACCCGCAACCCGCCGCGACCGGCACCTGATCGCCTTCGGCATCGGTGCGGCCGTCGTGTCCACGGTCCTGTTCGTCATCACTCTGACCGTGCTCGCGCCTGGCATCCACGCCCAGCAGCGCGGCATCGACTGCCCGAGCACGACCTCGCCGGCCGGGGTAGTCACAGGCTCTGGTCCCGGCGACTTCTCGAACGGCCCGGCCGCGATCCTGGGGTTCAACCACGCCTACTACGTCCAGCGCTCCGCCGAGCAGGCACGCCGATTCCTGACTGCCGACGCCCTCGTCGGCCCGAGTGGCAAGTTGCAGGCAGGGATCGACGCCGTACCCGCCGACACCTACCACTGTGTGACCATCTCGCCACTCGAACGGATTGGCGACGCCGACCTCTGGGCAGTCACCGTCACCGAGTACCACCCCGACAGCGAGCCCTATGCGCCTCGCCAGATCATCACCACCCGCACCGTCGGAGAACTGACGCTCATCAGCTCTATCGCCCGCGCATGACCAGCGCGTAGACCACCTGGATACCTCGGGCCATCACACCGACCGGGCAACCGGCCGGTCGACCCGAGGGTGGGGAACCGCCCCCGGAGGCCGCCCCAACACCCCCGCGCCTCCGGGGGCGCTCACCGAGCGCTACCGACCACACCCGTTGGACTCCCACGGGATTCCCTCAACCACTGAAAGCAACTGAAAGGTTAGACAATGTCCTACTCCAGCTGGTACGACGCGACCGACAACAGCGGCCTGGAAACCTTGCAGCGCAGCCTGATCGACATCGAGTCCGACACCAAATATCAGCGCAGCCACAGCCCCGAAATCCTGCCCGGCCTGCTCCAGACCCTCGACTACGCCCGCGCCATCCTCGCCAAATGCACCGCCGTGCTCGGCCTGCCCGACGACAGCGAGGCAACCGCGGCGGCACGCATGCAGCGCCAGGCCGTTCTCGACGCGCCCGGGCACCGCTTCCACCTGCTCATCGGCGAAGCCGCGCTGCGCCGCACCGTCGGAAGCCACGCGGTCATGGCGGCACAGATCCGCCAACTCGGCGACATCCTCACCCAGCGCGACAACCTCGACATCGGCATCATCCCCCTCGATGCCGAATTCATCGGCCAAGCCGACAACTTCGTGATCCACGACGAATCCGGCGTCGCGATCGAGACAGTCACCGGATCCGTCGAGACCACCGGCGCCGACGAGATCGCCCTCGCACTGCGCACCTTCGAGCTGCTCGCCGACCAGGCCGTCTACGGCGAACACGCCCGCGCCCTGCTCGACCGGGCGTTGGCCGAGCACGTCGGCCCCGGCATCTGAACCATCCGACCCGCTGCCCGGGCCCCGACCCCGTCCCCGCTAGGCCGTATCCCTCGTCACGGCTGGGAGCAGTCGGGCCCGGCAGCCCCCTCTCACCACTGGAGTTGGTCGACATGACCAATCACGAGGTCGCGCTGCGACACAACATGCCCAGCAGCGCCCGCGTCGTCAACAAGCTGCTCGGCGGCAAGGACAACTACGAGATCGATGGTCTCGTCGCAGCCAACATCAGCAACAGGTTCGTCGTCGCACTGCGTGAGGGACGACGGTTCCTGCTGCGCGCCGTGGACTACCTCAGTAGCGAACACGCCGTGCACCAGTATGTCGACCTCGGATGCGGCATTGCGATGCCTCCCGATGTCGGTGATGCCGCCACGCACCGCGGCGAGTCTGCTCGCGTTCTCTACCTCGACAACGACCCCCTCGTCGCTGTCCACGCACGGGCCTTGCTGGCAACGAACCCGAACCGCCACTTCGCCCTGCTCGACATCACCGACACCGCAGCTGTTCTGGACAAGATCGCCGCCGTATTCGACCTCAACGCCCCGTTTGCGGTCTGCCTTTCCGGCACCGCCGAGCACCTGCCCGAGGCCCCCACCCTGCTCGCGGAACTGACAGCAGGGCTCCCGCCCGGTACCTGGATCGTGTTCAGCCACATCACCGACGATGTCTTCGCCCACGCCATCGGCGCATCAGCACGGGAACTGGGCCACCACGGCATCGCCTACCACCCCCGCGACCGCGACACCCTCGCCACCATGCTCGCCCCTTACCAACTCCTGCACCCCGGCCTGATCGCACCGCACCGATGGCATCCCATCACCCGCGTCCCCGCTCTCAAACCACAACACCCCCTCAAACATGACCTCGCCGCCTACGCCGCCGTAGGACAGCGACACCAGCGGTAAGACACCGAAAACCGAACAGAGAAACGGGGCGACAGCGATGGGCTGGGACCGAGACAACACCGACTACGACGACCAAGGAACCGAACAACAGCGGTACTACGCACACCTTGATTTCCTGCGCCGCGCCGGAAAGACCGCACAAGCCGACAAGCTCGCCGCCGGTGGCCCACCCCCACCCAGAAAAGCAGACGGTCCCGAAGGCTGGCTGGCCTGGCACGAACACCACCCGCCCACACCCGAGGAACTCGACAAGCTCGTGGACCGGCTACTCGACGCGGGACAGATCACCGCCAGTCAGCTCACCGGCCACACCCTCGCCCCACACGACACCGCAACCATCGCCACACTGCGGGCACTCATCGGCGCCCGAGTGACCTCACGCGCCTCGACGACCCCTCAATAGCGCCGTGCATCGGTGTCGTTGGTGTCGGCCGACTCGGACCTGAGCGCCTATGCCGCCATCGGACGACTACCCGAATAGACGACCTGCGAGCCGGAACCCGTCGCGGCAGGCCATGCCCCCGCCCACGTTGATCTTCGTCATCTCTCGACCCAGGAGGTACTCATGCCGTTGACATACATGTTCCGTGAAACACCCGCCGGTTTGGCCTCGGCAGCCGCCGATCTAATTGCCACACAAATTCATTCAGCGATCGAGAAGACTGGTGAATGTCTTATCGCTGTTGCCGGTGGAACGACGCCGGTCGCAACCTACCGAGAGCTAGCCGCGCGCGATATCGACTGGGCCAGAGTGGTTTTTGTTCAAACCGACGAGCGAATGACACCGGAGCCAACCGACCGATCAGCGAAGCCGATCGAGACGGCGTTGGGACTGACCGACCCGGGCCATCGCGCTACCTGGTACCCGATTCGGGCGAGCTGCACTGGTCACACAACCGCTGCAGCGTATGACGAACAACTGGCTAGACTGCGCGCCGAGGGTGGTCCCGACATCGCGGTGCTCGGTTTGGGAACCGACGGCCACACGGCCTCGATCTTCGACCACGCTCGCCCCGAAGGCGTATGCCAGCGGGTGATCGCCACGACCTACCACGGCCAGCAGCGAGTCAGCCTCGGCCTGGCCTATCTCCGCGCCGTGCCGACTCGAATCCTGCTGGCCACCGGGACCAGCAAGAGCGCGGCGCTGGCGGCAATCCTCAACCCCGCGCCGGGCGCTGCACCGGTATCGGCCGCTGTCGTACTCGGCCAGGACGGGTATGTCCTGGCCGACGCCGCAGCTCACCCAGGCCAGGTGTGAAATGAAAGACGTAGCAGGCGATAGCCGCTCGGTGATCGTGTTCGATCTCGGCGGGACATGGTGGCGTCTGGCGGTCTTGTCACCGTCCGGTGAGCTCACCGATCAGGACCGGCACCCGGCGGTGACGAAGGCCGGTACCGGGAGCAACACCGCCACCCTGCGCGAGCTGATGGTGCAGTTTCTCCTCACCCAGACCCGTCGACTGCTCGAAATCCATCCCGATGTCGTGGACGTAGGGATCTCGATCGGTGCCGCCACCAACGGGCACACCGGACAGATCCTGGCCAGCGCCCCGCTGTGGGGCGACAGCGCCGACCCGTTCGATCTGCAAGCCGTGCTGTGCGAGAACGAACCACGGACCCGGTGGTGGGTGGTCAACGACGTGACCAGTCTCGCGCTGGCCATCACCCGCAGGCCCGAGGTCCGCGCCATGAACCTCAAAACCGTTGCGGCGGTGACGGTCAGCAGCGGCATCGCCGCGCGCACCATCGACATCGAATCCGGCGAGGTAGTGCTCGACCGTATACACGGGACTCAAGGCGAGATCGGGCACCTGCCAGCCGCCGTCACCGCGCCACTGTCGACCGAACCCTCGGTCTGCGACTGCGGAGCTGTCGGGCACGTCTCCGCCCTCGCCGCGGGGAAGGCGATCGACCGACAGCTGACACAGCTGGCAAGCATCGTCGGCGCTGAGGCCACCACCGATCCGCCGCTGACGCGACTGCGATGCGCACTCGAGGCCAACAATCCGCACGCGAAGGCGTTCCTGGACTCGGTGACCGCGCCACTGGCACGGGCACTGCTGTACCTACTGGCCATCGATCCCCACATCGACCATGTGTTCCTGTCCGGCGGGGTCGTCGACACCCTCGCCAATCACTACATGAACAGCATGTACCGCTGCCTGGAAGCGGACGGTCTCTACCTCGTTTCCACGCACCAGCCCACCGTCTTTCGCGACCGGATCACGCGCCTGGAATCCGATGGGCTCGACCCACTTCGGGGTGCCGGGCTCTTCGCTCGCACGCAATCACTGCTCGCAACCGCCCGGCCCGGGGGAAGGAATCACTGACATGGACCGCATCTGGGGTGTCGCCGCAACACAACAAGTCTGCTACCGAATCCGACGGACACGAGACTGCCTCGACCCTGACAACAGCGACCTGGCCGACGCCGTGGGTATCGGCAATCGCCGCACCCTGGTCTTCGTCGACTCGACGGTCATGAGCTTTGTCGGCGACCAGATCCTCGCCTACTTCGACACCTACACCTCGAACTGCACCGTCGTACCGATCGAAACCACCGAGCGCACCAAGAACTCCGAAACGGTGAGCCGGATCATCCGCGAGTACGACAAGTTCGGACTCAGCCGGCGCCGCGATGCCGTCGTCGCCCTCGGCGGTGGAGTCCTCACCGACGTCGTCGGCTTCGCCGCGAGCATCTACCGCCGCGGCGTGCCCTATGTCCGAGTGCCGACCACCCTGCTGGGGATGGTCGACGCCGCCGTGGGAGTCAAGACCGGGATCAACTTCAACGGCCGCAAGAACCGGCTCGGCACCTACTACGCCTCGAGCGAGACCATCGTCGACCCCAGCTTCATCGCGACGCTGCCCGACCGTCAGATCTCCAACGGAATGGCCGAGATCCTCAAGATCGCACTGGTCAAAGACAGCGGCCTGTTCGACCGGATCGAGCGGGAATGGACCACCGCCTCCGGTTTCGCTGCCAACACCACCGTGAGCGGTCCGATCATCGACGCCGCGATCACCGCGATCGTCGAGGAACTGGAACCGAACCTGTGGGAGGACAACCTCGCCCGACTGCCCGACTTCGGCCACACCTTCAGCCCCTCGTTCGAGCTGGCGGCGAAACCGAAGCTCTACCACGGTGAAGCGGTCGCCATCGACATCGCGCTGTCGTGCGTGCTCGCCCAGCGACGTCAGCTCATCGACGACGAATGCCTGGGCCGCATCCTGACATTGATGGCCCGGGTCGGGCTGCCACTGAGCCATACCTGCATCACCGACGACATGTTGCGAGCGGGATTGTCGGACTCGATCCGCCACCGCGACGGCAACCAGAACATCCCGCTGCTCACCAAGATCGGCACCGCGATCTTCGCCCAGGACATCGCCGCGACCGAGCTGGCCACCGCAGCCGATGTCGTGCGTCCGTTCCACAACGAACTGTGCACCGCATGAGCGCCACCGACACCAGCGCCGTCAACCGCGCCCTCGTCCGCAGCGGCGATGAACTGCGCCTGCAGCACACACCTGTGCCCTGCACCTGCGAACCACCCACGGCCCGCCGTGTCCTGCGAGTTGGTGTCTGTGGCACCGACTTACAGATGCAACGCGGCGCACGGTCGGACCGCGCCACGATCCTGGGCCACGAAGGTCTCGCCTTCAACCCGGACAAACGAGGCTGCGAGATCTTCAATCCCGTCAACCCGAACGACCAGGACGTGATCTTGGGCCACAGCTACGACGGCATCCTGCGCGACTACGTGCCCACCGGACTCCCCTGCGGAGTCGTCGCCGCGCACGAGGCCCTTCCGCTCGACCTCGGCGCGCTGGTCGAACCCACCGCCACCGCCCTGTACGCGTGGGATCTGATGCGCGTGCATTTGCGCCCGGCCGGGACGGTCGCGGTCTTCGGCAGCGGTTCGGCGGCCCTGCTGGTGGCGATGCTGGGCGAGGACCTCGGATACCGGATGCAACTGGTCCACCCACGCCGCGAGCGACTTCGCTACATCGAGCAGCTCGGCGTGCTGCCCGCGAGCACCCTCACCAATCGGATACCACCGGCCAGCGTCCACGGCGCGCTCGTGTGCTTGCCGCGCGAGGCGACCGTCACGGCCATCCGCGCGGCAACCGCCAGCCTCGTCGACAAGGGCATGCTCGACCTGTTCGGTGGCATCCCCGCCGGGCTGCGGCACCCGGCGCTGCCCGGCATCGACTTGTCGGCCGTCCGACGTGCCAACGTCTGCGGGCGCTCCTCCGGCTACGACTCCGTCCAGGTGTTCCCCACCGCTGGCAAGCGGGTGTGGGTGACCGGTCATCGCGGAACATCACCCGCCCACCTCGTCCGAGCCCAGCAGCATCTCCTCGCGGCTCCAACCAGATTCGGCAGGCTCATCAGCCACGTGATCTCGCTCGAAGAAGCCGCCTCGCGGATGCCGGCCATGGCCCGAGGCGAACGACCTTTCGGCGAGCACGTCAAGGTCGTCGTCGACCTGACCATGTCGGAGCGTGCGCGCGACGCCGACCTGTCGACCACGGTCGCTGATCACCTTGAGGCGGTCCGATGACCACTCATCTGACCACGACCTACCGGCGTATCGAGCACCATGACCACACCGCTTTCCTCACCACCGCCACAGTTGCCGGTGCATCGTCGGTGCTCGCCACCGGAAAGGTTGTTCTGGCGCCACGAGTAGTCGGTGTGTGCCGCTCGGATCTGCGCGAGATCAGCGGTACCCGTTTCGGCCGCCGCGACTTCGGCCACGAGATCATCGGCAGCGTCCTCGACACCACCCCGGCCTTGGCAGACCTACGGGGGCGCACGGTGGCGTTCGATCCGCACCCACAGCTGGAGCACCGGACGTCGGGATTCGCTGAACTGGTCGAGCTCACCGGCGACTCCCACCAACTGCGTGCCGCGCTGGTACCCGTCCCGGCCGGGTTGCCCGATCAGGTGGCGGTGTTCGCCGAACCGCTGGCGTGCGCGGTGCACTGTGCCACCCGGCTGCACACCGTCACCGCGGACCTCGCGCTGGCGCCCGAGACCACAGTCGCGGTGTACGGCGCGGGCATGGCCGGAACGTTGATCAGCGCGGTCCTCACCGCCACCGGCCACAAGAGCGTCCTGCTCAATCCCAGCGGCCCGCGTCTGGTGTTCCTGCGCCGCCGCCACGCCTTGCCCTCCTCGGCCTTCGAATCCCGCCAACACCGGCCACCGTTTCAGCGCATCGTGGTCGCCACCGCCACCGCCACACCACAGGTGCTGGCGACCTGCATGGACATGCTCGCCGACGACGGATTGCTGATGCTCTTCGCAGGTACACAGCCCGGTGACCGGCTGGGCACCATCGACATCGACCAGGTGCGCCGAACCGAAGACACTCAACTCTCCGGTTCGAGCCAGCGGTACCACCTGGCGGGCACTCACGGAGCCAACCGCGCCGATTTCCACACCGCCCTGGCCCTGTTGCAGCAAGCCCCCGATGCCGGGTGGTCACCGTCGATGTGCGTCAAGCGACTGACCACACAAGTCCTCGACCTCGACGCCGCTGCCGACCATCTCACCGCCAGTGCTGCCCACGGCGGACTCGGCAAAACGATCGTGCAGATCCGTCCACCCGTCCCCCTGGAGTCGTGATGAAGATTCCCCGTTACAACTACCTCGCCCAGTTCGCCGACCTGCCCGCGACCGCCGACCAGATCCGAGGTGCGCTGGCCTCCGGGGATTACATCCTCGGTGAAACAGTCATCCGCTTCGAACAGCGCTTCGCCGACTACCTCGGCGCTGCCCACGCGATCGGCGTCAACACCGGCACCGACGCGCTGACCCTCGCTTTGATCGCACTAGGTCTCGGGTCGGGCGATGAAGTCGTCACCGTCGCGAATACCTTCCACGCCACAGCTCTGGCGATCGCCGCCGTCGGGGCGACACCGGTGCTGGTCGACTGCGAACCCGATACCTACCTGATGGATCTCGATGCGCTCGACGCGGCGTGCGGGCCGGACACGAGAGCGATCCTCGCGGTCCACCTGTTCGGCCGCAGCCTCGACATGGACCGGATCACGACAATCGCCGCCCGCCACCAGATTCCCGTCGTGGAGGACTGCGCCCAAGCCGTCGGAGCGACCTGGGCTGGCAGGCGGGTCGGCACCTTCGGCGCTGCCGCCGCGTTCAGCTTCCATCCGAGCAAGAACCTCGCCGCGGCTGGCGACGCCGGAGCCGTCGTCACCGACAACCCCGAGATCGCCCACACGATCAGGGTCCTGCGTGGCCTCGGACAGCACGGCCAGGGCAACCACGTCGCTCTCGGGGTGAACTCCAAACTCGATGCGATCCAAGCCATCGTCCTCGACGCCAAACTCGACCTTCTCGACGGCTGGAACGCCCAACGCCGCACCCTCGCCGCCCGATACACCCGCACCCTGACCCACCCCGCCATCACGGTTCCACCGCCGATACAAGACCCCGGCGACCACGTCTATCACCTGTACCAGGTCGCCGTGCCGCATCGCGATGCAGTGCTCGCACGGCTGCGCTCGGACGGCATCGATGCCGTCATCCGCTACCCCGTCCCCGTTCACCGCCAGCCCGCGTTCGCGCGCTACCGGTTCGACGGCACCTACCCCCATGCCGACCATCAGGCAGCCGACACCCTGTGCTTGCCGATCCGGCCGGACTTGTCACCAGCAGATGTCGACTTCGTCTGTGCCCGCCTGACCACCGCAATCACCGACTCCCAGGAGGCCCTCGCATGACCGTGTCCATCGCCCCGGCACTGATCGGCGCTGACCCTCTCGCGCTGCGCGACGCCATCGACAGCGTCGCAGCCAGCACCGCCAAATACCTTCACCTCGACATCATGGACGGTCACTACACGCCCGCGATCAGCTTCGGCATGCGCACCGTCGCCGCCATCCGCCACCACACGTCCCTGCCGCTCGAGGTCCACCTGCAAACCCTCGAACCCGAGCGCTACATCGACGACCTCATCGAGATCGGGGCCGACCGGGTCTGCTTCCACGTCGATGCCGCGACCGACATCAGTACTGCCCTCGACACCCTCCAATTGGCCGGCATCGGCAAAGGGCTCGTACTCAACCCTGACCTCGGCCTCGAACTGCTCGACCCCTACTTCGGACGCGTGGACTTCGTCGTCCTCATGACCAGCCGACCCGGCACCAGCACCTTCGAGCCCGCCGTCCCGGACAAGATCCGCGCTCTGCGAACGCTCCTGCGCGACCGGCAACTCGATACGGTGGAACTCGTCGCCGATGGCGGGATCACCACCATCACCGCACCACAGACAATCGAGGCCGGAGCCGACACCCTCGTCGCGGGCAGCGCGATCTTCAGCTCCACCGACCCCGACCTGTCCACAGCTGTCCACGGCCTCGCCCAACCCGTCCAGACCACCGCCTCCGTGCAGCAACACTGACCGAACCAGCAGGCAGCCGTGCGAGAACCGCGAGACGCACCAGCGGGTGGCCGCCGCAGGCCCACCCGGCACCACACGGGATACGCTGGTGCCAACGCCGCCGCTGCCACCTGGCCGGTTCTGGTGAACTATTCGAAAATCGTTCCGGCCCCCCACTTTTCGACCCATATCGCGGCGTCGAATCCGTAGCGCAACGCAGGAGGAGCCCATGGTGTCGCAGACACCCGAGGCAGTTGTGATCGACATCGTGACCCAGGTAGACGACGAGACGCTGACGGCGCTGACGGACCTTCTACCGCAACTGTCCACCACCGCAGCACCTCTGACCCGTGATGTCCTGGAGGCGGTGATCGATTCCACCTCGACGCGGCTGCTCATTGCACGTGTCGATGGAGCGATCGTCGGCGCGCTGACTCTGGTCATGTACACGATCCCCACCGGACTGCGCGCACGCATCGAAGATGTCGTGGTCGACCAAGCCGCGCGAGGACACGGCATTGGACGAGGTCTGACCACCGCTGCGCTGGCCATCGCGATAGACCACGGAGCGCGCACGGTCGATCTCACGTCGACCCCGAAGAGATCCGCAGCCAACCAGCTCTACCAACGGCTCGGATTTGCCCCACGCCAGTCCACGACCTACCGCCTAACTCTCTGACCTATGTCGAACAGCCGCTGCGACAACGCCGATCCGACCAAAGGACCCTGGATGGACAACGCTCAACCGACAGCCGAGACCCAGATCCGCCAACACGCTATTGCTCTGGCCGCCCTCGCGCACAACGGCCTCGTCTTCTCCACCGACGTCTTCGACCGGCAACGCTACGAACAAGCCAAACAGATAGCCACCGACCTGCTGGCCCTCATCAGCAACGGCACCCTCGAGGACCTGCACAAGAACGTGTTCCTCGAACACGGCTACATGACACCCAAAGTCGACGTCCGAGGCGGCGTCTTCGACGACAAGGGCCGCATCCTGCTCATCCGCGACCGCAGCGACGAGAAATGGACCCTGCCCGGCGGCTGGTGCGACGTCCTGGAACCGCCCTCACTCGCCGTCGAACGCGAAGTCCACGAAGAATCCGGCATAACCGTGCGCGCCCGCAAACTCGTGGCCCTGCACGACCGCGATGTGCAGGGCCACCAGCCCGCCTTCCCCTACCACGTGTACAAGCTGTTCTTCCTGTGCGAGACCATCTCCCACGGCCAACCCAGCCCCGTCGAGACTATGGAAGTCGGCTGGTTCAACGTCGACGAGCTGCCCGAACTGTCGACCACCCGTGTACTCGACGCCCAAATCCAGCTTCTCCACGAGCACTGGAACAAGCCAGACCTACCAACCATGTTCGACTGACAGCTGTCATCAC
Source organism: Nocardia arizonensis (assembly GCF_001310275.1). Classification (GTDB taxonomy): domain Bacteria; phylum Actinomycetota; class Actinomycetes; order Mycobacteriales; family Mycobacteriaceae; genus Nocardia; species Nocardia arizonensis. The sequence continues at coordinate 19,657 of NZ_LGYZ01000106.1, forward strand.
CTGACGAGGCGTGCGACGTAGAACTCGCGATCGACATGAGCTGCAGTCCTGTCGGCCTCCCGGAAGCTCCTGCCGGACAGGCTCCAGTAGGTTCCAGCCGCGCGATGCCCCGGTCCATCTCCAGCGGTCCGGGGCACTGTCATTCGACTATCAACGCGCACAAACAGGTCACACTGCAGGTAAGGCGATTGGCCCAAAACCCTGAGGGCTACGAACAACCAGGCCACCACCCTGGCGATCCACCACCCCCTGTAGCTGGACGGTCTCGCCGCTTGTCATCCACTCCGTGACCGTCTTTAGTGGCAAGCTTGGGAGAATGGCTGTGACGTTGCACGGGTGACCCCCTCGAACCGTCTTGATCGTCGCGTAGACATTCGGATCGTCTGGAAACTTGCTAACAGTGACGATCGGACCAGTCATGACGTTGAATTCTCGCCGTTTCGATCGCTTCAGGATCCGGATTGTTTCGGTCAGCTTCTCCTCGGCCGCAGCGGGAATGCTAACTGACTGAGCGATACGCGTAGGAGTGGGTTGCGACGGTGCCCATTCGAAACGGGTTTCAAATTCCGCTACCGCGCCTTCCGCAAGGACACGGGTGATAGCCGACACGAACTCGCGTGTGACCCCCGCTGATACCAGCCCCATCACCTGTTCCGCTCTTGGTAGATGCTCTGGTGTCAAGACATGATCGTGGATGGCTTGCATTGCCTGAGCGAAGGTTCGCGTCATTCGACGTTCCGCCGACTCAACCATCTCCACCGTGGCAACCGACTCACGCTCCAACCCTTCAAAAGGCTGCTCGTTGTCGACGACTTCCTTCGGGTCGCTCAGTTTCACGTAGACGGGGATGACATACGAGCCTCGCTCAGTGTGTCCCATCCGTACGGTATTGCTGAGATCGTCCCCAATTTTCGAGTACCCACCGCTGATCTCAGGGCGCAGCCGAATGGCTGCGGTGGCTGAACATCGGTACATCAGCCGTGCGGACTCGACCATGACGGCGGCGGCAGTCAGCGGGATCGTTTCGGCTATCACGATGTCATTAGCTGCCCGGAGCATTGTGACATCTGTGCCCCACATCTTCAGCGTTCGTTCGACCTCAGCCGTGGGTGCCCCGTGCGCTGCCGCTAGACGTTGGACCACACCATTGAACGCGCCGCTGTCGTTGGCGAGGTTTCGCACGATCGCGATCTTGCGAGCATCCCCACCGGCTGCGGTGTGCTTCCACATCCATCCAGCTGGGCCCTCGGAGACCTCCGTCCAGCCGTGTTGCAGCATCCACGCCTTAGTGTGTATGACTAGTTCGTCGCCGGACATCAGGATGCCGCCTCCTCTCCGAAGCCGACCGCGAATGCAGAGTGCCACTTGGCGAGCGTAGAGGTATCCAATCGGTTGGCACGCGGGATCACGATCGACTTCGCCGTCGAGCTCTTGTCGAATTCTGCCCAGTACGCCTGCGTTCGATGCACCGTCTCGTCATCTCCATACTGCACCCAATCAGCCTTGTGCTCGGGAACAAGAACAAGAACGACGAACGTTGTCCCTTGGTACTTTCTCCACTTGTCGATCCATTGCTGTTTGAGCTGAAACCGAATTTGAGACCCGGTCATTCGATGGGTGCTGGAGCACTTCATCTGAACTCGAACGTCACCCTCTTCGAACTGAACTGTCGCATCGATAGAGTGAACGTCCGAGTCCTGCGGGGTCTCGATCACAGTGCACCCGGCCTGAGAGCACACCGCATACAGGTACGACAGACTGTACCTCGACTTTGCACCATTAAGGTCCAGCCCGTAATGGGGATGCGGTACCGCCACCACCGTCATCTCCCAGCCTCACCCACAGCCCGCGAGACGTTGCCGCGGCTCAGATCGTAGTGCCGAATGTCTAGCGGCATCGTCCCGCCCTCCCTATCCATCACCACACGATTCTCGTCGGAACCGCAAGCCCTACGGGCGTTTCCGAACATTTAGCTCCGAGTCGGGTCCCCCACGAGGCGAGATCGGCGGTCAGTCGCGACGGCGGTTGGCTACGGGGCCCACCTCGGAGGTAGCCCGACGCGACGTGGCCGAGCCAAGTTGATCAGGGTGCTCAATGCACCGCTGATCCCTCTTCATCCCAGGGCGGCATCCGCCGCGACTACCGGTCGACCAGCGCGACGTCCCAGCCACTGCGACGTAAGGGATGACGGGAACGGCCTCTGCCTCGCCGAGCGTTTGCCCCGCCGGCGAGTTCGAGTGTTTCGGTGCGGGCGAGGATGATGTGACAGCCAGGCAAGGCCATCAGTCCTCACACCTGAGTGTGCCCACCGCAATACCGAAGCCTCCAACGGTTCTGCAAGTACCTGACGGGCGTAAACGGGACTGATGCAGGATCCGGTGACAAGTTGACCTGCTCCACCATGCATCAGTCCCCGACCACCCCGACGTCCCCGGTCTGATCGTCGACATGGCCCAGGCACACGAACTCGGCAACCACATCTTCGCGAATCTGCTCCGAAAGGTCCTCGAACTGTCGCCCACCACGCGTCCACTACCGCGGTCAGCGCGTCGACCTTCGCGACACGGCGGGTAGCCACCAGTTCCAGTCGCCGAACAGCCGCATGAGGGCTGGGACGAGAACCAGACGGATGAGCACGGCGTCGATGGCGACAGCGACGGCAAGGGCGAGTCCGAGCTGTTTGAGTTCGAGGATGTCGGCGGTGAGGAAGCTGGCGAAGATGGCGATCATGATCGCTGCCGCGGCGGTGATAGGGCGGGCGGTGTGAGTGAGCCCTGCGGCGACGGCGTGTCGGTTGTCGCCGGTGGCGTCCCAGTGTTCGCGGATGCGGCGGATGAGGAAGACCTCGTAGTCCATCGAGAGCCCGAACAGCAGGGCGAACACGACGGTGGGCAGATAGACCTGGACGAAGCCCGGGCTGGTGAAGTCGAGGATGTTCTCGCCCAGACCCCACTGGAACACCGCGACGGTGATGCCGAGGGCGGCGCCGGTGGCGAGCAGGTTCATCGCGATGGCCTTGACCGGTAGGGCGATGCTGCGGAACGCCGCGATCAGGAAGATCAGCGAGGCCGACAGCACCAGGGCCATGACCAGCGGCAGTTTGGAGGTCATCTCGTCGGAGAGGTCGACGAATTCGGCGGTGCTGCCCCCGATGCGGAGTTCGGTCCCGGCCGCCATATCAATGGTTGCGGCGCTGGTGCGGAGGTCGCGGATGAGGTCGGTGGCGTCCGTGGAGTCGAACGCCACCTGCGGGATCACCATCGTGAGGATTCGACCATTGCTGACCTGCGCCGGGAGCACTGCGGCGATTCGGTCGTCGCGGTCGATCTCGCTGAGGAATTGGTTGATCTGTGCCGCGGCGTCGGCTGTGAGTGGGGTGTCGGAGGCGCCGGTGGCGATGATCTCGACTGGTGAGAGTGCTCCGGCGGGGAAGTTGGTGGTCAAGGCGGTGCTGGCGCGTCCGGTGGGGGTGTCGTCGAGGGCGGTGGTGCCCATGTCGAGGCCGTAGCGGATCCCGAAGACCGGCAGTGCGGCCACGACGAGCACCGCGATCACGGCCGTGCCGAACAGCACCGGTTTGCGCATGACCAGGTAGGCCCAGCGCGCCCACCGGCCTGGCGCGCCACCGGTGACGGTAGCGGTTTCGGCGGGGCGCCACCGGGGCGGGAGAGCGCCGCGATTGATGGCGGGGCCTAGGGCAGCGAGCAAAGCGGGCAGCAGGGTGACAGCAACGATGAGCATGCTGGTGACGGCGGTGGCAACGCCGATGGCGATGCCACGGAAGATCGGTGCGTCGATGATGATCAACGCGCACAGCGAGATCATCACCACGAGCCCGGAGACGAGGATCGTCTTGCCTGCGGTCTCCAGCGACCGTCCGACAGCGGCGGCGATGCCGTCATGGTCGGCGCGTTCGGTGACGTTGCGGCGGGCGAGTTCTTCGCGAAAGCGGCTGACGATGAACATCGCGTAGTCGATGCCGACACCGAGTCCGACCATGGTGGCCATGGCGACGGTCAGCGAATCGAACGCGGTGATCGTGGTGAGGGTGAACAGCGCACCGACCGCGGCCAGCAGGCCGGCGAGGGCCACTCCGATCGGAACCGCCGCCGCAGCAAGAGCGCCGAGTGCGAGCACCAGCAGCAGCAGGGCGACGGGGATGCCGATCGCTTCGGCGCGGGCCAGGTCGGCGTTCTGCAGTTCGGTGGCCGCGTTCTGCACCGCCGAGTATCCGGTCAGCCCGACCTCGACGGGGGCATCGCTATTCGCCGCACCGATGGCGTCTTGCAGATCGCGGGCGATGCGTGCGCGTTCGGCCATGTCGCCATCCATACCGGCCAAGGCGATCGCGACGTGCTTGTCGGCCGAGATCTGGGTGCCGGGCAGTCCGAGGTAGGGGTCGACGACCTCTGTCACACCGGAGACCGCTCGCGCGGCGGTGACCGCACGGGAGACAGCCGCCCGGAAGTCTGGGCTATCGGCGGTGAGGGTGGGCGACTGCAGCACGATGACCGCTTGTTCGGCGCCGAACTGCGGGAAGTGCTGCGCGACGAGGCGGTCGACCTCGGCGGATTGGGAGTCCTCGACCCCGAAGTCCATGGCGCCGAGCCGATCTTCGAGTAATGGATAGGCCACCGCGCACATCACCAGTAGCAGCGCCCAGATCGCCAGGACGGGGCGTCTGTGTCGTGCCATGGCCGCACCCCACCGATACAGCAGGCCGGAGTCCGCGACAGAGGTGGATCGTTGTGGTGGCTCGGTGGTCGCGATCGTGTGCTGCTGGTTCACGGGGTCTCCCTCCGGCGCCGATCAAGATTGATCGACAAAAAACGATGTGATCGGTGAAATAAGATTAATCACAGAGAGTGGCGATATCAATAGCCTTGGGCGCTATCATCGTTTTATGACGATGAATCATGGCAGGGACTGCCTCGTCGGAACAGAAGGCTTGGATCCGGCGGTGGCGTTGTTCCACAGCCTGTCGGATGCCACACGGTTGGCGATTGTGCACCGGCTGGCGTGCGGGGAGGCACGGGTGTCGGACCTGATGGCGGGACTGGAGTTGGCGCAGTCGACGGTGTCGGCGCACGTGGCGTGCTTGCGTGACTGTGGGCTGGTCGTGGGCCGCCCGCAGGGTCGGCAGGTGTTCTACAGCCTGGCCCGCCCCGAACTGATGGACCTGCTCTCGGCGGCGGAGACCTTGCTTGCCGCGACGGGCAACGCGGTGGCGCTGTGCCCGAACTACGGCACCGACGCCGCTACCACCACCCCGACCGAAACCACTACGGAGGTGCGAGCATGAGCGACGCGTGCGGCTGCGGCCACGACGAACCCCCCGGCGAGAACGCCGAAGGCGAGGAGCGCGAACCCGAGAAACTCTGGGAGGTCAGCGAACTGCGCGCGGCCGCGCTCGCGGGTGTGTTATTGCTCGCGGCGTTGATCGTCGGCTGGAGCGGCGGTCCGCGCGCGGTCGAATTGGGCTTGGAGGCCGCCGCGCTGGCGGTCGGCGCCTATACCTTCGTGCCCTCGACGATCAAGCGGCTGGCCAAGGGCAAGATCGGTGTCGGAACGCTGATGACGATCGCGGCAATCGGTGCGGTGATCCTCGGCGAGGTCGGCGAAGCCGCGATGCTGGCGTTCTTGTTCTCCATCAGCGAAGGACTCGAGGAGTACGCGGTCGCGCGCACCCGCCGCGGCCTGCGCGCGTTGTTGAGTCTGGTACCAGCGCAGGCCACTGTGCTGCGCGGTGGCACCGAAGCCGTCGTCACGCCGCCCGAGTTGCGCATCGGTGACCGGATGCTGGTGCGTCCCGGCGAGCGCATCGCCACCGACGGTGTGATCATCGAAGGGCGTAGCGCACTAGATGTTTCGGCGATCACCGGCGAATCGGTGCGCGTGGAAGCCGGACCGGGCGCGGAGGTTTTCGCCGGATCCATCAACGGCACCGGAGTCCTCGAGGTCGAAGTCACCACCACCGCCGAGGACAACTCCCTGGCCCGGATCGTGCGGATCGTGGAAGCCGAACAAGCCCGCAAGGGCGAAGCTCAGCGCCTGGCGGACAAGATCGCCAAACCCCTCGTTCCAGGGATCATGCTCGCCGCCGCAGCGATCGCGGTGATCGGGTCGCTGCTGGGCGATCCGACGACCTGGATCGAACGCGCGCTGGTGGTGTTGGTCGCCGCGTCGCCGTGCGCACTGGCGATCGCGGTGCCGGTGACCGTTGTGGCCGCGATCGGCGCTGCGAGCAAGCTGGGTGTGCTGGTCAAGGGCGGCGCCGCGCTCGAGGCGATGGGCAAGGTCCGCGAGGTCGCGCTCGACAAGACCGGCACCCTGACCGCGAACAAGCCTGCCGTGGTGGAGATCTCCACAGTCGGGGGCGTCGACCAGGCCACCGTCCTCGCGGTCGCGGCAGCGCTGGAATCGCGCAGCGAACATCCCCTCGCTCGGGCCATCCTCGCCGCCGCCGACACCGTCACCCCGGCCACCGACGTCGAGGCTGTCACCGGCGCCGGGCTCACTGGTCTGGTCGACGGGCGCCCGGCCCGGCTGGGTCGACCAGGCTGGATCGAGCCCGGCGAGCTGGCCGTCGACGTCGAGCGGATGCAGCATGCCGGGGCGACCGCGGTGCTCATCGAAGACGACGGCCGGCTGATCGGTGCGATCGCGGTGCGCGACGAACTGCGACCCGAGGCCCGCGAGGTCATCGACCGCCTGCATGCCTCGGGTTGCCGCGTATCTATGCTCACCGGCGACAACGCCCGCACCGCTGCGGCTCTCGCGGCCGAGGCGGGTATCGAGGACGTGCACGCGGACCTGCGTCCGGAGGACAAAGCCCGCATCATCGGTGAACTGCGCAAGGATCGGTTCACCGCGATGGTCGGCGACGGCGTCAACGACGCCCCCGCTCTGGCGACCGCCGATCTGGGCATCGCGATGGGCGCTATGGGCACCGACGTGGCCATCGAAACAGCCGACGTCGCGTTGATGGGTGGGGACCTTCGACACCTGCCGCGAGCGCTCGACCACGCCCGCAGGGCGCGTTCGATCATGCTGCAGAACGTCGGGTTGTCGCTGGGCTTGATCACTGTGCTGATCCCGCTGGCGTTGTTCGGTGTCCTCGGGTTGGCGGCAGTGGTCGCGGTGCACGAGCTCGCCGAGATCGTCGTCATCGCCAACGGCGTCCGTGCCGGACGCACCACCTCGCTGGCGCCGGTCCCGGAACGCGTCGCGCCCGTGACGCCGACGCCAGCTGGCCTGCCCGCATGACCGCCACTGACGCGCCGGTGGCGGCGGCGTGGCGGCGCCGGTTGGCGTGGGGCGCCACTGCCTCCGGAATCGCTGTGGCCGACCTCGCGATCAAGGGGTGGGCGGTGACCGCTCTGAAGGGATCCGCGATCGAAGCGGGCCCGGTCGATCTGCGGTTGGCGTTCAACCCAGGCGCGGCGTTCTCGATCGCCGCGAATGCGCCTGATTGGGTGCTGCTGAGCGTGACAATGGTGATCACGGTCGCTGTCGCGGTCGCGGGTTATCGGGTCGCGCCGCACGCGTCGTTGCTCACCCGGGTCGCACTGGCCGCGCTTTTGGGTGGTGCGGCGGCAAACGTCATCGACCGCATCCCTGATGGTGTCGTCACCGACTATCTGCACACCGGGTGGTGGCCGACGTTCAACCTCGCCGATTCCTTCATCGTTCTGGGTGCCATTACGTTGGTGATCGCGAGCCTGTTCACCGATACCGCCGATTCGTCGTCGCACGAGGCCGGTCGGGGGTGAGTGTGGCCGGGCAACGGTGGCGCGGTGGGCTCGTGTTCGCGCCGGGGGTGATGGCGTTCACCGGCGAGATAGGCGACGCCACACCCCATTCACACGCCGCGGTCCAGGTCCTGCTCGTCACCGCCGGCCAGGTGACTCTCACCGACGCCGCCGGTGATACCCGGCTGGCCGACCTGGCGATCATCCCTGCTGGTGTCCGTCATGAAGTACGCGTCACCACCCCGACCGCACGAGGGCTGCTGGCTTTGCTGGATCCGGCAGGGTCCACCGGCCGTGCCGCGCTGGCCCGGCTCGATGGGCTGCCCGCCCACGAGGTATCGAGTTGGATCTCCGCGGCCACGCCACGAACCGACCCGCTCCCGTCGATGACGGATCCGGTCTCTGCGCTACGTCGGCGGAATGTGCACCCCGCGGTCGCGGCGGCGATGCGCGAGGCAGACGGGGCCGCCGGAGGGCCGCCGCCGCTGGGCGTGGTGGCCGCAGCGGTGTCGATGTCGCCGAGTCGGCTCTCGCACTTGTTCACCGCCGAGGTCGGATTGCTGTACGCGGCATGGCGGCGCTGGACCCGGTTGCAGCGTGCCGTCGATCAGGTCCGCGCCGGGAGCTCGTTGACCGAGGCCGCGCATGCCGCCGGGTTCGCCGACAGTGCCCATCTCACCCGCACCTGCCGTGACTTGTTCGGTCTCACCCCCACCGAGGCGTTAGCGGCGACCGGATGGCGGCCGACCACCTCGGCGCGAGTCAGCTGATTTGTTCAAGCCCCCACCCTGACCCGTCGGCGACGCTGGATTCATCGGCCCACACCCACTAACCCATCGGTGCGCGTTACCGATGCGAAAGGACAAGTCATGGCATCGATTCCGGCCCCAGTACGCGCCCGCTACCACGAGGAGATGCGTGCGGCGAAAGCCACGCTCGACCCGGCTCAACGCTGGACCCACCTCGAACGCGCCCACATCCTGTCCCAACCCGCCCCGTGGCTGCATACCCGCAACCACGTCGCGATGTTCGTCCTCGCCGTCGGTCAGCGTGATCGACGCGAGGCGTTCGGGCAGGTCGTGCGGATCATCGTCGCCGCCCCCGGCTCTCTGTCGGGACGCTACCCCGAGGGCAACACCGGGCGAGCCGGTGTCGGGCTGCGGCAACCGATGACGACCCCACCGGACCTCGCTGTGCTGATGTCGCGATAGAGGCGGGATTTCAGGGGTCTCCCTGATGTGCGCACACCGAACGCGGGCCGACACTGAACAACACCTACCGGATGATCGGAAAGAGGCACCGCCCATGCAGCAGCCGAGTACCGACGAGATCGCCGCGGTCTTCGACCGCAACGCCACACGCTATGACCGGCAAATCGGCACCTTCGAGCGGCTGGCGTTGGGCAGGGCCCGCGAATGGGCAGTCGGCCGTGCGCATGGCCGGGTGCTCGAACTCGCCGTCGGGACCGGGTTGAACCTGCCGCTCTACGGCGACGACGTCGAGGAGGTCACCGGCATCGACCTGTCCCAGGGAGTGCTCGACATCGCCACCCGACGCCAGCGTCGCCCGGGACTGCAGGTGCGGCTTCGTCGCGGTGACGTGCAGGATCTGGATCTGCCCGACGCGAGCGTCGACACCGTCGTCTCGACCTACAGCTTCTGCACGATCCCCGACCCAGCTCGTGCGAGCGCGCAGGCCTACCGGGTGCTGGCCCCGGGCGGGATGTTCGTGTTGGCTGAGCACGGGCCATCGACACTCGCGCCGGTACGGACATTGATGCGGCTGCTCGACCCGATCAGTGTGCGGTTCGGCGCGGACCACCTGCTGCGCGATCCGCTGCCGTACCTGGAGGCTGCGGGATTCACGATCACCGAGTCCTACCGGAGTGGGCGCGGTGGAATCGTGTTCCGCGTCCTGGCCCACAAGCCCACCACGCGCTAGCCGCGCGCCGACTACGTCCTGGTACCGAACGGTCAGCTGACGATGAGGGTGTTGCCGTCGATCGTGGCGGTGCGTTCGGGCAGCGGCCGCTGGGCCGGGCCCTTGGCGACCGATCCGTCGGTGAGGCGAAACTTGCTGCCGTGGCACGGGCACTTCACGACGTCGCCGTCGACGTCGGTGACCGCGCACCCCTGATGGGTGCAGACCGCGGAGAACGCCCTGTACACCCCGTCGTTGGGCTGGGTGACCAGGATCCGGTGTTCGGGAAACACTGCGGCACCGCCGACGTCGATCCCGGCGCGCGGTACCCGCACCGGCTGGCCGTCGGATTGGGATGCCTGCCCCGTCGCGCAGCCGGTGACCGCGACCGCGCACAGCGTGCACGCACCGGCCAGCGCAGCGCGGCGGGTGAGCGAGGTCGTGGTGATGGGGTCGTAGCTCATGCCGCCACCAGCAGTCCGGTTGCCCACATAGTCACCAGCCCGGCCGCGATCCCGGCGAGGGTGCGGACACCGAGCGTTGTGGTGCCGGGTTCGCGCACGCTGGGGATGATCTGCACGATCACCTGAACGATCGCACCGACACCGACGCCGAGCAGCAGCGCCGAGACTTCGGGATTGTTGGCGCTCGCGCCGATGACCGCGCCCAGGATCGCCGGCGCTCCCGCGATGAGGCCCAATCCGGCCAGCGTTGCCAGCGAGGGACGTCGTTCGGTCAGGGGCGCGACGACGGCCAGGCCTTCGGTGGTGTTCTGGATGGTGAACCCGATGACGAGGAAGGCCCCCAGGGCGAGTTCGCCGATGGCGTAGGCGGATCCGATGGCCAGGCCTTCGCCGAGGTTGTGCAGACCGATGCCGATCGCGATCATCAAGGCCAACCGGATGCCGCTCGCGGTGCCCTGCTCGGCGGCCGCATGGCGGCGAGCACGCAGCCATTGGTCGACCGCGGTCAACGTCAGGAACGCCAGGATCGCGCCGAGGACGACCAGGGAGGCGCCGCCGAACGCGGCACCGGAGGTATCGGCGATTTCGAACCCTTCGCGGGTGCCCTCCCACGCCAGGAACATCAGCAGGCCGATGGTGAACCCGAGCAGTACTCGCACGGTGGCGGTGCCGACCGAGCGCAGGAACGGCAGGAACAACATCCCCAACACGACGGGGATGATGCCGACGTAGGTGCCCAGCAACGCCATCAACCCGAAGAACGACGCCCCTGTCTGTGGAGTTTCGACCGCGGCGGCGATGTCGTGTTCGATCACCAGGCCGGTGGAGGTGAGCATCGACACCTTGTAGGGCTGCCCGTTCTGCCATGGGTAGTCCAGCACCAGATGCGCCGAGGTCAGCCGCCCGATCGGTTCGGTCGGTCCGGTGAAGTCGACATAGGCGTCGTTGACGAAGATCTGCGCGACCGTGACGGGGTCGGGTCCGGTATTGCGCAGGTTCAGCTCGATCGATCCAGGCTCGAGAATCACGCGTTCGACGCCGACTTCCTCGACCGGGGGTCCGGCCCGATCGGGCAGGCTCGCCCCGCCGAGCAGGGCGATCCCGATCAAGGCCAGCACCAACAGGATCAGGGTCGCCAGGCCCAGCAGCCACGGGCGCCGCGTAGTCGTAGTGTCCATCAGTCGCTCACCTCGAAGAACCCCATCCACCCGAGTTCGGCGAACTCTGTTTTGTGGGCGTGGAACATGTACTTGCCCGGGTGCGGGAACCGCATCTCGCAGATGCCACGCTGGCCTTGACCCTGCACGATCGTGTCGGTGAATTCCGAGGACTGCAGCCGGGTGCCGGTCGGGTAGTAGTCGAAGAAGTTGCCGTGGACGTGGAAGCTGTTGATCGGGTCGTACTCGAGCACATTGACCAGATAGATCCGGACCAGCTCGTTGCGCTTCACCCGCACCGGCTCATGCATGTAGTGGAACGGGATCCCGTTGACCGCATACAGCTGGTTGCCTTCACCGTCGAAAGTGGTGTTGTAGCCGTGCATCACCATCACCATCTCGTCCGCGGGTGGACGCGGAGAGGGCGGGTCGACGATGAACGTGCCGTACATGCCGCGAGCGATGTGTTCGGCCAACGGCCCGACGTGGCAATGGAACAGGTGCAACCCGAACGGGGTCGCGTCGAACTCGTAGGTCGTGGACTGGCCCGGGTGGATGATCCCGGCGCCCAGGCCGGCTATGCCGTCCATCTCGGCGGGGTGGATGCCGTGGAAGTGCAGCGTATGCGGGTGTTGGGAGCCGTTGCGGAAATGCACCCGCAGCAGGTCGCCTTCGCGACAGCGCAGGGTCGGGCCCGGGATGCGGGCGTTGAGCGTCCACGCCGGGAAGGTGACACCGGGAGCGACTTCGATGTCTTCGTCGCTGGCGAAGACCTCCCACTCACGCAGGGTTCGCCCGTCGGGCAGCCGCGTCGTGGTGCCGTAGTCGAAGTCACGCAGCACCTGGGTCGGGTTGAACCCGTTGGCGGCGTGATCGACGGTCTGACCTATGCGGAACGTGGGGCCATCAGCTCCGCCACCATGGGCGCCACTGTGGCCAGAGGAGGATGGTGTTTGGGCTTTGGCCGGGGACGCGTCGAGCAGACTGCGGCCCGCCAGCGCCAATCCGGCGGTGCTCGCCAGTGCACCGCCCAACAAAAAACGGCGGCTCGGATCATTCATAGTCCGGATAGTTTGGCATACCGAAATATTTGATTCAACATGCCGAACTCTGGCCGGCTGGCATATCGATCTTCCCAGGTGGGCGAGCAACTCCGCAGTGAATCGAGGCGAGATCCGGTGGAGACAGCCGGTTGTCCGGCCTGATGAAGCACAGCCGGGTGTCGCCCGCTCTCGGGCGACACCCGGCACGTCATCGACGTTGGCCGTGGCCTGTCACATCGGACAGCAAGGACCCATCACTGCGCACATCCAGTCGCAGAGCATCTTCAGCGGGTTCATCACGGTCACCTCCTTTGCATTAGGTTCGTTCCGGTTGCCGTGGGGCGTCCGGTGCCGCCGTGGCGTGGCCCGTCGCCGATGGGAGTCTCGCCGGTAGCGGGCCGCAGGGATGCTAAACATTCCAGTCGAGTGGAAGGTCAAGTCCTGCACCCGCACCAGGAGGTCAGTGCGGGGTGAGGGTGGCGGTATAGCCGAGTTCGGCGATCGCGGCGACGACCTGCTGCGGCGCCATCACTGCTGGGTCGAGCTCGACGGTAGTCAGGCCGGACTTCTTGGATGTGCGAGTGTCGCGGACGCCGGGCAGGTCGGCGAGGGTGTCGTCGATGAGCAACGCGCAGCTGCCGCAATGCATGCCATAGACCTGAAACGTGTGAGTTTTCATGGGTTTTCGTCTCCTCTCAGTTGACGGTGAGGTGGCCGGTGTACATGCCCATGCCGCAGGCGTAGTCCAACCGGCCCGGCGCCAGCAACCCGAGCTCGATGCGCGTCTGGCCGGTTCTGGGCAAGATCTTCTGTATGTCGAGGCTGGGGATGACCAGCGATCGGATGCAGCCCTGGGTGCCGTTGGTCTGCACGACCAACGTCGTCGGCAGCCCGGCCTGGACTGCGATGTTGGCTGGACTGTAGGCGCCGGTCCGGGCGGTGACCGTGACGGTTTGAATCCCGTCGGCGATGACCGCGCCGGTCGGGTCGGCGGCCGGGACGGGTGAGCCGAGTGATTCGGCGATGCGGGCGGCGGCCAGTGGAGATCCGGCCAGTTCCAAGCCACCGTTGAGGGTGTAGAGACCCATACCCAGGACCAGCACGCCGGTCAGCGCGGCCAACCGGCCCCGCCACGCGGTGGCCGTGACGCGGGCGGCGTAGCCGAGCAGCGCGAACAACGGCCCGGTGCCCACGACGAACACCGCCATCGTGGCCGCACCCCACCACGGCGAGCCCGAGGCCAACGCCAACGCCTCCACCGAGAGAGTGACCCCGCACGGCAGCAACACAGTCAACGCCCCCAGCAGCGCCGGAGCCGCCGCGGACTGCCATCGGGCGCCGTCGCGCACCACGCGCATCCACGACGCGGGCGGCTCGATCACGATCCGCCGGAATCCGGGCACACCGAGTTGGGCGAGCCCGAAAACGACGATCAGCACCCCGGCGCCGATCTGCAGCCATGTCCGGGCGCTCACCGACAATTCGACAGCCCCACCGAGCGCTCCCAGCAGCGCCCCGAGCACGGCGTGGGAGACGAGTTTTCCGGCGAGGAATCCGCCGACCGGGGCGAGGTCGTCACCCAGTCGGGTGCTCGCCGCGACACGCGAACCACCCGATTCGGTGGTCGCCGCACGTCGCTGCCGGGTGATCACCCCGGCCAGCAGGCCGCCTTGCACGGCGGCGCAGGACACGCCACCGGCGAACAAGCCGGTGACAAGGACAGGAACAAGGTTCACGAAAGACACTCCTGCGTATCAGGGAGAACGACACGTGCACAGGCACTCCCGTGGCGTCGGCGACGCAGCACGGGATCGTCCCATCGCTAGGCGAGGGACGTGGAGCGCACAGTGGTCATGTCCGCAGGATGCACAATTCGGCCAGGCTGGGAGGCCTGGGCAGCACAGAGCGCAGAACCGGACTCGGCGGCTGGTGATAGCGCCCGATGAGCAGGGCTCGTCGCAGCGAGCCTGCGATCGCCAGCACTGTCAGCAGTGCCAGGAACACTGCAAGGCATGCCATCGCGAGCCCCGCCGCCGGTGCAGCCTCGGTCTGGTGATCGTCGGGGGCGGCCATCAGGTCATCCGCGATGACGGTGGGCTGATCCTGTATCGGGGCGGCCGCCGTATCGTGATGATCGCCGGGATCGGCGTCGGCGGTGATGGGCCCGCACGGGCCGGTGGCGAACGTCCCGATGGTCGGCATGGTCATTCCCGCCATCGACGCGGCATGGCATTGCGCGCCCTGGATCAGCGCCACACCCACCAACGCCGCCAGCATCACCGCGAGCCGGAGGAAACCGGCGCGGCGTCGCTGGGGCAGGGCGGCGATCACACAGCGATCCTAGCCACGCAAAATCCTGCGAGGCGGTCCGTAGGCTCGACATCGAGGAGGCATGCAATGAAGATCGGCGAACTCGCCGCCGCGAGCGGTGTCACCACCAAGACGATCCGGTTCTACGAAAGCCAAGGTTTGATGCCCGAACCCGATCGCACCCCCAGCGGATACCGCGACTACACCACCGCCCACGTCACCCGCCTGCACTTCATCCGCCGCGCCCAATCCGCTGGCCTGTCCCTGCGCGAAGCCGCCCAGATCCTGGCCATCCACGACACCGGCGAACAACCCTGCGGACACGTTCGCACCGTGCTCAACGACCGCCTCGAACACGTCCAAGCCCAGATCGCCGAGCTCACCACTCTCGAATCCCACTTGCGCGCACTGCTCGAAACCGCTGAAGGCGAACCGCCCAGCCCCCGTGACACCGCAGGCGTGTGCTGGATCCTCGAGACCCAGGTGTAGCCCCGCTGGTCGAACACCATAAGGAACTTCCCCGCTGGGTCCACTGAGATGTCGCTACAGGCATCTACTATGATGCATAGTAGATTGGATCTTGTTCGATCGGCGCCGGGGAAGGAATCACACGTGCGCCTAGCACTCGGTGGCTGATCGTTTTCACAGGGCCGAAATGCAAGCCGTTACGGCTGCTCATGGCGATCGATCGGACCTACCGAGGCGGCGGATCAGTCGGCGCCCCAACGCTGCTCGGTGAGAACGCCGTTGCCGGCGAGCCACGCGACAGGATCGATCTTGTTGCTGTTCTCGTCCCAGATCTCGAGGTGCAGGTGTGGACCTGTGGACTGGCCGCGGTTGCCGACAGAGGCAATCACGTCACCGGCGTCGACTCGGTCTCCGGCTTGCACGTAGTAGTCGTTGATGTGTCCGTACACCGCGATGGTGCCGTCGTCCTGCTGCACCCGTACCCATTGGCCGAATCCGGACGCGGGACCGGCTTCGATGACGGTTCCGCCCATCGCGGAGCGGATCGGGGTGCCCAACGAGTCGGCGATATCGACACCGTAGTGGAACGCGCCCCAGCGGCTGCCGAATCCGGAACTGATCTCTCCGCCGACGGGAAGAACCGCGGGTGCCGCAACCGGGGGCGCCACCGGCTGGGAGATCTTCTGGAAATCCTGGATGGCCTGCTCGGCCTGGGCTAGCGGTCCGGCGAGTTCCGCGGGCAGGCCCGCCAACCCGAATGGGGCAGCGACCGGCGCCGGGGCGGGCGCAACCAGGTCGGGAAGTTCGACCGAGTCCGAAACCCCTTCGGCCCCTTGGTCTGTCGATGCCGCCATTGCCGGAGCTGCCTGCGCCATCGTGCCGAGCAGGGCACCTGCGGCCACCGCGACACCCGCTACCCCTTTGAACCTGTCAGTAGAGCTGTCAGGTGTGCGATGCCGAGCCACGCGCTCGACGGTGACATCACCGAGCAGGTCCTTGACGGGAATGGAACCAGAGGTCACGCGATGGTGGGGCACAACTTTTCCTTACGTCGATCAGAGTTGTCGTGAGGCGGGTTCACGGGCGAGGTGACACCGATGGCTGTTGCTACGACGTGACACAAACTGTACCTGGCCGTGACCATTCCGCGACCGGCTTCGGGACAGAACCCAGGCTTGTTGCAGAACTCAATTCATCGGCAGCGCGGGTGCACCGCGTTGCGCGAGCATGTCACGGAGGGTTCGAGATTCGGCGGTCTGTGCGTTATCGATTTGTTTGGCCAGTGCCGCGACGGCAGGGATCGTTGCGTTGTCGCGCGCCGTCCGCGCCATCGTCACGCCGCCCTCGTGGTGGCGCAGCAACAGTTGCAGATACCGGGTGTCGAAGTCTGTACCGCGAGTCCTTCGCAGGTCGGCGAGTTCCTCGGTTGTCGCCATTCCTGGCATTCTCATCGACTTCTGCTCCGGCATCTGATGGGCCGATCCTGGCGTATGCGCATCCGGCGTGCTCATCCACAGCATCGGTTGCTCGGAGGCCACCGGCCGATCCCACAGCATCAGCCAGCCGCGCATCATCCCCAGCTGGCTCTGCTGGCTCGTCAGGACATCGAAGGCCAATGTCCGGACCTCGGGGTCGACCGCTTGCGTCAACGCCATCGCCGACATCTCGACAGCTTGATCGTGATGCGTAGCCATGTCCTGAGCGAACCCCACATCGACGACATCGAGCGCTGGCTCCGACGTGTCCGTAACCACCATGCCGCGCGCCCAGAATCCGGCCAGCAGACCCACAAGCAGCGTGGCGGCTACCACCGCGACCATGATCGAGGTGGATCGGGACCGCTCGGGTGCGGCCGACACCGATTTGGGCTCAGAAGTCACCGTCGACCTCCGGACGGATTGGTGGAACCACTACCGGCCGGGTTGAGCGGGACGGCATCGGGTCCCGGTGGGGCCGGGTCGAACGGGGGCGGCGCGTCGGGGTTGAAACCGGCCCCGGGGGTGGCGCAACTGGCACCCGGTTCGGGATGGGTGTTGGGATTCTGCCGCAAGGCCGTGACAAACCGCGCGATGCGGGGGTCGTCGACGTTGTCGAGTTTGAGCTGACGCCCCCACGACTGAAGCGCCACAGGCGAATCCAGGTTCGGGTAGGGCGACATCAGCATGTAAGGCTTGCCGTCTACCTCGTCTCGCAATGCGGCGAGGTCCTCGGTGTCGAGACGATCGGGGTTGTAGGTGACCCAGATGGCGCCGTGTTCGAGCGAATGGACGGCGTTCTCGCTGCGGATCGGGCTTGCGTATACCTCGCCTGTGCAGGTTGCCCAGCTCTGGTCGTGCGGGCCGCCGAACGGCGGGGACTGATCGTAGGCGACGCGCTGGGTCGCGCGGACGTGACTGCCAGCCGGGTATTCCTGCTTGGTGACTCCGTCGATGCGATCGGAGGGGTCCGGCTGACTGGTGCCGGGAACGTAGCGCTGGGCTTCGGTGTACTCGCGGTACTTGGGCACGTAATGCCAGGCGAGTCCGGCGGTCAACGCGATGATGGCTGCCGTCGCCCCGATCAATGGCCACGGTGGCTGTTTGCGAGCGACCTTCCCTACTGCGGCTTTCTTGACCGCGCGAGAGCCGCGTTTCCTGTTGCCTGCCGGGGGTCTAGATTTGTTGATCATTCGATGTTCCCTTGTGCTGTCGAGCCGACAGGAATGGAGTGGGCTGGCGTATCGCCGGTGTGCGAGGCGGTAGTCGGATGGAGGTTCTTGAGAAAGGCGTTGTAGGCGGCCAGTTCGGCGTCGCCGAGAAGGTCGGCGCGATGGTCGGCGACGGCGTTCTCGCGCAATTCGTCGCGCCGCCAGCGAATCGCGAAAACGATGACCACGACGAGCGCGACCGGTTCGCCGTAGGACCACGCGAGCGCTCCCGCCAAATATTGGTCGCGCATCGCGTCGATTCCCCAATCCGGCGGCGGATCAGCGAACAGCTCCACAATCGGAGTGGTCCCCATCATCAAGATGACGCCGAAGAACACGTGCAGCGGCATCTCCACGAACAGGTCGAAGAATCGCCCTAGGTTGGTCTGGCGGATGGGCAGTGGACCGACCGACAGGATTGGCACGACGAACAACAAGCCACTGAGCAGGAAGAACAGTTCGAGCATTTGGTGACCGACGGCCGTGGACCCGACAGCGTCGAACACCGGCGTCAGATAGATCCCGTAGTAGCTGAACAAGAACAGCGGGATGGTGAATCCAGGATGCAACATCAGTCGCGCGGTGCGGCTACGCAATCCGCTCACCGCCCCGACGAGGACGAGCCGTCCGAGCCCGTGGTGCGGTGTCGCGCGCAGCAACATCAGGCCAGGACAGCCCCACACCAACAGCGGGGGGATCGTCATCGACAGCGTCAGATGCTGGAACATCCAGACGCTGAACAACTGGTATCCATAGCCTTCGATACCCAGGCCGGTCGTTCCCGCCAGCAGCAGGCACCCGCCGAGGAAGCACGCGGTGCGCCACCACGGCCAGGGCCGCCGCAACCGGCGCAGCCGCGCCAGGCCGGCCAGATAGAGCACGGCAGCTGCTACCGCGAGCGCGGGAAGGACAGGAACCGGCTGTGGATTCCACGCCAGCATCGAACCGACCGACGGTGCCGAGTCGGGCACATGGATCGACGTGGCGAGCAGGTCCGACACAGTCATGGTGGCCAGATTCACGTCGAACGTCTCAGCGCTGCGATCGCTTGCTGGCACGTAGCGTCACGACCGTGCCACCGATGACCAGGGCAATCAGTATCCCGATCAGCGGCCACGGGAGTTCACCCGACGATGGTGACATAGCCGAAGATTCGCCAGTTCCAGCACCCATGTTCGACGGCGCATCTGCCGGCGCGACTCCGGTCGAGGCCGTCGGCGCGGCGGTGTAGGTGAAGTCGTAGGAGCCGGTGATGGGATGTCCGTCATCGGAGACCACTCTGTATGCCACGGTGTACTGCTGCGGTGGCATCGTCGGACTCACCGCGACACGCACCGTTTCGCCCTCGACCTTCGACACCTGGGCGGCCCAGCTCGTGCCGCTGCTGTCGGTTAGTCCGACGGTGGCGAATGCGGTCCCGATCTGCTGGTTGAACGTCAATTCGATCATTGTCAGAGGGGAGTCGACGCTGGCCCCGGCCGCCGGTATCGAGCTGTCGAGCTGGCTGTGAGCACTCGCCGGGCCGACCGGAAGCGCCACCGCCAAAGCTGCCAGCAGTGCGACAACGATGGTCCGTCCAACCATTCCGGCCTCCCGAGTTGTACGCATTCCGCGGAGGCAGTCGTCGCCGCGCGGCGCGGGCGATGACCCGGCGCCGAAAACTATGCTACATAGTTGTTCCTCGACGTCCAGTTCGGTGTCAGGACACGAGCAGGCAAGCGGCTGCGGCACAGGCGAGGACGCCGGTCGGCGCGGCTGTCGCGGCCAACACGGGATACAGGCTCACCGCTATCCACCGCGACGATCGCTGCGGCTGGGTCGATGGCTCCAATCGCTGCAGACGTTGCTGCAGGACCTGTCCCCCCAGTGACAGCGTGGCAGATTGCTGACCACCGGTCGTTTCCGCGACGGCGCAGAGAGCTGAACGGATCGTCGCGGGACTGGTGGTGGCCGCAGCGGAGTCGTCGGCAGCGAACTCGGCCAAAGCGGCCACTGCTTTCGGCGCGCTGGCGAACAGCGGAATCCAGGGCAGCGCCGCGGCCAGAACTTCACAACCTCTAATCAGACGATGGTGGCCGCCACGAAGGTGGGCATACTCGTGCGCCAGCACGGCCCGCCGCTGACCATCGTTGAGCTTGCGCGCCAATCCCTCGGTGGCTACGACCATTCCCGGCCTGCCGTCGACGCTGTAAGCCATCGGCTTCGGGTGGTCGAGCCACATAACGGGCATCTCCTCGTTGCCCGGACGAGCAACCACGCTGACTACATCGCGGTGGTAGGCGCGCACCCGCGCTCCGGCACGGGCATGTCGCCGCGCACTGCGCGCGACGCGAATAGCCAAGGCGGCGACCACTGCCAGCCCGGTGGCAGTCAACGGATCGTTCACCCAAACCGGCACCGCGTGGACGACCCGGGTCAGACATCGCAGGGCCGCTTCTGCCAGGCCAACGCCTGGCGCATGCCCGGGCCACACTGCCGCGATCACCGCGACCGCGCCCAGTGCGACTACCGCAGCGAGGCAGGCCAGCCAGCACCCGAGCGCAGCGCGGGGATTCATCGACGGGGTTATCCGGTGCAAGAGGGTCGGTGCGGCGAGTGCCAAGACTGCCGCAGCCCACGTCGCTCCCAAGGCGATGATCATTTCTTCGACCGCTTCGCCGGACGGGTACGCCCCCGATGGAACGCTTCGGATTCGGACTCGGTCACGATGGAAGCCAGGTGTAGCAGCACGGATTCGGGGTCGTTGCTGGAGTCGATGATCCCGCGCACGACCTCGGCAGTTGCTTCGGCACGTGAGCGCGTCGGCCGGTACAGATACGCCCGCCGGTGCATGACGCGCACTACCCACTCCTTCTCGTGCAGGTGGGTAAGGACCGTCAGGATGGTGGTGTAGGCATAAGGGTCGGGAAGCCGCTCGAGGATGTCACGCACCGTCAGCGCTTCGGTGGTGTCCCACAGTACGTCCATCACTCGGGCTTCCAGAGTGCCCAGTCCGTTCATCATCTCGCCTCTCTGTGCGTCCTGACTGCCGTCGATCGACCGTCCCGGGAGTTCGACGATGGTCGCTGCACCGCGCGACCAGGTGGCAATCATGCAGACACCCACCGATCAACTATCGCTGATCGGCGATGCGGGATCCACACCGACCATTGGGACCCGGCCCAGTTCTACGACCAGCTAAGTACTATGCAGCATAGTTGTTTCTGAGAAGTGGCTTAGAGATAGCTGGATTGTGACGTGGGCAACGGTCGCCGCAGCGGGCCTGGTCCTAGAGTTCCCGTTCGTGCCGCTTCCCCTCATCAAGGTAGGCACATGTCCGACGGGCCGATGACTTCCCCCGGCAGGGAACCATCCGCCCGTCGGACCTCGAGCAGCCCCGTGGGCGTTGTACCGATCAGCCCTCACTCTCGTCCGACGACGGCACACCGTCGACGGCCAGTAGACCGACACCGGTGGAGGAAAACAATCATGTCCCAGGCCGAGGCGCCCGAGCGCGCAGGCGACCTACCAGCTCCACAACCACCACTGAGCGATCGGCTCCGTGGTGTCCTGCGCCATGATCTGCCCGCCTCGGTCGTGGTGTTCCTGGTGGCGTTGCCGTTGTCACTCGGGATCGCCATCGCCTCCGACGCCCCGATCATGGCCGGTCTGATCGCCGCGGTCGTCGGCGGCATCGTCGCGGGCGCGGTCGGTGGCTCGCCGATGCTGGCCAGCGGCCCGGCAGCCGGACTGACCGTCGTCGTGGCCGAACTGGTCGCGAAATTCGGCTGGCAGGTCACGTGTGCGATCACCGTCGCTGCCGGCGTGCTGCAGATTCTGTTCGGGCTCAGCCGAATCGCCCGTGCGGCGTTGGCGATTTCCCCCGTCGTCGTGCATGCCATGCTCGCGGGAATCGGTATCACGATCGCCCTGCAGCAGGTGCATGTCCTGCTCGGCGGGACATCGCGAAGCTCGGTGTGGCAGAACCTCAGTCAGCTGCCCACTCAGCTGACGCGCCTGCACTGGGCAGACCTGGTGATCGGGCTCATCGTCATCGTGACGTTGCTGTCCTGGAAGAAGGTACCCGGCGCACTGGGACGAATTCCCGGTGCACTGGTCGCCGTGGTCGCGGCAACTGTGGTGTCGTTGGTGGCGCCGCTGGGTGTCGAGCGAATCGTGATGAACGGATCCTTGTTCGACGCGATCGCACTACCGACGCTGCCCGAAGGCAAGTGGCTGGCAGTAGCTACCGGCGTATTGACCGTGGCGCTGATCGCGAGCGTGGAAAGCTTGCTCTCGGCCGTGGCGGTGGACAAGATGCACTCCGGTGCGCGGACCGATCTGAACCGCGAACTCGTCGGCCAGGGCACGGCGAACATCGCCTCCGGCATGCTCGGCGGCCTGCCGATCACCGGTGTCATCGTGCGCAGCGCGACCAATGTCGCGGCGGGCGCGAAGAGTAAGGCATCAACGATCCTGCACGGCGTCTGGATTCTGTTGTTCTCGGTTCTGTTGGCCGGCATCGTGCAGCAGATCCCCAAAGCCGCTCTGGCCGGGCTGTTGATCGTCATCGGTATCCAGCTGGTCAAGCTGGCTCATATCCGCCTCGCGCGCCGTACCGGCGACCTGTGGGTCTACCTGATCACCGTGGCCGGAGTGATGTTCCTCAACCTTCTCGAAGGTGTGCTGATCGGTCTGATCGTGGCGATCGCCCTGGTCGTCTGGCGCGCCTCCCGTGCGGATATTCACGCCGAACCGGTCGGTGACCCGGATTCGCGGCGCTGGCGGGTCGTCATCGAAGGAACATGCAGCTTCCTGTCGCTGCCGAAACTTTCGACTGTGCTGGACTCCGTGCCCGAAGGTGCCGATGTCACCGTCGAACTGACTGTCGACTTCATCGACCACGCTGCCTCGGAGGTGCTCCATGAATGGGAGCGCCGCCACCGCGAAGCCGGCGGCACCGTCCTCATCGATGAACTCGGCTCCGACACGCTCTCGGCCACCACCCAGGGGCCGCCTCAGCGCGCCGCCGCGGCGCAAGCCCGCGGTCTGGAACCATGGAAAGCCTGGCAGCACACCGACACGGCCACCGAACCTGTTCTCTCATCTGGGCCGTTGCGACCCATGCTCGACGGCATCTCGCGCTACCACCGCCGACAAGCACCGGTAGTGCGCGCTCACCTCAACGAACTGCGCGACAGTCAAGCCCCCACCTCGCTGTTCTTGACCTGCGCCGACTCGCGAGTGGTTCCCAATGTCATCACCCACAGTGGTCCCGGTGACCTGTTCACCGTCCGTAACGTCGGCAACCTGATCCCAGCCGAGAACGCCGACGCCTCCGTCGAAGCGGCCTTGGCCTTCGCGGTCGAGGAATTGGCTGTCTCCTCGATCATCATCTGCGGACATTCCGGGTGCGGCGCGATGAGCGCGTTGCTCAACGACGCTCCGGTGTCTGCGAGCATCCGCGAGTGGCTCGACCACGCTCGGCCCAGCTTGCAGGCCTACCTTGTCGGGCATCCGGTCGCTGCGGCGGCCGCAGCGGCAGGATTCGATACGCGCGACCAGTTGAGCATGGTCAACGTCGCGGTCCAGGTCGCGACCGCCCGCCAACACCCTGTCGTGGCGGCCGCAGCGGCCACCGGCGCGGTGCATATCGCGGGGTTGTTCTTCGACATCGCCACTGCCACCGTGTGGCACGTCGGGACAGACACAGTCACCGAACACCACGACGAACTGATACCAGAAGCCGTGCGCATCTGATCAGGTGCCCGAATCGACCGGGCTCGCAGCCTCACCGGTTTGCGAGCCCGGTCCCGGCGTCTGGCGAGGCAGCGAAGACGACCCGATCGTTGTGGCGGCGCACTCCACTGATTGCGGCATGCCGCCGCGACGATGTGTCTGCCGCTTTCAAGATCACGTCGGCGTACGATCGGCTGCCGTGAGGAACAGGGTGCGCGTTCCGGGTATGTGGTGCGCCGTTGTGCTCATTCTTGTTGGCGTCGTCCTGGCATCGGGTATCGCTGATTGTCGGCTACTCGAATCTCGCGACATTGTCGCCACCGGTCATCGCCACCTCGTTGTCGACCCATCCGAATCGGATGCGATCACCGAATCCGCCTGCAGGCACACCGATCTCGACGGCGGCTCGACCCATTGCTCCTACAACGGGGTCCGGGCGGACGCTGTACTGACCCGCACCGACGAGACCGGCCCCGGAATGCTCGACCAGGTTGACCCACTTTTCGGGACCGACCCGTGGCCTACGCCGCAGCTACGCGGTCCGCCGCGGTCGAGCACAGTTCGTGTCCAAAGCGGCCCCGAACGTCTGATCCGAATCTGTATCCGCCGTTGCTGACAGGCAAGCACCAGGCCGACGCATCAGTTGCTGTCGGCCAGTGGTCGCTGCCGGTCACACGCTCTTGGCGAACAGAACGGAAACCTTCATGGACGACGCTTTGCTCGACGAACTGCGAATCACCCCCGCCAACCTGCTCACCACGGCCGCACGCTGCCTCCGGCCGGACGCGCTGGTCGGAAACACCCCGGTCTTGTGGATCGGTCCACCGCTGGCCCCGCGCGGGCGCGGGTTCTGGGCGAAACTCGAAGGGGCCAACCCAGGTGGCATGAAAGATCGGCCCGGCCTGCACATGGTCGAGCGCGCCCGCTCCCGCGGCGAATTGCTGCCAGGCGCACGGATAATCGAATCCACCAGCGGAACCCTCGGATTGGGATTGGCGCTGGCAGGCACATTCTTCGGACACCCGGTCACCCTCGTCACCGATCCAGGCATGGAGCCGCTGATGCGCAGCATGCTCGCCGCGTACGGCACCCGGATCGAACTCGTCACCGAGCCACACGCCAGCGGCGGATGGCAACTTGCGCGATGCGACCGGGTCGCCGAACTCCTCGACGCCGACTCCACGGCCTGGTGCCCGAACCAGTACAACAATCCCGACAACGTCGATGCTTATGACTCCTTGGCGTTGGAATTGGTCGCCCAGCTGGGTCGCGTCGACGTGCTGGTGTGCTCGGTCGGCACCGGCGGACACTCCGCGGGGATCGCGCGAGTGCTGCGCCGATTCCATCCACACATGCGCTTGATCGGGGTCGACACCATCGCCTCGACAATATTCGGGCAACCTGCGGGGACCCGCTTGATGCGCGGGCTGGGCTCGAGTATCTACCCCTGCAACGTCGACTACGCCGCGTTCGACGAAGTGCACTGGGTCGCACCGGCCGAAGCTGTCTGGGCCGCACGCGCACTGGCCGGCACCCACCACGCCACCGGAGGCTGGAGCGTAGGCGCCGTCGCGCTCGTCGCGGGTTGGGCAGCAGGGAATCACTCAGCTGATACCCGAATCGCGGCCGTCTTCCCCGATGGTCCCCACCGCTACTTCGACACCATCTTCAACGACGAGTACTGCCACCGTCACGGGCTGCTCGACAGCGGCCCACCGATCGAGCCTGCCACCATCGGTCATCCCACCGAGCAGGTCGTGCAGGCGTGGACACGCTGCACCACTGTCATCGCCCCTCACCGAACGCAGCCGGTTGATTCTGTGCGTTTCTCGCGGAGCACTCGATGATCCAGGCCATCCGCAGCTTCGGCAGTGGCCGGATGATGCCTCGTTGATCGGCAACGTTTATGGCGGTACAGCGAGCAAACAGCGGTGGGTCATCCACGGGTCGGCCAAATAGAGATACACATGCGCACATGCGCATGTTATTATTTACGAGTCAGGCATGAGTGCCTGGACGGGGAGTTCACCACAGCAACGAGGGAGGTCGTCCGATGGGCGCGGGACACGGGCACAGTCACGGATCGAGCAATCCGGATCAGGGCAGCGCGTCGAGTCGCTACACCATCCGCCTCGCGATCGTGATCGGTCTGGGCCTGGTCACCTTCGTCGCGCAGGTCGTGGTCGGGCTCTCGACCTCGTCGCTGGCACTGTTGTCGGATTCAGCGCACGTGTTCACCGATGTGTTCGGGGTGACGATGGCGCTGGTGGCGATCTTGATCGCCCGCCACGCCACTATCGGCGGTGCACGCTCGTTCGGGATGTATCGCGCCGAGGTCTTTGCCGCACTGTTCAACGCGATCCTGCTGTTCGGCGTTGCCGGTTGGGTTCTCTACGAAGCCGTCGGGCGCCTGTCGGATCCGCCGGAGGTACCCGGCCTGCCCGTGGCGGTCGTCGCGGTAGTCGGCCTGCTGATGAACGTGATCAGCATGCTGATCTTGCGCGAAGGCGCCAAGGACAGCCTCAACGTGCGCGGTGCGTACCTGGAAGTCATGGCCGACATGCTCGGCTCACTCGGCGTGCTGGCCAGTGGCCTGATCACCATCATCTTCGGCTGGCGCTACGCCGACCCCGCGATCGGCGTCGCCATCGGACTGTTCGTCCTGCCACGCGCGTTCCACCTGGGCCGCCAAGCTCTGCGGATCCTGTTCCAGCACGCGCCCGCCGAGCTTGACCTCGCCCAGATCGAACACTCCTTGCAGGGCCTCGACGGCGTCGAGGAGGTACACGACCTGCACGTGTGGACCCTGACCCCTGGCATGGAAGTCGCCTCCACGCACCTGGTGACCAACCCCGACGCCGACGCCGACACCGTGTTGCGCGCGGCCCAACAGCTACTAGCCGAGTCCTATCACCTCGGCCACGCCACGGTGCAGATCGAACCTGGGCACGGCAGCGAGCAGTGCCGGAAAACAACCTGGTAGGCGCTACACAACAGGCCATCCGGCACCGACCCCACGACTACTGCTACGACCTCTGCTTGAAACGAGGAGAAACACCATGACGGTTTGGTGGGCGCTGGCCCTGTATCTGATCTTCGGAGTACTGGGTTTCGGGTGGCGCAGCTGGCGCCAGCACCGACACACCGGATCGACCGGATTCCGTGGAGTCAGCGGCCGCCCCGGCTCGCTGGAGTGGTTCGCCGGAGTCGGCTTCATCGCTGCCATCGCCGTCGGCGTGGCCGCGGCGCTACTGCAGCTGACCGGGCTACTCGCACCCATAGCGGCCCTGACCGCCACACCGGTTCAGGCGCTCGGCGTCGCGCTGGCGGTCGCCGGGATCGCCGCGACGCTCTATGCGCAAGACCAAATGGGCGATTCCTGGCGCATCGGCGTCGACGACACCGAAACAACCACCCTCGTGCACACCGGAGTGTTCGGGCTGGTGCGCAACCCGATCTTCACCGCCATGCTCGTCTTCGCCGCCGGGATCACCCTGATCATTCCAAACCTCATGGCTATCGTCGGATTCGTCCTGCTCGTGGCCATGATCGAACTGCAGGTCCGGATCGTCGAGGAGCCCTACCTGACCCGCGTCCACGGCGCAGACTACCGCAACTATCTGGCCACCACCGGCCGCTTTGCCCCCGGGATCGGCCGAATCACTACCTGAGCGAACCCGCCCGTCCTGCCGCGCTCCGCTCCCCCGCCCGGTTCCAAGGCCCAACCTGGCAATCAAGCTCGAAAGGCTGTAGACCTCCGCCAGCGAGAAATCAGCTTCCACCACCAGCTGCCCAGCGAGAGACATCAGGTCAATCGCGTTCCCATGTTCGATGTGCCCCGCCGTGGGCACATCGAACATGGGACCAGAGACCTATCCGTACCGGCAGACCGTGATCGTCAGATCGGATAGGAACCCGCGATGACCAGGCGTTTTCCAGTTGCCCATGTTTTGCGTGTCCTGCCGAGGGCACAGATACGAAAGGCTCCGTACCAGCGCGAATGCCGGTCGGAGCCTCTCATGTTGAGTCGGTCAGCCCGCGTCGATGACGCGAGATGACAACACCCATTCACAGGATGAGGCGCTGCGGGAGGTGTCAATCCCCTCGAAGTGTGGAGGGTCCTTTATACGGCCTCGTCTCGTGACCAGGCCGCGGCGGCGAGGCGCGCTGTCAGGTCGCGGTCGGTCAGAAACCGCAACAGCGTTGCGAACGACTCGGCCAATTCATCGCTGCCGCTGGGCCCCTCGGCGGCGTCCGCGCGGACAGTCTCGGTCCGCGGCGGGGTGTAGACACTGGTGGACAGCCCCAACCGACGCAACTCCGAGAGGGCTCGGTGCGATGTGAACGCCGAGCGCGGCAACCCGGTGATCAGCTGATACACCTGCTTGGGCGGATAGCGTTTGTCCGCGACAATCACCCAGTGCTCACGGATCGGCTCGGGCTCAACCTTGCCGACCGCTTCGAACACCGAAGACTCGACCGTCTTGTCCATTCCAAGAGATTTCACCAACACAGGCACCTACGGCAACCATCCGGTGCGGTCAGGATTCCGTTGCCGTATCTCGCGGAATCCTTTCCGCCAGAACGACGTAGCGTACATACCACACCAGCATCAAACCGGAACTGATCGTGTGGAACAGATGTAGGGCCCAGATCGGTCCCGGCGGCAGGTCGAGGACGTAGATCATGTAGACCAGGTTGCCGATGTTGGCCAGGGCGATATTGCTCGGGCTGTACGAGCGAACATCCCTGGTGCGGCGCGCTTTGACCAACATCGGCAGGGTGCTGGAGGCGAAGACCGCACTCGCGACCGCACCCGCGACTACGGGAACCTCCACCGTCGTCGTCTCCTTCGAAATCGTCCGGGGTCAGCTTTCGGTGGCGGTGTGCGGGCCGAATTCGTCGGCCACCACCGCGACGAGGTCGGCCGGGAAGCCGCCGCGGCGGGCGTGTTCGCGGATGGCGTCCGGGTCCTCGGCCTCGTGCAGGCAATAGATCTTGTCGCCCGCGACGTAGCTGGTGATCCATCGGTAGGGGACGCCCAAGGACGTCATCGCGGCGTTGGACTTCTCGGCGATGGCGGCGAGGTCCGCCGTGGTGAGGTCGGCCGCACCGGGGATTTCCCGCTCGATGAGGAAGCGCTTCATGATTCGTTCTCCTGTTGCCGTGAGTACCGACGCGGTCGCGATCGGCAAGTTCTACGTTCGGTCATCGGCAAACGAATCTCATGGGGGACGATTCCCTATTTTGGGATCTCACCGCTTTCGCCGAGTCGGTAACTCCGCTGTTCCTGACGTATATGCGCTGGTAGCATGCGGAATGTGATGCTCACCGAGCGCGAGAGGGAACTCGGAGAGCTGGCCACCCGGGCGGACGAGGCACGCGGCGGGCAGGGTGGGGCAGTTCTGGTGTGCGGCGAATCCGGGGCGGGCAAGACCGCATTCGTGGAGACCTTCCTCGAGCGCCGGAGTGCGGACGAGCGCGTGCTCTGGGGAGCGTGCGATCCGCTGTCCACACCGCGCCCGCTGGGGCCGTTGCACGACCTCGCGCATCGGTTCGACGACGCCACCCGGACGCTGCTGCGCACTGGCGATCAGTCCTACGACATTTTCGCTGCGGTATTCGACGCGCTGCGCGTAACACCATCGGTACTGGTCATCGATGATTTGCAGTGGGCCGACCAGGGCACCATCGACCTGTTCCGTTTCCTGCTGCGCCGAGTGCGACAGACCCACCTGCTGCTGATCGGGATAGCGCGCGACGACGAGGTCGGCCTCAGCCATCCGCTACGCGGGCTGCTCGGCGATATCGCGAGGTCCCGGCATGCGAGCACACTCACGGTGCCGCCGTTGAGTCTGGACGCGGTGACCGCCCTGGCCGGAGACAGGCCCGTCGATCCCGCTCGGCTGCATCGGGTGACGGGCGGCAACGCGTTCTTCGTCTGCGAGATGCTCGACCATCGCACCGATGACCTGCCGACGACCGTCCGCGACGCCATTCTGGCCCGGACCGCCGGATTGGACACCGCCGCTTGGGACCTCCTGCATCTGCTGACCTGCGCGCCCGGCGCCATCGCCGACCACCTGCTCACCGATCTCGGTATCACTCTGCCCGCGCTGCGTGCCCTCGACGGCGCCAAACTCATCAAGCGCGACGCTCGCGGGGTGGCGTTCCGGCACGACCTGTGCCGCCTCGCCGTCACCAGCGTGATCCCGCCCGGAGCCGAGCCGGGTCTGCATCGCCGGTTCATCGCGGCCCACTACGCGACCGGACAGCCGGATCCCGCCGTGCTCACCCATCACGCGCTGGGCGCGGGCGACCGGGGGCTGATCGCGAGAGCCGCCGCCGAGGCGGGGCGCGCGTCCGCGCGTTCGGGCGCGCACACCCAGGCGGCCGAATTCTTCCGGCTCGCACTGGAACAACACCAGCTGGCCCCGGCCACGGAAGCCGAGCTCCTCGAACTGCTCGCCGAGGAGTACTACCTGACCGACCGTCTCGACGACGCGATCATGGTGTGCCGCAATGCCATCCGGCTGCGTCAGGCGATGCGTTCGGAACCGGCGGTGAGCGCCGACCTGCACGCCCTGGCGATATACGAATGGTACAACTCGAATCGTGCGGTGGCCGACGACCATGTGGCCGCGGCGATCGCGGTTCTCGAGGACCGCGATAAGTCGCCCGAACCCGCGACTCTCCCGCAACTCGGGCACGCATTGGCCATGCAGGCGTTCCTCGCCGGGCAATCGACGCAACTCGACCGTGCCACGCGCCTGCTCGCCCGCGCCCGCGATATCGCCCGTACCACAGGCGATCCGATGCTGCGGGCGCGTGTCGAGATCATCGGCGGCTGGTGCGGGGTACTCGCCGGGGAGACGGTCGCGCGAGAGCGACTACTCGCACTTCTCGCCGCTGGTCCACGGCACATCGACGAGACGTATTCCAGCGGCTACACGAATCTGTCCTATTTCGACGTCGAGCAGCGGCGATTGAGCGCGGCGACCGACTTGCTCGATACCTGCCTACCGCTGATGGTCGAACACGACCTCCCCGTCTGCCACGTGGTGCAACTGGGTTCGCGTAGTCGGCTGAAACTGCTCACCGGCGATTGGCAGGGAGCACTGGCCGACGCCGACTCGGTCTTGGACAGCCCGAGCGCACCGCTGGCTCGCGGTTGGCCACTGTTGATCCGGGCGCTGGTCGCGCTACGCCGCGGCGGGGACGACCACGGTGGTATCGACCATGCGTGGGAACTCGCCTGCCGTTACGGCGAACCGGTGCGAGTGCTGCCGGTCGCCGCGGCGATCGTCGAGCGGATCTGGCTGACGGGGGTTGCCGATGAACGCCTCGACCGGTGCCGGACCTTGTTCGACAGCGTGCCCGATCTGGGATTGGAGTGGGCGCGTGGCGAATTGGGCATGTGGCTGGGGCGAATCGGTGAACGGACCGACGCGGAATCCGTGGCCGAACCGTATCGCCTGCTGTCGGCCGGACAGTACGAAGCAGCCGCCGCGGCATTCGGGGAACTCGCCACACCGTACGATGTCGCCCTCGCGCTGATCGATTCGGGCGACACGACCGCGGCCCGCCGGGCACTGGATATTCTCGACGGGCTCGGCGCGGATGCCGTGGCCGCCAAAGTCCGCTACGACCTGCGCGCGAACGGGGTCCGCGCCGTTCCCGCCCCGCGCAAGGCGACGACATTGGCGAATCCGATGGGGTTGACCACCCGCCAGATCGAGGTGCTGCGACTGCTCGAGGACGGTCTCACCAACGCCGAATTGGCGGAGCGACTGTATCTTTCGGTGAAAACCGTCGACCATCACGTCTCGGCGATCCTCACCAAATTGCAGGTCGCCAATCGCCGCGACGCAGTCCGACACGCCAAGGAAATGGGCATCCTACGCTGACCGCTGACGCGTCCCTCCTGCCGCGATCCAGAGCAAGCTTCGCAGACGCGCGAACCCGGCCGGCTTCGATCAGCCGGTGGCACCGTCGGGGCGGATCACCGGGACGATTTCGACGAGATCCTCCACACCGATGAAATCCTTCGGGTTGGTCGTGTAGAGCGGGAGGCCGTTGCGGGCGGCGGTAGCGGCGATCATCAGGTCGGCGGCTCGGCGGCGCGGTTGGCGGCCCGCCGCATAGACAGCGGCGCAGATCAGGCCGAAGGTCCGAGCAGCCTCGCTGTCGTAGGGCAATGCGTCGCCAAATGTCGCTTCCACGTGTTGGAGTACGGCGATGCGGCGTGCGCGGGCGACCGGGTCGTCGGTTGCGTAGGGACCGCGCGACAGCTCACCGAGTGTGACCGTCGTGATTGCGGATTCGATCGGCAACTGCGTGGGATCGAACAACGCCAGCGCGGCGATGATGCCGGTGTCGAGCACACCTCGTGAAGCGCGATTCACAAACCCGTTCCTTCGAGCGGGTCTTCGGACAACTCGTCATCTACGACAGCATCCAGATCACGGCGCAGTTCGTCGTAGTCGAGCGTTGGCGCGACGGCGAACATGGCCTGAGCCGCGAAGGTCGGAACGAAGCGATGACGGCGGATCGGTGTGACCTCGGCCAATGGCTCGCCGTTCATGGTCAGCACAAATTGCCTACCTTCACGGAGTCCCCTGGTGACACTCCCGGAATCAGTCACGAATTGACGCACACTGACTTCCGTCGGCGGCAAAGGCTCAGGCGTGGCCATGTAATACATCGTACCACGCCGTAATACAACCCGGCCCGAGTCGAGGAACGCCACGGCCCGGTAGGTAGTCGGTCAGGCGCAGTGGAAGCGGAAGGTGGAGGTTTGGGCGATGCCGGGGGCTACCAGGACTCGGGTGTCGGGGGCGCCCTCCAGACTGCATCCGGAGGGGACCTCGGCGATCACGACCTGATAGCAGCCCGCGGCGACGACGGCGGTGACCGCGCCGTCGGGGCCGGTGGCGAGTTCGGTGGGGACGGGGCCCGGGGCGCAGCCGGTGACGCCGACGCGAACTCCGGTGACGGGTAGATCGTCGGCTCCGGTGACGGCGCGCACGACCAGGGTGGTCGGGGGCTGCGCGAGGGCGGGGGCCGCTAGGGTGCAGGCGGCGGCCAGCATCGCCAGGGTCGACAGTGTGCGCATCATCGTCTTTCGAGTATTCGGCGGAGTGCTCACGGCACCGAATATAGAGCGGGGCACCGACACGCACCGCCTGGTCGCCACGAAGGTGAGGTTTGTCGCTGTGGCGCATACGGACACGAATCCCGGGTAAAGGGATACACGGCCCCGCGGTGCGGACGAAAGGCGCGTTGGGTGCCGTACGCTCGCGGCATGACCTGCTGCGGCCCTACCCGGCGCACCCTGCTCGGCGCACTCGGCGTGGCCGCGCTGTTGCCGGTGACCGAGAGGTTAGGCGCGGGTTCCGCTCGGGCACAGCCCGATTCGATCGCGGCGACGGATCTGGAACTGGTCACCGTGACCGATCGCTCGATGGTGCTGACCTGGACAACGGTCGCACCGGACGCGAGCGGCAGGGCGGTTCCGGTGGCGACCGCGGGCGAGGTCAGGATCGCGGCCGCGGACGCGCCTACGCTCACTATTCACGACCTCGCCGAGGTCACGCCGTACCACTACGCGGAGATCGACGGACTCGATCCCGGTCGCCGTTACCGGTTCGAGGCGTGGTCGGAGGGCGTGCGGGCGACGCCCGCGCTGAACCTGACCACGCTCGCGCCCGGATCGCCGGAAACCACCGGGGAATTCACCACGCTGGTCCCGCCACCGGGACGGCTGCTGCGCACGCTCGCCCTGGCCAACGACGTGCACTTCGGCGAAACGGTCAGCGGCCTCGTCGCGGGCGGGCTGCCGCCCGGATTCCGCGCTCTCCCGGACCTGCCGCCGTATCCCGAGGTCATGCTCGCCGCCCTGCTCGATGACCTGCGCCGCCCCGATCGCGACGCTCAGCGGCTGCTGCTCGCGGGCGACCTCACCGCCGAAGCCACCCCGGACCAGTCGCGCACCGTCCGTGCCCGACTCGACTCGTGGGGATCGCTGGGCCGCGACTACCTGGTGGTGCGCGGCAATCACGACCGCCCGCACACCGGCGAGGAGTACGCCGGTTGCTCCCCCGCCCCGGCCGAGCACCGCGACTGCTGGGGCGAGGTCTTCCTTCCCCGCCAGGAACTCGTGGCACACGAGATCGGCGGGCTGCGGATTCTCGGCCTCGACACCAGCGACCTCGACGCGGCGGGCGGCCGCATCGAACGACCCCAGTTCGACCGATTCGCGGACCTGCTGCGCGCCGACCCGGACCGCCCCACCCTCGTCTTCGGCCACCACCCGGTGACCTCCGAATCCGGCCGCACCGCGCTCGCGGGCCCCGCATTCGTCCTGAACGCCGCCGACAGCGCCGAACTCCAGGATCTCTACACCCGCGCGCCGGGCGTCTTCCTGCACCACGCCGGACATACCCACCGCACCCGCCGCACCCGCCCCGATTCGGCCTGCGCGGTGGAATTTCTGGAAGTCGCGTCGGTGAAGGAGTATCCGGGCGGCTACAGCCTGCTGCGCCTCTACGAGGGCGGTTACATGGTCAATTTCTACAAGACCCGCGCATCGGCGGCACGGCAGTGGAGCGCCGTCACCCGCGGCGAATACTTCGGCCTGCTACCCGATTACACGCTCGGCACCCTCGCCGACCGCAATCATGTTGTGCCACACGATTTCTCCGGCCTCTACTGACCGGGGACGACTCACTTAAGCCGACACCAGCCAACGGCACGGCGCGTAGCGCCGCCCGGGCGCTCTCGATCGTGTACGGCCGAATTCGGCAACCACCCGATGAATGGGCTTCCGGCCGTGATTGTCGGACCGGCTTCGTACTCTTGGCGGGAGCGCGGTCCGCGGGGCCGCTGGCAGCCGGGAGGGTCGCAAGTGCGGGCGTGGGCGTTGTTGTCGAAGTTGGATGGTCGAGTATGGGAGAGCAACGAGGGCTATCCGGATGTGCTCGGCTCCACCTATGTCTATGACAGTGGTGTAGCGAATCATCTTCAAGTGACGGTCGGGGACATGGTCATCCTTCGGGACTCGACTGTGGTGCATGGTGTTTCGCGGATCGACTACATCGATTCCGGGTCCGCGGTGAAGGTCCGCTTCGTGTGTCCGAAGTGTAGGAGAACCGGTCAGGCGCCGCGGAAGACCAAAGGTTCGGAGTATCTGTGTCGGCGTTGCCGCAACGAGTTCGACGAGCCGTTTCGGCTCGAGGTGCCGATTACGCGCTATGTCGCGAGCTATGGCGCACAGTGGCAGCCGCTGGACGGTGCACTGTCATTCGGCGCTGTCGAGTCGCTGTTGGATCGCGCTCGCCAGAATGCGATTCGGAAGTGCGACCTCGACGGGTTGATCCAGGTCCTGGAGGGGCTCTCAGTGCCTGTACCGGCGCTCCCGGCGCCGCGCGTGAAGTCTCCGAGGGGCGGTCGGAGGGAGGCGCTTGTCCGAGTTCGTCACGGGCAGAAGGAGTTTCGCGAGGCGCTGTTGGAGCGGTATCAGGTGCGGTGCGCGGTGACCGGTCCGTGCCCCGCCAAGGTATTGCAGGCCGCGCACCTGCGCGCCTTCGCAGTGCACGAGTCACACAACTTGGACGAGGGGCTACTGCTGCGGTCGGACCTTCATCAACTGTTCGACGCTGGGTTGATGGCGGTCGATCCGGCGACGCGGTCGGTCGTGCTGGCGCCATCGATGGACGGCTATCCTGACTATCAGAAGCTCGTCGGGACAGTCATCGCCGACGGTCCGTACATGGCAGCTCTCGCCGATCATCATGCGGAAGCCACTGCGGCGTGGTAGCTTTCGCGCCACACCTTTCGATGTGGCGGCGTCGTCGGGTCGAGCTTCGGGGACTCGTGCCGCATGCACGGGCTACTCCGTACGACGGCGTCGCTGCCAATCAGCGCGGGCGCGAACATCAACGTGGTGCAGCGGATGCTCGGCACAAGACGGCCATGCCGACACTCGACCTTACGGGCATCTGTTCGCCGACGATTTGGATGTCGTAGCCGAAGGCATGGAAGCCGGTGCGCGGGCTGCTGCGGACGAACTGCGGACTGTATGAACCCGTGTCGGAGTGCGACCGCCGTTCTCTGGGCTGTATCCAGCGAGCGCGGGAAGGATGGAAACCCGGTCCGACGTGGCATTATCGTCGGACCGGATGTCCGGGCAGCGCCCCCAGCTGCCGTGGAGCGAGCGGCGGGAATCGAACCCGCGTGAACGGCTTTGCAGACCGTTGCCTCAACCACTCAGCCACGCCCGCCTCGCGTCAGAGCATGCCCGCCGGGATGGTGTCACGACGAGACTTGCGCTCACCGTGATTCCAATGTGGACGACGCCGCTTCACATGTTGCGGCGATACCCGGGGCGGGCATGGAATGATCGAGTCCATGTCTCGGCCACGTCCGCTTCCGCTCGATCCGATCGAGGAGGCCCACCGTCAGTGGGTCGGCCACGGCTGGGGCGATGTCGCCGACGGTATGGCCGCGGTCACCTCGCTGGTGCGCGCCCAGCAGATCGTCATGGCCCGTGTCGACGAGGCGCTCAAGCCGACCGGGTTGACGTTCTCCCGCTACGAACTGCTGATGCTGCTCGGGTTCAGCAAGACGGGGGCGTTGCCGATGGCCAAGGCCAGCGCGCGGTTGCAGGTGCACCCGACCAGCGTCACCAATACCGTGGACCGGCTCGAGGCCGCGGCGCTGGTGACCAGGGTGCCCCATCCCAGCGACCGCAGGGCCACGCTCATCGAGATCACCGACGCGGGCCGGGAATTGGTGGCGCGGGCGACCGAGGAGTTGAATACGAAAGTCTTTGCCAAACCGGGGCTGCCGCCGGACCGCTTGCAGACCCTGCTGCAATTGCTGTCGGAATTCCGCCACGCGGCCGGCGACTTCGACACGGGTTCCGAAACGGCGATCTGGTCGGCGGGCCGATATCCGACTCGGCAACCCGACCGGTCCGTCGACTACGCTGCTGAATCGGACAACTCGTAAAGTCCTGGCATCCGGCTAGCGAATTGCCTGTGTCATTGTCTTGGCAGCGGCCGGGAAAAGGTACACCATAGTGTGCATGGTGCTGGTCCTCGGTGTGTCGGCGGGTGCGGGCGGCGCGCGCGCGGTTCTCACACATTCCGATCAACCGCATCTGCCCCCGATCGAACGCTGCCATATTCCGCGCCGCGCCGGCGGCGGCGTCGACGAACCCGTGTTCGACGCGATCCGGCTCATGCGCCGGTCCGCGGACCGGCGCGACGAACTCGTCAGCGGCACCGCGGTGACCTGCCGCTGCCCCATGCACGCCGAGGCCGTCCGCACCGCCGCGGGCAGCGACCCGCTCACCATCGTCGACGAACCGCTTGCGCAGCTGCGCTACCTGCGCTTCACGGGCCGACTGCCCGAATCCGGCACGGTCATCCTCTACGACCTGGGCGCCTCGGGCCTGACCATCACCCACGTCGACTGCCGCGCCGACGCGGTGCTGTCCAGCAAGCGCACCGCGGTGCTCGGCGGCGACGGCTACGACGCGCTGCTGCGCTGGCAACTTGCCCGCGGCGGCGTACTGACCGACAAGGTCACCAGCCGTCGGCACCGGGAATCGCTCAGCAGCGCGCGGGTGGTCACCGCACTCGACGCCGCTTCGGGCGGGCGGGCCGTCATCACCCGCAGCGATCTCGCCGAATTGTGCACCGCGAGCATCCACCGTTCGGCCGACTTCGTGCGCGGACTCATCGACGAGACCGGCGTGCGACCGGAAGGCATCGTGCTGCTCGGCGGCTGCGCCCGCAGCCCGATGATGCGCGAGGAGCTGGCCGAACTGCTCGAACTGCCGGTTATCTACGATTCGGAACCCGAATACGTCTCCGCGCGTGGCGCGGTGCTGCTGGCCGCCGAACGTCACCCCGGCGAGGTCCGCATGGCGCTGCCGCGCGGCCGGGCCGCGCTGCCGGGCACGCTCATGCCGCCCGCGGTCGGGCGGCGCAAGGTCGTCGCGGCCGTGGCGGTCACCGTGGCGCTTGGTGCGACCATCGCCGGACTGCTCGCCCTGGAACGGAATTCGGCGCGGACCCCGGAAGGGGGGACCGCGCCGACCCAGATCGAGATGGGTACCGCACCTCAACTGTCGAACAACTGACCGTCAGCGATTGCCGAACTTCGCGGGACGCTTCTCCACGAAGGCCGCCATGCCTTCCTTCTGGTCCTCGATCGCGAACAGCGAGTGGAATACCCGCCGTTCGAAACGCAGCCCCTCGGCCAGGGTGGTCTCGAAGGACCGGTTGACCGATTCCTTGGCGATCATCGCCACCGGCAGCGACATGGCGGCGATGGTGGTGGCCACCTCGAGCGCGGTGTCGATCAGCTCTTCCGCGGGTACCACGCGCGAGACCAGTCCGGCGCGCTCGGCCTCGTCGACATCCATATTGCGTCCGGTCAGGACCAGGTCCATGGCCTTGGCCTTGCCGATGGCGCGGGTCAGGCGCTGCGAGCCGCCGATACCGGGTATGACGCCGAGCTTGATCTCCGGCTGACCGAATTTCGCGGTGTCCGCGGCGATCAGGATGTCGCAGATCATGGCCAGCTCACAGCCACCGCCGAGGGCGTAACCCGCGACGGCCGCGATGGTCGGCTTGCGGAAGTTCGCGAGCCGGTCCCAACGGGCGAAGTAGTCGTCCATGAACATGTCCATATACGACCGGGGCTGCATCTCCTTGATGTCGGCGCCCGCGGCGAATGCCCGCTCCGAACCGGTGATGACGACCGCGCCGATCTCGTCGTCGGTCTCCAGCTCGTCCAGCGCGATGATGATCTCGTCGAGCACCTGCGCGTTGAGCGCGTTGAGCGCCTTGGGGCGGTTGAGCGTGATCCAGCCGACGCGGCCCTTGCGTTCCAGCAGAATCGTCTCGAATTCGGTCATTCGGCACCCACTTGGTTGGAACGGTTACGTACCTCGGTGACGATAGCCGAGAAATCCAGGCCCGCGTTCTCCTGGTTGAACCGCGCGTATATCTGGGCGGCGAGCGCGCCGAGTGCGCCGTCCACGCCATTGGCCGCCAAGGCGTTGGCGGCAAGACCGAGATCCTTGGTCATGAGCGCGGTGGCGAATCCGGGCCGGTAGTCGTTGTTGGCCGGACTGGTCGGCACCGGACCGGGCACCGGACAGTAGCTGGTCAGCGCCCAGCTCTGACCGGAGGCGGTGGAGACCACGTCGAAGAAGGACTGATGGCTCAGTCCCAGCTTCTCGCCGAGCACCAGCGCCTCCGACAGGCCGATCATGGAGATGCCGAGCAACATGTTGTTGCAGATCTTGGCGGCCTGCCCGACACCGGACCCGCCGCAGTGCACCACCTTGCCGCCCATGACCTCGAGCACCGCGAGTCCGTCGGCGAAATCGGCTTCCGCACCGCCGACCATGAAGGTCAGGGTGCCCGCCGCCGCACCGGCGACGCCGCCGGAGACCGGCGCGTCCAGCGCCCGGTGGCCAGCGGCGACCGCGAGTTCGGCCGCGGCCTTGGCGTCGGCGACATCGATGGTGGAGCAGTCGATGAACAAGGTGCCGGGATTCGCGACGGGCAGCAGTTCGGCGTAGAGGTCGAGCACCAGTTTGCCGTTGGGGAGCATGGTGATCACCAGGTCGCGGTCGGTCGCCGCGGCGCTCGCCTCGGCCACCACGGTGGCACCGTCGGCGCGGGCCTTGTCCTGTGCGGCCCGCACCGGATCGAAGGCGTGCACGTCGTAGCCCGCCGCCACCAGGTTGGCCGCCATCGGGCCGCCCATATGGCCCAGACCGAGGAATCCGATCTTCTTCGTCACCGCTGTCCTTCCGAAGTGCTCAAACCCAGTTCCCTGTCCCCCAATTCGGCGAAGTACGCGTCCACCTGCGCCGCCGTGACATCGGCCAGCGTGGCCGGATTCCAACGCGGCCGCCGATCCTTGTCGATGACCTGCGCCCGGATGCCCTCGACCAGGTCGTGGGAGGCCAGCGCGGCCACCGACACCCGGTACTCCTCGTCGAGCACGGCCTCCAGATTCGGCAGCGCGCGAGCGGCACGCAGCGAACGCAGCGTGACCTTCAGCGCCACCGGCGATTTCCCGAGGATGTCCTCGGCGGCGGCCGCGGCCGCGGGCGAACCCTCGGCACGCAGGCGGGCCACGATCTCCTCGACCGAGTCGGCGCCGTAGCAGGAGTCGATCCAGCTCTGCTGTGCCACCAGCGCCGATTCCGGTGCGTCGGTGGCGAATTTGGCGATCGCGATATCGGCGGGTTCGGTGCGCAGCGTCTCCAGCAGGGCCGCGAGATCGCCCGAGGCGATGTAGTAGTCGGCGAATCCGGCGGCGATGGCGTCGCCCGCGCCCATGCGGGCGGTGGTCAGCGCCACGTGCGTGCCGAGTTCGCCGGGCGCGCGCGAGAGCAGATACGTGCCGCCGACATCCGGCACGAAACCGATGCCGACCTCCGGCATACCGATCTTGGACCGCTCGGTGACGATGCGGTGGCTGCCGTGGCCGGAAAGGCCGACGCCGCCGCCCATGACGATGCCGTCCATCACCACTACATACGGCTTGGGATAGCTGCCTATCAGCGCGTTGAGAATGTATTCGTCACGCCAGAACAGCCCGGTCGGGGAATCGGCGTCGGCCCCGGCCCCGCGGCCACGCGCCGCGGTCGCGTCGGCGTGGATGGCGACGATATCGCCGCCCGCGCACAGTCCGCGCTCGCCCGCGCCGGTGACCACGACCGTGCGGACGGCCTCGTCGTCGGCCCATTCCCGCAGCGCCTTCGTGATGGCAAGGGCCATACCGTGATTCAGCGCGTTGATGGACTTGGGCCGGTTCAGCGTGATCAGGCCGAGCCCGTCGCGCGTTTCGATGAGAACTTCCGGCTCGCTCACTATGCCGCTCCTACCACCGCGCGGGCGACGACCACCCGCATGATCTCGTTCGTGCCCTCGAGGATCTGATGCACCCGCAGATCGCGGACGATCTTCTCCAGACCGTACTCGGCCAGGTACCCATAGCCGCCGTGCAGTT
The DNA here is from genome assembly GCF_001310275.1 of Nocardia arizonensis. Lineage (GTDB taxonomy): Bacteria > Actinomycetota > Actinomycetes > Mycobacteriales > Mycobacteriaceae > Nocardia > Nocardia arizonensis. The sequence continues at coordinate 60,217 of NZ_LGYZ01000106.1, forward strand.
GCAGCGCCTTGTTCGCCACCTCGAATCCGGTGTCGGTCGCGAACCGTTTCGCCATGGCGCACAGCTCGACCTTGTCGGCGGCATCGGCGTCGAGCGCCGCCGCCGCCCGCCACAGCAGGGTGCGCGCGGCCTCCAATTCGGTGCGCATATCGGCGAGTTCGAATTGCAGCGCCTGATTGCGGACCAGCGGCATACCGAAGGCGTGCCGTTCGGACAGGTAGGGCACCGTTTTGTCCAGCGCCGCCTGTGCGCCGCCGATGGAGCAGGCCGCGATGTTCAAACGGCCGCCGTTGAGTCCGTTCATGGCGATACGGAATCCGTCCCCCTCGGCGCCGAGCCGATTCGCGACCGGCACCCTGACGTCGGTCAGGATCACCTGACGGGTGGGCTGGGCGTTCCAGCCCATCTTCTTCTCGTTCGGTCCGACCGAAAGTCCCGGCGTGTCGGCCGGGACAACCAGGGTCGAGATGCCGCGCGCACCCGTGTCGCCGGTGCGCACCATCATCACGTAGACGTCGTTGGCGCCCGCCCCGGAGATGAACTGCTTGGCCCCGTTGACGACGTAGTCGTCCCCGTCGCGAACGGCCTTGGTGCTCAGGGCCGCCGCGTCCGAGCCGACACCCGGTTCGGTCAGCGCGTAGCTGGCCAACTGCTCCATCGAGGTCAGCGCGGGCAACCAGCGATGTCGCTGTTCGTCGTCGCCGTAGCAGTCGATCATCCACGCGGCCATATTGTGTATGGAGATGTAGGCGGCGATGGTCGGGCAGCCGGTGGCGAGTTGTTCGAAGATGCGCACCGCGTCCAGCCTGCGCAGGCCGGAACCGCCGACGTCCTCGCCCACGTAGATGCCGCCGAGTCCCAGCGGGCCGGCCTTGCGCAGCACGTCCACCGGGAAGTGTTTGCGCTCATCCCATTCCAGCGCGTTCGGCGCCAGGAATTCGTCGGCGAAGCCGCGCGCGGTGTCGCGGATCGCCCTGTCGTCGGGGTTGAGGTCGAACATCGTCATTCCATCGTGGGAATGACGAAGGCGTTGGGCGCGGAACCCGCGGACTGCCCCGGAGACACGGCTCGGATGCCGCCCTTCGGCCAGCGCTGGGTGACGGTCTTGGTCTTGGTGTAGAAGCGGATCGAATCCGGGCCGTGCTGGTTGAGGTCGCCGAAGCCGGAACGCTTCCAGCCACCGAAGGTGTAGTACGCGATCGGCACCGGGATCGGCACGTTGACGCCGACCATGCCGACCTGCACACGGGCCGCGAAGTCACGCGCGGTGTCACCGTCGCGGGTGAAGATCGCCACGCCGTTGCCGTATTCGTGCTCGTTGGCCAGCCGCAGGCCTTCCTCGTAGTCCTTGGCGCGCACCACCGACAGCACCGGGCCGAAGATCTCGTCTCTGTAGATGCGCATGTTCTCGGTGACCCGGTCGAACAGGGTCGCGCCGACGAAGTAGCCGTCCTCGCCGCCCTCGACGGTCAGACCGCGGCCGTCGACCACGAGTTCGGCGCCCTCATCGATGCCGATCTGCACGTACTTGTTGACCCGGTCCACGCCGTCGCGGCCGACCAAGGGGCCGAAATCGGCGCCGGGATCGTCGGAACGGCCGACGTTGAGCTTGTGCACCCGCTCGGTCAGCTTGGCGACCAGGCGGTTCGCGGTCTCCTCACCGACCGGCACGGCCACCGAGATGGCCATGCAGCGCTCGCCCGCGGAGCCGTAGCCCGCGCCGATCAGCTGATCGGCGACATCATCGAGGTCGGCGTCGGGCATGACGATGGCGTGGTTCTTCGCGCCGCCGAAGCACTGGGCGCGCTTGCCGTTGGCGGTGGCGGTCTCGTAGATGTACTGCGCGATCGGGGTCGACCCGACGAAGCCGACCGCCTTGACGCGCGGATCGTGCAGCAACGTGTCGACGGCTTCCTTGTCGCCGTTGACGACGTTGAACACACCCGGCGGCAGTCCGGCCTCGAGGAACAGTTCGGCCAGGCGCAGCGGTACCGAGGGGTCGCGCTCGGAGGGCTTGAGGACGAAGGCGTTACCGCAGGCCAGCGCCGGTCCGGCCTTCCACAGCGGAATCATTGCGGGGAAGTTGAACGGGGTGATGCCCGCGACGACGCCCAGCGGCTGGCGCAGGGAGTACACGTCGATGCCGGTGCCCGCGCTCTCGGTGTATTCGCCCTTGAGCAGGTGCGGGATGCCGGTCGCGAATTCGACGACCTCGAGTCCGCGCTGGATGTCGCCCTTGGCGTCGGCGACGGTCTTGCCGTGCTCGCGCGACAGCAGGGCCGCCAGCGAGTCCATCTCGTCCTGCACCAGGGTCAGGAACTTCATGAGCACGCGGGCCCGGCGCTGCGGGTTGGTGGCGGCCCAGCCGGGCTGGGCGGCTTCGGCGTCGGCAATGGCCGCCTCGACCTCGGACTTGCTCGCCAATGGCACCCTGGCCTGCACCCTGCCGATATTCGGGTCGAAGACGTCGCCGAAGTTGCCGGAGGCGCCGGGGACGTGCTGCCCACCGATGAAGTGCGTGAGTTCGCGAACCATGCCAGTCCTGTCTCGAGTCGAGGAGATCACCGGTCATCCTATAGTTGGATGTCCAAGTAAAAATAGCGCGCCAATGTATGTCAGTTATCACATACCGCTCGCATCGGTTTCGACATTTCCACAGGTTGCGCGGATTTCCGCCGGCCCGACGCGCCGTCATCGCGCTCCGCCGGCGCTGTGACAACGATCACCGTAGACTTAGTTTGAAGTCCTAGTATCGGGCACCATACGAACTCGCCGGAGGTATCCCGTGGCCGACGACCTCGCGTTGCACACGCCCGCCCATCCCGTCCGATTCGTGACATCGGCCGCTCTCTTCGACGGCCACGACGCCGCGATCAATATCATGCGCCGCATACTGCAAGCGCAGGGCGCGGAAGTGATCCACCTGGGTCACAATCGTTCGGTCGACGAGGTGGTCGACGCGATACTGACCGAGGACGTGCAGGGCGTCGCGGTCAGTTCCTATCAGGGCGGGCACGTCGAGTACTTCGAATATCTCGCGGACGCGCTGAAAAAGGCCGGGGCCGAACACGTACGGATCTTCGGCGGCGGCGGTGGCGTCATCGTGGCCGAGGAGATCGCGCGGCTCGGCGCATCGGGTGTCACCATCTTCTCGCCCGAGGACGGCCAGCGACTCGGCCTGCCGGGCATGATCAACCGGCTCATCCGCGACTGCGATGTGGACCTCGCCGAGAACCCGCCCGCCATCGAGGCGGTGCTCGCGGGGGAACGGCCCGCACTCGCCCGCGCCATCACCTGTCTGCAAGCGGGCAGCCTGCCCGAAGCCGACCGGGCCGCGCTCATCGCGGCCGCCGCCGCGCGCACCGTGCCCGTACTCGGCATCACCGGCACCGGCGGCTCGGGAAAGTCATCGCTCACCGACGAATTGGTGCGCCGTCTGCGGTCGGACCAGCAGGACAAACTGCGCGTCGCCATTCTCGCCGTCGACCCGACCCGCCGTCGCGGCGGCGGCGCGCTGCTCGGCGACCGCATCAGGATGAACGCCCTCGACGGCGACCACGTCTTCTTCCGTTCGCTGGCCACCCGCGGCGGACACGAACTGCCCAACGACATCGACGCCATCGTGATCGCCTGCAAGGCGGCCGGATACGATCTGGTGATCCTGGAGACGCCCGGCATCGGCCAGGGTGACGCCGCGATCGTCGACCACGTCGATATGTCGCTGTATGTCATGACACCGGAATTCGGTGCGGCCTCCCAGCTCGAGAAGATCGACATGCTGGATTTCGCCGATGCGGTGGCGATCAACAAGTTCGAGCGCCGCGGCGGCGCAGACGCCCTGCGCGACGTCTCGCGCCAGCTGATCCGCAATCGCTCGGCCTTCGGTTCGAACCCGGAGGACATGCCCGTCTTCGGCACCAGCGCGGCCACCTTCAACGACGACGGTGTCACCGCGCTCTACCAGCACCTGATCGACGGACTCGCCGAACGCGGACTCCCGGTGCGCGACGGTGCGCTGCCGCGGGTGCGGACCAGGGCCTCGACCCGGTTCGCACAGATCATTCCGCCCGCGCGAGTGCGCTACCTCGCCGAGATCGCCGAGACCGTGCGGGATTACCACGCGCGGACCGCGCGGCAGGTCGCCGCCGCCCAGCGCGTGCAGCGTCTGGAGCTGGTGGCCGCGGAACTGCCCGATATCGCGGCGATCGCCGCCGCGCTCGAGGTCGCGCGCGCCGAACTCACCGCCGACAATGCCGCGCTGCTGGCCGAATGGCCGGAGCTGGCCGCCGCCTACGCGGGCGAGGAGCATGTGGTGCGAGTGCGCGACAAGGAGATTCGCACCGCCCTGCGCCGGGAGAGCCTGTCGGGATTGTCGATTCCGCGGGTCGCGCTGCCGCGCTACACCGATCACGGTGAGCTGCTGCGCTTCCTGCGCGCCGAGAATCTGCCCGGCCGATTCCCGTTCACCGCGGGTGTCTTCCCCTTCAAGCGCGACAACGAGGATCCGGCGCGCATGTTCGCGGGCGAGGGCGATCCCTTCCGCACCAATCGCCGGTTCAAGGTGCTCAGCGCGCACGCCGACGCGAAACGGCTGTCCACCGCCTTCGATTCGGTGACTCTCTACGGCCACGATCCCGCCGAACGACCCGATATCTACGGCAAGGTCGGCACCTCGGGCGTGTCGGTCGCTTCGGTGGACGATATGCGCGCGCTCTACGACGGCTTCGACCTGAGCGCGCCGACCACCTCGGTCTCCATGACGATCAACGGGCCCGCGCCGACCATCCTGGCCTATTTCCTCAATACCGCGATAGATCAGGCGCTGGCGACCTTCGCCGCCGCCGAGGGGCGCGCGCCCACCGAGTCCGAGGCCGCCGATATCCGGTCGACGACGCTGGCGACCGTGCGCGGCACGGTGCAAGCCGACATCCTCAAGGAGGATCAGGGGCAGAACACCTGCATCTTCTCCACGGAATTCAGCCTGCGCATGATGGCCGACATCCAGGAATGGTTCGTGCGCAACGGCGTCCGCAATTTCTACTCGGTGTCCATCTCCGGCTATCACATCGCCGAAGCGGGTGCGAATCCGATCAGCCAGCTGGCCTTCACGCTCGCCAATGGATTCACCTATGTGGAGGCATATCTCGCGCGCGGCATGCACATCGACGATTTCGCCCCCAACCTGTCGTTCTTCTTCTCCAACGGCATGGACCCGGAGTACTCGGTGATCGGCCGGGTGGCGCGGCGAATCTGGGCCATCGCGATGCGGGATCGCTACGGCGCAAACGAACGCTCGCAGAAGCTGAAGTACCACATCCAGACCTCGGGCCGCTCACTGCACGCCCAGGAGATGAACTTCAACGACATCCGCACCACCTTGCAGGCACTGATCGCCATCTACGACAACTGCAACAGCCTGCACACCAACGCCTACGACGAGGCGGTGACCACACCCACCGAGGAGTCGGTGCGCCGGGCGCTGGCGATCCAGCTCGTCATCAATCGCGAATGGGGTGTCGCGATGAACGAGAATCCCATCCAGGGCAGCTATCTGGTCGATGAACTCACCGATCTGGTCGAGGAGGCGGTGCTGGCGGAATTCGACCGGATCAGCGAACGCGGCGGGGTACTCGGCGCGATGGAGACCGGCTATCAGCGCGGCCGCATCCAGGACGAATCCATGCGCTACGAGCAGCGCAAACACGACGGCAGCCTGCCGATCATCGGCGTCAACACCTTCCGCAATCCGCACGGCGAACCGGAGCACACCCTCGAATTGGCGCGCGGCACCGAAACCGAGAAACAGTCCCAGCTGACCCGTGTGCGCGAATTCCGTGACCGGCACCGCGACGCGGCGCACGCGGCGCTGACCAGGCTGGAGGCCGTGGCACGCACCGACGACAATATTTTCGAGGTGCTGATGGACGCGGCGCGGGTGTGCACGCTGCAACAGATCACCGACACCTTCTTCCGGGTCGGCGGTCAGTACCGTCGCAATATCTGAGTCGCCCCGTCGGTGCCGACGGCTGCCGTCCGGTCGACGCGCACGGCACCCACCGCGTCCGCTCGGACCACGGCCTCACCTGAAGGGCCGGGAGAGCCGGTCGAGCAGGGTGGCGCGTGCGGTGACCAGTGACGGGCCGTACCAGGTCAATTCGCGTCCGGGCACCAGGGCGACGGATATGCCGGGGAACGCCTCCGGTCCGTCGGTCTCGGTGAATACGTAGGGCTCGTCCGGCAGCACCGCAAGGTCGATGTCGCGGACCAGCTCATCGGGTTCGACCCGCGGATAGCGTTGTGGGCGATCCGCGTGGACCAGGCGCAGGCCGAGGCGGGCGGCGAGGTCGCCGGTGAAGGTGTCGCGGCCGACCACCATCCAGGGGTCGCGCCAGACGGGGATGACGGCGGCGCGCGGCGCACCGGTCGGGGGCGGGGTCCAGGCGTCCTCGGCCTCGGCGATCCATTGCGGCCGCTCGACGCCGAGCGCACGGGTGAACAGCCCGGTCAGGGCGGTGAAGGCGGCGGCGACGGTCTCGATGTCGGTGACCCACACCGCGATGCCGGCCGCGCGTAGGCGTTCCACGTCGATGCTGCGGTTCTCCTCGCGATTGCACAGCACCAGATCCGGGGCTAGTTCCACGATGCGCCGGATATTCGGATTCTTGGTGCCGCGCACGCGTTCGATATCGAGACCGGGCGGATGACTGCACCACTCGGTGGCGGCGACCAGGACATCCGGGCAGGTCAGAGCCACCGATTCGGTTAGCGAGGGCACCAGTGACACCACCCGCCGCACGGTCGCGGGCAGGTGCGTCGGGTAGCCGAGATCGTCGGTTTCGAGTCGGCCGATACCGGTCATGGTTCCATGCTGCGCATCGACCGGGTGTCGCGCAAACCCCCGGCTCGCACTGCGATCCTCGGTCCGCATGACACGGAATGAGGGCCAAGGCCGGCGCAGTGGCAGCGGCCGGGCAGTACCGCGCTGCCCGAGCTACCCCCACACTTAGAGCAGCACCCGGTGCCGGGAGTCCCGGTGCCACGGACAGGTCCCGTCCCGAGCTCGTCCGACAGCCGTAAGCCCCGATACCGGGTGCTCACCAACCTTTCTCGACGGCAGCGCCCTTTTCTTCGGTCGCCGATGGCACGGCCGTTCCCCGTCCGGCGTTGCCGATACTCGATCCTCGGGCATTTCGGCCTTGTCGCGCAGCCGACGACCGTGGACCGACGCCGAGCCGAAGCGCGTCGAGGCGGGAAGCGCATGCCCGCGCTCGAATGTGCCCGGCGGCAGGGAAATCGGCGACGCACGGTTCGACCGACGGCTTGTCACCGGACCTGGCGCACTGCGGTGGCTGTGACCCGAACCCGGAGGGCCGAGCGGTCGGGCGATGTCCGAGAAGGCAGCGACGGAACAGCATTGGGGCCTTTCGACGCCGCGATCGGATCGGCGACACTCGATTGTGGCACCCGGCCGCGAGGAAGCTACCGACCCGCAGCGCACCGGGCGGATTCCCGCCCGATACGTCCGGGAGGCGTGGTCGGTAGCGCTGCCGGGTGCCCGCCTCCTCACCGTCGCGCGGGTTCAGCGCGCGAAAAGTTCGTAGAGCGCGCGCAATTCGCGCAGGCCGGTGGCGACGGTCGCCTCGTCCTCGGTGACCGACCGCAGGGCGCTGCGCAGCAGGACCGGGTCAAGAGCCTCCAGGGGCGAACGGAATTCCGGCTTCGGGAGGGCGGGCAAGGTCAGGCGGTCGCCGTACGGGTCGGTGGAGGGGACGCCGGGCCGCGGATCGCGCTCCATACCCGCGATGAGTGTGTCCAGGTCGAGACCGCGCAGGGTGAGGATGTCGCGTGGGTTCTCGTCGAGGCGTTCGGCGAGGAGATAGCAGATCGCGGCCACGTGTTTACACGGCCAGCCCTGGTCGGGGCAGGTGCAGGAGAAGTCGAGATCGGCGGCGGTGGTGGGCAGCAGGTGCGGTCCCAGGCCGGTCGGCAGGGTGCCCGAGACGATATCCGCGAGCATGCCCGGCGCGGTGCGGATGGTGTCCATCAACAAGGTCAGCTCCTCCGCGCGCAGTGCGCGGGTGCGGAGGACCGAATGGAACGGGCGCGGTTGGCTGCCCTGCACATCCGCGGTGACCGCGCCCGGTTCGATCTGGTAACTCACGACCTGGCCGGACCTGGCGTAACTGCGGCCGCGTGCCAATCTCCCCGGTTCGGCCACGCTCTCCACCGCGTCGATGAACGCGCGACCCCACCAGGTCCGGCCGAATCCGCCGCGTCGGCTGCGCGCTTCCACGCCGCCCGCTACCGGCCGCCGCCTGCCGTAACCGCGCTCGCCGCCGAAGGAACTCATTCGCCCACCGCCTCCGCGCCGAGCGCGAACAGCTCGCGCAATTCGTCGGTGCCCAATTCGGTGATCCAGTTCTCCCCCACGCCCACCGCGAGATCCGCGAGTTGCCTTTTCCCGTTGATCATCTCGTCGATCCTCTCCTCGATGGTGTCGACGCATACCAACTTGCGGACCTGCACATCGCGACGCTGCCCGATACGGAAGACACGATCGGTCGCCTGATTCTCCACCGCCGGATTCCACCAACGATCCAGATGCACCACGTGATTGGCCGCGGTGAGATTCAAACCGGTGCCGCCCGCCTTCAGCGACAACAGCATGAGCGGACTGCCGTCACCGGACTGGAAATGCTCGACCATGGCGTCACGCTGCTTCTTGGGCACCCCGCCGTGCAGGAACGGAATCATGGCTCCGAATCGTTCGCTCAGCCACGGCGCGACGATATCGCCGAACTCCCGGAACTGGGTGAAAAGCAGCGCCCGATCGCCCTCGGCGATCACGGTTTCGAGCACGTCCTCGACCAGCGCCAACTTGCCCGACCGATGGCGGCCGCGCACCAGCACGTTCGAACCGTCGCCGAGGAAATGCGCCGGATGGTTGCAGACCTGCTTGAGCCGGGTCAGCGCGCCGAGCACCGCGCCGCGCCGCGACATTCCCTTCGCGTCCTTCAGCTTCGCCACCATGTCGTCGACCACGGCCTGATACAGCGCGGCCTGTTCGGCGGTGAGATTGGCGCGCACGGTGATCTCGAATTTCTCCGGCAGATCCGAGATCACCGCGGGATCGGTCTTGACCCGGCGCAGAACGAACGGCCTGGTGACGAACCGCAGCCGGCTGATCGCGTTCTGGTCCTGCTCGCGTTCGATGGGCACCGCGAAACGGGCGCGGAAGGTCGGCGCACTGCCGAGCAGCGACGGCATGACGAAATCCAGCAGCGATCGCAATTCCTCCAGCCGGTTCTCCACCGGGGTGCCGGTCAGCGCCAGCCGATGCCGCGCGGGCAGCGCTCGCGCGGCGCGCGCCTGCCTGGTGGCCGCGTTCTTGACGTGCTGCGCCTCGTCCAGCACGACCCGTGTCCAGTCCTGACGCCGCAAATCCTCGATATCCCTGGCCAGCAGCGCGTAGGTCGTGATCACCAGATCCGACTCCGCCGCGGCCGCGTCGAAATCCGCGCCCGCGCGCCGCCCTTGGCCGTGGTGCACCAGCACCCGCAGATCCGGCGTGAAGCGCTGCGCCTCGCGAAACCAGTTGCCCACCACCGACATCGGACACGCCAATAGGGTCGGACCCGTACTCTCCTGTGCGGCCTCACGTTCGTGCGCGAGCAGGGCAAGCACCTGAACGGTCTTGCCGAGACCCATATCGTCGGCGAGGATCGCACCGCAGCCCATGCGGCTCATGGTGGCCAACCAGGTGAGTCCGCGCAGCTGATATGGGCGCAGTTGGGTTTTCAGACCAACGGGCTGCTCGACGGGGTCGACGCCGTGCTGTTCGTCGAACAGTTCGGCTGCCCATCCGGTGGCGGTGACCTCGGTGACCTGCACCCGGTCCACCCGTTCGGAAGCGAGTTCGCCGAGCAGATCGGCCAGGGTGACCGGCGAATCGTCGGAATGAGCGGCGACATAGCGGGCCGCGGCCGCCAGCGACTTGTGATCGGCCTGCACCCACTCCCCGCGCAACTGCACCAGATCCGATTTCGCGCGCACCAGCCGCGCCATCTCGGCAGCGGTGAGCACGGTGTCGCCGAGCGCCAATTCCCAACGATAGGAGACCAATCCGCGCATCCCAACCGTGCTCTCCGCGGCGGGCACGACACCCTCGATCCGCAGGCGCAGCATCGGCGCGGTGATATTCCACGCGCGCGGCAGCAACAGCCGCACACCGGCTTCCCGGAGCGCGTGCACACCGTGTTCGACCAGGTCGGCGACCACCGGCGTCGGCAAGAGCAGATCCATGCGTTGCGGATCGGTGGGCAGATCACGCAGACGCGGGTACGCGCGCTGCGCCTGTCCCAGCTTTTCCACGGCTGTGCGCACCAGGCCGGGATCACCGAGCAGCGGAACGGGTTCGGGCGCCTCATCCGGTTGGCGCAGACACACCTCCAACCGCCACAGCGCGACCTCGTCGTCTGCCGTGCCGTACTGCCCATCGGGTTCGAGCAGGCGCAGCACGAGTTCGGGCTCGTCACCCGTGAGGCTCGTCCGCCACCGCTCCAAGGTCTCGGCCAGCTGGTAGCTGCCCGACGGCAGCGGGGTGTCGCGGACCAGCGCGTCGAGCAGCGGATGCGACATATCCGGCGCGTCGATCACCATGCGGGCGATCGGGTCGGTGAGTTCGCCGACCAGATTCTCCAGGATCGCCGCGGGCCGTCCCGCGACCCGCAGCGCGGCGGGCATGACCGAGGCCGCCTCGGCCAACCACGCGCGCCGGCCCGCGCCGTCGAGCAGCCGCCAGCGCACCCACCACTGCCGATCCTCGCGACGCAGTTCGGGCACGATCCGGCCCGCCCTTGCCCACCGTTCGATACCGGTGGCCATGTGCGCGAGGTAGCGCAGGTCGCCGGATACCGACGACGAGGGCAGCCGCGACCGCAGTACCGCCGCCGCCTGGGCGGGCGCGAGGGCGTGCGCGCGCACCGTTTCGGTGCCGCGCACGCCGAGGACCTCGGCCCGGTGCCGGAACTTCGACGACGCCAGCACCCCGGCGAGCGGTTCGGGGAGTCCGGCCGGGACGCCGTCGTCGTCGGTCCACAGCAACAGGCCCGATCCCGGGGACCAGAGACCGTGCAGCATTCCCCCATCCAAGCAGGCGACGGTGACAGCTCGGCGGGCCGAGATCGGATAGACTGGTATATCCGCTGGTCATAGCTACGTCTGGTTATTGCTACGTCTGGTTATTGCTACATCTGGTTATTGCTAGGGATGGTCAACGCCTCGGAACCAGTGCTGGGCCGCATTCGCCGACCCAGGTGTCCAAAGGAAGTGCAGGGCAGCAGCATGACGATTCTGCTCCAGGTACTCGAGCAGTGCTTCACGCCGACCACACCGTGGGAACGGCGCACGTTCACCTTCATCGACACCCGTCACATCGTGGGTATGCGGCTCGACGGTCAGTGCGGCGTCTGGCTCGACCTGTCCCGTCCGGGCGAATCCCAGCGCCTGGCGCGCACACCCGAACCCGGCGACGCCGTCGCCTTCCTGTTGACCACCTTCGCCAAGATCGCCGAATGCGAGGAACGCGGCGGTTCCTGGCTGATCGGCCACGACGGCAGCCATATCGGGTCGATCACCGCGACCAGGTACCCGCCGCACACCACCGAGGTCGCCGAGGACGATCTGCTGGCCCGCGCCTGGCTCTGATCCGCCGGGGACTTGTCGGTAACGACCGGTACAAGTGTCGGCGTGCCCACCCCGATCCGTCGACAACTCCCGACCGGCCGGTGGCCGTTGCTGCTCGCCGTCGCGCTGCTCCTCACCGGATGCGCGGGGCCCGATCGGGTCGCCCCCGCACCGGGCAGCCCGACCCGCGCGCAGGTCGAAGGGCTGCTCGATGCCGTGCGGGTGGTCGCCGAGCGACCGCGTCCCGGCGGTTACGAACGTGGCTGCGCCGCCGGGCAGGGGTGTGTGTTCGGGCCGTCGTGGACCGACGACAACGACGCCACGGCGGGCCACGACGGCTGCGACACCCGCAACAATGTGCTCGCCGCGCAGCTCACCGGGGTGGAATTGCGACCGGGCACGCACGACTGCGTGGTCGTGGCCGGTCTCCTGCGCGATCCGTACACCGGTCGCCCGCTGCGCTTCGCCAAGGCCGAGGCGGGCGATATCCAGATCGATCACGTCTATCCGCTCGCGGCGGCCTGGGATCTCGGCGCGGCGCGATGGTCGCCGCGGCGGCGGGTGCGCTTCGCCAACGACGTCGAGACCAATCTGCTCGCCACCGATGCCGAGGCCAATCGCGCGAAGGGCGATTCGACACCGTCGGGATGGCTGCCCCCCGCCCGCGCCAATCACTGCTTCTACGCGGCGAAATACCTCACCGTGGCGGTGCGCTACGACTTGCCGGTGACCACCGCCGACAGCGCCGCGCTGCGTGGGATAGCCGTCGGCTGCCCGTGACCGCGGTCAGCCTCCGGTGGCGACGGGGCGCTTGGGATCGTTGGACCATTGCGACCACGATCCGGGATACAGCGCCGCCTCGACGCCTGCCACCGCCAGCGCCGCGACCTGGTGCGCCGCCGTGACGCCGGAACCGCAGTACACCGCGACCGGTCCCGCGCCGTAGGCGGCGAAGCGGCCGCGCAGTTCCTCGACGGTGCGGAAACGTCCGTCGGCGTCGAGGTTCTCCGTGGTCGGCGCGCTGATCGCGCCCGGAATGTGGCCCGCCTGCGGGTCCACCGGCTCGACCTCGCCGCGGTAGCGTTCACCCGCGCGCGCGTCCAGCAGCACGCCCTGCCAGCTCGCGACCGCGTCGGCGTCGACCACGGGCAGTTGTCCGGGGCTCAGTTCGACATCCCCTGGTTCGGGATCGGGTTCGGCGCCGGTGGCCAGATCGCCGCCCGCCGCGAGCCAGGCGGGCAGACCGCCGTCGAGGATGCGGACATCGGCGACGCCCGCCCAGCGCAGCAGCCACCAAGCCCGCGCCGCGGCCATCGCGCCGGTGGCGTCGTACACGACGACGGTGTCGCCGTCGCGGATGCCCCAGCCGCGCGCGCAGCGCCGCAAGGTCTCGATATCGGGCAGCGGATGCCTGCCCTCGCCGGGCGACGGCGGACCCGCCAGTTCGGTTTCCATATCGACGAAGATCGCGCCGGGAATGTGACCGTCCAGATAGTGCTGCGGCCCGTCCGGGTCACCGAGCGCCCACCGGACGTCGAGCAGGCGAATCGGGCACTGCGCCAAGAGATCCCGCAGTTCCGTCGCCGAAATCAGTACCGCGCCCACGCCGAACTCCTCACCCGGATCGTCTCTCGCACACCGGCCGTCCCACTCTACGCATCGGCCCGGGCGCACCGCGCGGGCGGCGGATCGCGACCGTACGCGAATTCAGACCAGTTTCCGCGAACTGGCCGGCGACACGCCAACTGACCAGCGGCAAGATCCGGACAATGTCCGAGGTTCCCACCGTGTCGGCGGCGGCGCGGTCCCAGCCGCCCGAGCCGACATCGAAAGCGGGTATCGCCCAGCCGATCGGGGCGGGCGTGGTGACCGCGCTGGTCGGCTTCACCAGTTCGTTCGCGGTGGTGCTCAGCGGTCTGAGCGCGGTGGGCGCGACCCACGCGCAGGCCGCGTCCGGCCTGTTGGCGCTGTGTCTCACACAGGCGATCGGGATGATCGCGCTCAGTGTGCGCTACCGGATGCCGATCTCGCTGGCCTGGTCGACGCCGGGCGCCGCGCTGCTGGCGGGCACCGGCGCGGTGACGGGCGGCTGGCCGGCCGCGGTGGGCGCGTTCGCGCTGACCGGCGTGCTCGTCGTGATCACCGGACTGTGGGGTCGTCTCGGCGCGGCGGTGGCGGCCATACCGGTGGAGATCGCCCAAGCCATGCTCGCGGGCGTGCTGCTACCGCTGTGTCTTGCCCCGGTGCGTGCGGTGCACACCAGTCCGGCCGTGGTGGCGCCGACGATCGTGGTCTGGCTGGTGTTGCAGCGCTTCGCCAAACGCTGGGCGGTGTTGGCGGCATTCCTGACCGCGACCGTGGCCGCGGGCGTCGACATGGCAGTTCACCACCGCTCGGTCGAGCTGTCCGCGCTCGCGCCGACCGTCGAATTGACCGTGCCGCAGTGGAATTGGCAGGCGGTGATCGGTGTGGCCATCCCGCTGTACATCGTCACGATGGCCTCGCAGAACATTCCCGGCACCGCGGTGCTGCATTCGCTCGGCTACCGGGCGCCGTGGCGCGCGGCCATGACCGTCACCGGAATCGGCACCGTAGTCGGCGCGGCGGCGGGCGGCCACGCCATCAACCTCGCCGCCATCAGCGCCGCGCTGGCCGCCGGTCCGTCGGCGCATCCGAATCCGAATCGCCGCTGGATCGCCGCGACCACCGCGGGCGCGGTCTACCTGCTGCTTGCCCTGGGCTCGGCTGCCCTGGTCGCGCTGATCGCGGTCGCGCCCACGGGCACATTGGAAACCGTGGCGGGCCTGGCCCTGCTCGCCACTCTCGCCTCGGCGCTGGCCGCGGCGCTCGCCTCGGAGCGGCAGCGCGAGGCCGGGATCGTCACCTTCCTCGTCGCGGCCTCCGGTGTCGCGTTCCTCGGTATCGGTGCGGCGTTCTGGGCGCTGCTCGCCGGACTCGCGGTGCGGCGGGTTCTCGCTATCCGCGGCTGAGCAGGGTGAGCGGGTCCTCGAGCAGCGCGGCCACGGTCGTCAGGAATCGCGCGGCGAGTTCACCGTCGATCATGCGGTGATCGAAGCTGACCCCGACCGTGGTGACCCAACGGACCGCGAGTTCGTCGCGCACCACCCACGGGCGCTTCTTGATCGAGCCGAGGCACAGAATCGCGGCCTCGCCCGGATTGACCAGCGGCACACCGGAATCCACGCCGAATACGCCGATGTTGGTGAGGGTGAAGGTGCCGCCGCGTAATTCCACCGGTGTCGCGCTGCCCGAACGCGCCATCTCGGCGAGCCAGCCGATCTCGCGGCACAGATCGCGCAGGCTCAGTGTCTGTGCCTCCTTGAGATTCGGCACGAGCAGTCCGCGTTCGGTGGCGACCGCGATACCCAGGTTCACGTAGTGCTTGGTGACGATCTGCTGATTCGCGTCGTCCCAGGTGGCGTTCATTCCCGGGAAGTCGGACAGCGCCGCGACCACCGCCTTCGCGACAAGTGCCAGCGGCGTGACGGCGAGCCCGGTGAAGGCCACGGTGGTGCGCAGATGGTCGAGCAGTTCGGCTGCCGGGGTGAAATCGAGGGTGACGAAGGTGCTGGCCTGCGGAATCGTGCGCGCGCTCACCACCATCGAGCCCGCGATGCGTTTGCGGATGCCCTCGACCGGCGTGCCGACCTCCCTGGCGGCCAGCCGGACGGGGGCCGCCGGTTGCTCCGGCGGCCGGGCGGCGGGGACGCGCGGCTGGGATACCGGCACAGAGGCGCGCACATCCTCCACGGTGACCGCGCCCTGCGGACCCGACCCCGCGATGTACCACAGGTCGATTCCGAGTTCCTTGGCGAGCTTGCGGGCCGCCGGGGTGGCGGCGGCGCGACCGGTGACCGCGTCGCGGCGCGGTGGATTGCGCTGCGCCACGGGCGATTCCGTCCCGGGTGCGGGGCGGCGTCGGGTGAGCTGTTCCGCCTCGGGGCCGTATCCGACGAGTACCGACCCGCGGCCGTCGGCATCGCGCGTCCCATTGGCAGGCGATGGCGCGGGCGCGATCGCGAGATCGGTGCGCACCCGGATCAGCGGCGCGCCGACCGGCACCGTATCCCCCGGTTGGGCAAGCAGTTCCACCACCGTGCCGGAGAACGGGGAGGGCAGCGACACCACCGCCTTGGCGGTTTCGACCTCGCCGATCGTCTGGTTCAGCTCGACGGTATCCCCGACATCCACCGACCACGACAGCAATTCGGCATCCGCGAGCCCCTCTCCCAGGTCGGGGAGCCGGAATTCCAGGACGTGGCCGTCATCTTGCACAGGGGCACCTCTCACTCGGGAGCGGCCGTCAGGCGGCCAAGGAACGGTCCACCGCGGCCAGTATGCGATCGGTATCGGGCAGGTGGTGCTTCTCGAGCTTAGCGGGGGGATACGGGATGTCGTGACCACCGACGCGCAGCACCGGCGCCTCCAGATGGTAGAAGCAGCGTTCGGTGACGCGGGCGGCGATCTCGGCACCGAGACCACCGCAGACCGGAGCCTCGTGCACGACCACGAGCCGCCCGGTCCGCAGCACCGATTCGGTGAGCGTGTCGATATCGAGCGGCGCGAGACTGCGCAGGTCGACCACTTCGAGCCGATGTCCTTCGGCGTCGGCGATTCTCGCCGCGGCCAGCGCCGTGGCGACGGTGCCGCCATAGCATGCGAGCGTGGCGTCACTGCCCGGCACGAGCACCCGGGCGCGATCCAGCGGCAGCGGGGCGGGCGCGTCGA
The DNA here is from genome assembly GCF_001310275.1 of Nocardia arizonensis. GTDB lineage: Bacteria > Actinomycetota > Actinomycetes > Mycobacteriales > Mycobacteriaceae > Nocardia > Nocardia arizonensis. Next base: position 76,651 of record NZ_LGYZ01000106.1, read on the forward strand.
AATCGACCTCGGCACGGTCCCAGTAGCGGCGCTTGGGCTCGAAGAAGATCACCGGATCGTCGAGTTCGATCGCCTGGCGCACCATGTGGTAGGCGTCCTCGGGCGAACTCGGCGCGACCACGCGCAGGCCCGGGGTGTGCGCGAAATACGCCTCGGGTGATTCGGAATGGTGTTCCACCGACCCGATACCGCCGCCGAACGGTATGCGAATCGTGATGGGAACGGTCACCTTTCCCCCGGTGCGGTAGTGAATTCTGGCCACCTGCGACACGATCTGGTCGAATGCGGGATACACGAACCCGTCGAACTGTATCTCACAGACCGGCCGAAAGCCCCGCAGTGCCATGCCGAAAGCCGTTCCGACGATGCCGGATTCGGCCAGCGGCGTATCCACCACCCGGTTGTCCCCGAAATCCTTCTGCAAGGTGTCGGTGACCCGGAAGACCCCGCCGAGCCTGCCGATATCCTCCCCCATCAGCACGACCCTGTTGTCGTCCTCCAGCGCGCGGCGCAGGCCGGTGTTGAGCGCGGCGGCGAAGGTGGTGATCATCGGCGGACTCCTTCCGGTGCCGCGCGGTCGGGTCCGGGATCGCCGGACAGGTACCGCGCGTAGGCGTCGCGCTGCGCGGTCAGCAGCGGATGCGGGGTGGCGTAGACGTGGTCGAACAGGGTCATCGGGTCCGGGTCGGGCATGCCGATGGTGGCCGTGCGCACCCGTTCGGCGACCGCGTCCGCGCGCGCGGCGACCGATTCGGCGAACGCGCTGTCCCACCGGCCTTCTCGTTGCAGCAGTCGGCGTATCCGGTCGATCGGGTCGCGGCGGCGCCACATCTCGGTCTCGGCGGCGCTGCGGTAGCGGGTGGGATCGTCGGCGGTGGTGTGCGGACCCATGCGGTAGGTGAGCGCCTCGATGAACGACGGTCCGCCGCCCGCGCGGGCCCGCTCGACCGCGCGGCGGGTCACCGCGAGCACGGCCAGCACGTCGTTGCCGTCGACCTGCACGCCCGGGATGCCGTAGCCGTAGGCCCGGCGCACGATCGGTGTGGCGCTCTGCACCCGCACCGGCGCGCTGATGGCCCAGTGGTTGTTCTGGCAGAAGAACACCACCGGCGCTCCCCAGGTCGCCGCGAAACCCAGTGCCTCGGCGATATCGCCCTGACTGCTCGCGCCGTCGCCGAAGTAGACGACGGTGGCGATCTCCGCGCCCTCGAGGTGGGCGGCATAGGCGTAACCGGTGGCGTGCAGGCCCTGGGCGCCGACGACGATGGTCGGGTTGGTCATATTGATCGCCGCGGGATCCCAGCAGTGCAGTGCCGCCCCGCGCCACAGCGCGGTCAGCTCGGCGGGATCGACGCCGCGGCAGTAGGCCACCGCGGCCTCGCGGTAGCTGCCGAAGACGTAGTCGTCGGGGTGCAGAGCCCGCGCCGACCCGACCTGGGCGGCCTCCTGCCCCAGCAACGGCGGCCACAGGCCCAGCTGTCCCTGTCGTTGCAGCGCCGTGGCCTCGGTGTCGATGCGGCGGCACACGACGAGATCCTCGTACAGCCCGCGCACGCGCTCGGGACCGATATCGGCGACGAGAGCGGCGTGTTCGGGGTCGAGCACGCGCTGCCCGTCGGGTTGGACCAACTGCACCGGATACGAGGTTCGCTCCGACATCGTCGATCACCTCCTGAAGGACATTTTGTGTCCTGACTCACAGCATCCACGCCCCCGTGACCTGCGCAAGCGGCGGAAACGAGATTGCGCATATTGCGCAAATACCGCCCGACCAGCAGTGTCATACTGCGTGCTATGCCCAGTAGGGAGACCGCAGGCCCGACGGCGGACGCGACCGATGCCCGCCTTCTGCTCGAACTCGTCGCCAACCCCCGCGCGACCGGTGTGGAACTGGCCGCCCGGCTCGGCCTGTCCCGCAACACGGTGCAGGCACGGCTCGCCCGCTGGGAGGCGGGCGGGGTGCTCGGCAGTTTCGAGCGCCGGGTCGAGCCCCGCGCCCTCGGCTATCCGCTGTCGGCCTTCGTCGCGGTGGTGGTCGACCAGCACCGCCTCGATTCGGTGGTCGACGAACTCGCCGAGGTGCCCGAGGTGACCGAGGTCTGCGGCATGACCGGCCCGACCGATCTGACCGTGCGCGTGGTCGCCCGCGACGCCGACGACCTGTACCGCATCGCCGGACGGATACTCGAGATACCCGGCGTGGAACGCACCAATATGGCCCTGGTCATGCGCTCGCTCGTCGGGCCGCGTACCGCCCCGCTCCTGGATCGCCTCGCGAGTCCGCGCTGACCGCGCGCCGCGCTCGACCGCGGAAACCTATCGCCGAACCTCACCGGATCCGCCGCTGGGCTGCGGTGATGGATATTTCGGACAAGGTCGCGATCGTGCCGGGGGCGGGAACCGGCATCGGAGCGGCGGTTCGTCGAGCGAGGCGCGCGGGTCGTGGTCGCCGACCTCGACGCGGACGCCGCCTCGGCGGTGGCGGGCGAACTCGGACCGGTTCCTCATCGGCATGCGGCGTTACCGCGCCGCACTCGGCGGCTGAATCCGCCTCAGTCGGTGACGAGTTCGGCCGCCGCGGCACGGACAACCTCCGGGATCGGCACCGGCTTGCGTGTCTCGGAATCGACGTAGACGTGGACGAACGTGCCGGTGGCGGCGAGTTCGAGCGCACCGTCGTCCTCGCGGAAGATCGCCAGGTCGTAGGTGATGCTCGAGCTGCCGAGCCGCGAGATCCGCAGGCCGACCCGGAGCAGGTCGGGGAAGCTGATCGAGCCGAGATACTGACACGAGGTCTGCGCGACCACGCCGAGCGCGGGCAGCGTCCTGATATCGGTGCCGGTGGCCCGCATGAGCCAGGCGTTCACGGCGGTGTCGAAGTACGAGTAGTACGTCACGTTGTTCACGTGGCCGTAGTGGTCGTTGTCCGCCCACCGGGTCGGCACCGGCCAGAGCACGGGATACTGCTGGGTCACCCGGCCGACGATAGCTCAGCGGTCGACACGCCCTGCCGGTGGTCGCGCGGGCTGACGCCGAAGTGGCGTTTGAACGCGGCGCTGAGCGCGAAGGCGCTGCCGTAGCCGACCCGGCGGGCGATGGCCTCGACGGTGGCGTCGGACTCCTGGAGCAGATCGGCCGCCAGCGCCAGCCGCCATTCGGTGAGGAATGCCATGGGCGGTTCGCCGACGAGATCGGTGAAGCGTCTGGCGAGCGCCGCCCGCGACGAGCCGACCGCGTCGGCCAGAGCCGCGACCGTCCACGGGTGCGCGGGATTGTGCTGCAACAGCCGCAGCGCCTTGCCGACCAGCGGGTCACCGTAGGCGTGATACCAGGCGGGCGCCTCCGCGCGGGCGAACCAGCCGCGCAATGCCGCGATCAGCACCAGGTCGAGCAGCCGGTCGAGCACCGCGGACTGGGCGGGTTCGTCCCTGGTGGCCTCGTCGGCGAGCAGATCGAGCAACCTGCCGTCGAATTCTCCGCGCGCCAGCACCACCACCGGCGGCAGCGCGCGCAGCAGCCGCGTACTCGCCGCGCCCGCCGACTCGTAGGTGCCGGTCACCATCATGGTCGCGCCATCGGGGTCGGTTCCCCACTGCCGGACGCCGAGACTCAAGCTCTCGCAGAGGATTTCGCCGTCCAGCGTCTTGGTGACCTGCCCCGGGTGGATGACGATCTGCGGTTCGGTCTCCGGCGCGTCCGCCACCGTGTAGGGGTGCGGTCCGCGGAAGATCGCGACATCGCCCGCGTCGAGCCTGCGCGGGCGGGGTGGCTCGGCGGCCTGGTTCCTCGGGTCGGCGTCGGGCACGATCCACGCCGTGCCACGGATCATGGACAGCACGGTGAGCGGGGCCTCGTCCTCGATGCGCAGCGACCACGGCGGATCGAGCAGTGAGCACATGAGAAACGCACCGCGTGCGCGCGGACCTTCGAGCAGACTGGCGAGCGCATCCACATTCCCAGACTAGACCCGGTCGGCTGCGCCATCGCGGGTTCGCCGGTACCGTCGGACGGGTGCCGATGACGAAAGTCGACCGCAGGCTACGCCTGGCCCGCGCGGCGGTGTTCACGGTCTTCGCGCTCAACGGATTCCTGTTGGCCCTGTGGGTGGTGCACATTCCGCAGATCTCCGACCGCACCGGTATCGCCGAATCCACCCTCGGCACCTTCATCCTCGCGCTGGCGGGAGCTGCGTTGATCGGCATGCGGGCGGCTGGTCCGCTGGCCGACCGCTACGGCAGCCGCACCCTGGTCGCGATCGCGGGCGCGGGTATCGCGGTGGCGGTGATCGGTCCCGGACTCGCCACCGGTCCGGTCTGGCTCGCGATCGCGCTGGCCTGCTTCGGATTCGGCAACGGCGCACTCGACGTGTCGATGAATACCCAAGCGGTGCTGGTGGAACGGGCATACGGGCGGCCGATCATGTCGGCGTTCCACGCACTGTTCTCCGGCGGCGGTCTGCTGGGTTCGCTGCTGGGCTCGGCGACACAGCGCGCGGGGCTGGACATCCGGCTCACCCTGGCCCTGTCGGCGGTCGCGGCGCTCGCCCTGCTCGCCGTGGTCCTGCCGCTGTTGCTGCGTGAACCCCGAACCCCTTCGCGCGCCGGTGATCACGTCGAATCCATGCCCCTGTCGGAAGAATGGGCCGTACCCCCGGCCGATACCGCGCCGACCGGTCGGGCCTCACGGTGGAAGGTGCTCGGCTTGGCGGCCGTCGCCTTCATCGCGCTGCTCACCGAGGGCGCGGCGGCGGATTGGAGCGCTCTGCAAGTACGCGACCATCTCGGCGCGGACGAGGCCACCGCGGCACTGGCCTTCGGCGGATTCTCGTTCAGCATGACGGCCGGGCGATTCGCCACCGACCGCATCGCCGGCGCGTTCGGGCGGGTCGCGGTGGTCCGCTACGGCTGTCTGATCTGCGCACTGGGACTCACCCTGGTCGTGACCTCGGGCATCGCGGCGCTGACGCTGCTCGGGTGGGCGCTGGTCGGACTCGGACTGTCCGGCACCGTCCCGCAGATCTTCACCGCCGCGGGCAATCTCGGCTCGGCCACCGCCGCCACCGACATGTCACGGGTGTTCGCCATCGGCTATCTCGGCCTGCTCGCCGGACCCGCGATGATCGGCTGGGCCACCGCGGCGGTCCCGCTCACCACGGCACTGCTCATACCGCTGGTCGCGGTGCTGATCTGCGCGTGGTCGGCCCGGGTCGTCGCGCCGCCGCGTCCGCTCGGCGACCGGTGATCAGTGCGGGCGGGCCAGACACAGGGTCATCGGCTCGGGTTTCGGGTAGACCAGCGTGTTCTCCGCGGTCGCCGCGGCACCGCAGGCGGCGCGGTCGGCCGTGCCGCGCACGATCCGCTCGACCTCGAAATCGGCTGCCGCGGTGCAGTTCACCCGCATGCTCGCGCCGGCGAGCGTGCCGTTCACACAATCGCCCTCGGTGACGTTGAGGCGCAGGCACAGCGTGAATCCATCGCCCCCGGACTGGTAGTAGCCCGCGTAGTCGCCGCTCGCACAGGCCGCGTCCGCGCCCTCGAGTCGTTGCGCCACAACATAATTGGCTTCGGCGTCACCGCAGTCGCGGAAGACGATCTCGGCCTCGGCGGTGCTGCCGGACAGTTTCGCGCAACGGCCGATATCGGCCTGGGCGCTGCCGGTGCCGAAGTAGCCGCGCGCCACCACGATCGCTATTCCGATCACCACGAATACGCCGAGGAATTTCAGCACCGCCGCGGTCGTACCCTCGCCGCCGGACTCCTCCTCCGGCGCGGACCCGAAATCATCGAATTCCGCGACGGGTTCGACCGGATATTCGGGGTGGACCCGCTGCGGGCGATGCGGCGGTGTACTCACACGGCCCCTCCCTCGTTCCCATCACCGCCCCACCGGGGGCGGATAAAACTCTGGCGGACAATGTATCCGATACGCCGAAACGACGAAGCGGCCCCCTTCAACATGGCGGGAGCCGCTTCGCCCGGACCGGAGTCCGCATGGAACGCGGTGTCTTACAGCGCCTTCAGTTCCTCGGTGACGGCGCCGACGGACTTCTTGGCATCGCCGAACAGCATGGAGGTGTGGTCGGCGTAGAACAACGGATTGTCGATGCCCGCGAATCCTGAGTTCATCGAACGCTTCAGCACGATCACGCTCCTGGCCTGGTCGACATTCAGCACCGGCATACCGTAGATCGGGCTGGAGGAATCCTCGCGGGCCGCCGGATTGGTGACGTCGTTGGCGCCGATCACCAGGGCGACATCGGTGCGGCTGAATTCGCCGTTGATATCGTCCATTTCCTTGAGCGCGTCGTAGGAGACCTCGGCCTCGGCCAGCAGCACGTTCATGTGACCGGGCATGCGGCCCGCGACCGGGTGGATGGCGTACTTGACCTCGACGCCCTTGGCCTCGAGCAGCGCCGCCATCTCCTTGACCGCGTGCTGTGCCTGTGCGACCGCCATACCGTAACCGGGCACGACGATGACCTGGTTGGCGTAGGCCATCTGGATCGCGGCGTCCGCGGCGCTGGTGGCCTTGGCCTGCTTCTGCTCGCCACCGCCCGCGCCGGGCGCGGTGCCGCCGCCGCCGAAGCCGCCCGCGACGATCGCCGGAATGGAGCGGTTCATGGCCTTGGCCATGAGGTTGGTCAGGATGGTGCCGGACGCACCGACGATCATGCCTGCCACGATCATGGCGGTGTTGTTCAGCGCCAGACCCGCGGCCGCGGCCGACAGACCGGTGAGCGCGTTGAGCAGCGAGATCACGACCGGCATATCCGCGCCGCCGATCGGCAGCACCACCATCAGACCCAGCGCCGCCGCGGCGACAAGCAGCAGCACCATCCACCACCACGGCGCGCCGCCGTCGGATGCCTTGACGCCGATGACCACGGCCGCGGCGACCGACACGACCAGCAGCAACAGGTTGAGCGGCTGCTGGAGCCTGCCGACGCCGATGGGCTTGCCGGGCAGGATCTCCTGGAGCTTGCCGAAGGCGATGAGCGAACCCCAGAACGACACCGAGCCGATGATCGCGGCGAACAGCGAGCCGACGATGATGTGCACGGTCGGTTCCTCACCGTGCTTGAACATCGAGAACCCGGTGGTGTCGATGAATTCGGCCCAGGCGATGAGCGCGACGGTACCGCCGCCGACGCCGTTGAACGCCGCGACCAGCTGCGGCATCGCGGTCATCTTGGTGTAGCGGGCGGGCGGGACGCCGAGCACGACGCCGACCACGAGTCCGGCGACGATGAGAATCCAGTTCGAGGTGTGCCGGATGGAGATCAGCGTCGCCACCACGGCGATGCCCATGCCGACCGCCGCGATCCAGTTGCCGCGCACCGCGGTCTTCGGGCCGGTCAGGCCCATCAGACCGTAGATGAACAGCGCGAAGGCGACGATATAGAGGATGTTGACGAGATTGTCCATGGCCTACTTACCCGCCTTCTCGGCCGCGGCGCCCGCCTTCTTGCCCTTGAACATGCCGAGCATGCGGTCGGTGACCACGAAGCCGCCGACGACGTTCAAGGTTCCGAAGACCAGGGCGACGAACAGGATGATACGGATGCCGATGGAGGGGTCCTCCATCTTGCCGAGGGTGACCAGCGCGCCGAGCACGACGATGCCGTGGATGGCGTTGGTGCCCGACATCAGCGGCGTGTGCAGGGTGTTGGGCACCTTGGAGATGACGGCGAATCCGACGAAGCCAGACAGGACCAGGATCGCGATGTTCGCGAGCAGTTCGGTGTACATCAGGACTTCACCTCGGCGTTGTTCGGTTCGCTCGGCAAGCCGCGCTCACGAGTCACACAGGAATCGGCGAGCACCTGGTCACCGAAGTCGGGCACGATCTTGCCGTCGACCAACATCAGTTCCAGCAGGGCCGCGATGTTCTTCGAGTACAGCTCCGAGGCGTGTTCGGGCATGGTCGCGGGCAGATTCAGCGGCGAGGCAATGGTGACCTCGTGCTTGACCACGGTCCGGCCGGGTTCGGTGAGTTCGCAGTTGCCGCCGGTCTCACCGGCGAGGTCCACGATCACGCTGCCGGGCTTCATACCCTTCACCGCTTCGGCGGTCACCAGCCGCGGCGCGGGACGGCCCGGCACCAGCGCGGTGGTGATCACCACGTCGAAGCCCTTGATGGCGTTCTCGAGCGCCTGCTGCTGCTGGGCCTTCTCGTCCTCGGTGAGTTCGCGGGCGTAGCCGCCCTCGCCGGCGGCGTCGATGCCGAGATCGAGCCACTGCGCGCCGACCGACCGGACCTGATCGGCGACCTCGGGACGCACGTCGTAGCCGGTGGTGCGTCCGCCGAGGCGCTTGGCGGTCGCCAGCGCCTGTAGTCCGGCGACACCGACGCCGAGGACCAGCACGGTCGCCGGCTTGACGGTGCCCGCGGCGGTGGTGAGCATCGGGAAGAATCTGGTCGATTCCGACGCGGCGAGCAGTACGGCCTTATAGCCGGCCACATTCGCCTGCGAGGAAAGGGCGTCCATCACCTGCGCGCGGGAGATGCGCGGAATGGCCTCGACCGCGAATGCCTGGACGCCCGCCTCGCGCAGCGCGCCGATCTGGTTGTCGGCATTGCGCGGGGCGAGGAATCCGATGAGGGTCTGCCCGCTCGACAGCTTCGCCACTTCGGCGTCGCTGGGCGGGGCCACCTTCACGACCACATCGGCCGACCAGGGATCACCGATCCTCGCGCCTGCTTCGATATATGCCTCGTCGGGGATGAGCGCACCCAGTCCGGCGCCGGATTCCACGATCACCTCCACGCCTAGTTTCAGCAATGCGGGAATGATCTTGGGCACCAATGCGACACGCCGTTCGCCCGCGTTAGACTCGCGGACGACTCCGACACGCGCTCCGCGCGGCGACGAGTCGTCCACGCTCTGCGTTGTCTCCACTTGTCAGACTTCCTTCTCGTGCTGGCCATTAGCCACCGAACGACGGATCGGTGAAGTTACTCGCGAGTAAGTTCTCCTGAATCCTCGCAACTGTACCCGGCTCGCCGTGAGCGTAGCTGAGATGCCCATCACACGGCGGGACCACCGTCGCCCGACCGCGCCCGCGCGTGACGCGACGCGACCGGTCGTGAACAGGTCCGACGCCCGCACGGCGGTCGCACTGGCCGCGCATCCGAGATGGTCGGCGCAGGTGAACGACTCGCGCGCCGGGCCGACCGCCCGGACCGGCGCGAGCCGATTGCCCGCACCGGCAGTGGCACGTCACACACGGGCGCGGCGACATGCATCGGGCGAATGCCCGATTCGGGGTGTCCTACCGCGTCCGTACGCCGTATGGTCGCCCTGTGAACGACTGCGTCTTCTGCCGCATCGTGGCAGGCGAAGCTCCGGCGACGAAGGTCTTCGAGGACGACACGCTGTGCGCGTTTCTCGACATCCGACCCATCGCTCGCGGGCACACCCTGGTCGTCCCCAGAACGCACGCCGCCGAACTCGACGAACTCGAACCCGAACTCGGCGCACACATCTTCCGCGCCGGACACCGCCTCGCACTGGCCATGCGCCGCGGCGATCTCGCCGCGGACGGCGCGAACCTCGTCCTCAACGACGGCAAGGCCGCCTTCCAGACGGTTCCGCACATTCACCTGCACGTGGTGCCGCGCAGGAAGGGCGACACCTTCGGTTTCGCCAAGGGATTCCTGCTGCGCCGCCCGCACGACCCGATCGGCACGGCCGCCGCGATCCGCGAGGGCATGGCCGAACTGGACAGACAGGACCGGCGGGCCGCCGAGACAACCGACACGGAAGGAACTCAGAGATGAGCTTGGACGCACCGGATCGAATCGAGATGACGGCATTGCTGTCGCAGCAGTGGACGCGCATCGCCGAACTCGTCGCCGACCTGGACGAACAGCGGTGGCGCACGCCCTCACCGCTGCCGGGATGGACCGTATTCGATGTGGTCGCCCATGTCATCGGCACCGAATCCATGCTGCTCGGCGAGAAGCCGCCCGCCGCTGATCCGGCACAGGACCCGGTCGACGTGCGCACCCTCCCACATGTGCGCAACGAGATCGCCGCCTTCAACGAGGTCTGGGTGCAGCGACTGCGCCCGCTCACCGGCGCGCGACTGCTGGAACTGTACGGCGAGGTCACCGACGCCCGTCGCGCCGCGCTGTCGAAGATGGACGACGCCGAATGGACGGCCCCGACACCCTCACCGGTCGGCGAGGTCCCCTACGGGCGATTCATGCGGGTCAGGATCTTCGACTGCTGGATGCACGAACTCGATATCGCCGACGCCCTCGGCGTCGCCGTCGACGAGGGCGGCCCCCGCGCCGAAGCGGCCTTCGCCGAATTCGCTGCCTCACTGCCGCGGGTTATCGCGAAACTCGGCAAGGCGCCGGCCGGGGCGCGGGTGCGGTTCGATGTGCGCGGTCCGCTCGCACGCACCCTGCACATCGCCATCGACGGCCGGGCCGCCTATGTCGACGGATTCGACGGCCCCCCGACCGTCGCCATCGAACTCGACCACGGACTGCTGGTCCGCCTCGGCGGCGGGCGCACAACGGCCGAGGACCACCTCGCCGACATCTCCGTCACCGGTGACACCGAACTCGGACTGCGCCTGGTGCGCAACCTGGCGTTCACCATCTGACGGTGCGACTGTTCCTGGCCTCCTACCGATTCGGCGCACATCGCGACCGACTGCTGTCCTTGGCGGGCCCGCCCGGCCGGGCCGCGGTGATAGCCAACGCCTGTGACGCCTGGCCCACCGCCTGGTCGGGCGCCGTGACCAGCGACGTGCGCCCGCTGCGCGCCCTCGGATTCCACACCGACGTGCTCGACCTGGGCGAATTCATCGGCCGCCCGGCCGAATTGGAGCGCCGGATGCGCGAATACGGGATGCTGTGGGTGCGCGGCGGCAATACCTTCGTCCTGCGCGCCCAATTCGCCCGCAGCGGAGCCGATCTCGTCCTGCCCCGGCTGCTGGCCGAGGACGCGCTGCTCTACGCCGGATACAGTGCGGGCGCCTGCCTGCTCACCCCGGACCTGCACGGACTCGAATCCAGTGACGATCCCGCCGAGGTGGCGCCGACCTGCGGCACCGAACCGCGCTGGGACGGACTCGGCCTGGTCGATCGCCGCATAGTCCCGCACCTGAACTCCCCCACCGATCCGCACGGATTCGGGGATCGACTGGCCGCCGAATTCCGCGCCAACGGAATTCCGCACTGGGCGTTGACCGACGACCAGGTGGTGGTGGTCGACGGCGACACGACGGAGGTGCTGCGATAGCGAGCGCGGGCTAGACCGACGAGTCCGAGGCGCCCTTGCGGAAGACCACCCAGCGCATCGCGCTGTACATGTACACGGCCTCGCACGCGCCCGCCATCATGCGCGCGAGATGGTATTCGATCCCGAGGGCGGCCAGACCGGTGCCGACGCCGAGGATGAAGGCCAGATAGTTGACGACCACGACAACGACGTAGATCGCGGCCTGCCGTCCCACCGGCGCGTGCGAATGGAAATTGAACGTCCGGTTCAGGACGAACGCCAGACCGAACGCGCAGATGTAGCCGACGGTGACCGCCGACCACACCGGCCATTTCAGCACACCGTGGAAGATCGTCAGCAGCAGCAGATCCACGCCGAAGGTGAAGCTGTTGATCACCGCGAAGCCGAGGAAGGTCGGCGGTATCAGGCGATCGAGTCCCCAGGGCAGTCGCGCCACGACGGCTTCGCAGAGTCGGGTGAATCGGTCCGCGAGGGTGTCGGTGGTGGTCGCCGGATCGAGCACGGCACCAGCATGCCCGCGGCAGATGTCCACCAGGTGAGCAGACGGCAAACCGGACGATGTCGGCGTGGCCGTCTCAGCCGAGTTCGGCACGGGGTTCCCGGCGATCGAGCGCCGCCCACGCCTGCCGCCAGCGGCGCGCGGTCACCGGGTCGGCGCCGGCCAGCATGGACTCGAACAGCAAGCGCGGATTCGTCCCCCACTGTTCGGCGATCGTGGTGAGCGCGTCCTTGCCGAACAGGCCCGAGCGGTCGAGCGCGGTCAGCCATTCACCGGCGTCGCCGTCGTGTAGGCGGCGCAGTGCGGACTCGTCGACGATTCCGTCGGCGAACTCCTCCGCGAACGCCGCGGAGACCAACTCGCGATAGTCCGGCGTACCGCTCGGCATCCGACCCGCCCTTCGTTGTCCGGGCACGACACCGACCCCCGTGCACCCCTGCGTTGCGACCCGGCGACGCCGGGTCCGGTTCCACCGTATCCCGGAGGGTTCGCCCCGGTAACCCGAGGTGTCCGGGGCACCGGCCGCGGTTTCGTGACAGGCGCTCGCGTGCCGCACGCTCGCCGGGACGAGCGGGTAGGCGGCAGGCGCGCGAGTTACGGTTGACAGTTGTGGACCTGCATGACTTGATCGAGCTCCTACCGCGCGGCGCGGTACTCACCGAACCCGACTCGCTGGCGGGTTACCGACAGGATTGGGCGCGCGATCCCGACGCGGGAACGCCGCTGGCCGTGGTGCGGGCGACCTCGACCGCCGACGTGTCCGCGACCGTGCGCTGGGCGCACGAGCATCGGGTGCCGGTGGTGCCGCGCGGGGCCGGGTCAGGACTGTCCGGCGGGGCGACCGCCGTCGATGGCGGCATCGTCCTCAGCACCGAACGCATGCGGGAGATCACCGTCGATCCGGTGACGCGCACCGCCGTTGTCCAGCCCGGACTGCTCAACGCCGAGGTCAAGCGGGCCGTGGCCGCCCACGACCTGTGGTACCCGCCGGATCCGTCCTCGTTCGAGATGTGCTCCATCGGCGGTAACGCCGCCACCAACGCCGGTGGACTCTGCTGCGTGAAATACGGTGTGACAACCGATTACGTGCTCGGCATGGAGGTGGTGCTGGCCGACGGCACCGTGGTGCGGCTCGGCGGGCCGCGACTGAAGGACTCGGCGGGGCTGGCACTGACCAAACTGTTCGTCGGCAGCGAGGGCACCCTCGGGGTCATCACCGAACTGACACTGCGGTTGCTGCCCGCGCAACCGCGGCAGAGCACCGTCGTGGCAACCTTCGCCACGCTCACCGCCGCCACCGACGCCATACTCGGCATCACCGCGACACTGCGTCCGTCCATGCTCGAATTCATGGACACCGTCGCCATCAACGCGGTCGAGGACGAACTCCGCATGGGGCTGGACCGGAGCGCGGCCGCACTGTTGGTGGCGCGCTCGGACGCACCCGGCGAATTCGCCGGACGCGAGGCCGAGCTGATGGTGGCGGCCTGCGAGAAGGCCGGAGCCGCCGAGGTTTTCCACACCGAGGACGCCGCCGAGGGCGAGGCGTTCACCGCCGCGCGGCGATTCGCCATACCCGCCGTGGAGCGGATCGGCCCGCTGCTGCTCGAGGACGTCGGCGTGCCGCTGCCCCGGCTCGGCGACCTCGTCACCGGCATCGCCGCCATCGCCGAGCGCAATCGGGTGCTGATCTCGGTGATCGCGCACGCGGGCGACGGCAACACCCATCCGCTGATCGTCCACGACCCCGCCGACGCCGACCACACCGAACGCGCGCACCGCGCCTTCGGCGAGATCATGGAGCTGGCCATCGCTTTGGGTGGCACCATCACCGGTGAACACGGCGTCGGCAGGCTCAAGAAGGCGTGGCTGCCCGATCAGGTCGGACCCGAGGTGATCGAGCTGACCCGCCGCGTCAAGGACGCCCTCGACCCGCACGGAATTCTCAACCCGGGCTCGATTCTGTGACCGGAACATATCCGCCCACCCAGGAGTTCACACGACCATGACCACCAGGCTCGAACACAATACCGACGACACCCGCTTCGAGATCTATATCGACGACACCCTGGCCGGTTACGCCGATTACGCCGACCGGGAGGACGCGAAGGTCCGCGACTTCCACCACACCATGACCTTCCCCGAATTCCGCGGGCGCGGTGTCGCGGGTCAGGTCGTCGGCTACGCCCTCGACGAGACCCGCACCGAGGGTTTCTCCGTCCTCCCCACCTGCTGGTACGTCGAGAAGTACATCGAGGAGCACAAGGAATACGCCGATATGCTCGCCTCCCGGGCCTCCGGTCGGTAGGTCGGCACGACTCGCGCCGATCCGGTCGTTCGCGTCCGCGGCACCTAGCGGGTGACCGGGTTGGAGCGCCCCAGGGCGGTATTGAGCCGGTAGGCGCCGCGGCGGCCGTGGAACACGGCCATGACCAGCCCGCCGAACAGGTCACCGGCACCGCCACCGCCACCGCCACCGCCACCGAGGCCGCCGAACAACTCCTCGCCGCCCTCGAACGAAAGGTCGCCGACGCCCCGACCGACGCGCTCGCCATGATCCGCTCGATATTCACCCACCCCGACGCCACCGGTGAGATCCGCGCCGCCATGATCGCCCAGCAGCGACAGGCCGCCGACCACCTGTCCGCCGACGATGCCGACCTGCGCGCGGGCCTCATCGGCGCGATCACCCTTGGCGTGGTCATCGGTCGTCACCTACTCCGGCTCGACGCCCTCACCGATGCCCCACCCGCCCACATCACCGCCCTACTCCGCCCAGCCTTCCACGACATAGCCCACGGCGGCGACACTGCCCACGGCGACCCCGGTCATCCACACTGATCCCCACCATGAGAGCGACACGAAGAAGAAGTTGTCCACCCGGAGCACAGGTTCACTCGGTCGGGAAGTACCCACAGCCGTGACCATCCCCACGTCCGGCACGATCGATCGACGGCACGATGACCTCGAAACTCCCTGCACAGCAATGACTTTCTCGATCGCCGCACACGGGTACCCCTTTACATACCGAGTCGGAACTCCGTACCGTCGAAGAGGGGCATCGCTCCGATTTCTGCCCGTGTCGACCAGGAGATACGCCATGTCCGCACATCCGCGCGAGGTGTTCACCCGTCTGCTGACCGGAGTCACCGAGAACCGATTCACCGAAATCGCCCAGCTGTACGCCGAAGACTGCGTGGTCGAGGCCCCCTTCGCGCTTCCTGAGCCGACGCGCTACGAAGGACGCGCCGCCCTGACCGCACACCTCGAGGCCAGCAGCGCCCACGCCATGCAGGTACGCGCCGACAATATCGTCATCCACGAAACCACCGACCCCGAAGTCATTGTGGCCGAATGGGATTACCACATCCGACTGAAATCCGGCGACGAGGTGAAGTTCGCCAACATCCAGGTGATGCGTGTCCGTGACGGCCTCATCGTCACCTCGCGTGATTTCCACAATCACGCGGCCATGGGCGTACTGGCCTAGCCGGCAGGACACCGCCGCCGGACCCGCGCGATCGGCGCGGAAGTATCACCCGAAAAGCCCGGCGCGCGACGAAGCGCTTCGGCGGATTCGATCACCCGAGGGCCGACCGTATCCGTTCGAAGCGCTTCGCCGATGGGCGATCCACCCCTCGAGCAGGGCGCGCGACATGACCACGCGCTGGATCAGGACCCCGACGAGGGCGAAGCATTCACCGCCGCCCGCCGATTCGCCCTACCCGCGGTGGAACGAATCGACCCGCTACTGCTCGAGGACGTCGGAGTGCCGCTGCCCCGGCTCGCCCAACTGGTCACCGGCATCGCCGAACGTGATCAGGTGTTGATTCCGGTGCTCGCGCATGCGGGCGACGGCAACACCCACCCACTGATCGTCCACGACCCCGCCGTATTCCGCGCGCTCCCCGATATACGGCATCGGTCCGGTAGACGCCGCGGCGGCCGTGGAAGTCCGCCATGACCATCCCGCCGAGCGCCATCGCCGGAAGCGTGATCCCCGGGTGGGCCTGCGAGATCGCGGCGCGGTGATCAGCCGGACGGTGTCGCCGACGACCCAGGGCGCAGACCGTCGAGCACGACCTCGACGACGGTGTCGTCCCAATTCGCGTGTTCGTAGGCCCGGGTGGCGCCGACAAGCAGGGCGAACAGATGGGAGACGGTGAGGTCGGGACGGACGGCGCGGGCGTTCTGGGCACGGGTCAACAGGTCGGCGAGGGCGCGGTGGACGCGGGCCCGCGCGGGTCCGGCGGAGGCGGCCGGATCCATGCCCGCAGTGGCGAGTGCGGCGGTGTAGGAGGCCTTGATCCGCGACCGGACGATCGCGCCGCTCAGGAAGTCCCGGAGCGCGGCGCCGGGATCGTCGGAGGTCACTGCCGTTTCCGCTTCGTCGGCGAGCAGGTCGACGTGCGCCGCGAGTACGGCTTGGAGCAGGAGTTCCTTGGTCGGGAAGTGCCGGAACACCGTACCGATCCCCACGCCCGCGAGCTTGGCGATCTCCTCCGTCGATGCCGAGATCCCCCGCGCCGCGAAGATTTCCTCGGCGGCGGCGATCACCTTGGCGCGGTTGCGCGCGGCGTCGGCGCGTGGGCTCATCGGCGCCCCTTTACAAGCGGAGTCGGAACTCCGTATCGTCTAAGCGGAGTTATCACTCCGAATTCTACCGCGACGATCAGGAGATCTGTCATGTCCGCCACCGCGCGCGAGGTATTCACCCGACTGCTCACCGGAATCACCGAGGGCCGATACGCCGAACTGGCCGCCCTCTACGCCGACGACTGCGTGGTCGACGTCCCCTTCACCCTCCCCGAACCGACCCGCTACGAGGGCCGCGCCGCATTGGCCGCGCATTTCGAGGCGAATCGCGCTCGCCCCCCGCGGATCCGAGCCGACAACGTCGTCATCCACGACACCACCGACCCCGAAGTGATTGTCGCCGAATGGGATTACCACTTCGTCCTGGAATCCGGCCGCGAGGTGGACATCGCCAATATCCAGGTCATGCGCGTCCGAGACGGACTCATCCACTCCTCCCGCGATTTCCACAACCACGCCGCTCTCGCGACCCCGGCATAGTCCGAGAGGACACGAATCCGACAGGCCCGCAAACGATCCGATGACGCCCGACCCCACCACCGGACCTCACGGTAGACGAGACGAAGCGCCCCGACGGACTGATCGGTCGAGCCGAGAAGGTGAACCGATCCGCCGAAGCGCTTCGTGACCGATCTACGCCGCAGGTGGCGGCGCCGAGCAGCACCCGCGTCCACAAGCGGTCGACCGGGTGTTCCGCCTCGCGATCCCTCGACAGTCGGCAGACGGCCCGACCGAGACGGTCATACACGGGGCGAATACCCGGTCGATTGACCGAATCAGCCCTTGAGCAGGGCGCGGGACATGACGACGCGCTGGATCTGGTTGGTGCCCTCGTAGATCTGGGTGATCTTGGCATCGCGCATCATGCGCTCCACCGGGAAATCGGTGGTGTAACCCGCGCCGCCGAACAGTTGCACCGCGTTGGTGGTGACCTCCATCGCCACGTCGGAGGCGAAGCACTTGGCGGCGGCGGAGATGAACCCGAGGTTCTTCTCGCCGCGTTCGGCGCGCGCGGCAGAGGTGTAGACCATGAGGCGGGCGGCTTCGATCTTCATCGCCATGTCGGCGAGCATGAACTGGGTGTTCTGGAAGTCGGCGATGGCGGTGCCGAACTGCTTGCGGTCCTTGGTGTATGCCAGCGCGGCGTCGAAGGCGCCCTGGGCGATGCCGACGGCCTGCGCGCCGATGGTGGGGCGAGTGTGGTCGAGGGTCTGCAAGGCGGTCTTGAAACCGGTGCCGGGTTCGCCGACGATGCGGTCGCCCGGAACACGGCAGTTCTCGAAATACAGTTCGGCGGTGGGCGAACCCTTGATGCCGAGCTTGTGTTCCAGCGGGCCGACCACGAAGCCCTCGTCGTCCTTGTGCACCAGGAAGGCCGAGATGCCGTTGGCGCCCTTGTCGGGATCGGTCACCGCCATGACGGTGTACCAGGAAGACTTGCCGCCGTTGGTGATCCAACATTTGGAGCCGTTGATGATCCAGTCGTCGCCGTCGCGGCGCGCGCGGGTGCGCATGCTCGCGGCGTCGGAACCGGCCTCACGCTCGGACAGGGCGTAGGAGGCCATCTCACCGTTGACGATATCCGGCAGCACTTTCTGCTTGAGCTCCTCGGAACCGTTGAGGATCATGCCCATGGTGCCGAGCTTGTTCACGGCGGGAATGAGCGAGGAGGAGCCGCAGACGCGCGCCACCTCTTCGATCACGATGCAGGTCGCCACCGAGTCCGCGCCTTGGCCGCCGTATGTCTCGGGCACGTGCACCGCGTTGAAGCCCGCGGCGTTGAGCGCGTTGAGCGCCTCCTGCGGGAAACGGGCGTCGCCGTCGACGTCCTTGGCGTAGGGGGCGATCTCCTTCTCCGCCAGTCCGCGGATGGCCGCGCGCAGTTCGTCGTGGAAGTCCTCGAGCCGGAACAGGTCGAAGTTCGGATTTCCCGCCATGTGGGCACGCTCCTGGTATGTGGGTCTCATCGCTGCGGTCCGCAGGAAGCTCGGCACTGAGTGCCACGTCGACTCCGAGTATACGCCGGAACATCGGCATCACATGCGGCTTATCCCTGGCACCGAGTGTCAGTGGGCTTTGTATTCGCCGCTTTACAGGGTACCCAGCTTGCGCGCGACCAGGTCGGCAACCTGCCGAGAGGGCATATCCCGGGGAAATACCGCCACCACCAGTTCTTCGGCACGCCGTGCCGGGCCCGCACCGCGCGGAATGGCCGCGAGTTCGACCCGCAGATCCGCCGCACCCGCGTCCGACTCACCCCGCACCATGCGCCGCAGCAGATAGTTGTGCGTCGCGGTGACCGCCGCCGTGAACTGCACCCGCGCCAGATCGGGCGCGTCCGGCTGACGCTCCCGCAGATAGTCCGTGAACAGGCGCTCGTACCGGAAGACCGTCACGATCTCGCGCTCCCGCAACGCGGGCACCCGCCGCACCACGCGATACCGCCGCGCCGCGATCTCCCGCCACTGGGTGAACCGCTCGAACACCTGCACCGCCGCCGCGCACACCGCGTCCCACGGATCTCCCCGCTCCCCCTCCAGATACGCCGCCGCCAACGCC
The DNA here is from genome assembly GCF_001310275.1 of Nocardia arizonensis. Classification (GTDB taxonomy): domain Bacteria; phylum Actinomycetota; class Actinomycetes; order Mycobacteriales; family Mycobacteriaceae; genus Nocardia; species Nocardia arizonensis. The sequence goes on from NZ_LGYZ01000106.1 coordinate 95,562, forward strand.
AACTGCGATTCGTGATCGGCGAAGATCACATCCTCCTTCGACCGGAACTGCCGAAAGAAGGTGCGCCGCGAAATCCCCGCCGCCTCGGCGACCTCGTCCACGGTCGTCGCCTCGTACCCCTTCTCCTCGAACAACCGCAGCGCCTGGTCCACCACCGTCAACCGAAACCGAGCGGCATCCTCCCCCGACCTCCCACGCCCATTCTCGTCACTCACCACCGCACCACCGTACTGGTCCCAGGCGGCAGCCTCGGGAAGCCATGTTTCGCTTATTGCGTTTATTTCGTATATTGCGCATACTCGTAGCCGAAGGAGGTACGTGATGAGCCGTGGCTTGCAGGCCGCGAAACGCAGCGAACCCGGTGAAATAGACGCCGAAATCGCCGCACGCGCCGTGCGCCGCATCAAGGACTACCTCATGCGGCATCCGAACGAGCAAACCATCAGCGTCGGCGGCGAGACCGGAGGAGAAGAGGCGCTTATCGTGCCACGCCAAGCGGTCGGCCTCTTGGCATTCATCCTCGCCCAGGCAGCGGAGGGACGCGGTGTATCGATCGTGCCCTCACATGCCGAGCTGACCACACAGCAGGCAGCGGACATACTCAATGTCTCCCGCCCGCACGTGATCGGCCTGCTCGAAGCAGGGGAAATCCCCTATCGCCTGGTTGGCAAACACCGGCGCATTCGCTTCGAGGATCTGAAAGAATACCGCGTTCGCAGTGAACAGGCAGGCCGCGCAGCAGCAGACGAACTCTCCGATCTCGGGCAGGAACTCGGCATCTGAAATGGGATTCGTTGTGATTTGAAATCGGTGGCCGCGCTCAGGGACGGACGCCGCGGCTAGCCGAGGAGTTTGGTGCGGAGGGCTTGGTCTTTTTCGAGGACCATGGCTTCGAGTGAGGATTGGAAGTCGGTCATTCGGGTGCGGAGGGCCGGGTCGCTCGCGCCGAGGATTCGGGCGGCGAGCAGGCCCGCGTTGCGGGCGCCGCCGATGGAGACCGTGGCTACCGGGACGCCCGCGGGCATCTGCACGATCGACAGCAGGGAGTCCATGCCGTCGAGGTGTTTCAGGGGCACGGGAACGCCGATGACGGGCAGGGGGGTCGCGGAGGCGACCATGCCGGGCAGGTGGGCGGCGCCGCCCGCACCCGCGATGATGACCTTCAGACCGCGGTCGGCGGCCTCGCGGGCGTAGTCGAGCATGCGTTGGGGAGTGCGGTGCGCGGAGACGACGCCGACCTCGAAACGGATATCGAATTCGGCCAGCGCGAGCGCGGCGGCTTCCATTGTCGGCCAATCGGAGTCGCTGCCCATGATCAGGCCGACAAGTGGATTACTCATGGTGGTCCCATCCATCGGTCCATACCGCGTGCGACATCCAGTGCGCCGCCCGCTCCGCCTCCTCCCGCACCCCGGCCACGTCGTCACCGAGGACATTGACGTGCCCGATCTTGCGATCGGGCCGCTCGCTCTTTCCGTACAGGTGCACCTTGGCCCGCGGCATCCGCGCGAACAGATGGTGCAGCCGCTCGTCCATCGACATGGACGGCGCTTGCGGCGCACCGAGGATATTCGCCATCACGGTGACCGGAGCCAGCGGTTCGGTGTCACCGAGCGGATAGTCGAGCACCGCGCGCAGATGCTGTTCGAACTGACCCGTACGGGCACCGTCCATCCCCCAGTGGCCGGAATTGTGCGGGCGCATGGCCAACTCGTTCACCAGCAGTGCGCCGTCGTCGGTTTCGAACAGCTCCACCGCCATCACACCGACCACGCCCAACTCCCGCGCGAGGCGCAGCGCCAGACTCTCCGCCTCGGCGGCCGACTCCTCGGCCAGATCAGGGGCGGGCGCGATGACCACCGCGCACTGCCCGTCGCGCTGCACGGTCTCCACCACCGGCCAGGTCGCGGCCTGACCGAACGGCGAGCGCGCGACCATCGCCGACAGTTCCCGGCGCAGCGACACCTTCGCCTCGGCCAGCAACCGCGTACCATTCGCCAACTGCGCTGTGACCAGCGCCTCGGCCTCCTCGGCGCGCACGGGCATCCACACCCCGCGCCCGTCGTATCCGCCGCGCACGGTCTTGAGCACGAAGGGCCACCCGTGTTCGTCGCCGAAGCGCACCGCGTCGGCGGGCGTCTCGACCGGCGCGAACACGGGCACCGGAACGCCCACGCGCGACAGTTCGGTGCGCATTGCCAGCTTGTCCTGGGCGAAGATCAGCGCACCGGGCGGCGGCAGCACGTTCACGCCCTCCGCGACCAGCGTCTCCAGATGTTCGGTCGGCACATGCTCGTGATCGAAGGTCAGCGCGTGCGATCCGACGGCGGCCTTGCGCAACGCGGCCAGATCGGTATGACTGCCCAATACCACCTCGGGGCTGACCTGCGCGGCCGGATCTTCGGGATTCTCGGCGAGCACGCGCAGCCGACCGCCCAGCGCGATCGCGGCTTGATGCGTCATACGCGCCAGCTGACCGCCGCCGATCATGGTGACGGTTGGCATCGCGGACGCTTCGAAGGAACGGGGTGTCACGCTGACCAATATTGTCACGTCGGGCGCGCACGACCGCTACCGGTACACTCGCCCCTTGTGTCTTTCGCCGACGACGTGGCCAGAGCCCTCCCCCAGCCGATGCGGGAGGTCGCGCTGCGTCACAGCGAGTTGATCAAGTTCGCCATCGTCGGCGCCACCACCTTCGTCATCGACAGCGGCATCTTCTACGCGCTGAAGTGGACTGTCCTGGCGGACAAGCCGGTCACCGCGAAGATCATCTCCGGTGTGATCGCGGTCATCGCCTCCTATGTCCTCAATCGCGAATGGTCGTTCAAGAACCGCGGCGGTCGCGAGCGCCACCACGAGGCGCTGCTGTTCTTCGTGGTCAGCGGTATCGGCGTGGCGCTCAGCAATATCCCGCTGTGGATCTCGAGCTACGTGCTGGACCTGCGCCGACCCGATGTGAGCTTCACCGTCGAGAATATCGCCGACTTCATCAGCGCGTTCGTCATCGGCAACCTGCTCCAGATGGCCTTCCGGTTCTGGTCCATGCGCCGCTGGGTCTTCCCGGACGAGATCACCGAGATGGTCGAGGAACTGGAGGAAATGCTCGAAGGGGAGCACCTCGACCGCAGCTAACGCGGTTCGGGCGCCGTCCCGCTGCGCACGAGGGGCGAGAACGACCCGAGGAACACCGCGAACAGCGCGGGCCTGCGTCGCTGCAATTCCAGTCGGCCGCCGTCGGCCTCGATCAGCGCGCGCGCCAACGCCAGTCCGACACCGGTCGACCCGCCCGCGGAGAATCCGCGGTCGAAGATGTGCGGGGCGAGTTCTTCACGCACCCCGTCGCCCTCGTCGGCGACCTCCACGCACACCAGCGGCTCCCGCGCGTTGCCGGGCCGAACGGTGCGCACCGACACCGTGCAGGTGCCGCCGCCGTGCATGAGGGCATTGTCGACCAATACCGTGACGGCCTCGCGCAGCCGGGACGCGGTGATCGGCGCGGACAGCGACTCGTCACCGGTGAGCACCAGTACCCGGCCCGCCTCGGTGAAGGGATGCTTCCACTCCTCGACCACACCGCGCAGCGCGTCCATGACCGGAATCGGGTCACGATCGGCGGCGTCCTCGTCGCGCGAGGCACGGACCAGATCATCGATGGCCTCGGTGAGCCGGTCGACCTGGGCCATCGCTTCCTCGGCCTCGTGCACCACCTCGGGATCGGAATGCGCCGACAGTTCGTCCAGCCGCAGACGCACCGCGGTCAGCCGACTGCGCAACTGATGGGAGACGTCGGCCACCAGGGCGTGTTCGCGTTGCAGCCTGCCCGCGATCTCGACGGTGGCCGAATCGAGCACATCGGAGACCCGGTCCAGTTCGGAGATGCCGTGGCGGCGCGGGTCGGGGCGGAAGTCGCCCATGGCCAGTCGGGCCGCGCGCGCCGCAACGTCACGCAGCGGATCGGCGACCCGGCGCGCGGTGAAGACCGCGATCGTGACCGCCGCGCCCAGCGAGGCCAGCACCGCCAGCGCCACCACCGCGACCGCCTGACGCTGGGTGGCGTGCATCGGGCCCGACGGCACCTCGAGCCGCAGCGAACCCGAAGTCCCCATCGACAGCGACTCCACCAGCGGATCATCGACCTCGGCGGCGCCGACATCCAGCCGCGAGGCGCTGTCACGCGGGGTCGGGTAGACGATGGTGAGCCGCCCGTCGGTGGGGACCAGCGCGCTCACCGAGCGGGTATCGAGTTCGCCCGGAACCGTGCCGTCCGCCTGTTCCTGAGCGATGACCTCCGAGGCGATCCGGTCCAGCCGGTTCTGCAGGTCGTTGCGGGTGATGTCCTCCACCCACAGCCACGCGGTGTAGATGAGCGGAATGCCGAGCACCGCCGTGGTGATGGTCAGCACGGTGAGCATCGAACGCAGGATGCGGCGGCGCACGTCAGTCGGTGTTCAGCCGGAAGCCGACCCCGCGCACGGTCACGATGCGGCGTTCGGCCATCGGTCCCTCGTCGCCGATCTTGCGGCGCAGCCAGGACATGTGCATATCCAAGGTCTTGGAGCCGCGCAGTTCGGCGTCGCCCCACACCTCGCGCAGGATCGTCTCGCGGGGGACCACCTGCCCGGCCCGGTCGATGAGCACCTTGAGCAGTTCGTATTCCTTGTTGGCCAAACCGATCTCGGCCCCGTTGACCAGCACCCGGCGCGCGGCCGGTTCCAGCCGGATCCCCCCGACCTCGACCGCCTCGTCACCGATTCCGCTGCGCCGTAACAGCGCGCGCACCCGGGCCAGCAACTCGGCCAGCCGGAACGGCTTTCCGACATAGTCGTCGGCGCCCGCGTCCAGACCGACGACGAAGTCCACTTCGTCGGTGCGCGCGGTCAGCATGAGCACCGCGAGATCGGCCCCGCGGGCGCGGACCTGACGGCACACCTCCAGACCGTCCATACCCGGCAGGCCGAGATCGAGGATCAGCAGATCGTGATCGCCCTCGAGGGCACGGCGCAGTACGGCGGGGCCGAAACTCTCGACGGTGACGGAGTAACCTTCGCGCCCCAGTGCCCGCGAGAGCGGCGCGGCGATGGCCTCGTCGTCCTCGGCCAGCAGTACTGCGGTCATATGCTCAGATTACGGTGCGCGACCGCCGGGCACGCGACACGGCGACCGGCGGAGCTCAGTAGTCACCGCCGGGGCGGTGGCCGCCGACCGCGCCGTGATCGACCTCGAAGACATGGTGGTAGAGCAGCGCGTGCACCTTCTGCACATTCGGGATGTCGTCGTATTCCAGCGGCTCGTCGGAGGAGGACCCGATGATGAGCGTGCCGGTGCCGAGCATCCGGTCGAACAGGCCGTGCCGGAACTGCACACTCGAGATCCGGTTCATCGGAATGTCGATTCCGGTATGCGTCAGCACCCCCTGCCGGATGAGCACCCGTCGCTCGGTGACGATGAAATGCGTCGACTTCCAGCTGACAACCGGTGCGACGCAGCGCCATCCGATCACCACCAACCACACTGCCGCGACGATCAGCAGCAACACCGTTCTGGCGGTGCCCTCGGTGGTGCGGGAGGCGAACCCGCCCGCGAACCCGGCCAGCGCCGTCACGACCAGCAGCGTCACCGCGGGCCAGAACAGCATTTTCCAATGAGGATGGCGATGGAGTATCAATTGCTCGTCCGGCGCGAGCACGTCCTCCGGATAACCCATGCCCGCAGAGTACCGCGAACACCTGTCGCCTTGCCCAACAGTGAGAGCGGCGTCGTGGGAGTTCTTCAAGCCTTCGGCGACGATAGCGCAGTTCCGCCGCGCGAAGGCACACCAAGTTCTATCCTGCCCGAACGCCCGAAAGACACGACGCGGGCGCTATGATCCGTGGAGGCACGCGTGAGCAAGAACCTGACACAGCTGGAAATCCTCACCGAGTTGCAGCCGGTGGCCGAACAGAATCTGAACCGTCATCTCTCGATGGCCAAGGAATGGCACCCGCACGACTACGTGCCGTGGGACGAGGGCCGCAACTTCGCCGCGATGGGCGGCGAAGACTGGGCGCCCGAACAATCCAAACTCAGTGAGATCGCCAAGGTCGCGATGATCACCAACCTGCTCACCGAGGACAACCTACCCTCCTATCACCGGGAGATCGCCCAGAACTTCTCCCAGGACGGCGCGTGGGGCACCTGGGTCGGCCGCTGGACCGCCGAGGAGAATCGCCACGGCATCGTCATGCGCGACTACCTGGTGGTCACTCGCGGCGTCGACCCGGTCGCGCTGGAGCAGGCGCGCATGACCCACATGACCACCGGCGCGAACGCGCCCCAGGACTGGGGTGGATTCCTGGTCAACGTCGCGTACGTGACCTTCCAGGAACTGGCCACCCGGGTCAGCCACCGCAATACCGGCAGGGTCTGCGAGGATCCGATCGCCGACCGCATGCTCCAGCGCATCGCCGCCGACGAGAACCTGCACATGATCTTCTACCGGAACCTGTGCGGCGCCGCGCTGGATCTGGTGCCCGACCAGGCCATCGCCGCGGTGACCCGGATCATCACGAATTTCGTCATGCCCGGCGCGACCATGCCGAACTTCCGCCGCAACGGCGTGCTCATGGCCAAGCACGGCATCTACGACCTGCGCCAGCACCTCGAAGAGGTCGTGCAGCCGGTGTTGAAGAAGTGGAACGTCTTCGAGCGCACCGATTTCACCGCTCGCGGCGAACAGGAGCGTGACAAGCTCGCCGAATTCCTCGAAAAGCTCGGCCGCGACGTGGTCAAGTTCGAGGAGCAGCGCGACCGGTTGCTCGCCCGGGAAGCCGCCCGGTTCCAGCCCGCCTGAGTCTTCCCGCGTGCCCGATCCGTCGCCGCGGTGGGCACCCGAGGTACGAATCCGCGCCGGGCGGTTCAGTATTCGGCGCGCAGATGGGTCACGTCGCCGGCCGAGAGCGCCCGGTCGCCGACGATGAGCCGCCCGTGTTCGTCGACATCGCTCGCGACGCCGGTCAGCACCTCGCCGCCCGGCAGTTCCGCCCGCACCCGCGCGCCGAGGGTGGCGCAGTGCGCGCGGTAGGCGGCGGCGAGATCATCCACGGCCCAGCCGGTTTCGCGCCACGCGGTGAAGCGGCGCGCGAATTCGGTGAGCAGCGCCAGGATCAACTCGGTGCGATCCAGCGTCGACGCCTGTGCCAGCGCCAGCGAGATCGCGTGCGGCACCGGCAGTTCGGCCTCGGTCATACTCACGTTCACCCCGACGCCAACCACGATGGCAGGTGCGGGCGGGCCCGCCGCGACCTCGGCGAGTATGCCCGCGACCTTGCGCCCGCCGATCAGTACGTCGTTGGGCCACTTGAGTTTCGCGTCGACCCCGGCGGTGCCGCGCAGCGCGTCGACCACCGCGATCCCGGTGAGCAGCGGCAGCCACCCCAGCGCCGCCGGGTCGATGCCGTGCGGGCGCACCAGCATCGACATCGAGATCTGCGCCCGCGGCGGGCTGACCCAGTTGCGCGCGTGCCGTCCCCGCCCGGCCTCCTGCGCCTCCGCGACCAGCACGCCGGTATCGCGCGGCGACGCGGTCGCGCGCGCCACCAGATCGGCGTTGGTCGAACCGGTCGACTCCACCACGTCGATCGCGCCGAACAACGGCAGTGACGCGGCGACTTCGCGCCGCAGGCGCGCGAGGTCGAGCGGTTGGCGCGGCGCGGATTCCGAGGAGTGGTTGCTCACCCGTGGCACGCTACCGGGCGCGCGGTTCAAGCGGCCTTCCGCCGAACCACCCTTCCTTCCCCCGAACCACCCTTCCGCCGAAATCGGACCGACGCGCCGGGATAGATTGTGCGAACACACAAATCGGAAGCTTCGATCGGCGGCGGATTCACCCTGGATATCCGGCACGTAACATGATCTAGCTGCGGTTTTACTACTGGCGGGTAGCCAGTACCGGGTTACGGAGGGAGGGGGTCTGTAGCTACACTCCGGAGCCATGACGAGTGTCCAGCAGCAGCCCGCATCAGGTTCGGCGGGTTCCCCCGATATCCACACCACCGCCGGGAAGCTGGCTGACCTGCGGAATCGGCTGGAAGAGGCCCAACACCCGATGGGTGAGGCCGCGGTCGACAAGGTGCACGCCAAGGGCAAGATGACCGCCCGCGAACGCATCCTGGCCCTGCTGGACGAGGGTTCCTTCGTCGAACTCGACGCGCTCGCCCGGCACCGCTCGGTGAATTTCGGCCTGGAGAACAACCGCCCGCTCGGCGACGGCGTCGTCACCGGCTACGGCACCATCGACGGCCGCGACGTCTGCATCTTCAGCCAGGACGTCACCGTCTTCGGCGGCAGCCTCGGCGAGGTCTACGGCGAGAAGATCGTCAAGGTCATGGACCTGGCGCTCAAGACCGGACGTCCGCTTGTCGGCATCAACGAGGGCGCGGGCGCGCGCATCCAGGAGGGCGTCGTCTCGCTCGGCCTCTACGGCGAGATCTTCCACCGCAACATCCAGGCCAGCGGCGTGATCCCGCAGATCTCGCTGATCATGGGTCCGGCCGCGGGCGGCCACGTCTACTCTCCCGCGCTGACCGACTTCGTCGTGATGGTCGATCAGACCAGCCAGATGTTCGTCACCGGTCCCGACGTCATCAAGACGGTCACCGGCGAGGACGTCACCATGGAGGATCTGGGCGGCGCGCACACCCACATGGTCAAGTCCGGTGTGGCGCACTACGTCGCCTCGGGCGAGCAGGACGCGCTGGACTACGTCAAGGATCTGCTGTCCTACCTGCCCAGCAACAATCGCGCCGAGGCCCCCCGCTTCCCGGCCACCGACCCGATCAGCGGCGCGATCGAGGACTCGCTCACCGACGAGGACCTCGAACTCGACTCGATCATCCCGGATTCGCCGAACCAGCCCTACGACATGCACGAGGTCATCGCGCGGCTGCTCGACGACGACGAATTCCTCGAGGTGCAGGCCGAGCGCGCGATGAACATCATCGTGGGCTTCGGGCGCGTCGACGGCCGCAGCGTCGGCATCGTCGCCAACCAGCCCACCCAGTTCGCGGGCTGCCTCGACATCGACGCCTCGGAGAAGGCCGCGCGCTTCGTGCGCACCTGCGACGCGTTCAACATCCCGATCATCACCCTGGTCGACGTGCCCGGCTTCCTGCCCGGCACCGGGCAGGAGTACAACGGCATCATCCGGCGCGGCGCCAAGCTGCTCTACGCCTACGGCGAGGCCACTGTGGGCAAAATCACGATCATCACCCGCAAGGCTTACGGCGGCGCTTACGACGTCATGGGCTCCAAGCACATGGGCGCCGACGTGAACCTCGCCTGGCCCACCGCCCAGATCGCCGTCATGGGCGCGTCCGGCGCCGTCGGCTTCGTCTACCGCAAGCAGTTGCAGCAGGCCGCCAAGGACGGCGGCGACGTCGATGCGCTGCGGCTCGAGCTCCAGAACGAGTACGAGGACACGTTGGTGAACCCCTACGTCGCCGCCGAGCGCGGTTACGTGGACGCGGTCATCCCGCCGTCGCACACCCGTGGTCAGATCGTCTCCGCACTGCGACTGCTGGAACGCAAGATGGTGACGCTGCCGCCCAAGAAGCACGGAAACATCCCGTTGTGAATCCGCGATACTCTCGGTAGGCCGCGCACACTTGTTGTAGGAGGGCACGTTTTTCGGACACCCACGGGGTATTCGGAGAACGTCGTACGGAGACATCGAGTAGTGGCGCCGGCCCGCCGGGCGGACGCCTGATCGAGGTAGAGAGAGGATCTGGCACTGTGACGACCGTGGCAGAAGAAGATGTGTTGACCGCCGCCGAATTGGAGCTCACAGTCGACCCGATCGCGCAGGAGGCCGAGGCGGTTCTCGAGGCCGCCGCGACCGCGGACGCGGACGAGAAGCCGTTCGTTCGGATCATCAAGGGCGCGCCGACCGATGCCGAGATCGCCGCGCTGGTCTGCGTGCTGAGCGCCGCCGCGGGTAATGGCGCGGCCGCGGTCGACACGGGTCCGGCCGATGCCTGGGGTCGCCCGACCCTCATGCATCGCGGCACCTCACCGTTCTCGCCGTACGCCTTCCCGCAACTGTCGCATCTGCGCTGACGTGAGCGAACTCCGCGTGCGCCCGGCGACGCCACCCGCATACGGCACCGCCGCGCCGGGCGCTCGCGGAGCGCGATCGTGACACATCTCGTACTGGCATCCGCCTCCCCCGCTCGCCGGGCGGTATTGCGCGCGGCGGGTATCGAGCCGGTCGTCCGCGTCTCCGATGTGGACGAGGATGCCCTCGCCGCGGCCCTGCCCCCGGACACCGGCCCGGAGGCCGTGGTAACCGAGCTGGCCAGGGCCAAGGCGGAGTCGGTCCTGCGCGCTGGACTCGGCGATATCGCCGCCGATTGCGTTGTCGTCGGATGCGATTCGATGCTGCTCGTCGACGGGCGGCTCCAGGGCAAACCCCATACTCCCGAGGTCACGCGGGCACGATGGGCCGCGATGGCCGGGCGCAGCGCCGATCTGATCACCGGACACTGCGTCTTGCGCGTGTCCGAGGGGCGCGTCGTCGGCTCCGCGCTCGATTGCAGTTGCACCACCGTGCATTTCGCCAAACCCGAACCCGAGGAACTCGACGCCTATGTCGCCAGCGGCGAGCCGTTGCAGGTGGCGGGCGCGTTCACCCTGGACGGGCGCGGCGGCTGGTTCGTGGAACGGATCTCCGGCGATCCGTCCAGCGTCATCGGGATCGGACTACCACTGCTGCGCCGACTGCTTGGCGATGTCGGGGTCGGCATTGCGCAACTGTGGGCCGATACGTCCCCCTGACGGCGGCGCGGGCTCACGCATCGGCTGTTCGGCGACTCCCACCGGCACCGCGGCCTCGCGCTCGTCCTGAGCGCGTCGCGCCGCGCTGAGTTCCAGGCGCACCACGCACAATTCGGGCTCGACGAACGGGTGCAGCCGCACATTCACCTCACCGCGCCCGCCGTTGCGGTCGAGCACCTCTTTGATCTGCCCCAGATGGACGCTGCACACCACATCCGAATGGGTGCGCGCGAGTTCGCGCAGCGGGCAGGCGGTCATCTTGATGAGCACCTGTTCCTCGGATTCCGCGGCGTCACGCTCGGGGGCGTATCCGAGTTCGGAGAGCAATGTCACGGTGACGTCCTTGGCGTCCTCCAGTGACTCCACCGCGTGATCACCCGCGTCCAGGGTGGCGCCCCACGCCCGGCCCGCCGACAGCGCGGCCTCCGACCGGCGGCGCGGATCGGACCCGAGCTGATCCGCGAGCACCTGAGCCAGCTCCTGGTAGCCGACCGATCGCTGAACGGCGGTGTAGCCGATGCGCGGACGACCGCGACCGCGCGGGGGCTGCTGAAATTGTCGGACCAGCGATTCCTTGGTGAGAACGTCGAGATGAAATCGAACCGTGGTGACGTGCTGTCCGGTAATTCTGGCCAGTTCTTGGGCATCGAGGGGCTCGCCGGCGCCACGTAGGATCGCGAGCAGTCGCCGCCGCGGCCAAGAATCGGACATAGCTCACCCCTCCTCCCGGGAGACTTTATCGGATGCGGGTGCGATTTATTCGCTCATTCAGCCGATTTGTGATCTGACACGAGTTTCACTTTCGTCCCACACTTACCATCGCGGTGCGACATGAACCGCCGAAACCAGCCGACTATCTCGCGTGAAGGACCCCACATCGTGCCCGCAGCACCGGACCCACATCCCTCATTCGGTTCCTACGCACATCCTCAACGACTAGTAACCACAGAGTGGCTGTCGGCAAACATAGGCACGCCGGGACTCAAGATCATCGAATCCAACGACGATATCCTGCTCTACGACATCGGCCACGTTCCCGGCGCCGTCAAGATCGACTGGCGGGGCGACCTGAACGATCCGGTGACCCGTGACTATATCGACGGCGTCCGCTTCACCGAACTCATGCGCGCCAAGGGGATCGGGCGAGACGATACCGTGGTGGTCTACGGCGATCGGAACAACGCACAGGCCGCCCACACGCTGTGGCTGTTCACCCTGTTCGGCCACGAGGACGTGCGACTACTCGACGGCGGTCGCGAGGCGTGGATCTCCGAAGAACGCGACACCACCTTCGAGCCGCCGTACCCGAATCGCAGCGAGTACCCCGCGGTTCGCCGCGACGACGCCACCGCGCGCGCCTTCCGCGACGAGGTGCTCGCCCATATGGGCAAACCCATCATCGACGTCCGCTCCACCGCCGAGTACGCGGGCCATACCGCGCCGGGACAGGATGGGCACGCCGATTCGGCCCTGCGCAGCGGACACATCCCCACCGCCCGCAACATTCCCTGGACCAGCGCGGTCGCCCCGGACGGGCGTTTCCGCGCTCGCGCCGAACTCGACGAGATCTACGGCGGTCTGGCCGCGGACGACGATCTGGTGGTCTACAGCCGCGTCGGCGAGCGCTCCAGCCACAGCTGGTTCGTGCTGACCTGCCTGCTCGGCTTCGAGACGGTACGCAATTACGACGGTTCCTGGATCGAATGGGGCAATTCCGTGCGTATGCCGATCGCCAAGGGGAGTGGACCCGGCGCGGCGCCCGCCACGCCCCGACGCACCCGGTCCCGTTGACCACGACCCCGCTGATCTGTGGTTCGATCACAGACGCGCAGGCAATGTGATCCACGACCTACTTATGAGTAGGGCTATCCGAGTTCGGAGTCTGTTGGCAGACTGCCTACACTCGCCCGAGATGTAAGTTGTCGACCACGGGAACGGAGCCTGCGCAGCCACCACCCCCGCGAAGCGACCAAGAGATTGCAACCAGGAGGCTCAGTGCCCAGCCATGCCAGCGCGCGGATCACGAAGGTACTCGTAGCTAACCGAGGCGAGATCGCCGTGCGCGTGATACGGGCGGCCAAGGATGCCGGAATCGGCAGTGTCGCGGTCTACGCGGAACCGGATGCCGACGCACCCTTCGTGAAGCTCGCCGACGAAGCCTTCGCCCTCGGTGGACAGACCTCCGCCGAGTCCTACCTCGTCTTCGACAAGATCCTCGACGCGGCGGCCAAGTCGGGCGCCGACGCCATCCACCCCGGTTACGGATTCCTCTCCGAGAACGCCGACTTCGCCCAGGCCGTGCTCGACGCGGGCCTCATCTGGATCGGCCCCTCCCCCCAGTCCATTCGCGATCTCGGCGACAAGGTCACCGCGCGCCACATCGCCGAGCGGGCCAAGGCCCCGATGGCCGCGGGCACCAAGGATCCGGTGAAGAACGCCGACGAGGTCGTCGCATTCGCCAAGCAGTACGGCGTGCCGGTCGCGATCAAGGCGGCGTTCGGCGGCGGCGGGCGCGGCATGAAGGTCGCGCACACCATCGAGGAGATCCCCGAACTGTTCGAGTCGGCCACCCGCGAGGCGATCGCCGCCTTCGGCCGCGGCGAATGCTTCGTCGAGCAGTACCTGGACAAGGCCCGCCACGTCGAGGCGCAGGTCATCGCCGATCAGCACGGCAACGTCGTGGTCGCGGGCACCCGTGACTGCTCGTTGCAGCGTCGGTTCCAGAAGCTGGTCGAGGAGGCGCCCGCGCCGTTCCTCACCGACGACCAGCGCGCCCGCATCCACGCCTCGGCCAAGGCCATCTGCAAGGAAGCGGGCTACTACGGCGCCGGCACGGTCGAGTACCTGGTCCAGGGCGACACGGTCTCCTTCCTCGAGGTGAACACCCGCCTCCAGGTCGAGCACCCGGTCACCGAGGAAACCGCGGGCATCGACCTGGTGCGCCAGCAGTTCCGCATCGCGGAGGGTCACGAACTCTCGATCACCGAGGACCCGACTCCGCGCGGCCACTCCTTCGAGTTCCGTATCAACGGCGAAGATGCGGGCCGCGGCTTCCTGCCCGCGCCCGGACCGGTCTCGGTCTACCGCGAGCCCACCGGTCCCGGCGTGCGAGTCGATTCCGGCGTGGTCGCGGGCAGCGTCATCGGCGGCCAGTTCGACTCCATGCTGGCCAAGCTGATCGTCACCGGCGAGAACCGCACCCAAGCGCTCGAGCGCGCCCGCCGCGCACTGGCCGAATTCGAGGTCGAAGGCCTGGCCACGGTCATTCCGTTCCACCGCGCGATCGTCGAGGACCCGGCCTTCATCGGCGACGGTGAGAAGTTCGACGTCTACACCAAGTGGATCGAGACCGAGTGGGTCAACAACGTCGAGCCCTACACGCCCGCGGGCGCAACCGAGGACGAGGACGAGGATCTGCCCCGGCAGAAGGTGGTCGTCGAGGTCGGCGGCCGTCGTGTCGAGGTGTCGCTGCCCGGCAACTTCACCGTGGGCGGCGGCGCCGCCGCGGGTAACGGCGGCGGTGTCATCCGCAAGAAGCCCAAGCCCCGCAAGCGCGGCGGCGCGGGCGGCGGCGCAGCTTCCGGTGACGCTGTCACCGCGCCGATGCAGGGCACCGTGGTCAAGGTGGCCGTCGAGGAGGGCCAGTCCGTCGAGGCGGGCGACCTCATCGTCGTGCTCGAGGCCATGAAGATGGAGAATCCGGTCAACGCGCACAAGGCCGGCGTGGTCACCGGCCTGGCGGTCGAGGCGGGCGCCGCCATCACCCAGGGCACGGTCCTCGCCGAGATCAAGTAACGGGTCGTTCGGACACGGGGCGGGTGTGGAACAGTCCGCACCCGCCCTCGGTGTCCGTGGGCTTGTCGGCACGTGCGATATCCCACGCCGACCGGGCGGCGCGCCGCAGTGCGCTGTCGTATCGTGAGCGGGTGAGCAGCTTTCCGATCGAGTCGGACGTGGCGGAGGTGATCCGCGAGCGCCGCGACGCGGGAAGCCGCGCGGACGGTCATCGTCTCGCACTCGTCATCGAAGGCGGCGGCAGCCGCGGTGTGTACGCGGGCGGCATGGTGCTCGCCCTCGAGGAACTGGGACTCTCGTCGGTATTCGACGCGGTCTACGGCACGTCGGCGGGTGCGCTGAACGGCGCGTGGTTCCTGTCCGGCCGGGCCGCGCCCGGCATGCGGACCTGGACCGATCCCGAGATCATTCGCCGTACCATCACCCCGGAGCGGGTGCTGCGCGGGCGGGCGGCGTTCAATCTGCGCTACCTGGTGCACGAGGTCTACGAATCCGTGACGCCGATGGATTTCGGGGCGATCCTGGCCAACCCCACCACCTTCCATCCCGTCGCGACCGATATTCGCACCGGACTCGCGGTGGATCTGCATCCGCACATCGCCGATCGGCACACCCTCCAGGTGGCTCTGCGCGCCTCGGCCGGGCTGCCGATCCTCGCCGGACCGCCCGTCGCGTTCGCCGGTTCGCGGTTTTTCGACGGCGGCCTCTCGGAATCGGTGCCGATCCGAATCGCGGTGCGCGACGGGGCGACCCACGCGCTGATCCTGCGCACGCGCCGCTCGGACGAACACCGCCCGCCGGCCTCGGCGCTGCACCAGATCGTCGGCGGCGGCTATCTGCGGCTGCGCGCGCCGGGGGCCTACCGGTCGTGGCTGGCGCGGGCGGGGCAACAGGAAGCCGAGGATCTCTTCACCGCGCGAATGGGCACCGCTGCCCTACAGATCCATCCGCCGCTCGGCTCCCCCGATATCGACAGCGCCTCACGCGATACCGATCTGCTGCTCGCGGCACTCGAGATCGGCCGGATGGCCACGCATCAGGCGCTGGCGACCGCGGTGCGCGCGGCCTGAACCGCTCACAGGTCGACAGTGACGCCGTCGGAGAGCATGAAGTCGTGCAATTCCAGATGGCTCGGGGTGGCGTCCGCCGGGATGTCGAAAACCAATTGGGCGCTGCCGGACTGGCCGGGCTGTAGGTCGAAGGAATAGCGCGCGCCCTTCAGCACGGTCTGCACCGCGGTCGCGGCGGCATCGTGTTCGAACACACGGCCGTCGCTGTCGATGACCTTCTGCCCGAACGGCAGGAACCATTTCTGCTCGTTGGAGATATTGCGCACGTTCAACGCGACGATCAGGAACGATCCGCGTGCCGTTTGCAGTCCGACGCGCGAGACACCGTATTCCACACCGGTCACGGTGAATTCGAATTTGCCGTCCCGGACCGGCGTATCGGCGGGCGCCGGCGTATTTCTCGACTCCCCCGGCCGCTGCTCGTCGGTGACCGCGGGCGGTCGCGCGACAGTCGAATCCGATGAATTGCTCGACGTGCCCGCGGCAATGAGGGCGAAACAACCTGCGGCGAAGGCGAACGGCGCGAGGAATATCACCACGAGCGCCCCGATGACTCTGCTCAGCACCCCGCCGCGCTTACGCCGTCGCGGCGGCGCGGGGCGCGCGGCGGGCCGGACCGGGGGCACACCGCGCGGATACGCCCGAGCGGGCGCAGGCGGATACGGCCGATAGACAGGCGGCGGCGGCTGATACCTGGTCTCCACGCGCGTCGGCGGCGGCGCGGGGTCGGGCATGACCTTCGTCGGGGACGGTGTCCGAACGGCGGGCGGGGGCATATCGTCGCCGGCTGCCGAGACACTTCCGTGTTCGTGCGGAATAGGCTGTGCAGCAGCGATATTCGGACGCGGCGGCGCGGGGTCGACCTGCCTCGCGGTCGGCCCGTCCGGCAGTACCGCGGTGGGTGGCATCCGCCGCGGCGCGGGCGCTTCGGCGCCGGGCTCGATCGCCGCCCGCGCGGCACGGGCGAACTCACCGGCCGTACGGTGGCGCGCCTCGGGCTGTTTGGCCATACCGCGGGCGATCACCAGATCGAGGGCCGGCGGCACCGCGGCATTCACGGTGGACGGCCGCACCGGGTCGGCCATGAGGTGTCCGCGCATCTGCTGGGCCGGATCGGTATCGCCGTACGGACGCCGACCCGTCACGCATTCATAGAGCACGCAGGCCAGCGAATAGATGTCGGTGCGCGCGTCGGAGACGCCGCTGAACCGTTCGGGCGCCATATACGCCCAAGTGCCGATGGCCATTCCGGTGGCGGTGAGTCCCGCTTGCCCGATCCCGCGGGCGATGCCGAAATCGATGAGGTAGGCGAAACCGTCCGGCCGGACCAGGATGTTGGACGGTTTCACATCGCGGTGGATCAGCCCCGCGCCGTGTGCGGCGTCGAGCGCGGACGCCACCTGGGTGAGTATGTCGACCGCCACGCGCGGCGCGAGCCTGCTCTGCGCGATCAGCCGGGCCGCGAGATCGGTGCCGTCGACATATGCCATCTCGATGTAGAGCCGCCCGTCGACCTCGCCGTGCCGGTGGATCGGCACCAGATGCGGATCGCGCAGGGCCGCTGCGAGTTCGGCCTCGCGTTCGAAACGGGCGCGGTAGCCGGGATCCGCGGCCGATTCACCGGGCAGCAACTTCAGCGCGACCTGCGCGCCGTGCTCGTCGCGCGCCAGCCAGACCTGACCCATACCGCCCTTGCCGAGCAGCCGCTCCAGCCGGTAGGGCCCGAATCGCGCGTCCCCCATAGTGAACCTCCCAGTCACCGTCGGTGCACCGCTACCGCGGGCCGGGGCTGCCAGAAGCCTAGCCCCGCCGCGGCGCCGCGCACAGGAGCGGCGGTGTGAACTACCCGACGCCGCACGCCCCCGCGCGCGCCGACCTAGGGGGCGCGAGCTCGCCGACCTAGAGCGCGCGAGCTCGCCGGCCTAGGGGCGGCGCGGGCGCGCTAGCCTAGGGGTCGTGGAGGAACTTCCGTACGTCAGGATCGGCACCGCGGATCGGGAGGACGCGCTGCGCCGCCTGTCGGACAATTTCGCGGCGGGTCGCCTGAGCGTCGCCGAATTCGACGAACGCAGCGCGATCGTGGCGGCCGCGGTCGTGCGCGAGGACCTCGACCGAGTGTTCACCGATCTGCCCGCCGAACCCGTCACCGTGGCGAAAGTGCCCGAGCGCCGGGCGAGCCGATTCCTGGCCCAGACGCCCGAACGTGTGATGGCGGTGATCCCGATCCTGGCCGTGATCCTGTTCTTCGTGACCGGCAGCTGGCTGTGGTTCCTCGCCATTCCGCTCGCGGGCGCGCTGCTGTTCGAGCGGCGTTCCGAGCGCAGGCGCGGGCGCCGCAGGCGCAGGCGCGAGATCGGGCGGGGCGAGTCCGGCTGATGGAACCCATCGAGATCAACGCGGGCAGCTGGTATCTGCGCGCGCTGCGCGCCGACGACCGCATCGACGACCGTCCCGCCCTCGCCCTCGGCGGCATCACCGACCCCGACTACGTGCGCCGACGCACCGCCGAGTGGGAGGCCGAAACCCATTTCTCGTGGGCGGTCTGCGAACCGACCACCGCCGAACTGGTCGCCGAGATCGGCGTCGAGCCCAATGCGGACGGCACCGCCACCGTCGACGGGTGGGCCCGCGCAGGGTACGAGCCCGCCTTGGCGGACGGTCTCGCCGCGGTCCGTCGATTCGTCGAGGGAGCACTCGGGCTGCGTGGGTGACCACCGCACGCGCGCACCTCCCGCATCGCACTCACGACCGCGGCTTCCGCGAACGTCCACGGCGGCCACTTCGGCGCGACCACGGGGCCGAAGGACCGCCGCGGATCTTCGCCGGGAGCGTCAGGCGATCGCGGACAGCACCCGGTCCATGGCGTCGACCGCGGCGTCGAGTTCCTCGACGGTGACGGTGAGCGGGGGGCGGAAGCGGATGCCCCGCTCACCGGTGCCGAGGATAAGTACGTGTTCTCGCACCCGCAGCGCGCTGACGACGGCGTCTCTCAACTCGGGTTCGGTGAGGCTGATCGCGCACATGAGTCCGCGGCCGCGTGGTTCGGTGACCCGCGGATGGTCATCGGCCAACGCGCGCAACCGCTTCAGCAGATGTTGGCCGGACCGCCGGGCCCCTTCGACCAGATCATCGCGTTCGAGCACCTCGAGGATGCGCCGCGCGCGCACCATATCGGCGAGGTTGCCGCCCCAGGTGGAATTGAGCCGGGAGCCGACGGCGAACACATTGTCGGGTACCTCGTCGACCCGACCGCCCGCCATCACGCCACAGACCTGGGTCTTCTTGCCGAAGGCCACCACATCCGGCGCGAGGCCGAGCTGCCGGTAGGCCCAGGTGCTGCCGGTCATGCCGACACCGGTCTGCACCTCGTCCAGGATGAACAGCGCGTCGTTGTCGTGACACAACCGCTGCACGGCCGAGAGGAATTCCGCGCGCAGATGCCGATCACCGCCCTCGCCCTGGATGGGTTCGGCGATGAAACAGGCGATGTCGTGCGGATTCTCGGCGAAGGCGCGGCGCAACTGGTCGAGGGCGGTCGCCTCGGCGGCTTCGATGTCGCGGCCCTCGGCGAGGTAGGGGCTGTCGATGCGCGGCCAGTCGAAGGCCGGGAAGCGCGCGGTCTTGAGCGGATCGGTATTGGTCAGCGACATCGTGTAGCCGCTGCGGCCGTGGAAGGCGCCGGTCAGGTGTGCCACCTTCGTCCCGAGCTCGGGCCCTCTGCCGTGCGCCTCGTTGTGCCTGCTCTTCCAGTCGAAGGCGACCTTGAGCGCGTTCTCCACCGCGAGCGCGCCGCCGTCGATGAAGAACAGGTGCGGCAGGCGAGGATCACCGAGTACGCGCGCGAAGGTGTCGACGAAGCGCGCCATCTGCACGGTGTAGACATCGGAATTGCTCGGCTTGTTGAGCGCCGCGGCGGTCAGTTCCGCGCGGAAATCCGCGTCCTCGGCCAGGGCCGGATGATTCATGCCGAGCGCGTTGGAGGCGAAGAAGCCGAACATGTCGAGGTAGGTGCTGCCGTCGCGTTCGTCGACGAGACGGCAGCCTCGGGATAGTCGGAGGTCGAGGACGAGGTCGAAGCCGTCGGCGAGGATATGCGCCGCCAAGATCTCGTGCACCCGTGCGGCGGGGATGACCGATGCCGTGTCACCGCCCGATCGGGTGTGGTCCAGTTCGAGGGTCACCTTCGAAGGGTACCGGAAAAATTAACGCATTCCCTACACAAGAGCGAATAAATTTTCGCCATCAACTATCTGTCATAGAATGTCTGAAGGATGATGGTACTTCGAGTACGAACGTTGGCGGTGGCCCTGATCTCCTGGAGCAACTGCTCGAGGTGCCGCGGCGAGGCCACCCGGACGAGCAGTATGTAGCTCTCGTCGCCCGCGACCGAATGGCATGCCTCGATGCCGGGGATGTGCTGGAGCACGGCCGGGGCGTCGTCGGGCTGCGACGGATCGAGAGGAGTGATCGCGACGAATGCCGACAGCAACTGTCCGAGCGCCTCGGGATCCACGTGCGCGGTGTAGCCGCGGATCACCCCGCGCGCCTCTAGCCTGCGCACCCTCGATTGCACCGCCGAGACCGATAGGCTCGCTTTCTCGGCCAAGTTCGACAGGGTGGCGCGACCATCGGCCATCAATTCCCGAATCAGCAGGCGATCGATGTCATCGAGTACTGGTCTTGCCGGTGTATCCGCCATCAGGCGAGGCTAACCCAGCCGGGGCCGGTCAGGGCGGAAACATCGACTCGTTCACATCCGGCAACATCAGCGGAACCGAAGGTGACCCGTAACCAACGCCAAGTAACCAAAGGCTCAGCGAAACAAAGACATCCATGCCGGCACCGACACAGCGGAGCAACCGATGACACACACTCTCAGCGACCAGCTCACCCCCGGACTCACCGCGCGCGCCACGGAGTTGCTGCGCACCCTCGGCGCCGAGCCGCCGCAGCCGGGTGACCTCATCGTCGGCACCCCGATTACCGGCGGGCAACTGCTGAGCCTGCGCGCCGATACCGTCGCCGACGCCGACGCCGCGATCACCCGCGCCGCCGCCGCGTTCCGCTCCTGGCGCACGGTGCCCGCCCCCGCGCGGGCCGCGGTCGTGCGTCGCCTCGCCGAGCTGTTGCGCGCGCACAAGCGAGACCTCGGCGAGCTGGTAACACTCGAGGCGGGCAAGATCGGCGCCGAGGCCGTCGGCGAGGTCCAGGAGATGATCGACATCTGCGAATTCGCCATCGGACTGTCGCGTCAGCTCTACGGCCGCACCATGCCCTCCGAACGTCCCGGCCACCGACTCATGGAGACCTGGCATCCGCTCGGCGTGGTCGGGGTGATCTCGGCCTTCAACTTCCCGGTCGCGGTGTGGGCGTGGAATACCGCGATCGCACTGGTTTGCGGTGACACCGTGGTGTGGAAGCCCTCGCAGACCACGCCGCTTACCGCGCTGGCCTGCCACGCCCTGCTGCGCCGCGCCGCCGCCGAGGTCGGCGCGAATCCCGAAGTGCACCAACTGATCCAGGGCGATGCGCAGATCGGTGAACGGCTGGTCGACGACGAACGGGTCGCGCTGGTCAGCGCTACCGGGTCGGTACGCATGGGCCGCGCAGTCGCCCCGCGAGTGGCCGCGCGGTTCGGCCGCTGCCTGCTGGAACTCGGTGGCAACAACGCGGCGATCGTCACCCCGTCCGCCGATCTGGAATTGGCTTCCCGGGCCATCGTTTTCGCCGCCGCGGGCACCGCGGGCCAGCGCTGCACCACCCTGCGCAGACTCCTCGTGCACGTCGACGTGGTCGGCCCGCTGCTGGACCGACTCGAGAAGGCATACGGACAACTGCGCGTCGGAAACCCTCTCGAAGAAGGGATTTCGGTCGGCCCGCTCATCAACGCCGCCGCCCATGAAGGGATGCGCACCGCGATCGACCGCGCCCGCGCCGACGGCGGCCACCTGGTGTGCGGCGGCGAACGCGTCGCACTCGGCGGCCCCGACGCCTATTACGTCCGGCCGGCCATCGTGCGCATGCCCGCCCAGACCGCCATCGTGCGCGAGGAGACCTTCGCCCCCATCCTCTACGTCCTGACCTACCACGATCTCGACCACGCCATCGAACTACACAACGAGGTCCCCCAGGGACTTTCGTCCTCGATATTCACCACCGACCAGCGCGAGGCCGAACGCTTCCTCGCCGCCGACGGCTCCGACTGCGGTATCGCCAACGTCAATATCGGCACCTCGGGTGCCGAGATCGGCGGCGCCTTCGGCGGCGAGAAACACACCGGCGGCGGTCGCGAATCCGGTTCGGACTCCTGGAAGGCATACATGCGCCGCGCCACCAACACCGTCAACTATTCCGCCGAACTCCCCCTCGCCCAGGGCATTACCTTCGCCTGACCCCTCTGACCAGGCGATTAGGCGCCCACCCCACCCGCGTGTAGGGTTGAGATATCCGACGCGGGGTGGAGCAGCTCGGTAGCTCGCTGGGCTCATAACCCAGAGGTCGCAGGTTCAAATCCTGTCCCCGCTACAAAGGTCCTGGTGAGGGAGTTAACAAACTCCCTCACCAGGACTATTTCTTGGCTTCGTCGTCCTTGACTTGGGTAAGGCCGGCACCGACGCCCAGGCGGGCGAGGAGTTCGGCGAGCAGCGTGTCGACGCGGATGGCGATGTCGTCGCGGACCAGGCGCATGCGTTCGATGCCGTCGATGCCGCGTTCGGAGGGTTCGTCGGTGTCCCAGTTGATGATTCGCACACCGGCGTGTGGCCTGGTGAACTGTCTTGACGAAAGATGCCTTCCGGGTTCGTGTCCGTGTGCCGGGCCGGGCTCGGGTGGCGACGGGATCGCATGGTGGATATCGAGGACGGAGAGTCGGGGCAACGGCGACGACGTCTCGGCGACCGCTGTCCCGATCGGGTTTCGGCTCGAGGATGCGAGTGTTCCTGCGCGCACGGGCACGCCCTCGGGGCGGTCCGCGGCAACCCGGTGTCGGCCCGGTGGTGGGGAGCGGGTCCCTCGCGCTTGACCCAAGATATTTGATCAGCGATCATTGAGTCAATGAGTACTGAGGGATCGTGGTCGGTGGAGCGGCGCGCCGAAGTGCACGCCGCGCTCGCCGACGTCACGCGCGTGCGGATCGTGGACATCCTGGCCACCGGCGACATGGCGTCCTCGGAACTGTGCGCGCGGTTGGGTCTGCCGACGAACCTGTTGGCTCACCACGTCCAGGTCCTCGAACGCGCCGGGCTGGTGCGACGGGACCGTTCCGAAGGCGACCGCCGCCGCAGCTATCTGCGGTTGGTGACCGTATTCGGCGCGAATCTGTTGCCGCGCGGTGTGATCGCGGCCCAGCGGGTGGTGTTCGTGTGCAGCCGCAACACCGCGCGCTCGCAGTTGGCGGTGGCCGCGTGGTCCCAGCGCAGCGAGGTCCCGGCGACCTCGGCCGGAACGCACCCGGCCGAGCGGGTGCATCCGGGGGCGATCGCCGCGGCGCGCCGTCACCGGATTCCGTTGCACGCCAGCGCTCCTCGCGGGTTGCAGGGCCTGGTGCGGGCGGGGGATCTGGTGATCGCGGTCTGCGACAACGCCCACGAGGAACTGCCCGCCGACCCGGACCGGCTGCACTGGTCGATCCCGGACCCGGTGTCCGCGGGCACCGACGCTGCCTTCGACCACGCCCTCGAGCAACTGCGCCGCCGCATCGACCGCATCGCGTTCACTGTCACCCCCGCCACCGTCACCCCCGCCACCGACACCGCGTGACCGTCACCCCCGCCGGACACGCCCCGAACCACCACCTGGAGTTCGTCATGCCCGAAAGCCCGCTCGCCCACGCCACCTCCGCGCGCGAGGAACTGACCATCGACCAGCAACTCGCGCTCACGACAGCCGCGACGCGCCTCCAACGAGAGTTCACCGAGTCCTTCGGTGTGGAGACCATCGAACGATTCCTGCACTCCTCCTACGACCAGTTCGCCGGACGCGCGACCGTGGTGAATTTCCTGCCGCTGCTGGCCGAGCGGTTCGCCCGCCAACGCCTGCGCGCGCTGGCGCGGGTGGAGGGCAAGATCATCGACGGCAAGCCGACGGTGCTGTTCCTGTGCACCCACAACGCCGGACGCTCGCAGATGGCCCTCGGGTTCTTCACCCACCTGGCCGGAGAACACGCGGTGGCATGGTCGGGCGGCTCCGAACCCGGCGAGGAGATCAATCCCGCCGCGGTCGCGGCGATGGCCGAGGTCGACATCGACATCACCGGCGAGTTCCCCAAACCCTGGACCGAGGAGATCGTGCGCGCCGCCGACGTCATCATCACAATGGGCTGCGGGGACGCCTGCCCGGTCTATCCCGGACACCGCTACGAGGAATGGGTCCTCGAGGACCCCGCGGGCCAGGACCTGGAATCGGTGCGCCCGATCCGCGACGAGATCGAGGAGCGTGTACGGCGCCTGCTCGGCGAACTCCAGATCACCACGCTCGACTGAGCTGACCGCAGCGGACTGTTTTCGGGGTTGCATCCTGTACCGGGGTACAGGCTTACCGTGA
>NZ_LGYZ01000116.1 GCF_001310275.1 Nocardia arizonensis
CAAAGTTACCTCGACACATCCTGCCTCATCCAAGGTTGACACAGAGGGTTGCCGGACTTCGCCGCAAGCAGCGAATCATAGTCGCGGAGTTTTCCATCGCTGTCGAACATGTAGTCGTAGGTCGGTCCGTGGGTCAAGGTGCCGTTGGCCTCGAGCACCCGCGCGAACTGGTAGTTCTGCCGCCCGAACTCGATCTCCTTGGCGGGGTGGAAGTTCGCATCGGGGCTCATCTGTTCGGTCATCCACACCAGGCCGTCCTTGCCCGCGGTGTTGTAGAACGAGTGCAGGTAGGCGAACTGGGCCTCGGTGAGCCGCACATCCTTGCCGGAGTTGATGTCGGCAATATCCTCGGCGGTGAGTCCGGCTTCCCTGAGCCGGTCGGCGATGAGCCGCATCTGTTCCGGGGTGGCCTTGCCGTCGGCGATCAGCAGACCGTCTTGTACGCCTTCGTTACCCGAGTCGGCGGTAGCGAGCTGCTCGCTGGTCATCGGGACGGACAGGCCCGAAACGATTCCGGGAAAGACGGCTTTCATGCCTGGCGGGGCGGTGACCGTGCCGTCGTCGGCGACGTCGAAGCCCTGACGCAGATACTCGTCGGCGGCATTCACCGCGGCGGTGCAGTACCCGTCCATGGCCGAGCCGAACTTGCGATACGCCTCGGCGATATCATCGAGTTCGCCGATCAGGGTGTTCCCGGCCAAACGCTCGCCGAGGGCGCGCTGGTTAGCGGCCCGCGAAGCCGCTCCCTTCCAATGGTCCTGACTGGCATCGACTTTCACATACATGGCGTTCATGTGGTTGTTGAACTCGGTTACCAGCGCATCGATCGCCATTGCTATCGCGCTGGTGGTCGCCCCGGGATGGAAGCCACGCATGGCCGAAAGGCCCACCGTCATGAGTACACCCCTTCCCCGAGGCCGGCGAGCAGCTCCGCGAAGGCGTCGTCGGCTGCCTCGTAGTTCATACAGCAGCGGATCGCGGCGCCGCCCATCGCGTCGATTCGCGAGGCCACCGATGCCAACGCGGTCCGCACTTGATCACCGGCCGCCGCCGAAACCGCAGCCGTCGCCGTCCCATTTCAGGTCATCGATTCCCAGGTGGAATGGCGCGTGCGCGTCCAATGCCTTCACGGCGGCCCCGATACGGCACAACTCCGTTCCGAGACCGACCAGCAATTCCTTGTCGACATCCATATCTGTCATCGTCCTCGGGCTCTCGCGATATGGCGCCACTGTCATATGGTTGGACGCGTGCGGATGGCACACGGTTCCCACCGACTCCCGAATCGCCTTGCGCCGGCTGCTTTCGCTCCGACGGCGCCTTCGTTCCGACGATGAACCGAAGCTCAGGCGGGGCGGGTCGCGCTGACGTACTGGAGCACCCGGTGCACTCGCTGTTCGATGTCGACCAGTCCGAGGGCGGCGAAAAGTTCCGGGAAGGTGTCGTCGTCGAAGACCCGCAGGCCACTCCAGCCGCCCACGATGCGGCTGGCGTGACCGAAGGGCGAATCGGTGCCGTGACTTGTCGTGATCGCGATGCGTCCGCCCGGTGCGAGCACCCGCACCATCTCCCTGGTAGCGGTGAGCGGGTCCGGGATGAGGTAGAGCGCGCCGAAACAGCAGACGGCGTCGAAAGTTCCGTCGGCGAACGGCAGCTGCCGGGCGTCACCGCGCAGATAGCCGACCCGCGGGCCCGCGTTGTCGGCCACGGCGCGGGCCAGCATGGGTTCGGAGTAGTCGATGCCGACGACATATCCGTGCCCGGACAGCTGATCGCTCAGGTAACGGGTGAAATTGCCCGGCCCGCAGGCGATGTCGAGTACCTTCTGTGATCCGTTCAGCCGCAGCGCGCGCACCGCGTCGCGCCGGTCGCTGGACATGGTGCGACCGCTGGCCAGATAGAACAGCGTTGGTCGCCAAGCCTTTTCGTAGACCGCGGCCAGCGCCGGGGTGTTCATGGTGCGTCGCGCCAGATTCATCGACTAACCCTGCACGCGCTCGACGTCGATCGTCATCCCGGCGGTCCGCAGTCGGTCGGTGAGCGCGTCGCCCATCGCGGCGGCGGGGGTGAGCACGCCCGCCAGTTCCGGCAGATCGTCGAAGGCCAGCGCCAAGCCGCTCTCGCCGAGCATTATCGCGGTGGCCTGATAGCCCGGATCGCCCTGACCGGCGAAGGTCGCCACATAGCGCACGCCGGAGGTGGTGAGGGTGTAGGTCTTCATGGCGAACCACCCGCTCGCGCGGGTCTGCTCGCTCGGGCCGGTGCCCGGCTTCGGCAGCACCCGGTCGAGCAGTTTGCGTCCGGCCGAGGCCCGGGAGAGCACCGCGCCGACGGCCATCGTGGCCACCAGGCCGCCCGCGACGCCCGCGGCGACCAGCGGGGCCACCGCCGAGCGGCCCGCGCTCATGACCTCGCGGTAGCGGAAGTTCTTGCCGTACACCCAGCCGAGCAGGCCGTTGCTGCGCCGCACGATCTTGGTGTTGTGCGCGGCCATCACGAAGGTGCTCACCCAGCCGTCCAGTGACGGATCGATGCTGCTCGCCCGCTGCAACGCCTGATCGCTCTGGCGGCCGACATCCGGGTCCATGGACTTGTCCGGGCTCAGCGAATACGGATGCGAGAGCACCGAGGCCTTGGCGGAATCGGCGGCGATGGCCTCCATCATGGCCCGGCCGGAATCGATGGTGCCGCCGCTGACCCCGCCCTTGAAACTGGCGATCAGGGTGGTGTCGGTGAGTTCGCCGGTATTGTCCTCGACCGTGCGGCGGTAGAGCCGGTACACGCTCAGGTCGGACGGAACCGAGTCGAAGCCACAGGAATTCACGATCTTCGCGCCGGTGGTGACGGCCTGGTCGTGATAGCCGTCGATGGCGTCGCGGATGAACAGCGGCTCACCGGTGAGATCGGCGTAGTGCGTGCCCGCCTTGGCGCACGCGGCCACCAGCGGCATGCCGTAGCGCAGGTAGGGCCCGACGGTGGTCACGACGACCTTGGTACGCGCGGCCAATTCGTCTAGCGTGCCTTGATCGGTCGAATCCGCCACTACCAGTTCCCATTTCGCGGCGGGGGCGCCGAGTTCGGCGCGGACGGCGCGCAATTTGGCCTCTGAGCGCCCGGCGAGGGCGATACGCGCGTCCGGCGGCGCGGCCCGCAGCAGGTATTCCGCGGTGAGTTTGCCGACGAATCCGGTCGCGCCGAATAGGATCAGGTCGAATTCTCGCTTGTCTGCCATGATGTGCTGCTTCCGTTCGTGGTCGAATTACGCAGTCGGCGTTAGGATTCGGTACGGGCACGGCGTGTGCGGGCCGCGGGCCGCGGTTGCGGGGACGCCTTCTTCGCCGTCCCTGACCCGCGTCCGCGCGGCGGGCGGCGGGTCTCGGCGAGCCAACGGTGGTGCTGCTCGCCCAATTCGGTGACGGGCGCCTCCTCGTAGAGCCATTCGCGGGCGATGCGATGCCAATTGGCCGAGGCCCGCAGCTGGCCGAGCATGCCGAAGGTGAGGAAATCTGCGCGGCGGGAGAACAGGTGCTCCGGCGGCAGATTCTGCTGCTTCATACCGGCGAAGTCACTGGCCCGTGGGTCGACCGCGAGTAGGAACGCGCCGCTGGCGAGCTCGGGGGTGATGGTCAATTCCTCGTCGACCAGACACCATTCCGAGGCCGCGAGCACATATTCCAGGCATTCCTCCGCGCCGATCTCCTCGGGCGAATCGATCACCCCGCGCTGAACCATCAGATCGCGCAGATCCTCGGCCCGGTCCTCTGCGGCGGCGCGCAGGCAGATCAGCTCGAAGCGGACATGTTCGGGGTTCATGCGGTTGAACAGTCCGAAATCCAGGAAGCCGACCCGGCCGTCCTCGCCGAGCAGCACATTGCCCGGATGCGGGTCGCCGCAGAATTCGTTGAAGGTGAACAGCGAACCCACGTAGAACCGGTAGATGATCTCCCCGACCCGATCGCGTTCGGTCTGCGACAGGTCACGGATGTCCTCGAAGCCACGGCCGGGCAGGAATTCACTGACCAGGACCCGGGTGGTGCTCAGCTCGGGCAGCGAGCGCGGTACGGCGATGAACGGATGACCGGCGTAGAGGTCGGCGATCTGCAACTGGGTGGCGGCCTCGGCCTGATAGTCGAGTTCGCTCTCCATGTTCAGCCGCAATTCGTCGAGCACGGCGGGTGTGACCCACGGCATCGCCGAATGCAGCACCTTGCGGAACATGGTGAGGTTCTTCAGATCCGCGCGCACCGCGATATCGATTCCCGGATATTGCACCTTCACCGCGACCACGCGGCCGTCGCGCAATTTCGCCCGGTACACCTGCCCGATGGAGGCCGCCGCGATGGGCTCGGGCTCGAATTCGGCGAAGATCCGCTCCAGCGATTCGCCGAAATCCTCCTCGATCACCTGCCGCATGGATTCGAAGGACACCGTGGGCGCGGCATCGCGCAGCACGGCCAGCCGCTTCTGGAATCGCTCGCGGTGCGCCTCGGGTACCAGGTCCAGGTCGAGCACCGACATCATCTGGCCCAGCTTCATCGCGACGCCCTTCATGGTGCCCAGCACCATCACCACCTGTTCGGTGGTGCGGATCATCGACTCCTCGGCCATCTTGGCGCGCACGGCCTCGGACCTGCCCCGCATGGATAACCTCGTGCGTTGCGTCCGCAGTACCGAACTCGCCGCCACGGCACCCAGCTTGGTGCCACGAGCAAGCCGGGATGTCGGCACTTGCTTCGCCATCGAGGTACCTCCGTTGGTGCCGCGGTCGGAGCGACGCGGCATGCCCGACGACCGTCTCGCACCGCGTAGCGTCCCGCGCGAACGCCAGCGGCGCCGCGCGGGGCGGTGACATTCCCCACTGTGGCGCACCGCCCGCGTTCAGACTAGCCAACGGTCCGACAAAGTCCGAGTCGCATATCACAGTGCCACCCGGCCGACCGCTCAGCTCGGTGCGTCCGTATTGTGCGCGTCCGGCAGCACGTGCGTTTGCGAGTGGAAGAGTTCGCGGGAGCCGCCCGCGCGCATCATGCCCTCGATCGCGCTCCAGACCATCATGGTCAGATAGTCGATGACCTCCTCGCGCGACATGGACTTGTCGGTGGTCCACCAGTGCGTAGCCAATTGGATGCCGCCGACCAGCACATACGACCACAGCATGGCGCCATCGGTCTCCGCGCCGCGCTCGCGGCCGCGCGCGACGATGACGGTCGAGACCACCTCGGCGAACAGCTTCTCGAATTCGGCCAGCGAGGACTGATCCGAGCCGTTGCCCATGATGAAGCGGTAGACATCGGGATCCTCGTCGACCGTGCCGACGTAGGCGGCAAGCGCCGAGCGCACGAGTTGGTACTCGGCCGCGTCGAGGCTGATGGCCTCGTACACCCGCGGCATCAACGTCGTCTCGATGAACCGCTGCATGGTCGCCCGGACGAGATCGCTCTTATCGGAGAAATACCGGTAGAGCACGGTCTTGGAGACGCCGATCTCGGCGGCGATCTCATCCATGCCCGCATTCGAGCCGCGTGCGCGGACCGCAGCCAAGGTGCCGTCGACCAATTCCTCGCGACGGTCGATCTTGTGCTGGCGCCACCGGCGCTTGCGGCCATCCATCCCGCCGTTGCGAACCGCCGCCGGTCGCTCGGCGCGCTCACCGACGTCGACAAGGTCTTCGGTGGACAGCGTGGACTCCCTAGGTCGTATGTTCGGTACGGGGATCGGTCGTGCGTGAAGCTGGCTCAACTGTATCTCCGGCGGCGGCTCCGGTGCTGCGGGTTGGGCTCGAGGAGGTGCCGATCGGCCCCTGCCAGCAGAATGGGGGCATGGAGATAGCTTCCGGCAACACAGTGCTGCTCGACGAGCCGGCGGGGCCATCCGGCTTCTTCGTCGACGAGGCGGCCAAGCGGCGCGATCTGTTCCGGATGAAGGCGGTCGCCACGGGTCTGCTCGCCTTCGCCAGCGTGGTCTACCTGTTCTGCCGCTGGCTGGAGTCGCGTGGTGAGGGCGGCGACTGGGTCGGTTATGTGCGCGCGGCCTCGGAGGCGGGCATGGTCGGCGCGCTCGCGGACTGGTTCGCGGTGACCGCGCTGTTCCGGCATCCGCTCGGACTTCCCATCCCGCACACCGCGATCATCCGCAAGAAGAAGGATCAGCTCGGCGCGAGCCTCGGCAGTTTCGTCGGCACCAACTTCCTGTCCCCGGAGGTGGTGTCGGAGAAGGTCGCATCGGCGCGGATTTCCTTCCGGGTCGGTCGCTGGATGGCCGATCCCGGGCACGCGGCCCGGGTGGCCGAGGAGAGTTCCACGTTGCTGCGGGCGGTGGTCGGAGTGCTGCGCGACGAGGATGTCGAGCAGGTGATCGACAACACCATCGTCAAGCGCATCGCCGATCCGCTGTGGGGTCCGCCGATCGGGCGGGTGCTGACCGAGCTGCTGGCCGACAATCGTCAGCTGGCCCTGCTCGATCTGCTGGCCGAGCGGGCGCATCAGTGGGCGCTCGGCAGTCAGGAGACGATCGACCGGATCGTGCTGCGCGAAGCGCCGCAGTGGTCGCCGAAGTTCGTCAACATCATGCTGTCGGAGCGGATCTACCGCGAACTCGTCGAGTTCACCTGGAAGGTGCGGTCGAATTCCGAACACGAGGTGCGCCTGGCGGCCAATCGTTTCCTGGAGGAGTTCGCTCACGACCTGCAATTCGATGACGCCATGATCAAGAAGGCCGAGCGGATCAAGACACAGGTCATGGGCCGCGAGGAGATCACCGGTATGGCCTCGGCGACGTGGCGCGCGGCCAAGCGGCTGATCCTCGAGTCGGCCGACGATCCGAACAGTACGTTGCGGCGCAAAGTGGCCGAGAACGTGCAGCAGCTCGGTGAGCGGTTGCGCGACGACGGCGACATGCGCGCCAAGGTCGACGGCTGGATAGATCGCGGCGCGCGATACGTGGTGGGGAACTACGCCGCGGAGATCACCACGCTTGTCACCGATACGGTAGCCAAGTGGGATGCCGAGGAGGCGAGCAAGAAGATCGAGTTGCAGGTCGGGCGGGATCTGCAATTCATTCGCATCAACGGAACGGTGGTCGGATCGCTCGCCGGTCTGGTGATCTACTCGATCTCGCAGTTGCTGTTCTAATTGGCGGCGACTTCGTCGCCGCGGGATTCGCGGCCCCTTTTGTCTCGCGTCCGAGCGGTCGATACTTGCTCCTTCGTCGCATTGTCTCGACCGCTCGGACGCGAGACGGCCGCGAATCGTTGGGCTCGCTCCCGGATGGTTGGGTGTGGGGTGGGTGGCATGGCATGTGTGGCATGGCACATTGGGTTGTTGCGCTTCACAGCGCTAGCAGAACGCTTGCAAGAGTTAGCACGCTGACCTAGAATCGAACCGTACAACCGCCAGAAGGTGAGTGATGGCAGACCAGCCCGAGGTTTCCGCCGAGTACACCGAGAACTCGTCCGCACTGCCGGACGGTAACGGGGATCGAGGGGGGCGTGTCGCCACCGCGGCGCACGACATCGGTGGTTTCATCAGGTCGCAGCGAGAGGCAGCGCAGGTCTCGCTACGTCAGCTCGCCGCGCTGGCGGGGGTGAGCAATCCGTATCTCAGCCAGATCGAGCGCGGATTGCGCAATCCCTCCGCCGAAGTACTCGCGCAGATCGCCAAGGCGCTGCGGGTGTCCTCGGAGGTGTTGTACGTACGGGCCGGCTTCCTCGAACAGCGGCCGCACGGCCCGGTCAGGGACGCACTGCTTGCCGACACCTCGATCAGCGAGCGTCAGAAGCAGGTGCTCCTGGAGATCTACGAGTCGTTCCGCCGGGAGAACGGCGGCGGCGACCCGGGGACGCCGACCGACCGGTCCCCGAGCGGGCAGCAGGACCGAGCCCCGGGGGGGCAGTGGGACAGCGACGTTCCGCGCACGACAACCGACACTCCGCCACGCGAGGAGAACGAAGAATGACCGAGAAGACCGCCACTGTCACCAAGCCCTTGTTCGCCGCGGTCGGTGCGGGCGATGCCGTCTACACCGCCGCTGTCGATGTCGTCACCCAGGTGCGCGAGCGCGCGACCTCCGCCGACGTCTCCAGCCGGGTCGAGGGAGCGCGTGAGCGCTTCGCCAACGTGCCCGCCGATGTGCAGTCCCAGTTCGAGTCGCTGCGCGAGCGGCTGACGGGTCTGCCCTCCGAACTGCCCGAGGATCTGGCCGAACTGCGCGAGAAGTTCACCCCCGAGGAACTGCGGAGCCTGGCCGAGAAGTACTACCGCCAACTGCTCGACGCCTACGCCGACCTGGCCGCGCGCGGTGAGGAGACCTACGACCGGGTGCGCACCAGCCACTTGGTCGAGGAGCAGATCGGGCGCGTCGAGGGTCTGTACAAGGACGCGACCGGTCGCGCCGAGGAGGCCATCGGCCGCGTGAACGGCCTGCTCGGCCGCACCGCCAAGGAAGAGGCCGAGCCGGTCGCGGAGCCCGCGGTGGAGGCCGAGGTCGTCGCGGTGTCCACCGAGACCGCGCCGCCCGCCGAGGAAGAGCCGAAGGCTCCGGCTCCGGCCGCGAAGAAGGCGCCCGTCAAGAAGGCGCCCGCCAAGAAGGCCGCGCCGCGGCAGATCTGACTCCGGTAGCATTCACGGCCCCCGCATGCCCTCGGGCGCGGGGGCCGCGCTCGTATGATGGGTGGGGTGAACTTCGTGAATGGGTTGACCGGAATGATCATGCTCGTGCTGTGGCTGGCGGCGCTCGGCGCGACGATCTTCGCGCTGATTCACGCCATTCGCCAACGGCCCGACGCGTTCACCGCGGTCGACAAGCAGACCAAGCCGATCTGGCTCGCCATTCTCGGCGTCGCCCTGGTGCTGTTGCTGCTCTCGCCCGCTGGTCTGGGGATGCTCGCCTTCATCGCGATCATCGCCACCGGCGTCTACCTGGCCGATGTGCGGCCCAAGGTCGACGAGATCCAGCGCGGACCGCGCTGGTAACTGCCTTTTCGCCCACCGGACTTCTCGTGTGCGCGCTCGCCTTTTCGGCGTGCTCGCACTAGCTAGCGGCGCCCTTTCGGGTTACTGTGTCATTTAGTAACACAAAGGAGTGTCCGATGCGTGCACTGCCGCCCGCGTTGGCGGACCTGCCGGAAAAGATCCGGCGGCTGCTCGACCTACACCGCGCCGACCTGCGGTCTCGTATCTACGCGACCGCGGCGCTCAATCCACCCGCCGTGCCGCACGAGGTCGTCGCGGTCACCACGGTCGACGGCGCCCGACTGCGGGTGCACGCCTACGGACCCGCGCACGCGCCGGTCGTCGTGCTGGTGCACGGCTGGACCTGCGCCATCGAATATTGGAACGCCCAGATCAACGCTTTCGCCGGTGAGTACCGCGTCATCGCCTACGACCAGCGCGGACACGGCGAGAGCGACCGCGGCTCGGCCCCGCTGACCACCGACCTGCTGGCCGACGACCTCGTCGCCGTACTCGACGCGACCCTGCCCGCGGGCGAGCGCGCGGTCCTCGTCGGCCACAGCCTCGGCGGCATGACCGTGCAGGCGTGGGCGGGCCGCCATCCCGAACAGGTCGCCCGGCGCGCGCACGCGGTGCTGCTCACCAATACCGCCTCGGACGGGCTCATCGCCGCGACCACCGTCGTCCCGTTCTGCAACCGTCCGCCGCGGTTCGGACTGCGGCTCGTGCTGCCCTATCTCATCGGCCGCCACGGACTCGGCGCGCGCATCCTGTTCCCGCCGATTCGGTTGGTGAAATGGGCATTCGCCCGTCAGATCATGTCGCCGGCGGCATCACGCGACCTGGTCGACTTCAGCATGGCCGTGGTGCGCTCGTGTCCGGCGGCGGTGCGCGCCGCGTTCGGATCGCTGCTCGCGGACCTGGATCTGGGCGAGTCCGCGCGGAATCTGGTGGTGCCGACCACGATTCTGGCCGGTTCCGCCGACTTCATGACTCCGCCGGTGCATTCCCGGAAATTGGCCGACATGCTGGCCGAGACCGGGTCGCTGGTGCGTTACGAGGTGCTGGCCACCGGTCATCTCGGCAATGTCGAGATGTACGAGCGCTTCAACGAGGAACTCGCGCGCGTACTCGACGCGGTGTCCGCGACCGACGCGGTCGCGGCCGTCTGCTGATCCGCGCGGCCCGCTCAGGAGAACACGACGGTGCGCCGCCCGTGCACGAGGACGCGGCCCTCGAGATGCCAGCGCAGGCCGCGGGCCAGCACGACGCGCTCGATGTCACGGCCCTGGCGGACCATATCGGGCACGTCGTCGGCGTGGTCGATGCGGATGACGTCCTGTTCGATGATGGGGCCCGCGTCCAGTTCCGGGGTCACGTAGTGGCAGGTCGCGCCGATCAGCTTGACGCCGCGGGCGAACGCCTGGTGGTAGGGGCGCGCGCCGACGAACGACGGCAGGAAGCTGTGGTGGATATTGATGGCCCGCCCGGCCCAGTGCTCGCACAGTCGCGCGGGCAGCACCTGCATGAAGCGGGCCAGCACCACCGCGTCCGGGTCGTGCGCGTCGACCAGGGCGCGCACCTGCTCGAAGGCCGGGCCGCGTTCGGCCGGGTCCTTGGGGAACGGCACGTGATGGAATTTCACGCCGTGCGCCGCCGCCATTTCGCCCAGGTCGGGATGGTTGCCGATGACGGCTTCGATGGTGGCGGGCAGTTCCCCGCTCGCGGCCCGGCCGAGTAGGTCGTGCAGGCAGTGGCCGTCACGGCTGACCAGTAGCACCGCGCGTCGTCGCCGCGCCGAGTCGAGCACCTGCCATTCGGTATCCGAGCCGAGTTCGTCTGCCACCGCGGCGAAACGGTCGTGCAGTTCGGTCGGGCCGAACGGCACGGTCGCGGCCGCGATGGCCTGGCGGGTGAAGAACCAGCCGGTCTCGGCGTCGGAATGGTAGCCGGCCTCCACGATCGAGCCGCCGAATTCGGCGATGAACGAGCTGATCCTGGCGATGATGCCGGGTCGGTCCGGGCAGCCGAGGGTCAGCACGTAGCGGCGGTCACGGGGGTCACTCATCCGACCATTGTCCCAGGCGGGTTGCGGGGGATATGCCGGGGTCGGGGGCGGGCAGGCTAGCGGCGGTAGAAGGGTTCGGCGTAGTGGAATTCACCGGTGATCTGCGTCTCGTAGGCCGTGAGCGGTCGCACCTGGAAATGGGTGACCCATCCAGGATTGTCGGGGACGATGCCGAGCCGGGCCGCGGGCACGAAGCCGAAGCGCGGGTAGTAGTCGAGGCTGCCGAGCACGCCGACCAGCGGTTCGTCCAACGCGTCGGCGGCGCCGAGCGCGGCGTGCATGAGCGCCGAACCGAAGCCCTCGCCTTGGTGGTCGGCCATTACGCCGATCGGACCGAGCGCGAGCACCGGGAAGGGGCCGACGGTGGCGCGGGTAAGGCAGACGTGGCCGACCACGGTGTCGAATTCGATGGCGACCAGTGACAGGGTGGGTATCCAGCCCGCGTCGCCGCGCAGCCGCTCGACCAGGTCGACCTCGGCCGGATCGACCGCCGCGCCCGGCCGCCCGCCGGCGAGGCGCGGGGCGAACGCACTGCGGTGCACCTCGGCGACGGCGGGCGCGTCGTCGGCGCGTTCGCGGCGGATCAGCACGGTGTGGTCTCCTCCCGACGGCCGGACATCACGGTGTCCGGTCATCCACCGGCGTGTCCGAGTCTGGTCGAAGAGGCGGAGGCGCGCAATGGAATTCGCCGCGGGTATGCCAGACTCTCACCTCATGGCAGACTTCGCGCCACCGACCCGTTCCGACGTGGCCGCGCTCATCGACCACACCCTGCTCGCGCCCGAGGCGACCCGCGCCGATGTGGACGCGTTGGTGGCCGAGGCGCGCGATCTCGGTGTCTACGCGATCTGCGTCTCGCCGTCCATGCTGCCGGTGCGCGCGCCCGGCCTGGTGGTCGCCACGGTGGCGGGATTCCCCTCCGGTAAACATCATTCGTTGGTCAAGGGCGCCGAGGCCCGGCTGGCGGTGGATCAGGGCGCGGCCGAGGTCGATATGGTCATCGACGTCGGGGCGGCACTGGCGGGCGACTACACCGCGGTGCTCGCAGATATCGTCACCGTGCGCGAGGCGGTCGCCGATCGCGCGGTGCTGAAGGTGATCATCGAATCGGCGGCGCTGCCCGACGCCGCGATCGTCGAGGCGTGCCGCGCCGCCGAACGCGCGGGCGCGGATTTCGTCAAGACCTCCACCGGATTCCATCCCGCGGGCGGGGCGAGCGCGCACGCGGTGCGCTTGATGGCCGACACCGTTGGCGGTCGGCTCGGGGTGAAGGCCAGCGGCGGAATCCGTACCGCGGAGGCCGCCGCGCAGATGATCGCGGCGGGTGCGACCCGGCTCGGCCTGTCGAAGTCGCGCGCGGTACTGGCGGGCTTCCCGGACGCCTAGGCGACCTCAGCAGCTCAGTTGCTTGTCGGGTTCGGCCGCGGGCAGTTCGGTGTACCCGCCCGCCAATTTCACGTCGATACCCGAATCGGTCACCTTGATCTCGGTCGGCTTCAGACCCATCGGATAGCTCTGCAAACTCTGCGAGAAGATGTCGACGATGCCCTGCACCAGATCGGTCGGCAGGCCCATTCCCAGCAGTTGCGCGGACTTGGTTTCCACGGTGACCGCGCCATTGCGCACCATCGGCTGCACCTGCAACTGGGCCAGTCCGCCGAGCACGTCCAGGGTCAGCATGCCGCTGGAGGCGGTGGACTTCACCCCGGTGACCAGGCCGCCGAGCGTTTCCCGGATGCCGTCGTTGCTCCAGGTGACATCCGCCGACGAACTGCCGACCGTGCCGCCGCCGTCGTCGTTCATCATCAGGTCGTTGAACTCGGCGTGGACGACCATGCCCACCGCGGGCCCGAACTTGTCGCCTTCGCTTTGCACCGTGACCGAGGACAGTTTGCCGTCGATCCAGGTCACCAACAGCGGCTTGGCGCCGAAGCCGACGTCGATGGTCGATCCCATCTCCTGTTCGAACTGCTTGCTGATGCAGTCGGCCATCCGATTTCTCGCGTATGCCTCCCCGCCGATCAACGCTCCGGCGAGCAGGGTCGCGACCACGGCGAGCGCGATCACCAGTGTGCGTCGGCTTACCCGCGCGGTGACGGGGGGCTTCGTAGTCATGCGGCCGATTCTTCCGCATGATTCTGTGCCCGTTCTGTGGTGTCGGTGAGGGCCGCATTTGTGACATGCCGCACAGGGCACGGGTAGCCTGGGAACATGGCTGGCGACGCGGCGGGCCGCGCGTACGACACCGTTGACCACGGTTGGCGTGTGCTGCGGCGGCTGGCCGGGCGACACGCCGGATTCTTCACCACTCGCCAGGTACTGCGCACCGGATGCGAGACCCGCGTGCGCGCCGGGCTCGGCGAGGGCACGGTCACCAGGGCGGGCGTCGGATTGCTGCGCCTGGCCGAATGGCCCGCCGGACCGCTCGACGAATACGCCATGTGGGCCGCCTGGTTCGACGGCGCGGCCGCGGTCTCGCACCAGAGCGCCGCCGAACTGCACGGCATCGGACGCCTGCGCCCGCACTTCCTGCACATATCGGTCAGCAAGGGCCGACCGCCGGTCACCCCGCGACTCGTGGTCCTGCGCCGGTCGCTGGCGGGTATCGACGTGGAATCGGCCGGCCCCTTCCTGGTCACGACCCCCGTGCGGACCGTGCTCGACCTCGCCGAATCCGAGATCGGACAGAACGCGCTCGACGAGGTGGTCGCCGACGCGGTCGCCATCGACCGCTGCGCGGGCGAGGAGATCCGCAGCGCAGGCAGCCGGTCAGACGCGCGCGCCGCCGCCCGGATCGAACGCGCCCTCACCGCGCTCTGACAGCGGACCCGACGCGGGCGCGACGCACGACCACGGCACCGAAAGCACGCAATCGCGCATCCGCCTGCGGTACACACGCACCGGGAATCCCTCGCCCCGCAAGTGGTCGAGCGCCGACCGCCACCGCACCCGCGGCCCGAAGGCAGCCAACGGCGCGGCGCGCGCCCACGCGCGATCCGCGGCGACCAGCAGTTCGTGCACCGGTTCGCCCGTCACATTGCGGTGGATCAGCGCCTTCGGCAGGCGTTCGGCCACATCCGAGGGACGCTCCACGGTGAACGGGTCCCACGCAAGGGTCAGCGACCGCGGCCCCGACCGGTCGAGCAGCACCCACGCGCACCGGCGGCCCAACTCGTCGCACGTGCCGTCGACCATCAGGCCGCGTTCGGCCACGCCCGACAGCACCGTCGCCCAGGCATCCGGTACCGCCGCCTCCGGGTATTGGCGTAGGACATTGAAGGCGCGCACGAGCACCGGGCGCAGTCCCGCCAACTCGAAACCGCCGCGTGCGAAACCCACCCCGTCGCGATCCGCGACCACCCGTTCGGGATCGATCTCGAGGCCGACCACCCGCACATCGGGTCGCACCGACCGCAACCGCGACGCCAACTCGAACGTCGTCCACGGACTCGCCCCGTACCCGAGATCGACCACCAGCGGATCGGTCGCCTCCAGTAACCGTTCCCGCACCAGGTCTTCGTGCATCAGCCTGCGATCGCTGCGCCGTAACCGGTTCACACCGGTCGTGCCGCGCGTGATGACGCCGACCGGACGATTCAGGCGGTCGGATTTCGCTCTTCCAGCCACCGCACCGTCTCTTCTGCCTCGGCACGGAACAGGTCGACCAGATTCACCAACATCAACTGCTCGAGGCGAGGCCCGACCATTGGGATGTAGACCTTCGCCTCCGAGGAGAAACGCGTGGTGCAGCCGGTCTCGGTCGGGAACAGCCGGATCGAACCGCCGAGACTGCCCGGACCCGCCGGAATCGAGGCCGAGAACTTGCCGAGTGTCTCGGCCTCGTCGAATGGGCCCCAGCTCTCCTTGCGGGTGATCACCATGTCCTTGCGCATCACCGTCTGCGCGATCTCGGGCAGCATCTCCCGCGGCAGGATGTGGTGCAGCACGACCTCGATGCCCGCATCGCTCGCCTCGACGCTGACGACCTCGTTACCCGGGGTGTATTTGCCCATCTCGGCGATCCGGGCCTCCCAGTAACCGGGGGTCGACAACGCCTCGTACAGCTCCTTGGTGCTGTGGAGCGGATAGCGTGCGGAATAGTCGAGTCGGCGCATGGGGTGTCATTTTGCCGTGCCCGCGGGCACGGCAGCAGGTCGCCCCCTATGACTTGTTGTCGGTGAGCCAGGTATTGGTGAACTCTTCCTCGTTGCCGAGCAGTTCGGTGAGGCGTTCCCGAATGGCCGCCTCGATCTTGCCGCCGAAGAGTGGGACCTTGACTTCGATGGTTCCCGCGACCGTCGCGGTGGCCGAGGTGGCGTCGCCGGTGAGCTCGACCGTGCCGCGGATCTCGGCGGGGGCTCCTTCGACGCGGGCGACGAAGGTGGCGGTGGTGACGGTCCAGGACTCGGACCGGGGAATGATCAGATCACCGGGGCGGACCGCGGTGATGGCGGAGGGCAGCAGCTCGGCCGAGATGGCCTGCACCATGTCGATATGCACACGGTCGCCGTCGACGGCGACCTTCTCCAGTCGCGCACCGGGTCCGCCGACCTCGGCGATGCGGTCCTGCCAATATTGTTCGTCGGCGATCGCCGCGCGTACCGCCTCGACCGAATGGATGTAGCGGGCCGTGAACGCCAAGGGTGTTGCCATGATCGGACACGCTACCGTCTGATTGTGCGAACTTCTCGGGTGGTGTCGTCGGACATGGTGCGCGATCTGCTGGTCGAAACGGGGGCGGTGCTGCGCCCTGACGTGCCGCTCGCGGAGTTGACGACGCTGCGGGTCGGCGGGCCCGCGACGGTGGCCGAATGCGATTCGACCGCCGCGCTGGTCGCGACGGTGCGTGCCCTCGACGCGGCCGAGGTCCCCACGCTGATCCTCGCGGGCGGGTCCAATCTGCTGATCGGCGACGACGGGTTCGACGGCGTGGTGGTGCGGGTCGCCACCTCGCGGGTGCGGATCGACGCGGATGGTGTGCTCGCGGAGGCGGGCGCGGTGTGGGACACGGTGGTCGCGGAAACGGTCGCTGCGGGCTTCGGCGGGCTCGAATGTCTGTCGGGTATCCCGGGATCGGCGGGCGCGACCCCGGTGCAGAACGTCGGCGCCTACGGCGTCGAGGTGGCGGCGCTGCTGCGCCGGGTGCGGCTGCTCGATCGCGTCGAGGGGACCGTCCGCTGGGCCGAACCGGGTGAGCTCGGTTTCGGCTACCGCACGAGCGTGCTCAAACACCGCGACGACGCTCTCGTGCTCGAGGTGGAATTCGCCCTCGACCCGTCGGGGCGCAGTGCGCCGCTGCGCTACCGCGAACTCGCGGGCGGCCTTGGCGCGCGCGACGGTGACACCCGTCCCGCCGCGGATGTGCGCGCCGAAGTGCTGCGGCTGCGGGCGGGCAAGGGCATGGTGCTCGATCCCGCCGATCACGACACCTGGAGCGCGGGCTCGTTCTTCACCAATCCGGTGGTGTCGGCCGAGCGGGCCGAGGAGGTCCGCGCGGCCGTGCTCGCCCATGTGGGAGAGGTCACGATCCCGACATATCCCGACCCGAACGGGGTGAAGTTCTCGGCCGGCTGGCTCATCGAGCGCGCCGGATTCGCCAAGGGTTATCCCGGACCGCCCGCGCGGGCCACGCTGTCGACGAAACACACACTGGCACTGACGAATCGGGGTGAGGCCCGGGCGGAAGACCTCGTGTCGCTGGCCCGCACGGTGCGCGCGGGCGTGGCCGAGAGATTCGGCATCGTCCTGGAACCGGAGCCGGTGTTGGTCGGAATCACCCTCTGACCGCCGAGCCCGGCGAAAGGGACGACACGATCTCGCCTTATCCGCAAGGTCGTTCGCCGCGCGTAGATTCGTAAGATGTGAGCAACGGTGATGGGATTCGAAGACCGGCCCTGTTGACCGCCCTGGTTTTCGCGGTGGTCGCGCTGGTCGCCGGATGCACGATCGATCGCGGCGGCGCGGAATCGAAGCCGCGCGAAGCCGCGCCGGTCGCCGAGGTCGCGTTGACGCCGGGCGCGGGCGCGGTCGGCGTGAGTCCGGTGACTCCGGTCTCGGTGCGGGTGAGCAATGGGACCATCGACCAGGTCGCGCTGACCAACGCCGCGGGCAAACAGGTCGCGGGCGAGTTCGGCGCGGACCGCAGCACCTACCGGATCACCGAACCGCTCGGCTACAACGCCACGTACACCTGGTCGGGCACGGCGATCGGCACCGATCGCAAACCGGTACCCATCGAAGGCGGCTTCACCACGCTCGCGCCGAAGAGCACCGTCCCGGCGACGGTGAACATCGGCGACGGGCAGGAGGTCGGCATCGCTGCGCCGATCATCCTCCAGTTCAAGGCGTCGGTCGTGAACAAGGCCGCGGTGGAGAAGGCGCTCACCGTCACCACCGATCCGCCGACCGAGGGCGCGTGGGCCTGGTTCCCCGACGACAACGGCGGTTCTCGGCTGCATTGGCGACCCAAGGACTACTGGACACCGGGCACCACCGTGCACGTCGGCGCCAAGCTCTACGGTCTCGACCTCGGCGGCGGGAACTACGGCGACTCGGATCTGACCACCGATTTCCGTATCGGCCGCAGCCAGATCGTGAAGGCCGTCGCGACGAGTCACCGAATGCAGGTGGTCCGCGACGGGCAGACCGTCTTCGATTTCGCGGTCAGTTACGGCGAGGGCAACGAAGCGCGCAATGTGACCCGTTCCGGTGTGCACGTGGTGACCGAGAAGTACGAGGACTTCCTCATGTCGAATCCGCCCTTCTACACCAACGTTCGTGAGCGCTGGGCGGTACGCATCTCCAACAACGGCGAATTCATCCACGCCAATCCTGAATCGCTGTCGGCGCAGGGTTCGGCGAATGTCACCAACGGCTGTATCAACCTCTCGCCCTCCGACGCGCAGGCGTATTTCCCGACCGCGCTCTACGGCGATCCGGTCGAGGTCACCGGCACCTCGATCGCCCTGTCGGCGGCCGACGGCGACCTATACGACTGGACGATCGACTGGAACACCTGGCAGTCGATGTCGGCGGCCGAGAGCGGAGCCTCCGCCCCGGTCGTCTCGGCGACCCCGGTGCCGCCCCGCGCGCCGGGCGCGCGCTGATCGGCCGGTCGCCCTAGGACCGCGAACGCGCGGGCACATCGGCCCCGCGCCGCGCCGAGGTGTCCGCGATATCGGCGTCGTCGCCGCTCGCGCGTCCGGTGTCGGGGGCGGGCTCCGCGTCGCCTGTGACGAGATCGCCTCGGGCGCTTGCCCGGCTCACCTCCGAATCGCTCTGTCCCTCGACCTGTTTCGCCAGTAGATTGCGGATCTCGATGAGCAGTTCGGTCTCGGTCGGCTCGGCCGCCTTGGTGGTGCCGAAGCGGTTGGTGAGCGTGCGCATCGGCAGGATCAACACGAAATAGAGCACCGCGGCAATCATGCAGAAGTTCAGCAGCGCGGTGATGATCGGGCCGACCTCGACGAAGGTCGCGGATTTGCTCGGCACCAAATGGAACCCGAGCCCCAGTTCACCGCTGGTGCCGAGAACGGCAAGCAGCGGGTTGATGATGCCTTTGGTCACCGAGGTCACCACCGAGGTGAAGGCGGTGCCCATCACCACCGCCACCGCGAGGTCGATGACGTTGC
Organism: Nocardia arizonensis; assembly: GCF_001310275.1. GTDB lineage: Bacteria > Actinomycetota > Actinomycetes > Mycobacteriales > Mycobacteriaceae > Nocardia > Nocardia arizonensis. The sequence continues at coordinate 18,648 of NZ_LGYZ01000116.1, forward strand.
CCCGCATGAGGAAATCTTTGAAACCTTTGAACACCGAGGAAACTCCCGTCTGGTCCGACCGCACCGTTCGTCCGGCCCACTATCAGGATCGCCGAGCGAAGCGGCCGGGGTCGGCCTGATCGCGAGGTTTGACGATGATCTGGTCGAGATTGACGTGCGCGGGCCTGCTCACCACGAACCCAACGACCTCGGCGACATCCTGCGCGAGCAGGGGATCGATGCCCTCGTAGACTTTCGCGGCCCGCTCGGCATCACCGTCGAAACGCACCAGCGAGAACTCGGTCTCCACCGCCCCTGGCGCGATCTCGGTGAGCCGCACCGGTTGTCCGAGCAGTTCGCCGCGCAGCGTGCGATGCAGTACGGCCTGCGCGTGTTTGGCGGAGGTGTAGCCGGAACCGTTGTCGTAGGCGTGGAAGGCGGCCACCGAGGTGATGGTGACGACGAGTCCGTCCCCGGAGGCGATCAGTTTCGGCAGCAGTTCCTTGGTGACCCGCAGGGTGCCGAGCACATTGGTCTCCCACATCCAGCGCCAGTCGTCGAGGTCGGCCTCGGCGACGGTGGCCAGTCCCTTGGCGCCGCCCGCGTTGTTGACCAGCACGTCGACCGATTCGATCGCGTCGGTGAAGGCGCGCACCGATTCGTCCGAGGTGACGTCGAGTTCGAGTGCGGTGCCGCCGATCTCGTCGGCGATCCGCTCGAGCCTGTCGAGTCTGCGCGCACCGAGGTAGACGTGATAACCCTGGCCGGCGAGTTGCCGGGCGGTAGCCTCACCGATGCCCGAACTGGCTCCCGTGACGACCGCTGTGCGTTTGCCCATGGCGGCGATCCTAGGGGGCGAGGTGGGCGAACGCTGTTGCCCCCGTCACCGCGGATCATGCCGGACCTGCGCTCTAATCTCGCTGACATGGCACTGCGGGAAGCTCTGAGCGCGGACGGGACCAGCATCGTCTATCGGGTCGAGGGGCGGGCGGACGGGCGTCCGCTGGTGCTCGTGCACGGCTGGTCGGCCGATCTGCGCTGTTGGGGCGAGGCCGCCGCGGAATTGGCGCGGAACTACCGGGTGATCGCGCTGGACCTGCGCGGACACGGCTATTCCGGTGCGCCCGAGTTCGGATACGACGATCCGGCGAACTGGGCCGCCGATATCGCCGCGGTGCTCGCCGCCGAGTGCGTCGCCGCCGACGCGGTATTGGTGGGCTGGTCCTACGGCGGCATCGTGATCTCGGACTATCTGACCGCGCGCGGTACCGGTGCGGTCGCGGGTGTGATCTTCACCGGGGCGATGGCCAATATCGGCCGGGACGTCCCGGGCGCGCGCACCGGCGAGGCGCTGAAGCGGGCCATGCCGGGTGTGTTCGAGACGAGCGCCGGTCGGGCGGTGCGGGCCTTCGCGTCGTTCGGCGATGTCGATACCGATCCGGGGGACAACGGCGTCGACGTCCAGCGGCTGTTCGGCGCGAGTCTGGCGACCCCGCCGCGAGTGCGAAGGGCGCTGTTCTACCGGACCGTCGACAACACCGCCGTACTGCGCGGACTCGACGTGCCGGTGCTGGTACTGCACGGCACCGCCGACCCCGTCGTACCGGTCGACAACGGCCGATACATCCTCGAATCGGTGCCCGACGGTCGCGGCTCGTTCTGGGAGGGTGCGCGGCACGACCTGTTCATCGAGGATCGCCACCGGTTCGTCACCGAGGTGTCCGAATTCGTGGACGGGCTGTAACCGCAGGTCGAACACGCATTCGAAGTGCGACGCCGATCGGCGCGGGCCCGGTCGTCGGCCGGGTGTGATGGCTGTCACTTGGTCGGTCGTGATTGTCGGGGCCGTGGATACACCGTGCACTATGGATATGTGAGTCAACGCCCGGATTTACGGCCCCATCGGATTGCCGTGCTATCGGTGCACACCTCACCACTGGCTCAACCGGGCACCGGCGACGCGGGCGGCATGAACGTGTACGTGCTGCAAACCGCCGTACAGCTGGCCCGGCGCGGCGTCGAAGTCGAGATATTCACCCGCGCGACATCCTCGAACCTGCCGCCCGTCCAGGAGGCGGCGCCCGGGGTGCTGGTGCGCAATGTGGTCGCGGGTCCATTCGAGGGCCTGGACAAACAGGATCTGCCGACCCAGCTGTGCTCCTTCGCCGCCGAGGTGCTGCGTCAGGAGGCGCGTCACCAACCCGGCCACTACGATCTCGTGCACTCGCACTACTGGCTGTCCGGCCAGGTCGGCTGGCTGGCCAGGGACCGCTGGCGGGTGCCGCTGGTGCACACCGCGCACACCCTGGCCGCGGTCAAGAACGCCGCGCTGGCCGAGGGCGATTCGCCGGAACCGGTCACCCGCGAGATCGGGGAGAAGCAGGTCATCGCCGAATCCGACCGGATGATCGCCAATACCGCCGAGGAGGCGCGCCAACTCGTCGAGTTGTACGGCGCGCAGCCCGAACGCATCGAGGTGGTGCCGCCGGGCGCCGACCTGTCGCGCTACCAGCCCGGCGACAAGGTCGTGGCGCGTTCCTTGTTCGGCCTGGACCCCGCCGAGCGCATCGTCGCCTTCGTCGGGCGCATCCAGCCGCTCAAGGCCCCTGACGTGCTGGTGCGCGCCGCCGCGGAACTGCTGCGCGACCCCGACGCCGACCGCGCGGGCCGACTGCGGGTGCTGATCGTTGGCGGCCCGTCCGGCACCGGACTCGAACGCCCCGACGCGCTCATCGAACTCGCCGCCGAACTCGGCATCGCCGAGCGCGTCACCTTCCTGCCGCCCCAGCCGCCGCAACGCCTGGTGCAGATCTACCGAGCCGCCGATCTCGTCGCGGTGCCGAGCTACAACGAATCCTTCGGTCTGGTCGCCATCGAGGCGCAGGCCAGCGGCACCCCCGTACTGGCCGCCGACGTGGGCGGACTCGGCACCGCGGTGCGTGACGGCGAATCCGGCCTGCTCGTCAGCGGTCACCGCATCGCGGACTGGGCCGCGGCGCTCGGGTCGCTGCTCGGTGACCGGGAACGGCTGCACCACATGGGCGTTCGCGCGGTGGAACACGCCGCGCACTTCTCCTGGGAGCACACCGCCGACGGTCTGCTTGCCTGCTACACCGACGCCATGACCGAATTCGCCGCGCGGGCCGCGGTGTTCGACGGACCGTATGGTGTGCCGCGTGGCCTGGGCGGCCAGGCCAGACCGCGGGCGCTGTGGCGGCGCCGGATGGGAGTGCCACGATGACATCGACCGCCGAGACCGCGCGGATCATCGACGAGACGCTGCGCGACCGCGAGATCGAGTACACCCGCCCGAGCGAGGACGTCTTCGTCGTCGTCCTGCCTGGTGAGCGCAAACTGAAGACCAACCTCATGCTCACCGTCGGCACGCACGGCGTGCGCACGGAATCGTTCGTCTGCCGCAAACCCGACGAGAACTTCGAGGGCGTCTACAAATTCCTGCTGCGCCGCAATCGCAGGCTCTACGGTGTGGCCTACACCCTCGACCGCGTCGGCGACATCTATCTGGTCGGCCGCATCGCCACCCACGCGGTCACACCCGACGAACTCGACCGCGTCTTCGGCCAGGTGCTGGAGGCAGTCGACGCCGACTTCAACACCCTGCTCGAACTGGGTTTCGCGGAATCCATTCGCAAGGAATGGAAGTGGCGGGTATCGCGCGGTGAATCCCTGAAGAACCTGCGCGCCTTCGAACATCTGGTGGACGCCGAGGACAAGCCCTGACCAGTCCGGTCACCCCCGCATCACCCGTAATCGGCTAGCGTTCTCCCCTGTCGATATCCCGGGGGAAGGCCGCGCACCGTTTTCTGTTCGCGGCCGTCTCGCGTCCGAGGGGCCGCGACAATGCGACGCGGTCGCGAGTCGCGGCCCCTCGGACGCGAGACACAAGGGGCCGCGAACCCGCCGCGCCGAAGGCGCGGCCATAGACACAGCAGGGGTGAGAATGACGGCGCTCGCGCTGGACATCGGGGCGACCAAGATGGCGGTCGGGCTGGTCGGCCCGGATGGTGTGACACACGAGGTCGGGCGTATCCAGGTGCCCGCGACGGGGGTGTGGGACGCGTGCGGCGGTCTGCTGCTCGCGGCCGCGAACGGGTCCGAGGTGCACGTGGTCGGCATCGGCGCGTGCGGTCCGGTGGACGCGCCCGCGGGCCTGATGCAGCCGATAAATATTCCCGAGTGGGCCGAGGGTTTCCCGATCGTGTCCGCGGTGCAGGAGTTGTTTCCCGGCGCTTCGGTGCGTTTCGCGATCGACGGCGTCTGTCTCGCGCTGGCCGAACGCCATTTCGGTGCGGCGCGCGAGACCCCGGACGCGCTGGCGATAACGGTGTCCTCGGGGATCGGCGGCGGCGTGATCGTGGGCGGGATGGTCGCGGTGGGGCATACCGGCAACGCGGGACATATCGGTCACGTGGTGGTGCCGGGGTCCACCGATCCGTGCGCCTGCGGCGGCGTCGGCTGTGTCGAGGCCATCGCCAGCGGACCGTCCTCGGTGCGCTGGGCGCGCGAGCGCGGCTGGACGGGGGACACCGGCAAGGAATTGGCGGAGGCGGCCCACGAGGGCGACCGGATCGCCAAGGCGGCATTGCGCCGTGCCGGAATCGCGCTCGGACAGGCGATCTCCTCGGCCGCGGCGCTGCTCGACGTGGATCTGGTGGTGGTCGGCGGCGGATTCGCCCAAGCGGGCGAGCCGCTGTGGCGGCCCATGCAGGAGGCGCTCGGAGCGCACGCGCGCATCGGCTTTCTGCGTGACCTGCGAGTGGTCCCTTCCGAACTGGGCGAGCACGCGACACTGGTCGGCGCGGGATTGCTCACCGCGCTGTCGGCTCCGGTCTGACGGCGCGGGCGGGCGGGCTCGCCGTGGCGTGCCAGAATGGCCCATATGACGTACACCCTCGTGCTGCTGCGCCACGGCGAGAGCGAATGGAACGCCCTCAATCTGTTCACCGGCTGGGTCGATGTGCATCTGACCGACAAGGGCATCGCCGAGGGCAAGCGGGCGGGCGAACTGCTCGCCGAACACGGCATCCTGCCCGATATCGTGTACACCTCGCTGTTGCGCCGCGCGATCAGCACCGCCAATATCGCGCTGGATGCCGCCGACCGGCACTGGATTCCAGTGGTCCGCGACTGGCGTCTCAACGAGCGCCACTACGGCGCGCTCCAGGGCAAGAACAAGGCCCAGATCCGCGACGAGTACGGCGACGAGCAGTTCATGTTGTGGCGGCGCAGTTACGACACCCCGCCGCCGCTCATCGATCCCGCCGATGAGTACAGCCAGGAGGGTGACGCGCGCTACGCCGATATCGAGGTGCCGCGCACGGAATGTCTGTTGGACGTGGTGAATCGGATGGTCCCGTACTGGGAGTCGACCATCTCCAAGGATCTGCGGGCGGGCAAGACGGTGCTGGTGGCCGCGCACGGTAATTCGCTGCGCGCGCTGGTCAAGCATCTGGATCGGATCTCCGACGACGATATCGCCGGACTCAACATCCCCACCGGCATTCCGCTGCGCTACGAGTTGGACGAGAATCTGCGTCCGGTCGGCCTGCGCGAATACCTCGATCCCGAGGCCGCCGCCGCGGGCGCCGCGGCGGTCGCCGGCCAGGGTGGTAATAAGTAGTCCTTCCGCGCCTTTCCGACGCGCCGCAGTCCCCATCGGACCGCGGCGCGTCGCCGTTTCGGTGCCGTGATCCGTTTGCGCCGGTGTCGCCACCCGGCAAGTATGTGAACGTCTATTCAGCCGACTCGCGGGTAACCTCCCGTTCCTACCAGGCAGTAGGTTGGATATGCTTCCGGGCGTTGGACAGTCCGAGAGGTGGATCACATCCGATGAAGTACGCGTTGCGGGCCACAGTGGCCGCGGTTGCCACCGCGCTGCTCGTCCCCTTCCTCAGCACCGGCGCCGCGGCCGCGCCCGAATCGACCGGTCCCGACGGCGGCGCGGCGGGCGCGGCCTGGACGGCGACCCAGGACGCCGATCAGCAGTACCCCAACGTCTACATCGAATGGGACGTCCCGATCACCATGAGTGACGGAACAGTGCTGAAGGGCAACGTCTATCGGCCCGCGGACGCCTACGGCCGTCCCGTCGACACCGCGACGCCGACCGTGGTTAACCTGACCCCGTACACCAAACTGGTCTCCAATCTCGCCGATCACGCGCAGTCCATTCCCGGACTGTCCGACGCGCTGATCGGCCTGCTGCGCGGGCTGGACCTCGGCGGCACACCGCTGTCCGGGGTCACCGACCTGACCAAGGCGTTCGGTGGTGGCGAACTGCGCAACTTCACCGTCGACCGGCAGTTGATCAAGAGCGGCTATACCCAGGTCGTGGTCGACGTGCGCGGCACCGGATTCTCCCAGGGCGAATGGGATATGTTGCGCGCCCGCGAGCAGCAGGACACCCTCGAGGTGATCGACTGGGCCGCGCACCAGCCGTGGTCCAACGGGCGCATCGGCATGAACGGCATCTCCTACTCGGGCATCAACCAGGTGCAGGCCGCGGCGCAACAGCCGCCCGCGCTGAAGGCGATCTTCCCCGTCGTCCCCGGCAGCGACCTGGTCAACGACGTACTCGCGCCCGGCGGCGGCTTCGGCTTCAACTTCATTCCGCTGTGGCTCACCGCGATCAACACCCTCAAGTGGGTGCCCGACGTGCAGTCCATCGTGACCGGCGACTTCGACTGGCAGTGGCTGGCCGACCGCAATGCCTCGCCGCTGACCTTCATGGACGTGTTCCTCAACGCCTACACCTCGACCCGATTCCAGGACGCCGACCCGCGCCTGCTCGAACTGCTCACCGCTTCCAGCGCCTCGCGCGAGCAATACCTCAGCGATCCGAGCGCGATCCGGGTGCCGACCTTCGTGGTCGGTGGTTGGCACGATCTGTTCACCTACTCCGAATCCAAGATCTACAACGAGATTCCGCTGCCCGGGGGCCAGAAGCAGTTGCTCATGGGCAACACCTACCACCTCAACTCCGGCAACGAGTACGGGAAGCCGGGCCTGCCGCCACGGCTGGACGTGCTGCAACGCGCCTGGTTCGACAAGTGGCTCAAGGGAATCGACAACGGGATCGACGGCTACGGCCCGGTGACCTTGCGTCAGCAGGGCGGCGGCTGGGTCACCGCGGGCGGCTTCGGACCCTCGGCGACCGGCGCGGAGACCGCCACGCACCGCCGCATGTACCTCTCGGCCGCCCCGAGCGGCACCGCGGCCAGTGTGTACGACGGATCACTCTCGGCCACGCCGGTTTCCGACGACGCCCGGCTGACCGTCGCCCCCGGACTGACGACACTGTGCTCCAACGACGCGGCGCAGGGCAGCGCGGGCGTGCTGTCCATCATCGACGGCTGCGCCAAGGACTCCCGCGTCGCCGAGACCAACGCGCTCACCTTCACCAGTGCGCCGGTGGCCGCCGAGACCGCCGTCTCCGGCCCGATCGCGGTGCGGCTCAACACCGTTCAGGACGCCGCCGACGGCTACTGGACGGTGACCGTCAACGATGTCGCCCCCGACGGACAGTCCACCGTGTTGTCCTCAGGACAACTGATGGCCTCGCTGCGCGAGGTCGACGAGGCCAACAGCAGCCGATCGGCAAATGGCGACTACACCGACCCGCGCCCGTTCACCTCGCTGGACACACGGCAGCCGACGGTGCCGGGGGAACCGACCACCCTCGACATCACCCTCACCGCCACCGAAGCCGTGCTCGCACCGGGCCACCGTCTGCGCGTCGACGTCTTCGCGGGCAACTTCCCCAAGGGCCTGCCGGTCCTGCCGATGCTGATCGACACCGGCCTGCGGCCCCAGCACCTCCAACTGGACCCGAACAACCCCAGCTTCGTGAACATCCCCGTGCGCGGCAACCCGGACTGGTGAGCCCGGCGGCGGGGGCGGGCGCGGGTATGGTCTCGGCGCGGGGATGCACCGGGGTGAAGCGGTGCGGAACTCGGCCCGCCGCGGCATGCCAAACAGTTCGTAAACGACCGGCTAACAAGCCGCGAAGGCCCTGTGACCTGCGCGAAACTTCCTGCACCCACCGTTGGGTAGTCGGTAGGCGACCGTACGATTCAGGAGTGAGTGTTCCGCAGGCCGTGATGTTGGCAGTCCTCGCGGCTGTCGTCGGCCTGGCAGTCGGCGGGCTACTGATCCCGTATGTCAATGCCCGTCAGGCCGCCCGTCGACAGGCCGAGTCCGGTCTCACCATGTCCCAGGTTCTCGACCTCATCGTGCTCGCCTCCGAGAGCGGCATCGCGGTCGTCGACGAATACCGCGATGTCCTGCTCGTCAATCCCCGCGCCGAGGAGTTGGGCCTGGTCCGCAATCGGCTGCTCGACGAGCGGGCGTGGGCCGCGGTGGAGAAGGTGCTCGCGACCGCCGAGTCGGCCGAATTCGACCTCACGGCGAAGAACCCGCTACCGGGTCGAAGTCGGATCGCGGTGCGCGGTGTGGCCCGCCCGCTGTCGCCGGAGGAGACCACTTTCACGGTGCTGTTCGCCGACGACGATTCCGAACAGGCGCGCATGGAGGCCACCCGCCGGGATTTCGTCGCCAATGTCAGCCACGAACTCAAGACGCCCGTCGGCGCCATGAGTCTGTTGGCGGAAGCGCTGCTGGAATCGGCCGAGGATCCCGACGCCGTGCGCCACTTCGGCAACCGGGTGCTCGACGAATCCCGCAGGCTCGGCAAGATGGTCACCGAGTTGATCGCGCTGTCGCGATTGCAGGGCGCGGAGAAACTGCCCGAACTCGAGGTGGTCGACGTGGACACCGTCGTGATGCAGGCCGTCGACCGGTCCCGCACCGCGGCGGAGGCGGCGGGCATCACCGTCAGCACCGACCGGCCCAGCGGACTCGAGGTGCTCGGTGACGAGACCCTGCTGGTCACCGCCCTGTCGAACCTGGTGGAGAACGCGATCGCGTACTCGCCCGCCGGATCGCACGTCTCGGTGAGCCGGTCGCTGCGTGGGGATCACGTGGCGATGGCGGTCACCGACCGTGGCATCGGTATCGCCAAGGAGGATCAGGAGCGGGTGTTCGAACGTTTCTTCCGTTCGGACAAGGCTCGTTCGCGCTCCACCGGTGGTACCGGGCTCGGGCTGGCTATCGTCAAACATGTCGCGGCCAACCACAACGGTGAGATCACCCTGTGGAGCAAGCTCGGCACCGGATCGACGTTCACCCTGCGAATACCCGCGCACCGCGAGACCGACGGAGAAGAGGAATCCGACGGCGTCGTGGTGAGCATGAGAGAAATCAGCCCGCGTCCTTCGGGCGTGGGCAGACCAAACGGTGTGGAGGCACGCAGATGACGAGTGTTCTGATCGTCGAGGATGAGGAGTCGCTGGCCGATCCGCTCGCGTTCCTGCTGCGCAAGGAAGGCTTCGAGGTCACCGTCGTCGGCGACGGCCCCTCCGCGCTGGCCGAATTCGACCGCTCCGGCGCGGATATCGTGCTGCTCGATCTCATGCTGCCCGGTATGAGCGGCACCGACGTGTGCAAGCAGCTGCGCACCCGCAGCGGCGTGCCGGTCATCATGGTGACCGCGCGCGATAGCGAGATCGACAAGGTGGTCGGCCTGGAACTGGGCGCTGACGACTATGTCACCAAGCCGTATTCGGCGCGCGAGCTCATCGCCCGCATCCGCGCCGTGCTGCGCCGCGGCGCGGGCGACGAGATCGACGGCACCAGCGAGAGCGGTGTCCTAGAGGCGGGTCCGGTGCGCATGGACGTCGACCGGCACACCGTGCTGGTCAACGGCAAGCCGGTGACCCTGCCGCTCAAGGAATTCGACCTGCTCGAATACCTGCTGCGCAATTCGGGTCGGGTGCTGACCCGCGGTCAGCTCATCGACCGGGTCTGGGGCGCGGACTACGTCGGCGACACCAAGACCCTCGACGTCCACGTCAAGCGGCTGCGCTCGAAGATCGAGGCCGATCCCGCCAAGCCGGAGCATCTGGTCACGGTGCGTGGCCTCGGGTACAAGCTGGAGGCCTGAGCGAGTGCACGAAAAGGGCCGCGTCCGTTGATCGGTACGCGGCCCTCGGTGGTCTGCGGCGGGTCGCCTTACGGCAGGTAGGTCCAGGTCGGGCCGACGCCGGGGACGTCGATGACGCGCAGGCTGATCCATCCCAGGTCGTCCTCTTGCATGCAGTCGTAGATCGGCACGTCGGCGCCGTTGCCACGGCAGGCGATGGTGCGGCCGACGCCGTAGGGGCTCATGATCACGTTCTTGCCCTCCGCCTTGGCGTTGACGGCGCCCGGGTCGGTGGCGGGTACGAAGGTCGAGGTCCAGTCCGCGAACTTGGCGGGATCGCCGTTCGGCTCGGCGTGCGCGACACCGGTCAGGGCAAAGGTGGAACCGAGAACAATAGCTGCGATCGTCAAAGCTTTCTTCATGGTGGTGCATCCAACCCGAAGTGAGTGAAGTTCGCATGGCGGGCAGGTGACCAGCCGGATTCGCTCGGAGTTGGCCGAGCCGGCCACCTGCCCGGCGACCGGCGGGTCAGCTGCCGGTGAGCACGCCGCCGAAGAGTTGTCCGAGCAGCTTGCCGAGCACCGCCGCGAGCACGGTCGCCGCGCTCCCGGTGCTCACGCTGCCGGAGTTCGCGCTGCCGCTGCCCGCGCTGCCGGAACTCGCGCTGCCGGAGCCGGTCTGACCCGGTTTCGTGACGTCGACCACGGTTGTCTTGGTGCTGCCGCCCTGTTCGACGGTGATGATGTGCTGACCTGCCGTACTCGGCTTCCAGCTGATGGACGCGTGACCGGGCGGCCAGGGCACCTGCGGTGCGCCGATGAATTCGCCGTTGTCGCTGAAGTAGACCAGCAGGCCCGCGGACGCCCCGCTGAGCTGCGCTTCGATGGTGTAGGTGGACCCGACGACGTAACCGGTGCCCGAGACGGTCACGCTGTCGACGGCGGCGGAGGCCGACGGAGCCGCGAGCACCGTGACCGCCGTCGCCGCGGCGAATACCGTGAGTCCGAGGCCGGACCCGCGCGATCTGTTCATATGTTCTCCCCGTTGCCGTTCCGCCGGAGTGGCGGGTACAGCAAAATGAAATGATACTGCTTCAGATTTTCGGCGGAGTGTTTCCGCGAGGAAACGCCCGGACCGGGCTAGCTGCTGCCGAACAGTCCGCTCGGCAGCTTTCCGGCGCTGCCGGTGCCGCCCGGGGTGCCCGGATCGGTGCCGCCACCCGGATCGGTGGGCTCGGACGGATCGACGACGTTCACGATCACCGTCTTGGTGCTGCCACCCTGCGCCGCGGTGATGATGTGCTGCCCCTTGGTGGTCGGGGTCCAGTTGATCGTGGATACGCCCACCGGCCAGGGCACCTTGGGGCCGGTGATGTTCTCGCCGTTGTCGCTCCAGTAGACGAGCAGGCCGATGCTCGCGCCGCTGAGCTGCGCGGTCAGCGTGTACTCGGTATTGATGAGGTGGGTCGTCCCCGACACTGTCACCGAATCGACGGTCGCGTGCGCGCTGGGCGCGAGCAGAACCGTGGCGGCGGCCATGGCGGCGACGCCGGTGAGTCCCGCCTCGAGCCTGCGGATGATGGTGCTCATTCGCGTCTCCTTTCGCGGCTCAGCCGCCGAAACTGCCGGTATTCGGCTTGGGGGGCGTGGTCGTGACCGGAGGCTCGGTGGTGGTGGTGGTGGTCGTCGTCGGTGGCGGCGTCGTTGTGGTGGTGGTGGGCGGCGGTGTCGTCGTAGTCGGTGGCGGCGTGGTGGTGGTCGGTGGCGGGGTGGTCGTGGTGGGTGGCGGCGTGGAAGTGCTCGCGACGTTCACGATCAGTGATTTGGTGCTGCTGCCCTGTGACGCGGTGATGACGTGCTGGCCCGAGGTCTTCGGTGTCCAGTCGACCGAGGATTCGCCCACCGGCCAGGGCACCTTGGGTCCGGTGATCGCCTCGCCGTTGTCGTTCCAGTAGACGAGCAGGCCGAACGAGGCGCCGCTGAGCTCGGCGCGCAGCGTATAGGTGTTGTTCACCGTGTGCTCGGTGCCCGAGACGGTGATCGAGTCGACGGTGGCGTGTGCCGGCGCGGCGAGGATGGCGACGGCGGTGACGGTGGTCAGGCCGGCCACGCCCGCGGCGATGCGGCGTCCGGTGAACCAGGGTGTGGTGGTCTTCATGGGTTTGCTCCTGTGCTGCCCACGGTGTGTGGGTTCTCGCACAGTAAGGGAAGGAATATGTGAAATGTGATCATTTCGCAAAACTGGACAAGCGACCGATAAGGTGAGGGTTCGCTGGTCACCGGGTGCGGGGAGGAATGCGCGAATGTTGCGGGGCGGCAGTGACCGGTGATCGGTTGTGCGCCGCCCTTGTGAAGGTGCGGTCAGGCCGGCGTCGCCTCGGATTGTGCTTGCTCCGCGTTTCGCAGCGCGTGCACCGTCGCGGGATGTACGGCGACCAGACCGAGACCCTCGCGACGCTTGCAGATGCGCGCCAACTCCGCGTACGCGGGTTCGCCGATGAGTTCGGTCAGTTCGGGGGCGTAGGACTGCCACACCGGCCGCGCGCCCACATGGGCGTCGGGGGATCCGGAGCAGTACCAATCCAGATCCAGACCGCCCGGACCCCAGCCGCGCCGGTCGTATTCGGTGATCGCGGTGCGCAGGATCTGCACCCCGTCGGGACGGTCCACCCACTCCTGGGTGCGACGGATCGGCAACTGCCAGCAGACATCCGGTTTCACGGTGTGCGGCAGCAGGCCGCGGCGCAGCGCCATCGTGTGCAGCGAGCAGCCGACTCCGCCCGCGAAACCGGGCCGGTTCAGGAAAATGCAGGCGCCCTCGAAACGTCGGGTGCGCAACGCGGGTTCGTCCTCGAGCTCGTCGAGCTCCAGATAGCCCTTGCGGGTGATCCTGCCCCTGGCGTCGGCGGCCTCGTCCATGAGCTGCCAGTCCGCGCGCGTGAGCATTTTCACAGCATCCTTCAGGCGATCCCTGTCGTCCTTGTCGGACAGGAAAGCGCCGTGCGAACAGCAGCCATCGTCGGGACGGTCGGAGAGGATGCCCTGGCAGGCGGGTGTGCCGAAGACGCAGGTCCATCGCGAAAGCAGCCAGGTGAGGTCGGCGGCTATCAGATGCTCGTCATTTGCTGGGTCGACGAACTCGATCCACTCGCGCGGGAAGTCCAGATCGACTTCAGCGCTCGGTTCGATCTTCCCCGCTGGTCCGGGTCGGGTCGGGCTCTTGGTGTCGCCGCGTTCCGTCACACTTCGAGACGCTAACAGTTCGGTCGCCTGGCCTGTAGTCGAGGCGGACCCGTACCGTATTCATGTGCGCCTTGGGGTACTCGACGTCGGAAGCAATACCGTCCACCTATTGGTGGTGGACGCTCACCGGGGTGGTCACCCCATGCCCATGAGCTCGACGAAGGCGACCTTACGGCTGTCGGAGAACATGGACGACGCGGGGCGGATCACCGTCGAGGGCGCCGAACGGCTCATCGCCACGGTCGCCGAATTCGCCAGTATCGCCGAGACGTCCCAATGCGTCGAGCTGATGGCCTTCGCCACCTCGGCCGTGCGCGAGGCGACCAACTCCGAGCAGGTGCTCGGCAGGGTGCGCGCCGAGACCGGCGTTGACCTGCGGGTGCTGTCGGGTGTCGACGAAGCCCGGCTGACCTTCCTCGCGGTGCGCCGCTGGTACGGCTGGAGCGCGGGCCGCATGCTCAACCTCGATATCGGCGGCGGCTCGCTCGAGATGACCAACGGCGGCGACGAGGAACCCGATGTCGCGCTGTCGCTGCAACTCGGCGCGGGTCGGCTCACCAGGGACTGGCTGCGCGAGGACCCGCCGGGTAAGCGCCGGGTCGCCGTGCTGCGCGACTGGCTCGACGCGGAGTTGGTGCTGCCCGCCAAACAGCTGGTCGCGGTTGGTCGACCCGACTTGGCCGTTGGCACATCCAAGACATTTCGATCGCTGGCCAGACTGACCGGAGCCGCACCCTCTGCCGCCGGACCACGGGTTCGTCGTACACTCACGAGCTCAGGCCTGCGGCAGCTCATCGCTTTCATCTCCAGGATGACCGCCGCGGACCGGGCAGAATTGGAAGGCGTGAGTTCCGACCGGTCGCAGCAACTGGTGGCCGGAGCATTGATCGCGGAGGCGAGTATGCGGGCACTGTCGCTGGATACCCTCGAGATTTGTCCGTGGGCGCTGCGCGAGGGCCTCATCCTGCGCAAACTGGATACCGATATGAACGGCGGACCGAGAGCACTGCGCCTACCCGGGGCGGCCACCGATGGTGGCGGCCCGAAGCCGGGTGGTGATCCAGGGCTATCGGGCCCGATCGAAACGGTGTCGTCATGAGTGGTGAAGATTCCAAGCAGTTGTCGGTCGCGGAGCTGCTGGCCCGCAACGGGGCACAGGCCGCGGGCCAATCCGGCGGCGGCAGGCGCCGTCGGGGCGGGCGCGGCATCTCCGTCGCCGAACTGACCGGCGACTTACCGGTCATTCGCGAGGGCGGCAGCCATTCCGCGCACGCGGCGCCGGAAGCCGAGCCGCCCGCACCGCCCGCCTACGAACCCCCGGCTCCCGAGCCGCCGAGCTACCAGCCGTCGTGGACGCCGTCCGCCCACGAGTCGCCCGGCCCGGATCTGTCGCGGTTCGGCGCACAGGAGCCGGACCCGGCGCCCTACTCGGCCCCGATCGCCGAACCCGAACAGCCGACCTACTCGCCGATGTCGGGCCCGATCACCCGTTACGACCCCCTCTCGGGCTACTCGCCGTCGGTGCAGGCCCCGCGCTCAGATCCGCTCGGCCATTCGGGTCGCGTGATGCCCGGTCGCGAAATGCCGGGTCCGAGTTCGCGCCACAGCGCGCCCGAGGATCCGCTCGCCGCGCCCGATCCATACGGCGCGCCCGCCACCGCCTTCACCCCGGACCCCGCGCCGGTCGCCGATCCGCCGTCACGGCGCAGCGGCCGCAGGCGCAAGCACGAAGCCGACGAGTCCGCGACCGAGATCTACAAACTCGACGAGATCGGCCCGGCTGAACCGCCGCGTCCCGGCCGTGCACCGCGCAACGGTGTGGCGGGCGGGGGTCCGTCGCGTACGGGTCGGGCCGCACGCCGTCGGGCGGCCGAACAGGACGAGGCGGGGCAAGCCACCGCCGCTTGGGGGCCGCCACCGAACGGTTTCGCGCCTGATGCGGGTTTCGCGCCGGATGCCGATTTCGGGCCGGAGGCACCGCCCGTCCCGCCACGGCGTCCGATGCCCGAACCGCCGGACGCGGGTCCGCGCCGTGGTCCGCGTCGCGACGGTCCCGTGCGCGACAACGGCGCACTGCCCGCGTGGTCGGCCCGAAGGCATAAGCCGGCCCCCGCGCCGATGCCCGAGACCCCGGAGGAATCCGGGGGCATCTCGACCGCGGCGTGGTCGCTGGCAGGCCAGGATCAGCAACTCGTGTCCGGCTCGACGGTCGCGGGCGATCTGCTGCGTGACGGCGTCGCGCGGGCCGAGCGCGGTAGGCGCGGCCGGTCCGCGCCCGAGTCGGTGGATCAGCCCGCCGCTGACGAGAGCTTCACCGACTATTACGAACCGTTCCCGCCCGACGGTGACATGCTCGACGGTGACATGCTCGACGACGAGCGCGATCTCGACGACGAGTACGAGCACGCGGGGCCGGGGAAGCCTTCGCGCGGTGCGAAACTCGGTCGGGCCGCGGCGCGCCGCGCGCGGACCGCGCGCGGCGACGACCACGACGCCAACCGGCGGCAATGGCTGATTCTCGGCGGTCAGAGCGCGGGCGCGGCCATCGCGGGCATGCTGCTGTTCAAAGGTTTCGAGAGCATGTGGGAGATGCTGCCGTGGGTGGCGCTGGCCCTTGCGATGATCGTGATCCTGGGGTTGGTCGCACTGGTGCGCATCCTGCGACGCACCGATGACATCCTGAGCACCGTGATCGCCGTTGTCGTCGGTATCTTCGTGACCTTGGGGCCGTTGGCCTTCCTGCTCAGTACGAACTGAACGGCGGGATGCCGGGAACAGCGTGATGTCGGCTGACGACGGGAAGGCGAGGCAGATTCGGACCGAGAGTACGGGCCGTGGTTCCGGCGCGGGCGAGCGCGGAATCCTCATCGGGCTGTCCACGGCGTCGGTGTATCCGCAGAACACCGAGGCGGCGTTCCGGTACGCGGCCGACCTCGGTTACGACGGCGTGGAATTGATGGTGTGGGCCGAGCCCGCCAGTCAGAGCCTCGAGACCGTGCAGGGCTATGCCCGTAGTTACGACGTGCCGGTGCTCGCGGTGCACGCGCCGTGTCTGTTGATCTCCCAACGGGTCTGGGGCGCGGATCCGATCGTCAAGCTCGAGCGGAGCGTGCGCACCGCCGAGGCGCTCGGCGCGAGCTGTGTCGTGGTGCATCCGCCGTTCCGCTGGCAGCGGCGCTACGCGCAGGGTTTCGCCGAGCAGGTGGCCGAACTCGAGGAACGCGGTTCGGTGATCGTGGCGGTGGAGAACATGTTCCCGATGCGGGCGGATTCGCTGTTCGGCCGCAAGGCGGGTTCGGTCCGACGGCTGGAACGTCGCGGCGGTCCCGGTCCGGGTGTGACCGCCTTCAGCCCTTCCTACGATCCGACCGACACCGGATTCCGCCACTACACATTGGATCTGTCGCATACCGCGACCGCGGGCGCCGATCCGTTGGTGCTTGCCGCGCGTATGGGCGGCGGGCTGGCGCATCTGCATCTGGCCGACGGCCGCGGCGCGGCGCACGACGAGCATCTGGTGCCCGGCACGGGCACCCAGCCGTGCGTCGAGGTCTGCGAGTTGTTGGTGCGCAGTGGTTTCTCCGGTCACGCGGTGGCCGAGATCAATACCCAGAACGCGCGCACCACCGCCGATCGCGCGGCCATGCTCTACCGCACATTGAGCTTCGCGCGTGAACATCTCAACGGCCTGGCTCCCGCGGCCGCGCGGGCCGACGTCACCCACCTGTGACCGGTGCACCGCGGTCTCCGGTGGGTCGGAACCTTCGTTGTACGCTGTACGAACCCCGCGTGCCTGCGACCGCCCTCGGCGCCGAGCGACAGCGCGGGCCGCTGGAGCACAGGAGTGACGATGACGACACAGCCGATCGCCGAGGTGGCGACCGCGACAGATGCCCCGTTCAGCCGGGTGTGCGCGCTGACCGAACTCACCGCGACCGCATCCGACACCGGCCGCTACGCCGGCGTCATCGATGACATCTGGACCATCGGCAAGAAGGTGCACGGCGGCACCATGGTGGCCGCAAGCGCCGCGGCGGCCACGACCTGGCTGCGCACCCACGATTCGATCCCCGCGGATATGGCCCCCATCGCCGCCAGTTCGGACTTCCTCGGCGCACCCGAATCCGGCGAGGTCGAATACGAGGTGCGGGTGCGCAAGATCGGACGCCAGATCTGCCTCGCGGACGCGACCCTGATCCAGGGCGGTCGCGATCTGGTGCGCACCGCCTTCACCTTCAGCAGGCTCGACGACGCCGATCCGGTCTACACCCATCCCGCGGTCGACATGCCGGTGGAACCGCCCGCCGACGCGATCGGTTACGGGGACGGTTCGGTCATGGCCAGGATCGTGCACGTCGGCCGGGGCGCGGATCTGTTCCTCGATCGCGAGTGGTCGCCGTTCCTCGACGGTCGCCGCGGCGAGCCGCGGCTGCGGTTGTGGATGCGCCCGCGCACCGGCGATCAGGCCGATGCCGAGGTCGCCACGTACTTCGCCATGATGTCGGCCGATATGAGCCCGCCGGTCCCGATGAACCTCGGCCACTTCGGCTGGGCGCCCACCGTGCAGATGACGACCTATCTGCGCCGCAGGCCCGCACCCGGCTGGCTGCGCATCGTCGCGACCACCCGTGAGGTCGGCAATCGCATGTTCGACGAGGACCAGCTCGTCATCGACGCCACCGGCGCGGTGGTGGCGCAGAGTCGTCAACTGGCACTGGTCCCGGTGCGTCACCCCGATTCCTGAGGGGCCGTCTAGCCTGTTCCCATGACGAGAATTGCGGTGATCGGTGGCGGTCGCATCGGGGAGGCGTTGATCGCCGGGTTGCTCGAGTCGGGCCGAGCGAGCAAGGCTCTGGTCGTCGTGGAGACGCACACCGATCGCGCCGAACTGATCGCGAGCCGATTCGGCGTGCGGGTGACCGATTCGGTGGAGGACGCGGCGGTCGGGGCGGATCTGCTGGTGATCGCCGTCAAACCCGTCGACGTGGATACCGTGTTGACCCAGCTCGGCAAGGCCGAACTCAACGGCGGCGATCGCGATCAGGTGCTGGTGTCGCTGGCGGCGGGGGTGCCGACGGCCCGGCTCGAGGCCAAGCTACCCGCGGGCTTCCCCGTGGTGCGGGTGATGCCGAATACTCCGATGTTGGTCGGCCAGGGCATGAGCGTGCTCGCCCCGGGTCGCTACGCGCGCCCCGAACAGCTGGCCCTGGTGACCGAGGTGCTCGAGGCGGTCGGCAAGGTCACCACCGTGGCCGAATCCCAGATGGATGCCGTGACGGCGCTGTCGGGATCGGGCCCGGCGTACTTCTTCCTGGTGGTGGAGGCGATGGTCGACGCGGGCGTCGGACTCGGACTCTCGCGCGAGGTTGCCAACCAGCTGGTGGTGCAGACCATGATCGGCTCGGCCGCGCTGCTCGACGATTCGGGTCAGACCGCGGTCGAACTGCGTGCCGCGGTCACCTCTCCGGCTGGCACGACCGCGGCAGCGTTGCGCGAACTCGAGCGCGGCGGTGTCCGTTCGGCCTTCCTGGAGGCCCTGCACGCCGCCAAACAGCGATCGGCGGACCAGGGCGCCGACGGGGGCGCGTTGGGCTGAACCCATCCGAGACCCGGTCGTGATCGACAGCGGCGTGGTGGCAGCGCATCATGGAGAACAACGCAAATCGAACACAGCGCGTCCGCACGGTGACTCGCCGATGCCAAGCAAGCGACGCTGATTTCTCACACCCGTCGCAATAATCCCACTGGCAACGCTAAGCTTCAAGGAGCACGTGCGTGTCTGTTCCGCCGGTGGGGAAGCCGGCGGCGCGGACGTGCCGGAGGTCAATGGTGCAATGATGTCTTCTAACAAGATGTCTGCGAGCAGTTCGGGGTCGTCCCCCGGTTCGTCGGGTCCTTCGGGCGGTCGGACGAGTTCCGGGCAGCAGCCCGTACTCGGCGGCGGTACCCAGTTCCTGACGGTCGCCGAAGTGGCGAATCTGATGCGAGTCTCGAAAATGACGGTCTATCGGCTGGTGCACTCGGGTGAATTGCCCGCGGTGCGGGTCGGACGCTCGTTCCGGGTGCATGCCAAAGCGGTGCACGAGTACCTGGAGACGTCCTACTTCGACGCCGGATAGATCGGGGTCGGGCCTCGACGAGGGTCGCGAAAGTGCCGTCGTCGGACACGGTAGGATGGCCCCTTGGTTCGTGTCCGTCTGTCGGCGGCACCGCATTGTGGTGTCCGGTGCCAGTTGGCGGCGCGGACACCGAGAACAGCGTGCGTCCCAGAGCGTGCGCGCCCGACCAGCCGAGTAGAGAGAACGCGAGGAAACCCTATGGGTTCTGTGATCAAGAAGCGTCGCAAGCGCATGTCGAAGAAGAAGCACCGTAAACTGCTTCGCCGTACACGTGTGCAGCGGCGCAAACTCGGCAAGTAAGCCGCGCGCTCGCAAGATCTCGAAGATGAGGCCCGTCACCGCTCGGTGACGGGCCTCACCTTTTGAAACAACAGGATTTGAAATATTGCCATGTATCAGGTGACTGAAGTCATCGTTAGAACCTGGTTAATACCATCGGCGTCGCGGTTGGCAGCGGTTACTCTGGGTACCGCCAGGAATGGAAAGAGGGCCTCGTAGGTGGGATCCGGTGCGGTGGGATCTGAGGTAAGAGACGGGAACACACCCAGGGTGGTGATGGTGACCGGTGCCAGCCGATTCTTCGGCGGCAATACGGTGTCTCGGCTTGCGCAGGATCAGGGCATCGAGCGGATCATCGCCGTCGACACCATCACCCCGAGTCGTGAGTTGCAGCGTCGCATGGGGCGCGCGGAATTCGTGCGCGCCGATATTCGTAATCCGTTGATCCGTAAAGTGATCAGTGGAAACGAGGTGGATACGGTGGTGCACGCCGCCATATTGTCGCGCCCGCCCGCGGGTGGCGGCCGGGCGGTGATGAAGGACCTCAACGTATTGGGCGCGATGCAATTGTTCGCGGTCTGTCAGAAGTCGCCGTCGGTGCGCCGGGTGGTTGTTCGTTCCACCTCGGCTGTTTACGGATGCAGTCCAAAGGACCCCGCCAAATTCACCGAGGAAATGAGCGCGCGAACCCCACCGCACGGTTGGTTCGCTCGCGACATGATCGAAATCGAAGGTTTCGTTCGCGGTCTGGCGCGCCGTCGTCCCGATATCGCCGCCTCGATTCTGCGTTTCGCGCCGATTGTCGGCCCGCGTCTGGCGGGCCACGGCGTGCAGTACCTGCGGTCTCCGGTGACGCCGACCGTATGCGGGCGAAATGCCCGGATGCAGCTGTTGCACGAGGAGGATGCCGTGGCCGCCATGGCGCATGCCGCGCGCATGGCCCCCGGCGGCACCTACAATGTTGCCGGAGACGGTGTGATGACATTGTCACAAGCGGTACGGAGGGCAGGCCGCCTCGAGTTGCCGGTTCCGTTCGTCCTGTTCCGCAGTGCGGGACGGGCGCTCATGGGCCCGGTGATGCGCGAGTTCACCGACGAACAGCTCGACTATTTCCATTTCGGTTGTGGCCTGGACACCACACGGATGCGAACCGAACTCCGGTTCGCGCCACGCTGGACCACGGTACAGGCGTTCGATGACTTCATCGGGGGCGCAGCGTTGCGGCCCGTCTTCGATCCGGCGTGGATCGATGCCGCAGAGAAAAAACTGCTCGGCCTGCTGAAGGCCGGTACGGGAGCACATTCATGAACCACGTAGCGAAAGTGATTCATCTGTACGACCAGAGTGTGGAGTCGCGCCAGCGCGGCGCTGTCCGCCGCAGGCCCGAGCCCGTCGGTCAGAGCCATAGCGCCCCCGGCGGCGTGACCTCACTGACCGACCGGCTCGCCGCGGCCGAACCCCCGGCCCCGCGTTCGGTCTCGGATCTGGTGCGCGGTGCGCTCGGCAAGCAGATAACCAAGACCGCGGAATTCGCGCGGCGCCGGCTGACCGGCGATTATCAGGTCGATGAATTCGGTTTGGACGAGCATCTGCTCGAATCGGTCATCCTCCCCGCCCTGCGACCGATGTCGGATATGTGGTTCCGCGTGCAGGTCAGCGGAATGGAGAACATTCCCGAGGTGGGTGGCGCGCTGATCGTCGCCAATCACGCGGGTACCGTCCCCCTCGACGGGCTCATGCTCCAGCTGGCCGTCCACGACCATCACGCCAAACAGCGCGCCCTGCGCCTTTTGGCGGCGGACCTGATCTTCGAGATGCCCGTCCTCGGCGCCTTGGCCCGCAAAGCCGGGCACACCCTGGCCTGCCGCGAGGACGCCGAACGCCTGCTGCGCGCGGGCGAGCTGACCGGCGTCTTCCCCGAGGGCTTCAAGGGCGTCGGAAAGAACTACTCCGACCGCTACAAGCTCCAGCGCTTCGGTCGCGGCGGTTTCGTGGCGGCGGCGGTCCGCACCGGTGTGCCCATCATCCCGTGCTCGATCGTCGGTTCGGAAGAGATCTACCCGAAACTGGCTGACATCAAGCCGCTGGCCCGCCTGCTCGGGCTGCCGTATTTCCCGGTGACCCCCACATTCCCGCATCTCGGCCCGCTCGGCGCCATCCCGTTGCCCTCCAAGTGGTACATCGAATTCGGCGCACCCATATCCACCACGGCCTACGAGCCCGAAGCCGCCGACGACCCGATGACCATGTTCGAGGTCACCGATCAGGTCCGCGAGACCATCCAACAGACCCTTTACAAACTCCTCACCAAACGCCGCAACGTCTTCACCGGCTGAGGCCCATCCGAACGGGGCATCCGGGGTGAATCGCCCCGGGTACCGGGTCTACCGCTCCCGCCGTCGCGTGACGGCCGCGGCCACGGCCCCACCGGCCGCCCCCAACGCCAACGCCGTCGGCACCCCGATCTTCGCCGCCTTGCGTCCGGTACGGAAATCCCGGATCTCCCACCCGCGATTCTTGGCGACCTCCCGCAGATCCGAATCCGGGTTGATGGCCACCGCCGTGCCGACCAACGACAGCATCGGCACGTCGTTGTGGCTGTCGGAGTAGGCGGTGCACCGCTTGAGGTTCAACCCTTCCCGGATGGCCAGCGTCCGCACCGCGTGCGCCTTGCCGAGCCCGTGCAGAATGTCGCCGACCAGCAGACCGGTGAATTTCCCGTCCACACTCTCGGCGACCGTGCCAAGCGCACCCGTGAGCCCGAGTCGTTTCGCGATGACCTGTGCGAGTTCGACGGGTGTCGCGGTGACCAGCCACACCTGCTGTCCGGCGTCCAGGTGCATCTGCGCCAACGCCCGCGTCCCGGGCCAGATCTTGTCGGCGATGATCTCGTCGTAGATCTCCTCGCCGAGCGCGGCCAGTTCGGCGGTGGAGCGCCCGGCGATGAAGGCGAGCGCCTTCTCCCGCCCGGCCTGCATATCGGTGCTGCTCTCCTTGCCGGTGACCCGGAATTTGACCTGTTTCCATGCCACGTCGACCAGATCGGAGGTCTTGAAGTATTTCCGTGCGGCCAAGCCGCGGGCGAAGTGCACGATGGACGCGCCCTGCACCATGGTGTTGTCGACGTCGAAGAAGGCGGCGGCGGTGAGGTCGCGCAGGACTTCGGGGCCGAAGTTGTCGGGTTCGCCCGCGGCGAGTTCGGCGTCGTGCAGTGACAGCGCGGCGTCCGCGCTTGCCTCGCCCGCGAGGTTGGCGCGCACTTCCTCTTCGCTCGGGCCGAAGGGGCTGCGGGAGATTCGGGCGAGCTGGTCTTGCAGGCTCTGGCCGAGTCTGCCTTGATTCCATCGGACCGGAAACTCGCCGAAGCGTCCCGCGATGAATCCCGCCCTCTCGACCTTCGATCGTTCCGGCACCAGTACCTCCGCCCGTCGCGCGAACTAGTCCACACTAGCTGGCCGCGATGACAGTTTCGCCTAGGACCGGGGGTACCGGATCGGCGGCGGCGAGGGATTTAATTACCGGTCATGACCAATCCCACACATTCTGTGACGTTGCTGACGAGATCGGGCTGCGGGCTGTGTGCGATCGCGCTGGAACAGCTGCGCGCGATCTGCGGCGATTTCGGTATCGAGCCGGATACCGTCGATGTCGACGAGGTGGCCGGGACCGACCCTGGCCTGCGCGCGGAGTTCGGTGACAGGTTGCCTGTGGTGCTGCTCGACGGCCGCGAACACAGCTATTTCGATGTCGACGAACCCCGTTTGCGTGCCGATTTGCGTCGGTGAGCAAAAGCTGCTCGCGCCCGATTCGTCGCACCGCTGGTCGCGGCGGAAAATGAGGCCGATTTCACCGACTTTGTGAAGGGGTGCACAAGCGGTTACGGTGGTGGCACGCGACCCGCATGCCGAGGCTGCGGGAGCGCACTTGAAATCCGAACCTTCGACCATGGCACCGGACCGCGCGGCACATCGCGTCCCCCCGGGTCACAGGTCCAGCGACGAACCGGATGACGAGCAAATCCGGGACGAGGAGCCGACGACGTGACAGAGCAGCATGAGACGCCCGATGGCGTCTCCGGCAGGGCTCTGCAAAAGGCGGTGTCCGGTAAGGATATTCCGCAGGCCACCGTCGCGAGACTGGCCACCTACCTCCGGGTGCTGACCATGCTGGCCGACGAAGGTGTGCTCATCGTATCGAGTGAGGAACTGGCTGTCGCGGCGGGTGTCAATTCGGCGAAGCTGCGCAAGGATCTGTCCTTCCTCGGCCCCAACGGCGTCCGGGGCGTCGGCTATGACGTGGTCAAGTTGCGCACCAGGATCGAGGACGTGCTCGGACTGTCCGGGGGACATCGCGTGGTGCTCGTTGGGGCGGGCAATCTGGGCCGCGCCCTGGTCGGCTACGGCGGATTCAAGCGCCGTGGCTTCACCGTCGTCGGCATCTTCGACAACGACGAATCGGTGATCGGGCGCACCGTCGCCGGACTCTCGGTTCGCGATGTCCGGGTGCTGCACGAGGCGGTGCTCGCGCTGAAGCCGACCATCGCGGTCGTCACAGTGCCCGACGAGGCCGCCCAGGAGGTCTGCGATCGACTGGTCGCGGCCGGTGTGCAGTCGATACTGAGCTTCGCGCCGAGCGTGCTCATCGCGCCGCCGACGGTCGAGATCCGCCGGGTCGATCTCGCCGTGGAGATGCAGATGCTCTCCTTCGAACGCACCCGCAACGCGGAATCGGAGCCGCTGGCCGAGGTCGCCTCGGCCGTTTCGGGTCGGATCGCCCGCCGCGTTCCGAATCCGCCCCCTTCGCTCAAGCATTCGGCGGCGCATCAGACGACCGCGCATCAGGCAACGGAGCCAAGCAGCAAAGGTTCGGTGGTAACACCATGAGCGTTCTTCTCGTCGGGATCTCGCATCGAAGCGCGCCCGTCTCGATTCTGGAGAAGGTGGCGATCACCGACGCCGACCGGCCGAAGTTGATCGATCGGATGCTGGCCTCCAGTCACGTGTCGGAGGCCATGATCGTCTCGACCTGCAACCGGGTCGAGGTGTACGCGGTGGTCGACGCATTCCACGGCGGCCTCGCCGAGGTCGGTGAACTGCTCACCAGGCATTCCGGGCTGCCGCTGCCCGATCTGACCAAACACGCCTACGTCCGCTACAGCGAGGCGGCGGCCGAGCATCTGTTCGCGGTGGCCTCCGGGCTGGATTCGATGGTGGTCGGCGAGCAGCAGGTGCTCAGCCAGATTCGCGCCGCCTACGCCTCCGCCGACGCTCAGCAGGCGGTCGGGCGGACCTTGCACGAGTTGGCCCAGCACGCGCTGCGGGTCGGCAAGCGGGTGCACGCGGAGACCGGCATCGATCGGGCGGGCGCGTCGGTGGTGTCGGTGGCGCTGGACAAGGCCAAGTCGGTGCTCGGCGGGATCGCCGCGGAGCCGGAGGAGTCCGCGCTGGTCGGACGGACCGCGGTGGTCGTCGGCGCGGGCGCGATGGGCGGGCTGGCGGTCGCGCATCTCGGTCGCGCGGGCATCGGTCGCGTCATCGTCGTCAACCGCACCATCGAGCGGGCCCGACGGCTCGCCGAGACCGCGGGCAACTACGGGGCGGAGTCCTCGGCGCTGGACCTGAGCGGGCTGACCGAGGCGATGGTCGCCGCGGATGTCGTGATCACCTGCACCGGCGCGGTCGGCGCGGTGGTGACCCTGGCCGATACCCACCGAGCGCTCGCCGATCGCGAGCGCGTCGACTTCGGCTCGCACGAGCGGCCGCTGGTCTTCTGCGACCTCGGTCTGCCGCGCGATGTCGAACACGCGGTGGCCGGACTACCCGGTGTCACGGTGATCGATATCGAGACCCTGCAACATGATCCGGCCGCGGGCGCGGCGGCCGCGGATACCGCCGCGGCGCGCACCATCGTGGCCGACGAACTCGCCAGATACCTGGCGGGGCAGCGCATGGCGGAGGTCACCCCGACGGTGGCGGCGCTGCGTCAGCGCGCGGCCGAGGTCGTCGAAGCCGAACTGCTGCGGCTGGATTCGCGGCTGCCGAGTCTGGCCGACCCGGAGCGCGACGAGGTGGCGCGCACGGTGCGCCGGGTGGTCGACAAACTTCTGCACGCGCCGACGGTGCGGGTCAAGCAGTTGGCCTCGACGCCGGGCGGCGATTCCTACGCCGAGGCGCTGCGCGAACTGTTCGAGCTCAAACCCGGTGCGGCGCAAGCGGTTGCCGCCCCGATGGAGATCAGCGCGATCGCCGGTGACCCGGCCGCCGCGCTGGCCGACGACTTCACCACCGGCCACACCACCCCGGAACAGGGGAATCCCCGATGACGATCGCGCAGGAAGAGGGCAACGTGACAGGCGCACCGACTCGCCGCACCTGGCGAATCGGCACCCGCGGCAGTCTGCTGGCACGCACCCAGTCGGGCACCGTCCGCGACGCGCTGATCGCCGCTGGGCATGCGGCCGAACTGGTCATCGTGCAGACACCGGGCGATCAGTCGTCCGAGCCGGTCCAGCAGATCGGCGTCGGCGTGTTCACCTCGGCCCTGCGCGCGGAACTCGCGGCCGGAACGATCGATATCGCGGTGCACTCCTACAAGGATCTGCCGACCGCGCCCGACGACCGCTTCACCGTCGCGGCCGTGCCGCCGCGCGAGGATCCGCGCGACGCCCTGGTGGCGCGCGAGGGCATGGTCCTGGGCGAGTTGCCGGCCGGATCCCGGGTCGGCACCTCCGCGCCGCGCCGGGTCGCGCAGTTGCTCGCTCTCGGTCTGGGTCTGGAGATCGTGCCGTTACGCGGCAATCTCGACACCAGACTCGCCGCCGTGCGCGACGGTGACCTGGACGCCGTGCTGGTCGCGCGGGCGGGCCTGGCCCGGATCGGCAGACTGGACGCGGTCACCGAGGCCATGGAACCGGTGCAGATGCTGCCCGCGCCCGCGCAGGGCGCGCTGGCCGTGGAGACCCGCGCCGGTGATGCGGAGCTGATCGATATTCTCGCTTCGCTCGACGATGCCGCGACGAGGGCATCGGTCACCGCCGAGCGTGTTCTGCTCGCCGAACTGGAGGCCGGATGTACGGCTCCGGTCGGTGCGCTGGCCGAGGTCGTCGAATCGCTCGACGACGACGGCAGGATCGTCGATGAGCTCTCGCTGCGCGGCTGCGCGGCCGCCGTCGACGGATCCGAGGTGCTGCGCGCCTCGGTGGTCGGTTCGCCGCGGGACGCGGCCGAACTCGGCCGGGCACTGGCCCGCGAACTGGTGGAACTCGGCGCCCGCGAGCTTCTCACCGAGGCGACCGCGCCCGCCACAGACTTCACCCATCCCAGCCCAATGGAGAACAGCCGATGAGCAGCCGAGCTACGAAGAAGCACCCAGGTCGGATCCTTTTCGTCGGGTCGGGTCCCGGTGACCCGGCGTTGCTCACCGTGCGGGCGCGCGAGGTGCTCGGACGTGCCACCCTGGCCTTCACCGACCCGGATGTGGACAAGGGTGTGCTCGCCTTGATCGGCACCGCGGTCGAGGAGAACGAGAACGGCACCCGGCCGGTCGACGTGCGTCCCGCGCTCGGTGAACCGGCCGAGGTGGCCAAGACGCTGATCGCCGAGGCGCGCGCGGGGCACGACGTGGTCCGCGTTGTCGCCGGTGATCCGCTCACCACCGACGCGGTCATCAACGAGGTCAATACCGTGACCCGTTCGCACATGGTCTTCGAGGTGCTGCCCGGTCTGCCCGGCGGCTCCGCGGTGCCGAGTTACGCCGGGATCGCGCTCGGGTCCGGTCACACCGAGGCGGACGTCCGCGGCGAGGTGGACTGGGCCGCGCTCGCCGCCGCTCCCGGTCCGTTGGTGCTGCACGCCACCTCGGGACATCTGGCGGAGACCGCCAGCGCGCTCGTCGAACACGGTATGGCGCCGCAGACCCCGGTCGCGGTGACCGTGCGCGGCACCACCCGCCAGCAGCGCACCATCGAGGCCACCCTGGCCACGCTCAACAGCGCCGCGTCGGAGCTGGTCGGCCCGTTGGTGGTGACCATCGGCAAGGTGGTCGCGGCGCGGTCGAAGATGTCGTGGTGGGAGTCGCGCGCGCTGTACGGCTGGACCGTGCTGGTGCCGCGCACCAAGGATCAGGCCGCGGAGATGAGCGAACGGCTCGTCACCCACGGCGCCATCCCCATGGAGGTGCCGACCATCGCCGTGGAGCCGCCGCGCAGTCCGGCGCAGATGGAGCGCGCGGTCAAGGGTCTGGTGGACGGCCGCTACCAATGGGTGGTGTTCACCTCGACCAACGCGGTCCGCGCGGTGTGGGAGAAGTTCGCCGAATTCGGTTTGGACGCACGCGCTTTCTCCGGTGTGAAGATCGCCTGCGTGGGCGAGGCCACGGCGGAGAGGGTGCGTTCCTTCGGCATAAATCCCGAGCTGGTGCCGAGTGGGGAGCAGTCCTCGGAGGGGCTGCTCGCCGACTTCCCGCCCTACGACGATGTTTTCGATCCGGTGAACCGGGTGCTGCTGCCGCGCGCCGATATCGCCACCGAGACGCTCGCCGAGGGGCTGCGCGATCGCGGCTGGGAAATCGATGACGTCACGGCCTACCGCACGGTGCGCGCCTCGCCGCCGCCCGCGGAGACCCGCGAGATGATCAAGACCGGCGGATTCGACGCGGTCCTGTTCACCTCGTCCTCCACGGTCCGCAATCTGGTCGGCATCGCGGGCAAGCCGCACGCGCGCACGATCGTGGCCTGCATCGGTCCGAAGACGGCGGAGACGGCCATCGAATTCGGTCTGCGCGTTGACGTGCAGCCGGAGGTGGCCCAGGTGGGCCCTCTGGTGGAGGCCCTGGCCGAACATGCCGCCCGCCTGCGCGCCGAGGGTCTGCTGCCGCCGCCGCGCAAGAAGAGCCGCCGCAGCCGCTGATCGGGTCAGCGGCTGTAGCGCAGCAGGGTGCGCACGAGTCGGCAGGTGGCGTCCGATGGCGGGCGGATACCGACGAGATCGGCTGTCCTGCGGATCTTCTCGTTACTCGCCTGCTGCGGTAGGTAGGTGCCCGAGTCGAGCAGTGCGATGGTCAGTCGCATCGCCTTGAGCCTGCGGTTGTGGGTGATGTACCACTTGCGCGGCCGCCCGGCGGGCAGCGGCCGCTTCTCCAGCGGTATGTAGGGCTCGATGAGCTGGGATTTCCGGGTTGCGGTCGTGGGCACGAACATCCTCCCCTCGCGGTCGGGAACCGACCGCCCGCGGCCGGAAGCAGGCCGGGGACGTTGCCGATTCCCTTCGAACACTTCTTCGATTGTAGCGGGTGGCACCGACAGGAAACCGCTGGCCCGAATGGTTTTCGCGGTGCGGAGGATGGTCGGCGCGGGCGGGCGCGAGTCCGACACCTGGCAGGCGTATCGTGCGAGCCATGACCGGAACAGACCGCCCACGGCGGTTGCGCCGTACTCCCGCACTACGCCGTCTCGTGGCCGAAACCACCGTGGAACCACGGCATTTGGTGCTGCCGATGTTCCTCGCCGACGGGCTGGACGGACCGCGTGAGATCGGGTCGATGCCCGGCGTCTTCCAGCATTCGATGGATTCACTGCGCAAGGCCGCGGTCGACGCGGTGGCCGCGGGGGTCGGCGGGTTGATGCTCTTCGGTGTGCCGAGCCCGGAGGACAAGGACGCGACCGGCAGTCAGGCCGGCGACCCCGAGGGCATTCTCAATCGCGGCCTGCGCGCGCTGGCCGAGGAGGTCGGCGACGCCACCGTGGTCATGGCCGACACCTGCTTGGACGAGTTCACCGATCACGGACACTGCGGCGTGCTCGCCGCCGACGGTTCGGTCGACAACGACGCGACGCTGCACCGCTATGTCGACATGGCGCTCGCCCAGGCCGAGGCGGGCGCGGATCTGCTCGGCACCAGCGGCATGATGGACGGTCAGGTCGGCGCGATCCGGCGCGGTCTGGACGCGGTGGGCCGCACCGACACCGGAATCCTCGCCTACGCCGCGAAATACGCCTCGGCCTTCTACGGACCCTTCCGCGAGGCCGTCGCGTCCACGCTGGAGGGCGATCGCCGCACGTATCAGCAGGACCCGGCCAATCGCCGGGAATCCATGCGTGAACTCCAACTCGATCTCGCCGAAGGCGCCGATATCGTCATGGTGAAGCCGGCCATGTCGTATCTGGACATTCTGCGCGAGGTCGCCGATCGCGCCACGGTGCCGGTGGCCGCTTATCAGATCTCCGGTGAGTACGCCATGATCACCGCCGCCGCCGAACGCGGCTGGATCGATCGTCGCGCGGCGGTGCTGGAATCACTTACCGGAATCCGGCGGGCGGGCGCCGATATCGTGCTCACCTACTGGGCGACAGAGGCAGCGCACTGGCTATCGTGACGAATATGCAGTATTCGGTGCGTCTCGAGCCCGCGCCGCGCCCGCCCATGCCCGAAGATGTACGGACCGCGCGTCAACTGTGGTGGGCCGTCGTCGCTTTCGGCATCGTGCAGTTGGCGGCGTCGATGGTGGTGGCGATGGGACGGCGCCGAGAATTCGCCGAGCAGATGCTCGACCAGATGCGCACGGCCGATCCGAACACCACCGCGACCCTGGCGAGCGTGGACCTGCTCGTGTTGGTGGCGTTCGGCTTCGTCGTGATATTCGGAGTCGTGACCACCGCGCTCGGATTGTTGTTCATCCATTTCTTCGGGCGCGGCAAACTATGGGCACGCACGCTGCTGACCATTGTGGGGGTGTGGCTGGTGCTGATGGCGGCGGGTACCCTTTTCGCACTGGACGCTGTCACCGGAATCTCATCGCTGGTCGCGGGCGGTGCGGCGATTGTGCAGGGGGTCCTCGCGGGTGGCGCGGTATATCTGGGCCACCGCCCCGATTCGACCGCTTACTTCCTGATGAACCGTCGGTGAATGTCTGGCATACCAACCGCGGGGTTTGTGCTTCGGGCGGCGGCATGTATGGTGAGGGTTGTCACAGCGGACATGGGAACCGGAGGTCCTCGGTCACACGTTGCGTCGCCTCGGGCGACCGCGTGCGCCGTCGGACGCCGGGGGATCGGAGGCAACGATGCGAGTGGTGATCCAACAGCCGCAGAGCATTCGGCGAGACGTATTCGTGCTGAGCCTCCTCGTTCTGTTCGGTCTGGTCACCGTCGCGGTGTTGCTGCTGCCCGGCGTGGTCGGCTGATCGGCCCGCTCGACTCCCCTGGTGTCATCGTCGTGATCGGCACCGCGGCATGACCGACGTGCGCGATGACGCGGTTCTGTTCGCCGAACCGGGAGCCCGGTGGCGCACGGTCGCCTACGGGCCGGTGCTCTGCCTGGCCGTTCTCGTCGCCGAACTCGTCAGCGGCGGTCCAGTGCACTGGTTCGCGCTGATCTTCTGCGGCGCGTTGATCGCCGGATTCGTGTGGTTACAGGTGCTCGCCGGACGGCGGCACGTCAGCGTCGAACTCACCGGCACGGGTCTGCGCGAGGGCACCGAGACACTGCCGCTGAGCGGCATCGCCGAGATCATGCCCGAACGCGACGACGATTCCTGGGACGATGATGACTGGGAGTCCGCGCGGGCGCTCGGCGAGTTGACCGGCGTGCCGCGCAGACGGACCGGAATCGGACTGCGACTGCGCGACGGCGGATACGTGCAGGCGTGGGCGCGCGACCATCGAGGATTGCGCGCGGCGCTCGGCCACGCCCTCGCCGCGCCCTCCGAACCAGCGGACCGACACGACGAGGACGGAGCGGAACGGTGAGACAGCCAATCGCGGTCGCGCTCGGCGAAACGGTGATCGCGGCACTGTGTCTGGTCGGCGCGGCGACGAGTTGGGACAACGGCACGGTACCGACCGCGTTCGCTGCCAACGGTGAGCTGCCCGCGTTCGAGGCGACCCGCTATGTCGCGCCGTGGCTGGTGCTCTCGGTCTTTCTGGTCACCGTGGCCGGACTGCTGCTCGTCGACGCGCTCGCGCGAGCCGCGCGGACCCGATCGCGCGTCTGATCGCGCGAGACCTGTTTCGGAGCCCGGCGACCGGGAACGTCTTTCCCATGACGGCGACGATCCGCGCGAAGACGATGGTTCTCGGGATTGTGGCAGGCGGACTCATGGGTGCGCCGTCCGCCGCCACGGCCCTTGCGGACCCGGCGGAGCCGGCCTCGGGTCGGCCCGCCGCGGTCGCGAATCCGCTGCCGGGACTGCTCGGCGTCGTGCCCTGTCTGATCACCACGGGGTCGGCGCTGTTCTGCACGGGGATCACCTAGCCGCGCAACGGGTTCGCGGTGCGATCGCCCGCCGGTAGCTCGTTCGGCGCGACAGCGGCGGCGGGGCGCGAGGCGTAACGGTCGCGTCGCATCCCGCGACGTTTCCGGTAGCGGTCGGTGTTCGACTGTGTCCCAATATGTTTCGAACAAGAGGTGTATCCGTGCGAGTTATGGTGACAAGATTCGGAATTGGTCTGCTCGCGGTGGCCGCGATGGGTGTCGCGGCCGGACCGGCCGCGGCCGAACCGACCGCCCCGCCGTCGCGATCCGTTCCGGTCGCCGATCCGGGCCTGGTGCCCGAAACCGGTTCGGCGGGCGCTTACAACAACCTCATGTGCTGGCTGCACACCATCTCCGCGGACGTGCCCTGCCGGTACACCTAGTCCGCGCCGGTCGGTCGGGCGGGGTCAGCGTGTCCAGTTCTGGTAGACGTCCAGAACGCGGCCGTCGCGGGTGCCCGGCGCATTGAGATAGACGGTGATCGACCCGTCGGGATGTGCCGCCGCCTCCGAGATGACCTGCCGCAGTGAGGCGTGCACCCCGCCCTGCTGGTCGCGATATATCTGGGTGTCGCTGTGCAGGCCCGCGCCGATGCGACTCAGCGGCACGACCATCGTGACCAGCGCCGGGATCGGCCCGTCCGCCACGCGCGCGGTCTCGTCGTGGCTCAGCGCGATGCCCGCGCGACCCTCCTGCGGATCGAGAACCGGCTGTGCCGCCGCCGCGGTGCCCGCACCGACGGCGACGGCAGTGAGGGCGCCCGCGGCGAGGGCGCCCGCGGCGAGAGTTACGGTTCTGACGGCGATCCCCATGAGTACCTCCTGGCCGGACGGATGCGATGACGCACCGACATTACGCACCGGCAACCTTCCAGCGATCGATATCGCACGCGCCGAGGGGGCGTGTTGCCGATCTTGGTCCCTGCGGCGTGCGTCACTCCACTACACCCTGTCGTCGACTCGTCCCGCCGGGACTGAGAGACTGGAGGCCGTGAGTTCCTCTCGGCGCGTGACCAGGGCAGCTGTACCGATTTCCGCTCAGCTCTTCGACCGGGCGAGTTCGGTGATCCCCGGCGGCGTCAATTCGCCGGTGCGGGCGTTCGCCTCGGTCGGCGGCACCCCGAGATTCATCGCCTCGGCCAACGGCGCCACGCTGACCGACGTCGACGGCAACGAATACGTCGACCTCGTCTGTTCCTGGGGGCCGATGATCCTCGGCCATGCCCACCCGGCCGTGGTCGAGGCGGTGCGCGCGGCCGCGACCGGCGGCCTGTCCTTCGGCGCGCCCACCGAGGCGGAGATCGAACTGGCCGAGGCCATCGTCGAGCGGGTCGACCCGGTCGAGCGGGTCCGCCTGGTCAATTCCGGCACCGAGGCCACCATGAGCGCGGTCCGGTTGGCGCGCGGCTACACCGGCCGCTCCAAGATCATCAAATTCTCCGGCTGCTACCACGGTCACGTGGACGCGCTGCTGGCCGACGCGGGCTCCGGCGTCGCGACCCTCGGTCTGCCCACCTCGCCCGGCGTCACCGGCGCGCAGGCCGCGGACACACTGGTACTGCCGTACAACGATCTCGACGCCGTGGCCGCGGCCTTCGCCGCCGATCCCGGTGCGATCGCCTGCGTGATCACCGAGGCGGCGGCCGGGAACATGGGCGCGGTCGCGCCTGCGCCCGGATTCAACGCGGGTCTGCGCGCGCTCACCGAACAGCACGGTGCGCTGCTGATCATGGACGAGGTCATGACCGGATTCCGGGTCTCGCGCGCGGGCTGGTTCGGGCGCGAGGGCGTCGCCGGTGATCTCTACACCTTCGGCAAGGTCATGAGCGGCGGACTGCCGGCGGCGGCGTTCGGCGGCCGCGCCGAGATCATGAATCAGCTCGCCCCGCTCGGCCCGGTGTATCAGGCGGGCACGCTCTCGGGTAATCCGGTGGCCGTCGCGGCCGGTCTGGCGACGCTGCGGGCCGCCGACGACGCGGTGTACGCCGCGCTGGACCGCAATGCCGAACGGCTCGGCGGGCTGTTCACCGAGGCGCTCACCGCGGCCGGGGTCGAGCATCGAGTGCAGTTCGCGGGCAATATGGTGAGCGTGTTCTTCGCCGATCGCCCGGTGACCGATTACGCGGCCGCCAAGGCCAGCCAGACCTGGCGTTTTCCCGCCTTCTTCCACGCACTGCTCGAGGCGGGCGTGTACGCGCCGCCCAGTGCGTTCGAGGCGTGGTTCGTCTCCGCGGCGCTCGACGAGAACGCGTTCGACCGTATCGCCGCCGCCCTGCCCGCCGCCGCGTCCGCGGCCGCGGCCGCAACCCCCGAAGGATCCCGCGCGTGAGTTCCGACCACGATCAGCCCGACGTCCGGCGAGGACTGGACAGCACATCCGCCGAACCGAACGAGTCCGCCGCCGCGTCCGCGGGACCGGCGGACGACGCCGCGGGCGTCGAGTCGCAATCCGCCGTGCCCGCGGTCGCTGCCGCGGAGGCCGCCGCGGCGCTCGCGCTCGCCGAGGGCGCCGATGTCGCCGACGCCGCCGCGCGCGCGGGAGGGGCCGCGAGCGCGGCTCGTTCCGAAGCCGAGTCGGCCATCGAGGACGCGGTGGCGGTCGCGGAGATCGTCGCCGTGGGTGAGCCCACGGAAGCCGCCGTTGGCGTGGTTTCCGAATCGGCCGACGGCGCGGGTGTGACCACCGACGCGGCCGACCGCGCGGAGGAGTTCGCGGCGGCGACGGAGTCGGTGGCCGAGAGCACCGCCCCGGCGGACGAAGATCCCGAGGACGATGTCGAGGCGTCCGAAGCGGCTCCGGTCGCCGAGCCGGGTTCGCGGACATCCGCGACGACCGCGCGTCCGCGTGAGGACGGCGAGGACGAACCCATCGATGCGGCTATCGAGACCATCGTGCACGTGCTGCGGCACGGTGAGGTGCACAACCCCAAGGGCATTCTGTACGGTCGTCTGCCCGGATTCAGCCTGTCGGTGACCGGTCGCGCGCAGGCCACCGCGGTCGCGCACTCGCTGTCGGATCACGATGTGGCCCTGGTGATCGCGTCCCCGCTGCAACGCGCGCAGGAGACCGCGGGGCCGATCGCGACGCGCCACGGGCTGATCGTGCGCACCGACGAGAATCTCATCGAAGCGGGCAATACCTTCGAAGGTCTGCGGGTTTCCGTCGGTGACGGCGCGCTGCGCAAGCCCCGGCACTGGTGGAAACTGCGCGACCCGTTCACCCCGTCCTGGGGCGAGCCCTATCTCCAGATCGCGCATCGCATGCTGGCCGCGGTGAACAAGGCCAGGGTCGAGGCGGCCGGACACGAGGCGGTGCTGGTGTCACATCAGCTGCCGGTGTGGACCCTGCGCCGATTCCTCCAGGGCCAGCGGCTCTGGCACGACCCGCGACGGCGCCAGTGCTCGCTGGCCTCGCTGACCTCGCTGGTCTATCAGGGCGACATCCTCGTCGACATCGTGTACTCCGAACCCGCGGGCGGCTCCGACCCGTCGGTGCACGGCGCATGAGTCGGTGCACCGCAACCGTCCGTCCGCGCTCGACCTCGGTTCGGCGCGTCGGACCGGTCCTGCTCGCGTGCCTCGCGCTGGTCGCGGCGCTGTCGGGCTGTTCGACCGGGGCGGATGCGGTGGCCTCCGGCGGCACCTTCCAATTCGTCTCGCCGGGGGGCCGAACCGAAATCTCCTACGATCCGCCGAGCGCGCGCGGCACCGTCGGTGAGCTGTCCGGCCCGGATCTCATGCACGAGGGCAAGACCGTGTCGCTGAACGATTTCCGGGACAAGGTCGTGGTCGTCAACCTGTGGGGGCAGTGGTGCGGTCCGTGCCGCGCCGAGGCGCCCGCGTTGGAGCAGGTATACGAGGCCACCAAGGATCTCGGCGTCGCCTTCCTCGGCATCAATGTCCGTGACCCGCAGCGCGACAAGGCCCAGGATTTCGTCACCGACAACAAGGTCGGCTATCCCTCGATCCACGACCCGTCCATGCGCACCCTGCTCGCGCTGGGCGGTAACTTCCCGACCAGCGTCATCCCGACGACGTTGATCCTGGACCGGCAGCACCGGGTGGCCGCGGTATTCCTGAAATCGCTGCTGGCCGAGGATCTGCGTCCCGCGGTGGAACGCGTGGCCCGGGAGGATCCGCGGTGACCGTGCTCGCGAGCGTGGGGGATTCGTTCCAGCAGACCGCGGCCACCGGACCGCTGCTGCTCGCACTCGGCGCGTGTCTGCTGGCCGGGCTCGTGTCGTTCGCCTCGCCGTGCGTGGTGCCGCTTGTCCCCGGATATCTGTCCTATCTGGCCGGCCTGGTCGGCGCGGAGGCTCCGCCCGCCACGGCCGCGCAGGCTGCCGCCGTCGGTGTCGGGGTACGCGCTGACACGCGGAACGGGCGGTTGCGGGTCGCGGGCGCGGCCGGACTGTTCGTGGCGGGCTTCACGGTGGTGTTCGTGCTCGCCACCGCCACCGTCTT
This sequence comes from Nocardia arizonensis, assembly GCF_001310275.1. Classification (GTDB taxonomy): domain Bacteria; phylum Actinomycetota; class Actinomycetes; order Mycobacteriales; family Mycobacteriaceae; genus Nocardia; species Nocardia arizonensis. The sequence goes on from NZ_LGYZ01000116.1 coordinate 54,978, forward strand.
CGGGCTCATCCAGACCCTGAACGTGAATCGCGAACTGTTGCAGCGGGTCGGCGGCGTGGTGACGATCGTGATGGGGCTGGTCTTCGTCGGACTCGTACCCGCCTTGCAGCGCGACACCAGAATGCAGCCGCGACGGCTGACCGGTATCGTGGGCGCGCCGCTGCTCGGCGCCGTCTTCGCCCTCGGGTGGACGCCGTGTCTCGGCCCGACGCTCTCGGGTGTCATGGCGGTGTCGGCCGGCACCGACGGCACGACCGCCGCGCGCGGCGTCGCGCTCATCGTGGCGTACTGTCTCGGACTCGGATCGCCGTTCGTGATCCTGGCGTTCGGTTCGGCGACGGCGTTGCGCGGTGTCGGCTGGCTGCGGCGTAATTCGCGCACGATTCAGATCATCGGGGGCATCCTGCTCGTCGCGGTGGGCGTCGCACTGGTCACGGGGGCGTGGGATCAGTTCGTCGGCTGGGTCCGCGACGGATTCGTCTCCGAGGTGACGCTGCCGATATGACCATGACCGAGACCCCGACCGCGCCCGCGCCGAACCCGCCCGCGCGCCCGTCGATCCTCCTGCGCGTCCTGGCGTTCGTCCGCAATACCTGGCGCGGACTCACGAGCATGCGCACCGCGCTGGTGTTGCTGTTCCTGCTCGCGCTTGCCGCGATCCCGGGCGCGCTGCTGCCGCAACGCAATCTGAACGAGCAGAAGGTCGACCAGTACATCGCCGCCCGACCGACGCTCGGACCGTGGATGGACCGGTTCGAACTGTTCGACGTGTTCTCGAGTTTCTGGTTCACCGCCGTCTACGCGCTGCTGTTCGTCTCGCTGGCCGGATGCATCCTGCCGCGCTGCTTCGATCACTACCGGGCGTTGCGCACCCCGCCGGTGCGGGCCCCGCGCAATCTGGGCAGGCTGCCGCTGAATCACAGCGAGACCGTCGGCGACACACCCGAGCGGGTGATCGAGCGGGCGCGCGCCCAGTTGCGCGGATGGCGCACCGAGATCCGCGTCGAGCGGGACCGGGCGCGCGAAGGCGAGATAACCCTGTCGGCCGAGAAGGGCTACACCCGCGAACTCGGCAATCTGGTGTTCCACCTGGCGCTGGTCGGTCTGCTGATCGCGATCGCGGTCGGGAAGTTCTTCGGATACGAGGGCACCGTCATCGTCATCGCGAACAACGGCCCGGGATTCTGCACCACCTCGCCCGCGGTCTTCGACTCGTTCAAGGCGGGCAATGTCAACGACGGCACCGGGATGACCCCGTTGTGCGTGCGGGTCAAGGACTTCCGGGCCGACTATCTCGACAATGGCCAAGCCGAGATGTTCACCTCGAATATCGAGTATCAGGCGGGGGAGGATCTGCGCGCGGACACCTGGCGGGCGAGCGAGATCAAGGTGAACCATCCGCTGCGCGTCGCGGGCGACCGGCTGTACCTGCAAGGTCACGGGTACGCGCCGACGTTCACGGTCACCTTCCCGAACGGGCAGACCCGCACCGAGACCATTCAGTGGCGTCCCGACGACGCGCGCACCTTCCTGTCCAGCGGAGTGCTTCGCATCGATCCGCCGGGCGGCATGTTCGGCACCGAGGAGGAGCGCCGCCGCAACCAGATCGCCATCGAGGGTCTGTTCGCGCCGACCGCGCTGTTCCACGGCAACCTGCTCACCTCCTCGTTCCCGCGGATGGACGATCCGGCGGTCGCGGTGGACATCTATCGCGGTGACACCGGTCTGGACACCGGGCGTCCGCAGTCGCTGTTCGCTCTCGACCCCGAACAGATCCGCCAAGGTCGGCTGAGCAAGGAGGCGCGGGTCAACCTGCGGCCCGGCGAGTCCACCACGCTGCCCAGCGGCGCGACCGTGCGTTTCGACGGCGCGCAGGAATTCGTGAACCTTCAGGTGTCGCACGATCCCGCGCAGCAATGGGTGCTGGTGAGCGCCCTCGCGATGATGGGCGGTCTGCTCGTGTCGCTGCTGGTGAAGCGCCGCCGGATCTGGATCCGGGTCTATACGGAGCCGGACGAAGCCGGTACCGTGTCTCAACGACGTTCTGTAGTAGAAATGGGCGGGCTCGCCAGAACCGACCAGGCCGGTTGGGGCGGCGAGTTCGACCGTCTGCGTCGCCGCCTGCTCGACCCGGACGCGACAACCCCAACGGGAGAATGACCATGCCGATCGACGAAACCCTCTCCCAGTACAGCGATTTCGCGTTCAAGTCGGCGCTGGTCGTCTACGCGCTGGTGCTGACCCTGCTCATCTGGCAGTACGCGACCGCGCGCACCAGGCAGCTGGCCGAACGCGAACCCGCGATGGCGGGCGGACCCGCGGCGCGGCCCGATGGCCCCGGCCGCATCGTGGAACCGGTCGGCAAACCGCTGGCCGAACGCCTCGGCAATATGGCCTTCTCGGTGCTCGTCGTCGGCGCCGCGCTGCACGTGCTCGCGATCGTATTGCGCGGCTTCGCGACCCACCGCTTCCCGCTCGGCAACATGTACGAGTTCGTGACGATGGCGACCGCCGCGGCCACCGTCGTCGGCCTGATATTCCTGCGCGAACAGCGTTACCGCTCCACCTGGGTGTTCCTATTGGTGCCGGTGCTCATCCTCATGTTCCTCGCGGGCACCCTGCTCTACGCCGAAGCCGCCCCCGTCGTCCCGGCGCTGCGCTCGTTCTGGCTGCCCATCCACGTCACCATCGTCAGCATCGGCAGCGGGGTCTTCCTGGTCTCCGGCGTGGCCAGCCTGCTGTTCCTGTACCGCATCCGCCAACCCGACGGCCAGGAATCCACTGGCCCCCTCGGCGCCATCGCCAAACGCCTCCCCGACGCCCGCACCCTGGACGGCCTCGCCTACAAGGCCACCATCGTCGGCTTCCCCCTCTTCGGCGCGGGCGTCATCCTCGGCGCCATCTGGGCCGAAGCCGCCTGGGGCCGCTTCTGGGGCTGGGACCCCAAGGAAACCTGCTCCTTCATAGCCTGGGTCCTCTACGCCGCCTACCTGCACGCCCGCGCCACCAGCGGCTGGCGCGACACCCGAGCGGCCTGGATCAACGTCGCGGGCTTCGTCGCCATGCTCTTCAACCTCTTCATCATCAACATCGTCATCAGTGGGTTGCACAGCTACGCCGGACTGAACTAACTGGGTTTGACCTGCGAGTCTCGGGCCGAAGCGGCGAGAGGTCCCCAAGTGCCCCGGCTGATGCCTACTCGTCAACTGAGGCATGGCGCGCGCGGCTGCTGTCAGGTCACCTCAACCTCAGGACGCACTACGACCTCGTCCGGGAGCGGGAAAGTCTCGGCGACAAGCTTGCTCGGATCGTTCCCCATCGAACGGTCACCAGATGTAGGTGGTGGGGTCGGTTCAGCGGGTAACCGGGGACGGTCTGCGCGCGAGGCGGGTCAGGTCTCGTGGTCGAGTACTTCGCGGAGGCGGGTCATGGTGGCTCGCCAGCCGCGTTCCATGGCGTTGCGGGCCATTTTCTGACGGCGGTCCTGGATGTCGAAGCCGGTTTGGGTGAGTAGCAGGCGGGTGCCGCGGCCCTGGGAGTCTACGGTCCAGTCGACTATCCAGCGGGTGGAGTAGTCGGCGCGCAGGTCGACCCAGCTGAGGGTGAGTTGGGCGCCGGGGCGGACGGCGAGGACTTCGCAGGCGATCTCGCCGGGCGGCTGCGACGGGATGGCGAAGATGAAGTGGGTGCCTACCGACGGGACGAAACCGGTGGAGCGCATCAGCCATCGTTCGACCAGGTCGGGTTCGGTGAGCGCCCGCCAGACGGCGGCGGGCGGCTGCGGGAAGAATCTGCCGATCTCGACCGCGGCGGGATTCAACTCTGCGTCAGATGTCACCGTCGCCACCCTCATCGCCTCCGACCATGCCACCAGCATTCCACGACGCGGGGTCGGACACGGGGATGTACGGATTCGAGCGCCCGGGTACCGGGCGCGCGGGTCACAGACCCGCGACGCACACCACGAATCGGCGCTCCCGATAGACGATTCCGTGATCGCCCCTGGTGCAGACATCTGGACTGACGGTGTTCTGTTCGACCGCCAGCACGCGTACGCCGTCGGGGGTGGCCGGACCGGTGCATGCCATGCGCTGCGGATTACGCGGGACCAGATCCATGCAGTCGCCGACGATCCAGTCGATATCGAGGCACAGCGCGGCGCCGATCGCGCCGTGCAGTGTCGCGTCGTAGGTGTGGTCGGCGTCGGAGGGGCAGCGGTCGGCCGAGGCCGCGGTACCGATGATCTTGTAGCGGGAACCGGGGCTGCCGCAGGTCGTCTTGCCGATGCCGTCGGCGTCGAGTCGTACGCAGTCGCCGGTGGCGAGCTGTATTCCGGCGCTGGCCTTCTCGACATTGCCGCGCATGCCGACCGGTGGCGGCGGTGGCTCCTCGGGCGCCGGAACGGCCTCGCCTTCGATCAGCGGGAGGGCGGAAGTGGCCGCCGCGTTGTGACTTTCGGCGGGCGCGGGATCGGCTCCGGTGGTCGTCAGCACAATCCCGGCAACCAGCGCGGTCGAGACCGCGGCCGCCACAATGATTCCCGTCAGAACGATGCCCGCGCGGATACGTTGGCGCGACACGTGATGTCCTCCCCGAGCCCTAGCGCTTCGCCCGCACAGACATGCGAACCGGATTCCGAAACTTTCAAACCGAAGACAACGAATGCTTACACCATCGGATAGCCGCACGTCGAGTGCTTGTCGGGCAAGGGTTTTGGCGGAGACCAGGATATGCGGAGGTCAGCGGATCAGGTCACGATCGGACAACGGTGATGTTTCGGGCCGGTCCGGGCGGGGCAACAAGCATCAAGTTGCCGCTACGTCGACCGGTCCGGCGGACCGGGGACGTCACGTGAAAAAGAGGACTCCTGAATGAAGTTCGGCACCTGGGCCGCCACCGCACTCATGGCCGTCGCCGCGGTGAGCTTGTCCGCCGCTACCGCGCACGCGAAGCCGACGACGGAACCGCCGAAGGAGGTCTCGGCGTCGGGTATCGAACAGGGCGTCGAGTATCGCACGGTGCTCATCGACGGATCGCGCGCCAGCCGGACCGTGTTGGACCGCGGTCGGTTCGCGCTCACCGGCGACACGGTGACGCTGATCTCCGACGGCGGCGCGGAGGTGGCGCGGGTGCCGCTGACCTACGAGGTCTCCGGCAGCCGGGTCGCGGTCGACCAGCAGATCGGCGCGGACGGCCGCACGCTGACCCTCATACCGAAGGTCACCGCGGCCCAGATCGGCGAGATGCAGCCGGTCAGCTCGATGGCCAGGCTCATCGCCGAACTCGACAAGAACGTCGTCGGCGTGGTGAGCGGGGCCGTGCTCGGCGGTCTCATCGGCGCCGTGCTCGGCGTCGGATTCTTCAGCATCCTGACCGGACCGGTCGGCATGGTCGTCGGCGCCGTGGCGGGCGGTTACGTCACGGGCGGGCAGCCGTTCCTCGACGCCATGACGGCGGTGGTCAGCGGCCGGCCCTGACACGCGCCCGACCGCGCGAATCCTCGACTGGGCCGACCGGTCCATATGGGACGATCTGCGGCGTGGCAGCAGAGTTGGGCGGGGTATCGGCGTGGCCGGAGCAATGGCGATGGGATGACGACCTGGTCGACGGATACCGCGCCCGCGGCATGAGCGGCGTGGTCGTGGAGGAGATCGACTGCGAGGGCCTGCGCGAGTCCGGCGTGCTGCTGCCGATGCGCAGGCCACCGCGCTGGCAGGGCGTGGTGTTCGCGCTGATGGGCTTCGTGTTCCTGGCACTGGCCGGACTGCTGATCGTGGAGTCGGCGCTGCACCGCGAATGGCCCTTGCTGCTGTTGGCGGCGCTGCTCGTGGCGATCGGCGCACCCGCCGTGGTTGGCGCCTACCGCAGACTGCTGGTGCACCGCGCGGTGGTGCCCGGGCTGGTGCTCACCCCGAATCGGGTGATCCGGCGTGGCGGCGACGGCGAGTTGCTCGCCGTCGCGTGGAGCGATATCGAGGAGATCCGACCCTATGCCCGCACGGCCGGATCGCCGAGGAAATGGCACAACGTGTTCGGCATCGATGTGCGCGATCCCCGAGCGTTTCGGCGCGGGGGCGTGGCGCGCGGGTCGACCGCGTCGGAGATCGTCACGGTCTCCGACGCCGTCGTACGGATGAATCCGCTACTCGCATATCATCTCGTGCGCCACTATTTCCAGCACCCGGACCAACGCCCGCACATCGAGCGGGCGGTGGCGGGCACTCGGTGAATCAGCGATCCGCGCCGCCGTCGCCGTCGCGGTGCTGTTGCCGCGAGATCCGCCACAGGAAGTCGGGATCGTCGTCCGGTCCGATGATCTGTCTGCGCCGAGGTGAACGCGGGGACTGGTTCGACCTCTGCGGGCCGAACGCCTTCCAGCACAGCACCGCTACCGTAACGACTGCGATGAGTGCTACCAGGTACATCACGTCGTTCACCTCCTGACAACGAGGGTAGCCGTGTACCCGCCTCGGACGCACGTCTTCGTGCGGGCCGCCGATGCCGCCCGCGCGGACGAGGGGATCAGCGGGCCGCGGTCGCCTCGGTCGTGAGCGACCTCAGCAGTTGGAGCACCTCGGATTCCCGGAACCGGCGGTGGCCGCCGGGTGTGCGCAGCGACCCGAGGCGACCGGCATGGGCCCAGCGGGTGACGGTCTTCGGGTCGACGTGGAACATGGCAGCCACTTGGCCCGGGGTGAGCAAGGTGTCCTGGCCGCCGACGGTGATCGCACTCATAGCAAACCTCTCCGTTCTCGACAGTTCCCTCATCAGAATGGCGACATCGTTGCACCCCGACCCCTAGGTACGCGAACCACCTACAGTTGGTAAAGGCGAAGTAATGGACAAAACGGATAGGATCTCGACCTCGGGAACGGGTGGGCCCGGCGCCCGCGCGGGAATGTCGCCTAGGCTGGTCGACGTGAGCGACCCAACTCGACCGGACGGCGCATCCGGCCGGCAAACCTCGAATCCGCGGCGGCGGCTCGCCATCGATCTTGCCCTCTACACGCTGGCGCGGCTGGGGTTGGTCGCGGTGGTCACCGCGATCGTCGTCGTCGTCGGTCGATTGATCTCGGTCGAGGTCCAGTTGATCGTGGCCCTGCTCATCGGCGTGCTCGTCGCGATGCCGCTGTCGCTGGTGCTGTTCACGAAGATGCGCTCGAAGGTCAATGCCGATATCGCGGTGGTGGACGAGCAACGGCGCAAGGACAAAGCGCAATTGCGCGCGCGGTTGCGCGGCGAGGACGGGGGCGCCTCGGCGTGAGACAGTGCGATCGCAGCACCCCGCGCGACTGGGTCGACAACGCGGTGCGGCTGATCGACGCCGATACCCAACGCAGCGCGGACACCCATCTGCTGCGCTATCCGCTGCCCGTGGACTGGGGTATCCAGTTGTATCTGAAGGACGAGTCGACCCATATCACCGGCAGCCTCAAACATCGGCTGGCGCGGTCGCTGTTCCTGTACGGGATCTGCAACGGCTGGATCACCGAGGGCACCACGGTCGTCGAGGCGTCCTCGGGTTCGACGGCGGTGAGCGAGGCGTATTTCGCGAAGATGCTCGGTCTGGATTTCGTCGCGGTCATGCCCGCGGGCACATCGCCGCAGAAGATCGCGCTGATCGAGGCGCAGGGCGGCCGCTGCCATTTCGTGCAGCGGCCGCCGGAAATGTATACCGAGGCCGCGCGGCTGGCCCGCGAGTGCGGCGGCCACTACATGGATCAATTCACCCATGCCGAGCGGGCCACCGACTGGCGCGGCAACAACAATATCGCCGAATCGATCTTCGAGCAGATGGCGCTGGAAACGCATCCGGTGCCGGAATGGATCGTGGTCGGCGCGGGCACCGGCGGCACCGGCGCGACCATCGGCCGATATATCCGCTATCGCCGTCACGCGACCCGGTTGGCGGTGGTCGATCCCGAGAATTCCGCGTTCTTCGGCGGCTACGAAACCGGTGACCCGGGATATCAGACCGGTATGCCCTCGCGCATCGAGGGGATCGGCAGGCCGCGGGTGGAGCCCTCGTTCATCGGTCAGGTGGTCGACCGGATGATCGAAGTGCCCGATGCCGCCTCCATCGCCGCGGCGCGGCAGGCGGGGCGGGTGGTCGGCCGCCGGGTGGGCGGGTCGACCGGCACCAATCTGTGGGGGGCGTACGGGTTGATCGCGCAGATGCTGGCGGCGGGTCGCCGCGGCAGCGTGGTCACCCTGATCTGCGACGGCGGCGACCGCTACGCGGGCACCTATTTCGATGACGCCTGGGTGGCGGGTCAAGGGATGGATCTGGCCGGGCCCGCGGCGGTCATCGAGAAATTCCTGGCTACCGGCATCTGGGGCGGATAAGCCGATCACACTCGTAGTGGCGCCGGGTCGCGCACGGCCCGGTCGTCAATCAAAATTGACGTCATGACAGAAGCGACCACACTGGCGGCCGCCGCGGGCAGCCCCGACCCGAGGGTCGGGCTGCGCGCCGTGCTCGCGCTGCGGCGGCTGCTCGAACGTCTCGAGGCGATCCAGGTCGAGAACGCCAGGAACCAAGGCTGGTCCTGGCAGGCCGTCGCGGAGGCGCTCGAGGTCAGCAAGCAGGCGGTACACCAGAAATACACGAGAGGCAGGAGCCGCTGATGGGCGCCGATCCGATCGAAGACCTGCGCCCGAAGGTGCGGGCGCTGCTCGATCGTGCCGCGTGAGCCGGCATCGGATGTCCGCGCGTCGGGCGGGCGCATCCGCCGAACACTGCGGAATCCTCGCGCGGCGACTTAGCATTGGCGCATGCAGTTAGTTATTCGGCTGATCATCAACGCGGTGGCCATCTGGCTGGCCGCGGCCTGGGTCGAGGGCATCGACATCAAGAGTCCTGACCAGGACACCGGCACCAAGATCATCGTGGTGCTGGCCGTGGCCGCGGTTTTCACCCTGGTGAACGCGCTGGTCAAACCGCTGGTGCAGCTGCTGTCACTGCCGTTGGTGGTGCTCACCCTCGGACTGTTCCTGTTGGTGGTCAACGCGCTGATGCTCTTGCTCACCGCCTGGATCACCGACGCGTTCTCCGATTACGGTCTCGCGGTAAGCGGTTTCTGGACCGCGCTACTCGGCGGCATCGTCATCGCGCTGGTGAACTGGGTGCTGGGAATCCTGGTGCCGGACGGCGACTGACCGGTCCCGGACTAGGCGAAGCCGAGCGCCAGCGCGGTGAACGCCGACCACACCAGCAGCGCCAGACCGGAGTCCCGCAGTGCGGGAATCAGTTCGAGGCCGCTGCGGCCGCCGCGCACCGGTGCGTTGGCGCGGATCGCCAACGGTGCGGCGAGCAGGCCCGCCAGTGCGAACGGTGTGCGCGCGAGCAGGGCAAGGGTGGCCAGGAACGGAATCGCGAGCAGCACCAGATGCAGTGTCCTGGTACGCGGATCGCCGAGTTTCACCGCAAGCGTGGTCTTGCCCGACACGGTGTCGGTGGGGATGTCGCGCAGATTGTTGGCGACCAGCACCGCGCTGGAGAACGCGCCGACCGCGACCGCGAGCACCGCCCCGACCCAGTCGATCCGCTCGGCCTGGACGAACTGCGTGCCGAGTACGCCGATGAGGCCGAAGAACACGAAGACGGCGAGTTCCCCGAATCCGCTGTAGCCGTAGGGTTTGGAGCCGCCCGTGTAGAACCAGGCGCCGGCGAGGCAGCCCGCCCCGATGAGCAGCAGCCACCACGCGGTGGTGATCGCGAGTATCAGACCGACAGCCGCGCCGACGGCGAGACTGGCGATGGCGGCGTTCTTCACCGCGACGGGCGAGGCGAGTTCGGAACCCACCAGTCGCAGCGGTCCGACCCGGTCGTCGTCGGTGCCCCGCACTCCGTCGGAGTAGTCGTTGGCGAAGTTGACGCCGACGATGAGCGCGAGCGAGACCACCAGTGCGAGAACCGCTTTCCACCACACCAGACCGTCGATGGCGGCGGCGGCCCCGGTGCCCGCAAGCACCGGTGCGATCGCGTTCGGCAGGGTACGGGGACGGGCACCCTCGATCCATTGCGCTGTGGTAGCCATGCGCCGAGCCTAATCGGCGCCCGACCGGTGCGCCCGGCCCGCCGGGTTCCCGGAGGGAGGACGAAAAACCATGACGCTGTGGCCGGGTTCGCTCGCATACGATGACCTCGGGATGTTTCCGTATCAGGGCGGTCGGGTCCGCCACAGTCGAGTCGTGACGACGCCCGCAGGCGAATCGGTCGTGGTGGCCCTGCTGGGCGAGATCGCGCTGCGCCGCGACGGCGTGCTCAATCCGGTGCCGGGGGCCCGCTCGCGTCTGCTGCTCACCTCGCTGGCCCTGCGCGCGGGCCGCAGCCGCAGCGCCGCCGCGCTGATCGATGACGTGTGGGGCGAACAGCCGCCGCGCGCCCCGATGAACGCGTTGCACACCCAGGTCTCGCGGCTGCGGTCGGTGCTGCCGGACGGCGCGCTTGACATCGGCCCCGCCGGCTACCGTCTTACCCTCGACCCGGATCGGATCGATCTGTCGCTGGCGAACGAGCTGCTGGATCGGGCGCGGCAAGCGCGGGCGAGCGGCGACGCCGTCGGCGCGCTGGAGACCGTCGCCGCGGCCAGGGAGCTGTGGCGCGGTGAACCGGGCGCCGATCTGCCCGCGGGCGAGGTCGCGATCGCGCTGGGGGACGCGGCCGCCGCGCACGCCGCCGCATTCGACGAGTTGGAATTGCGGGCCCGCCGGGATCTCGGCGATATCGACGGCGCGCTGCGGCTGGCCCGGCGCCGCGTCGAGCGCGATCCGCTCGACGAGACCGCCGAACTGACCCTCATGCGATTGCTCGCGGCCGCGGGCCGCGCCAACGAGGCGCTGGAGTCCTTCGCCGCGTTCCGCGCCGGGCTGGCCGAACGGCTCGGCACCGATCCGGGTCCGGCGCTGATCGCGCTGAATACCGCGATCCTGCGCGGCGACCCGGTGACGGCGGACGACCACCGGCCCACTCGGGAACCCGCGGGCGCGATCGTTCGGGTCGAAGCCCGACCCGCCCTCGTGGGGCCGGGCAATGGTTCGGGGCGCGGATCCGCCGCGGACCCGCCCGACTCCGCCGACCTCATCGACCAACCCGCCCGGGCCGCCATCGGATTGCGCGCCGCGCCCAATGCCCTGCTCGGCCGCGAACACGATCTCGAGGCGATCGAACGGCTGCTGCGTACCGCTCGGGTGACCACGGTGCTCGGTCCGGGCGGCACCGGGAAGACACGCGTGGCCAATGAGGTCGGCTCGCGTGTGGCCGGCTCGGGGCAGGTGGTGCTGGTCGAATTGGCCTCGGTGCGGGCCGAGGCCGAACACGCGCGGGTCGAGGTGGAGGCCGCGATCAGTGCCGCGCTCGGGCTGAGCGAGATGCACTTCGACTCCGCCGCGTTGCGCGCCGGATACACCGTGGACCCGGGCCGACGTCTGCGCGAGGCCATCGCCGCGCGGTCGCTGCTGCTGATTCTGGACAACTGCGAACATCTCGTCGACGCGGTCGCGGTGGTGGTCGCCGACCTGATCGGGGCCGCCGACCGGTTGACGGTGCTGACCACCAGTCGCGCGCCGCTGATGATCACCGCCGAGACCGTATACCCGCTGCCGCCGCTGACTATCGATGCGGCCGGATCGCCCGCCACCGAACTGTTCGCCGCGCGCGCCCGCGCCGTGCGGCCCTCGGTTCGCCTCGACCCGGATATCGTCGCCCAATTGTGCCGGACGCTGGACGGGCTGCCGCTGGCCATCGAATTGGCGGCGGCGCGGGTGCGGGCGATGAGCGTGGAGGAGATCAACAGCCGGTTGGCCGACCGTTTCGCCCTGCTTCGCCACGGCGATCGCAGTTCGCCCGAACGGCATCGCACCCTGCACGCCGTCATCGACTGGAGCTGGAATCTGCTCGACGAGCCGCAGCGGATCGTGCTGCGCCGACTATGCCGATTCCCGGGCGGCTTCGGTGTGCGGGCGGCCGAACAGGTCGCGGGCGGACCCGAGGTCGGCGATGTGCTCGCGGCGGTGGACGGCTTGGTGAACCAGTCGCTGCTGACCGTGATCGACGACGAGGTGCTCGGCACCCGCTACCGGATGCTGGAGACGGTGCGCGAGTACGGGGAGGAACAGCTCGCCGCGGCCGAGGGCGAAGCGGATCTGGTGATCGAGCGAATCATGGCGTGGGCGCGCGACTTCGCCACGGAGGCGGCGGACAGTTACCTGGTCAGTGACCAGATGCGATTGGCGCTGGCGATCACCACCGAATTGGACAATCTGCTCGCCGCACTGCGCTACGCGCTGGAACGCGGCGACGCTCGCACCGCCTACACGGTCTTCCCCGTCGTCGGGATGCTGTGGATGATCCGCGGTACGCACGCCGAGGTCGAGAGTTGGGCCGTGCGGGTGATCGCCCTGGACGAGTCGGGCACGGGATCGGACGCCGCGCGGCCGGATCTGATCATGATCAGTTTCCAGATGGTGTTCCTGCATCTGTTCTTCGCCCCCGACGGTCCGCGGTTCATGGCGCGGGTGCGATCACGGGTGCGGCGACTGCTGCGTGGCCCGTACGAACTCTCCGAGACCTCACGGTTCGTCGGGGCCATCATGATCGGCCGCGCCGACGGCAGGGGGATCGCGCGACTCGTGGCCGAGGCCATCGTCTTCGGCAGTGACGAGACCAAGGCGACCGCGCTGCTGCTGCGCGCCAACGCCAAGGAGAACATGGGCGATGTCCGTGGCTCGACGCGCGACGCGATCCGGGCGCTCGCGATGTTCGGTGAGCGGCATGTCTGGAGTGTGGCGATGGTGTGCCGCCATCTCGGTCAGGTCTTCGGGCAGATCGCGGCCTACGCCGACTCCGCTGTCTACTACGAGCGCAGCCTCGGTCTGCTGCTGCGGCTCGGAGTCTTCGAGGACACCATCGAGATACGCAGTCTGCTGGCCGCCTCGCTGATCGGGACGGGACAGCTGGACCGGGCGCGTCATGTACTCGAGGTCACCGTCGGCGGCACCGATATCGGGGTGACCGTCAATTCGACGGGAATGCCGAACCATCTGCTGGCGGGGGTGGCGCAGAGCGCGGCCGAACTGTCGTTCGCGCGGGGGGATGTCGAGGAGGGACTGCGCCGATACGACCGGGCACTCGAGCTGGTCGGCTGGCCGGAGTTGGGCGCGGGGCCTGGACCGGGTGGACTCATGACCGCGGCCGCGGCCGCCGACGCCCGAATTCTGTGCGGGCGGGCCCGCACCGCCTCGACACTCGTGCGGGAATTGGTCGAACAGGGAATGCTCGTACTCGCCCAGTACCAGGACCTGCCGCAGATCGGCGGGATGTGCTGCGCCGTCGGGTCCTATCTGGTGACGACGGGCGTCGACGAGGAGACCGGGCTGCGTCTTCTCGTGCTCGCGCACGAGGTCGCCGCGCGCCAGGATCTGCCGTCGATGCGGCTGGACCTGCATATGGCCTCGGCCCGTGAGCGGCTCGGTGCGGAGCGGATCGAACGGGTTCGGGCCCGCTATCGCCGGATCGGCCGTAAAGAGGGCGCGCGCGAGGCCGTCGACCTGTTGAAATACGCGGTGGGGCACCGGGATTGAAGCGGCCGTTCGCCGTTCCCGGCGTGCGGGAACGGCGAACGGCCGCGAGACGATCACGCCTTGCGCATGTAGGTGCGCACGGTCAGCGGCGCGAGCACCGCGACGATGGCCGCGGCCCCGACCAGGGTCCACCCGAAATGCGATCCGACGGTGCCGTTGTTCATCAGGTCGCGGCAGGCGTAGATCAGATGCGAGATCGGGTTGACGTTGACGAACGCCTGGATCCAGCCGGGCATGGTCTGGGTCGGCACGAAGGCGGGCGAGCAGAAGGTCAGGGGGAACATGATGAGCATCGAATAGCCCTGCACCGCTGACGCCTTGTTCGCGATCACGCCGAAGAAGGCCCAGATCCAGCTGGTCGCGAAGGATGCCGCGATGACCAGCAGCGCGGCGCCGACCACACCGACCACGCCGCCGTGCGGGCGGTAGCCCATGACCAGGCCCATCGCCACGGTCAGCGTCGTCGCGATGAAGTAGCGGACCATATCCGCGGTGAGCGCGCCCGACAGTGCCGAGATGCGGGCGATGGGAAGGGATTTGAAGCGGTCGAAGACGCCCTTGTCCATGTCCTCGCGCAACTGCACGCCGGTGGTGACCGAGGTCAGCACGACAGTCTGCACCATGATGCCCGGAATGATCACCGGCAGATAGCTTTTCACGTCACCGGAGATCGCGCCGCCGAAGATGTAGGTGAACATCAGCGTGAAGATGATCGGCTGGATGACGACGTCGAAGAGCTGTTCGGGATTGTGTTTGATCTTGAGCAGGCCGCGGTGGGCCATGGTCAAGGTGTTGGCGACGGTCCTGCCGATGGTGATCGGCCCCGCGGGGGTCGGCACCGGCCTGCGGACGGCCTCGGTGGCGGTGAGGGTGGCGGTCATGCCGCGCTCCGTTCGGTCTCGTTGTCGGAATCGGCCCGGTGGCCGGTGATGGTGAGGAAGACCTCGTCCAGGCTCGGCTTGGAGACATTGATCTCCTCCACCGCGATCTCCCACTCGCGCAGGCGGATCAGCAGATCGGTGGTCATATCGGCGGTGCGCAGCGGGGCGGTCAGCCTGCCCGCCTCCGGGGTGATCTGCGCTTCGGCGCCGAGGAAGTCGCTGACGATGCGGCGGGCCTCGTCGAGCTGGGCGCGATCGGCCAGGGTCAGATGCAGCGAGGAGCCGCCGACCGAGTCCTTGAGTTCGTCGGCGGTGCCGTCGGCGATCACCTTGCCGCGGTCGATGACCGCGATGCGATCGGCGAGTTGGTCGGCCTCGTCGAGATACTGCGTGGTGAGCACGACCGTCGCGCCCTCGCGGACCAGACGGCGGATGGTCTCCCACATCTGGGCGCGGGTGCGCGGGTCGAGTCCGGTGGTCGGCTCGTCGAGGAACAGCAGCGGCGGCGTGGAGATGAGGCTGGCGGCGAGATCGAGTCGCCTGCGCATACCGCCGGAGAAGTTCTTCAGCGACTTGTCGGCGGCCTCGGTGAGATCGAACTCCTCGAGCAGCTCGGCGGTCTTGATCCGCGCCTCGCGCCTGCTCAGGCCGAGCAGCCGGGAGAAGATCATCAGGTTCTCGGTGGCGGACAGATCCTCGTCGACCGAGGCGTACTGTCCGGTGACGCCGATGAGCGAGCGCACCGCGCTCGCGTCACCGACGATGTCGCGGCCGAAGATGCGGGCGTCGCCGCCGTCGGGGCGCAACAGCGTCGCCAGCATGCGGATGGTGGTGGTCTTGCCCGCGCCGTTGGGGCCGAGCACTCCGTAAACCGAACCCTGCGGCACCGCCAGACTGACGCCGTCCACGGCGCGCTGTTCCCCGAACACCTTGACCAGGCCGTTCGCCTCCACGGCGAGCACTGAGGCGGGTGTGTATGAAGTCATGCCCCTACTGTGCGCGGCCCGTCTTGCACCGTCCTTGCACAGCTGTGGCGTCGTGTCTTGCATGGGTTCCCGGTCGCCGACAGCGTCGGCGGCGACCGGGGATCAGCTCGCCGAACTCGCCAGCAGCAGCTCGCGCAGCGCCGCGCGATTCGGCTTGCCCGGTCCGTGCAGCGGCAGTTCGTCGACCAGCGCCAGCTCCCGCGGCGCGGCGATGGCGTCGAGTTCGCGTACCACGTAGTCGCGCAGTTCGTCGAGGGTCGGGTTGGCGCCCTCGGCGGGCACGACCGCGACCGCGACTCGCTGGCCGAGCCGTTCGTCGGGCAATCCGAGCACCACGCATTCGCTGATCGCCGGATGCGTCACCAGCACGGCCTCCACCACCTGCGGCAGGACCAGTAGCCCGCCGGTCGTGATGGCCTCGTCCAATCTGCCGGTGATGCGCAGGACACCGTCCTCGTAGACACCCGCGTCGTCGGTGCGGAACCAGCCGGGCTCGGCGAAGGCGGGATGATCGGGCTGACCGCGGTAGCCCTCGGCGATCACGTCGCCGCCGAGCACCACCCGGCCGTCATCGATGCGAATCCGCACGCCCCGCAGCGGCACGCCGTCGTAGACGCAGCCGCCACAGGTCTCGCTCATGCCGTAGGTGCGCACGACATTGATGCCCGCCGCCTTCGCCCGCTCGTAGACCGGCTTCGGGGTGGCCGCACCGCCCACGAGTACCGCGTCGAGTCCGGCGAGCGCCGTCGCGGCCACGGGCGCGTCGAGCGCCTTGATCAACTGGGTCGGCACCAGCGAGGTGTAGCGGCGCTCGCCGCGCATGCCGGTGATGGCGCCCGCCAGCGCCTCCGGCAGGAAGCCGCCCGAGACGTCGAGGACGGTGGGTTCGGTGCCCGCTTCGATACTGCGCAGCAGCACCTGGATACCCGCGATGTGATGGGTGGGCAGCGCCAGCAGCCAGGTGCCGGGCCCGCCGAGTCGTTCGTGGGTCGCGGTGACGCTGGCCCGCAGGGCCGACGCGCTGAGCATGGCGCCCTTCGGCACGCCGGTGGTACCGGAGGTGGTGACCACAAGGGCGACCTGATCGCCGATGGGCTCGCCGGGCAGGAGAGCGTCGCTGAGCCGACGGGCCTCGCGACGGTCGCTGGTCGGTATGGGCAGCCACGCGGGCCCGTTGCCCTCCAACGCTTCTCGCAGATGCGGCATGACCTCGCCGAGGACGGAGCCGCTCGGCATCGGCAGTGTTCGCAGGGTGTTGCTCACGATCGCACCTCACCGGAACAGGACGCCGCGGTCACCGACCGGGCTGTCGCTCGGGGCGCCGCGCTCGTGATTCGCTCGCCCGGATCTCGCACTGCGCGCGGCGCCGCCTCGCTGCGGCCTGCCGCGGTGCCCACGGTTCGCTTGATGCGCTCCCTCACGGTAGCGATCGTGTCATGCCCGCGCCGCCGCGCACGGGACGGGTCGGTTTGCTGGGGCGGCGCGCGCGAAGGGCGGCCACCCCCGAAGAACGGGGCTCGGTAAGGCCAGACATCGAGACTGCGATTCACTCGTCGGACGGTGGGAATCGGCGGTGACCCGGACATCGGCGGCCGGGTGTCCACCCGAGCGTAATCGTCCCCGCCGCGACCACCATTGGCAACTCGGCCCCCGTTCGATACGCGGGGGCCGAACCGGCCGCTACCCTTCCGACCAGCGGGAATCGCGGCGTATCGGATGCGAGGGCGGCACCTCTACGAGCACGATCGGTACACCGTCGGGATCGTGTATCCACATCTCGATCAGGCCCCACGGCTCCTCGACGGGCGCCCGGTCGATGGGGATCCCGCGCGACGCGAGCTCGGCCGCGGCGTCGGCGACATCGCGCACCTGCAACCAGATCGCCCCCGCGAAACCCGCCGATTCCCCGGTGCCGCCGTGCGCGGCGACCTCGATCAGCGACTGGCCTGCAAAGAAAACCGTGCCGCCCGGATACTCCCGGTAGACCGCCAGTCCGAGGGTCTCGCCGTAGAAGGCGAGTGTGGTGCGGTAGTCCGCCGGGCGCAGGATCACCCGGCTGCTCAAGATCTCCATCGGGTCGAGCGGCCTCCCATTCGGGTCTCGCGGATCATCGGGTACCGCGGATCATCGGGTACTGAGGGGTAGCGGATCTCGGTGCACCGGCCTCAGAAATACCAAGGGTAGGGCGACCAGTCCGGCGCGCGCTTCTCCAGGAAGGCGTCGCGGCCCTCGACGGCCTCGTCGGTCATGTAGGCCATGCGGGTGGCCTCGCCCGCGAACAGCTGCTGACCGACCAGACCGTCGTCGAGCAGGTTGAAGGCGTATTTGAGCATGCGCTGGGCCTGCGGCGACTTGCCGTTGATGTCGGCGGTCCACTCCAGCGCCACGTTCTCGAGTTCGGCGTGGTCGGCGACCGCGTTCACCGCGCCCATGTGGTGCATCTCCTCGGCGGTGTAGGTGCGGCCGAGGAAGAAGATCTCGCGGGCGAACTTCTGGCCGACCATGCGCGCCAGGTAGGCGCTGCCGTAGCCGCCGTCGAAGCTGCCGACGTCGGCGTCGGTCTGCTTGAACCGGGCGTGCTCGCGGCTGGCGAGTGTCAGGTCGCACACCACGTGCAGACTGTGCCCGCCGCCCGCGGCCCAGCCGTTGACCAGCGCGATGACGACCTTGGGCATGAACCGGATGAGGCGCTGCACCTCGAGGATGTGCAGTCGACCCGCGCGGGCCTGGTCGACCGTGTCGGCGGTCTCACCGGAGGCGTACTGGTAGCCGCTGCGCCCGCGGATGCGCTGGTCGCCGCCTGAGCAGAAGGCCCAGCCGCCGTCCTTGGGGCTCGGGCCGTTGCCGGTGAGCAGCACCGCGCCGACGTCGGCCGTCATCCTGGCGTGGTCGAGCGTCCGGTAGAGCTCGTCGACCGTGTGCGGTCGGAAGGCATTGCGCACCTCCGGCCGGTCGAAGGCGATGCGCACGGTGCCCTGCTCGATATGCCGGTGGTAGGTGATGTCGGTCAGGTTCTCGAAGCCCGCGACGGCTCGCCACAGTGCCGGATCGAATGACGGCGTCGGATCGATAGTCACGTCGGTGATTATCGCCCGCGCCGGAACGGCTGTTGCCGTCGACTTCCTCGCGCCGCCCGGCGCGGGCCGCCGCCGCCGCCGATTTGACGGTGTAAAACAACGCGATACCGTGCAGGTATGAGTGAGCGAACTGTGGATGCCGATCGTGTCGAATCGGAGCCGCCCGGCGCGGACCCGTCCGAACCCCGCATCGACCCGAGCGCGGTGGACGAGAACCGCTACGAGCGGCACGGCGGCTTCCCCAAGGTGGCGCGAGCCGAGGTCGGGGCGAACTTCGGCCCGTTCGTCGAGGCCATGCGCACCCTCCAGGATCTCGCCGTCTCCGTGGACGCCTCCGACGAGGTTTACGGGGTCGCGCTGGCCAAGGTCGGCGATCTCATCGATCTGCTCGCGCCCTATCGCGCGCCCGAACTCCAGGGCCCCGCGGGTCGAGTGGTGACCCTGCCCGGACGCGGCAGCCTGCTGCTGCTGCCGTGGCAGGTCCGCGCGGCCGGACCCGGCGGCATCACCATGACCGGCGAATTCCGCCGATATCACCTCGGCGGCAATGGCGCCGCGCACGGCGGCGTGCTGCCGCTGCTGTTCGACGATCTGTTCGGCATGATCGTGCACTACGCGGGCAGGCCGATCAGCCGCACCGCCTACCTGCACGTCAACTACCGCAAGGTGACTCCGCTGGAGACGCCGTTGACGGTGCGCGGCCGCGTCGACCGCATCGAGGGACGCAAAACCTTCGTCACCGCCGAATTGATCGATGAGCGGGGCGAATTGCTTGCCGACTGCGAGGGTTTGATGGTCGAATTGCTGCCCTGGCAGCCCTGATCGGGGCTCCCGGATGCGCGCGCGGTGCACTCGTGCGATGGTGAAGCGACCCCGTTGCCGGGTGAGCGTCGTGTAGCCCTCGGCACCAGTGCGTATAGTGGCGTGCGCTCGTTCATCGACACCTATCCGGAGGAACCTGAAAGTGGTTGCAGCACTGTCTGAATCCCTGCTCGACGAGGCCAAGCGGCCGGCATTCCTTGCCGACGCCAAAGATGTCCTGGACGCCGAGGTGTCGGACAAGGGTGGTGCGTCCGGCCTGGCCGTGAAGGGTGGTTACGCGGCGGTCAAGAAGATCAGCCCGTCCATCGTCCCGGACGCGCTGGAATCGTTGGCGCCCAAGTTCGTCGAGCAGCTCGAGCCGTTCTGGCAGGAGTACGCCGCGGCGGGCTCGGGCCGTTTCGCCGATCTGCTGGTCTCGCAGTCCGACGCGGTCGCCGAGGCGTTGCTCTCGGTCACCGACGCGCGCGCCGAGGCGTCCAGCCGTCCGGCGCTGAAAAAGGTCTACTCCTCGATGCGTTCCTCGGCCAAGAAGAACGTCATCGAGGCGCTGCCGCGTCTGGGCGATCTGGTCCAGCGTCACGCGGGCTGAGCGCAGCACATCCGCCGCACGTCGAAATCGCGGACCCGAGGGCGCGATTCGATGTGCGGCGGGGGCGGACCGCGCACCGCGCGTTCGCTGTGAGCAGGGTGACGAAGACGCCGCGCGCACTGTCTGGGAGGCTGGTGAGGTGAACCCGTCAACAGCGCAGGCGCAGGTGGTCGTCGACGAACTCGTGCGCGGAGGCGTGCGGGAGGTCGTCCTTTGCCCCGGCTCGCGCAACGCGCCGCTGGCCTTCGCCCTCCAGGCCGCCGACGCGGCCGGGCGGCTGCGGCTGCACATGCGCATCGACGAGCGCAGCGCGGGATTCCTCGCCGTCGGCCTCGCCGTCGCGGCCCAACGCCCCGTCCCGGTGGTCATGACCTCGGGTACCGCGGTCGCCAATCTGGCCCCCGCCGTGCTCGAGGCGAACTACGCCCGCGTGCCGCTGATCGTATTGAGCGCCAACCGGCCGTACGACATGCTTGGCACCGGCGCCAACCAGACCGTCGAACAACTCGGTCTGTTCGGCAGTCAGGTGCGCGCCACCATCAGCCTCGGACTGGCCGAGGCCGATCCCGGGGATTCGGACTACGGCAAGCAGAACAGCGTGTGGCGTTCGGCCGTGTGCCGGGTGCTCGCCGCCGCGCGCGGCACTCGGTCCGGCAATGCCGGACCGGTTCACTTCGATATTCCGCTACGCGAACCGCTGGTACCGGATCTCGCGCCCGGCGAGGCCGCCCCGGCAGGCCGCGCCGATGGCAAAGCGTGGACCTCCACCCAGTACGCGACCCTCGACGTGCCGCTCGAGATCGACCTCACCCCCGACACCGTCGTCATCTCCGGCCACGGCGCGGGCCCGCGCCCCGAACTGGCCGCGCTTCCCACCGTCGCCGAACCCACCGCGCCCATGCACGGACCCGCCCTGCATCCGCTGGCGCTGCCGCTGCTGCGCCCGCGCCAGGCCATCATCACCGGGCGGCCGACCCTGCACCGGCAGGTGTCACGGGTGCTGTCGGACCCGTCGGTCACCGTTTTCGCCCTCACCACCGGTCCGCGCTGGCCGGATGTTTCCGGCAATGTCGTCGGCACCGGGACCAGGGCGGTCACCTCGGGCGCACCGCGCCCCGAATGGCTGACGCGATGCCGCGAACTCGACGCCACCGCGAACCAGGTGGTGCGTGCGGAACTCGCCAAACATCCAAAGCCGACCGGCTTGCACGTGGCGGCCGTCGTCATGGACGCGCTGCGTCCGGGCGATCAACTGCTGCTCGGCGCCTCCAATCCGGTGCGCGACGCCGCCCTGGTCTCGCATCCGCGCCCCGATGTGAAGGTGCTGTCCAATCGCGGCGTCGCCGGTATCGACGGCACGGTCTCCGCGGCCGTCGGCGCGGCACTGGCCCATCAGGGCCGCACCCTCGCCCTCATGGGCGATCTGACCTTCCTGCACGACGCCTCGGGACTGCTCATCGGCCGCGGCGAACCGCGGCCGGATGACCTGACCATCGTGGTCGCCAACGACGATGGCGGCGGCATCTTCGAACTGCTCGAACAGGGCGATCCGCAGTACGCGGGCGTCTTCGAGCGGGTGTTCGGCACACCGCACGGCATGGATCTGGCCGCGTTGTGCGCCGCCTACCGCATATCGCACCGTCAGGTCGATCCCGATCAGCTCGGGGTCGAATTGGCCGCGCCCGCCCACGGCCTGCGGGTGCTCGAGGTGGTAACCGAGCGGTCCAGCCTGCGCGAACTGCACGCGACGGTGCGCGCCAAGATCGCGTCCTGAGCCGCGCCGCTATCCGCGCGTCACTCGTCCGGTTCGAAATCCTCGTCGTCCAGCGGCACCGTAATGGACTGCTCGACCACATCGGCCACATTCGCCGACCAGACGTCGCGGTCGACGACCTCGGCGAGATCGGCTTCCTCCACGTCGTGGTCGTCCGGATTCACCGGGACGGACTGTTCGGCCAGATCCGCCTCGGATATCTCGGTGGTGCGGGATGTGCTGCGATCGATCATCGTTGCGCTCCTGTCCACTCGCTTCTCGTCCCCGGGGTACCCGGGCGACGCCGCGACCAACACTTCGATGTCTACGAGAATGCTCCGCGGTAGCTGATCGGGCAAGCCGTTCGCCGAATCGAGCGGTCGTCACGGCGTGCCACGCGCCCGGCGGGTGTGTCGCCGATGAGTTCTCGCGCGCCGGATCGTCGGCACAATCGAGACCATTCGACGTACGTACGCAGTACCGGACCACGTTTGGAGTACCGATGCCCGTGAATTTCGATCTCGAACCGGCCGCGACCGCCCTCGAATCGGTGGTCGGCGCGATCACCGACGACCAGCTCGGCGCGCCCACCCCCTGCGCCGACACCACCGTGCGCGATCTGCTCGCCCATGTCGTGATGCTCACCGAGGCGTTCCGGCAGGCCGCGACCAAGCAGGGCGTCGGCCGATCCGCCTCGCCCGGCGCGGCCGCCGAGATCGAACTGCCCGCCGATTGGCGCACCCGCATTCCGGCCCAGGCCAAGGCGCTGGCCGCGGCCTGGCGCGAACCCGAGGCGTGGGAGGGGGAGACCGAGGCGGGCGGTGTCCGGTTGCCCGCCGCGGAGATGGCGGTGATCGCGCTGGACGAGATCGTCGTGCACGGTTGGGATCTGGCGCGCGCGGTCGGCGCGCCGTTCGAGGTCACCGACGCGGATCTGGCCGTGCTGCACGAGATGCTGCGCGAGACACCGAAGGAGGGCACGCCGGGACTGTTCGGTCCGGTGCTCCCGGTCGCCGACGACGCGCCCGCACTGGACCGGGTGCTGGCGCTGACCGGCCGCAGCGCCGCTTGGCCCGACTGAGATCCGCCGGGGCTCACCGGACGTCGCGCTTCACCAGACGCGGCGGTTCACCGGACGCGGCGGTTCACCGGACGCGGCGGTTCAGTAGACGTCGCGGACGTAGCGCTTGTCGGCGACGAGCTGCTTCTTGAAGGCCGCCGCGCCCGCGTCGTCGAGTTTGCCGTGGATGCGCGCGATGCGCAGCAGCGCGTCGTCCACATCCTTGGCCATGCGCGCGGCGTCGCCGCACACGTAGAGGTGGGCGCCGTCGCGCAGCCAGGACCACAGCTCCGCGCCGTGCTCGATCATGCGGTGCTGCACGTAGATCCGTTCGCGCTGATCACGGGAGAAGGCGAGATCCAGGCGGGTCAGAAAGCCGGAACGGAACATGTCCTCGAGTTCGGCGCGGTAGTAGAAGTGCTGCGCCGCATGCTGATCGCCGAAGAACAGCCAGTTGCGACCCCGCGCGCCGAGTGCCCTGCGTTCGTGCAGGAAGCCGCGGAACGGCGCGATGCCGGTGCCGGGACCGACCATGATCATGGGCACGTTCGGGTCCAGCGGCGGCCGGAAATGCGGTGCGCGCTGGAGGAATATCGGCACCCGCGGCGTACCGTCGCCCGCCCGATCGGCCAGGAACGTCGAGCAGACGCCCCCGCGCCGGGCCGCCGACCCGGTCGCGGTCGGATCGCCGAAACGCACCACGCCGACGGTCAACTCCACCTCGTAGGGACTCACCAGCGGACTCGAGGAGATCGAATACTGCCGCGGCTGCATCTTCTTCAGCGCGCCGAGCCATTCCACCAGATCCGCGCGCACCGGGAAGTCGCGCAGCACGTCCACGGCCTGGCGGTCCCACAGATAGCCGGCGAGTTCATTGCGGTTGTCGCGGCGCAGCAGCTTGGCCAGCTGCTGATTCGGATTGCGTTCGGCGATGAAACCCAGCAGGTCGGGTCCGACCTTGGTGATGTCGTAGTGCGTACGCAACGCCTCGGTCAGCGCGATCTCGCGTCCGTCGACCTCGACCCCGCGGCGACCGTCGAGCCCGGTCGCCGCCAGCCACTCGGCGACCAGTGATTCGCAGTTGGCCGGCCAGATCCCGAGCGCGTCGCCGACCTCGTAGCCCGCGTCGAGATCGCGCAGGTCGAAACCGAATCGGCGCACCTCTTTCGCGGAGTCGCCGAGCGAGAGCGGTTCGTTGCGGATCAGTGCGGCGGTCAGCGGCGCGTTGCGGGTGAACGGCGCCTCGCGGGTGAACACGGCTGTAGCGCGGGTGGCCCGCGATGCCGGGCCGGGCCGGGCCAGGGTCATGGTGCCGCCCGAAGGGGCGTGGGGGGTGGGCGCGTGGTGCGCGACGGCGACCTCGGCCTCGACGGGCGGTTCGGAACCGCCCGCGCCGCCGAGCGCGTCGACCACCCGGGTCAGCCACTCCCGGCCCGCCTCCCGGAAATCCGGTTCGCTGTCCACCCGCTCGAGCAGCCGGGTCGCCCCGCGTTCGGCCAGCGTCGCATCCAAT
This sequence comes from Nocardia arizonensis, assembly GCF_001310275.1. GTDB lineage: Bacteria > Actinomycetota > Actinomycetes > Mycobacteriales > Mycobacteriaceae > Nocardia > Nocardia arizonensis. The sequence continues at coordinate 79,243 of NZ_LGYZ01000116.1, forward strand.
TTGCGGCCGTGACCGCAGAAGTCGTCGTAGGAGGAATCGCCGAGGGCGAAGACCGCGTAGCGCAGTCCGGTGAACCGCTGCGCGCTCTCGCGCAGCCGGTCCCAGAAGTCCGCGCCGTTGTCGGGCGGGCCGCCGTCGCCGAAGGTGCTGCTGATCAGCAGCGCGTCACCGGTGAGCGCGTCGAGCGCGCAGGAGTCCATGTCGACCAGTCGGGGGGTGAGACCAGCGGTGGCGAGCCGCTCGGCGACCTCGGCGGCGAACTCCTCGGCGGTGCCGGTCTGGGAGGCCCACAGCACCGTGACCGCCGACGCGGCCGGTACGGATTCGCCCCCGCTACCGGCGGCCGTCCGCGAGTACATGCCCGCGAGCAATCCGTCGATCCAGGTCCGGCTGCGCGCCGACAGCGGTGCGGATTCCGGCAGCACCGGCTGCCCGATCACCGGAAGCGATTGCAGGGCGGCCAGATACCCGCTCAGGTAGATCTGCTCGATATCGCTGAGCGTCGGCGTGACCGCGGTGTCGAGTCCCAGCATGACCGCGAGGGGATGTGGCTGTTCGCCGACCGGGGCGGGCGCGGTATTCGCCGCGGGCAACGGGGCGACCCGGCGCAGCGCAACCGCGCACGCCTTGAATTCCGGTTGCAGCGAGTCGGCGTCCACCGCGTCGTTGGTGACCGCGTTGATCGTCAGATACTCACCCTGCTCGTCGTTCCAGTGGAACGGCGCGAAACAGTCGCCGGGGCGCACCCGGTCGCTGATCCGCACCGGCAGCACCGCGCGGCCGCGCCGCGAGGTGAGTTCGAGTTGATCGCCCGGACGCACCCCGAGCCGTTCGGCGTCCTCGGGATGGACCTCGATGAACGGCGCGCCGGTCAACTTGGTGAGTTTGCCGATCTTGCCGGTCTTGGTCATCGTGTGCCATTGGTGTTGCAGCCGACCGGTATTGAGGGTGAACGGGTAGTCGTCGTCGGGCATCTCCGCGGGCGACATATGCGGGCGCGCCCAGAACACCGCCTTGCGGCTGGGCGTGGCGAAGGCCAGCCGGGGCCGTCGTCCGTCCTCGTCCACGTGCGGCCGCTGACTCACGCCGTCGTTGACGTAGCGAATCGGGTTGCGGCGCTTGCCCGGATCCGCGCACGGCCATTGCATCGGACCCTCTCGCAATGCCTCGTGGCTCATTCCCCGCAGGTCGTAGCCGGTCGCCGGATTCGCGAACCGCTGAATCTCGGCGAAGACCTCGGCGGCGGAGGCGAAGTCGAATCCCGGGAACCCCATCGCGGTGGCGACCTGGGCGATGAGCAGCCAGTCCGCACGCGCGTCGCCGACCGGCGGCACCGACTGCCGCAAAAGGGTCACGGTGCGTTCGGAATTGACCATCAGCGCGTCGGCCTCGGCCCACAGTGTCGCGGGCAGCAGCAGGTCGGCGTAGGAGTTGGTGGCGGTCTCGGTGTAGGTGTCCTGGGCGATGACCAGTTCGGCGGCTTCCAGACCCGCGATCACCGTCTTGCGGTTGGCGACCGATGCGACCGGATTGGTGCAGATGATCCAGGCCGCCTTGATGTCGCCGTCGGACATCGCGCGAAACATCTCGATGGTGCCCGGTCCCGATTCGGTGCGCAGCGTGCCCGGTTCCAGTTCCCACACGGTCTCGACGAAGCCGCGGTCGGCGGCCGAAAGGACGCTGCGCTGGCCGGGCAGTCCCGGGCCCATGTAGCCCATCTCGCGCCCGCCCATGGCATTGGGTTGGCCGGTGAGCGAGAAGGGGCCGCTGCCGCGGCGGCAGATGGCGCCGGTGGCCAGGTGCAGATTGCACAGCGCGTTGGTGTTCCAGGTGCCGTGGGTGGATTGGTTCAGCCCCATCGTCCACAGCGACATCCACTCCCGTGCCGCCCCGATCCACTCGGCCGCGGTACGGATATCGGCTTCGGCGAGTCCGGTGATCTCGGCGACCCGCGCCGGGGTGTACTCGGCGAGGAATTCCGGCATCGCATCCCACCCTTGGGTGTGCTCGGCGATGAATTCCGCGTCGATCGCGCCGTTGTCGACCAGCAGGTGGAGTATGCCGTTGAGCAGCGCCAGGTCGGTGCCCGGTTTCAACTGGAGGAACAGGTCGGCGCGGGCGGCGGTGTCGGTGCGGCGCGGATCGACCACGATGAGTTTCGCGCCCGCCTTGAGCCGGTCGGCCATCCGCAGGTACAGGATCGGATGGCAGTCGGCCATATTCGCGCCGATCACGAAGAACAGATCGGCGTAGTCGAAATCCTCGTAGGAGCCGGGCGGCCCGTCCGCGCCCAGCGACTGCTTGTATCCGGTGCCCGCACTCGCCATGCACAGTCGCGAATTCGCCTCGATGTGCACCGTGCGCAGATACCCCTTGGCCAATTTGGTGGCCAGATACTGCGCTTCCAGCGACATCTGCCCGGAGACGTAGAGCGCGATGGCGTCGGGACCGTGTTCGTCGAGGATGGCGCGCAGCCGCCGCGCCGCCTCGGCGACCGCGGCGTCCACAGCGACCGGCACCGGCGCGCCGCCGCGTTCCGGGCGACGGTAGGCGGTCTCCATGCGACCCGGTGTGCGCATGAGTTCGAGGTGGGTCGCGCCCTTGGTGCACAGCCGCCCGCCGTTCGACGGATGCGCCTTGTCACCGCTGATCTTGGTGATCCTGGTCGGCCCCGGACCGTCGTCGGAGGTCTGCACGGTGATGCCGCAGCCGACGCCGCAGTACGAACACTGCGTGTTGACCGCGCCCGTGGCGCGTCCCGTACCCGCATCCGACATGTTTCCGATAATGCCGAGCGGGGGTTTGCGTGGCATTACCCAGCGTTATCGCCAGGTGACAAAGATCCTCACAGCCGATGTCCGCGGCGGTGAGCCGTCGCTCGCGGGGCCGCGTCCGTCTCGATATCAACCCGCTGAACTGGCACGACGCGGGGTTCGGGCGCGACCGTGAACCGCGGCGCGGCGACAGTCGAGTTCAGACGTGAGAGACCTCACGCCGGATGCTCACAGTTTGTAGGCACGGTGCAGCGCCACGATGCCGCCCGAGAGGTTCCGCCATTTGACCGAAGACCAACCGGTATCGGCGATGCGGATCGCCAACTGCCGCTGATTCGGCCAGGCGCGAATGGATTCGGCCAGGTAGACATAGGCGTCGGGGTTGCTGCTGACCGCGCGCGCCACCCGGGGCAGCGCCTTCATCAGATACTCCATGTAGACCGTTTTGAATCCGGGGATGACCGGTGTGGAGAACTCGCACACCACCAGCCGCCCGCCCGGCTTGGTGACACGTAGCATCTCGCGCAGCGCCGTCCGGCTGTCGGAGATATTGCGTAGGCCGTAGGAGATGGTCACCGCGTCGAAGGAATCGTCGGCGAACGGCAGGGCGGTCGCGTCGGCCGCGACCATCGGCACCGGGCGATGGCTTCCGGCGGCGAGCATGCCCTTCGAGAAGTCTGCCGCCAGACACCAGGCGCCGGTCCTGGCCAGGTCGAGCGTGGAGATGCCGGTACCGGCGGCGAGGTCGAGCACCCGTTCGCCGGGGCGCGGTGCCACCGCTTTGCGCACCGCCCACCGCCAGTAGCGGTCCTGTCCCGCGGAGATCACGGTGTTGGTGATGTCGTATCGCTTCGCGACCCCGTCGAACATCGACGCGACCTCGCTCGGCTGCTTGTCGAGCGAGGCTCGAACCGATTCCCGCTGCTCTGTTTCCGCCACGGCGTCGACCCTAGTGCGCGCCGGGTCCGCCCGGCCACGCCGCCGGGACATCATGGCTCGGACAGCGGGCGCGCGGCCCGGTTGTTCAGGCGGTATGCGTCATCCGCAGCTGGATACCGGTCACCTCGCGGTAGTGGCCCATGAGCTCGGTGCAGATCGCGGGCCAGGTGCGATGCAGCACCGACTTGCGCGCCGCGGTCGCGAATCGGGTGCGAACCTGCGGATCGCGCAGCGCCGCGACCGCGCTCGGCAGCAACTCCTCGAAACGATCCACCGGCAGCAGGTAGCCGTTGCGGCAGTGCGCGATGAGATCGCGCGGGCCGCCCGCGTCCGGGCCGATCACCGGGACGCCCGAGGACAGCGCCTCCTGTACGCCCTGGCAGAACGTCTCGTGTTCGCCCGCGTGCACCATCACGTCCAGGCTGGCGTATGCCTGCGCCAGGATCTCCCCGCCCAGTTCGCCGGTGAACACCGCGTTCGGCATGCGCCGGGCGAGTTCCGGGCGATCCGGTCCGTCACCGACGATGACCAGCTGGATATCGGGATCGTGGGCCAGCACGGCCAGCCGCTCCACATGCTTCTCCGGCGCGAGTCGCCCGACGAAGCCGACCAGCAGCTTGTCCGAACCCCCCAGCCACTGATCGCGCAGGTCGGCGCGACGCGCGGACGGGGTGAAGCGGGCGATGTCGACACCGCGACCCCAGCGGTGCACCCGCGGAATGCCGTGGCGGGCCAGATCCGCGGCGGCGGCGCTGGACGGGGCGAGGGTGCGGGTCGCGCCCTCGTGGATACGGCGGGTCCAGCGCCAGGCGGCGCGCTCGGCGAGGCCGAGGCCGTAGCTCTTGGCGAATCCGGCCACGTCGGTCTGGTAGACGGCCACCGTCGGCAGATCCAACCGCACGGCCGCGCCGAGTCCGCCCGCGCCGAGCAGGAACGGCGAGGCCAGATGCACAACGTCGGCGTCGAACGCGCCGATCGCGGCCGTCATACCGGGTTGCGGCAGACCGACCGGAAGCGAGCTGATCTTCGGCACCATCACCGCAGGCACCCGGTGCACCGCGAAACGTCCGTGGTGCCGGGGCGCGCGCGGCTGCCCGCGTAGCGAGTCGGGCGCGATCACCATGGCCTCGTGTCCGTTTCGGTCCAGATGGTCCAGCACCTGGAGAACGGAGTTGACGACACCGTTCATATTCGGCAGGAACGACTCCGAAACGATGGCTACACGCACACACCCAGCCTGCCGGGCGCAGCGCGCGGACCCGTCACGCAGACGTGACACTCGAGGAAACGTCCGGCGAACGATTGGCGCGGCGCCCCGCGCGCCGCAGGATGAACAGAACGGGCAGGGCCACCAGCCAGACCACGGCGATCACCGAGGCCGCGGGCAGCAGCGCGACCCGAACGTCGCGTCCGGCGACCCGGACCAGATCGGGATCGGCGCGGTTGTACTCCACGTTGATCCGTTCACCCGCCGTCAGATTGGTCGGGTACAACACGCCGACCTTCGGATTGTGCGTCTCCCCGTCCGGCGTGACATAGATGACCGCCGACCGCAGCCGACCCGCCGAGAGCACCTCGGCGGTGGTCACGCCCCTGTCCGAGCTGATCAGACAGTCGTTGCGCCAAGCGGCCAACACGAGCAGCACCATGAGCACGCTGACCACCGTGGCCGCGGCGCAGACGCCGATCCAGGCGCGCCGCAGGCGGATCTGCCGCCTTTCGGACTGGGTGGTTTCCGACACCGCAACAGGCTACCGACCCGTTCGACTACCGTATGAGGCCATGCCCCGAAAATTCAGCTTCACCGTGCCCTACACAGTCCCGGTCGAAGATCTTCACCGGGCACTCGTTGGCGACGACGTCTGGCGTGCCCGTTTCGCCGAGGCGACAACGGCCACCCTCGAACTCTCGCATCCCGACGGCGCGAACACCATTCGTATATATATGCGCGAAAAGGCGAATCAGGACAAGGTGCCCGGCATCGTGAGGAAGGTGCTCAAGAGCGATCTCGTGATCTCGCGCACCGACCACTGGCACGGGCTCGACGGCGGCACCGCCAAGGGCGTGTTCGAGGGCGAGACCTCGGGCATCGCGGGCAACATGTCGGGCAGTTACGAAATGCGGGCGACCGCCGCGGGTTCGGAGATCGCGGTGGTCGGTGTCGTCCAGGTCAAGGTCGCCCTCGTCGGCGGTGCGATCGAACCGCTGGCCGAACAGCTGTACCGGCGGGTCCTCACCGGTGAACGCGACTTCATCCAGGAATGGGTGGTCGGTCGGACCGATGCCTGAACCAATTGCGGCGAGACCCGCGGCGGATTGTGCGCCACGCTCAGGAGAAGGGCGGGCGTTCGTCGAGCCGTAGTGAGGTGCGCCCCGCCGCCCGCCACGCGCGGGCGGTGAGGTCGACGTCCTCCTCGGTGACCAGATTGCCCATCACCCGCACGGCGGTGCGCTGGAGATACCGCGAGCGCATCACCGGCGGGCCGCCCATCGGCACCATTCGCGGGTGGGTGGCCAGCCCCGCGATCCGCCGGGCCACCGAGAAGGTGCGCCCATAGCGAGCGCGCAGCAATTCCGGCCAGATCCGGGTCAGATCGGATTCGTCCAGCAGGTCGGCGAGCATGTGCCCGCCTTCGAGTCCGTAGTCGATGCCCTCGCCGTTGAGCGGATTCACACAGCCGGCGGCATCGCCGACCAGCACCCAATTGCGACCCGCGATCCCCGAGACCGCACCGCCCATCGGCAGCAGCGCCGAAGCCACCGCGCGCAACTCGCCCTCGAACTCCCATTCCGCGAAGCGCAGCGAAGTGTAGTGGCGCAGCAGCGGTTTCAGCGCGATATGGGCGGGTCGCGCCTCGGTCGCCAGTGAACCGACCCCGATGTTCACCTCGCCATTGCCGAGCGGGAAGACCCAGCCGTAGCCGGGCACCAGCACATTGTCGGCGTCGCGCAGTTCCAGATGCGAGGTGATCCAGCGGTCGTCGCTGCGACCGGATTTGATGTAGGCGCGCGCCGCGGTGCCGTAGGCGTACCGCCGGTGCCACGCGCGTCCGAGCTTCTTGCCGATCGGGGAGCGCACGCCATCGGCGACCACAAGGACCCGGCACTCGACCGTGCTCACGCCGGCCGCCGTCTCGACCGTCACGCTCGCGACCCGGTCGCCGTCGCGGATGATGTCGACCGCCTTCGCGCCGTCGATCACCCGTGCGCCGGATTCCATCGCGGTCGCCCGCAGCTTGTCGTCGAGTTCGGTTCGGGCGACAGCGCTTCCGTAACTCGGGAAGGAGCCGCCCGGCCAGCTGAGCAGTGCCTCGCGACCGAAGCCGGTCATGCGAAGACCGTGGTTGACGGTGTGCGCGCGCAACCAGTCGCCGAGTCCGAGATGTTCGAGTTCCTTGGTGGCCCGCGGGGTAAGGCCGTCACCGCAGGTCTTGTCCCTTGGGAAGACCGCGGCATCGAGCAACAGCACGTCGCGGCCCGCGCGGGCCGCCCATGCGGCCGATGCCGATCCGGCCGGACCGGCGCCGATCACGAGCACCTCGGCGCGTTGCGGCAGCGCCCGCGGGGCTACGACATCCGGTGAACCCATGGCCCCATACTCGCAGGGCGATCCGAGCGGTGTCGACGGCGGGAGCCCGGTACGGCCGCGCGCCGGGAAACCGGCCGTGTGGCAAGGTGGCCGATACACGGCATAGTGACGGTGTTCATGGGCCGCGCGGCGCGGACACGCTAGGTTCATCACCGTGGGGTCGGACGTATCGCTGGGAGAAGGTATGAGCACATCGGCTGTGACAGAGCAGAGCACGGTGGTGGCCGGGGTCGACCTCGGCGATACCGAACTCGCGTCGACGGTGCGCGAAGGCCTCGACCAGGTCGAGAAACTTCTCATCGACGAACTATCCGACGGCGAGGATTTCCTCCAGGAAGCGGCGCTGCACCTGGCCAAGGCGGGCGGCAAGCGGTTCCGCCCGCTGTTCACCATCCTCACCGGACAACTCGGCCCCAACCCCGCAGATCCGGCGTTGATCACCGCGGGCACCGTCGTGGAACTGGTCCATCTGGCCACCCTCTACCACGACGACGTCATGGACGAGGCGACCATGCGGCGCGGGGCCCCGAGCGTTAATTCCAGGTGGGGCAACAGCATAGCGATCCTCGCGGGCGACTACCTGTTCGCGCACGCGTCCCGGCTGACCTCGACGCTCGGACCCGACGCGGTCCGCATCATCGCCGAGACCTTCGCCGAATTGGTCACCGGTCAGATGCGCGAGACCATGGGCGCGCGCGAGTCGCAGGATCCCATCGAGCACTATCTGCGCGTGGTCTGGGAGAAGACCGGTTCGCTGATCGCGGCCTCGGGGCGCTTCGGCGGCACCTTCTCCGGCGCCGACGCCGATCACGTCGAGCGCCTGGCACGCCTCGGCGACGTGGTGGGCACCGCCTTCCAGATCTCCGACGACATCATCGACATCTCCTCGGCCTCCGAACAGTCCGGCAAGACCCCGGGCACCGATCTGCGCGAGGGTGTGCACACCCTGCCGGTGCTGTACGCGCTGCGCGAGGACGGCGCCGACGGCGACCGGTTGCGCACGCTGCTCGCGCGTCCGCTGGAGACCGATACCGAGGTCGAGGAGGCGCTCGCGCTGCTGGCCCGCTCGCCCGGGATGGGACAGGCCAAGGAGAAGTTGCGGCGCTACGCCGATATCGCGCACACCGAACTCGCCGCGCTGCCCGCGGGCCCGGCCAACGACGCGTTGGTGCGCCTGGTCTCTTACACGATCGACCGGGTGGGCTGATCCCGGCTGTCGGTGACCTCGCTACCGATCAGGAACCTTTACCCCTGTCCCGTCGTTGACCTGGTGTGACGCAATCGGGCCGCCCCGGCCGTGCCGTCGGGTTCGGCGCGATCGAGTACGGTGCGGTCGAGTCCGGCATCGACAGGTGGAGAGGCGGGACAGGGCGGAGATGCATTCATACGCGAACGGTCTGAAGACCGTCGGACTGATGGTCGGATTATCGGCGCTCATCGTTTTCGCGGGCGCCATGTTCCGCAGTCCGACGATTCTGGTCCTCGCGATCCTGCTGGCGGTCGGCGTGAATGCCTACGCCTATTTCAACAGCGACAAACTCGCGCTGCGGGCCATGCACGCGCAACCGGTCAGCGAACTCGAGGCGCCGGTGATGTACCGGATCGTGCGCGAACTCGCCACGACCGCGCGCCAGCCGATGCCGCGGCTCTACATCAGCCCGACCAATGCCCCCAACGCCTTCGCCACCGGCCGCGATCCGCGTCACGCGGCGGTGTGCTGTACCAGCGGCATACTGTCGATCCTCGACGAGCGGGAATTGCGCGCGGTACTCGGGCACGAGCTCTCGCACGTCTACAACCGCGACATTCTCATTTCCTCGGTCGCGGGCGCGATGGCCGCGGTGATTTCCGGTCTGGCGAATCTGGCGTTCTTCGCCTCGGCATTCGGCGGGCGCGGCAACGGCGAAGGCCCGAATATTCTCGGCATCATCCTGGTGTCGCTGCTCGGGCCGATCGCGGCGACCTTGATCAAACTCGCGGTGTCGCGGTCTCGGGAATACCAGGCCGATCAGTCCGGCGCGGAATTGACCGGCGATCCGTTGGCGCTGGCGTCGGCGTTGCGCAAACTCGAGCGCGGGGTGCAGGCCGCGCCGCTGCCGCCGGAGCCGCAGCTCACGGCACAGTCGCATCTGATGATCGCCAACCCGTTCCGCACCGGTGAGCGCGCCGCGCGGTGGTTCTCGACCCATCCGCCGATGGCCGAGCGGATCGAGCGCTTGGAGCAGATGGCGGGCGGTCCGCGCACCTACTGAGCCCGCGCCACCGAATTGCGCGTGCGTTCTCGCCCGGAAGATTCGTGCCCGGAAGATCCGTGCCCGGAATTCTTCCCCGGAAATGGAAAACGGGCGAGTCGCGCGGACTCGCCCGTTTCGGTGGCAGGTGTAGGATTCGAACCTACGTAGGCTTTCACCGACAGATTTACAGTCTGCTCCCATTGGCCGCTCGGGCAACCTGCCGTCGCGCTTCTCGGCGCGCAGAGCAGCTTACAACGTACCCCGCCCCGGAATGCAAACCGGCTGGCCAACGGCCGTGCGATGAGACTACGGTCGCGCTCGGCGGGTAGAACTGACCGTGACCGAATGCCCGGTCGATGTACGTCCGCAGGACTGTCAGGAACAGGAGCGAAGTGTGGCCGATTCGTCTTTCGATGTCGTCAGCAAGGTCGACCGGCAGGAGGTCGACAACGCCCTGCATCAGGCGGAGAAGGAGCTGAACACCCGCTACGACTTCCGCGGGACGGGCGCGAGCATCGAATGGTCCGGCGAGGACAAGATCGTGCTCACCGCGGAGGCGGAGGAGCGGGTCAAGGCCGCGCTCGAGGTGTTCAAGGAGAAATTGATCCGTCGTGACATCTCGCTCAAGGCGTTCGAGACCGGCGAGCCCCAGGTGTCGGGCAAGACCTACAAGATCACCGGCACGTTGGTCCAGGGCATCGACACCGAACACGCGAAGAAGATCACCAAGAAGATTCGCGACGAGGGCCCCAAAGGCGTGAAAGCGCAGATCCAGGGTGACGAACTCCGGGTGAGCGGTAAGAAGCGCGACGATCTCCAGGCGGTCATCTCCTTGCTCAAGGGCGAGGACTTCGGTATCGCTCTCCAGTTCGTGAATTACCGCTGAGTCGTCACGCCGCCTCGCACCGCGCTCGCTCGATGGCCCGCAAAACACCCTCTGACCACACGGTTTGGCGGTGCGACCGGAGGGTGTGTAATCTCGTTCAAGACTTCGCCGCGCCGGAGCCGATCAGATCGAGTCGGTGCGGGGCTAGTCATGCCCCCTTAGCTCAGTCGGCAGAGCGTTTCCATGGTAAGGAAAAGGTCAACGGTTCGATTCCGTTAGGGGGCTCGCCGGATTGCCGGTGGTGACCGACTCGGCATCGCTGAAGTTCCCACACTGTGGGGGCCGGGCGCGTCATCTCGGCAATGCGACCCCGTGGCGGTGTAGCTCAGTCGGTAGAGCAAACGACTCATAATCGTTGTGTCGCCGGTTCAAGTCCGGCCATCGCTACCAAAGACCGATCAGACCATCTGGTTGACCGAAAGAAGGAATGTCGTGGCCGCGAAGTCCACCGATATCCGGCCAAAGATCACCTTGGCCTGCGAGCAGTGCAAGCATCGCAACTACATCACCAAGAAGAACCGGCGTAACGACCCGGATCGGCTCGAGCTGAAGAAGTTCTGCCCGAACTGCGGCACCCACCGGGCGCACCGCGAATCCCGCTAGACCCACACCTCGCACTATCGCGAGATCGGGGCCTCGGGTGCGGAACTTCGGTGCGGTGTCGTCGAACACCGCCCGGCAGAGGTGCTTTCCCAGCGATCCCAGCGATCCCAGCGGGTACGGGACGAGCCCCGTCATAATCGGATTCGTGAAGTCGCGAAGGGCCGGACAGGCATATGTGTCCGGCCCTGGTTCGTTTTTCGGATCGAGAACGATAGTCAGTCGTGACAACATGAACGCTCGGCCGACTCCGGGCTGCGGGGTCAGATAGGTACAGTCCTCCCGTGACAATCAACACCGGTACAGCAGAAGCGGTCCAGGCGGACGAGGCACAGTTCGACCCGGCCGCACACGCGGCGGCGATGGTCGGTCACCATTACCGCGTCGACGACTACTACGAGGTCGGCCGCGAGAAGGTGCGCGAATACGCCCGCGCCGTGCAGGATTACCACCCGGTGCACTGGGACGAGGACGCCGCGCAGTCCTACGGCCACGACGGCCTGGTCGCGCCGCTGACTTTCATCTCCCTGGTCGGCATTCTGGCCCAGCGCAAGTTGTTCGAGCAGATCGTCACCGGCTACGACCTCAGCCAGATCATGCAGACCGACCAGATCCTGGAATTCCACCGCCCCATTCGGGTCGGCGACCAGTTGACCTGCGACGTGTATCTGCATTCGTTCCGGCAGGCATTCGGTGGCGACATCATCGTCACCAAGAACATCGTCACCGCGCAGAACGACGAACTGGTGCTCACCACCTACACGACCCTCATCGGGCGCAGCGGCGGTGACATCGATCCCAATCTGACCGGCGCGGTCCGTAATGTGCTGATGCACGGCATCGGCGAGGACGCGCCCGATCACCGTCCGCGCGCGCAGTCGATTCCCACCGAGGCCCCGGTCGCGGTGGCCGAGATCCCGACCGTCGAGGCGAGCGAACGCGCCCGTGCCTTCGAGACGGTCGAGGTGGGCGAGGAACTGCCCGCGCGCGTGGTCCGGCTGACGCGTGGCGATCTGGTCAACTACGCGGGCGTCTCGGGCGACGCCAATCCGATCCACTGGAGCGACGACGTGGTCGGGCTCGTCGGTCTCGACGACGTGGTGGCGCACGGCATGCTGACGATGGGTCTCGGCGGCGGCTTCGTGACTTCCTGGCTGGGCGATCCCGGCGCGGTCAAGGAATACAACGTGCGCTTCACCAGCCCGGTCTACGTCGGCTCCGAGGAGGCGGCCGAGGTCGAGTTCACCGGCAAGGTGAAGTCGGTGGACGCCGAAACCAGGACGGCGGTCGTGGCCATCGTGGCGAAGTCGGGCGGTAAGAAGATCTTCGGGCGGGCCACCGCGACCGTGCAACTGTCCTGAAGGAGTGGCGCGGCATCACCGTGACCTGCGCGGGTACCGCGGATTCGCTATCCGCGACGGCGGTAACGTACACTCGGAAACCTGGGGTCACCAGCCGCTGCGCGCTGCTCTGCGAGGCTGGTCCCGGTGGTTCGGGAGATGATCTCCACGGATTACCGAAGGGGCCGGCATTCCGCCGGGTCGGCGCGCGTGTTGTGTGGCGCCGGGTACAACTGAACAAGGAACGGTGGTTGGACGGGCTTCATGGGTCCAACCGAAGGGGCGTAGCTCAATTGGCAGAGCAGCGGTCTCCAAAACCGCAGGTTGCAGGTTCAAGTCCTGTCGCCCCTGCCCTGGAATGCCAGCGATGAGAGAGGATCGACGTGAGCGAGCGTAGCGAGCGAGACACTCGCCACGGTGCGCATGCCGCCGAGGATGGCGACGACACCGCCGCGGTGGCTCGGCCCAGTGGTAAGCGGTCCGCCCGGCGTGTTCGCGCGGAGGCTCCCGTCGACTCGGGTTCGGTCGCCACGATCGAACGTCCGACGAAGAAGTCGGGCAAATCCGAGAGCAAGACCAAGCGTGGCGGTTCGGGAAATCCGTTCAAGAAGTTGCTGAAGTTCCTGCGAGAGGTCATCGCGGAACTGCGCAAGGTGATCTGGCCCAATCGCAAACAGATGGTCACCTATACGAGCGTCGTTCTGGTGTTCGTGATCTTCATGGTCGCGTTCATCAGCGGATTGGATCTGGCGTTCATCAAGGGTGTCAACTGGTTGTTCGGCTGAACAGCCCGCGAAGACACCGGTGGCCGAGCCGGGTGAAGTGAGCGGAACGATCCGCGGCTCCGAGTCCGGTACACAGAGGATGTACGTGACGACACAGGAAGCGAGTGCCCAGTGAGCACCCCGGAGAACGACACAAACAACGAGTTCCCGGCCGACGACACGGCGGAGGCCGTGGAAGCCGTCGAGGAAGCCGCTGTTGTCGACGACTCCGCGGTCGCCGAACCCGCTCCCGAGGAAGCCGGGCCCTCCGATCCCGTCGCCGAGATGAAGGCCGCGCTGCGCCGCGCCCCCGGTGACTGGTATGTCATCCACTCCTACGCGGGCTACGAGAACAAGGTGAAGGCCAACCTCGAGACCCGCGTGCAGAACCTCGATCTCGAGGACTACATCTTCCAGGTCGAGGTGCCGACCGAAGAGGTCACCGAGATCAAGAACGGCCAGCGCAAGCACGTCAACCGCAAGGTGCTGCCCGGCTACATCCTGGTCAGGATGGAACTCAACGACGAATCCTGGGGCGCGGTGCGCAATACCCCGGGTGTCACCGGTTTCGTCGGCGCGACCTCGCGCCCGTCGCCGCTTTCCCTCGATGATGTGGTGAAATTCCTGGTCCCGGCTTCGCAGCAGCAGAAGAAGCCCGCCGCTGCCGCCGAGACCACGACCGCCGCCGAGGCCGCGCCGAAGCCGGTCATCGAGGTCGACTTCGAGGTCGGCGAGTCGGTGACGGTCATGGACGGCCCGTTCGCGACGCTGCCCGCCAGCATCTCCGAGGTCAACGCCGAACAGCAGAAGCTCAAGGTGCTGGTGTCGATCTTCGGTCGCGAGACGCCGGTCGAACTGGCCTTCACCCAGGTCGCCAAGATCTGATCCGCGCGGGGCTTTCGGTCGGCCCCGCGTGAAATACCCAGGTGTCGTATCGGTAAGGTGTACGGGTTCGCGTGCGCGAGTCGATCGTTCGTGAACACCCGTGCATCAAGCCTGTCCGCGGAAGTCAATCCGGCGGGGATGCCTGCACATGCTTACGGCAACCGTAAGGAACCGAAACCAAGGAAGAAAGATGCCCCCCAAGAAGAAGAAGCTCGCCGGGATCATCAAGTTGCAGATCCAGGCAGGCCAGGCGAACCCGGCTCCTCCGGTCGGGCCCGCGCTCGGTCAGCACGGCGTCAACATCATGGAGTTCTGCAAGGCGTACAACGCCGCGACCGAGTCGCAGCGCGGCAACGTCATCCCGGTCGAGATCTCGGTGTACGAGGATCGGTCCTTCGATTTCAAGCTGAAGACCCCGCCCGCCGCCAAGCTGCTGCTCAAGGCCGCCGGTGTGCAGAAGGGTTCGGCCGAACCGCACCGCAACAAGGTCGCGAAGGTCACCATGGACCAGATCCGGGAAATCGCCAAGACCAAGCAGGAAGATCTCAACGCCAACGACATCGATCAGGCGGCCAAGATCATCGCGGGTACCGCACGCTCGATGGGCATCACAGTCGAGGGCTGAGCCCTCGCATGCTCACAGTGGGCTGAGTCGTCAGCCAGTGGGCTGAGTCGGCAGCCAGTGGGCTGAGTCGTCAGCCAGTGGGCTGAGTCGTCAGCGAACTCCCGAGTGGGAGGGCCGGCCAGGCCCGGTAACCACTTCTGAACCATTCACGAGGACAGAGAAACATGGCAAAGCGAAGCAAGGCGTATCTCGCCGCGGCCGAGAAGGTCGACCGTTCCCAGCTCTACTCCCCGCTGGCCGCCGCGCGGCTGGCCAAGGAGACCGCGACCACCAAGACCGATGCGACCGTCGAGGTCGCGATCCGTCTCGGCGTCGATCCCCGCAAGGCCGATCAGATGGTCCGCGGCACCGTCAACCTGCCACACGGCACCGGTAAGACCGCCCGCGTCATCGTGTTCGCGGCAGGCGAGAAGGCCGCCGAGGCCGAAGCCGCGGGTGCGGACGCCGTCGGCGCCGAGGATCTGATCGAGCGGATCCAGGGCGGCTGGCTGGAGTTCGACGCCGCGATCGCCACCCCCGACCAGATGGCCAAGGTCGGCCGGATCGCGCGTGTCCTCGGCCCGCGCGGCCTGATGCCGAACCCGAAGACGGGCACCGTCACCAACGACGTGACCAAGGCCGTCAACGACATCAAGGGCGGCAAGATCAACTTCCGCGTCGACAAGCAGGCCAACCTGCACTTCGTCATCGGCAAGGCGTCCTTCGACGACAGCAAGCTGGTGGAGAACTACGGCGCCGCACTGGACGAGATCCTGCGCGCAAAGCCGTCGACCGCCAAGGGCCGCTACGTCAAGAAGGTGACGGTTTCGACGAACACCGGACCGGGCATCCCGGTGGACCCGAACCGCACCCGCAATCTCCTCGACGAGGAAGCGTAGTCACGATCCGAACCGCCGAGGGCGGGAACGCGTTTCGCGTTCCCGCCCTCGCGGCGTGTCGGGGTGCCCAACGCGGGCGCGGTACCCGTTTTGGCAGATGGGGGCATGTACGGGTACATTGGAGCTCGGTTATCGACGTGTTCGATCACTACCCAATCCGTTCTACCGAAGACCGTTGGTCGCCGCGCCCTTTCGGGTGCGGTCGAAGGTCCGGCGACATTGCCGGCGGCCCACGCAGGGAGAGCCGAGGTCGGGACTCGAGTCGGCAGTGGCCGTTTCGTGTTTTCCTGTTCGCCCCGGAGCGCTCTGCGTCCGGGGCGTTTGTTTTGTCGCCGGTCCCCCCGGTTTCGGTCAGTGCGGTAGCAACCGACACGATCCGACATCGAGAGAGGAGGCGAAGTATGGCAAAACCCGAGAAGGTCACCGCGGTCGAGGAGATCGCCGAGCAGTTCAAGAGCTCCACTGCCACCGTGGTCACGGAATACCGTGGTCTTTCGGTCGGTAAGCTCACCGAGCTGCGTCGCGCCCTCGGCGCCGAGGCCACGTACTCCGTCGCCAAGAACACCCTGGTGAAGCGTGCCGCCGCCGAGGCGGGCGTCGAGGGTCTTGACGAGCTGTTCGTCGGCCCGACCGCGATCACCTTCATCACCGGTGAGCCGGTGAACGCGGCGAAGGCCCTCAAGACCTTCGCCAAGGACAACAAGGCGCTCATCATCAAGGGCGGATACATGGACGGCGCCGCGCTGTCCGTGTCCGAGGTCGAGCGGATCGCCGACCTGGAGACCCGTGAGGTGCTGCTGGCCAAGCTGGCGGGCGCCATGAAGGGCAACCTGGCCAAGGCCGCCGGTCTGTTCAACGCTCCCGCCTCGCAGGTGGCCCGCCTGGCCGCCGCGTTGCAGGAGAAGAAGCAGGCCGAAGAGGGCGCGCCTGCCGCCGAGTGACACCCACTCCCCGCGGGTGACCGGTTGCGGCTCGCCCCATCGACATCAACTACCGAAAGGAAACAACAATGGCCAACGTTGACGAACTGCTCGAGACCTTCGGCAACATGACCCTGCTCGAGCTGTCGGACTTCGTCAAGAAGTTCGAGGAGAAGTTCGAGGTCACCGCGGCCGCTCCGGTCGCCGTCGCCGCCGTCGGCGGTGCCGCGGCTCCGGCCGAGGCCGCCGAGGAGCAGGACGAGTTCGACGTCGTCCTCGAGGGCGCGGGCGACAAGAAGATCCAGGTCATCAAGGTGGTCCGCGAGATCGTCTCCGGCCTGGGTCTGAAGGAGGCCAAGGACCTCGTCGAGAGCGCCCCGAAGCCGATCCTGGAGAAGGTCGCCAAGGAGGCCGCCGAGGCCGCCAAGGCGAAGCTGGAAGACGCGGGCGCCAAGGTTTCGGTCAAGTAATACGATCGAATCACGCACTACGGGCGGTTCCCTTCGGGGAGCCGCCCGTTCTGCTTTCTGACACGCGAGTTATCACCGCCCGCGAATTCGGGAAACTGTCTGGGTTACTCTTCGGTCAGGTAGGGGTGTGCCCGGTCTCGCAGTTGGGATAGAGTGACCGAACCCACTGTGACTCGCTTGCCGCGATGACCGTGCGCGCGGTTGATCGGTGGGCTGCTCGCCGAGAAAACGTGGAGGTTATCGTGGGCGTCGAGGTCAGGACCGAGGGTGTAACGAAATCCTTCGGGTCGCAGCGTATTTGGCAGGATGTGTCGTTGACGTTGCCCTCGGGTGAGGTCAGTGCGTTGCTCGGCCCTTCCGGTACCGGCAAGTCGGTGTTCTTGAAGTCGTTGATCGGGTTGTTGCGTCCTGAGCGGGGTGCGATCTTCATCGATGGCACCGATATCACGACGTGTTCGAACAAGGAGCTCTACGAGATCCGCAAGTTGTTCGGGGTGTTGTTCCAGGATGGCGCGTTGTTCGGGTCGATGAACCTGTTCGACAATGTGGCGTTCCCGTTGCGTGAGCACACGAAGAAGAGCGAATCCGAGATCAAGAAGATCGTGATGGAGAAGCTCGAGTTGACGGGTTTGTTGGGGGCGGAAGGGAAGCTGCCGGGGGAGATCTCCGGTGGTATGCGCAAGCGTGCGGGGTTGGCGCGGGCGTTGGTGTTGGATCCGCAGATCATTCTGGTCGACGAGCCGGACTCGGGGTTGGATCCGGTGCGTACGTCGTATCTGTCGCAGTTGTTGATCGACATCAATGCCCAGATCGACGCGACGATTCTGATCGTGACGCACAACATCAATCTGGCGCGGACGGTGCCGGACAACATCGGGATGCTGTTTCGTCGGCAGTTGGTGATGTTCGGTCCGCGGGAGGTGTTGTTGACCTCGGAGGAGCCGGTGGTCAAGCAGTTCTTGAACGGTCGGATGATCGGGCCGATCGGTATGTCGGAGGAGAAGGACGAGGCGCAGATGGCGCGCGAGCAGGCGATGGTGGACGCGGGTCATCATCACGGCGGTGCGGAGGAGGTGGAGGGGATCATTCCGCAGATGCGGGCGCAGCCGGGTATGCCGGTGCGTCAGGCGGTGGGGCGTCGGAAGGCGCGGGTGCAGGAGATCATGCATACCCTGCCGCATGCCGCGCAGGTCGCCATCCGTGAGTCGCTTGCCCAGAACGACGACACACAGGTTATCTCGTACAACCACGGCAATCTTGGTTCATACCAGGGCGGCGCGTTCGACACAACTGTTCAACACAACACAACTAACGGGTAACATACGCTCCGTGAATCGGACAGTGGCGCGTGTGCGGACTCGAAGCGAGTCGGCGTTTGCGCAGGCGGGCAACATTTTTGCGCTGCTGATAGATGTAATCCGCAAGACCTTCCAACGGCCTTTCCAGTGGCGAGAGTTCATCGAGCAATCGTGGTTCATCGCGAGTGTCTCGATCCTCCCGAGCGCGTTGGTCGCCATCCCGTTCGGCGCCGTGGTGGCGTTGCAGACGGGATCGCTCGTCAAACAGCTCGGCGCGGAGTCGTTCACCGGAGCCACCAGCGTCCTCGCCACCGTGCAGCAGGCGGCTCCGGTGGTGACGGCATTGATCATCGCGGGCGCGGCCGGATCGGCGGTAGCCGCCGATCTCGGCTCGCGCACCATCCGCGAGGAGATCGACGCGATGGAAGTGCTCGGCGTCGACCCGGTACAGCGGCTCGTCGTGCCGAGGGTGCTCGGCATGATGCTGGTGGCCCTGCTGCTCAACGGCCTGGTCTCGGTCGTCGGTATCGCGGGCGGCTACTTCTTCAACGTGCTGCTCCAAGGCGGCACTCCCGGCGCGTATCTCGCGTCGTTCTCGGCACTGGCGCAATTGCCCGACCTGTGGATCGGTGAAATCAAGGCGCTGGTATTCGGTCTCATCGCAGGCGTCATCGCCGCATACAAGGGACTGCATCCCAAGGGTGGTCCGAAAGGAGTCGGTGACGCGGTGAATCAGTCCGTGGTTATCACATTCCTGGTGCTCTTCTTCGTCAATCTGGTCTTGACGATGGTGTATCTCCAGGTCGTCCCCGCCAAGGGCGCGTGATCGATGGCGACTCCTTACCGCAACCCGGTTATCGCAAAGACGACACGCCGGGTCGGCGATATCACGCGTGCGCCGCTGAATCTCATCGACCGCGCGGGCGAGCAGATGTCGTTCTACTCCCGCGCAATCGCCTGGATTCCGCGCACCGCTCTGCACTACCGCAAGGAGGTCGTGCGGCTGCTGGCCGAGGTGACCTTCGGCACCGGCGCGCTGGCGGTCATCGGTGGAACCATCGGCGTCATCGTCTTCATGTCGGGATCGGTCGGCGTCGTCGTCGGCCTCCAAGGCTTCAAGGCGCTCGACGCACTTGGCAGTTCCGTACTGACCGGCTTCCTCGCCGCCTACATCAACACCCGTGAAATCGCCCCGCTGGTCGCGGCTCTGGCGCTGTCGGCGACGGTCGGCTGCGGTTTCACCGCCCAATTGGGCGCCATGCGCATCTCCGAGGAGATCGACGCGCTCGAGGTGATGGCGGTGCCCGGCGTGCCGTTCCTGGTGACGACCCGCGTGATCGCGGGCTTCCTCGCCGTCATTCCGCTCTACGTGGTCGGCCTGCTCGGCACCTTCATCGCCTCGCGGTCGATCAGCATCTACTTCAACGGGCAGTCCAGCGGGTCCTACGACCACTACTTCAGCCTGTTCCTGCCACCGGAGGATGTGCTCTATTCGTTCCTCAAGGTGCTGGTGTTCGCCTTCGTGATCATCCTGGTGCACTGCTACTACGGCTTCAACGCCACCGGCGGCCCTGCGGGCGTCGGCGTCGCGGTCGGCCGGGCGGTGCGCGCGGCCATCGTGCTGGTCAACGTGCTGGACTTCTTCCTTAGCCTGGCGATCTGGGGTACCACGACGACCGTGCGAGTGGCCGGATGAGCGGCACCGCGGCCTGGCGGCGCGCCGAGAAGACGCGCACCCGAGTCCTTGGCATCACATTCTTCGTCCTGGTCGCCCTATTTCTCTGGAGTACCGTCGCGATCTACAACAAGCAGTTCGTGCGGACCGTTGACGTCGACCTGGTCACCGACAGTGTGGGCAATGCGCTGACACGTGACGCCGACGTGAAGGTGCGCGGCGTGCCGGTCGGGCAGGTGCGGTCGAGCCGGTCCGAGGGCGGCAAGGTCACCCTCGACCTGGCCATCGATCCGCACAAGGCCACTCAGATCCCGGTCAACGCCACCGCGCGCCTGCTGCCGAAAACCCTTTTCGGCGAACGGTATGTGGATCTGGTCATACCCGAGGACCCGAGTCCGCAGCATCTGACCGAGGGCGTGACTCTCTATCAGGACAAGAGCGGCAACGCCATCGAGATCAGCAAGCTGCTCGACAATCTGCTGCCGTTGTTGCAGGCCATCCCGCCGCAGGATCTGGCCGCCACCCTCGGCGCGCTGTCACAGGCGCTGGCCGGACAGGGCGAGGCGCTCGGCTCGACGGTCGACCGGCTGGACGCGATCTTCCGTCAGGTCAATGTGGTGCTGCCCGATCTACAGGAGGATCTGCGCAGTTTCGCGACGGTGGCGGCCACCTACTCCGACGCCGCGCCGCTGTTGATCGACGCGCTGAACAATCTGCGCACGACCAACACCACCATCGTGCAGCGGCGTTCGGATATCGACACCCTCTACGCGACACTGACCCCGACCTCGTCGAGTACGGCCGACTTCCTGGTCGCCAACCGCGACAACATCATCGACATCGCCGCCGATTCGCGGCCCGCGCTCGAGATGCTGGCCAAGTACTCGCCGACCTATGTGTGCACCATGGCGAATTTCGCGAAGATGAAGCCCAGGATCGACGCCATCATGGGCCAGGGTACGAAGTACCCGGGCTCGCGGGTGTCCATCGAATTGGTCAACACCCGTGGCAAGTATCTGCCCAACCAGGACGAACCGCGCTGGTTCGACACCAGGGGGCCGTGGTGCGTCGCGGAGTATCCGCTCGGCGTCGACGTCGGCCAATACATCAGCGGCCCGCCCAACGACGGTTCCTATGCCGTGCCGAGCCGCAATCCCGGTGACCAGACCACCGGATATCTGCCCGAACCGCAGCTGGGCGTCTTCCCGGCCGCGCAGGTGCCGACGATGGCGGGATCGCCCGCCGAACAGCAGTCGCTCGGTGCGATCTACGGTGCGGCGCAGGGCGTCTCGCCCGACGAGGTGCCGGGCTGGGTGACCAGGGTCGGCGCCCCCGCCTTCCGCGGCAGCGAAGTGAGTGTGCGATGAAGGAGAAAATGCGCGGCCTCGGCGGACCGCTGACCAAACTGATCGTCTTCGTCCTGGTGACGTTGTTCGTGACGGTCATGCTCGCACTGTCCATCGCCAACTACACCGGCGGCGGAACGGAGTTCAAGGCGCGCTTCGCCGATGTCACCTCGCTCAACAAGGGTGACGAAGTGCGAATCGCGGGTGTGCGGGTCGGCAAGGTCACCGACGTGAAGATCGTGGACCGGCGCGAGGCCGAGGTGGCCTTCGAATTGCAGGACCGCGATTGGCTGCCCGCCTCGACCACGGCCACCATCCGCTACCGGAACCTGGTCGGGCAGCGTTACATCGCGCTCGAACAGGGGGCGGGCGAGCAGGGCCGCAAACTGAACGCGGGCGCGACCATCGGATTGCAGAACACCCGTCCCGCGCTCAACCTGACCACGCTGTTCAACGGTTTCCGGCCGTTGTTCCGCACCCTCACCGCCGACGACGTGAACAAGCTGTCTTTCGAGATCATCCAGGTCTTCCAGGGCGAGCAGGGCACGATCCGCGATCTGGTCGCCTCCACGGCGAGTCTGACCAACAAGATCGCCGACAAGGACGCGGTGATCGGTGAACTGGTCAAGAATCTGACCGCGGTGCTCGAGACGGTGAATCAGCGCAGCGATCAGTTCGATCAGCTGATCGTCAATACCGAGGCACTGGTGAGCGGTCTGGCCGCCGAACGCGATGTGATCGGCCGTTCGGTCACCTCGCTCGGCAATCTGGCCACGGCCACCTCGGATCTGCTTGTACCGGTGCGCCCGACCCTCCAGGGTTCGATAGCCGGACTCAACCAGCTGACCGGGACGCTGAACGATCGTTCCGACGAAGTGAACCAGGCGATCCAGACGCTGCCGGTCAAGATGGAGAAGCTCGGTCGCGCGGCCAGTTACGGCTCCTGGTTCCAGTTCTATCTGTGCGGTATCGACATCGTGGTCGGGCCGGGCGCCGCGGAGGCGCCCCAGCTGAACCTGCCCGCGGGTATGCCGACGGTCAATCAGCCCGTGTACACCAATGCCGCGCCGCGCTGCCAAGGGAAGGTCCGCTGATGGACGACCGGATGTTGCTCGGCAAACGCAGCCCCGCCTTCCTCGGCGCGATGGGTCTGGCGATCGTGCTGCTGGTGACGGTGTCCGCGTTCTTCCTTGACCGGCTGCCGATCATCGCCGCGGGCACCAAGTACACGGCCGAATTCTCCGAGGCGGCCGGGTTGAAGAAGGGGAACGAGGTCAGGATCGCGGGCGTCAAGGTCGGTCAGGTCGCCGATGTGCGCCTCGACGGTGACAAGGTGCTCGTCGATTTCCGCACCAAGGACGCCTGGGTCGGCAACGAGACCACCGCGTCCATCCAGATCAAGACCGTGCTCGGCCAGAAGTATCTGGCCCTGGACCCGCGGGGTACCGAACCCGCCGATCCGGGGCAGCGGATTCCGCTGTCGCGCACCGTAGCCCCCTACGACGTCATCGACGCCTTCACCGATGTGGCCGACACGCTCGACCAGGTCGACACCGCGCAGCTGGCCACCAGCATGCAGGTGCTGTCGGACGCCTTCGAGGCGACGCCGCCGGAGATCCGCGGGTCCATCGACGGTGTGGCCCGGCTGTCGGAGACGCTGGCCAAACGCGACGAGGAACTCAAGCGAATGTTCCGCGCCACCCGGGAGACCACCCGGGTACTCGCGGATCGCAATGCCGAATTCGAGCGCCTGCTGTCCGCGGGCGGGCAACTGCTCGCCGAACTCAATATCCGCCAGCAGTCGATTCACCAGTTGCTCGTCGGCGCCCAGACGGTCTCGACCGAGCTGAGCGCCCTGGTGCGCGACAACGAGGAGCAGATCGGACCCGCGCTGAAGAATCTGCGCGCGTCCATCGAACTGCTCAACGACAACCAGCAGAGCATCTCGAGGACTCTGGAACTCGCCGCGCCGTTCTACGGGCTCTACGCCAACGTGCTCGGTACCGGTCGATGGTTCGACGCGGTGATCACGAACGTGATCCCGCCCGCACTGCCCGAGATTCCGGGCGACCGGCCTCCGGTGCGCAATATGGGAGGTAACTGACGTGGCCGTCGTCAACGAGCCACTTTCCGAACCGCGGAGATCGCGCCGCGGTGCCGTCGTGGCGATCGCCATCGCCCTGGTCGTGGTGCTGGTGGCCGTGGGATTCCTGTGGTGGCTGTTCGATCGGATGAGCACCACGAAGATCACCGCCTTCTTCGACCGTTCGGTCGGCATCTACGAGGGGTCCGATGTGCGGATCCTCGGCGTGCCGGTGGGGTCGGTGGATTCGGTTGAGCCGATGGGCGACCAGGTCAGGGTCGTCATGAGCGTGGACCGGAAATACGATGTGCCCGCCGACGCGCGGGCCGCGCAGATCACCCCGTCGGTGGTCTCGGACCGCTACATCCAGCTGACCCCGGTCTACCGCGGCGGACCGAAGATGGAACGCACCGCGACGATTCCGCGGGAGCGGACCGTCACCCCGGTCGAGGTCGACCAGCTCTACAAGAGCATCGCCGAACTGTCCGACGCGCTCGGCCCGAACGGCGCCAACAAGGACGGCGCGGTCAACGAGCTGGTGCGCACGTCGGCGGCGAACCTGTCCGGTAACGGGGAGGCGCTGGCCAACAGCATCACCCAGCTGAGCCGGGCCGCGCGGTATCTGTCCGACGCCCGCGGCGACATCTTCGAGACAGTGAAGAACCTCCAGAACTTCATCACGATGCTCGCGGTCAACGATCAGCAAGTGCGCCAGTTCAATACGCAGCTGGCCGACCTTGCGGGCTTCCTGTCGGGCGAACGCAAGAATCTGGGTCAGGCGCTCGACCTGCTCTCGGTCGCCCTCGGCGACGTGGCGCGGTTCATCGACGACAACCGTCAGCTGGTGGCCGACAACGCCCAGGGGCTGACCCAGCTCACCAAGACCCTCGCCGACCAGCGCGACGATCTCGCGGCCGCGCTTCCGGTGCTGCCGGTCGCGCTGAGCAACCTGATCAATATCCACAACGGCGAGGCGGGCACCCTCGACATGCGGGCGAACTTCCCCGAGTTGCAGGACCCGTTCGGCGTGGTCTGCAAGATGCTGGATCTGTCCAAGCTCATGCCGGGCGATCCCAAGTTCGAGGCGCTCGGCAGGCAATTGCGTCCGGTCATCGAGCACTGCAAGGCGATCACCGATCAGATCACCGCGGGTGTGCAGACGCCCTCGCTGATCCTGCCCTTCGGCATCCTCAGCGGTGAGAATCAGCAGCGCGATCCAGTGCCCGGCACCGTGCCCGGCACGCCGTCGGACCGGCAGCCGCCGTCCCAGGGAGGCCAGCGATGAGCGGAATCCGTAACGCCGCACGGGGTTTCGGCGGCGTGATGGCGCTCGCCGTCTCGGCGGTGCTGGTCACCTCGTGTTCATCGGACGGGATCTACAGCATTCCGCTGCCCGGCGGCGCCGATATCGGCTCGAATCCGATGACCATCGACATCCAGTTCGACGACGTGCTCGACCTGGTGCCGCAGTCGGCGGTGAAGGTGGAGGGCGTTCCGGTGGGTCGGGTCGAGGAGATCACCCTCGGCAAGGACGGCTGGACGGCCAGCGTGCGCACGGTGGTGAACTCCTCGGTGGATCTGCCCGCCAACGCGCGGGCCGAGGTGCGCCAAACGAATCTGCTCGGTGAGAAATTCATCGAACTGTCCAAGCCCGCGGCCGATCCCGATCCCGACAAGCTCGCCGACGGTTCGGTCATCCCGGTGTCGAACACCCGGCACGCCACCGAGATCGAGCAGGTGCTCGGCGCCATGTCGTTGCTGCTCAACGGCGGCGGCGTGGCCCAGCTCCAGCCCATCGTGACCGAGCTGAACAAGACGCTCGGCGGTCGCGAGGACCGGGTACGGTCGCTGATCGAACAGGCCAATACGCTCATCGGCGGGCTGAATCAGCAGGTCGACGACATTACCCGGGCCATCGACGGACTTGCGACGCTCAGCGGCCGGGTGAGCACCCAGACCGATCAGATCGCAAAGATCCTCGACGAGTTGCCGCGCGGCATCAAGATCCTCGAGGAGCAGCGGCCGCAGCTGATCGCCCTGCTCGCCCAGCTGGACCGGGTCGGCCAGGCGGGCTTCGATGTGATCAACACCTCCAAGGCCGATCTCATCGCGGGTCTGACCTCACTGCGCCCGACCTTGCAGGAACTCGGCCGCGCCGCGCCGGATCTGGTGACCGCGCTGCCCTTGATCCCGACCTATCCATTCCCGGATTCGACCCTGGCGGGCACTTTCGGCGGGTCGGTGAACACCTTCCTCTCGGTCGACGCGGAAATCGGTGTCGCGCTGAGCAATCTCGGTGTCGGCAAACCGGATCCGGTCTACATCCCGCCGCTCGGCCGTCCGGTGCCGGTGGATCCGAGCAATCCGTACTACAACGGCAACGGACCCCGTCCCGGTTGGCCGACGGTGTCGCTGGTGCCGCTGCCGCCGACGCTCGCCTCGGTGCCCGCGGCGGGTACGCCCGCGGCGCCGAATCCGCTGGGACCGTTGCTCGAACAGTTCGGCATCGAGACTCCGGGTGGTCAGGGCCGGACCGGACAGCAGGGCCAGGAGGGACAGCGATGACGCGTCTGGTGCGCTACCAGTTGGTCGCTTTCGCGTTGATCGCCGTGCTCGGCGTGGCATACGTCGGAGCCCGCTACGTCCGATTGGACGAGATGTTCGGGTTCGGCCTCTACCAGGTGAAGGTGCAGGCGAAGCAGACCGGCGGCCTGTACAAGGGCGCGGAGGTCACCTACCGCGGCGTCCCGGTGGGGCGGGTGGGCGATCTCGCCATCGCTACCGACGGCGTCGTCATGACGCTGGACATCGAGTCGGGCGCGCCGAAGATCCCGGCCTCGGCCAAGGCGGTTGTCGCCAACCGCTCGGCCATCGGCGAACAGTACATCGATTTGCAACCCGACAGCGACAGCTCTCCGTATCTGCGCGACGGTTCGGTGATCGTCGGGGCGACCGTCCCGATCTCGGTCGAGGAACTGGTGGCCAGTGTCGACCACTTCACCAGCACGGTGGATCTGGCCGCGCTTCGTACCACGGTCACCGAACTCGGCAAGGCGTTCAATGGCAAGGGCGACGATCTGCGGGTTCTCCTCGACTCGCTGAACTCCTTCACCAAGACCTTCGACGAGGCGCTGCCGCAGACCATCCAACTGATCGAGGACGGCAAGATCGCCCTGGGGACCCAGGCCGAACAGTCCTCGGCCATCCGCCAGTTCAGCGACGGACTCGACCAGATCACCGCGCAGCTGCGCGCCAGCGACCCCGCCATACGCAGGCTCATCGGCACCGGCACCGACGCGGGCAGCCAGGTCGGGGCGCTGTTGCAGGAGAGCGGTGCGGCGTTGACCGAGGATCTGACCAACCTGCGTACGCTGCTGTTGGCCATCTCGCCGAAGTTCTACGCCTTGCAGCCGCTGTTGATCATGTTGCCCGGCCTGTCGGTGGGCGCCTCGGCCACCGCGCCCGGGGACGGCACCAGCCACTTCGGCCTGGTACTCGAGGTCAACAATCCGCCCGCATGTACGGTCGGGTACGAGGGGACGCACCGGATTCTCGAGCAGATGAAGGCGCAGAACCCGAACTTCGACGATTCCAAGGACGATTTCCCGTTCAACAAGGATGCGAAGTGCACTGTGCCGCAGGGGAATCCGACCGCGGTGCGGGGCGGCGCGCGGGCCGACCTCGCTGACCCGAGCATCCCGCAGCCGTGGGACAACGTTCCCAAGACCGATCCCGAGAAGCTGAACCTGAATCCGATCGCCGTCCAGATGGCCACCCTGCTTGGGGTTACGCCTAAGCGGTGACCAGGATCAATGACGTTAGGGTGCCTGTCGTGAACATCGACATTTCCAAGGAACAACCGGGGGCGGTCGAACCGGATGCCGAGGAATCCGATGCGACGGCGGCAGAGGTGGACGACGGCGCGGTGACGGCGGACTCGTCGCAACGCCGCGCGCCGGTGGCGGTCACCGCGGTCGCGGTGGGTGCGCTGGTTGTGGCATTGGTCACCGCGCTGTGGTTCGGCGCGGGCTGGGCGCGCTCGGCCCTGTTCACCGACGGTCCACGGGTCGAGGCCCGTGACAGCGCGCTCGACGCCGCCCGCCAGGCCGCGATCAATATGACCTCGATGAAGCTCGACGACATCCCCGGATCGCTGGCGCTGGCGCGCTCCTCGATGACCGGCGCGATCCTCGAGTCCGCGCAGAAGAACCAGCAGCAGTCCGAGCAGATGGCCGCCCAGTCGGGCGTCGGCATGCAGGCCAAGGTGCTCGGCGCCTCATTGACCGCGCTGAACAGCGAGAACGACAAGGCCACCGCGCTGGTGGTGCTCCAGATCACCGAGACCAAGGCCGACAAGTCGGCCTCGGACTACCGCTACACGTGGAGTCTGGACATGACCAAGGTCGGCGACGTCTGGAAGGCAGAGCAGGTGGCCTCGCTGGCCCAGCCCGTCCTGTTGAACGGCCCGGGACCGACCGGGCTGGGACAGCCCGCCCAGCAGTCCGGCGCGGAGCAGCCATCGCAGGCCCCCACGCCCGCCCCGCTGCCCGGATCGTAGGAGAAGCATCCGATGAACACTCGTAGGCCGGTCAATCGGGTCACCTCCAAGCGCCGCCCCGCCGGGGCCGCCGCGCGACCCGCCGCGACGCGCAAAGTCGCCGGTACAAGGAAGCCGGGCGCGGCGGTGAGTTCGCGCACACCTTCGGCGGAGAACACCTCCGGCCGCCGGGTCGTGCCGAGTTCCGAGGCGGAGGCGGACAAGCCGCGGCGGCGCCGTTTCGGGCGCCCTGGATCATCCTGGACGGTCGTTATAGCGAGTCTGGCGGCGGCGGTACTCCTGGGCGGATTCGCGGCCGTGGCGGCCTCGCGTCCGGGCGTCAACGATTCCAATCGGGCCTTCGTCGACACCGCGGCAACCGAGGAGGTGCGCGCCGCCGCCGACCACGCGCTGCGCACCATCTACGCCTACGACATCAAGGACATCGACGGCTACGAAGCGGCGGTGCGCTCGGTAGTAACCGGATCCATGCTCGCCGACCTCGACAAGTTCGCCGCTACCACGATCGATGCCATAAAACAGTCCCAGACCAGTGCCGATGCGAAGGCGGACCCGGTCGGTGTGACAATGCTCACCGATGATCGAGCGGAGTTGCTGGTGAACCTCGTCGTGAGTGCCACCAAGGGCGGGGCCGCCCAGCAGAGTGTGGCGGGCCCGGTAGTTCTGCGTATGCAGAAAGTGGACGGCCGTTGGCTGGCGAGTGACATCGTCGACCAGTGAGCCCGCTCCGGCTAAGTCGTAGCGGGCCAGTGGATCTCGGGGCATCGTCCCGGCGTGACCCGGGAGCGCCGTACCGGAATCCGCCACTTGACGACTTTCGTCGGACACGTCACGCTATTCACAGCAGCGGCAGCTGTCACAGCGGCTCTCGGAGCCGCCGGGGCGCTGCCGAGCAGAGGTCACGGAGGAACAGCGCAGTCCCGTCACCCTCGACGCAGCCGGCGTTTCGGGTGCGGGCGGCCCGGTACACGGGGTTCGCACGTCGGCTCGGGAGGGTCGGCGCGCCGGCTCCGTGAATGTGCACACGGGTGGTACTTTGACACCTCCGTGTATGTAGGTGTAGGTTTGGACGTTGCGCTGGCTGCCTCCTGTCCATTACCTCAATTCGCACTCGTAAGTGCCACCCTTCCGGTGTTGCTTTCGTTGTTGCCTGTTCGGGTTCGTTCGGGTCGTGACCAGCGAGAATCTCAAAAGAACGTAGCAGGCAAGCGACGGTCGCGGACCACCACGCGACGCGCGTGAGGTGCTGGAAGGACGCATCTTGGCAGTCTCCACCCAGACCAAGGCAGTTGTCGGAATCCCCGGAGCCCCTTTGCGGGTGTCTTTCGCGAAGATCCGTGAACCCTTGGAGGTGCCCGGACTTCTCGACCTACAGACGGACTCCTTTGCTTGGTTGATCGGCTCGCCGTCTTGGCGTGAAAAGGTCGCCGCCCGCGGCGACGTCGGGCTCGTCGGGGGACTCGAGGAGGTGCTCGAGGAGCTCTCGCCGATCGAAGACTTCTCCGGCTCCATGTCTCTGTCGTTCTCCGACCCTCGTTTCGAGGAGGTCAAGGCCTCCATCGACGAGTGCAAAGACAAGGACATGACCTACGCGGCGCCGCTGTTCATGACCGCCGAGTTCATCAACAACAACACCGGCGAGATCAAGAGCCAGACGGTCTTCATGGGTGATTTCCCGATGATGACCGACAAGGGCACGTTCATCATCAACGGCACCGAGCGGGTCGTCGTCTCGCAGCTGGTGCGTTCGCCGGGTGTCTACTTCGACCACGCGGTCGACAAGGGCACCGAGAAGGATCTGCACAGCGTGCGGGTCATTCCGTCGCGCGGCGCGTGGCTGGAATTCGACGTAGACAAGCGCGACACGGTTGGTGTCCGTATCGACCGCAAGCGCCGCCAGCCGGTGACGGTGCTGCTCAAGGCGCTCGGCTGGAGCGATGCGGCCATCCGCGAGCGGTTCGGTTTCTCCGAGATCATGCTGACCTCGCTGGAGAAGGACAATATCGCCGGGCCCGACGAGGCGCTGCTCGACATCCACCGCAAACTGCGTCCGGGCGAACCGCCGACGAAGGAATCCGCGCAGACCCTGCTGGAGAACCTGTTCTTCAAGGAGAAGCGCTACGACCTCGCGCGCGTGGGTCGCTACAAGATCAACAAGAAGCTCGGCATCCACCTCGGCGAGCAGGTCATCGGCTCGGTGCTGACGAAGGAAGACATCGTCACCACCATCGAGTACCTGGTGCGCCTGCACGCGGGCGACAAGATGATGACGGCCCCCGGCGGCGAAGAGGTGCCGGTGGAGGTCGACGACATCGACCACTTCGGCAACCGCCGTCTGCGCACCGTCGGCGAGCTGATCCAGAATCAGATCCGGGTCGGCCTCTCGCGTATGGAGCGTGTGGTCCGCGAGCGCATGACCACGCAGGACGTCGAGGCCATCACGCCGCAGACCCTGATCAACATCCGCCCGGTCGTGGCGGCGATCAAGGAGTTCTTCGGCACCTCGCAGTTGTCACAGTTCATGGACCAGAACAACCCGCTGTCGGGTCTGACACACAAGCGCCGTCTCTCGGCGCTGGGTCCGGGCGGTCTGTCCCGTGAGCGCGCCGGTCTGGAAGTCCGTGACGTCCACCCGTCGCACTACGGCCGCATGTGCCCGATCGAGACCCCGGAAGGCCCGAATATCGGCCTGATCGGTTCGCTGTCGGTGTACGCGCGGGTCAACCCGTTCGGTTTCATCGAGACCCCGTACCGCAAGGTCGTCGACGGCCGCGTCACCGATGAGGTGCGCTACCTGACCGCCGACGAGGAGGACCGCCACGTCCGCGCCCAGGCGAACTCGCCGGTGGACGCCGACGGCCGCTTCCTCGAGGATCGTGTGCTCTGCCGTCGCGGCAACGAGGAGAACGAACTCGTCGCCGCCGCCGACGTCGACTATATGGATGTTTCGCCGCGTCAGATGGTGTCGGTGGCGACGGCGATGATTCC
>NZ_LGYZ01000123.1 GCF_001310275.1 Nocardia arizonensis
TTGGTTGTTGCGTTGGTGTGTCGGGTGTTTCTTGGGCTGGGGTACGGGTGGGTGCGGGTTGAGCTGGGAGACATGGGGGTTGGAGACCACATGCTTGCCGGAAAGCACAGGGAATGGGCGGGGGGCGTCTGAGCCGTTGTCAGCAGCAGCGTTGCTGGGGATTACGGTCGGCTTCGGCGTAGCGGTCACGCCAGTACTGCTTTTCGGTGGGGATGGGGTGGTGGGGGTGGGCTCGGCGCAGATGTTCTGTGTAGCGGCGGTAGTCCTGTCCGCCGAGTACCGAACTGAACCACCAGACGACGGCCCGCGCCACGGCTCGCACCGATGTCATGACATACGGTCCGCGTGCGCGGCGCCGGGGGCGCGCACGGTGCCCGCGGCGATCAACGCGTCCCACTCCCGCTGCACCTCCCGCTCGGCGGGGGTGGGCAGGAATCCGCTCGGCGCGAAGATCTTCGACGGTTCCTCGGGCGCTTCGGTGGTCTCCGCGCCGCCGCGCAGGGAGCGTACGGACACGATCGCGCCGACGACCGCGACGATCAGCACCAGCACCGCGAACACGATCGAGAGGGAACCCTGGATGAAGGTGTTGCGTATCGCGGTGTCCACCTGATCGGGTTTCGCGGTGAGACAGCCTTTTCCGGCTGCCTTGGCCGCCTCGCACAGGCTGTGCTGTTTCCAGTAGCCGAGTTTGGGATCGGCGGAGAAGATCTTCTGCCAGGACGCGGTCATGGTGACCACGAGGTCCCAGACGAGCGGGATCCCTGGAATCCAAGCGTATTTCGCCAAACCCTTCTTGATCACGATGACCAGCACCACGGTCAGCGCGACGGCCGCGAGTAGCTGATTGGCGATGCCGAACAGCGGATAGAGCGCGTTGATACCGCCGAATGGATCGTGCACACCCATCAACAGCACCGATCCCCAGGCCGCGACCACGACGAGCGAGCACAGCCACGCGCCGACCCGCCACGACGGGTCCTTGAACGCGCGCAGCGGTCCGCCGAAATTGCCGAGCGCGTCGGAGACGATGAACCTCGCGACCCGGGTGCCCGCGTCGATGGTGGTGAGGATGAACAGCGCCTCGAACATGATCGCGAAGTGGTACCAGAAAGATTTCATGGCCGCGCCGCCGAGGAACTGCGAGAACACCTGGGAGATGCCTACGGCGAGGGTCGGCGCGCCGCCGGTGCGCGAGATGATGGACTTCTCACCGACATCGGCCGCGGCCTGACCGAAATCGGCCGGGGTCGCGGGCGGTCCTGACAGTCCGAGCGAATTGGTGTACGCGGCGGCGGTTTCGGGGGTGTTGCCGGTGAGCGCGCCCGAGGCGTTCATGCCGAAGTACAGGTGCTGGTCGATGATCGAGGCGGTGATGATCGCCATGACCGCGACGAAGGATTCCATCAGCATGCCGCCGTAGCCGATCATGCGCGCATGCGATTCCTTCTCGAGCAGTTTCGGTGTGGTGCCGGAGGAGACCAGCGCGTGGAAGCCGGACAGCGCGCCGCACGCGATGGTGATGAACAGGAACGGGAACAGGCTGCCCGCGAAGGCGGGACCGTTGCCCTTGCTCGCGAAACTCGAGATCGCGGGCGCTTCGAGCACCGGCATGGTGATGAGGATGCCGATGGCGAGCAGTCCGATGGTGCCGATCTTCATGAACGTCGACAGGTAGTCGCGGGGCGCGAGCAGCAGCCACACCGGCAGCACGGAGGCCACGAAGCCGTAGCCGATGAGCAACCAGGCGATGGTGGTGGTCGAGAGGGTGAACCAACTCTCGCCCCAACTCGTCTCCGACACCCACCCGCCCGAGACGATGGCGAGCAGCAGCAGCGTGATGCCGATCGCGGACACCTCGCCGACCTTGCCCGGCCGCAGATAGCGCAGGTATACGCCCATGAACACGGCGATGGGGATGGTCATGCCGATCGAGAAGACACCCCAGGGACTTTCGCCCAGCGCGTTGACCACGACCAGGGCGAGCACCGCGAGCAGGATCATCATGATGACCAGCACCGCGACGATGGCGGCGACTCCGCCCACCGTGCCGAGTTCGTCGCGCGCCATCTGACCGAGGCTGCGTCCGCGCCGTTTGGTCGAGGCCCACAACACCAGGTAGTCCTGCACCGCCCCCGCGAAGACCACGCCGACGACGATCCAGATGGTGCCGGGCAGATAGCCCATCTGCGCGGCCAGCACCGGGCCGACCAGCGGACCCGCGCCCGCGATGGCGGCGAAGTGGTGGCCGAACAGCACCCTGCGATCCATCGGCAGGTAATCCCTGCCGTTCTCGAGAATTTCGGCGGGCGTGGCCACGTCGTCGCGCGGTCTGGTGATCTTCCATTCGATGTACTTGGCGTAGCACCGGTAGGCGATGACGTAGGTGCAGACCGCCGCGATCACTATCCAGACGGCGTTGACGTTCTCCCCGCGCGCGACGGCCAGAATCGCCCATGCCACCGCACCGAGCGCCGCGATCGCGGCGAGGATCGCCTTCTTGGGCGCGGTCAGCGGGGTTCGGTCGACGACGCCCACCGGTGGCAGATCGGAATCGGTCCGCAGATATTCGATTGCCGCCATCTGACCACTCTCCCGTGAACGCGTCGGGGTGTTGCCGAAACAGCAGACAACGTAGCCGATCGGTGACCGTTATCGGGGCGAAATTCCGCTATCGCAAGACGATTGTCGGAAGTCGTCCCGTGTGTCGGTGACCCTTTGCGTGTTGCCGAAAGTATGCTGCCATGCCGTCCGTATTGCGTTGCCACCGTTGGGAGGAGAGCCCTACCTGACTGGATCGCTACGACACCTTCACCGCGGCAACGGCTCTCACCGAACACGGTGGGACGCCGGGCAGCACCCCGTGGGATTTCGTGGACGCGTGGTCCCGTACTTCTCGGCGGCATGCTCCGGCATGAACAACGGCGCGCGGTGTGGTTCACCCCGGCGGTGCGGCCCGCAGGGTCAACTCGATGACCCGCGCTTCGCCGAGGGATTCGAGTTCTACGCCGATCCGGCGGTGCGTCATCGGGTCGCGCCACGGGTCGGCGAACAGCGGTCGGTGTACGAACGCTGCCCGTCGAACTGGAGGAGGCGGCGATCTTGGACGGCTGCACCACCTGGCAGGTCTACCGGCGGATCCTGCTCCCGCACACCCGGCCCGCCCTGACGGTGCTCGCCGTCCTCACCTGGATCTCGGTACGGAACGATTTCCTCTGGCCGCTGGTCATGATCCAGCGCAACGAATACGCCACCGCCACACTGGGTCTGGTCCGGTTGCAGGGCCAGTACCACACCCGGTGGCCGATACTCATGGCGGCGGCGGTCATCGTGCTCCTGCCGTTGGCGGTTATCTATGCCCTCGCCCAGCGCGCGCTCGTGCGCGGTATCGCCATGTCGGGAATGGGCGGGCGCTGACCGCGCTCACTCCCCGGCGTAGGTGCCGAAACTCCAGATATTGCCCTCGGGATCGCGCGCCGAGAATCCGCGCGAACCGTAGTCCTCGTCGCGCATCTCCCGCACGATCTCCGCACCGGCCGCCTTCGCCCGGACGAACAGCGCGTCGGGTTCCTCGCACACCACGTAGATCAGTTCACCGCCCGGTTCCCGGCGGCCGAACGGCGTCTCGTCCTTGCCCGCGCTGCCGAACATGACACCGCCGCCCAGCGGCCAGCGCAGTTCACCGTGTTCGACCACGGACGGGTCGCCCTCGCGGTCGTACACGGCGGTCAGTTCGAAGCCGAAGGCCCGCACCAGGAAATCCGCCGTCGCGCGGGCATCGCGCAGGGCGAGGCAGGGCCACACGCCCGCGGCGAGACGGGTCAGGGGTTCTGTGTTGTCTGTCATGGTTCCAGCATCAATCCCGGCCATCGGAGGTGTCTTGGACGGATGTAACTTCCTGTGCCAACCACAGCGTCGGACTGCATCCGGCCAGGTCGGCGAAATCGCGATCGAGGTGGGACTGGTCGTAGTAACCGCAGGCCGCCGCGACCTGGGCGATCGTGACACGCGAAGGGATGTGCCCGATCATGCGCCGCGCCCGCTCGAACCGCGTGATCCGCGCCGCCAGCTTCGGACTCACCCCGAATTCCGCGCCGAAGCGTCGGGCCAGATGCTGACGGCTCCACCCGATCCGGTCGGCGACCATCCCGATCGAAGCGGAACCGCCGCTGTCCACCAGCGCCCGCCACGCCGACGACAACTCCGGGGTGACCAGTCGGGTCGGATCGGCCAGCCGGCCGAGCACCTCGTCGCAGATCGCGAACCGCCGCGACCACGGTGCGAGCCCCTGCAACCGCTCCCACAGTTCGTCGCCCACCGGCCCCGCCACATCCGCGCACTCGAGCGAGGTATTCCACAGCAGGCTCGCGGGCAGACCGAACAGCGTCCGGCACCCCATGGGTGTCAGCGCGATCGTCACCCCTTCCTGATCACCCGAATGCGCGATCGAGGCCGAACTGGCCTGCAATCCGCTCAATACGCACCGGTAGTCCTCCGGCCGCTGGCGCGGGTCGGTCTGGGCGACCACGTCGATGGTCGCTCCGATG
The DNA here is from genome assembly GCF_001310275.1 of Nocardia arizonensis. Classification (GTDB taxonomy): domain Bacteria; phylum Actinomycetota; class Actinomycetes; order Mycobacteriales; family Mycobacteriaceae; genus Nocardia; species Nocardia arizonensis. The sequence goes on from NZ_LGYZ01000123.1 coordinate 4,548, forward strand.
GACACGATGAAGGTGAGGTGACGCGATGGCAGGCCCCTGTGCAGGCCCGCCGGATAACCCGTCATGCGATAGCCGAGGTAGTGGTCGATGACCCCCGCCAACGCGGGCGCCGGGCGTGCCTTCACCACCTCGGTGGTCGGCTCCATGGCCGTCACGCTACCCTCCGAGCCGCCGCGCGCAACCGGCTCGCGCTCGGGCCCGCCGACGGGCGCCGCACGGTCGCACGAGGGCATCGATGGCCGGGCCGATCCGGGCAAGGTCGTGCTGATCCCGCAGCACCGGACGCGGGAGGCGCCCGTCGTCCGCGTAGACTCCCTACCTCGTGAGTCTCACCCTCGGAATCGTCGGCCTGCCCAACGTCGGAAAGTCGACGCTGTTCAACGCGCTGACCAAGAACGACGTGCTGGCCGCGAACTACCCGTTCGCGACGATCGAGCCGAACGTCGGGGTGGTGCCGCTGCCCGATCCACGCCTCGACAAGCTCGCCGAGATATTCGGCTCCGAGCGCACCGTGCCTGCCACGGTCTCCTTCGTCGATATCGCGGGCATTGTGAAGGGCGCCTCCGAAGGAGCGGGACTCGGCAATAAATTCCTCGCCAATATCCGCGAAGCCGACGCCATCTGCCAGGTCGTGCGCGTCTTCGCCGACGACGACGTGGTGCACGTCGACGGCAAGGTCGACCCGACCGCCGATATCGAGGTCATCGAAACCGAACTCATCCTCGCCGATCTGCAAACCCTCGAGAAGGCGGTCCCGCGCTTCGAGAAGGAAGCCAAGATCAAGAAGGAGCGCAAACCGCTCGCCGACGCGGCCAAGACCGCCCAGGAGATCCTCAACGGCGGCACCACCCTGTTCGCCGCGGGTGACAAGGTCGACACCGAACTGCTGAAGGAACTGTCGCTGCTCACCACCAAGCCGTTCCTCTACGTCTTCAACGCCGACGAATCCGTGCTCACCGACGCGGCCAAGGTCGCCGAACTGAAAGCCGCGGTGGCCCCCGCAGACGCCGTCTTCCTGGACGCCAAGGTCGAAGCCGAACTCCTCGAACTCGACGACGAATCCGCCCTGGAGCTCCTCGAATCCATCGGCCAAACCGAACCCGGCCTGCACGCCCTCGCCCGCGCGGGCTTCCACACCCTCGGCCTCCAGACCTACCTCACCGCGGGCCCCAAAGAAGCCCGAGCCTGGACCATCCACCGGGGCGACACCGCCCCCAAGGCCGCGGGCGTCATCCACACCGATTTCGAACGCGGCTTCATCAAAGCCGAAATCGTCGCTTTCGACGATCTGGTGGAAGCAGGCTCCATGGCCGCCGCCAAGGCCGCGGGCAAGGTCCGCATGGAAGGCAAGGACTACGTCATGTCCGACGGCGACGTAGTCGAGTTCCGCAGCGGATTAGCGTCTGCGAAGAAGTAGCGCGACGCGCGCATCGCTGCTGGTAAAGGCCGCTGAGCCCTCACCTGGCACGTCCAATGGCCTCTCGTGAACAGTCGGCACGACCTCGCACTCCAGGTGAGGTTTGGTCCCCTGGGTCGGACGTTCGCCTAGGCTTGTCAGGAGTCGCGGCCGACGGTAGATGCCCGGTGACTTCTAGCGTTGTAAACACAAAGACGGCCTCTCCTGCGGAGAGGCCGTCGAGCCAACCGCCGCGAGGCGGTGGCGGGGTACAGAGCAGCATAACGCATGGATGGCGTGCCCAGTACTAGACCTGCGTCACGCATCCCTACGCCCGAAAGCTGCCATACCGGTGTCCGAAAAGTTCTCGGTCTACGTCGATGGGTTCAATCTGTACTACGGACTCAAGGCGAAGAGCGCGCACAAGTATCCATGGCTCGACCTGGTCAAACTTGCCGAGCGCCTTCGCCCGCGAAGCACCTTGGCCAAGGTTCACTACTTCACCGCGCTGGTGCTGAACGATGCGCAGGGCGCGGCGCGTCAGAGCGACTATCTGGCTGCGTTGAAAGCTACGAACGGCAGCCGGATCGAGATCGTCCAGGGGAGATACCAGTCGAAGACGACGGCATGCCGCCAATGTGAGAGGTCAGTGGCAGGGCGCTCACCGGCGAGCGATCGAACCGAGCCGTCCTCGACCTCGCGTTGCGCCGGCTCATCGCTTCGAAGCAGAAGGGCGCGATGATCGACGGTATCGCAGGATTGACCGACCTCGAGAACGAACTCGGCGCGCCGGTGGTGTCTCCGGGTGAGCCCCATCCCGCGTGACCGACTACCTGGTAGACAACTCGGTCTGGGCAAGGCCGGCTACTGGAGACCCGGGTGTCATCGCGCGGCTGCGGCGCATCGAGCGAGCGCCGTCCGATTTCTGGGCGATGAAGACGACCCGTCTGCTCGGTTCGTGTCGATGGTGGCGAATGGAATATGGCTAGGCACAAGAGATTTCTCGTGCTCGAGCCGAATGAGCAGCGCTGCGTGAATCTCTCTCGGCGTGACAAGGAAGTGAGCCGGAGCGAGGCGTCCGTATAGCGATTCTGGCGAACCTCATCCTATGATCCCTTGCGTGTCGGGGACTTTGGGGACGTCGTCAGCAGCATCGCCTGAGCACCACTACGCTTGCGCCGCTGAGCGGCACCACAGGGACGCCGTCTACCTCCACGATAGTGGTCGCCTACCCAACGCCGACTACCACTTCGGCTTCGCGGTGGAGTGCGCGCTGAAGAGTTTGCTGCTCAGATTCACGTCCGCCACAATGGCTCCGAAGAAGCCCGGGAAGCCTCCCGCAGTCGCCCCGTGGGTGAAGGATCCGGCGACGGGCAAAGTGAGCCACGAGTACGGCCATTTGCCTTGGCTCGCAGCTGATATCGCGCTGCTGACGCATGGACGGTCCGCGGCCAAATTGGCGGCAGTGCTCGGCAACCTCACAGCGTTCGACTCATGGTCGGTCGGCCAGCGTTACCTCGACGGAACCGCGGTCGCGGAAGCTGACGTATCGCAGCGGCGTACCGTGTCGCGAGAGATCCTTACCTTGCATGAGCAGGCCCTGATCACCGGAAGGCTGCAGTGAATCTCTCCCCTGCCCCAGTTCGTTTCGACAATGCTCGTCCTCGTGCCCTGGAGATTGCCTACGAGGTAGCTGCCCAGGGAATTGACGTGTTGCTCGTCCGGGATGTGCTGGGCCGGTTCGCACTCGTCGTCGACGACCGCGAGAACGATGTGCCGACCGAGCATGCGACCGCTTGGAGTGAGCGTCTGATCACCGGCCTGCATAGGTACGCCGCAGACCGGCCTCTGCTCCTGGCCTCGGGAATGTTCTCGGCCGACGACTTGCTCGGATCGGAGCGTGCCCAGCCCGACCCGCTATACCTCCGTGCAGAGGGACACGGCAGCGTCCGTCTTCTGGACAACACCGTGGTTGGGGAGGATTGGGCCCAAGTTTCGACGCCAGCTGTCGAGTTCGATGGGTCACGCACCCACCGCACCGCTTTGTACGGGTTCAAGGGCGGCGTCGGCCGGAGCACCGCTACCGCCATCCTCGCTCGCCACCTCGCCGACCAAGGGCACATTGTCCTAGTTGTGGATTTGGACCTGGAATCTCCTGGAGCCGGTCCGCTACTCGCGGCTGGGGCACGACTGCCTCTGCACGGTATCGTTGACCAACTCGTCGAGTCCGCCGTGGACAATGCGGACGGCCTGGAACTTGTAGCTCCTACCGGCTACAACCCCCGTACTGGCCGGGGCGAGCTATGGGTGGCGCCGGCACGCGGTCGGGACGCCGAGGGCGTTCCTTACTCCTACGTCGACAAGCTCAACCGGGTTTACGCTGACATCCCGGGCATGGACTTCGCTGACCGACTGGCCGCCGCGGTCCGTGCTTGCGAGTGCGCTGTAGCTCGAGAGAGCGAGAGCGGCCGACGCCCCAACATTGTCCTCCTCGACAGCCGCGCAGGAATTCATGACATCGCCGCCGTAACCATCTCTCGGCTGTGCGACCTTGCCCTGCTGTTCGGGGCGGACAACAAGCAGACGTGGGGCGGCTACGGCGATCTGTTCTTCGCCTGGCGCTCTTCAGGGCAAGCCCGCGCGATCCGGGAGAAGCTCCGAATGGTCGCGTCCATGGTCCCAGACTCACCGCAACGCCCTATGGACGGATATTTGGACTCATTTCGCGAGCACTCCTGGGAGTGCTTCTCCGTCCTGTACGACGACGACCTCCCGGAGCCGGATACCCGTCAGCTCATCCCAGGAGCATTTTCTCCATCCATGGAAGATGATTCAGCTCCGCACCACCCGATTCCCATCCTCTTCGAGCCCGGTTTGGTCGGTCTGGACGCGGACAAGGCGGCGGGTTGGCAGGACCGGGCTTTCGTGCAGGCGGCGTACCGTGACTTCCTGACTATCGCAACCTTATTGATCACCGCCAATCCACAGAGCGACGAAGGACCGCGATGAGGACTGTACTGGGGGCCGAAGAATACCGGGAACTACTCTCCGTGGCGCTGCCCGAGGCCACGGACGCCGACACGATTCTTCCGAATCTACACACTCTGTTCACCCCTGACAGCCACCGCGTCGCGCTCTACGTCGACAGCACCGTTGTGCGAGGCGGCAGGGGTGTCGGCAAGACCTTCTGGTATCGCTCGCTACTCGATGAAACCTTACGTGAAGTCGCCGCCGAGGAATACGGGATCGAACGGCTGCGGCAACTCACAGTTTCTCCGGGGTACGGAGCCGGCGTTGAGCCTGATCTGTACCCGGGCACCGGCGTATTGCGGCAGCTCGTGGAGGAGGGCGTGCGACCCTACAACCTGTGGTATGCCGTACTGCTGACTGCTCTCGGCCAATCTGAGCTGCACGAACTTCCGGAATGGCGCGACCGGGTCAGGTGGGTACGTGCCAATCCTGGCGCGGCGGAACGCACCATACAGAAAGCGGATCAAGCGGCACAGCACAGCAGAACTACGCACCTGATGATCTTCGACGCCTTGGAACATCTCCACCGCGATCGTGCCCAAGCTGACCGGCTGGTCGGCGGTATCCTAGAACTCGCTCTCGCTATGCGGCTGGGCACTCGCAACATCCGGTGCAAGGTGTTCATTCGCCCGGACATGTTCGAGGGTGCACTTCTCCACTTTCCTGATGCCTCCAAACTCACGGCCAATGCCGCTGGCCTGACCTGGTCCAACGCGAATCTGTATGGCTTGCTCTTCCACTACATGGGTAATCACGACAGCGACTATGCGGAGCGATTCCGCCGCCTCACGGGTGTCTGGGAAACTGACGCATTCGGCCGTCGCCATATCCCCCCCGCCCGGCTCAGGGCCGACGAGCGATACCAGGCTGAACAGTTCGCGCAGCTCGCCAGCCCCTACATGGGAGCCAACTACCGCAAGGGCAACACCTATACCTGGCTCCCCAACCATCTGATGGATGGCGTCGAGCAGGTCAGCCCACGCAGCTTTCTCAGTGCTTTGAACAAGGCGGTTGCCGAGACACGCGGCACGTACGCAGGCCATGAGTACGCCCTGCACCATGAGGGCATCCGCCGAGGCGTGCAGACGGCGTCCGAATCCCGGGTGAAGGAGGTCGGCGAGGATATGCCGTGGGTTCAGCTGGCCGTCAATCCGCTGGCCGGTCGGCAAGTCCCCATCGAGGAGGATTCGGTCATCGAGGAGTGGCGCGAGGCCGGGCTGACCGAGGTACTGCGCAAGGAGGCCGAGAGGTACGAGGTGGGAACGGAGGAGGACACACTCGTCCGCACCGGCCCCCGCTACCCGGACGACCCGGTCCGCTTGATCGAGGAGCTGATTGCTCTTGGCGTAATGCGCCGGCGACGTGATGGGCGTATCGACTTGCCCGACGTGTACCGGATCGCCTTCAACATCGGCCGAAAGGGTGGCGTACCAAGGGTCGCAAGCTGACCGCTGTGGTTCAGCCGTCAACATTATGCGCCCCTACACCGACGGTCAGTCGGGGAGTAGGCCGTGTTCCATGGCGAAGACGGCGGCGCCCGCGCGGGTGCGGCGGCCTGTCTTGTCGTAGATGTGGGCCAGGTGGTGGCCTACGGTGCGTTCGGAGAGGGTCAGTTCGGCGGCTATCAGGCGGTTGGAGAGGCCACGGGCGGCGAGGCGGAGGACTTCCACCTCGCGTTCGGTGAGACCGCAGGGGTATTCGGTGCGGGGTTTGCGCAGGCCCGCGGCCTCGAGGACGGCGGCGCAGGCCGTGGCGTCGAGGTGGCCCGCGGTGGCCGCGGACAGCAGGGTGCGGGCGGCCTGGTCTGGGGTGTGCGCGGGGCGGTGCGGGCGGGATTCGGTCAGGGCGGCGAAGACGTCGGCGGCGGCGAGGATGCGGGCGGGACGGGATTGGTCGTGGCCGCGGACGCCGCGGTGGTAGCCGCTGCCGTCGAGGCGTTCGTGGTGGCCCGACGCGATCTCGCGCAGATCGGACAGGCCGGGGCAGCGTTGCAGGACGCGGTCGGTCCAGTAGGTGTGCAGGCGGACCCGTTCCCAATCGCCCGCGCTGAGCGGTCCGGGACGATCCCAGATCGCCGAGGACACCGCGACCCGGCCGATGTCGTGGAGCAGGGCGGCGGCACGCAGGGTGTCGAGATCGGGCGCGTCGAGGCCGGCGAGGGAACCGGCGGCGTGGGCGAGGTCGGCGGTGTGGCCGGAGTGGCCGAGTAGCCAGCGGCCTTTCAGGTCGACGACTATGGCAAGCGCCTGACAGAGGCCGATCCGCTCGGCCGGCCGAACATACAGTGGGACACCGGGTTCGGCGCGCATGGCCGCGGCCAACGCGTCGGGCACGTCCAGGCAGTCCCAGACCTCACCCTTGGCGAACAGTTCGACCAGGTGCGGATCGAGATGTCCGCCTGCGCGCCTGCGCAATTCGGCGATGGCGCCGCGGCGTCCGAGGGTGGCGGCCGCCAGGATCGCCTGTTCGGCGACATGGACGATCCGGCCCGGCAACGAAATGTCCTCGCCGCGAAGCTGTTCGGGCGCACCGAGACCGTCCCACCGTTCTTTCACCTCGGTGAGCGCGAGCACCGCGGCATCGGGCAGCCCGAGTCTCGGCCCGAGCGCACGGCTGACCTCGCAGACCGAACGCACCGCCGTGGAGCGCTGCGCGGGTGTGGTGGTGACGAGTCGTTCGCGCACCTGTGGCCGGACCTCGGGGGCCCATGCGCCGAATTGGCTGACCTGCGCGGCGTGTACGGCGGGATCACCGGGGTCGAGCACGTGGTAGACCTGCTGGAAGGCGATGTCGTCGGCGAAGGCCGCGGCGTTCTCGGAGGCGCGGCTGGTGCAGCCGACCGCGCCGAGCAATGCCGCGTGGAACACGACCCGCCGGTCGGCCTCGTCGAGACCGACCTGTTCGGCGAGCGCGGTCGCGACCAGACAGGTCGACAAACCCTTCTCGAACGGCGCCCCGGTCGCCAGATCGGTGGTCAGCGACAGAGCGGCGAGAACCTCGGTGACCCGGATCGCCGCGGATGGGTCGGTCGGTCGGATGGTGGATCTTCGAGGATCGTCGCCGATAGGCCCCGCGGTACCGCTCACGCACCTACGGTATCGCGGGCGAGGTCTCGGTGGACGCTGCTCGGTGGTCGGCACGATGCGCGGTTTCGGACAGCCGTCTTCACTCGGTCAGCGCGCGGCGAGCGTCTCCAGCGCATGTCGGGCGCGCGGTGCGTGCAGGGGTGAGAAATGCGGGTTGATGCGCAGCGAGTCGGTGAGTGCGGCCGCCGCTTCGTCCGGGCGGCCCAGCGCGGCGAGGATCATCCCCCGGTGATAGGCGTGGGTCGCGTTGCGCCAGCCCAGGTCCGCGGCGCGCTCGGCGTATCCGATCGCCTCGGCGTCGCGACCGGCTTTGTGCAGCGCCCAAGCGAGTACGTCCGCGGTGATCACACTCTGGCGGCGGTCGTATTCCAGCTGCGCGAGCCGGACCGCCTCGGCCGGATCCCCGTGTTCGGACGCGAGTTGGGCGGCGTCGACGTTCTCGGTGGCGCCCTGTGCTTCCAGTCGCGCGAACTGTTCGGCGATCTCCCGGAATTTCGCGGCCGCCTCTACGGGTCTGCCCGCGGCCTCGAGGAGTTCACCCCATTCGATCAGGTACTCGGGTAGCGGCGCTCGCGCGGTCAGCGCCTCGTATTGCGCTATGGCACCGGCGAAGTCGGCACGGGCGGCGGCGACCTTGGCGATGCCCTGACGCAGCGCCGCGTTGTCCGGTGCGGCGAGCAGTCCCGCGCGGTATTCGGATTCCGCGCCGTCGACGTCGCCGGTGTTGAAGGCGAGTTCGCCGATGTGGTAGCGGCAGAACGCGATCTGATCGGCGGTGGTCGCCGCGGCCAGAGCCATGCGCAGCGCCCGCCGCGCGTCCTCGGTGCGGCCGTGCAGTTCGAGGTCGTACGCGGCGCGGGTGAACGACGGCACGCCGGGGCGCAGGTCGAGCATGCGCTGGACAGCCGCGGTCGCCGCATCGGTGTCACCGAGTTGGGTGTAGGCGTCGACGAGGACGCCGTACACGTCGGCGCTCTCGGGCCGGAGTGCGCGGGCCTGTTCGCCGTAGCCGCGGGCGGCGCCGAAGTCGTGCAGCGCGTTGGACAATGCGCCAAGGCCGATCAACGCCTCGGCATTGTCTTCGGGCCTCAGTTCCAGTGACCGATCCAGGGCACGGCGCGCCGCACCGTAGTTCTCCGGGTCACCCGTAATGCGCGCGAGCTCGACATAGGAGGCGCCGAGGCCGGCCCAAGCGGCTGTGTTGCCGGGAACGCGATCCAATTGCTCTCTGGTCCTGGCGATTTCGACCAGGATCGGGCCGGCGGGATCGGCTCCGGTGGTCTGCCGTCCCGCGGGCGGATCATCGGGCAGCGCCGCCCGCACGCTGATGACGGCGGCGAGGACACCCATCGAGACGAGTGCGATGAGAGCCGGTCTGTGGAAGATGCGAAAAGGGAAGTGGGGCATGACGAATCCTGTGGTGTGAGGTGGGATTCGCGCGGGCGGCCGACAGCTGCCGCCACCCGCGCGAAAGGTCAGTCTTCCGAGGATGATTCGGCGCGGCGGGAACGTCGGCGGATCAACAGCCAGGCGCCGCCCGCGACGAGCGCGCCCGTGCCGACCCCGGCGGCCACGAGCAGCGCGGCGGGCGTGGTGTCGGCGGTCTCGTCCAAGGGTGCCGCGGTAGCGGTGTTCGCGGGCGCACCGTTGGCAACGACGAGCCTGCCCTGCGCGGGCAGCGCGACGTAGGGGAACGACTTCGAGAACGCCGCGTCGTTGGCGTCGACCTTGTCACCCGCGGCCAGCGCGTCCACGAGTTTGCCGGTCTGCGCCGCACCCACCATCGCTTGCAGCGCGATATCGACAACGTCGTCGCCGAGCCGCCGACCGTTCGGGAACCCTTGCAGGTCACCGGCGAGAACGCCGAGACGATCCGGATTCGCGGTCACGGGTACGGACATGTTGAGCCGTAGCATCTCCGACGGCTGGAAGTTCGCCGCCTTGACGTCGGCATTGAGGATCTGCGAATTGAGATCGGCCTGGATGGGCGGTGCGCTGCCGTCCGGAATCGGCGCCTTCTCGGCGATTCCGGTGAGGAAGATCTCCACCAGATCGTTGCGCGGGGTGGCGGGGGCGGGCACCTTGTACAGCGACTCGATCAGTTTCGGCAGTTCCGGATCCGTGACTCGTCGCACCACTTCGGGAATCGTGGCGTCCTTGCTCGGCGACAGCGTGTTGAAGGCGTCTTTCAACCCGACCGGCACCACGACCTCGTTGACGAGCGGATTGCCCAGCCGCGAGACCTGCACGAAATCACCCGTCGCGGTCGCCGCGCCGGGTGTGAGTTGCATCGTGCGACGTTCGGTGTCGCTCCACACGCCGATCACCGGATTGCGCGCCGCGTCGTTGCGCAGTGCCAGATCACGCTTGGGGACTTGCAGCACAACGGTGTTCACGTTCATCCCGGCGAGGGTGTCGGTGCCGACCTCGGACAGGTTCGCCCCGTAGAGCAGGTCGAAGACACGCAGGTCGAGGAAGAACGGATCCTCCGCGGCGCCCACGTACGCCGATCCGCCGCCGGGCAGACTCGTCGTCGCTTGTTTGCGCAGTGCGCCGTAGTCGGGCATCGACGCCGCGCCGGTGTATGACGGGGCCGCTCGGCCGTGCGCGATCGGCCGCCAGTCGTCGACTCCCTGGCTGACCGACACCGTGTAGTTCTGCCGGAACAGTAGATTCTCGTCGTCGAGCGAGGTGACCGGTCCGTTGTTGTAGAGGAAGGTGCCGCCGCCGCGCCGGTCGTCCGTGGTGAAGGTGATGCGGTAACTGGTATCGGGTTTACCGTTGCCGTCGTTGTCGATATTGATGTCGTAGTTGGCGTCGGTGGCCCACGGGTAGAAATTGGGGCCGCCATTTGGTTCCTGAAGACCGAACCAGTTGGCGACGATGGTGACGGTGTCCTGATTATCGGGGCTGACGAAGGCGTAGACGTCGGTATTGTCCACCGCCGGATCGCCCGCGATGAGTGGCGCCTCGCGGTGGCTGGACGCATCGGCCGCTTGCGGTGCGATGGCGCCGACCGCGCCGAGTGCGACGGCGCTCACGAGAAGTCCGGCGCGGCGTCGCAGGCCGCGCCGAGGGTGACGGGACATGGGGATCCTTCGGGAAGATCGAGGGTCGCGCACACGGACGCGTTTGGTTGCGGTCTTCGAGAAGTGTTGGTGGGCAAGGCTATCGGCACGGGGCCTTCGAGCCTTCGATTGTGGTTATCGAGACCGTGTGACCAATGGTGGTCTACCGATGCGTTCGACACATCGGTCGATCGACCTATCCCGCGTCGTGGACGGTCCGGGAGCGTCGGGCTGGTTTCGTCACGAGCCCGTCGAACCGCTCAGGTGCGGGTGATCGTCGCGAACCAGGCGGATGCGCCGTTGTCGTGGAAACGGGTGTGGATGCGTTCGGATTCGACGCGCTCGATATGCCATCCGGTGTCCGGGCCGAATATCGAGGTGAGTTCGGTTCCGGAGAGGGGGTGGGGTCCTGTGTCGGGGCCTTCGTCGCTGAAGCAGAGGATGTGGAGGGCGCCACCGGACTGGAGTACGTCGGCGACGTTCGCCACGTATTCGCGGCGTTCGTCAGCGTCGAAGGTGTGCAGTAGTCCGCAGTCCAGGACCGTGTCGAAGGTGCGGCCGAGGCGGTCCAGGTGCAGGGCGTCCACCTCCGCGAATTCGATATCCAGGTTTCGGGCCGCGGCCTTGGCCCGGGCGCTCGCCAACGCGGTTCGCGCGACGTCGACGCCGAATACCGAAAGCCCCCGTTCGGCCAGGTACAGATCCTGGGGTGCGTGCGGTCGATGGGACCGCGGCCGTGGAAGCGAGGCGGATTCGGATATGCCGGGGCGGAGGAATCAGTTCAGGGCCGAGAAGTCGCGCAGCACAACGTGATTGCGGTCGGCGACGGTGCCGAAGGAATGGTCGGGATGCAGACCGAGGTACTGCCGTCGTGTGCGGGTGCTCCAGCGCCGCGCCGACTCCGAACGCGACTTGTAGAAGTTCACCGTGTAGCCGCCCTCGTACAGTCGCACCAGCATGTACCCGCCTGGATATTCCTTCGCGGCGGCGACTTCGAGGAATTCCACCTCGATACCGGAGTCCGGTCGGCTGCGCCGCGTCCGGTGGGTGTGGCCGCTGTGGTGCAGGAAGACGCCGGGCGCCTGCCGGTACAGGTCGTGCAGGGCATCGGCGCCTGCCCGGTCGAGGATGAATCCCGGACCGCCCGGATTGCTGATGGCGGCATGCCGGGTGACGGGGTGGTGTCCGTAGATCAGGGTCGGGCGGTCGGGCTCGGCGCGCAGTACATCGCCGAGCTGCCGCAATTGCGCCGGGTCCAGATCGCCGCGGGAGGTGCGCGGCACGGTGGTGTCGAGTCCGATGAGCCGCAGCCCGTCCACATGGTCGACGACGAGTTCCCGGCGGGGATGGAAATAGGCGCCCCAGTGGTCGTGGGGGCCGGTCCCGTTGTCGTGGTTGCCGCGGCAGACGAAATAGTCCTCGCCGAAGGTGCCCCAGGTGTCCAGACCCGCACGCACGCGACGGGATTCGTCGGCCGCGCCGGTGTGGGTGAGGTCGCCCGCGACCACGAGCGCGTCGGCCGCGCGATCCGGTGCGTGCGCGTCGTCGAGGATCGCCTCCAGCATGAACTCCGGGTACTGGCCGGAGTCCTCGCGCAGTCCCGACACCCGCGGGGGCACGAGCACGCCGTTGCCGCGCTCGCCGAAATGCAGGTCGTTGGTGAGGGCGATGGTGCGAAGCAGTTGGCCGGGCGGCCTGGTCAGGGTGGTGAAGACGCCGGTGGTCTCCGGCGCGTCGGGGCGGCGGGTGACCAGGGTGCGGGCGGGCAGCGCGCGACGGCCCGCCGAGTACGCCTCGAAGCGGTATTCGCGTCCGGGTTCGAGTCCGGTGATCTCGGCGTAGTGGTAAGCGGTCGGTTCGGGGTCGCGGTAGTGCGCGATACTCGGCCCGCGTCCGTCGGCGGCCGCGATCCTGACTTCGGTGTCGGCGGCCACCGGGTGCAGCAGACCGGAGTGGTCGCGGGTGCGGGTGGTCCAGGTCAGGATGACCGAATCGTGGGTGACGGTGACCACCTCGAGGTCCCAGGCCAGTACCGCGTGCCGCGCGGGTCTGGTCCCGACGGTGGTGATCGGTCGCTGCGCCCGGACCGCGACCGCCGCGGTCCCGACAACGACATTTGCCAGCCACAGTGTGCGAAGCCGAGGGTTAAGCATCCGTCCGCCCTTCGTCCCCGCTCACGGTAGGGGCGTCGGTTGAACGGTCCGAAACCCGCCGGTAACGGGGTGGCTGCCGTCGCGGGATCGTTCGGCGGCGCGGATGGCCCGCGCGAACTGTTCGGCAAACGGGCTCGGTAGGCCCGCCGCGGGCCCGGACCGTCGCTCGGGTGTGCGGGCGGGGCGGCCCGCGACCAAGATTGCCGTATGACCGCACATCTCGATCTGGCCGAGTTGATCATCGGCATGCACTGGGAACTCGCCGAATGGATGGGTTCGAATGCGCCGCCCAAGGTCTTCGACCGGTTCTCGACGCTGTTCCACGACGAGTTCACCGCCGTGACGATGGCCGGGCAGATCGTGGACCGCGACACCTTGCTGGCCGGTGTCTGGGCGGTGCGGAACAAGGTGCCCGGGTTGGAGATCGAGGTCTACGATGTCGAGGCGCTGATCGCCGACGGTGACCTGACGGTCGTGCGGTTCCGGGCGGAGAACCGGCTCGGCGCGGTGCGCCAGCCGCGTCTGGCGACCGCGACCGTGCTGGCCACCGAGAACGGCTATCTGCTGCGGACACTGCACGAGACGGCCGCCGCGCCGCCGGGCGCGCAGAATCCGACGATCGAACTCATCCGCGAGGGCTCGGCGACACTCGGGGAGTGAAAGTTCTTGCTCGGCAATAGGTTACGTCTCCAAGGCGATGCCGCTACGCGAGCCGCCGCCATGGCCGCGCTGCCTCGCCCTCGCCTGTCCGATACTGCGGCCGGTGCCCGGATGGGGCGTCGATCCGCGCTTCGATCCGACCGAGGCGATCGCCGAGACCGGTGCGCATCTGCCCGGTGATGACGAATACGATTCTGCCGCCGATGGATTCAGCGACCGCGCGGGTACATCGTGACGATCGAACCGTCAGGATTGGCGGCGAGATACGCGCCGCCGTAATCGTCGGTGAGGTACACCAGCAAGGTCGGCCGTCCGTCGTTGAAGGTCCACGCCGGATTGACGATCACATAGCGCAACGTCGGTTTGGGAACGCCCAATTTCTCGTTGGCCGTGGCGAAGAGGCCGGGCACGATATCCCAGTTGATCGAACTCAGCGTGATGGTCGCGGTATCGGTGAGCTCGCCGCCCGCGCCCTTGCGGGTGGCGGTGCCGTTGCGGTAGACGAACTCGTCGTAGAGCTTGGGCTGGTCGCGGACCGGGGCCTCGGCGTTGACGAAGGTCGGGTAGAACGTCGCCTCGGTGAAATCCTTTCCGCCGGAAGCCTTTTCCAGTGCGGTGACGGCGGCGCGCATGGCGGCCGGGGTCAGCAGGTCGGTGGAATCGTTGGGGGTGGTGGCGTCGGCGATGCGCACACCCGTGGCGGGAACGGTGCCGCTGGCCAGGATGGTGCCGGGAAGTGAACCTCCGCCGGGGCCGCTGTCCGTGCCGGTCGGCCGCAGGGCCACGACCGCGGCGGCCACGGCGGCGACGGTGACGAGAGCAGCGGCCGCCAGAGCGATCTTCGAGCCCGTCGAAGGTGAATTCCGGCCCGGATAGTTGGCGTGCTGAATCGGTTCCGGCGGATGCCCGGTCGAGTACGGCGTCGACGGACTTCCCGGGTACGGGGAAGTCGGTCCGCCCGGATACGGTGCGGCGGGCACACTCTGGTAGCCGGCGGGACCGTTCGGGAACGGTGTGGCCGGGCCACTCGCGGGCGAGCCCGCGAACGGCGCGGGCGGCGTGAAGGGGGCGGACGGCGCGGTGGCGCCTCCGGCGACCTGACCGAGCATGTGATCGACCTGCTCGACCGAGGGTCGCTGGTGCGGATCGGCCACCAGGATGGACTGGAGAACCGGTGTGAGGGGTCCGGCGCGATGGGGGACCGGGACGGTGCCCTGTAAGACGGCGGCCAGGGTCGCGACGGTGGTCTCGCGGCGCATGGGGTGATAGCCCTCGACCGCGACGAACATGAGCAGGCCAAGCGACCACAGGTCGGAGGCCGGATTGCCCTCCTGCCCGGACAGGCGCTCCGGGGCGACGTAATCCAGCGAGCCGACCAGGTTGCCGGTGCCGGTGAGTCCGGTGGCGTCGTTCAGCGCGGCGATGCCGAAATCGGTGACCACCGGCGACCCGTCCTCGCGCAGCAGCACATTCGCCGGCTTGATATCGCGATGCAGCACGCCGACCTGATGAGCCGCGCGCAGACCCGCCAGAATCCCGCGGCCGATCCGGGCCGCCTCTGCGGGCGGGATCGGTCCCTGCGCGAGATGATCCGACAGCGACCGGCCTCGCACCAGTTCCATGACGATCCACGGATGCGCGGGCGGCGGTGAATCCACGATGTGGTGAACGGCCACCACATTGGGATGGGTGATCCTGGCCAGCGCCCGTGCCTCGCGCAGCACTCGTTCGCGCTGCACGCCGGGTGCGCCGCCGGGACTGTCCGTATCGGCGGGCCGCACCTCCTTCAGCGCCACCTCGCGGTGCAAGGCCACGTCATAGGCCCGCCACACCGTACCCATCCCGCCGCTGCCGAGCGGTTCGAGCAACTCGAAACGCCCGTCGACCACTGTCCGCTCGGAAACCACCGCGCAAGCCTATGTGCCGGTGCCCACCCGCGCGAGGGCGCGGGTCCACGAACGCGTCGAACCGCACATCCGCCGCCGGACCGGGGCGGATATGCGGTTCGTGGCGGCAGGGCGATCCGCTCAGCCGGTCGGTGAAAGCAGCTGATCGAACAAGGCGCGATAGCGCCGCAACGCCTGGCGCAGTTCCTCGGTGTCAGTCCTATCCGACCATCCGGCGGCCAGTGCGTCCCTGCGTTCGGCGTACGCGGCGGTGAGCTGGTGGATCAACTCCGCGACCAGGTCGTCGGCCCGCGCCACCGCATCGCGCGGTGTGTCCACGAACGTCCCTTGGAGCTCACGCCACCGGGTGCGCAACAATTCCACTGTCGGCTCGTCGAACAGCGGTGCGGTCGCCACCTTCTCGACCGGCTCCCGCAGCATCGGAATCAACTCGGTGTGCGGACCGGGTCCTTCCGCCGCGCCGGAGTCGGTGGCCGAGTCCCGCGCCTTCCCGTCCGCCTGTCCCGGTTCCGAAGGCGGCCCGTCGTCGCCGCGCGCCGCGGCTTTCGGAGAGGCACCCGCCGCACCGGCCGCCCACAGATCGCGCGACGTCACGGCCCCGCCTGCCGCGCCATTGTCCGAATCTTCGCGCTTCACGGTTTCGGCGGAGCTCGACGTCTGCTTGCTCGTCGCCTCCCCGGCGGCGTGCGGTTTCTCCTCACGGGCGGCGTGCAATTTCTCCGTGTCGGCGGCGTGCGGTTTCGCTGTGCCGTCCGACCCGGCGGTGTGGTCGGAACGATCGACACCGCCTGCAACCGCTGTGGGGGCGATTCTTTCGGTGGCCTCCGCGGCCTGTGTCCCGCTCGCGCGTCGAGTCGGCTCGCCGTCGGTCGAGGCGGTGGAGGTGGCGGAAGAGGGTGCGGTCACCGAATCGGAGCCGGCGACGAAAGCTCGGGTGCCATCGGGAGCGGACGGTGGATTCGCATCCGTGGTGTCGGGTCGGTGTGTGCGGTCGCGTTCGGATTCGGTGCTCATATCGTCGCGTCCTTCTTCGCCGGGTCGGTCTGTTGTTCGCTGCTATTGTGTTGCGCCGCAACTTCGGTCGTGGATTCGGCGGACTTGCCGCCGCCTTTCATGAGGTCGAGGAACAGGGTTCGGTAGTGGACCAAGGCGGCGCGCAGATCCTCGGTGCTCGCCCTGCCTTCGGATTGGGCCACGGCGACGGCGTGGGCGTCACGATAATGGCCGAGGGTGGCGGCGTGCTCGACGGACAGGTCGGCGAGCTGTTGATCGTAACTGCCTGTGGGGTAGCCGCGTTCGGCCATGAGGGCGGTGAGCAGACGGTCGGCCGCGGTCACCGAGTCGGCGGGCTGGTCGACGAACCGTTCCTGCACGGTCGACCAGGTACGGGTGAAGTATTCGCGGCGGTCGGCGGGTAGTTCACGCAATTCGAGCTCGGCGTGCCTGCGTTCGCGTTCGGCCATTTCGCGTTCGGCGGCACGGCGATCGGGCGCCTCGGCCACGATGCGTTCGTATTCTGGGCCGAATGTCGAGCGTAGGCGGCGGCTGCGTACCGCGGGCCACAGCAACATTGCCGCGCCCGCGAGTACGACCAGGACCACGACGATCACGAGGATCAAGATTCCGGACGACACGGGGTTCTCCTTCGACGAGCCTTCTGTCCGGTGATGCCTCGAAATCCGGCTCTCAAACGGGCCGATCGCCGCGAAGTCCCCGTTCATGATCGAATTCCGCCCATGCCGAGCGGAATTCATCCGGGTGGATCAGCGCCGGGCGTTCGACCAGTACTTTCGGGCCCGCTTGCGCAGCGCCGGACTGACCGCCAGCGCGGGTGTCAGCAGCGCGAAGACCAAAAGTGTGCCGATCAGTAGCGCGATGGCGAACAATTCACCGACGGCCTGGTAGGCGGCGGGCAGTGCGAAGGCGAGGGCGAGCGCGGTCATCGCGACCGCCGCGAGGTAGTGCCCGGACAGGGCCACGGTGGCGGCGACGGTGCCGAGTGCCGCCGCGATGACGAGTCCCAGTGCGCCCACCAGGTAGTTGTCCAAGGAGAGCCAGGTCGCGCGCGAGGTGCTTCGATGGCGGTGTCCCACGGGTGCGCAGCCTAGCCGCCGCGTGGTGGGCGACGCGGCGGTTCCTCGGGGAGCGGGCGATTTGCCGGAAGATCGCGCCGGGGGCGATCAGGACGGCCGCGGCCAGCGATTGTCCTCGAGTTGTTCGATGGATTCGTTGAATCGGGCGATCATCGTTCCCAATCGGTCGATATCCTCGGCCGACCAGTGCGCGACCACCGCGCCGATGCCGTCCTGACTTCGGGCTCGATCCTCGGCCAGCAGCGCCAGACCCTTTTCGCCCGCCCGGATCTTGCGTGCGATACCGCCCTCGGGATCGGGCACCCGTTCGACCAGGTCCTGTTTGAGCATGGCCCCGATCTGCCGGTTGATCGTGGAGATGTCGACTTGGAGGGCCACGGACAGTTCGCGCAGGCTCAGCGGGGAATCCAGCTCCAGCCTGGTCAGGATGACGTAGGCGGAGCGGTCGAGCTGGAATCCGGGGCGGCGCAGCATGGAGGCCGGATAGTGCCGGGACAGCAGCGTCAGCTCGAAGACGAGCCGCCGCAGCGCCGCCGGGTCGGCGGGGGTCTGATCCGACATGGCACACACTATGTCGTTCGCCACACGCCGAGAGCAAATTGTGCACCATACACAACATGTGTACCGTACACATTCATGTCCCTGACTGCCGACGCGGCCGCGGCCGTCTCGAAGACCGGTAAACGGCGACCGCCCGCGCCCGCCGTGCTCATCGGCACTCTCGGCATGGTGGGCATCGTCGTATCGCTCATGCAGACACTGGTCATCCCGATCATTCCGCTACTGCCGACACTGCTCGACACCTCCGCGTCCGACGCCTCCTGGGTGATCACCTCGACCCTGCTCGCGGGCGCGGTCGCCACCCCGATCAGCGGTCGCCTCGGCGACATGTTCGGCAAGCGCCGCATCCTGTTCGTCACTCTGCTGCTGCTCATCACGGGTTCGGTCATCTGCGCGAGCTTCTCCGCGCTGATCCCCGAGATCGTCGGCCGCTCGCTGCAAGGCGCGGCCGTGGGCGCGATCCCATTGGGCATCAGCATCATGCGCGACGAACTGCCCCCCGAACGCGTCGGCTCGGCCATGGCCATCATGAGCGCCACCCTCGGCGTCGGCGGCGCCATCGGCCTGCCCACCGCGGCGCTCATCGCGCAGAACGCCGACTGGCACACGCTGTTCTGGACCGCCGCGGGCATGGGCGTGCTGTGCGCGATCGCGGTCTTCGTCTTCGTCCCCGAATCGCCGGTGCGCACCCCCGCGCGCTTCGACTTCGGCGGCGCCGTCGGACTGTCGATCGCCCTGCTCGCGCTGTTGGTCGCCATCACCAAGGGAGCCGACTGGGGCTGGACCGGCCCCACGATCCTGATGCTGTTCGCGGTCTCGGCGGTGGTCCTGCTCGTCTGGGGCTGGTTCGAACTCCGGCGGAAATCCCCGCTGGTCGATATCCGTGTCTCGGCGCGGCCACGGGTGCTGCTCACCAATCTCGCCTCCATTGCGGTCGGCTTCGCGCTCTACGGCATGTCGCTGAGCTTCCCGCAACTGCTCATGGCGCCCGAGGGCACCGGCCACGGCTTCGGGCTCTCGATGGTCGAGGCGGGCCTCGTGCTCGCACCGACCGGCATCGTCATGATGCTGCTTTCGCCGGTGTCGGCACGTCTGTCGGCCGCGCGGGGCCCCAAGGTCACGCTCATGGTCGGATCGGCGGTCATCGCGATCGGCTACCTCAGCGCGGTGGTGCTGATGAGCAGCGTGTGGGAGATCCTGGTGGCCGCGCTGGTCGTCGCGGGCGGCGTCGGGCTCGCCTACGCGGCTATGCCCGCGCTCATCATGGGCGCGGTCCCGATCACCGAGACCGCCGCCGCCAATGGCCTGAACTCGCTCATGCGCTCGATCGGCACCTCGACCTCCGCGGCCGTCATGAGCGTGGTGCTGGCCCACATGACCATCACTTACGGCGGTCGCGCGCTGCCCTCCCGCGACGGGTTCCACACCACGTTCTTCATCGCGATGGCGGCGGCCGTGCTGGCGATCGTGCTCACCGCTCTCATCCCGATGGGCCGCGAGGTGGTTGCCGCGCCCGCGGTGCGCGAGGCCGACAGCGCGGGCTGATCGGCTAGGCGGCCGGCACCAGCGAATACATCCACCAGTGGCGACGCGGGAAATCGAATTTGAGATTCCCCGCGTACATTTCCCGATCCTCGCCGGTATCGGGATCGCGCACGGTGACGGTGGGCCGCGGGATATCGTGCGGCGCCACCTCGGTGCTCCATAGTTCGGCCCACTCCGGCGCCCGCTCGCAGGCGCGCACGATCGCGGCGATGCGTTCCGGCGGCACGAGTCCCGGGCCCATGATGCGAAACGCGTAGACCATCAAATGGGTCTGCCTGCGCCATTGCGGCAGCAGCCGCTTGGCGGCCGGGTGCAACATCATCCATTCGATGATGTTGGTCCCCGGATCACAGCCCGGAAACCAATGTGTCCATGCCGCGTTGACGGCCAGCACATCGAAATCCGGCTGGGACTGGAAGCAGGCCGGATGCGGAATGCTGTGCAGCAGAGCCAGATCCGCGGGCAGCACGGTCCTCGACTCGGCGCTCTGCGCCGGGTCGAGGCGGCTCGGCAGGGTCAGGCCGATGATGTGGTCGCGCAGCGTCGGCGGCACCTCGAGCGCGTCGAACAGCGTCGCCAGCGCGTCCAGGGTCGGTGTGCGCGTACCTTGTTCGATCTTCTGGATCAAACCAGGCGAGATATCGGCCGCCTTGGCCAGCGCGGTCCGGGTCATGCCGCCCGCCTCGCGGCGCTCCCTCAGGTAGCGGGCGATGGTGCGATGGGGGTCGGCCATCGTGCGGTCACCTACCTTCCGGCGGTGTCGAAGTGGGACAAATTGGGACAGCGAACATGTTTGACCATGCCTGTTGCGCTACGCAAAACTCGATTCCGGCCGTTCGGTTCGCCGGAGGCCAACGGGAAACAGGCGCGGTCGTCGCCGCGGCGCCGAATCGGGAAGGGGCGATTCGAGCGGCCGGAGCGACCGCGTCTCGCCGCGCCGGGGGCGGCGGGACGATCGCCCGTTCGACGGTCGGACACCAGGCATGCACGGTCGGTGTTCGGTGGAGGGGACGGCACGGCCGAATTCGCTTCGCGCGGAGAACGATACGTGCCGGCAACACCGTCGGACGGTCGGTTCCGCCGTAACCGCGCCCGTGTCACGGCGCCGCGACCGATTCGGTAGGGCGGCGCGCCGGTGCGACCGCGCGCGTGGATCGCCGCCACCACGCCGACGGTGATCCGCTCGATGACGGTCTGCGCGGTATGCCGTGCCGGTGGGGGCTCCACCTCGGACCGGCCGGGATCGACGCGACCTATAGTGGGGACACCGCGTCGAACGTCGACGGCGGTACCGGGGAGGAATCGGGGGATATGGCGGAGCGTGGCGCGGTGCGATCGCGCGTGTGGATCGTGTGGGCGGTTGTCGTCGCCCTGGTCGGCGCGGGCGCGGGCGCGGTCGCGGGTGACCGGTGGTGGCGGGAGCATTCGACGCAGGCCGCGATAGCGGGGGAGGCGCTGACCGTGTTCCCCCGCCTCGACCGGTCGGACCTGAGTCCCGTCCGTAAGTCGCTGGTGGATGTGCTGGAACGCGAATTCGCGCATCCTCGGAGCGGGCCCGATTACGCCGAGGGCGCACGTGAGCCGTGGTGCGCGGATTTCGTCAGTTGGGTCATGCGTGAGGCGGGCGTCCCGCTGGCGAACCCCAATTCGGGCTCGTGGCGGATACCGGGGGTGTACACCTTGCAGGAGTACTACCGGGGCGTCGGGCGTTTCGTCCCCATAGATGCCGACTACCTGCCGAGCACCGGAGACGTGCTGCTCTACGACGCTCCCGGGCCGTTCGGCCAGCACACCAATCTCGTGCTGACCGCGGCGAACGGCACGGTCACGACGATCGGCGGCAACGAGAACGGCACGGTGCGCATCCACCGATTCCGTCTGTCCGAGGTGCCCGGCGCCGTGGGCTTCGGCAGGCTGTGAGGTTAAGATTGTGAGAATCATTGCCGCTCAGCCGAAATGGTGAGACCGTACCGGTTCTGAGAGTTCGGCTCGAAGACTTACCATTGAGTAGACAGCGCCCGGCAGCGCTGTCGCCCGAGCCCTGTCCTGCTACCCCCTCATCAGCAGGACAGGGCTCCCCCCGCGCACCCGAGCGAGCCGAGCACTCCCGATATTCGCGTACCGTGTCCGATGTCCTGTCCACAGCTGAGGGGTCCGGAACATCCGATGGAGCCGATGACGCAGGCGACCGACGAGACCGGCGGTGATCCGGTCTGGATCGATTACGCCGAATTCGGCGAACGCTTCGTCACCCGCGCGGTGACCGAACAGCGGATCGTGGCCGCGGTCGCCGGTATCGCGGGTCAGGGGGTGACCATCGGCCCGTTCTCCATCGGACCCGCGGGACTCGCCGGATTCGTCGCCGAGGGCAAGATGGGCGAGCCCGCCATCTCACGGCACCCCACCCACGTCATCTTCGAGCTCACGGTACCCATCTCCCTGACCATGAAGGTGCTGCTCGGCGGACGCCGACTGCGCGTGTCCGCGGTCGTGCACATCGATCTCACTCTGCACGCCCGCACCGCCGACCCACTGCTGATCGTCATCGACATCGCGTCGGTGCGGCCGAACGACGTGAGTCTGGTGCTGCGGGCGCAGGCCGTGGACTCCGCCTGGGAGTGGCTGCTCGACCCCATCGCGGGCATGGTGCAGCGCGAGGTCGCCAATCGGGTGAACGGCATCCTCGCCGAACCACAGGCCCGGCGCGGCCGCGTCTTCGACGTGCAGGCCATCATCGACGGCGCCCGATCACCGCATCGGGAACGTCTCGACTTCGACTGGATCGATTACGGCGAATTCGGCCACCGCTTCTTCGAACGCATCGTGACCCGTGAGCGGGTGAGCGAGGTGGCCGAGCGCATGGCCGGACGCGGTATCGAGATCGGGCCGCTGCGAGCCGGTCCGGGGAAGAAGGCGACGCTCACCGTGCAAGGGGCGATTCGGCTGCCGCGTGTGCACGAGCGCGCGGTGTCGGATTCCCCGCGGACGCCGGTATCCTTCGATCTGATCGTGCCGGTGCGCTTGGACATCACCGTCGATGTGCTGAAGTCCAATCACTACCGCGCCGACGTGGAGATTCCGCTGGTTCTGACCGTGCGGGCGGCCGATCCGCTGCTCGTGGTGATCGACGTGCCGCCGCCGCGAGCCGAGGACATCCGATTGGAGTTCACCGCCCACGGTCTGCGAGCCGCCACCCTCGGGGCGCTGGCCAAGATGCGCAAACAGATCGTCGCGCAGGTCGTCAAGGTCGTGCGTGACCAACTCGATGACGCCTCCGAGCGCGTCATCGACGTCGCGGCGCACTTGGACAAACTCGGCTGAGGGTTACCACTGTGGCGAGTGTGGTGAATGGGTCCGATGGGTCTAGCGGTTCCCATGTGAATGTGGTGAAATGAGACCACGTTCGAGGCTCCCGGCGCGCGAATGGATTTGGGGAAGGTGCGCCGGGCACGCTGTCGCTTTCCATTACGGGGGGCCGCGTGAAGGAGTCCGCGATGCGTTTCACTCCGCTATCCAGACGTGAACTACTCGCCCTCACCGCGGCGGCCGCCGTCACCGGCGCGACCGCCTCCGCGATATCCCCCGCCGGTGCCGCCGCCACCGCGCATCTCGGCACCCTGCTCGACTACGCGGGCGGCGTGCCTGCGGCGCTGGCCATTCGGGACGCAGGCCATATCGGCGTCATCCGCTACGTCTCCGACCGCAGACCCGGCGCGGAGTGGATGGAGGGCAAACCCCTGCTCGCCGATGAGGTCGACGCGCTGCACGAAGCCGGACTGACCATCGTGTCGAACTACCAATACGGCAAGGGCGCCACCGCGGACTGGCGCGGCGGACTCGAAGCGGGCAAGCGGCACGCCCGGCGCGGACTGGAATTGCACCGCGCGGCGGGCGGCCCCGACACCGTGCCCATCTACGCATCCATCGATGACAATCCGGGACCGATCGATTTCGCGACCATGATCGCGCCCTATCTCGCGGGCTGGCAGTCGGTGCTCGGCAAGCAACGAGTCGGCATATACGCGAACGCACCGACCATAGAACTGGCCAGGATCGCGGGCCTGGCTTCCTGGTTCTGGCAGCACAACTGGGGATCGCCGAAGGGCTATATCCATCCCGCGGCGCATCTGCACCAGTTCGAGATCGACAAGCGCGCGGTCGACGGTGTCGGCGTCGACCTCAACGCGGTACTGCGGCCGGAATACGGGCAGTGGTGAGCTACGTCTGGCAGTGACACGCCGGATCGGCGCGCAGATCGGGTTCGTCGTCCGGTACCACTCGAAGAGCAGGCCGTGAATCCGGGCACTCGTGATCGCCGTGCCAGGCCAACAGCGACCAGCGCGACAGGCCGGAGAAGGCGGAGCCCAGACTGGCGAAGGAGCCGGAGGAGAACACCGAGGCGAACGATCCGACCGAGCCCACCGACAGCACCGAGCCGACGCTGCCGATGGACAGGATCGAATACGCCGAGCCGATCGACAGGATCGAGCCCTCCGAACGGAAGCTCAGGATCGACCGGCGTGATCGCCTGCTGCGGATCACATGACCGCTCGGAATCGGGGGGACAGGTCGTGCGGGTGCCTCGACAGTCGCCATATCTTCGGTCTACCACAGACACGCGCGAGTCGCCGCCTGCCGCGCGGTGCGGCCTGCGGCGACTCGGGGTGCGGACTAGACGGTGAAGAAGCCGAGGGTCGGCAGGAACGAGCAGGTGCGCGGCGCGGCGTCGGGCGCCTGCGTGGTGAGCGAACCGCCGATGACGGCGACGATGCGGCCCGATCCGGTGTTCACGATGGCCGAGAGGGTGGCCGGACCGTCGGGGTTGATCTTGGCCTCGTCGGTCAGCGGGACGACGCCGCTCTGACGGGTGTCAAGGTTCAGCCACTGCACGGTCATGGGCGGATTCTGCACGGCGGTCGGCGACTTGGTGCCGAGCGCGGTGAAGACGAAGCCGGTCTCACCCGCGGCCGGGCCGGGCGGGGGCAGCTGCGCGGGACCGGGCACGGCCAGCGCCGTGCCGATCGAGTCGGCGGAGTCGCTGATACAGCCCTTACCGATGCTCGGGTAGAGGAACTGCGCGATGACCGGGCCGTCCTGCGGCAGTTCAGGGCCGCCGCCGCCGCTGCCGTCGAGGAAGGTGATGATCCGCTCGAGTGTCGACTTGATCTGCGGTGGCAGATTCAGCGTGGCGAGCAGTGCGCGCGCCTGGGCCAGGATGGCCGACTGCGGTCCGCCCGCGATATCGGCCGGACCCGCGATGGAGCCGACGATGGCCGGGGTAAGCGCGGCCAGCGCATCCACGGGAACGCCTTCGGGAACCATGGGGATGCTGCTGGGGGCCGCGGCGGGCGCGGGCGCGGGGGCCGCGACTGCGGTCGGCGCGGCAAGCGAAGCACTCGCCGCCAGGGCGAGAGCGGACAACGCGATCCGCGTTCCTCGGGTGCGAAGCACTGGTCTAGCCGTCCTTACCTTCGGGTACATCTGGAGCGATGCAAAATACCATCGTTTCGGGGGTCACTCTAGGGACACAGCCACCGAGTTGTACAGCGGCGAATGTCCCGGCAGCGCCGTGGACGAATCAGTGTCATCAGAAGGTAGCGCGCTGCGGGTGTTACCTGTGGTGAAGGTGATGCAAATGTTATCAGCGGTAATCCACTGTACGCACATGCGTCGACGTTCGCGGCATGTGGCAGCCGAACCTGGGACGACGGCCTCCGGTTAATGTAGTCCGAGCCTTCGGCTCGCGCCGACGAACACACCGAGACAATTTTTTCGGCGGGTCGCGGCAGGCGATCCGCTCCGACTCGAAAGTCAGGGATTTGAATCGAGAGAGCGCTCGGACACCATCGCGTCCGACCGCCATACCCTTACCGCTGGCGGCGTCGGCGCTCGCGGTATCCGTGCTGGTCCGCTTGGCGTGGATGCTGTTCGCGGACAATGGAATGAATTTCGTCGACCTGCATGTCTACGTGAACGGGTCGGCCGATCTGCTCACCGACGAACTCTACGACTACACCTACGCGGACAAGACCCCCGACTTCCCGCTGCCGTTCACCTATCCGCCCTTCGCGGCGGTGGTGTTCTTCCCGCTGCATTTGCTGCCCTTCAGCGCGGTGGCCATCGGCTGGCTGTTCGCCACCGCGGCCGCGCTCTACGGGGTCGTGCGTTTCAGCATGGAGCTGCTGCTCGGTGTCGAACGATCGCGCGAGCCCGGCAGGCAGGCCGTCATCCTCGCCTGGACCGCGGTGGGCATGTGGACCGAGCCGGTGCGCACCACACTCGACTACGGCCAGGTCAATGTGTTCCTGGTATTCGGGGCCATGCTGGCGGTGCGCAGTTCACGCTGGTGGATCTCCGGCGGACTGGTCGGCCTCATCGCGGGCATCAAACTCACTCCCGCCATCACCGGGCTTTACTTCGTCGCACGGCGGCGCTGGGCCACGGTGGTGTGGTCGGCGGTGGTCTTCGGCGCGACCGTCGGCATCAGCTATCTGATCAACAAGCACGAAGCGACCAGGTACTTCGGCACCCTTCTCGGGGACGCCGACCGGATCGGCCCGGTCGGGTCGGTGTGGAACCAGTCGCTGCGCGGCGCGTTCAGCCGCATCCTCGGCTACGACGTGGAATCCGGGCCGTGGTGGATCGCGGGCGTGCTCGTGGTCGCGGCGCTGGCCTTCTTCGCCTGGCGGGCGCTGGAATCCGAGGACCGGCTCGGCGCCCTGGTGGTGGTCCAGCTGTTCGGGCTGCTGGTCTCGCCCATCTCCTGGTCGCACCACTGGGTTTGGCTGCTGCCCACGGTGCTGTGGCTGATCTACGGACCGCTGCGCACCGCACCCGGCGCGCGCGTCCTCGCCGGGTACTGGTTGGTGACCATGCTCGCGGGCGTGTCGTGGCTGCTGTCGTTCCTGCAACCGACGATCTGGGAGATCTCGCGGCCGGGCGTGTTGTCGTGGCTGGGGACGGTGAACGTCTTCGGCGCGCTGGTGTTCTACTGCTGGGTCATTCGTTCGGGACGTCGCCGCCCGCGAATTTCGGCGCGAGCCGATCGATCTCCCGAGCCAGCGCCAGATCCAGTCCGGTGATTCCGCCCGCGGAATGGGTGGACAGCGTGAAGGTGATCGTGCGCCAGCGGATATCGATGTCGGGATGATGGTTCGTCGCCTCGGCGACCTCGGCCACCGCGCGGACCAGTTCGATTCCGACCGGGAAGGAATCGGCCTGGATCGACCTGGTCAGCGCCGTCCCCGACCTGCTCCAGCCCGGGAGCGTGGCGAGTGCTTCGACGATCTCGGATTCGGTCAACAACGGGGTACTCATATCCTCGTTGTACCCCGCGGCGCGGGTTTCCTCCGGCGTTCGGCCGGGAACTCCGCGGCATGTCGCGAAACCGGACTTTCGGGTCGGCCCACCCTCGGTCGGACGCCTGGCCGGTGGTGGCGCGCGGGCGGACGGTAGGGTGTAAACGGCCGTGATGCCCGGTGAGTCTCGCTTCTCCGCCTGTTTGCAGGGGTCGGCCGGCACCTATACCCAACAGCAGGAGGATTCAGGCGTGTCGTCTGCACGCGATTTCCGCAATGTCGCCATCGTGGCCCACGTCGACCACGGTAAGACGACATTGGTCGACGCCATGCTCCGGCAGTCCGGCGCCTTCGCCGAACGGGCCGAACTCGTCGATCGGGTGATGGACTCCGGCGATCTCGAGCGCGAGAAGGGCATCACGATTCTCGCCAAGAACACCGCGGTCCACCGTCATCACCCCGATGGCTCGGTGACTGTGATCAACGTCATCGACACTCCCGGACACGCCGATTTCGGCGGTGAGGTCGAGCGTGGCCTTTCCATGGTCGACGGTGTCGTCCTGCTGGTCGACGCCTCCGAAGGTCCGCTGCCGCAGACCCGATTCGTGCTGCGCAAGGCGCTGGCCGCCTCGCTGCCGGTGATCCTGGTCGTCAACAAGACCGACCGGCCCGACGCCCGCATCGAGGAGGTCGTCGAGGAGAGCCACGATCTACTGCTCGACTTGGCCTCCGACCTGGACGACGCCGCCGCCGAGGCCGCCGAACTCGCCCTGGACCTACCGGTGCTCTACGCCTCCGGCCGTGAGGGCAAGGCGTCCAAACAGCGCCCGGAGAACGGCAACGCGCCCGACGCCGAGAATCTGGACGCGCTGTTCGACGTGCTCATGGAGAACATTCCCGCCCCCAAGGGTGATCCGACCGCGCCGTTGCAGGCACACGTCACCAACCTCGACGCCTCGGCCTTCCTCGGCCGCCTCGCCCTGGTGCGCATCCACAACGGTGAACTGCGCAAGGGGCAGAACGTCGCCTGGATGCACGCCGACGGCGTGAAACAGGTCAAGATCACCGAACTGCTCCAGACCGTCGGCGTGGAACGGCGTCCGGGCGAGGTCGCGGTGGCCGGTGACATCGTCGCGATCGCGGGCATCGCGGACATCATGATCGGGGACACCCTCGCCGACATCGACAATCCGGTCGCGTTGCCGCGCATCACCGTCGACGAGCCCGCCATCTCGGTCACCATCGGAACCAACACCTCGCCGCTGGTCGGCCGGGTGCAGGGTCACAAGCTGACCGCGCGCATGGTCAAGGCCCGCCTGGATGCGGAACTGGTCGGCAACGTGTCGCTGCGCGTGCTCGACATCGGTCGACCCGACGCCTGGGAGGTGCAGGGCCGAGGCGAGCTGGCGCTGGCCATCCTGGTCGAGCAGATGCGCCGCGAGGGCTTCGAACTCACCGTGGGCAAACCGCAGGTGGTCACCCGCCAGGTCGACGGCAAGGTGCACGAGCCGTTCGAGGAGCTGACCATCGACTGCCCCGACGAGTATCTCGGCGCGGTCACTCAGCTGCTGGCCGCGCGCAAGGGCAAGATGGTCCAGATGAACAACCATGCCGCCGGGTGGGTGCGCATGGAATTCATCGTTCCCTCGCGCGGTCTCATCGGCTTCCGCACCGACTTCCTCACCGAGACCCGCGGTACGGGTATCGCCAATGCCGTCGCGCACGGCTACGCGCCGTGGGCCGGTGAGATCCGCGCCCGCCACACCGGATCGCTGGTCTCCGACCGCGCCGGTTCGGTGACGCCGTTCGCGATGATCCAGCTCGCCGACCGGGGGCAGTTCTTCGTCGAACCGGGCGCCGACACCTACGAGGGTCACGTGGTCGGGGTGAATCCGCGCGCCGAGGATCTCGACATCAATGTCACGCGCGAGAAGAAGCTGACCAATATGCGCAGCTCCACCGCCGATGTCATGGAGACCCTCGCCAAGCCGCTGCAACTCGATCTCGAGGGCGCGATGGAGTTCTGCGCCGCCGACGAATGCGTCGAGGTCACCCCCGAGATCGTGCGGGTTCGCAAGGTCATACTCGGCGCCACCGAGCGCGGCCGGGAGCTGTCCCGGCGAAAGGCGCGGGACCGGGCCGCGTTGTAGTGCGAACGCGCGGAACGAAAGCCCGGACCGGCCGCCTCTGCTCCCGTGGCCCGCTTCGGGCCGTGCTGGGTAGAGTGCCCAGCGTGAGTTCGGGGGCAAGACGACGCGCGACGAGGCGCGTGAGACCGGCGATGGTGACGGCGGCGGCTGTGGCGGCGGCGATGCTCGCGGGCTGCGCCGCCAATCCGCCGCCGCCCATCGAGAGCACCGACAGCCCGAAGACGACGCAGGCCAAACCGGGTAAGCACACCGTGGTGGTCGCCATCGACGATATCGGCATCGGTTTCAATCCCCATCTGCGCGCCGATCAGTCGCCTGCCACCGCGGCGGTCAGCTCCATGGTGCTGCCGAGTCCGTTCCGGCCCGTGCCCAATCCGGCGGTGCCCGGCGCCACCGAATGGGTGGCCGATACCGCGCTGGTGGTGTCGGCGGAGGTCACCTCGCAGGAACCGTTCACGATCACCTACACGCTGCGCAACCAGGCCAACTGGTCCGACGGCGCGCCGATCGCCGCCGAGGACTTCCGCTTCCTGTGGCAGCAGATGATCACCCAGCCGGGCACGTCCGATTCCGCGGGCTACCGGATGATCACCGATGTGAGTTCCGCCGAGGGCGGCAAACTGGTGACGGTACGGATGAACGCGCCGTATCCGGCTTGGCGCGGACTGTTCGCGAACCTGCTGCCCTCGCACCTGATCAAGGATTCGCCCAGCGGATTCCAGGAGGGCTGGGGTTCGCAGATCCGGGTGTCCGGCGGTCAGTTCCAGATCAAGAATGTCGACCGCGGTCGCGACGAGATCCAGTTGGAGCGCAACGACCGGTACTGGGGTACGCCCGCCGCGCCGGATCAGATCCTGCTGCGCCGCGGTGGAACTCCGGCCCAGCTCGCGGATTCCCTGCGCACGGCGGACGCGCAGATGGCGCTGACCCACGGCGGCATCGCGACCCAGGCGCAACTCGCGGCGATTCCCTCGGTGCGCACGGCGATCATGCCGCAGGCCCGCGAACTGCAATTCGTCCTCAACGGCCGCAACGGCGATCTCGCCGACGTCCGGGTCCGGCGCGGTGTGCTCGCCCTGCTCGACCCGGCCCTGCTCGCCACGGTCGGCGCGCAGACCGGCGGCTGGGTGGATCCGGTGCGCGCGCAGATCCTCGCGCCGTCGGATCCGGGCTACACCCCGACCATGCCCGCGCGCCCGTCGGCGGACGAGGCGTTCGCACTGCTCGCCGAGGCGGGCTATCGGCGCGCGGCCGAGCAGCCGCCGGTGGCCTCGCCGACCTCGCCCGCGCAACAGCCGCGGCTGGTCGCCAAGAACGGCAAGGCGCTGGTGATCAGGATCGGCGCGGTGACCGGTGACGCGACGGCGCTGGCGGTGGCCAATACCGCGGTCGACCAGTTGCGCAGCGCCGGAATCGACGCGAGCGTGCGCAATCTCGCGCGCGACGAGCTCTACGGGACGGAATTGGTCGGCGGTGGGGTGGACGCCGTCGTCGGCTGGGAGGTCGCGGGCGCCGATCCGGCGACGGTACTGGCCTCGCGATTCGGCTGTCCGCCCGCGGAAACCGGAACCGGCGACGGTGATACGTCGACCGCGGTGGAGATCGCGCGGCGCGCGCCGAGCAATCTGTCCGGGATATGCGATCCGGGCCTGCAACCCTCGATCGATGCCGCGATCCGCGGTATCGACGTGGGACGGGTGCTCGGCGATGCCGAACCGGTGCTGTGGGGACTGTCGACGGTGCTGCCGATCGTGCAGGACAACGTGGTCGCCGCGGCCGGTCCGCGGGTGGACGGCGCTTCGCTGAGCGGCGCCATCCAGGTCAGCATCTTCGGTGACGCCGCCATGTGGCAGCGGCTGCCGTAGCCGATCGGCCGGCTGCGCGGTGCGATATGGTGCCGATGTGGAGGCGTGCGCACTGATCGTTGGACGGTCCCGAGTCGTCCCGGTCCGTTGGGTGGTGGGCGCGTGAACGGCGGAATCCTCTTGGTGCACGCCCATCCCGACGACGAGTCCATCACCACCGGCGGCACGATCGCGCTGTATCGCCGCCGCGGCGTCCCGGTCACGGTGGTGACCTGCACCCTTGGCGAGGAGGGCGAGGTCATCGGGGAACGGTGGGCCCAGCTCACCGCCGACAAGGCCGATCAGCTCGGCGGCTACCGAATCCTGGAGTTGACAGCGGCGTTGGCGGCGCTGGACGTGGACGCCCCGCGTTTCCTCGGCGGCGCGGGCCGCTGGCGGGATTCGGGGATGGCCGGTACGCCCTCGGCGCGCAATCCGCGCGCGTTCGTCCATTCGGGCGAGCAGGCCGTGGCGGCACTCACCGCGACCCTGCTCGAGGTCCGGCCGCGGGTGGTGATCGGTTACGACCCGCGCGGTGGCTACGGCCATCCCGATCACGTTCGGGCGCACGAGGTCACGACCGAGGCCGTGGCCGCGGCGGCCGAACAGGGTTGGGACACACCGAAGTTCTATTGGACGGTGACCGACGCCGACATGCTGCGGATACACACCGAGACGCTGGCCCGGCGCACGATAGCGGGCCTGCCCGGCGCGTTGCCGAAGGGCTGGCGACTACCGGGCGCGAACGAATTGGCCAGTGTGCCCAGTCATTCGGTGACCACCACGATCGAGGTCTCCGATGTGCTCGCCGCCAAACGGGCCGCGCTGCGGGCCCACGCCACTCAGGTCACGGTGGCCGCGTCCGGTCGGGAGTTCGCGCTGTCGAACAATGTCGCGCAACCGGTGCTGCCGGAGGAGCACTACGTGCTGGTGCGCGGTCGCCGCGGGCCGTCGGGGACGGACGGGCGCGAGCACGATCTGCTCGCCGGACTGTAGCGGCATCGTCCACCGCACCGGAACACCGCCGAATAGACTTCGGGTATGTACAACTGGGACCTCCAGGACGCGATCGTGGCGTTCGTGGACAGCTTGAAACCGAATTGGCCCGCCCAGCACGAGCTGTATATGTCGGCGTTGTACGCCTTCGTCGATATGCAGAGTCATTTGCTCACACTGCTCGGCTACCCGCCCGTTCCGTGACGGCGACCGCCAAGGGCGGCCCCGCCGCCGTCGCGGTCATGGTGCTGATCGTGTTCAGCGGCCTGTTCACGCTCGTCTTCGAGGTGCTGTACCTGCCGATCTACCTCGGCAGCGGCACCCTGCCCGCGCCGGAGCCCGAAGTGGTGGCCGCCCCCGCCGGACTCGCCGCGAGTCTGCACGACGGCGCGGTCGCCTTTCCGATCACCGCCCTGCTCGCCGCGGTGCTGAACGTGCTGCTGGTCGCGGCCATGCGCACGCTCACCGACCGGCCCGGCGTCGCCTTGCTGCCGGTGGCGGCGTGGCTGTTCGGCTTCCTGGCAAGTTCGGTCAGCGGTCCGGGCGGCGACATCATGCTCCTCAGCGATTGGCCCACGCTGGCGCTGCTGCTGTGCGGCCTCGTGCCGCCGCTGTTCTACGCCTACACCCGCTCACTGGTCGCGAGCTGAGGCGGGTCGTTCGATCCGCACGCGGACGAGCGGCATGTCACCGGGCGCCCCGCGTCGGCTGATCGCCGTCGATGCCGATGCGACCCGGGGTCACGGCTTCGATCAGGGCGTATGCCTGTTCCAGTGGGACGTCGACGACGAGATAGCGCTTCTTGCCCGCGGCGGTCGCGGCGACCACCGTCGCCACGCCCGAGCGGCGCTGCCAGAAGGACTGTCGGACCGTCCAGCCGATGATGCCGGGGCCCTCGAGGCAGTCGCGGTCGCGGTCGAGGGAACCGGAGCGGGTGATGAGCCAGGCGCGGGTGGCGGCGGTGGCGGGAAGGACGGCGTGACCGAGGCCGCGGTAGCGATCTTCGGCGAGCGCGAGTGCCGCGACGGCCGTCAGCGCGGGCAGCAGCCACCACCACGGGGAGAAGGCGAACCCGAGCACGGCGAGCAGCAGCAGTGCCGCGGCGGCGCCGCCGGGGAGGGCGAGTGCGCGGGTGTGGCGGCGGCGGCGGGCGGCGGGTCCGTGGGGGATCAGCGCGACCGTGCCCTGCGTACTGACCACCGCTCCCGTATTCGACTGCGCGGAAGTGACTTCCGCGGTATCCGGCGCGGAATCGGCGCCCGGGAGGGCCGCGCGGGAGGCGAGCAGTTCGGCGAGGGTGCGCTCCACCGCGGACCGGGGCGCTTGCGGAAGCAGTTTCTGGCGCGAATTCTCCCCGACCATGATCGCCTCGAGTTCCGCGCCGCCCGCCATGCGCAGCAGCAGGGGCTCGTTCACGGTCGCGCCGCGAAAGCGCGCCAGGTCCAGGGTGATCTGGCGGGTGGTGAATAGGCCGTGGCGCAGTTGCAGGGTGCGACCGCTGTCGAGTACCCGCAGGCCGAAATACGTTGCGAGATAACGGGTGCATGCCGCCGCGCTGACCAGCACGAAGATCGCCGCGAACAGTCCGATCGCCGCCGCGGCGACGAGTGCCGCGGTGCCGTCCTCGAGTGCGTGCACGGCGGTGGAACGGAAGAAGACCTCGCCGAGGCCGTACTGGAAGGCCGCGCCCGCGATGGGGGCGACGACCGCGAATCCGGTGAGCGAGAGCGGCGCGTAGCGGACCCAACTCGCCCGCCAGTGCCCGATCTCGCGCTCACCCGGCCCGGCGGCGTGCCGTGGCGCGGACGGAATCGACTGTTCGACTTCGGATTTCACGACGTCGGTGAGGTGTGTCAGCAGGGTCGCGCGCAGTGCGGGCACCAGGCGGCGATCCAGGGAGTCGAGTTCGAACTTCTCCCCGGTATCGGCCTGCTGACCCGTACCGAGCACCACCACCGAGAGACCGAGCGCGCGGTGCAGCAGATCGGATTCGATGTCAACCGAACGGATTCGGGAGCGCGGCACCGACAGCATCCGGCGTCGGAGCAGGCCGGTGCGCAGTTCGACGTGGGTGGGCCCGATCCGGTAGGTGGTGGTGAACCAGCGGGTCAGCGCGAAACCCACGACCAGCGCGAGCGGGACGAGACTCCAGCCGTGATTGCCGCTGCTGGTGCCGAGGATGAGCGTGCCGACGAACACCGGGATGAACTTGACCACCTCGGTCACCGGGTGCACCAACAGCATTCGCTTGTCCAGCCGCAGCCACGGCTCGACCTCGGTGACCTGCGTGCTCACGTGGCGTCTCCGCGGTGCAGCGCGGCGATCTCGGTCAATCGTGTCACCGTCTGCTCGGCCACGGACAGATCCAATGCCTCGATGCGTACCGCGCCCGCCGAGGACGCGGTGGTCACCGTGACAGTCGACAAGCCGAGCAGGCGCTCCAACGGACCGCGTTCGGTGTCGACGGTCTGCAACCGCGAGATCGGGGCAACCCGGCTCTCCTGGTTGAACCAGCCCACCCGCGTGTAGACCGCCTCGTCGGTGACCTCCCAGCGGTGCACCGCGTAGCGCCACAACGGCACCGCCACCACGTTGAAGATCCCGAGGACCAGCGCGGCGGACAGCGCCACGACCTGCCAACCGCGGCGATCGGCATCGAAGGACGCCCAAACCAGCACGGCCACGATCGGGATCAGCCAGAAAAGACCGGCTCGCAGCCCCCACAGACGCTTCGCGCGGGGACTCGGACGCCAGGCCGGATCGGCCAGGATGGTGCGCGGAGGCGACATGCTTGCCATCGTGGCACGGATTCGCGGAATAACGCCGTGCCGCGGTGAGGTTGTGCTGCTCACGGCCGCGCCGCGCGGGCGCCGTCGCCGTGCGTGTGCCCGATGCGGTGCACTGGAGTGAGACAGCGAAGGATGGGTAGCGCATGATCGAAGGCGTGACCGAGCTAGCGACACCGAGTGTTCCCCCGGCACCGCCCACGCCGTCGGCCATGCGCCGGGCGCTGCGCCGTGCGCGCGACGGTGTGACCCTCAATGTGGACGAGGCCGTCGTGCTGCTGCACGCGCGCGGCGACGACCTCATCGATCTGTGCCACAGTGCCGCCAGGGTGCGCGACGCCGGACTGGGGTCCGCGGGCCGTCCGGGCACCATCAGTTACTCGCGCAATGTCTTCATCCCGCTGACGCGGCTGTGCCGCGACAAATGCCACTACTGCACCTTCGTCACCGTGCCGGGAAAACTGCGCGCCGAGGGCAAGGGCATGTTCCTCGAACCCGACGAGGTACTCGAGATCGCTCGCCGGGGCGCGGCCCTCGGGTGTAAGGAAGCGCTGTTCACCCTGGGCGATCGGCCCGAGGACCGCTGGCCGGAGGCGGCGCGGTGGCTCGACGAACGCGGTTACGACTCGACCCTCGACTACCTGCGCGCCGTCTCCATCCTCGTGCTCGAGGAGACCGGACTGCTCCCGCATCTGAATCCGGGCGTGATGAGCTGGGCGGAGATCTCCCGCCTCAAGCCGGTGGCGCAGTCGATGGGCATGATGCTCGAGACCACGTCCACTCGGCTGTTCACCGAGAAGGGCGAATGCCACCACGGCAGTCCCGACAAGGACCCCGCGGTGCGGCTGCGCGCCATCACCGACGCCGGGCGGCTGTCGGTGCCCTACACCACCGGAATTCTGGTCGGCATCGGTGAGACGCTCGCCGAGCGCGCCGATTCCATCATGGAGATTCGCAAGCTGCACAAGGCTTTCGGGCACATCCAGGAAGTCATCGTGCAGAACTTCCGCGCCAAGGGCGATACCCCCATGCGCGACGCGCCCGATGCCGGGTTCGAGGAGTTCCGCGCCACCATCGCGGTCACCAGGCTGCTGCTCGGACCGGATGTGCCGGTGCAGGCGCCGCCGAATCTGGTGTCGGAAGCCGAATGTCGCGCACTCGTCGACGCGGGCATCGACGACTGGGGCGGGGTCTCCCCGGTGACCCCCGACCACGTGAATCCCGAACGGCCGTGGCCGAATCTGGACACTCTGCTCGAGATCACCGAGGCGGCCGGATTCCGGTTGGTCGAACGGACCTCGGCGCACCCGAGATACGTCCGCGCGGGCAATCCGTGGATCGATCCGCGCATCGGCGCGCACGTCGCGGCGCTCACCGACGCGGCGACCGGCTTGGCCGATCCACAGGCGATGCCGACGGGCCTGCCCTGGCAGGAGCCCGACGAGTCCTGGGAGTCGACGGGCCGCGTCGATCTCGACACCGACATCGACGTGACCGGTCGTCGTACCGAAAGCCGAAGTGATTCCGGGTTGGGAGCGGAGATCGTCGGCGCCTTCGGCGACTGGGACACCATTCGCGAACAGGCGCGCGATCTGGTCACCGCCGCGCCGGAGCGGCTCGACGCGGACGTGCTGGCCGCCCTGCGCGCGGCCGAGCGCGATCCGGCCGGACTGTCCGACGCCGAATACCTGGCGCTGGCCACCGCCGACGGCACGGATCTCGAGGCCGTGGCGGCGCTGGCCGATCAGCTGCGGCGTGAGGTGTCCGGCGACGAGGTCACCTACGTGGTGAACCGGAACATCAACTTCACCAATATCTGCTACACCGGATGCCGGTTCTGCGCGTTCGCCCAGCGCAAGGGCGATGCCGACGCGTTCACGCTGAGTACCGACGAGGTGGCCGACCGGGCTTGGGAGGCCCACGTCGACGGCGCCACCGAGGTCTGCATGCAGGGCGGTATCGATCCCGATCTGCCGGTCACCGGATACGCCGATCTGGTGCGCGCGGTGAAGCGGCGCGTGCCGTCGATGCACGTGCACGCCTTCAGTCCCATGGAGGTCGTAAACGGCGCCTCGCGCGGCGGTCAGAGCATCAGGGACTGGCTGGTCGCGCTGAAGGAGGCCGGACTCGACACAATTCCCGGTACCGCGGCCGAGATCCTCGACGACGAGGTGCGGTGGGTGCTCACCAAGGGCAAACTGCCGACCTCGGCTTGGATCGAGGTCATCACCACCGCGCACCAGGTGGGGCTGCGGTCGAGTTCGACCATGATGTACGGCCACGTGGACAGCCCGATGCACTGGGTCGGCCACCTGCGGGTGCTGCGCGGAATCCAGGACGAGACCGGCGGTTTCACCGAATTCGTGCTGCTGCCGTTCGTACATCAGAGCGCGCCGCTCTACCTCGCGGGAGCGGCCCGGCCGGGCCCCACCATTCGCGACAATCGCGCCGCGCACGCGCTTGCCCGCATCATGCTGCACGGGCGCATCCCCAATATCCAGACCAGCTGGGTCAAACTCGGTGTCGCGGGTACCCGCCTCATGCTCGACGGCGGCGCGAACGACCTCGGCGGCACCCTCATGGAGGAGACCATCTCCCGGATGGCCGGGTCACAGCACGGTTCCGCCAAGACCGTCGCCGAACTGCGCGATATCGCCGACGGCATCGGCCGTCCGGTGCGCGAGCGCACCACTGTCTACGGCCGCGTGGACCGGGCCGCGCGACCCATTCCGATCGCCGCGGGATGAGCTCACGGTCCGCCGCGCCGCGTGGCTTTGCGTGGCCACGGTGGAAGGGCGGATTCGGCGGCGCGGCACTAGGATCGGGGTGGTCGCGTCGAAGTCGGCGGATCGGTGTGGCACCCGCGTCTACCGGGGGCGGAGCCGGACAAGTTAGGGCAGGCTGACCGGTAGTACCGTGGGGTGCCGGGATAGGGTTTCGCAGGCGGAGCATTCCCGCAGGCGAGGACAGACTAGGAGAGCGGCAGTGCCGTACATCATCGCTGAACCGTGCGTTGACGTGAAGGACAAGGCATGCATCGAGGAATGCCCCGTGGACTGCATCTACGAGGGCGGCCGCATGCTCTACATCCATCCCGACGAGTGCGTTGACTGTGGTGCATGTGAGCCCGTGTGCCCGGTGGAGGCGATCTTCTACGAAGACGACACGCCGGATCAGTGGAGCGGTTACGTGAACGCCAACGTCGATTTCTTCGACGAACTCGGTTCGCCGGGCGGTGCGACCAAGGTCGGCAAGGTGGACTACGACCCGCCGTTCATCAAAGAACTCCCTCCGATGGGTGAATGAGCGCGTGAAGGTACGCGCGCGGGTCAGCAGTCTGCTGCCCGATTTCCCCTGGGACACGATCGCGGGGGCCAAGGCCGTCGCGGCGGCGCATCCGGGCGGAATCGTCGACCTGTCCGTCGGCACCCCGGTCGACCCGGTCGACCCCCTCATCCGGGCGGCGCTCGATTCGGTGGCCGAGGTGCCGGGCTATCCGGCCACCCACGGCACGCCCGAATTGCGCGCCGCCGCCGTGCGCGCGCTCGAGCGCCGCTACGGCATCACCGGGGTCGACCCTGCGGCCGTACTGCCCGTGATCGGCACCAAGGAACTGATCGCGGGTTTGCCGCGGCTGCTCGGACTCGGCGCGGCGGATCTGGTCGTCATCCCGGAGGTGGCCTATCCGACCTACGAGGTCGGCGCGCTGCTCGCGGGCGCCGAGGTGCTGCGCGCGGACGGGTTGACCAGGCTCGGTCCGCGCAATCCGGCGCTGATCTACGTGAATTCCCCGTCCAATCCGACCGGCAGGGTGCTCGGCGTCGATCACCTGCGCAAGGTCGTCGCCTTCGCGCGCGAGCGGGGCGCGATCGTCGCCTCCGACGAGTGCTACCTGGGCCTGACCTGGGAGGGCCGCGCGGTGTCGCTGCTCGATCCCGAGGTCTGCGACGGTGACCACACGAATCTGCTCGCGGTGCACTCGCTGTCCAAGACCTCCAATCTGGCCAGCTACCGCGCCGGATTCGTGGCGGGTGATCCCACTGTCGTCGCCGAACTGCTGGAGGTGCGCAAACACTCCGGCATGATCATGCCGCTGCCGGTGCAGGCGGCCATGACCGCCGCGCTCGGCGACGACGCCCACGAGGCGCGCCAGCGCGAGCGGTACCGGGCGCGCCGGGAGATCCTGCGCGCGGCACTGCTCGGGGCCGGATTCCGCATCGATCATTCCGAGGCGGGCCTGTACCTGTGGGCGACCCGGGGCGAGAACTGCCGCGGCACCCTGGACTGGCTGGCCGAACGCGGAATCCTCGCGGCTCCCGGCGATTTCTACGGTCCGACCGCCAGCGAGCACGTGCGCCTCGCGCTGACCGCGACCGACGAGCGCGTCGCGGCCGTCGCCGAGCGACTCGGCTGATACGGGCCGGGTTGCTGACACGCTGTTCCGCCTGGGGCGACGAGTAGGCTTCGGGGCGCTAGCCTGGGGTATGGACGCTGTCACGGTTGTCCCTACCCCGGCGAACGAGCCGGTGCGCACCTACGCACCCGGCAGCCGCGAGCGTGAAGTGCTGCACACCGAACTCGACCGCATCTGGGCCGAATCCGTCGACGTCGCGCTGGTGATCGGCGGGAAACATCGGCCCGGCATCGGCGAGCGGCACAGTATCGTCGCGCCGCATCGGCATCGCCACATCCTGGGGACCTACACCGATACCACCCATTCCGAAGCGCGCGGCGCGATCGAGGCGGCGACGGCCGCCGCACCGGGCTGGCGCAACCTGCCATTCGCCGAGCGGGCCGCGATCTTTCTGCGCGCGGCCGATCTGCTGGCCGGTCCGTGGCGGGAGACCGTCGCGGCGGCGACCATGCTCGGACAGTCCAAGACGGCGATTCAGGCCGAGATCGACGCGCCCTGCGAACTGGTCGACTTCTGGCGGTTCAATGTCGCCTTCGCCCGCGACATACTCGCCCAGCAGCCGCGGTCGAGTCCCGGCGTGTGGAACCGCATGGATTACCGGCCGTTGGAAGGTTTCGTCTACGCGATCACTCCCTTCAACTTCACCGCCATCGCGGGGAATCTGCCCACCGCGCCCGCGCTCATGGGCAATACCGTGATCTGGAAGCCCGCGCCGACCCAGACCCTGGCCGCGTTCTACACCATGCGGCTGCTGGAGGCGGCGGGACTGCCGCCGGGGGTGATCAATATGGTGACCGGCGACGGGGTCGCGGTGTCGGAGGTCGCGCTCACCGATCCTCGGCTGGCGGGCATTC
The DNA here is from genome assembly GCF_001310275.1 of Nocardia arizonensis. GTDB lineage: Bacteria > Actinomycetota > Actinomycetes > Mycobacteriales > Mycobacteriaceae > Nocardia > Nocardia arizonensis. The sequence goes on from NZ_LGYZ01000123.1 coordinate 44,389, forward strand.
ATTTCACCGGTTCGACGGCGACCTTCCGGTACCTGTGGCAGCAGGTCGGCGCGAATATCGGCCGCTACCACGGCTATCCGAGGTTGGTGGGGGAGACCGGCGGCAAGGACTTCGTCGTCGCGCATCCCTCCGCCGATCCCGCCGCCCTGCGCACGGCGCTGGTGCGCGGTGCGTACGAATACCAGGGACAGAAATGTTCGGCGGCATCGCGCGCCTATATCGCGCGATCGGTGTGGCGGGTCATGGGCGATGAATTCCTCGATTTCACAGAGCATCTCGCATACGGTGACGTCGCGGATCTGACCAATTTCGGCGGCGCGCTGATCGACCGGCGAGCCTTCGACAAGAATGTGGCCGCGATCGAACGGGCCCGCGATGCCGGGATCACGATTCCGGTGGGCGGCTCCTACGACGACGCGGAGGGTTATTTCGTCCGCCCGACGGTGCTGTTGGTCGACGATCCGCGCGATCAGTCCTTCAGCACCGAGTATTTCGGCCCGATACTGGCCGTGCACGTCTACGACGACGCCGAACCCGGCGCCTACGCGGCAATTCTGGCCGAGGTCGAATCGGCGGCACCTTACGCGCTGACCGGTGCGATCTTCGCCGAGGACCGCCGCGCCATCGAACAGGCGGGCGCCGCACTGCGTTTCGCGGCGGGCAATTTCTACATCAACGACAAGCCCACCGGCGCGGTGGTCGGTCAGCAGCCCTTCGGCGGTGCGCGCGCATCGGGCACCGACGACAAGGCTGGTTCGCCGCTGAACCTGCTGCGCTGGGTGGCCCCGCGCACGATCAAGGAGACTTTCGTCCCGCCGGTCGACCACCGGTACCCGCACATGGATGTCTGAGTCGAGCGAGGACAGAGGAGGCGCGGTGCGCGAATCGAACGCGATGGCGGACGCGCGGTGGTGAATCCGCTGCGTCCGGTGATTCTCGCGGCGGCCGGGTCGCCGCGGATGAAGCGGGTGGTGACCGGGACGCCGGTCACCGCGGATATCGTGCGGCGATTCGTGGCGGGGGAGGACCGGTCGCGTCTGCTGCCGGTCGCGGGCGAACTGCTGGGAACCGGCCGCATGATCAGCGTCGACTTCCTCGGTGAGAACACCACCGACCGGTCACGGGCCGAGGCGACCGTGGCCGAATACCGCTCGCTGATCAACGATCTCGCGGCCGTAGCGCGACCCGACTTCTCGGCGACGCCCGCCGCGCCGGTCGAAGTGTCGGTGAAGCTGTCGGCGCTCGGGCAGGCGCTGCCCGTGGTCGGCCCGGCGGTCGCCACCGAGAATCTGCGCGTCTTGTGCGCCGAGGCGGCCGAGGCCGGGGTGTGGGTCACCGTGGACGCCGAGGACCACACCACCACCGACGCCACGCTGTCCACGGTGCGGGCACTGCGTGCCGAATTCCCCTGGCTCGGTGCGGTTCTCCAGGCATATCTACATCGCACCGAGGCCGACTGCGCCGAGTTCGCCGGGCCCGGCTCGCGAATTCGGTTGTGCAAGGGCGCCTATCGGGAACCGCAGGGCGTGGCCTTCCAGCACGCGACCGAGGTGACCGACGCCTATCTGCGCTGCCTGGAGGTACTGATGTACGGGCAGGGATATCCGATGGTGGCATCGCACGATCCGGTGGTGACGCTCGCCGCGGCGACTCTGGCCGCCGAAACAGGCCGTGCCGCTTACCGTTTCGAGTATCAGATGCTCTACGGCATTCGGCCCGCCGAGCAGATGCGGCTCGCCGAGGCCGGAAACGGGATGCGGGTCTATATTCCGTACGGCACCGAGTGGTACGGCTATCTGACGCGCCGACTGGCCGAACGGCCGGCCAATTTGACCTTCTTCCTGCGCGCGCTGGTGCGCAGGAACTGATCGGACCAGTGGCTTGCCGAGCAGATACCGCGCCCGCTTATCCCACAGGAAGGCATTGAGCGGAAACAGCCTGGCTTGCTTGGGCAGCGCGCGGTACACCTCGTCATGTCGGGGTGGTGTCAATCGGGCTGGACCCCGCTCGGTGGTGACACTATGCGATGCTTAACGCATCATCGTTTCGACAGTCGAGTGTGGACGGGGTTGGAACATATGACCGGGTTTACCAAGTTGCTGCCGCTGGTACGCGGTGCGAAGGCCGACGACGAGCAACAGGCCCATGTCCTGGACGCCGCGCTGCTGGCATTCCTCGACTTCGGAATCAAGCGCACCAGTATGGTCGAGGTCGCGCGGCGGTGCGGGTTGTCCCTCGCCACCCTCTATCGCCGTTTCGCGGGCAAGTCCGACCTGATCCAAGCCGTCGCGCTGCGTCAGACCCGCGAGTTCATCGATGAGGTCGACGGCGTGCTCCAGCGTCAGGTCGATTTGGACGCGGGCGCCGAGGAACAGATCATCGAACTGTTCGCCGCGTTCATCAACGGTCTGCGCGACAACAAACTGGTGCACCGGCTGCTGTCCACCGAACCCGAACTGGTGCTGCCCTACCTCACCACCCGCGGCGCGCCGATCATCGAACTCGGCCGCGACTACCTGACCGAGTTCGTGACACGCCTACAGCGCGAGGGCAAGTTACCCGCCTACGATCCCGAGCCGCTGGCCGAGATGATCGCGCGCACGGCGGTCTCGCTGGCGCTGACCCCGCAGACGGTGATCCCGCTCGGCGACGACGACGCGATCCGGCGCTTCGCCCGCGACCACGTCGTCGTCTCCTTCCGGGTGTCCTGAACCGTCAGACCAGGCGCAAGCCGAGGCGGCGGCGCAGACGCATATCCCACAGGAAGGCGTACACGGGCAGCGTCGCGAGTTGCCGCGGCATCCGTTCCTCGACCGCGCCGACCGCGGTGAGCAGGCGCGCGAGTCTGCGGTCGTCGTCCTCGCTCCAGCTCATGCCCATCTGTTCGCGCAGGCGCGCGGGCAGCATGCCCGCGGTGACCCAGCGGTGGAACGGGCCGAGGCTCACCCGGACCGGCCACGGGAACATCTTCAGGTCGACGATGTCGTCGAGCATGGCGCGCACCGGGGGATCGATGCGGGTCTCGGCGAGATGTTCGTTCCAGTAGCGCTCGAAGGCGGCGCGGTCGGCGGGCCATAGTGCCGCGGGCATCTGAAGGGTGCTGCCGAGGCGTTCGGCGTGCCGGTAGAACCCGTCGGCCGCGGCGTCGTCCATGAGGCCGTGCATGCGCTCGTACAGATCGCGCGCGCCCCAGTAGAGGCAGGCCGCCACCCACAGTTGCAGTGTCGGGTCGAATGCGTTGTAGCGCACCGGACTCGACGGGCCCGACCGCACCGCGCGATGGGAGGCGTTGACCGCCTCCCGATACGCGGCCCGCTCGTCATCGGTGCCGAGCATGGCGACGGCGAGATAGGTCAGCGTGGTCCGCGTCCGCTTGATCGGATGCCGCATGAGGTTGCCGCTGTCCACCGGACTCTCCAACACCCCGTACCCGACCTGCGGCGCGCTGAGCTGCATGATGACATTCGCGGCCGCCCCGAAGAAGACGGCAGATCCGTCCAGATGGGCCCCGATGTCGAATCCGCGCTCGGCGGCGGCGGTGGTTGTGGCGCGCGATGGGCTGGTCATCGTCGACCCCCGAATTCTCGTCGTTGAGAACGATATGCACAAACCGTCTCATCATCTCGAAAGCCTGTCAACCGGCATTTCGATAACGATCCCCGCGCCTCTCGATCCACCGGCTCGGTCGACGGCATACGGCCCGACCCCGGACGGAGGGCGGGCGTCGGGCGGCAAGTAACGTGGGCGAATGCCGTTCGGACCGCCGTCGCCGCTGCTTCGATCACTGAATCCGCACACCGTGGCGGCGGGGGACGATATCCCCGATGCCGTCACCATCGACGGCGTGCGGCTGTCGCGCGGCGACCTGCTCGGCGCGGCGACCTCGGTCGCGGAGCGAATCGCTCGCGCGGATCGGGTGGCGGTGCTGGCGGCGCCTACCGTCACAACGGTGCTGGCGGTGGTCGGGTGTCTGATCGCGGGGGTGACGGTGGTACCGGTGCCGCCGGATTCCGGGGCCGCCGAACTCGCGCACATACTCACCGATTCGGGGGCGCAGGCGTGGCTCGGCGCGGCGCCGGAAGGCACGGATCTGCCGGTGGTGCCGGTTCGGACGCACGCGCGGTCGTGGCACACCTACCCGGAGCCGGACCCGGCGGGCGCGGCATTCGTGCTGTACACCTCCGGCACCACCGGATTGCCCAAGGGAGTGGTGCTGAGCCGGGCGGCCATCGCCGCCGGACTCGACGCGCTCGCCGACGCCTGGTCGTGGACGGCGAAAGATACTCTGGTGCACGGACTTCCGCTGTTCCACGTGCACGGTCTCATACTCGGCCTGCTCGGCCCGCTGCGGGTCGGTAGCCCGCTGATCCACACCGGGAAACCCACGCCGAAGGCGTACGCGGAGGCGGACGGCACCCTGTACTTCGGCGTGCCGACGGTGTGGTCGCGCATCGTGGACGACGCGGAATCGGCACGGCGACTCGCGGGCGCCCGGCTACTGGTCTCGGGGAGCGCACCCCTGCCGGTGCCGGTGTTCGAGAAGTTGCGCGAACTCACCGGACAGGCGCCGGTCGAGCGCTACGGCATGAGCGAGACGATGATCACGCTGTCCACCCGCGCCGACGGCGAACGCAGGCCGGGCTGGGTCGGCACGCCGGTGCTCGGGGTGCGCACGCGCCTGCGCGACGAATCGGGCGCGCCGGTGCCGCACGATGGTGAGAGCGTCGGCGCGCTCCAGGTCACCGGGCCCATGCTGTTCGACGGCTATCTGAATCGCCCGGAGGTCACCGCCGAGAGCTGGACCGAGGACGGCTGGTTCCGCACCGGCGACGTGGCCGCCATCGACCCCGAGGGTTTCCACCGAATCGTGGGCCGGGAATCGGTGGACCTCGTCAAATCCGGCGGCTACCGCATCGGCGCGGGGGAGGTCGAAACCGTACTGCTCGGCCACCCCGCGGTCGCGGAGGCCGCGGTGGTCGGACTGCCCGACGACGATCTCGGCCAGCGGGTCGTCGCCTTCGTCGTACTGCGCGACGGCGCGTCCGCGACCCCGGAATCCGAACTCATCGATCATGTGGCACAGCGACTCTCGGTGCACAAGCGCCCGCGGGAGATCCGCGTGCTCGACCGGCTCCCGCGCAATGCGATGGGCAAGGTGCAGAAGAAACTGCTGAACTGATCCGCGCTTGACCTCGAGTGCGGTAGAGGTTCTACCGTCGCTGACATGAACGCACAGCTGACCGTCGAACAGATCGACTACCTGAGCACCCAGCGACTCGGGCGCCTCGCCACCGTGCGCCCCGACGGTACGCCACAGAACAATCCGGTCGGATTCCGCTACAACGCCGAACTCGGCACGATCGATATCGCAGGCTGGAACATGGGCGATTCGTACAAGTTCCGCAATCTGTCCGGCAACGCCCGCGTCGCGTTCGTCGTCGACGATGTCGCCTCCGTGCAGCCGTGGCGGGTGCGCTGCCTCGAAATACGTGGCACCGCCGAGGCTTTGACGGATGTGGAACCCTATGTCAGCGGCCTCGCACGGGAGATGATCCGCATCCATCCGCGGCGGATCATCTCCTTCGGACTCGACGCGGCGAGCGTGCGGCGCTGATCAGTCGTTGGCGTGCAGTTCCGCATTGAGTTCGATACCGGTGCCCGCGCGCGCGACGACCTCGACCGCACCCGTGCGGGAGTTGCGTCGGAACAGCAGATTGTCGCGCCCGGCCAGGTCGCCGGCCTTGACCACCGTGCCGTCCGGGGTGAGCACCTTGGTGCCCGCCGTGACGTAGAGGCCGGCCTCGACCACACAGTCGTCGCCCAGCGGAATGCCGATACCGGAATTCGCGCCGAGCAGCGATCGCTCGCCGATGGAGATGACGGTGGTGCCGCCGCCGGACAGCGTGCCCATGATCGAAGCGCCGCCGCCGATATCGGAACCGTCGCCGACCACGACACCGGCGGAGATGCGGCCCTCGACCATGGAGTTGCCGAGGGTGCCCGCATTGAAGTTCACGAAGCCCTCGTGCATGACCGTGGTGCCCGCGGCCAGATGCGCGCCGAGGCGGACCCGGTCGGCGTCGCCGATGCGCACACCGGTCGGGATGACGTAGTCGACCATGCGGGGGAACTTGTCGACGCTGTAGACCGTCACCGGTCCGCGGGCGCGCAATTTGGCGCGGGTGAGTTCGAAGCCCTCCACCGCCGCCGGACCGTAATTGGTCCACACCACATTGCTGAGCAGGCCGAACTGCCCGTCCAGATTGACCTCGTGCGGTTTCACCAGGCGGTGTGAGAGCAGGTGCAGACGCAGATAGACGTCGTGGGCGTCGACCGGGGCGGCCGACAGGTCGGCAATCTCGGTGCGCACCGCGATCACGTCGACCCCGCGCGCGTCGTCGCGGCCGAGCAGCGCCGCGTACTCCTCGGGAGCCTCGTCCAGCCGTTTGGTGCCGGTCGCGTCGAATTCGCCCAGCTCGGGACCGGGGTACCAGGTGTCGAGGACGGTGCCGTCCACGGTCACATTGGCGATGCCGACTGCTGCTGCTCCCTTGATACTCACGTCGTCAGAGGTTACCGGTCCGCGGGTCGCCGCGGTCGGCCACCTCCGGGCTATCGCCGTCCCGACGGCCCAGGTGACCGCGTGCGCTCCGTAGGGTGGGCACGTGAGCATCGACCTGCGCGAGGACCCCATCGCACTGACCGCCGCCCTGGTGGACATTCCGAGCGTCTCCCGCGACGAGACCGCGATCACCGACGCCGTCGAGGCGGCGCTGCGCGAGCAGACCACCGGATTCGAGGTGCTGCGGCACGGCAATGTGGTGCTGGCGCGCACCGATCGCGGCCTGCCGACGCGGGTGATCCTGGCCGGCCATCTGGATACGGTGCCGATCGCCGACAATGTGCCGAGCCGCACGGTCGTCGACGCCGACGGCGCGGAGTCGATGTACGGCTGCGGCACCGTCGACATGAAATCCGGTGACGCCGTCTTCCTGCACCTGGCCGCCACGGTCGCCGATCCGGTCTGCGATCTCACGCTGATCTTCTACGACTGCGAGGAGATCGCGGCGCGGTACAACGGACTCGGCCGGGTCGAACGCGAACTGCCCGAATGGCTGAGCGGGGATCTGGCGATCCTCGGCGAGCCATCGGGGGGATGGATCGAAGCGGGTTGTCAGGGCACGCTGCGGGTACGGCTGACCACCAAGGGCGTGCGGGCGCATTCGGCGCGATCCTGGCTGGGCGACAACGCCGTTCACCGTCTCGCGCCCGCGCTGGCCCGGCTCGGCGAATACCGGGCGCGGCAGGTCGACATCGACGGCTGCGGCTACCGGGAGGGGCTTTCTGCGGTGCGGGTCAGCGGCGGTGTCGCGGGCAATGTGGTGCCGGACGCGGCCGAGGTCGACGTGAATTTCCGTTTCGCGCCCGACCGCACGGTGGACGAGGCGGTCGACCACGTTCGCGAGGTGTTCGCCGGACTCGAGGTGGATTTCGAGGTCACCGACGCCGCGGCGGGCGCGCTGCCCGGTCTCGGCGCGCCCGCCGCGGCCGATCTCATCGCCTCGGTCCGCGCGCACGGCGGCGGCGGGGTGCGGGCCAAATACGGCTGGACCGATGTCTCCCGATTCGCCGCGCGCGGCATGCCCGCGGTGAACTTCGGACCGGGTGACCCGAATCTCGCGCACAAGCGCGACGAACACGTGCCGACCGCGCAGATCACCGCGGTCGCCGCCGTGTTGCGGTCCTATCTGACCGGCGGCGGCTGACCCGACGTGCCGCTCGATCCGGCACGGCGTGTTGCCCCGAATACGCCTGACGTTGTCGCGATGGTTCGGTGCGGGTCATCGGTATCCCGGTAGCGTGGACATCATGTCTACCGACGCCGCCGACCCCGAGGTTGCCAGCTCGCGGAAGTCGACTCCCAAATATCGCGGACCGATCATGTTCCGCCGTGACCGGAAGGACGGATTGGTCACCGCCGACCAGAATCTCCTCGACCGGCACGAACCCGGTGACTGGGTGCACACCGACCCGTGGCGGGTGCTTCGCATCCAGGCCGAGTTCGTGGAAGGTTTCGGCGCGCTGGCCGAGGTCCCGCGCGCGGTGGCCGTCTTCGGTTCCGCGCGCACCCCGGTCGACCACCCCGAATACGATGCCGCCCGCGCCATCGGCGCGGCGCTGGCCCGTGCCGGATTCGCGGTGATCACCGGCGGCGGTCCGGGTGTGATGGAGGCGGCCAACCGTGGCGCGTCCGAGGTCGGCGGCTACTCCATCGGACTCGGTATCGAGTTGCCCTTCGAACAGAGCCTCAACGAATGGGTCGACCTCGGCATCAACTTCCGGTACTTTTTCGCGCGCAAGACCATGTTCGTGAAGTACTCGCAGGCGTTCGTATGTCTCCCCGGCGGTTTCGGCACGCTCGACGAACTGTTCGAGGCGCTGACGCTGGTGCAGACCCGCAAGATCACTCGTTTCCCGATCATCCTGTTCGGCACGAGATATTGGGCGGGACTGGTGGATTGGCTGCGCGACTCGCTGGGCGGGTCGGGCAAGATCGACCAGGGCGATACGGATCTGCTGCACGTCACCGACAGTGTCGAGGACTTGGTCGCGGTGATCGCCGCGGCGGGCCGATCGGGCGGTGCGGTCGATGCGCTCGGCACGGAGGACCAGTGGTGAGCGATACGGGGTACCGGCCCGCGGGCTTCGGTCTGTGCGTCTACTGTTCGGCCGCCACCGCGGACCCGGCGCACCTGGCGCTCGCGGCCCGGGTCGGCACCGAAATCGCCCGGCGCGGTTGGCATCTGGTTTCCGGCGGCGGTCACGTCTCGATGATGGGCGCGGTGGCGACGGCGGCGCGCGCGGGCGGTGCGCACACCGTCGGCGTGATACCGAAGCATCTGGTGCACAAGGAAGAAGCCGATGTGCACGCCGAGGAGTTGATCGTCACCGACACCATGCGCCAGCGCAAACAGGTCATGGAGGATCGCGCCGACGCATTCCTGACCCTGCCCGGCGGCATCGGCACGCTGGAGGAGTTCTTCGAGACCTGGACCGGCGGCTACCTCGGCCAACACGGCAAGCCGGTGGTGCTGCTGGATCACGACGGTTTCTACACCGGTCTGCTGAGCTGGATCGATGGATTGCGCACGCGCGGATTCGTGTCGAGGCTCGCGCTGGACCGCATCACCGTGGTCACCGATCTCGCCGCCGCCTTCGATACCGTCGCGGCCGCGCTCGGCACCGCTGCGAGGCCGCGGTGAGCGAAGGAAACCGTGACACCGTAGGCATATTCGACATCGTCAAGGCGCTGCCCGGTATGGCGCTCGATGTGCCGGTGATGCTGCGCAATGTCACCGGCATGTTGGTCGGTTCCGGCGACCGCGCGTCCGTCGGGCTCTACTTCCAACGCGCCGCGCACCGGCATCCGCGGCGGCTGTTCCTGAGGTTCGAGGGCCGCACGTACACCTACGAGCGGGCCAATGCCGAGGTGAACCGGTTCGCGCACGTACTGGCCGAGCGCGGTGTCACCCGCGGTGACGTGGTCGGCGTGCTGTGCACCAACCGGCCCGAAACCCTGTTGGTGGCACTGGCCGTCGTCAAACTCGGTGCGACGGTTGGTCTGATCAACCACAATCAGCGAGACCGCGTGCTGGCGCATAGTTTCGGGCTGCTGAACAGTGTGCTGAACGTGGTCGGCGAGGAATGCGCCGATGCGCTGGACTCGCTGCCGGAGCCGCTGCGCGATGTCGTGTTCACCGCGGATCTGCTGGCGGCCGCCGAACACGCCGACCCCTCGGACCCGCCGGTCTGCGCCGAGATCACCGCCCGCGAACGCGCGTTCCTGATCTTCACCTCCGGCACCACCGGAATGCCCAAGGCCAGCGTCATGACCCATCAGCGCTGGACCAAGAGCATGGCGGGCCTGGGCGGACTCGGCATCCGCCTGCGCGGCGACGACACCATGTACTGCTGTCTGCCCCTGTACCACAACAACGCGCTCACGGTCGCGCTGTCGGCGGTGCTGGCGAGCGGCGCCACCTACGCACTCGGCCGCAAGTTCTCCGCCTCCGTATTCTGGGACGAGGTCATCCGGGAACAGGCCACCGCCTTCGTCTACATCGGCGAACTGTGCCGTTATCTGCTCAACCGGCCGCCGTCGTCCACCGATCGCGCCCACCGCGTCCGCATGGCCGTCGGCAATGGCCTGCGCCCGGAACTGTGGGACGAGTTCTCCACCCGATTCGGCATCGGCCGGGTGGTCGAGTTCTACGGGTCGAGCGAGGCGCCGATCGCCTTCGTCAATGCCTTCGGCGTGCACCGCACCGCCGGATTCGGGCCGCTGCCGTACGCCATCGTGGAATACGACGACGACACCGGGACGCCGAAGCGCGGCGCGGACGGCCGACTGCGCCGTGTCGGGACGGGCGGGGTCGGACTGCTGCTGGCCAAGGTCACCGACCGCCAACCCTTCGACGGATACACCGACGCCGAGGCCACCGAGGCCAAACTGGTGCGCGACGCCTTCCGCCCCGGCGACATCTGGTTCGACACCGGTGACCTGGTGCGCGATCAGGGCTGGTGGCATATCGCCTTCGTGGACCGCCTCGGCGACACCTTCCGGTGGAAGGGCGAGAACGTCGCCACCACCGAGGTCGAGGCCGCGCTCACCGACGACCCGAATATCGCGCAGGCCGTGGTGTACGGCGTCGAGGTCCCCGGCGCGGACGGCAAGGCCGGTATGGCCGCGGTCACCCTGCGCGCGGGCGTCGAGTTCGACGGCATGGCGCTGGCGAAGACGGCCTACGACCGGCTGCCCGGCTACGCGGTACCGCTGTTCGTGCGGGTCGTGGACGAACTCGAGCAGACCTCGACCTTCAAGAGCCGCAAGGTCGGACTGCGCAAGCAAGGCTACGCCCGCGACGGTGACGGCACGCTCTACGTCCTGGCCGGGCGCGGCGACGGCTACGTCCCGGCCTACGACGACTACCCGGCGGATGTGGCCGCCGCCCGCGTGCCGAAGGGCTGATCCGCGGGCTCAGGCGGCCACGCGAGTTGGGCGCAGGGTGTTCATGGGCGGACGATCGGCCAGCGACACCTCGGTGTGGTGCGCGGTGAACTCGGCCCCGACCAGCGGGAACTGGGTCAGCGCCGCACCCGAGTCCTGCACCCCGCTGCGCCCGAGCACGGTGCCGAGGATCTGGCGGCTCATGACGCCGAGATCGGCCAGTGGCCGGTTGCGGTGGGTGCGGACGCCGAGATTCACCTGAGCGATGGCGTCGAGGCCGAGCCGGTCGTAGGTATCGAGCAGCAGACCGATTTCCACGCCGTATCCGGGCGCGAACGGCACCGCGGTCAGCAACTCCCTGGTGCCCGCGTACTCGCCGCCGAGCGGTTGCAGCACCTGGCACAGTTGCGGGCGCAGCGCCGCCAGCAGCGGCCGGGCGACCAGTTCGGTGACCCGGCCGCCGCCGTGCGCGTCGACCGAATCGCCCTGCCGCAGTGGACGTCGGTAATAGGCCTTGACCAGCTGCGTGTCGTCCACGGTCAGCAGCGGGCCGAGAAGTCTTGGCACGAAGGCCGGATCGGGATCGATCAGGTCGGAGTCGACGAAGGCGATCAGATCACCCGTGGTGACCGCGAGCGACCGCCACAGCACCTCGCCCTTGCCCGGCCTCGGATCGAGTTCGGGGACGGCCTGTTCCCGGGAATACACTTGCGCGCCCGCGGCCGCCGCGCGTTCGGCGGTCGCGTCGGTGGAGCCGGAGTCCAGCACGACCAATTCGTCGACCAAGCCGCCGAGCAGCGGCCGGATGCTGGCCACCACGTCAGCGACGGTGCGTTCCTCGTTGAGTGCGGGCAGCACCACCGAGACGGTGCGGCCGTTCTTGGCGGCGGTGAGTTCGTCCACCGACCAGTCGGGGTTGTCGAAGGTGTTCGTGGTCGCCCACGCGGGCTCGCGGTGTTGGATGTTCATACCAGACCTCGCAGAGTTCGTGCTGGGGGCCGGATGCCCTGGATCGCGGCGATCATGTCCACCACCCGGCGCGCGGCGGCGACTTCGTGAACTCGGAAGACACGGGCCCCGGCTGCGGCCGACCACGCTGTCGCCGCCAATGTGCCCTCCAACCGTTCGGACAGATCGACACCTAAAGTCTCCCCGATGAAATCCTTGTTGCTCAATGCCATCAAGACTGGCCATCCGGTATTAACAAGAACGTCGATTCCGCGCAACAGTGCGAGTCCGTGATAGGTGTTCTTGCCGAAGTCGTGCGTCGGATCGATGAGGATCGAGTCCGCGCGGACCCCCGCCGCCCGCGCCCGCTCGGCCGCCTCTACCACGGTCTCGGTCACCTCGGTCACCACATCCGTGTAGCGGACCCGATGCGGCCGGGTCCGCGGAACCGCGCCGCCGGTGTGACTGCACACGATGCCGACGCCGAGTTCGGCGGCAACCGGCACGAGATCGGGATCCGCGCCCGCCCAGGTGTCGTTGATCAGGTCCGCGCCGACCGCGACCGCGGCCCGCGCCACCCGCGACCGCCAGGTGTCGATGCTGATCAGCAGGTCCGGGTACTTGTCCCGGATGGCGCCGACGAACGGTAGCACCCGCCGCGATTCCTCGGCCGCGTCGACGTGATCGCCGGGCCCCGCCTTCACTCCGCCGATATCGACCAGATCCGCGCCCTCGTCCACCGCGCGGGCCACCGCGTCCATCGCGGCGGAGTCGGCGAAGGTCGCGCCGCGGTCGTAGAAGGAGTCGGGGGTGCGGTTGACGATCGCCATCACCAGTGCGCGGTCCGTCGCCACCGGTTTGCCGCACAGGGTGGGTAACGGCGCCGCGGTGGAGCTGAACATGTCACCGACTGTACCGACACGTGTACCGATCGAGTCGGGTGCGCCGAACTACGTCGTCGGCGACCGCGCGCGACTCAGCGATGAATGGGCCCGTCGAGGCCGTCCAGCGGTCGCGCCGAACCGCCGTCGCGCACGGCGAGGATCTGCGCGGCGATGGATATCGCGGTCTCCTCGGGGGTGCGGGCGTTCAGGTCGAGGCCGAGCGGACTGCGTAGCCGCCGCAGGGCCGCGTCGTCGACGCCTGCCGCGCGCAGTCTGCCGAGCCGTTCGACATGTGTGCGGCGCGAGCCGAGCGCGCCGACGAAGGCCAGGTCCGCGCCGAGTGCCACCGCCAACGCGGGGACGTCGAATTTGGCGTCGTGGGTCATGACGCACACCACCGTGCCCGCACCGAGTCGGCGGGCGGCGATCTCCGAGGTCAGGTAGCGATGCGGCCAGTCGACGATCACCTCGTGCGCGGCGGGGAACCGCGCGGCCGTCGCGAAGGTCTCGCGGGCGTCGACCACGGTGACCCGGTAGCCGAGTTGGCGGCCGGTGCGGCTCAGCGCGCGCACGAAGTCGTCGGCGCCCGCCAGGATCATGCGCGGCGGCGCGGCGAAGACATGCACGAAGGTCCGCGGCCGCGCGGCCCGATCCGGGCCGCCGACGAGACCGGAACGGCCGGTGCGCAACCGGGCCGCGGCGTCGCGGTCCACCCCGTGCCACGGTTCGCGCGCGTCGGGGCGCAGCAGGGTCCAGTCGCCGTAGTCGGTCAGCGTGGCGGCCAGTGCGATCGGTTCGCCCGCGTCGATCGCCCGGCGCAGGGCTCGCAGGATGGGCAGTCGTGCCGTGCCGACTCGTTCGACGAAGATCTCCAACTCGCCACCGCAGGGCAGGCCGATCTCGAAGTCGTCGAAGTCGGCGCCGGCGGTGTAGCCGAATCGCTCCAGGCTCGTGCGCCCGGTGGCGAGCACACCGCGAGCCGACTCCACCACCGCCGAGTCCACGCAGCCGCCCGATATCGAACCGGCCACCGCGTCCGCGCCGGTGACGACCATGGCCGCGCCCGGCTCCCGCGGACCCGCCCCGGTGGCGTCGACGACGCGGGCCAGGGCGACCGGGCCGTCCGCGAGCAGGTCGATGAGCTGATCCAGTATTGCGCGCACCGCATCCGCCCTTCCCGCGACCCCGCCCGGCACCTGATAGCGGCAATCGGACACTGCCGCACCTCGAGCGTAGTGACCGCCGGGCGAATCGGCGCGGTACGGATCAGTATCCGATGGGCCGGGCGATGCCGCGAGCTCGTGCCGCCTCCGCGGCGTTGCGGGCCCGCGCCGCCGCGGAGGCGGCACGCAGCGAGACCGGCATGGCGACGGCCGCGCGATCGGTGATCGCGTCGATATCCTCCTCCCGGGCCAGTCGGGCCTGGATATCGGCCACGGTCAAATTATTGCCCGTACCCGGCCTGCGCATCGTGCCGACGAGTACGCCCGTGAAGACCGAAACGAAGACGACCGCACCGATAACGACGATGAGGTTCACACTGCCTCCCCTGACACGCCAATAGTTATCGACTAGCAATCTATACAGCTACGGCGGTTCGCTAACACGGGGGTAGGCCGTGAGCTGCGACACATTCGTGTTCGCCGACCGTCCCGGTGTGGGATCGAGGTTCTACCCGCGGTCCCCGCTATCGGCGCGCATCCGTTGCCGGCGCGGGTATCGCCTTGTCGCAGGGGGTGATTCGCGGTCCGCGCGGCGTGGTCAACGTCGGGTGCGCTGCGCCGGACGCGGGTCGCCCGCGTCGTGCCGGTATACGGGAGTGAGCAGATCCGCGTCGACGGGTTCGCCGGTGGCCCGGTCGTAGCGCACCGCGATGAGCACCGAGAACAAGTGGTTCGCCGCGCGCTCGTGCAGGGTGGCCAGCCGGGTGGCGAGCAGCCGGATGGCGCCGAGCGATCCCGGCGGATGCAGGCCATCGATGAGCAGACAGGTACCGCGCCCGTCGGGGCGGGGTAATCGGGCCAGATAGGCGATATCGTGCGGTTCCGTACCGCCGGGGCGGTAGACCCGCCGCGCGGCGCGGTCCTCGATCCCGCGGCGCGCGTCACCCGCCCTGGTCACAGCGCGGCGCAGCCGCGGGTCGGCGGCGATGAGCTGGCGCAGGCTTGGTGACAGTTCGGGGCCGCCGATGACGACGAGGCCGTCGCGGTTCAGGTCGATGGGTCGCCCCGGCAGGAAGGTCTCCACCGACGCGCTGAAGCCGAGTTCGCGCAGCAGTTCGACCAGTCGCGTGCCCGCGCTCGGATCGGGTGCCCCGAGGATGCGTCCAGCGCGGATCTCGGGGACGAGCACCGTGAGTGAACCGTGTCCGAAGAACAGACCCTCCGGCGCAGGCCCCTGTGTGCTCACCTGATGGATGCGCGCGCGGGAAAGCCCCGCGGCGGCACCGATTCTGGCGAACGTCCAGCCCTCGGCGTGTAGTTCCCTGATGACCGCCCTGCGGATCCTGGTTAGTTCGTTGATCGTCTGTTGCGCCGCCGCCACCCCGTCGGTGGCCGCTTTGAGTCTTTCGACTTTGTCCTCGATCGCAAAGACTCGCGCCACGTCATCGGCCGACATGTGCGAAGTCTAGACAGGTGGACAGCCTCAGGTGTCTAGTCTAGTTGACATCGCGAACTTCGCGACGGCCCAGTCTGTTTCGCTTGTCAAGGGGGGCTTCGTCGGCGTTTCCCGAGCTAGTCGAGGCCATCGAGCGCCCGCGGGCGCGATCGGCGGCGGCGCTCATGTCGCGTCGGTATCGATCGGCGGTTGTTCATTGCGCTCCAACGGTTTCTCGAGCTTCGGCATCGGATAGTCCGGCATACCGCTGGCCGTGCCGAACAACTCGTCCTTGCTCGGCACCGCCTTGTCGAGATCGCGGAACAACGAATCATCGCCGTTGAGCAGATGTTTGGTGACCATCGAGCGCGGTGTCATCCCGCGCAACTCGTTGAGATCCGCCAGCGGCTTGCGCAACTCCTCGAACTCGGGCCCGAGTTCCTGCTTGAGTTGCTCCGTCGCGCCACTGGCGTAATCGCGAACCTGGCGGAGGCTGCGCGTGGTCCAGCGCACGGCGCCGGGCAATCGCTCCGGTCCGAGGATGACCAAGGCGGCCACGAGCAAGATCATCATCTCGCCCCACCCGATGTTGCTGAACACCGTCCCAGGCTACCGCAGCCCGACATGGACTTCGCGGCCGTCCGGTCGGTTCGGCACCTTGGTGAACAGCGGCCCAACCGCCGGGAAACCGGTGCCGACGGCATCCGGCAACTATTCGCTGTCCGATTGCCGAGCGGGTCAGTCCGATTCGAACTGCACCGGGATATCCACCCGGCGACCGTCGCGGATCACCTGCACCGTCACGGTCTTGCCGATCTCCTGCAATTGCTCGGCGACCGTGAACTCCTCGGAGCTGGTCACCGGTCGGTCACCGATCTGGACGATGACATCGCCCTCCACGATGCCCGCGCGCGCGGCCGGACCGCCGTCGCGCACATCGGCCACCACCGCGCCGCTCATGACCTCGTTGGCGACGGTCTTGGTGCGCACGCTCAGACCGATGGTCGGGTGGTGCATCTCACCGGAACGGATGAGGGTCTGGGCGACCTGGGTCATCACGTTCACCGGAATGGCGAAACCGAGGCCGACCGATCCGCCGGTCTCGCTGCGGATGGCGCTGTTGATGCCGATCACCCGGCCCCGCATATCGACCAGCGCGCCACCGGAATTACCGGGGTTGATCGATGCGTCGGTCTGCACCGCGTCGATCACCGCGTTGGTGTCGCTGCCCTCGCCCTGGAGTTTCACCGGGCGGTGCAGCGCGCTCACGATGCCGGAGGTGACGGTCTTGCTCAGGCCGAGCGGTGAGCCGATCGCGAGCACGTCGTCACCGACCTGCACGTCCTCGGACTTGCCGAGTTGGGCGACCGTGAGGTTCTTCACATCGACCTTGAGCACCGCGAGGTCGGTCTTGGGGTCGCGGCCGACGATATTCGCGGGCACCCGCGAACCGTCGGAGAAGGTGACCTGGATGGCGGCCCGATTGCTCTTGTCCTGCGCGGCCATCGAGACCACGTGATTGTTGGTGACGACGTAGCCGGAGCCGTCGATCACCACGCCGGACCCGGTCGCCCCGCTGTCGCCGACCGTTACCCGGATCGAAACCACCGACGGCAGTACGGCATTGGCGACCTGCGAGATCGGCCCGTGCGGCCGCTCGGTCTCCCCGGCCTGTTGCAGGGTCACCTTGCGAGAGGTGAGCGTGGTCGTCGCCTCCGCGGTGAGCCTGCCGACCAGGCCGCCGACGAGTCCGATGGCGAGCGCGAGCGCCGCGAGCACGGCCAGCGCCTTCGGGGCCACCCGGGAACCGAAGAGCACCTCGCGGGCGCTCAGCTTGCGCGAGCGGGGCAGCTCGTCCGTGACCGGGGTCGCCACGGCGGGCGCGCCGAGGCGCGCGGCCGAATGCGGATCGCGCCACGGGTCGCCCGGGCCCGCGGGCGCGGTGTCGGGCTCGCCCGCGTCGGGATCGCGCTGGAGCAGTTCGGTCGAACCCGCGGGGCGGCCGAACGCCTCGGCCAGCACGGCATCCGGGGGGCGGTTCACCAGTTCCGTACCGGCCCGTGGGCCGCCGGAGCCCGAAGCGAGTGGGGCGTGCGGGGTGAAGGAGCCGACCTGACCGGCCGGACGCGAGAAGGCGCCGGCGGTGTGTGGATCGACCTCGGGGCGATGGACCGGCCGGGGACCGAGCACGGGTGCGTCCGACGGCCTCAGGTTCCCCCTGTTGGCCGCCGAATCGGGGGTGTCGCCCACCTCGGGCGCGTCAGACACGGGTCCGGTGTTCGGTGATTCGGTGGTCACTCGCCAAACTCTACTTGCGCCACCAGGTGGTCCACCGGGTCGCGGTGAACGAATCGGTCAGAAATCCGAAAACCGCCTCGTTACGAGCGTTCCCGTGCCGTGCGCGATTCGGTGCGCCCGTACCGGGCAACTCCGCCAGCGGGATACGGGTGAGACTGTCGTGCAGGCCGGTGGGAATCGACACCTGACCGGACTGCCGCAGCGCGATGCGGGCCTGCTGCTGGGCCTCGACCTCGCCCGCACATTCGGGACAAAGGGAAAGATGTTGAGCGGCACGCAGGTAGGCGTTCATCCGCAGCTCGCCGTCCACATATGCCGCAACGGCCTCACTGGCCAGATGTTCGGTGGGACGGAACCGCGGCGAACGACCGGACGTGCTGGACTCGCCACTCATGCGGTGCTCACCCTTCCAACGACCGACAACATCCACCGTGTGGGTGCCGCCGATTTCCTATCGGACCGGCGGTGTCACCCGAAATTCGCGTCAGCGGCGAACCGCTGCTGAGATCCATTATGCGCAAGGTAGTCGCGCAGTGCCTGACGCCCACGGTGTATGCGGCTGCGCACCGTGCCGAGTTTGACCCCGAGTGTGGCGCCGATCTCCTCGTAGGACAGACCCTCGATGTCACAGAGTACGACGGCGGCGCGGAATTCAGGAGCCAGCGAATCCAACGCGGATTGCAGGTCGGGATCGAGTCGGGCGTCGTGGTAGACGTCCTCGGGGGTCGGCCCCTCGGCCGCCACCCGCTCGTAGTCCTCCGGCAGCGCCTCCATCCTGATCCGGTTGCGCCTGCGCACCATGTCGAGGAACAGGTTGGTGGTGATGCGGTGCAGCCAGCCCTCGAAGGTGCCGGGCTGGTAGTTCGACAGCGAGCGGAAGACGCGGATGAAGGTCTCCTGGGTGAGATCCTCGGCGTCCTGCGCGTCGCCGGACAGACGGTAGGCCAGTCGGTACACCCGATCGGCGTGTTCGCGCACCAACTCGTCCCAGGAGGGCATGGCGGCGCGGTCGCCGGTGGCGTCGAAGGCGGCGGTACCCGTCAGCGTCTCCGTGGCCGTCTCGGCGTTGTCGGCGATATCGACCTCGTCGAAGGCGACCTCGTCGAAGGACGGGACGCGCTCGGACAGTGTCGCGTATTCGGTCGACTCCGCCGGACGTGATGGCGGCGTCGCAGCCGGGGCTCCCTCGTCCGCGGAGCGCCCCGGTAGTGCCGCAAAGGAACCTTTGACCATGTGGATGGGGCTACCTCCTACTCGGGACCGTAAACAGCTCGGCACGGTCGCGGATATCCGTATCTCGGACCTCCGCTACGGGATACAACCGACACTGTGTATGTCGTTGTTCCCGGGTCCCGCGTATCACGGTCGTATGGTCTTGCGTGCTCATACTCTTTCCTGCCCCGATATGTCACGGGTGTGGAGATCCTGAGGGACACCTGAGAAAGTGCGGGTGGCGCGGTCACGATCGTGTCGCGGTCGCCCGACACCGCCCCCGCTGTCCGGGTCGGTAGCGGGTGCGACGGCGGGGGAGACAGCTAGCCTCATACCGTGGCATCGAACCTGGAGCGAAATCTCTCCTACGTGGAAGAATCCGTCGTGGAGGACGAGATCCTCGTCAGCGCGCGCGAACGGGCCACCGAACTGGGCGCGGCACCCGTGCCGCCGTCGGTCGGTGCGTTGCTCGGCATGTACGCCCAACTGCTCGGCGCGCGGGCGGTGGTCGAGGTCGGCACCGGCGCGGGCATCAGCGGACTGTGGTTGCTGGACGGCATGCGCGAGGACGGCACGCTCACCACGATCGATTCCGAACCCGAGCTCCAGCGCGCCGCCAAGGAGGCGTTCCGCACCGCCGACATCCCGCCCGCCCGCACCAGGCTGATCAACGGCCGGGCGCTGGATGTGCTGCCCCGCCTCGCCGACGGCGCCTACGACCTCGTGTTCATCGATGCCGCCCCGCTCGAGCATCCACAGTACGTCGGACAGGCGGTGCGATTATTGCGCGCGGGTGGGGCGATCCTGCTGCACAACGCCCTGCTCGGCGGTCGCGTGCCCGATCCGTCGCAGCGTGATCCGGCCACCCAGGCTGTGCGCGCGGCCACCAGGGCCATCGCCGAGGACCCCGAACTGACCTGCGTGCTCATCCCCGTCGGAGACGGATTGCTCTGCGCCTCGCGCGGCTGAACGGATACGCCGTCGACCGAATCGGCCGTGACAGGGAGAGTGCGGCGGGCGAGAATATGCGTCAGGTCCGCGCGCGCGGGTATGCGACAGCCAACCGAGAGTCAGAGGTACGACAATGGTTTGGCAACGTAGTTCCGAAGTCACCGAGACCGCCCACATCGGCCACATCGTCACCGAGCGTTCGGCGACGGGATGGCTGATGCTGATCCTGGGTGTGCTCGGCGCCGTGGTCGCGGTGGCGCTGATCGTCATGCTGCTGGTCAGCAATGCCGATTTCGACACCGGCCCGCCCAAGCAGCCGCCCGCGTCGGGTAGCTGCGAACCCTTCTGCGGCGCCGTCCCACCGCAGCCCGCTCCGGCTCCGGCGCCGTAGTCGCGGCCGTCGCGGTCCGAGGTTCGGAGACCGCCTTGCCGGGACGGTCGCGATGGTGAAGGGTGACGGCGGTGTTCCGCAACGACAAGGACCAAGACCGGGAGGAATGGGCGGGGGCGGGCATCGTCTTCGTGGTGATAGTTCTCGCCGCCGTCGCGGTGATGCTCTTGGTGAGCACCGCCGACTTCGGCGACCGCGACCGCCCCGCCACCCCGCGGACCCCGGGCCCCTGCGAACCCTTCTGCCCGAAACCCACGGCCACCGGGCAGCCGTAGCGGCGGATCCCGGGTGCGGGCCTCAGACCCAGACGCCCTTGCCGACGGTGACCACGCCGCCGTTGCTCAGCGCGAACCGGTCGCGATCCCGGTCGAGATCGACCCCGATGATCTCGCCCTCGCCGACGACCACGTTCTTGTCGAGTATGGCCCGCCGCACCACCGCGCCGCGCCCGATACGCACGCCGGGCATGAGCACGCTGCCCTCCACCGTCGCGCCGTCGTCGATGACCACATTGGAACTCAGCACCGAATTGCGGACCGTCGCCGCGGACAGGATGCTGCCCGCGCCGACAATGGATTCCTGGGCCAGTCCACCCTGGGCGAATTTGGCGGGCGGCAGGTTCTCCGCGGCCCCGCGGATCGGCCAGCGCTTGTTGTAGAGGTTGAACACCGGGTGCACCGAGACCAGGTCCATATGGGCCTCGTAGAAGGCGTCGATGGTGCCGACATCGCGCCAGTAGCCCCGGTCGCGTTCGGTGGCGCCCGGCACCTCGTTGTCGGCGAAATCGTAGACGGCGGCCTCGCCCGCGGCGACCAGCGCCGGAATGATGTCACCGCCCATGTCGTGGTCGGAATCGGAATTCTCGGCGTCGGCGCGAATGGAGTCGACGAGCACCTTGGTGGTGAAGACGTAGTTTCCCATCGACGCGAAGGTCACATTCGGATCGTCCGGCGTGCCCGGCGGATGGGCGGGTTTCTCCAGGAATTGCGTGATCCGGCCGTCGTCGTCGGAATCGATGCAGCCGAAGGCGCTCGCCTCGCTGCGCGGTACCCGGATACCGGCCACGGTCACGCCCGCGCCGGATTCGATATGACGCGAGACCATCTGCTCGGGATCCATCCGGTACACGTGGTCGGCGCCGAAGACCACGATGTAGTCGGGGTCCTCGTCGTAGATCAGGTTCAGCGACTGCATGATCGCGTCGGCGCTGCCGGTGTACCAGCGCGGGCCGAGGCGCTGCTGTGCGGGCACCGGGGTGATGTACTCACCCGCGAATCCTGACAGTCGCCAGGTCTGGGAAATATGGCGGTCAAGGGAATGCGACTTGTACTGGGTGAGCACGCATAGCCGTAGATAGCCCGCGTTCACCAAGTTGCTCAGGACGAAGTCGATCAGGCGATAGGCGCCCCCGAAGGGCACCGCAGGCTTTGCGCGATCCGCCGTGAGTGGAAACAGGCGCTTGCCCTCGCCACCGGCGAGCACGATCCCGAGTACGTGCGGCTGGCTCCTCACACGTGCCAAACTACCGTGAAGCGCGGGTGTGAGTGGCCCCTGCGGACCCGAGCGTCTACTTTGAAGCCGTGAGTTTCGGCACGGACGGCGGGCGTTCGGCGGCAGGATCCGGTGTGACGGCGGGATCCGGCGGGACCGGGCTGGGACGCGAACATGGGGCGCGGGACGCGGAAGCGGCTCCGGCGCACGAGCGGCTTCGGGTCGCGATGCTGACGCGGGAGTATCCACCCGAGGTGTACGGCGGGGCCGGTGTGCACGTGACCCAATTGGTGGCCCACCTGCGCCACCTGTCGGAGGTCACCGTGCACTGCATGGGCGCGCCGCGCGCGGATGCCGTCGTGCACCAACCCGATCCGATGCTCTACGCCGCCAATGCCGCCCTCCAGATGATGTCGGCCCAGTTGCGCATGGCCGATGCCGCCGGACACGTCGACGTGGTGCACTCGCATACCTGGTACACCGGTCTCGCTGGTCATCTGGCCGCGACGCTCTACGGCGTACCGCATGTGCTCACCGCGCATTCGCTCGAGCCGCGGCGGCCGTGGAAGGCCGAGCAACTCGGCGGCGGATACCGGTTGTCGTCGTGGTCGGAACGTAACGCGGTCGAGCACGCCGACGCGGTCATCGCGGTCAGCGAGGGGATGCGCCACGACGTGCTCGACGCCTATCCCGCGCTGGACGCGGATCGGGTCCACGTGGTGCACAACGGGATCGACGCGACCCTGTGGCATCCCGGGGAGCCCGAACCCGGTGCGCGGCCCGTGCTCGAGGAGCTCGGGGTGCGCCGGGACCTGCCGATCGCGGCCTTCGTCGGCCGGATCACTCGGCAGAAGGGCGTCGGGCATCTGCTCGCCGCGGCCCGCGATTTCGATCCCGATATCCAGCTGGTGCTGTGCGCGGGTGCGCCCGACACCCGGGAACTCGAGGTGGAGACGGCCGCGGCGGTGGATGAGCTCCGGCAGCGGCGCGGCGGCGTCTTCTGGGTCAGGGAGATGTTGCCCACCGATCAGATCCGCCAGATTCTCGCGGCGGCCACCGTTTTCGTCTGCCCGTCGGTGTACGAACCGCTCGGTATCGTCAATCTGGAGGCGATGGCCTGCGGTACCGCGGTCGTGGCCTCCGATGTGGGTGGAATTCCCGAGGTGGTGGTGGCGGACGATACCGGCCGCCTGGTGCACTACGATCCTTCGGCCGCGGCCGAGTACGAGCGGGGTCTGGCCGAAGCGGTCAACGAGGTGGCCGCCGACCCGGAACTGGCGAGTCGGTACGGCCGGGCCGGGCGGGCAAGGGCCATCGCCGAATTCGACTGGGACGCCATCGCGGCCCGCACGGTCGAGGTATACGACCGGGTCCGCAAGTACTGATTCGCTAGGCCCGAACGGCGTATTCGGCCACCACGACCGAGGCGGTGACCTCGGTGGTCGCGGGCAGCGCCGCGATGGCGCCGAGTGCGGAATCGTCGGCGTGGAATGCCGAGGGGCCCATGCCGACGACATGGGCGATATCGGCGTGCGACAGCGACATCGGATAGTCGACTACCGAGCGCCGCACCGGGTCGAATAGGCCCGCAAGGGATTCGCCGAGGCGGCGGTCCTTGTCCGGGTCCACCGTAACCATATTCAGCGGACCGACCAGTTCGGCGAGATGTCGCGTGGTGGGGCCGACGACGAGAAAACGCCCGTCGGGGCGCAGTATCCGGGCGACCTCGGCGGGATTGCGCGGAGCGAAGACGGCCAGCACCGTATCGAGGACGCCCTCGCGGATCGGCAGACCGCGCCAGGCATCGGCGAGTACGGATGCCGCGCGGGGATGGGCACGGGCACAACGCCGGGCCGCCGGTTTTGCCACATCCAGGGCGATACCGCGGGCCGTGGACAGCGCGCCGAGTACCTCGCTCAGGTAGTAGCCGGTGCCCGCGCCGATCTCGAGAACCGCCTCGACCGAGCCCCGCGCCATGACGGCCGTCACCACCGCCCGCGCGATGGGGTCGAAGAAGCCCGCGCTCTGAAAGGCCGCGCGGGCATCCAACATGGCCGCGGTATCGCCGCTCATCTTGGTGGACGCACCCGTCAGCAGGCTGACATAACCCTGTCTGGCGACGTCGAAGCTGTGTCCGCGCCCGCATCGCAACGCCCGGTCGCCCGCGTCCAGCGCGAGACCGCATTCCGGGCAAGCCAGCAGGGCGGCCACGTCGGCGAGGGCCCGATGCATGGGCAGCCTCATGCGCCCGGCGCGTACGGACTAGCTGGTGACACTCTTCAGTTCGTCGCCGAGCGCCGCTGCCTCGTCCGGCGTGAGTTCGACGACCAGACGCCCGCCACCCTCGAGTGGAACCCGCATGACGATTCCACGCCCTTCTTTGGTTGCCTCGAGGGGACCGTCCCCGGTGCGGGGCTTCATGGCCGCCATCCTCTGCTCCCTCCAGATCTGCGCGGTTTTCAGCGCACTTTCTTGGAACTCCAGTTGTCACCAACCAGTGAGCTCACCGGCATTTGGCGAGCTACACCGGTACCATTCTTCCCTATTGCCGTTGGGGACGGATACCTGAGTTCGAAATGTGACCCCCAGGTCGAGACTTCACCGGTCGGACGGCACCCAGCAATCACTCAGGTGGTCATCGACCATTCCCACGGCCTGCATCAATGCGTACGCCGTCGTCGGGCCGACGAAACGGAATCCGCGTTTCTTCAATTCTTTTGCCAGAGCGATGGATTCGGGACTGGTCGCCGGGACCTCGGCCGTCGAGCGCGGTCGCGGGCGCGACGGTGGCGCGAAGGACCATATCAGCTCGTCCAGACCGGACCGCAGACCGGCGGCAACTCTGGCGTTGGCGATGGCCGACTCGATTTTGGCCCGGTTTCGCACGATGCCGGTATCGGCGAGCAATCGATCCACATCCGCGTCGCCGAACTCGGCCACCCGTTCGATGGAGAATCCGGCAAATGCGATACGGAACGCGGGCCGCTTACGCAGGATGGTGATCCACGCCAAGCCGGACTGGAATGCCTCCAGACACATTCGTTCGAACATGGCGTCGTCACCGTGCAGTCGGCGGCCCCACTCGTGGTCGTGGTAGTCGCGGTAGAGCTGCGAACCCTCCGACCAGGGGCACCGGATTCGGCCGTCGGAGACGGGTGCGGGTGCGGCGGCGGTCACCGCGGATCGACCGTCGGTCCGGGCGTGTCCTCGGACAGGGGGCCGACGCGCGGGGCGCCCGGGGCCGGGATGTCCGGGGGCGCCGCCGGTTGCACGCCGGTGAGTCCCGCCAGCGGCGACGGCGTCTCGGCGGTCTCGCGGCCCGTTTCGGCTCCGCGGGCGGGCCGCGGCGGCAGCGGCGGCTGAGCGGGGAACGGCGACACGCCGCGCGGGGCGCCCGAGCTCACCGCGCCGCGGGTATGCGCCAGCTCCGACTGCAATTCATCGATCCGCGCGGCCAGCCGGGCCAGCGCCCAGTCGACCTCACCGGCCTTGTAGCCGCGCACCACCTGCTGGAAGCGCAGCGCGCGCACGTCGGCGCCGCTGATCCCCTCGGCGGGCAGCACCGTGGCCGTGGTGCCCTCGGGCAGCGGGCCCAATTCCTCCCCCCGGCCGAATACCGCACTCGCGAGCAGGAACAGCACGACGGCCACCAGGCCGACGAACAGCACGTAGACAAGCAGCGTGAGCATGCGGACGAGCTTATTGGCACGCGCCGACAAGCGACACGGGTGTCCTGCCCCTAGAGGTGGCGGGTGGTGTCGATACCCAGCGACATGCCCGCCAGGCCGCGCCTGCGCACGGCGAGTTTGTCGGCGACCTCTACCAGTGCGATGGCCGCGGGACTCATCGGATCGCGCAGCACGAGGGGGGTGCCCTCGTCGCCCGCTTCGCGCAGCGCCTGTTCGACCGGGATCTGTCCCAGCAGTGGCACATTCGCGCCGACCGCACGGCTGAGACTGTCGGCCACCGTCTGCCCGCCGCCGGAGCCGTACAGCTCCATCCGGGTACCATCGGGCAGGTCGAGCCAGGACATGTTCTCCACCACGCCCGCGATCCGCTGCCGGGTCTGCAATGCGATCGACCCCGCGCGCTCGGCCACCTCGGCCGCGGCGACCTGCGGTGTGGTGACCACCAGGATCTCGGCGTTCGGGATGAGCTGGGCGATGGAGATCGCCACGTCGCCGGTGCCCGGCGGCAGATCGAGCAGCAGGATGTCCAGATCGCCCCAGAACACGTCGGCGAGGAACTGTTGCAGTGCCCGGTGCAGCATGGGACCGCGCCACACCACGGGGGTATTGCCCTTGGTGAACTGCGCGATGGAGATGAACTTCACCTCGTGCGCGACGGGCGGCATGATCATGCGTTCGACCTGGGTCGGCCTTGCGTCGGTGCCGAGCATGCGAGGCACCGAATGGCCGTAGATGTCGGCGTCGAGTACGCCGACCGACAGTCCGCGCGCGGCCATCGCGGCGGCCAGATTGACCGTAACGCTGGATTTTCCGACCCCGCCCTTACCGGAGGCCACCGCGTACACCCGCGTCAGCGAGCCGGGCTGGGCGAAGGGGATCACCGGATCGGCCGAATCGCCGCGCAGTTGCTTGCGCAGGGCGGTGCGCTGCTCATCGTCCATGACGTCGAGATCGACCGTGATCGCGCCGACGCCGGGCACATCGGCCACCGCCTTGGTGACGCGCTGGGTGATCTCGGTGCGCAGCGGGCAGCCCGCCGTCGTCAGGTAGACCTCGATGTGGACGTCGCCGTCCGCGCCGATGTCGATGCTCTTGACCATGCCGAGTTCGGTGATCGGCTTGCGGATCTCCGGGTCGTCGACCTTGGCTAGCGCGCCCCGCACATCCGATTCCGTAACCACTGACATGCCGATGATTTTAGTTGTGTCAGATCTTGGGCAACTCTGCGGGCTTGGGTGCGACGCCCGAGTTGTAGGAGTTGGCCCACGCCATGACGTTGGCGACATAGGCCATCGAGTTGTTGTAGCGCAGGATCGCGCGGGTCTGCTGGGCGAGATCACGCATGTTCAGCCCGCCGCTGCACAGGTACTTGCCCGCGGTGAGCGCGGCGTCGAACAGGTTCTGCGGATCGGCGATGCCGTCGCCGTTGCCGTCGGCGGCGAAATGCTTCCAGGTCTCGGGCAGGAACTGCATCGGGCCGATGGCGCGGTCGTAGCCGCCGAGCCCGTCGAGTTCGCCGTCGTCGCTGTCGTGGATGACGTTGTTGCCGTACAGCGATCCGTCGAGGACCGGTCCGTAGACCGGGGTGAGCGGATTACCGTCGGAATCGACCTTGCCGCCGTAGACGTGCGTGGATTCGACTCGCCCGATGCCCGCCAGCGTCGACCAGGACATGTTGCAGTCCGGATTCTCCGCGGCCAGTACGTGTTCGGCGTTCTGGTAGGCGGCGATCGCGACGCCGGGGACGCCGCCCGGTCCGGCGGGCAGCTCCGCGCGTGCCCGATCCGCGGGCAGCGCAACGGTTTTCACGATGGGCGGCGGCGCGACGTGCTGCTTGGCCACGGCGTGCACCGCGGTCTCGTCGAGCGCGGCGGCCAGCCGTGAGCCGAGGGCGTCGTCGCCTTCGCCCGGGGTCTGCTGGATTTCGGCGAGATCGCCCGGATCGAGATCGGAGGCGCCTGCCACGGCGACCAGTCCGGCGGGAAGTAGACCCGAAAGCGCGAGAACTGAACTCCGCCCGATATTTCCGGACGAAGGTTTACGGTGACGCCCCACGACGGGTGCCCTCCTCCGCTGACAACGAAACGAACCGAGGAGAGATTACCGCATCCGAGATTCATTTGTTACTGCTTCGTGATCTGTCGACCGGTTTGGATTCCGCGATCGTGGAATCCTTTCGGCCCTACGGTGCGGGCGGCAGCGGGATGACGATGTTGAACGGCAGGGTGATACCCGGCTGCTGGGTGGGCGGCGCGGGCTGTTCCGGCGCGGTTTCGGCGGCGGGCGGCTCCGGGTCCGGCGTCACGGTCACCTCGGGTTGTTGTTCGGCCTTCGGCGGTTGCGGTGCGGGAACCTGCTGCTCGGCGGCATTGGGCTGCGGGGTGCACACGGGGGCGGGCTGATGCGCCGCCTCGGGCCGGGCCGGGTCGTCCGCGCCGTACTCGCGCTGGGTCGCCACCGGTGGCCGGGCGGGTTCGCCCGGCTTCGGCATGGGCGCGGGCGCCGCCTGCACCAGGCAGGGGTCGGCGGGTGCGGGCGGGGGCGGCGGGCAGAAGATGCCGCACGGGATCGGCGGCAGGCCTGGGATATTGATCATCGCCGGGGCCTGCGTGGTCGGTGTCGGCGCGAAGGTCGACACGGCGTTGGACGGCGGCTGTTGGGCGGGCCGGCTCTGCTGCGTCGGCGCCACGGTGCCGACCGCGAGCACGTCCGGTCCGGTTTGGACCGGCGCCTGACCCGGCGGGATCAGTTCGGGGGAGATGCCGACCTGGGACGGTGTGCCGCCGGTGCGGTAGGCCGCCGACCAGCTGAGCACGTTGGCGGCGTAGGACATCGAGTTGTTGTAGCGCAGCACCGCGCGTAGCTCCTGCGCCGGATCACGCAGGTTAAGCCCGCCCGAGCACAGGTACTTGCCCGCGGCCACGGTGGCGTCGAAGACATTGTGCGGATCGGCGACGCCGTCGCCGTTGCCGTCGGAGGCGTAGTGGCTCCAGGTGCTCGGCAGGAACTGCATCGGGCCGACCGCGCGCACGTAACCGCCGTCGTTGGCCTTGATGACCTCGTTACCCGGCAGGGTGCCGTCGAGCGCCGGGCCGAAGATGGGTGTCACGGTCGTGCCCGCGGCGTCCGTGCGGCCGCCGCCGGCGTGACCCGATTCGATGCGACCGATGCCCGCCAACAGATTCCAGGGCAGGCCGCAGTTCGGCATGGCGGAGGCGAGGGCGAGTTCGGCGTTACGGTAGGCGGCGAGGACGATCTCGGGAATGCCGAGCGCGCCGCCGGTGGCGGGCAGCGCGATGTCACGCAACGGTATCGCTCCCGCGAACGGGGCCGAGCCGTCGGCGGGCGGGGTCATAGCTGTCAGTTTGCGGGGTGACTCCGGTATGACCGAAAGGAGGCCGACTGTCCGGGAAGGCTGCGTGTCGCCATCGGTGTCCGCGGAATTGCCGGTTCCGGTGGCGCCCGAGGCCGCGAGCAGGGCTTCCTGCGCTCTCGGCACGCTCGATTCGTCGGCGGTGTCGGCGGTCGATCCGGTGGCGACGAGACCCGCGACGACTAGTGCCGACACGGTTATCGGGGCGGATATTCGCATGCGGCCACACCAATCTCTACGTCGTGAGAGCTCTACGTCGTGAGAGCGGCTGCCCGGAACATCACAGACCGGACACGCTCGGGACAACGGTGTCCAGGTTACCGATCAGTCAGGTGGTTGTTGGGCATTTCCCGTCAATCCTCAGCTGAGGGCGGGTTCGTCGGCTCGGCGGCGGGCTTCCGCTCGGAGGACGCGGACTGCTTGCGCCGTCCCTTCCCCGACTTGTTCACATCCGGCGCACGGTGCGGTGACGCCGCGGCCTCGATTCGGTCGAGCACTTCACGCATCTCGTCCAATTCGCGACGCAGATAGTCACGGGTCGCGACCTCGCCAACCGCCAAGCGCAGCGAGGCCAACTCGCGGGCAAGGAATTCGGTGTCCGCCTTGGTCTGCGCGGCGCGCGAGCGGTCCTCCTCGAGCGCGACCCGGTCGCGGTTGTCCTGGCGATTCTGCGCGAGCAGGATCAGCGGCGCGGCATAGGCGGCCTGGGTGGAGAAGGCCAGGTTCAGCAGGATGAACGGATACGGATCCCAGCGCAGTGTGACCACGAACACGTTGATCGCGATCCAGATGATCACCGCGACGCTCTGCAACGCCAGATAGCGTCCGGTGCCGAGGAATCGGGCCACCCGCTCGCTGCTGCGCGCCAGCGCCTCGGCATCCCAGTCGAAACGGAACCGCGACCCGACCGGCGTCTCCAGCCGCTGCCTCGCCGAGGACATCTCACTCATGACCGGTGACTCCCCCGTGTGAATCCTCGTGCTCGCGCCAGTCCTCGGGCAGCAGATGGTCGAGCACGTCATCGACGGTGACCGCGCCGAGCAGGTGGTCCTCGCCGTCCACGACCGGCCCGCACACCAGGTTGTAGGTGGCGAAGTAGCGGGTCACCGCGGCAAGCGGCTGCTCGGCGCGCAGCGGCGTCAGGTCGCTGTCGACCACGCCGCCGACCAGATGCGCCGGCGGTTCGCGCAGCAATTGCTGCAAATGGACGCAGCCGAGATAGCGACCGGTCGGGGTCGCGGTGGGCGGGCGCACGACGAAGACCATCGATGCCAGCGCGGGAGTCAGATCGGGATTGCGCACCCGCGCCAGCGCCTCGGCCACCGTGGTCGACGGCGTGAGGATCACCGGCTTCGGGGTCATGAGGCCGCCCGCCGTGTCGGGGGAGTGCTCGAGCAGCCTGCGGACCGGTTCGGACTCCTCGGGATCCATCAGCGCGAGCAGCGATTCCCGCTCGCCGGTGGACAGCTCGCCCAGCAGGTCGGCGGCGTCGTCCGGGTCCATCGCCTCCAGCACGTCGGCCGCGCGGCGGACCTCGAGGTGGGCGAGCAGATCCACCTGGTCGTTCTCCGGCAACTCCTGCACCACGTCGGCGAGGCGTTCGTCATTGAGCGCCTCGACGACCTCGAACCGCCGCTTCTCGGGCAATTCGCGCAGCAGATGGGCGACGTCGGCGGCGCGCAATCCCTCGAACTGTTGGAGCAGGGCGGTCACATCCTGCGCCGGCCTGCCGCTCTCGTAGGGTTCCAGTCCCGACACCCGCGACCAGTCGACCACGTGCACGGTCCGCCTGCGGCCCAGTCGCCGGTGACCGCGCACCGCGACCCGCGAGATCCGCCAATCCCTGGTCCTGGTCTGCTCGATACCGAGATCGACCACGTAGACCTCGACGTCATCGAGATCGGGCAGGTCGGGATCGTCGACCATGACGTTGGAATCCACGATCTGGGCGAGCGCCAGCAACTCGCCCGGTCGTTGTGCGAAGCGCCGCAGGCTCACGGTGCCGGTATTGAGGGTGACCATGCCCGGTTCGATCGCCGTGACCCGCAGCATCGGCACGAATATGCGCCTGCGGCTCGGCAATTCGACAACGAGTCCGTGGACGCGCGGTTGTTGGCGGTCGTACCGGACGGCGACGACCACGTCGCGGACACGGCCGATAGACTCGCCGTCCGGTCCCAGCACCGCCAGGCCCGCCAGCCTGGCGACGTAGACCCTGGTTGCTGCCATGGCTGCCAGGCTAGAGGTTCGCGGGCGGGCGCAGAGCCGCGCCACGGACGACAGGAGTGTTCATGCAGCCACGACGTTCCGTACTCGCTTGTCCCGGTAGCAGCACCAAAATGATCGCGAAGGCCAAGGGTCTACCCGTCGACGAGGTGTTTCTCGACATCGAGGACGCGGTCGCCCCGGTCGCGAAGGCCGACGCACGGGCTAATATCGTCGCCGCGCTCAACGACTCGGGGTGGGGAACGCAACTCCGGGCGGTCCGCGTCAATGACTGGACCACCGAGTGGACCTACGCCGATGTGATCACGGTCGTCGAGGGCGCGGGGGCGGCGTTGGACGCGATCCTGCTGCCCAAGGTCACCGACGGCGGCCAGGTACGCGCCCTTGACCTGTTGCTCACCCAACTCGAGAAGACCTGCGGACTCGAACCGGGCCGCATCGGCATCGAGGCGCAGATCGAGAACGCCATCGGATTGCGCAATATCGATGAGATCGCCACCGCGAGCGCGCGCGTGCGGACCCTGGTGTTCGGCCCGGCCGATTTCATGGCGGGCATCAACATGCGCACGCTCGTGGTCGGCGAACAGCCCGATGGCTACGACACCGGCGACGCCTACCACCACATCCTCATGACCATCCTGCTCGCCGCGCGCGCCCACGGTCTACAGGCCATCGACGGGCCCTACCCGCAGGTACGCGATCCCGAGGGCTTCCGCCGGTCCGCGTCCCGCACGGCGGCGCTCGGCTACGACGGCAAATGGGTGCTGCACCCGAGTCAGATCGACCTCGCCAACGAGATATTCAGCCCGCGCCAGGCCGAATACGACCGCGCCGAGGAGATTCTGGAGGCATACGCCTATCACACCTCCGCCGCGGGCGGCGCCCGCGGCGCGGTGATGCTCGGCGCGGAGATGATCGACGAGGCCAGTGCGAAGATGGCTCAGGTGGTCGCCGACAAGGGCCGCGCGGCGGGCATGACACGGACCACGCGTTCCACGTCGGCGCGAATACGGACGGAATAGCAGAATGGGGACATGACGAATCCATTGGGAGGCTCGAATCGCGCCCGGCAGGGCTTACCGACCCCGCCGTCGGGCTGGCCGGTGGGCTCCTACCCGACATATGTCGAGGCACAGAAGGCCGTCGATTATCTTGCCGACAACCAGTTCCCGGTGGGGGACGTGACGATCGTCGGTGTGGACCTGATGCAGGTCGAGCGGGTGCTCTACCGGCTGACCTGGGGCAAGGTCATCGGCGGCGGCATCGTGAGCGGCGCTTGGCTCGGCCTGTTCCTCGGCCTGCTGCTGAGCCTGTTCACCACCGGCGGCGCCTTCGGACCGCTGCTGGTGGGTCTGGTCGGCGGCATCATCTTCGGCGTGATCACCACCACGATCCCGTACGCGGCGACCAAGGGACAGCGCGATTTCGCCTCGACCATGCAGTTGGTGGCCGGGCGCTACGACGTGCTGTGCGATCCGAAGTCCGCCGAACACGCCCGCGACATGCTCGCGCGGCTGGCGATCTGATCGTGGGTGTGCTCGACACCGTGCGGGCGGGCGTGCTCGGACATTTCGGCATCGCGGCCGACCGGGTGGATTCGGCGTCGGTGACCTTCCTCGGCGTCGAACCCATCGAGATCCTGCGCATCGTGGACGGCCCCTTCGTGCACTACGCCACGCTCGGCGGTTCCCGCCATCCCATGGGTGATCCCGCCGACCCGCTGGCCGATCCGGTGCGCGGGCCGCGCGCCGAACTCGTGCTCACCCTGCGTGCCGTCGCGGGTTCGACGGCGGGTCTGGTTCGCGCGCTCGGCGTACTCGTCGCGACGCCCGCCGTGGAGGGCGTCGTCCTCCAACCGGACGCCCTGCTGGATCTCGGTGGGCCCCTGTTCGCCGCTGCCCCTTTCACCGCGGTGCTGCTCGGCGACAGCGACATTCCCGAGGTGGCGCTGCCCGAGCCCGCCGAACCGGTGCGGTATCTGACGGTGACCCCGGTGACCGCGACCGAGGCGGCCTGGGTCCGGGTTCGGGGCGCGCGTGCGCTGCGCGAGGCATGGGCCGAGGCGGGTATCGATGTGCGCGATCCGGGCCGGTCCGCGGCGAGCCTGTAGCGGCGTCAGAGCCAGTGGTTGCGTCGGAAGGTGACGAACAGCGCGGTGCAGATCAGCGCGATCACGCTCAGCACAAGCGGATAGCCGTAGGTCCACCGAAGTTCCGGCATGTGCTCGAAGTTCATGCCGTAGATGCCCGCACCCATCGTCGGCACGGCGGCGATGGCGACCCAGGCCGAGATCTTGCGCATGTCGGTGTTCTGCTGCACGCCGACCTTGGCCAGCGCGGCGCCGATGAGCGCGCTCAGTGAGCCGTCGAAATCGGTGATGCGTTCGGCGACATTGGTGTGGTGGTCGGCCACGTCGCGCATGTACCGGCGAATCTCCTTGGGCAGCGGCAGATCCGGTTTGTGTCCGAGCAGTTGCAGCGGTATCGCCAGCGGGTTCACCGCCCGGCGCAGCTCAACCACCTCGCGTTTGAGCTGATAGATGGACTCGACGGCGACATGATTGCGCGGGGTGAACACCTCTTCCTCCATCGCGTCGATGTCCTGTTCCACTGAGGCCGCGACCGCGATGTAATCATCGACCACGTGGTCGGCGATGGCGTGCAGCACCGCGCTCGGCCCGTACATGAGCATGGCCGGGTCGGCTTCGAGGCTCTTGCGCACCGAAGCCAGTTCCGAATGTTCGCCGTGGCGCACGGTGACGACGAAATCCGGCGCGCAGAACACTATGATCTCGCCGGTCTCCACGATCTCGCTGACGCTGTGCATTTCGTGTTCGAGGTAGGCGACGGTGCGCATCACCAGCACGAGGGTGTCGTCGTAGCGTTCGAGCTTGGGGCGCTGACGGGCCGTGACGGCGTCCTCGACGGCGAGGGCGTGCAGTCCGAAGGTGTCGGCGATATCGCCCATCTGGCCCTCGTCGGGATCGTGCAGCCCCACCCAGACGAATCCCTCGCCGCGATTGCGCACCTCGGCGAGGGCGTCGTGATGGGTGAACCGGCCCGGCAATCGGCGTCCCTGCACGTAGACGCCGCAGTCGACGATGGCGCGCGCGACGGGGACCGGTATCCGCGGGAGTCGGCGCTTCGCGCGGTCTCCGGCGCGTGCGGAGGCGCGAAACGATGGCATCGGCGGGATGGACGGCACGAGCCGATGCTACGTCGCGCGCGGGGATCGGCCACAGTCCATCATGTGAGCTTCCGGCGGCGCTTCCGTGGACGGTCGGGTGGGGCGAGGGTGGGTGAGCCGGGTCGGGCACGGTATGACTGGAGGCGTGCGTATCGATCTCCACACCCATTCCACCGCCTCCGACGGCACCGACACTCCCGCCGAACTCGTGCGGAACGCGGCGGCGGCCGGACTGGACGTCGTCGCGATCACCGATCACGACACGACCGCCGGATGGGCCGAGGCGGTCGAGGCGCTGCCCGCGGGGATGACGCTGGTGCGCGGCATGGAGATGTCGTGCGTCGGTCTGGACGAGGACGGCCTGCCGGTTCCGGTGCACCTGCTGGCGTACCTGTTCGACGCGAGCGACCAGTGCTTCGCCGACGAGCGCGAACGGCTGCGCGCCGAGCGCATCGAGCGGGTGCGCGCGATGGCCGAGCGCATGCGAGACGACGGGCTGCCGGTCGACCCCGACGTCGTCCTCGCCTCGGCCGGACCTTCGGCGGGCCGTCCGCATCTGGCCCGCGCGCTGGTCGCGGCGGGTGTAGTGCCCAGTGTGGACGCGGCTTTCGTGGAACTGCTCGCGCCGCACGGCCCCTACTACGCGGAGAAGGCCGACACGCCGCTGCGGCGCGCGATCGAGATGATCGCGACCGCGGGCGGGGTGAGTGTGCTGGCGCACATCCGGGCGCGCAAGCGCGGACGGCTGCTCGCGCTGTCGGATGTCCGCGAATTGGCCGCGCTCGGACTCGGCGGACTCGAGATCGACCATCCCGACCATTCCGAGGCCGACCGAGATCTGCTCGGCGAGCTGGCCGACGAACTCGGTTTGCTGACGACCGGTTCCTCGGACTACCACGGCGCCAACAAGACCGTTCGGCTCGGCGAATTCACCACCGATACCGAGCAGTTCGAGCAGATCGTCGGCAAAGCGACCGGTGTGCCGGTGATCGCCCGGTGAAAGTCCTGCGCTGGTTCAGCGGCGTGGCGGCCGCGGGGATCGTGGTGCTCACGCTCGTGGTGATCGGCGCGGCCGTGGTCGCTGGTCGGCGGGGCTTTCCCGGACCGGGCGGCGAGGC
Organism: Nocardia arizonensis; assembly: GCF_001310275.1. Taxonomy (GTDB): domain Bacteria; phylum Actinomycetota; class Actinomycetes; order Mycobacteriales; family Mycobacteriaceae; genus Nocardia; species Nocardia arizonensis. Next base: position 79,762 of record NZ_LGYZ01000123.1, read on the forward strand.
GATCGCCTGGCATCTCGCGGCCTCGGTGGCCGCCGTTGCCGCACAGGCTTATTCGGATAGACGTCGGGGTTTTGCGGCCTTTTTCGGATCTGCGGTCGTTTTCCTGAGCGCTGGAATATTGCTTTGGACACAGTGGTGGGGCTGAACTCGACGTAATAGTTGCGGGCGAGTGAATTTTGACCGAACATTTCTGTTTGTGAGTGATCATGAGACGGATGTTCTGGTTATCGGCGGAGGTCCCGCCGGAACTTGGGCCGCTGTCTCGGCCGCCCAAGCCGGGGCCCGGGTGATCCTGGTCGACAAGGCCCGTTGCGGTGCCTCGGGACCGACCGCGTTCGGTCGAACGTCGCTGTGGCACATTCCTCCCGGACCCGTCCGCGAGGAAGCCGTCCGCCGCGCGTACGCCCACGGCGGGCATCTGGGCGATCCCGACCGCATCCACCGCGTCCTCGACGAGACCTACCGCCGCGTCGAGGAGATGCTGCGGCGCGGCTACCGGTTCCGCGGCGAGCACGGTCGCGGCGCGCTGCGGCTCGGCCTCGACGGTGCGAGCTATCTGCGGGCCATGCGGCACCGGCTCACCGCGATCGGCGTGCGCGTCCTCGATCACCATCCGGCGCTGCAACTGCTCACCGACGCCGACGGCGTCGTGGCCGGGGCGACCGGCGTGCGGCAGGGCGATCACTACCGGCCCTGGACCGTCCGCGCGGGCGCGGTCGTCATCGCGACCGGCGGCTGCGCGTTTCTGTCCGGGCGCGCGGGCACCGACGTCGACACCGGCGACGGACTGCTGCTCGCCGTCGAGGCGGGCGCGGAACTGTCCGGTATGGAATTCTCCAGCGCCTACGGTCTGACCCCGGCCGTCACGACCCCCGCCGCGGCGCCGGATCCGGCGCTCGGACTCGCCATGCACGTCAGCACCTTCTACGACGAATCCGGCGCGGAACTCACCGGTCACCGCGCCGAGGCGTTCGCCGCAATCGCGATGGGCCGCCGCGTATACGCCGCGTTGGACGACGCGCCCGAGGGCCTGCGGTGTCGGCTGTCGAGTCAGGGCGTGGTCGACGGCGCCCGCCGGATTCCGCTGCGCGCGGTTCTGGAGGGCACGGTGCGCGGCGCGGGTGGGTTGCGGATCAGCGCCGCCGACTGCGCCACCACGGTGCCCGGACTCTTCGGCGCGGGCGATGCCGCCACCCGGGAGGCCATCATCGGCGCGGTCAGCGGTGTCGGCGGTCAGCGCGGCGGGTGGGCCATCGCCTCGGGGGTCTGGGCGGGCGCGGGCGCGGCCCGATTCGCGCGCACGAGCGGGACGGGTCGGACCGCGGCGCCCGTGCCCGGCGCCGGACTGCGCGACCGGGCGCGCATCGATCCGCGCGCGGTCATCGGCCTGGTCCAGGAGCACACCCTGCCGCTGCGGCGCAGTTACTGGCGCAGCGCGGGCAGCCTGCGCGACAGCATCGCCGAACTCGACGCCATGTGGCCCGCGGCGGAATTCGAATTGGGCGGACGTGGCGCGGACCGCCTGCGCGCCAGGCAGGCCGCCGCCCTGCTCGCGGTGGCGCGCTGGACCAAGTACAGCGCGCTGGCCCGCACCGAGACCCGCGGCATACACCGGCGCACCGATCATCCCGGTGTGGCGGAGAACTGGCGGGTGCGGTTGCGGACCGGCGGACTGGACGAGGTGTGGGTGCGGCAGGAGTCGAGGCCCGCCGATGCTGCGCCGGGTGATCACGACCTCTCACACGCGGGTCGGCGACTCGCCGGACAGGAGTCCGTCCTGGCGATGCCGCCGCGTCCCGCGGTCGACGTGAGCCCGCCCGCGGAGGCGGGCCGCGCACCGGCCGGGCAGGAAGCGGTGCCGTCGGCTCGCGTCGCCGCGAGTTCATCGCTCGAGGGTGCGCGGGCCGATATCGCGCCGGTCGCGGTGGCGGCTTCGGCGGAGGGGATCGAAGACGGCGCGCCGGTCGGATCGGGGGAGTGCCACGGATCGGCCGATCCCGTGCCGCTGTAGGATTCCCTGTGCGGCTGGTGACCACGGCATTCCCCGCGACCTCACAGTGTGAGAGAGCCCCAGTTGTGTTCTCTCACACGGACTGTTCGCTCCTTTGCGAGTTTCCGCTTACCTCGAGGTAATTCCCGGGTTCTACGCTCGGAATATGACGCGCGACCGGGAAACACGCCACCGGTTTGGCAAGTCGTCATGGTATGCGGCAGAATGTTGCGGATTCCCGACCTTCGCCACCGCCGGGTCCGGGGATGTCGACGATCTCCGCCGCGCGACGCACCGTCGCCCTGAGGATCGCCCCGCAACGTTCCGCCCGGACCACCCTCCGGCTCTCCGCTCAGCGGATCAGTGCCGCGCCACGATTTTCGATATCGGCCCGCTAATAGCACGAGCCCGATCGGAAGATGAATCGGATCGGTCAGCGCACTCGATGAGCGTTCCGAATGGATCAGTATCCAAGTACCCGGCGGTAACCGTCCCCCGGTTTAGCCCGACCCGAGCAGGAGTGAAATCGTGTCACCTGTGACTGACGCACCGAATGCCACCGCGGATCCAGCCTCTCTCGCCTCGATCTCCTCGGACGAGATCTTCGCGGGTCACCTCGGCGGCAAACTGTCGGTCGAACTGTCGGCCCCGCTCGAGACCCAGCGCGATCTGTCGATCGCCTACACGCCGGGCGTCGCGCAGGTCAGCCGGGCTATCGCCGCGGACGAGTCGATGGCCAAGCAATACACCTGGACCGACCGGCTCGTCGTGGTCGTCAGCGACGGCACCGCGGTCCTCGGACTCGGCGATATCGGTCCGCGCGCCTCGCTGCCGGTGATGGAGGGCAAGGCGGCGCTGTTCAAGAAGTTCGCCGGCCTCAACTCCATTCCGATCGTGCTCGACACCAAGGACGTCGACGAGATCGTCGAGACCCTGATCCGGCTGCGTCCCAGCTTCGGCGCGGTCAACCTCGAGGACATCTCGGCCCCGCGCTGCTTCGAGATCGAGAAGCGGGTCATCGAGGCGCTGGACTGCCCCGTCATGCACGACGATCAGCACGGCACGGCCATCGTCGTGCTCGCCGCGCTCAACGGCGCGGCCAAGGTGCAGGGTCGCGGCATCGACGGTCTGAAGGTCGTCGTGTCCGGCGCAGGCGCGGCGGGTGTCGCGTGCACCAACATCCTGCTCGCCGCGGGCGTCCGGGACGTGACCGTGCTCGACTCGCGCGGCATCGTCGCCCGCGAGCGCACCGACCTCAACGAGGTGAAAGCCGAACTGGCCAAGCGCACCAACCCGCGCGGTCTCCAGGGCGGCGCGGCCGAGGCGCTTGCGGGCGCCGATGTCTTCCTCGGTCTGTCCGCCGGCCTCATCGCCGAGGAGTTCATCGCCTCGATGGCTCCCGAGTCGATCGTGTTCGCCATGTCCAACCCGGACCCTGAGATCCATCCCGACGTGGCACGCAAGTACGCCGCGATCGTGGCGACCGGTCGCAGCGACTTCCCGAACCAGATCAACAACGTCCTCGCCTTTCCCGGCATCTTCAAGGGGGCGCTGGACGCGGGCGCCCGCCGCATCACCGAGGGCATGAAGATCGCCGCCGCCAACGCCATCCTCAGCGTCGTCGCCGAAGAACTGGGCCCCGAAAGGATCGTCCCGAGCCCGCTCGACCCCCGCGTCGCTCCCGCCGTCGCCGAAGCCGTCGCGGCCGCCGCCCGCGCCGAGGGCGTCGCCTGACGTGAACCACCCGCGACGGGGCCGCGCACCAACGGTGCGCGGCCCCGTTGTGCTGTCAGGACATCCGTCCCCGCCCGGTGATTCGTCGCAGGCGACCGGTGGCGGGAGTAGTGAGCCAACCGAGGAGGGCGAGCAGGGTGTCGAGGAGGATGGCCAGGGCGGCGACGAGGAGCGCGCCCACCAGGACCCGGTCGTAGCGGTAGAGACCTATGCCGTCGAAGATGTAGCGACCGAGGCCGCCTAGGTTGACGTAGGCGGCGATGGTGGCGGTGGCGACCACCTGGAGGACGGCGCCGCGCAGCCCGGTCAGGAGGATGGGCATGGCGTTGGGTATCTCGACTCGGAACAGGATCTGGGATTCGGTCATGCCCATCGCTCGGGAGGCGTCGACGACGTCGTCGTCGACATTGGCGATGCCCGCGTAGGCGCCGGCGAGCAGCGGAGGGATGCCGACGGTGACGAGGGCCAACAGGGGCGGGACGAGACCGAGGCCGAGCAGCAGGACCAGGAAGGTGAGCAGGCCTAGGGTGGGCAGGGCGCGCACGGCGTTGGCGAAGCCGACGACCACGGCGGCGCCGCGGCGGGTGTGGCCGATGACCAGTCCGAGCGGCACCGCGACCGCGGCCGAGACGGTCACGGCCAGGAAGCTGTACCAGAGGTGCTGGGTGAGGCGGGCGGCGATGCCGGTGGGCCCACCCCAGTTCGCGCCGTCGGTGAGGTAGTGCAGGGCGTCCAGGAACAGGTTCATCGGGACCCGCCGGTGACTCGGGCGTCGGCGCGGGTCCACGGGGTGGCCCAGCGTCCGAGGAGATAGACCAGGCGGTCGGAGATCAGGGCGAGCGCGAGCATGACGATGACCCCCGCGACGATCTCGTCGGGGTAGTCGCGCTGGTATCCCTGGGTGAACAAGGTGCCGAGTCCGCCGACCCCGATGACCGCGCCCACCGACACCGCGGCGATATCGGTGACCACCACCACGCGCAGACTCGACACGAATACCGGTATCGCCAAAGGCATTTCGACGGTGAGGGTGCGGCGCAGCGGACCGTAGCCGATCGCCTCGGCCGCGTCGAGCACATTCGCGGGCACCGCGTCGAGCGCGGCGGGCACGGCGATGACCAGCAGTGCCGTGGAATAGATCGTCAGGACGATGATCACGTTCAGCGGATCGATGGTCGAGATGCCCACCAGCGGCGGGATGATCACGAACAGCGCCAATGACGGAATCGTATAGGCCAGTTCAGCGGTGGTTACGGTGACTCGGCGCAGCCAGGGGATCCGGCGCACAAGCGCGCCAACCGGAATCGCGATGGCCGCGCCGAGCAGCAGGGGCGTGAGCGCGAGATACAGGTGGGTCGCGGTGAGATCCATGACGGCGGAGAAGTTGTCGATCAGATAGCGCACGTCTCATCTCCCGAATACGCCGGTCACGGCCGGGGTCTTTCCGACCGGTCCTCGGCACGGTGGGCGGCGAGCAGTTCGAGTACGTCGGAGGCGAGCACCCCGCCGCGAACCGCACCCGAATCATCGACCGCCACACCGATTCCCGAAGGCGAGGAAATGGCCGCGTCGAGGGCTTGGCGCAGATCGCCGCCGGGTTCGAACAGCGACCCGCCGGCCGAGACGTCCTCGGCGCGCGCGCCTGCCCGCACCGCCGCGACGCCCGCGTCATCGAGCCACCCGCTCGGGCGTCCGTCGGAATCCACCAGCAGCACCCAATCCGATTCACCGGCCGTGGATTTCGCCACATCGCCGGCGCCTGCGGTGCGAATGGGGTGTATGGGCAGGGCGGTGGCGCTGCGGAAGGACAGGCCGCGGTAACCGCGGTCTCGGCCGACGAAACCGGCCACGAAATCGGTGGCGGGCCGGGCCAGCACCCGCCGCGGGGGGTCGTACTGTTGCAGCACGCCGCCGCGCCCGAAGACGGCGAGCCGGTCGCCGAGGGTGACGGCCTCATCGATATCGTGGGTCACGAAGACGATGGTCTTGTGCAATTCGGCTTGCAGCCGCCGCATTTCGGTCTGCAATTCGGCGCGCACCACCGGGTCGACCGCGCTGAACGGTTCGTCCATCAGCAGCACCGGCGGATCGGCGGCCAACGCCCGCGCCACGCCGACCCGCTGTTGCTGCCCGCCCGACAGTTGCGACGGATACCGTTGCGCGAGAGCGCGGTCCAGCCCCACCCGATCCAGCACCGCCATCGCCGCCGAGCGTGCCGCCCGGCGGGTGGCCCCGCGCAGCACCGGCACCGTCGCCACATTGTCGAGGACCGTGCGATGCGGCAGCAGTCCGCCGCTCTGGATCACGTAGCCGATGCCGAGCCGCAATCGCACCGGATCGGCGGCCGCGATATCCGCGCCGTCGATGGTGATCGTGCCCGCGGTGGGGGTGATCATTCGGTTGATCATGCGCATCGATGTCGTCTTACCGCAGCCGGAAGGACCGACGAAGACGGTGAACGAACCGGATTCGATGCGCAGATCGAGATCGGTGACGGCCCGCGTGCCGTCGGGATAGGTCTTGGCTACGCCGCGGAATTCGATGTCGGACACGCGCTCACCTCATCCGACGGGCGTGTTCAGCCCCTTGGCGGCGAGCCACGCCGTCGCCGCCGCCCTCGGCTCGGTCTTGCTCGCGCCCGAGACGGCCTGGTTGAGCGCGATCAATTCCGCCGTGGTCAATTTCGCGGATACCGCGTCGAGCGCCGCGAGCGCCTTATCGGATTTCTTGGCGGCGTTGAACAGCGGTACCACGTTCTGCGCCGGGAAATTGTTCTTCGGATCCTGGAGCACCACCAGGTCGTGCTGCGCGATGGCGGGCGAGGTGGTGAAGACATCGGCCGCGACGACCTGCCCGTCGACCAGTGCGCGCACGGTGGCGGGACCGCCGCCGTCGGCGATCGGGACGAAGTTGTTCGCCGTGATTTCGAGGCCGTAGTTCTTCTTCAGGCCGGGCAGTCCGCCCGCTCGCTCCTGGAATTCGGCCGGTGCGCCGAAGGTCACCTCGGCCGAATGCGGGGCCAGATCGGCGATGGTGCGCAGATTCCAGCGGTCGGCGGTCGCCTTGGTGACCACGACGGCGTCGGAATCCTGGCCCGGCGCGGGCGTGCCGATAGCCAGTTCCGAACCCAGCGCCGCGCCGAGTGCGGACACGACATCGGCGCTCGCGGTGGCGGTCGCGTTCTTGTCCAGATATTGCAGCAGGTTGCCGGTGTATTCCGGAATGACGGAGATCGCGCACTGGCGCAGCGCGGGCACATAGGCCTCGCGACTGCCGATATTCAGTTTGGTGTCGACGGTGAAACCGTTGACCCGCAGCGCTTCCGCGTAGATCTCGGCGATGGTCTCCGATTCGGGGAAGTTCGCCGATCCGACGACGATGGTGTCGCCCGAACAGTTGCCGCCGGTCGCCAGTGGATCCGAGTCACCGCAGGCGGACAGGATCATGGCGGCGGCCAGCGCGGCGGCGGTGACGAGCAGCCGGGTGGCGCGCAGCGCCAAGCGCAGGGCTGAACGCCGGTGCCGGGCGGCATCGGCGTCGAACGTGTTCTTCACGGAGATCCTTCCGCAGTGCGGGCAGTGCGGGCGGTCGCAGCGGCCACCGGTACATTCTGGTTGTCCATACTGCCCGCAAACGAGCCGATCCGTCGGCTCTGTCGACTTCCGAGAGTTGGTGTCGTCGGGATGCTGTTGGCCGCGTCGAGGCGGGTGCTGGCCCGGTTTCTGGTGGTCACGGCCGTCTTCGCGGCCGTATCCTGCGGACGCGACGATACAGGCTCGGCATTCGTTGTCGGCGCGGGCGATTCGGTCGAATCCGGTGTGTTGGCCGAGATTTACGCGGGCGCGCTCGCCCGCACCGGGCTGCGGGTGTCGGTGCTGTCGCATCTGGGTCGGCGCGCCGACTATCTGACCGCCCTGGACGACGGCCGCGTCGAGTTGGTCGGCGAGCACAGCGGCGCACTGCTGACCCATCTGGACACCACCGCGAACGCACGCACCCCGCAGCAGGTCACCGCGGCCCTCAACCGCGCGCTGCCGCCGGGTCTCGTGGTCGCCGATCCCGCCGAATGGACCGATCTGCGGCCCCGGGTCGTGCTGCCGTCCGAGGTCGCGGCCGGGGAGAACGTTCGTTCAGTGGCGCAATTGGGACCGCGCTGCCCGGCGTGGCGGGCCGCCGCGGCGCCGGTGCCGGATGTGCTGCCCGCGGCCTCGCCCGCGCGCGTCGCCGGATGCGATTTCGCGGGCATCCGCCCGCTGCCCGATCCGGCCGTCCTGCGAGATGCCCTGGTGGCCGGGGAATTCCAGGCCGGACTGCTGGAAGGACCGCCTGCGCTGGCCCCCGGCTCCGACGCCGGACTCACGGTGCTGACCGACGAGGATTACGCGCTGCCCGCGCAGAACGTGGTGCCGCTGTTCCGCAAGGGCGTCCTGGACGAGCGGCGGGTCGAGAAGTTGAACTACGTCGCGGGCGAACTCACCACCGACGATCTGGTCGACCTGATCCTGCGCGTGCGCGCCGGGGCCTCGGCCGCCCAGGTGGCCCGCCTCTGGCTCGACGCTCACGCCCTCTGAACCCGTCACGTCCCCCGAATCCGCCGTTCGGTAGTGCCCCGGAGTCCCGTCGCGTCTCGATCCGGTTATCGCCGTGCCCGCTGTCCGGTGTCGGTGATCACAGACGCGGGTCGGTCGGTGCTCGGCACTTGTCCGCGCATTGCTCCGGGTCGTATATTCCGTGCGGAGTATTTCTGTTGGAATAGGCCGAACCGGGACCCGCTGGGTACGGGCGCGGCGTGCGTGCGCGTGAGCGTGCGACCGACGATCGAGAGGTGTCGACATGGGGCAGCGGGGACGTCCGCAGGTGACCGCGCTCGCGGTGGCCGTGCTGGCGCTACTCGCCGAGCGGCCCATGCACCCCTACGAGATGTACCAATTGCTGATCAGCCGAGGTGAGGACCTGCTGGTCAAGGTCAGGCCGGGGTCGCTCTACCACACGGTGGCGCGGTTGGCCGATCAGGAACTGGTGCGCGCCGATGGGGTGGACCGCGCGGGCAACCGGCCCGAGCGCACCATCTATCGCATCACCGAACGTGGACACCAGACCTTGCGGGCCAGGGTCGCCGACGCCCTGCGATTCCCGCACGCCGAATACCCGATGTTTCCGCTGGCGCTGGCCGAGGCGCACAATCTGCCCCGCGACGAGGTACTCGCCCTGCTGCGGGAACGGCTGCGCTGCCTGGAAGCCGATATCGACGATCTCGGCCGGATGGCCGAATGGGCGAGCACCCATATGGTGCCGCGCCGCTACTGGGCCGTGGTCCCGTATCTGCGCGCGACGATCGGTTCCGAAGTGACCTGGATCAAGGGTTTCCTGGCCGAACTGGAGAGCGGCGAGATCGAATGGGAGGAGTTCGATCCCGTCACCGGCGTCAGGGTCGCCGGGCCGGAACATCCTTGGGCCGAAGGCGAACTCGCCGATCGCCCGCCCGCCCCGCGGCGAACCGCGGCGCATCGTGACCTGTCGGCACGATGACCCCCTCGTCCCCGACCGGTCGGCGGAACCTCGAAATCCGCCGGCCTCGAACGCGGAGTTTCCGAGTTAGGAACGAAATCAATGCCCACCCAACGCAATCCGTGGCCCGCGCTCATAGCGCTGGTCGTCGGCTTCTTCATGATCCTGCTGGACATGACGATCGTCGCCGTCGCCAATCCGGCGATCATGGAGGATCTGCGAGCCGATATCTCCAATGTCATCTGGGTCACCAGCGCCTACCTGCTGACCTACGCGGTGCCGCTGCTGGTCACCGGCAGGCTCGGTGATCGGTTCGGACCCAAGAACATCTACCTCGGCGGCCTTGCCGTGTTCACCCTCGCCTCGCTGTGGTGCGGGCTGTCCGGCAGCATCGAGACGCTCATCGCGGCGCGCGCCGTGCAGGGCCTCGGCGCGGCGCTGATGACACCGCAGACCATGGCGGTCATCACCCGCACGTTCCCGCCGGACAAGCGCGGCGCGGCGATGGGCCTGTGGGGCGGCGTCGCCGGTCTGGCCACACTGATCGGCCCGATCCTGGGCGGTGTCCTGGTCGACGGACTCGGCTGGCAGTGGATCTTCTTCGTCAACATCCCGGTCGGCATCGTGGCCTTCGGACTGGCGATGTGGCTGGTGCCCTCGCTGCCGACCCACGAGCACAAGTTCGACATCGTGGGCGTCGTGCTCAGCGGCGTCGGCTTGTTCCTGCTGGTCTTCGGCATTCAGGAGGGCAATACCTACGACTGGTCGGCGCGCATCTGGCTGATGATCGCCGCGGGCCTGGTGGTATTGGCGATCTTCGTTTGGAACCAGAGCCGCAATACCGGTGAGCCGCTGGTGCCCCTGGGTCTGTTCGGCGACCGCAACTTCTCGATGTCGAATCTCGCCATCGCGGCCATGGGCGCCGCGGTCACCTCGCTCATGGTGCCCGTCTACTTCTATCTCCAAGCGGTGCGGGAGATGTCGCCCACCAGGTCGGCGCTGGTCTTCGCGCCGATGGCCATCGTGACCGGGCTCTTCGCCCCGTTCGTCGGCAAATTCTCCGACCGGCTGCATCCGCGGCTGGTGCCGACGGTGGGCTTCACCCTGTTCGCCGCTTCGGTGTTCTGGTTCTCCGCGGTGATGAAGCCGGACTCCTCGATCGCCTGGTTCCTGATCGCGGGCGCCGTCGCGGGTTTGGCGAACTCCTGCATCTGGGCGCCGCTGGCCTCGACCGCGACCCACAACCTGCCGGTGCAGCAGGCGGGCGCGGGCGCCGGAATCTACAACACCACCCGCCAGGTGGGTTCGGTGCTCGGCAGCGCGGCGATCAGCGCACTGATCGCGGCGCGGATGAGCGCGAACGGCCTGCCCGGCGGCGGTTTCGGCGAGGCGGGCGGGCGCGGTCCGATACCGGAGTTCGTCAAGGACTCGTTCAGCACCGCGCTTGCCCAGTCCATGCTGCTGCCCGCGGGCATCCTGCTGATCGGCGTGGTCGCCTCGGCGCTGTTCATCCGCTTTGCCGAGCCGGGTGAGGATCCGGCCGCGGGGCAGCGGGCCGAGGCCGACACCGTCGCGGCCTGATCGTCTCGACCGTCGTGCGCCCCGCGAATCGTCGCGGGGCGCACGCGCGCGTTCAGGCGACCTGCACGGTGACCGACGGATAACCGGTCGCGCCGTCGGGAACCACATCGCGGTACGCCGAGGTCTGGACCCGGCCCGCGCCATCGGTGGCCCTGGCGCGGATCGTGTGCGCGCCCGGTGTCGCGTTCCACTCGTAGACCCACTGCCGCCACGTGTCCACCGACTGCTCGGCCGACAGCCGCGCCTGCTGCCACGGACCGTCGTCGACCTGCACCTCCACCGCGGCGATTCCCACATGCTGCGCCCAGGCCACACCCGCGACCGCGGTCTTGCCGGACGAGACCCGGCCGCGCGCCCGCGGCGTGTCGATGCGGGTTCCGGTCTTGATCGGCCCCTGCGCCGACCAGCCGCGCCGCGTCCAGTAGGCCGTGGCCCGGTCGAATCGCGTGACCTCCATCTCGGTAACCCATTTGGTGGCCGAGACGTAGCCGTAGAGTCCGGGTACGACCAAACGCGCCGGATATCCGTGCGAGACCGGCAGCGGTTCACCGTTCATACCGATGGCGAGCAGGGCGTCGCGGCCGTCGGTGAGCGCCGCCAGCGGACTGCCTGCGGTCCAGCCGTCCTTGCTGGTTGACAGCACCATGTCGGCGTCGGCATGCGGGCCCGCCTCGGCGAGCAGTTCATCGAGGCGGTAGCCGCGCCACAGCGCGTTGCCGATGAGGTCGCCGCCCACCGGATTCGAGACGCAGGTCAGGGTCATCAGCTTCTCCACCGCCTGCCGCGCGGCGAGATCCTCCCAGCGCAACACTATTTCGCGATCGACCATGCCGTGGATGCGCAGCGACCAGTCCTCGATGGACACCTGCGGCACGATGAGCGCGGTGTCGATGCGGTAGAAGTCCTCGGAGGGCGTGAGGTACGGGGTGAGTCCGGGGATACGAAGGTCCGCCTCGGGGGCGAGCGCGACCGGTGGACCGCCGGGCGCGGGCAGCCGCACGGCGGCCCGTTCGCCCGAGACGTCGGCCCGCCGCGCGCCGACGAGGCTGCCGCCGACGCCGGTGAGTACGGCGAGTCCGCCGGTGAGCGCCAGTCCGCGCAGGACCTCCCGCCGCTGCGGACGTGCGGGCGCGTCGGGTGCGGGGGTGGCGTCCGGCCGTGCCGAGGTGACCTGCGAAGCGCTCGAATCCGGCCCCGGCGCGCCCGTCGAAGCCGCGACGGCGGCATCGATGCGGCGCGTGAGCAGCCGCAGCACGTAGACGCCCGCCGCGACCCCGAGCAATGTCGGCAGCGCGCCCGATACCCCGTACCGGCCGAGCGCGATCACCGATGTCACGGCGCCGAATATCGCCAACAGGATCGAACCGGCCGGGCGCGACGTGCGTTCGATCGCCCCCGCGACGGCCGCGGACAGCACCGCGACCACCCCGGCGCACACGTAGAGCACGGACTTGTCGGAGGTGCCGAAGGTGCGGATCGCCCATTCGCGCACCCCGTCCGGGGTGTGGTCGACCGCCATCGAGCCGAGCACCTGCATGGGTGTGGTCTCGGAGCCGGTGAACACCGCCACGACCTCCGCGACCCCGAGCGCGAGCCCGGCCGAGACGATGCCCGCCGCCACCCGAAACCGCTGTTCAGCCATGAGCCGAGCGTACTGCGGCGCGGGCCCGGGTAACGGTGACGATTCCCTGACATCGCCACCGGAGACGGCGAAGGCGCCGACGGGGACGAATCCACCGGCGGCGCCTTCGATTTCGCGATCAGCTGTAGATCTTCTCCACCTCGGCGGCGTACTGCTTCATGACCACCGCGCGCTTGAGTGACATCTTCGGGGTCAATTCGCCGGTCTCCTGGGTCCAGTCGACGGGCAGGATGCGGATCTTCTTGATGGCCTCGGCATGGGAGACCTTCTTGTTGGTCTCCGCCACGGCGGCGTCGATCTCGGCGACGAGATGCTTGTTCCCGATCAGGGTCTCGATCGGGGTGTCGGCGGGCAGACCGTTGCGCTCCTTCCAGCCCGGCAGCGCCTCCGGGTCGAGGGTGATGAGCGCGCCGACGAAGGGCTGCCCGTCGCCGACCACCATGACCTGGCTGATCAGCGGATGCGCCCGCAGCGAGTCCTCGAGCAGCGCGGGGGAGACGTTCTTGCCGCCCGCGGTGACGATGATCTCCTTCTTGCGGCCGGTGATGGTGACGAAGCCGTCGGCGTCGATGGCGCCGAGATCGCCGGTCTTGAACCAGCCGTCGGCGAAGGCGTCCTCGGTCGCCTCGGCATTGCCCCAGTAGCCGTTGAAGATGACCGATCCGTGCAGCAGCAGCTCGCCGTCCTCGGCGATCTTGACCGCGTGGCCCTCGATCGGGCGCCCGACCGAGCCGACCCGCAGGTGCTCCGGGGTGTTCACGGTGACGGCGGCGGTGGATTCGGTCAGGCCGTAGCCCTCGTAGATGGTGACGCCGACGCCGCGGAAGAAGTGGCCGAGCCGCGCGCCGAGCGGACCGCCGCCGGAGACCGCCGCCTCGCACTGACCGCCGAGGGCGACCCGGAGCTTGCTGTAGACCAGCTTGTCGAACAGGCCGTGCTTGAGCTTGAGCACCAGGCCGGGACCGCCGTTGTCGAGCGATTCGCTCCACGCGATCGCGGTGGCCGCGGCGGCGTCGAAGATCTTGCCCTTGCCGCCGTCGTGTGCCTTCTGCTTGGCGCTGTTGAACACCTTCTCGAATACGCGCGGCACGGCGAGAATGAAGTGCGGCCGGTAGCTGCCGAACTGGTCGACCAGGGTGCTCCAGTCCGAACTGAAGGCCACGATGACCTTGGCGTCGAAGGCGGCCAGGGTGACCGCGCGGGCGAAGACGTGCGCCAGCGGCAGGAACATCAGCGTCTTCTTGCCCTCGGCCACGTAATCGCCGAGGGCGATGCGGTCCGAGCGGGATTCGGCGTAGAGGTTGGCGTGCGTGAGCATCACGCCCTTGGGGCGGCCGGTGGTGCCCGAGGTGTAGATGAGGGTCGCGGGCGACTTGGCGACGACCTGTGCGCGGCGCTCGTACACCACGCTGTCGTCCAGTTCGGCGCCGCGCCCGATCAGGGTCTCGATCGCGCCCTTGTCGATCTGGAGGGTCTCGGCGAGATCCGGCAGCGCGCCCGCCTCGATCTCGTCGATGGTGGCGCGGTGCTTGTCGTTGTCGAGGACGAGCAGCTTGGTCGCCGAGTCCTGGAGGATCCACTTGGCCTGCTCGGCCGCGGAGCTGTCGTAGATGGCCACGGTGCAGCCCCCCGCCGCCCAGATGGCGAAGTCGAGCACGACCCATTCGTAGCGGGTCGGGGCCATGATGGCGACGCGGTCGCCGAGTTCGATGCCGGCCGCGACCAGGCCCTTGGCCACACCGGTCACGGTCTTCGCGAACTCCGCGGCCGTGACGTTCTTCCAACCGTCCCCGTCCGCCAGGTTGAACATCACCGCGTTCGGCGACTGTTCGGCGTGCTTGAAGACGTTGTCGGAATTGTTCGCGTCTTCCGGGATGGTGTAGGAAGCCGGAACTTCGAACTCGCGCATCACTGCCCTTCCACGTGGTTTACTCGCCAGTAATTTACGACACGTCAGCACGCGCCGTCTCGTCGACCACCGGAAAATTGTCCGAATCCCGGTTCTGGGGCGGGGCGGCCCGCCGGTGGAGACTGCCTGGTACTCATCCTAGGTCCCGGGTTGATGCCGGCAGCACCGCTTCGCGCAGGAAGCCTGCCATATCCCGCAGCTCGGCCGCCGCCGGGCCGATCAGCCCGGCCTGCAATTGGGCGACGTGCCAGAGTCCGCGCGTCTCGCTGAACCGCACCCGCACGCCCGCGGCGCGCAGTGCCGCGACCAGCTCCACGCACTGTTCGTGCAGCAGTTCGCCGACATCGGCATGGACGTAGACGGGCGGAAGGCCGTGCAGTACGCCGCGCAACGGGGCGTAGCCCGGGTGGTCGCGGTCGCCGTCGCCGAGGTAGGCCGCGGCGCAGGCGCGCGACCACAGCGTGTTGATCACCAGATCGCGCTGCCGAGTCGGCACGGCGTTCGGATCGGTCCACGGCGCGATCAACCCGAGCGCGGCGGGCGTGTGTCCGTGCTCGGCGACGAGCCGCTGCGCGGTGGCCAGCGACAGACCGCCGCCCGCGGAGTCGCCCGCGATGGCGATGCGGTCGGGACGGTAGCCCAACTCGCGGACGAGGGCGAGGAAGGCGGATTCGGCGTCGTCCAGTGCGGCCGGGAAGGGATGTTCCGGCGCGAGACGGTAGTCGAGCAGGTACACCGCGCAGCCGGTGACGTGCGCGAGGGTGGCCGCCAGCGAGCGGTGGGTGGCCATCGACCCGACGGCGTACCCGCCGCCGTGCAGATAGAGCACGGCGGCGGTGTCCGACGGTGACCGGTCCGGCTGCCCGTTCACCGGCCCGGTCAGGCGTTCGGCGGGACGGCCGGCCAGCCGCAGCGGGTGTACGGTCGTGCCCGATGGCATCGGCTGGGCCCGGGACATGGCGTCCATCAGCGCCCGCTGCGTGCGAAACGGCAGCCGGGCGTGCAGCATCACACGGAAGGCAGGCCCCAGCGCGGCTCGGGCCAGCGGCAGGGGAATGTCGAACTCGCGCATGGACTACGGCAGGAAGGGTCGGTTGACGATGGACGCGATGCGCTGGTAGCCCGAGGCGGTGATGCGCACGAAGGCGTCGAGAAGCTTTGCCTCCCAGCCGATCAGCACCCGGCCCTGGCCCTTGCGCACACCCTCGGTGATAGTCTGCGCGGCCATCTCGGGGGTGTGGATGGCCAGTTTGGCGTCGAACATCGAGGCGGCCGACTCGGCGTCGATTCCCTCGGCGTAGGTGGCGTTGCGCGCGACGGCGGTCTTGATACCGCCCGGGTGCACACAGGTCACCTTGACCGGATGCTTGCCGACCAGCATCTCCTGGCGCAGCGCCTCGGTGAAGCCGCGCACCGCGAATTTCGCGGAGTTGTAGGCACTCTGGCCGGGCACGGCGATGAGGCCGAACAGACTCGACACGTTCACGACGTGACCCGCGCCCGATTCCATCAACAGGGGTAGGAATGCCTTCGTGCCGTTGACCACGCCCCAGAAGTCCACGTCCATGATCCGCTCGATGTCCTTGAACTCGGACTTGATCACGTCGCCGTGGTAGGCGATGCCCGCGTTGTTGTATATCTGGTGCACGATACCGAAATGCGCCTTCACCGCGTCGGCGTAGAGCAGCACGGCCTCGCGTTCGGCCACGTTCAGCCGATCGGATTTCACTTCGGCGCCGAGTTGCTCGCAGCGGCGCACGGTCTCGGCGAGTCCGTCGGTGTCGATGTCGGACAGCGCCAATTTGGCGCCGCGCCTGGCGAGATTCTCCGCCAGCGCCCGGCCGATGCCGGACCCCGCGCCCGTGATCACACAGACTTTGCCCTGGAAGTAAGCGTTGTCGCTCACGGTGCCGCCACCACTTTCCGGTCGATCGGGGACGCGGCCGTCGTCGTCTCGTACGCGGCCACGTCGAATTTCCTCGTCAGCCTTCGGAATTCGAAGGTGAAGTCGGGCCACAACGTCGTGTTGTTGCCGTGCTTGTCCAGATACCAACTGGCGCACCCGCCGGTGTTCCAGACGCTCTTGGCCAGCTTCGTCCGCAGTTCCCCGTTGTAGGCGTCCTGCGCGTCCCTGCGCACCTCGACCGTACGCAGGCCGAGTCGGTCGACGGTGGCCAAAGCGTCTGCGATGTAGTTGATCTGCGATTCGATCATGAACACCATCGAGGTGTGGCCGAGGCCGACATTCGGGCCGAGCAGGAAGAACATATTGGGGAAGTTCGCGATCGCCGAACCCTTGTAACCCTGCTGGCCGATGTCGTCGAATACCTCGCTCAGCGTGCGGCCGTCCTTGCCGGTGATGGTGTTGTAGGTCGGCGAATCGGTGACGTGGAAGCCCGTGGCCACGATCAGCGCGTCGATCTCGCGTTCGGTGCCGTCCTTGGTGACGATCGAATTCGCGCGCACCTCCGCGATGCCGTCGGTGACGACCTCGACGTTCGGACGGCTCAGCGCCGGGTAGTAGTCGTTGGAGATCAGCATGCGCTTGCAGCCGATGCGGAAGTTCGGGGTGACCTTGGCGCGCAGTCGCGGATCACGGATCTCCCACTGCAACTTGGCCTTCGCGAGTAGTTCGAATCCCAGCATGAGCGCGGGCGCCTTGGCCAGGCCGACCACCTGGGTCTCGCGGGCGGCGTAGATGGCCGCGCGGGAAAGGCGCTGGAGACCGGGCACGTGGCGGAAGGCGAGCCGCTCGGGCAGCGTGTAGGGCCGGTCAAGGCGGGGCAGCAGCCAGGGCGCGGTGCGCTGGTAGACGTCGAGATGGGCGACCTTCGGCGCGATGGCGGGCACGATCTGGATGGCCGAGGCGCCGGTGCCGATCACGGCGACGCGCTTGCCGGTGAGGTCGGCGTCGTGGTTCCAGCGCGCGGAGTGGAAGATCTCGCCTTCGAAACCATTGATGCCCTTGATATCCGGCAGTGCGGGCTCGCACAGCGCGCCGACCGCGGAGACGAGCGTGTCGGCGGTGAAATCGCCCTTGCTCGAGGTGATCTCCCACCGCGCGGTCTCGGCGTTCCAGCGGGCGGCGGTGACGTCGCAGTCGAAGATGTGCCGGTCGAGCACGTTGTAGCGTTCGGCGACTTCGCGGATGTAGCCCTGGATCTCACCCTGGCGGGAGAACGAGCGCGACCAGTTCGGGTTGAGCGCGAAGGAGTACGAGTACAGGTGCGAGGGCACATCGCAGGCGGCGCCCGGATAGGTGTTGTCGCGCCAGGTGCCGCCGACGTCGCTGCCGCGTTCGAGTACCAGGTAGTCGTCGCGGCCCTGTTGATCGAGGCGAATGGCCAGGCCGAGTCCCGCGAATCCGCTGCCGATGATGATCGTCTTGGCATGGCGCGGGGGCCGGTCGGCGACGGCTTTGTCTGTAACCTTGCGACTCATGTAATCCAGCCTACGGTCTTATTGAGTGGCAGTCAACAGTTATTGAATGACGTTCAGTAGGATGGCCGGGTGGCCAAGGATCAAGGAGACCCCAAGCGCGTGCGGCTCAGTCCGGACGAGCGGCGTCTGCAACTGATCACCCTCGGGGTGAAGATGCTGGGCGAACGCGCGATCGAGGACATATCCATTACCGAGATCGCCGAACAGGCCGGTATCTCGCGCGGACTGCTGTTCCACTACTTCCCGACCAAACAGGACTTCCAGCGGGCCGTGGTCGGCCACGCGAACGCCGAACTGCTCGACCGCGTCACCCCCGATCGCAGCCTCGCCGTCCTCGACATGCTGCGCGATTCCATCGGCCGATACGTCGACTACGTCTGCGAGAATCGCACCTCGTACCTGGCACTGCTGCGCGGCCCGGCGAGCAGCAGCCCCGATCTGCTGCCCTTGGTCGACAGCACCCGCGACGCCATCATCGGCATCGTCCTCGCCGAGGCCCCCGCTCCCATAGACGACCGCCGCCGCCCCCGCCTGCTGCTCGGCATGCGCGGCTGGATCGCCTTCGTCGAGGAGACCACCCTCACCTGGTTGCGCGACGAACCCATTCCGCGCGAAGACCTGGTGGACCTACTGGTCGAATCCCTGGTAGCGCTGGCCCGCACCCTCGACCCCGCGCTGGCCGACGCGCTCAGCGGCCTCCAAGCGGGCATCGGCTGACCGGACTCGATGTGGCCGTGCGGAGTTCCGTCGTAACCGGAATCCGCGTACGGCTACCAGGTTCCGGCGTCGGCTTCCGACAGGCGTTGCCAAGCGCGGTCGAGCCAGCCGGTGAACAGCGCGCTCAGCTCGGCGAAGGTGGTCGGACGGACCGCGATGTGGGTGGTGCGGAGTTCGGTGTAGCGGCCGTCGTCGGTGATGTCGTGCCACTGGGCCACCTCGACCGGGGCCGACGCGTTGTGGGTGGGGCCGGTGAGCAGCACGGCCGTGCCGCCGCCGTCGGCGGGGCCGCCGAGCAGGCGGCGATACCGTTCGCGCGGGGTATTGCGGGCGTTGTCGCGCAGGTAGCGGTCGCGGGGCGGGTCGAGGTCGGCGGGGTGGAAGATCTCGGGGGCGGCGGAACCCGGCGCGCACGGCGGGATGTCGGCGGCCACGCGGGCGGGCAGGTGTTCGGGCCTCGACAGCCGGACCCGGATGGGTCCGTGATCGTGTTCGGTGCCGGACTGCATGAGGGTCACCGCGTGAAAAGTGTTCCGCGCGCCGATGATCCGATATTCGCGCAGATCCTCGCGGCCGGTGCTGCGCTTGTGTCGACAGGTGCCGCCCAGTATCTCGATACGGACCTCGCTGGTGCCGAGGGTGTGCAACGCGAGCCGAATCTCCTCGAGTTCGTCGGCGTCGTAACGCGCTCGCACCGCGGCTCGGTGGGCGCGGAATTCGTCACGGTAGGCGAAACGGCTGGTGTAGCGCAGCGGGCCGGGGAACCGGTCGTGGGCGTCGCCGTACCACAATGCCGCGAAATCATCCGGCTCCCAAAGCCATTCCGTCATCGGCTACGGCTGTTCCGGGTCGCCGCCGATGACGCCGCCCGCGATCGTCGGGGGGATCTCGCCGAGCAGTTCATCGGTATTCTCCTGGGTGATCAGGTAATCCGGTACGCCGTGGGTCGAGTCGTCGTCCTTGCCGTTGCCCCGGCCCGCCATACCGGGCATGCCGGACATGCCCGAGGCCGCGCGGGTGGCGGACGCCGCCGCCGCCGACGACGTACCCGAGGCGCCCGCGCCGGAGCCGATCGGGTTCGAGACGCTTCGCCCCTGACCCTGATTCGAGCCGTTGCCGGATCGGCCCGCACCGGACCCGCCACCCGCGCCCACACCCGATCCGCCCGAACCGCGGCCCGCGGAGCCCGGTACACCCGCACCCGTGCCGGGGGCATTGGCCGCCGCACTCGGCGTGGTCTTGGCCGAGTCGGACGACGGTGTATTCGACGTGTTCGAGGAATTGGCGTCGGAGTTCGAACCGGAAGGGGTGGTCTGGGTACCCGACCCGGTCGAATCGGTGTCGGTCGGCGTCGTGCGCTGTTCGGAAGACGGGGTCTCCGGGTTGTTCGGTCCGCCGGTCCCGGAATCACCGGGGTTCGGGGTTCCGCCGCTCGGTGAACCACCCGGTGTACCGGAGCCGTTCGGGGAGTTACCGGGGCCGTCGATCGTCGGGGTGGGGATGTCGACCGAATGTGTTGGGCTCACGGGCACTTGGAGCACCGGAATTTTCGCATCTATCTCGCCGAACGGTGTGACATAGTGTTCAGCCATCACCGTCTGAGCTTCTTCTTCTCTCGCGGCTTGCTCTCGGTTCAGATCCCAGCGGTGTGGCGGCCACGCCCACGACGTCCATGTCACCACCACCGGATCTGGCAGTGCGTTCTTCGTATTGGTGATGGCCGTCGCCGCTTCGCTGACGCGACAATACAACTCCGTCAATCCCGATGTCAGCGGACGGGCTTGCTTGTCGACATACTCTTGAATAGCCGCTTTCGAAGCCTCCGCCGCCACCCCGGTCCAAGCTTGGGAGATCGAATTCTGAATGGAGCGAGCGAAGGTCTCCACTCCTTGCTCCCATACCGTGGACATCTTCCAATACTTGTTCGCCTGCTCTACGGCATCGGCCACATGCAACGGTGAGAAGGCGTCGTTGATATCGGGATGATTCCAGCTCTTAGGATTCTCCCCGCCGTTCGGGATGGTCTGCTTCTCGTATTCGGTCATCGGGTGGTTCCGTCGGGGAGAAGATACGGGCCGGTCTTCGGTGCGACCGGAGGGCGTTCAGGCAACTCGGTGTTCAAGCGTGTGAACTCGGCGGCGAATTCACTGTCCGCCTGAATCATTCGATCACGGATTATGCGGTGAACTTCCTGAATGTCTTCGACGATTCGGTAGTGCTGCTGCATGATCTCGTGCACGGTGTTGCCGTCGAGTGCTCCGCTGGCCTTCACCTTGAACCGTCCGACGACAGTGCGGGCGGAGGTCATAGCATCATTCGCCTCGCCGAGTCCCCAGGCGCTCTGCTCCGACACCTGGTCCGCCAAGCCCTGGATCTGCCGAATAGCAGTTTTGAAGTACTCGCAGTCGCGGTCGAGATAGACGAAGTCCTCCGGTGTCATGCTGACCGAGATCTGGCCCTCGCTGGCGGCAGTGATCATATTCGCCATCGGCCGTGGCTGAACTGATTGGTCATCACCCATTATTCGATCCCTCCCCGGTATCCCTCGCCGATCGCCGGACTATGCGTTGGCCGGAATCGCGGGCACGACCTTTTCTGCCAGCTGCCGGACGAGATCACACGAGTCGAGGTGCCCGGTCGCCTTGTTGTCGGGTTCATTACTCAGCGCGAACTCGAGACTGCCACCCTTCATTTCCACGTCGAGAGTGCATCGACGTTCGGGATGGTCTTGCAGTTGTCGCGACGTAACGGCCCGTCGGCCACCGATGATGTATTCGGTGGTATCGGGAAAACCTTTGGCCTTGACCATGCCAATGGTGATGTTGGTGGTTCGAATGCTGACGGCATAGCCGTCGGGCTTCGCCCACATGCAGCCGCGCCATTTGATCCCACCGGAGGCGTTGGAATCGTCATCGATCCGCTGGCGCAGCTTCTCCGAATCCAGCGCGCTTTGCGGGACATCCGTACAGGGAGCGAAGCCTGCGGGCACGTCGGCGGCGATACTCGTCGCGGCCGACGTCGGTGTCGCGCCATCTCCCGTACTCGAATCACACCCCGCGAGAACGATCACCGCGCCGAGGGCGAAAACGGCGGGCCCCCATGAAGTCGATCTCATCGTCGCCCCTGCCGCCGGTGTGCGTACTCGCCAATCGGGAGCGGACCGGCATCTCCACCCCCTGGCCGACCCACCAGACGCTACCGGTGGGTCGTATCCAGGTGCAACCCATTCGGCGTTCGATCCCGGAACCGGGTCGGGATCTATGGGGAGTCGGCCGGGGCGGGGGTCACGCGCCGTATTGCCTCGCGAGGCGCTGGAGGAGGGCGCGGCTTTGGCTCTCGTCCAGTACCGAGCGCTCGATGTCGGCGTATGCCTGACGGTATTGGCGGATCTCCTCGGTCTTCTCGAGGTACAGGTCGCCGGTGAGGCCCTGGATGTGCACGATCGGTGGGTCGGACAGGTGGGGGGTGGGATGCTTGGGGAATTCGAGGATGGCGAACGGGCCCGCGCGAAGTCCGCTGTGCGCTTCGACTTCCAGTGGGATCACGCGGATCGAGACGTTCTTGCGTTCACCGAGCGCGACGAGGTGGATCAGTTGGTCGGCCATGACGGAGGGACCGCCGATGGCGCGGCGTAGTGCGCATTCGTCGATGACCGCCTCGACGGAGAATGTGGCGGGGTCGTTGTCGAGGCGGACCTTGCGCCTGCCGAATACGCTGATGCGCCGTTCGACCTCGGCGCCGGGCATGGTCGGGTAGTCGTTCCAGATCAGCGCGCGCCGGTATTCGTCGGTCTGCAACAGTGCGGGCAGCAGTGTCGGCTGGTAGGAGATCAGGCGTTTGGCGGTGGATTCGAGTCCGGCGAACAGGCAGAAATCGCGCGGGACGGTGTCGTCGAGCGCGTGCCACCATCCGGTTTTGCGGGTCTCGTTGGTCAGTTCGAGCAGGGTCTGGGTGACATGCTCCGACGCGCCGTACACCTCGCACAGTTTCTCGATGAACAGCGGGTTCAAGCGCATGGGCTGGCCGGTTTCCATCCGCCACAGCGTCTGTTTCCCGACGCCGATCACATCCCTGGCGAATTCCGCGCTGACGCCCGACCTCTCGCGGAGCTCGCGCAGGTGGCGGCCCAGCATGCGGCGGGGCAGGGATGATCCGGTGGGGGTCACGGCTGATCCTTTCGTAGGCGAACTATCGGTTTGGGTGGCAACAGGAACCGCTGTGGCGGGGCTCCTCGGAACTTCGGCAGATTTCCGCCGGTTCCGCATTCGAACCCATTCCCCGCCGCTGAATCCCGGTGCTCTACTGATCGCGCGCCGGTCCGTGACATAGAAGTGCTGAAACCTTAACCGCTCCAAAGGCTTCAGGTCATATCGACCGGAAAAATCCCCGGAAACCCGCCGGTGAGGGAGCCGTGAACCCACGAACGAAAGACCGATGAACACAGAGCATTCGACAAGAACGGGCGGACCACGCCTTCGTGACGAACGATTCGAAGGCCGAAGACCGCGCCGATCAGCCGAGTTCCCTTGCGGCCGAAGCAGTGTCGCCGCCGATCCGCCGGGCTTCGGCGACGGCCCCGCGATGCCGCACGGGTATGGCGCGACCGCTCACCCGTGCGGTCGCGGCCACCAGATCGTGCACGCTGACTCCGATTCCGATCCTCAGAGTCGTTGCGGTGCCGCGATGCCCAGCAGATTCAGGCCGCGCGCGAGGGTGTCGCCGGTCAGGGCGCACAGGGCGAGTCGGTTGGCGCGCAGGGCGGGGTCGGGTGCCTTCAGCACCGGGCAGTTCTCGTAGAACTCGGTGTAGGTGCGGGCGAGGGTGAACAGGTATCCGGCCAACCGGTGCGGTTCGTAGGCGCGCGCGGTGTCGGCGAGCACATGGGTGAAATCGTCGAGCAGCAGTGCCAGCGCGCGTTCGGAACGGTACAGCGGCAGTGTGGTGTCGATGGGTGCGCGCAGGTCGGCCGGTGCGGCATTGCGCAGGATCGAGTGGATGCGGGCGTGCGCGTATTGCAGGTAGACGCCGGTGTCGCCGCGCAATGCCACCATGCGGTCGAGGTCGAAGACATAGTCCTTGACCCGCGACGCGGACAGATCCGCGTACTTCACGGCCCCGATGCCCGCGGCCTCGGCGACCGCCGCCAACGCCGCCTCATCGAGGGTCGGGTCCTTGTCGGCCACCACCGCCCGTGCCCGCGCCACCGCCGAATCGAGCAGTCGCGACAGCGGCACGTTCGCCCCGGAACGGGTCTTGAAGGGGGTGCCGTCGGGGCCGAGCACGGTGCCGAAGCAGATGTGCACGGTACGGACCGAGTCGTCGAGCCAGCCCGCCCGCCGCGCGGTGGCGAACACCATGTCGAAATGCCTGGCCTGCCGTGCGTCGACCACGTACAGGATGGTGTCGGCGCGCAGGGTGCGGACCCGGTGCCGGATGGTCGCCAGATCCGTTGCCGCGTAGCCGTATCCGCCGTCGGCCTTGCGCACGATCAGCGGCGCGCGGCTCTCGGGACCGGACTGCTCGGGGTCGAAGACGCACAGCGCGCCCTCGCTGTGCACGAGTATGCCCGCGCGGGTCAGATCCTCGACAACGGCGTCGAGATCGCCGTTGTAGGCGGACTCGGCCGCGTCGTCGCCGGGTTCGAGCAGCACGCCGAGCCGCTCGTAGAGGCTGCGGAAGGACCGCCGTGACTCCTCGACCAGATCCCGCCACACGCGCACCGTCTCCGCGTCGCCCCCTTGCAGGGCGACCACCCGTGCCCTGGCACGATGGGCGAAGTCGGCATCGGCGTCGAAGGCCGCCCGCGCCCGGCGGTACAGCGTGTCGAGTTCGGTGATCGTGGTGTCGGGATCGTCGTGGCGCCAGCGGGTCTCGGGATGCTCGTCGAGGTACTGGATGAGCATGCCGAACTGGGTTCCCCAGTCGCCCAGGTGATTCTGGCGGATGACCGTCGCGCCGAGGAATGCGAGCAGCCGCGCCAGCGCGTCCCCGATCACGGTGGTGCGCAGATGCCCGACGTGCATCTGCTTGGCGATATTCGGCGAGGAGTAGTCGACCACGATCCGGCGACCCGCCAGCGGGAGGCCGACCCCGAGCCGCGCGTCGGCCCGCCGCGCGGCGATACGCGACCACACGACCGCGTCGGGCACCGTGATGTTCACGAATCCCGGTCCCGACACCGCGCAGCGGGCGATCACCGGATCCTTCGCCGCGGCCAGCGCGTCGGCGACGAGTCCACCGATATCGCGCGACGGCCGCCCCAGCGTCTTGGCCAGCGACAGCGCGACATTCGACTGGTAGTCGGCGTGATCGGAACGGCGGACGAGCGGATCGCGGTCGCGCACCTGCGGCGGCAATGCCGTGCTCATGGCCTCGGTGACCGCCTGTGCCACCGAATCGGACAGCGAACGCGTGCTCCGCACTCTCCCCAACCCCTTCTCATCCAATAGCCATGGTCCTGGAAACGACGCGAGCCCGCATCGAAGGATGCGGGCTCGCGTGTCGAGTGGGGATCAGGAGGTGGGCCGGAAGGCTTCCTCGATGATCTCGGCCTGCTCGACCGCGTGCACCTTCGACGAACCCGACGACGGGGCCGACATGGCGCGTCGCGAGATCCGGCGCAGCGGACCGAGCTGCCGCGGCAGCGATTCCGGCAGGTTCAGGCCGAAGAACGGCCACGCGCCCTGGTTGGCGGGCTCCTCCTGGACCCAGAAGATCTCCGCGGCGTTCGGGTAGCCCGCCAGCGCCTCGTTGAGGCGGCGGATCGGCAGCGGGTACAGCTGCTCGATACGTACGATGGCGACGTCCTCGCGCTTGTGCTTGGCTTTCTCCGCGGCCAGCTCGTAGTACAGCTTGCCGCTGGTCATGAGGATGCGCTTGACCTTGCCGCGATCACCGATGCCCTGTTCGTAGGCGGGCTCGTCGAAGACCGAGCGGAACTTGGACTCGGTGAAGTCCTTCAGATCCGAGACCACGGCCTTGTTGCGCAGCATCGACTTCGGGGTGAAGACGATCAGCGGACGGCGGATGCCGTCGAGGGCGTGGCGGCGCAGCAGGTGGAAGTAGTTCGCCGGCGTGGACGGCACCGCGACCGTCATCGAACCCTCCGCGCACAGTTGCAGGAAGCGCTCGATACGGCCGGAGGTGTGGTCGGGACCCTGGCCCTCGTGACCGTGCGGCAGCAGCAGCACGACATCGGAGAGCTGACCCCACTTGGCCTCACCGGAGGAGATGAACTCGTCGATGATGGACTGCGCGCCGTTGACGAAGTCGCCGAACTGCGCCTCCCACAGCACCAGCGCGTCGGGATTGCCCAGCGAGTAGCCGTATTCGAAGCCGACGGCGGCGTATTCGCTCAGCGCCGAGTCGTGCACGGCGAACCAGCCCGGCTTGGCCGAGCCGATGTTGTGCAGCGGGGTGTACTCCTCGGCCGTCTTGCGGTCGATGATCACCGAATGCCGCTGGGTGAAGGTGCCGCGCCGGGAGTCCTGACCGGTCAGGCGGACCGCGGTGCCCTCGTCGATGAGCGTGCCGAAGGCCAGCAGCTCGGCGAAGGCCCAGTCGACCTTGCCCTCGTAGGCCATCTCGCGGCGCTTCTCCAGCACCGGCTTGACGCGCGGGTGCACGTTGAACCCGTCCGGGACGTTCAGGAAGGCGTCGCCGATGCGCTGCAACACCGTCTTGTCGACGGCGGTCTGCACGGTGGTCGGGACCGTCTGGTCGCCCTCGACCGACTCGCTCGGCTCCGGCGTGTACTTCTCCAGCTCTCTGACCTCGTTGAACACCCGCTCCAGCTGGCCCTGGTAGTCGCGCAGCGCGTCCTCGGCCTCTTTCAGCGAGATGTCGCCGCGGCCGATCAGGCTCTCGGTGTACGCCTTGCGGACCGAGCGCTTGGTGTCGATGACGTCGTACATGTACGGCTGGGTCATCGACGGGTCGTCGCCCTCGTTGTGGCCGCGACGGCGGTAGCAGATCATATCGATGACGACGTCCTTGCGGAACTTCTGCCGGAAGTCGACCGCGAGACGCGCCACCCAGTCGCACGCCTCCGGGTCGTCGCCGTTGACGTGGAAGATGGGCGCGCCGATGAATTTCGCGATATCGGTGGAGTATTCGGTGGAGCGGCTGTTCTCCGGCGCGGTGGTGAAGCCGATCTGGTTGTTCACCACGATGTGGATGGTGCCGCCGACCCGGTAGCCGCGCAGACCCGACAGGTTCAGCGTCTCGGCGACCACGCCCTGACCGGCGAACGCGGCGTCACCGTGCAGCATGAGCGGCATGACCGAGAAGCCGTCGGGACCGTCGCCCTTGTCGAGCAGGTCCTGCTTGGCGCGCACCAGACCCTCGAGCACCGGGTCGACCGCCTCCAGATGCGAGGGGTTGGCGGTCAGCGAGACCTGGATCTCGTTGTCGCCGAACATCTGCAAGTAGGTGCCCTGCGCGCCGAGGTGGTACTTCACGTCGCCGGAGCCGTGGGTGGCCGCCGGGTTCATATTGCCCTCGAACTCGGTGAAGATCTTCGAGTAGGGCTTGCCGACGATATTGGCCAGCACGTTCAGGCGACCGCGGTGCGGCATGCCGATGACGACCTCGTCGAGGGAGTGCTCGGCGCACTGGTCGATGACCGCGTCCATCATCGGGATGACGGCCTCGGCGCCCTCCAGCGAGAACCGCTTCTGGCCGACGTACTTGGTCTGGAGGAAGGTCTCGAAAGCCTCGGCCGCGTTGAGCCGGTTCAGGATGTACTTCTGCTGCGCGACGGTCGGTTTCGCGTGCTTCTGCTCGGTGCGCTCCTGGAGCCACTCCAACTGCTCGGTCTCCAGGATGTGGGTGTACTCGACACCCACGTGGCGGCAATAGGCATCGCGCAGGATCGACAGCACGTCGCGCAGCTTCATGCGCTCCTGGCCGTGGAAGCCGGCGACGTTGAATTCCCGGTCCAGATCCCACAGCGTCAACCCGTGCTGGGTGACGTCGAGATCCGGGTGGCTGCGGAACTTGTCCTTGACCAGCCGCAGCGGGTCGGTGTCGGCCATGAGGTGGCCGCGGTTGCGGTAGGCCGCGATCATCTCCAGCACGCGCGCGCTCTTGTCGACGCCGCGCTCGCGAACGTCCTTGCGCCAGCGCACCGGCTCGTAGGGCACGCCGAGGCCGTGGAAGATCTCGTCGAAGAACTCGTCGGAGATCAGCAGGTTGTGGATGGTGCGCAGGAAGTCGCCGGACTCCGCGCCCTGGATGATGCGGTGGTCGTAGGTAGAGGTGAGCGTCATCAGTTTGCCGACGCCGAGATCGGCGATGCGCTCGTCGCTCATGCCCTGGAACTCGGCCGGGTACTCCATGGCGCCCGCGCCGATGATCGCGCCCTGACCGTTCATCAGGCGCGGCACCGAGTGCACGGTGCCGATGGTGCCCGGATTGGTCAGCGAGATGGTGACGCCGGAGAAGTCCTCGGCGGTCAGCTTCCCGTCGCGCGCCCGCCGCACGATGTCCTCGTAGGCCGTGTGGAACTGCGCGAAGGTCATCTCCTCGGTGCCCTTGATGGCGGCGACGACCAGCGAGCGGCTGCCGTCCTTGCCGGGCAGGTCGATCGCCAGACCGAGGTTGGTGTGCGCGGGGGTGACCGCGTTGGGCTTGCCGTCGACCTCGACGAAGTGCCGGTTCATGTTCGGGAACTTCTTGACCGCCTGCACGATCGCGTAGCCGAGCAGGTGGGTGAAGGAGATCTTGCCGCCTCTGGTGCGGGCGAGATGGTTGTTGATGACCAGGCGGTTGTCGATCATCAGCTTCGCCGGAATGGCCCGCACGCTCGTCGCGGTCGGGATCGCCAGCGAGGCGGACATGTTCTTGACGACCGCGGCGGCGGCGCCGCGTAGCACCTTCGACTCGTCGGCCGTTTCGGCCGGTCTCGGCCCGCCGGAGGTCGGCGCCGCGTTCGAGAGGGGCGCCGGGGTGGTCCGTGGGGCGCGCGCCGCGGACTTGGCGGGCGCGGCGGCCTGCGGCAGGACGAAAAGACCCCGGGACCTTCACTATAGCTTGGTATTGGTG
>NZ_LGYZ01000117.1 GCF_001310275.1 Nocardia arizonensis
CGGCCGCTATCGGATGAACAAGAAGCTCGGTATCCACACCGACGAACCCATCGGCTCGGCGGTGCTCACCGAAGAGGACATCGTCACGATCATCGACTATTTGCTGCGTCTGCACGCGGGCGAGAAGAAGATGACAGCGCCGGGCGGTATCGAGGTGCCGGTGGAGATCGACGATATCGACCACTTCGGCAATCGACGCGCCCGAACGGTCGGCGAGCTGATACAGAACCAGGTCCGCCTCGGGCTCTCGCGTATGGAGCGTGTGGTCCGCGAGCGCATGACCACGCAGGATGTCGAGGCCATCACCCCGCAATCGCTGATGAATATCCGCCCGGTCGTCGCGGCGATCAAGGAATTCTTCGGCACCTCGCAGATGTCGCAGTTCATGGATCAGCGCAATCCCCTCGCCAGCCTGACCCACAAACGCCGCCTCTCCGCGCTCGGGCCCGGCGGTCTGACCAGGGAACGCGCCAGTCTCGAAGTTCGCGACGTGCACTACAGCCACTACGGCCGCATGTGCCCGATCGAGACGCCGGAAGGACCGAATATCGGTCTGATGGGCTATCTTTCGGTGTACGCGCGGGTCAATCCGTTCGGTTTTCTGGAGACGCCGTATCGCCGGGTCGTCGACGGCAAGGTGACCGATGAGGTCGACTATCTGTCCGCCGATCAGGAAGACCTGCACGTGGTGGCACAGGCGAATTCGCGCCTGGATGCCGAGGGGCGTTTCCTCGACGCGCGAATCGCCGTGCGTCGCAAGAATTCCGAGGTCGAGCTGGTCGACTCGTCATCGGTCGACTACATGGATGTTTCGCCGCGTCAGATGGTGTCGGTGGCGACGGCGATGATTCCGTTCCTCGAGCACGACGACGCCAACCGTGCCTTGATGGGTGCGAATATGCAGCGTCAGGCGGTGCCGTTGATTCGTTCGGAGGCCCCCATCGTGGGTACGGGTATGGAGTTGCGGGCGGCGGTGGATGCCGGTGATGTGGTGGTGAACGAGAAGGCGGGTGTGGTCGAGGAGGTTTCGGCTGATTATGTGACGGTGATGGCCGATGACGGGTCTCGTAAGTCGTATCGGATGCGGAAGTTCAACCGGTCGAATCAGGGCACGTGTTCGAATCAGCGTCCGATCGTGGACGAGGGGCAGCGGGTCGAGGCGGGTCAGGTCCTGGCCGATGGTCCGTGTACCGAGAACGGTGAGATGGCCCTCGGTAAGAACCTGTTGGTGGCGGTGATGCCGTGGGAGGGCCACAACTACGAGGACGCGATCATCCTGTCGCAGCGTTTGGTGGAAGAGGATGTGCTGACCTCGATCCATATCGAGGAGCACGAGATCGACGCGCGTGACACCAAGTTGGGTGCCGAGGAGATCACTCGCGATATCCCGAATGTCTCCGACGAGGTCCTCGCCGATCTCGACGAGCGTGGCATCGTGCGGATCGGTGCGGAGGTGCGTGACGGTGACATCCTGGTGGGCAAGGTCACCCCGAAGGGTGAGACCGAGCTGACCCCGGAGGAGCGGTTGTTGCGGGCGATCTTCGGGGAGAAGGCCCGTGAGGTGCGTGACACGTCGTTGAAGGTTCCGCATGGTGAGTCGGGCAAGGTGATCGGTATTCGGGTGTTCTCGCGTGAGGACGACGACGATCTGCCACCCGGGGTGAACGAGTTGGTGCGGGTGTATGTGGCGCAGAAGCGCAAGATCCAGGACGGTGACAAGCTCGCCGGTCGTCATGGCAACAAGGGTGTGATCGGCAAGATCCTGCCGACCGAGGACATGCCGTTCCTGCCCGACGGCACCCCGATCGACATCATCTTGAACACCCACGGTGTGCCGCGTCGGATGAATATCGGTCAGATCCTGGAGACGCATCTGGGGTGGATCGGTAAGGCGGGTTGGCGGGTCGATGTCGCCGGTGACGGTAGTCGTCCTGAGTGGGCGCGGGCGTTGCCGGAGCAGATGTTGGGTGCGCCGGCGGATTCGAATATCGCGACGCCGGTGTTCGATGGTGCGCGTGAGGAGGAGTTGACCGGGTTGTTGGCTTCGACCCTGCCCAACCGCGATGGTGAGCGGATGGTCGACGACGACGGTAAGGCGATCCTGTTCGACGGTCGTTCCGGTGAGCCGTTCCCGTATCCGGTGGCAGTCGGCTACATGTACATCCTGAAGCTGCACCATTTGGTCGATGACAAGATCCATGCGCGGTCGACGGGTCCGTACTCGATGATCACTCAGCAGCCTTTGGGTGGTAAGGCCCAGTTCGGTGGTCAGCGTTTCGGTGAGATGGAGTGTTGGGCCATGCAGGCCTACGGTGCGGCTTACACGTTGCAGGAGTTGTTGACGATCAAGTCCGACGATGTCGTGGGTCGGGTCAAGGTGTACGAGGCGATCGTCAAGGGCGAGAACATTCCGGAGCCGGGCATTCCTGAGTCGTTCAAGGTGTTGTTGAAAGAACTCCAGTCGCTGTGCCTCAACGTCGAGGTGCTGTCTTCGGACGGCGCGGCAATCGAGATGCGCGACGGAGACGATGAGGATCTGGAGCGCGCGGCGGCCAATCTCGGCATCAACTTGTCGAGGAACGAAGCGGCCACGGTCGACGATTTGGCCAATTAGGCGGTAAGGCCGGATGCCGTACACAGCGACGGTATCCGGCCACCGCGCTCCAACCACTAGTGAACTTTTGCTCGAATTCGACCCGAACAGGGGAAAGGAAGTTACGTGCTAGACGTCAACTTCTTCGATGAACTCCGTATCGGTCTGGCCACCGCCGAAGACATCCGCCAGTGGTCCTACGGCGAGGTGAAAAAGCCCGAGACGATCAACTATCGCACGCTCAAGCCCGAGAAGGACGGCTTGTTCTGCGAGAAGATCTTCGGTCCCACCCGGGACTGGGAATGCTACTGCGGCAAGTACAAGCGTGTGCGCTTCAAGGGCATCATCTGTGAGCGCTGCGGCGTCGAGGTGACCCGGGCCAAGGTGCGTCGCGAGCGCATGGGCCACATCGAGCTCGCCGCACCCGTGACCCACATCTGGTACTTCAAGGGCGTGCCCTCGCGCCTCGGCTACCTGCTCGACCTCGCGCCGAAGGATCTCGAGAAGATCATCTACTTCGCCGCCTACGTCATCGTCGCGGTCGACGAGGAGCTGCGGCACAACGAGCTCTCCACCCTCGAGGCGGAGATGGAGGTCGAGAAGAAGGCCGTCGCCGATCAGCGCGACGCCGATCTCGAGGCCCGCGCGCAGAAGCTGGAAGCCGATCTGGCCGAACTCGAGGCCGAGGGCGCCAAGTCGGATGTGCGCCGCAAGGTCAAGGACGGCGGCGAGCGTGAGATGCGTCAGCTGCGCGACCGCGCCCAGCGCGAGCTCGACCGGCTCGACGAGATCTGGACCACCTTCACCAAGCTCGCCACCAAGCAGCTCATCGTGGACGAGGTGCTCTACCGCGAGCTCATCGACCGCTACGGCGAGTACTTCACCGGCGCGATGGGCGCGGAGTCGATCCAGAAGCTCATGCAGAACTTCGACATCGACGCCGAGGCCGAGATCCTGCGCGAGACCATCCGCAGCGGCAAGGGGCAGAAGAAGCTGCGCGCGCTCAAGCGGCTCAAGGTCGTGGCGGCCTTCCAAGCCAACGGCAACTCGCCGATGGGCATGGTGCTCGACGCCGTTCCGGTGATCCCGCCGGAGCTGCGGCCGATGGTTCAGCTCGACGGTGGCCGCTTCGCCACCTCCGACCTGAACGACCTGTACCGCCGCGTCATCAACCGCAACAACCGCCTCAAGCGACTGATCGACCTCGGCGCGCCCGAGATCATCGTCAACAACGAGAAGCGGATGTTGCAGGAGTCCGTGGACGCGCTGTTCGACAACGGCCGCCGCGGCCGCCCGGTCACCGGACCCGGCAACCGCCCGCTGAAGTCGCTCAGCGATCTGCTCAAGGGCAAGCAGGGCCGGTTCCGCCAGAACCTGCTCGGCAAGCGCGTCGACTACTCGGGCCGTTCGGTCATCGTCGTCGGCCCGCAGCTCAAGCTGCACCAGTGCGGTCTGCCCAAGCTGATGGCGCTCGAGCTGTTCAAGCCGTTCGTGATGAAGCGCCTGGTCGATCTGAACCACGCGCAGAACATCAAGTCCGCCAAGCGGATGGTCGAGCGTCAGCGTCCCCAGGTGTGGGATGTCCTCGAAGAGGTCATCGCCGAGCACCCGGTGCTGCTCAACCGCGCGCCGACCCTGCACCGCCTCGGCATCCAGGCCTTCGAGCCGCAGCTGGTGGAGGGCAAGGCCATCCAGCTGCATCCGCTGGTCTGTGAGGCGTTCAACGCCGACTTCGACGGCGACCAGATGGCCGTGCACCTGCCGCTGTCGGCGGAGGCGCAGGCCGAGGCCCGCATCCTCATGCTGTCCTCGAACAACATCCTGTCGCCCGCGTCGGGTCGCCCGCTGGCCATGCCGCGTCTGGACATGGTGACCGGTCTGTACTACCTGACCCGCCTCGTCGAGGGCGCGAAGGGCGAGTACCGGGAGGCCACCAAGGACGCGCCGGAGCAGGGCGTGTACTCCTCGCCCGCCGAGGCGCAGATGGCGGTCGACCGCGGTGAGCTGACCGTGCGGTCGCTGATCAAGGTGCGTCTGACCGACCAGCGTCCGCCGAAGGACGTCGAGGCCGCCCAGTTCCCGGACGGCTGGACCCGTGGCGAGGCGTGGACCACCAAGACCACGCTGGGCCGGGTGCTGTTCAACGAACTGCTGCCCGCGGACTACGCGTTCATCAACGAGCAGATGCCGAAGAAGCGTCAGGCGACGATCATCAACGATCTCGCCGAGCGCTACCCGATGATCGTGGTCGCCCAGACCGTCGACAAGCTCAAGGACGCGGGCTTCTACTGGGCCACGCGTTCCGGTGTCACGGTCTCCATGTCGGACGTTCTGGTTCCGCCGGAGAAGGCCGAGATCATGGAGCGCTACGAGGCGCAGTCGGATCAGATCGAGAAGAAGTACCAGCGTGGTGCGCTCGATCATTCCGAGCGCAACAACGCGCTGGTCAAGATCTGGCAGGAGGCGACCGAAGAGGTCGGTAAGGCGCTGCGCGCGCACTACCCGACCGACAACCCGATCATCACGATCGTCGATTCGGGCGCGACCGGTAACTTCACCCAGACCCGTACCCTCGCCGGTATGAAGGGCCTGGTGACGAACCCGAAGGGTGAGTTCATCCCGCGGCCGATCAAGTCCTCCTTCCGCGAGGGCCTGACGGTTCTGGAGTACTTCATCAACACCCACGGCGCGCGCAAGGGTCTGGCCGACACCGCGCTGCGTACCGCGGACTCGGGTTACCTGACCCGTCGTCTGGTCGACGTCTCGCAGGATGTCATCGTGCGCGAGCACGACTGCGGCACCGAACGCGGCATCGTGGTGCCGATCGCGGAGCGGCAGCTCGACGGCACGATCATCCGCGACGCGCACGTGGAGACCACCACCTACGCGCGCACCCTCGCCTCCGACGCGATGGACGCCGACGGCAACGTCGTGGTGGCCAAGGGCGCCGATCTCGGCGATCCGGCCCTCGAGGCGCTGCTCGAGGCAGGTATCACCGAGGTTAAGGTCCGCTCCGTGCTGACCTGCACCACCGGCACCGGCGTCTGCGCGACCTGCTACGGCCGTTCGATGGCGACCGGCAAGCTGGTCGATATCGGCGAGGCCGTCGGTATCGTCGCC
The DNA here is from genome assembly GCF_001310275.1 of Nocardia arizonensis. Classification (GTDB taxonomy): domain Bacteria; phylum Actinomycetota; class Actinomycetes; order Mycobacteriales; family Mycobacteriaceae; genus Nocardia; species Nocardia arizonensis. The sequence goes on from NZ_LGYZ01000117.1 coordinate 5,714, forward strand.
GCGCAGTCCATCGGTGAGCCCGGTACCCAGCTGACCATGCGCACGTTCCACCAGGGTGGTGTCGCAGGCGACGACATCACCGGTGGTCTGCCGCGTGTCACGGAACTCTTCGAGGCGCGCGTGCCCAAGGGCAAGGCGCCGATCGCGGAGGTCTCCGGCCGGGTGCGGCTCGAGGACGACGACCGCTTCTACAAGATCACCATCATCCCGGATGACGGTGGCGAGGACGTCGTCTACGACAAGCTCTCGAAGCGTCAGCGTCTGCGTGTGTTCAAGCACGACGACGGCACCGAGCGTCTGCTCTCCGACGGCGACCACGTCGAGGTCGGCCAGCAATTGCTGGAGGGCGCGGCGGATCCGCACGAGGTGCTGCGCGTGATGGGTCCCCGTCAGGTGCAGGTCCACCTGGTCCACGAGGTCCAGGAGGTCTACCGCTCGCAGGGTGTGTCGATCCACGACAAGCACATCGAGGTCATCGTCCGCCAGATGCTGCGTCGGGTGACGATCATCGATTCCGGTGCGACGGAGTTCCTGCCCGGTTCGCTCACCGAGCGGGCCGAGTTCGAGGCCGCCAACCGCCGTGTGGTCGCCGAGGGCGGCGAGCCCGCGTCGGGTCGTCCGGTGCTGATGGGTATCACGAAGGCATCGCTGGCCACCGATTCGTGGCTGTCGGCGGCCTCCTTCCAGGAGACCACCCGAGTGCTGACGGACGCGGCCATCAACTGCCGCTCCGACAAGCTCATCGGCCTGAAGGAGAACGTGATCATCGGCAAGCTGATCCCCGCGGGCACCGGTATCAACCGGTACCGCAACATCCAGGTTCAGCCGACCGAGGAAGCCCGTCTGGCCGCGTACGCGGTGCCGTCCTACGACGACACCTACTACAGCCCGGACAGCTTCGGCGCCACCACCGGTGCCGCGGTTCCGCTGGACGACTACGGATTCAGCGACTACCGGTAGTCCGTACCCGGTTCGACCGATCGCCCCGCTCCTGTCGAGGAGCGGGGCGATCCACGTTTCCGGCTGTGCACAAGGACCTCGGGATGGTTGTGGATGGACAGCGGAAACCTACTTCACCGCGGTCATCGGACCGGAGCTGAGCTTGTCATCGCTCGCTGTCGAGCAAGGTCATCTGAGCGCTCGCGTAGCGATCGCCGGCGACCCGGTCGGCGGGCGCCGCGGACTCGATCGCGGCGAGTTCCTCGGCGTCGAGCCGAATATCCAGTGCGCCAAGGGTTTCGGTCCAGCGATCGGGTCGGCGTGCGCCGATCACCGGCACGATGTCCTCGCCGCGGCTGGGCACCCACGCGATGGCCAGCTGGGCCACCGAGACATGGTGGCGCGCCGCGATCCCGGCCAACTCGTCCACCAATTCCAGGTTGCGCGTGAGGTTCTCGCCCTGGAAACGCGGGTTGTGCGCGCGGAAGTCGCTCGGGGCGAAATCCGTTCCCGCGCGCAGGGAATCGCTGAGAAGTCCGCGCGAGAGCACGTTGTAGGCGGTGACGCCGATACCGAGTTCCCGTGTCGTGGGCAGGATCTGGGCCTCGATACCGCGGGTGATCAGCGATCTGGAGGTCGGCGATCGGCGCGACCGCGGCGGCGCGGCGGACGGTGTCGGCGCCGACCTCGGACAGTCCGATGTGACGGACGTAGCCCGCCTGGACCAGTTCGGCGATGGCGCCGACGGTGTCCTCGATGGGTGCGCCAGGTCCAGCCGGGCGGGCCGGTAGATGTCGATGTGGTCCACGCCGAGGCGGCGCAGCGTGTAGGTGAGGTAGTTGCGCAGGGCGGCGGGCCGGTTGTCGCGCTCGCCCCAGGAGCCGTCCGGGCCGCGAAGCATGCCGAACTTCACGCTCAGCACCACGTCCTCGCGGGGGCGGTCGGCGATCGCCCGCCCGATCAGCATCTCGTTGTGGCCCGAACCGTAGAAGTCGCCGGTGTCGACGAGGTTCGCGCCCGAGTCGATCGCGGCGTGGATGGTGGCGAGGGATTCGGCGTCGTCGCCCGCGCCGTACACGCCGGACATGCCCATGGCGCCGAGTCCGATGCGCCCGACTACCGGGCCGGTGCGGCCGAGACTGACGGTGGTGATCTTCGTGGTGGTCATATCCCAGCCTGCGCCCGCGTGAGCCGGGGCGGCAGAGAGTGTTCATCGGGGGAGCGGCGATCCCTGGCTGCGACGGGTCGTGGCGGGGACAGTGGAGGGATGGACCGCATCGCGACGACCGGGATCGGCTCGGCCGCAATCACGTGGCGGACCTGCGCGCCACCGCCGCGCGGCGCGCCGACGACGCCGATGTGTGTGAGTTCATCGCCGCGCTGCGCGCCGAGAGTCCCGAATTCGAACGGCTCTGGCACGAGCACGTGGTCGCGGTGCGGGTGTCGGATACCAAGCGCATCCTGCATCCGGTGGTCGGTCCCGTCGATGTCGTCTGCGAGACCCTGCTGACCACGAACGAGGCGCAGCGATTACTGGTATACCTGCCGAAGCCGGGTTCCGACGCCGCGGAGAAATTGGATCTGCTGCGGGTGGTCGGCACCCAGAGCCTGGCGCCCGTCGAGGGCTGAACTTCGCGCCATCGCGAATGAATCGACGCAGAAACGACGCATTTATTCCATGATCGGTGTAGAAACAGAGCGTAGCTGATCATTTGCCGCTACGGCCGCACAGGGCAATTGGTGCGGTTCGCCGCAGCCGCGGCGAGCGGTTCGGGACAGGTGAGCAACCACGACAACGACCGCTGAGGTCTTCTCGAAGGAAGCGACACACACTATGCGATACACGCAACGATCACTCCTGCTGGTCACGGCCGTGGCCGTCGCCGCGCTCGGCGCTTCGGCCTGCTCCGACAACTCGACCTCCCCGGCCACCAGCAGTGTGGTCACGACGACGAGTTCGGCCGAGGCGAGTTCGCCGACGGCCACCTCGGGGGCCGGCGCGGCCGCTCCTGTCGGCGCGGGCTGCACCGCCTACGCGCAGCAGGTGCCGACCGGGCCGGGGTCGGTAGAAGGGATGAAGACCGAGCCGGTCTCGGTCGCCGCGGCCAACAACCCCCAGCTCACCACGCTCGTCGCCGCGGTGTCGGGGAAGTTGAACCCGCAGGTGAACCTGGTCGGCACCCTCGACGGCGGGCAGTTCACCGTGTTCGCCCCGGTCGATGCCGCGTTCGCGAAGCTCGACCCGGCCACCGTGGATGGGTTGAAGACGGACTCGGCGGCGCTGAACAAGATCCTCACCTATCACGTGGTGCCGGGGCGGCTGGCGCCGAACGCGGTGGTAGGCGAGCAGACCACCGTCGAGGGCGGCAAGGTGACGGTCACCAAGTCCGGCGACGACTACAAGGTGAACGACGCGACCGTGATCTGCGGTGGCTTGGAGACCGCGAACGCGACCGTATACCTCATCGACACCGTGCTGACGCCCCCTGCCTCCTGACGAACGCGCTTCCCGGTCCGCGAAACGTGGCCGCATCGCAGCCTGGGCCGGGTTGTGCGCCAGGGGCCTGCGTTCTCGGGCCGGACCCGGGCGGCCATCCGCGGTCAGGAGCGGGCGGCGCCCATCCGGCGCTTGCGTGGCTTCAGGTGCAGACCGGGCAGCGGCGGGACCGGAATGCGCTGGTCGGGGGTGTGCCCCGCGATATCGGGGAATCTGGTGACGTCGTGGTTCTCCCAGTCGGCGCGCGCGGTCACGATCTCCTCGTGACCGCGACCGACGAAGTTCCACCACATCACCAGTTCCTCGCCGAACGGTTCGCCGCCGATCAGCAGAAAATGGGCGCCCCCGGTGGATTCCAGGCGCAGTTCCGCGCGTTCGGTGCCCAGGTACAGCAGGGGACCGGGCGCGAGGGCGGTGCCCGCCGCGGTCAGGTCGCCGTCGATGAGCATGATCGCGTATTCGAAACGGGTGTCGAGCGGCAGCGTGGCCGAGGTGTCCGGGTCGAGGACCACATCGGCGCCCACCAGCGGGGTGTAGGCCCGCGCGGGTGAGGTGTACCCGGCCAGCGATCCGATCAGGACGGTGGCCCGCAGACCGGGTGCGGTGTGTACGGGCAGGTCGCGGTGCTGTTCGAAATGCGGGGCGATGTCGGCGCGGTCTCCCGGGAGGGCGATCCACAGCTGGAGGCCGTGTCCGGCGGGCGCGTCGGCGGGGTAGTACTCCGAATGCGCGACGCCGCGACCGGCGGTCATGAGATTCAACTGGCCGGGGTGGATCTCCACATCGGAGCCAACGGAGTCGCGGTGGCGGATGCGGCCGACGAACGGCCAGGTCACCGTCTGCAATCCGATATGCGGGTGCGGGTCGATATCCGGCGGCGCGTCGGTCCTGGTGACTGTCGGCGATCCGAAATGGTCGAAGAAGCACCACGCGCCCACCGTGGGCAGATCCCGCTGCGGCAGCACCCGCTCCACGAAGACCCCGCGCACGCCGCCCAGCGGAACCTCGCGGGCCGGATACAGTTCGATGACCGGTCCCGGCCCGGGCGCGGGTTCGCACACGACCTCGTCGGGGCGCGTCTCCGTATCGCTCATGCTCGCGCCCCGTTCACCGCCGCACACCCTTGCCGAGGACGTGCCCGTCGTAATCGGGGTTCTTGTCCAGGTAGGAGCGGATGAACGAGCAGTGCGCCTCGATGACCCGTCCGCGCGCGATCACATCGTCCAGCGCGCCCTTGGCGAGCACCTTGGCGAGCCCTTTGCCCGCGAACGCGTCATCGATCTCGGTGTGGACGAAATCGGTGACATCGTCGCGCTCGACGTATTCGGTGAAGCCCGCCAGGGCGCCGCCGTGGAAGACCTCGTAGCGGTGCTGTTCGGGATTGTTCACGACCTTGTTCTCGTCGGCCACGCCTTCTCCTTTCGAGCGTGCACGGGAGGCCCGCTCATGATCGAGACGCGGTTGCACGCGCCGATGGTGGCGATCCACACCGATCCACTCCGCGATGGTAATCGCGCCCGGTACTACTCCCGACCCGCGGAGGTGGCGGACATATCCGGGTAGCGGGGGCCGGCGACCTCGGCCGCGATGGGTTCGAGGGTTGCGAGTTCGTCGGGGGTCAGTGCCAGGGTGGCGGCGGCGAGGTTCTCGGCCAGTCTGGTTCGGCTGCGGGTGCCCGGAATCGGCACCACCGTCGCCGCGTGGACCGCGGCCTGTGCGTGCACCCACGCCAAGGCGACCTGGGCGAGGGTGATGCCACGCCGCTCGGCGATGGCGCGCAACGGATTCAGCAGCGCGGCGTTGTGTTCGGCGTTGGCGCCGGAGAACCGCGGCATGCCCTTGCGGAAGTCGGCGGCGTCGCCGAGTTCGGTCGCCGAGGTGAACGAGCCGGTCAGGAATCCACGCCCGAGCGGCGAGTACGGGATGAAGGTGATCCCGAGTTCGGCGGCCGCGGGTACCGCGGTGCGCTCGACATCGCGGGAGAACAGCGACCATTCCGACTGCACGGCGGCGATGGGATGGATGGCGTTCGCCTCGCGCAGTTCCGCGCCGGTCACCTCGGACAGGCCGAGCGCGCGCACCTTGCCCTGCGCGACGAGTTCGGCCAGCGCGCCGACACTGTCGGCCAAGGGCACGCGGGTATCGCGGCGGTGCATGTAGTAGAGGTCGATGGTTTCGATGCGGAGGCGGCGCAGGCTGGCCTCCACGGCGGTACGAATGTACTCCGGCGAGTTGTTCACGCCCCGGAAACTCGGATCGTCGGATTTGCGGACGATGCCGAATTTGGTGGCGAGCACGAGGTGGTCGCGATTGGCCCGGACGAAGTCGGCGAGGAATTCCTCGTTGTGTCCCGAACCGTAGACGTCGGCGGTGTCGAAGAGTGTGACGCCCAGTTCCAGCGCGCGATCCAGGGTCGCGCGCGACTCCTCCAGGTCGGAGGGGCCGTAGAACTCGCTCATCCCCATGCAGCCGAGCCCTTGGACGCCCACCTCGATACCGCTCGCGCCCAGTGCGGCGGTAGGTAGTGTGCCGATCGTCGTCATACCTTGATTCCTTCGCTGTCGTGGTTGGCGGGCGCACTGGAATCACCCTGGTAGATGGCGATCTTGTAATCCAGCACGGCCACGGTCTGACGAAGTTCATCGATCTTGGCGAGTACCTCGGCCCGGGTCTTGCGGAACATCTCGAGCCGCTGCGGCATGGTCGAATCCCCCAGCCGGACCAATTCCGCGTAGCGGACCATGTCCGCCACCGACATCCCGGTGGTGCGCAGACGACCGATGAGGGTGAGCCATTGCAGATCCCGGTCGCTGAAGCGCCGTCGTCCGGTGTGATCGCGGCCGATGTAGTCCATCAGCCCTATCCGCTCGTACCACCGCAAGGTGTCGCGGCTCAAACCCGATCTGGTCGAGACCTCGCCGATCGAATACCGCGGCAGTTCCCAATCGTCGTCATGCTCGCGAACCGCGATGTCGCCCACTTGCCCTCGCCCTTCTCGTCGAACGTGGTCGACGGTAGTCACCTGGAGCGCACTCCAAGCAAGGACAACTTTCGCCGCCGTGCGGGCTATTCCGGCCCGATATGGCCGCTACGACACCTTTCGCGCCTACCCTGGTGACATGGCAGGTAAGGACATCGACCGCATCCGGGCGAAATCGGCCCTGGCCACGGTCAAGGAGAGCCCGGTGATCGCCGCGATCGCCGTGGCGCCGTTCGTCGTCGCGCTCGGGATCGTGTGGGCGCTCTTCGGTGGGTTCGCCGCATTCGTACTTCTCGTCGTGCTGGGCGGGATCGCGGTCGTCGGGGGCAAGCTCTACCGCTGAGCCGGCGCACCGCCCGACCGTGGTCAGCGTGGGATGTGGAAGCGCACCAGCTCACCGGCGCCGGGCTCGACGCGCGCCCAGGGCCGGTCGAATTCCAGGACCGCGAGCGCGGAGGTCGGGAATTTCCGGCTGAGTTCGACGGCCTGTTCGGAATTCCGGTTGTTCGCCAACTCCCACGCCGTCCACGGCATTCCGGGTGCGTGGCCGATCACCAGCAGCGTCGACACGTCCTCGTCGCTGAGCTGGATCAATTCGATCAGCGACTGCGGGGATGCCTCGTAGATCCCGCGTTCGAAGACCACGGGCGCGGTCACGCCGGTCGCCTCCAGTGTTTCCCGGGTACGGGTCGCGGTCGAGCAGCGCACCGCGTCGATGCGCGGCTGCGTCTCGCGCAGCCACTGCCCGGCCAGTGCCGCCTCCCGCAGGCCGCGCGGCGCCAGCGGTCGCTCGTGGTCGGCGACGCCGTCGGGATAGCCCGATTTTCCATGCCGCATGAGGATCAGGGTGCGCACCATGTCAATACGGTAAGCGGCCGTCGGCGAGTGCGCGTGGGAGGGCGGCCGGGCGTCCGGTCGGGCCCGATTCGCGCGCCGGGCCGGGTGCGCGCACGGCCGCGAAAGAGGACCGGTGGGAGGTATGCGCCACTCTCGAGGCACACTGAAAGGGGCGTCACATTCCGCGCACCACGCGATCGTGGCGTCGTTGTCCACCCGCAACCCCAACGGTGGCACACCGCCCACGCACATTTTCGAGGATCTGCAGAATATGGCCTACGTAATCACGCAGCGTTGTTGCAATGACGCCAGCTGTGTCTCCGAGTGCCCGGTCGACTGTATTCGCCCTACTCCGGACCAGCCGGAATTCGCGTCGACCGAGATGCTCTACATCGACCCGGATACCTGCATCGATTGTGGTGCTTGTGTGGACGCGTGTCCGGTGGAGGCCATCTTCTCCGAGGATGATCTTTCGGCGTCGTTGGCACGGTTCCGGGACATCAATGCCGCCTATTTCCAGCGGCATCCGCTGGAGTCGAATTTCGAGCCCATCACCGCGCCGTCGCGTCCCCCCAAGGAGTTGGGGACGCTGCGGGTGGCGATCGTGGGGGCCGGTCCCGCGGCGTGTTACGCCGCCGACGAGCTGTTGCGGCGCTGTGACGCGCAGGTGGAGTTGTTCGACCGGCTACCGACGCCGTGGGGGTTGGTGCGGGCGGGGGTGGCGCCGGACCATCCTGGCACCAAGACGGTGTCGAAGGTGTTCGAGTCGGCGTTTCGTCGCGACACGGTGCAGTACTACCTGAATGTGGAGGTCGGCACCCACATCAGCCACCAGGAGTTGTTGGAGCATCATCACGCGGTGTTGTACGCGGTGGGGGCGTCGGCGGATCGGCGGATGGGTGTCCCAGGGGAGGATCTGCCGGGTTCGCATTCGGCGACGGAATTCGTGGCCTGGTACAACGGCCACCCCGATTTCGCCGACCGGGAGTTCGATCTGTCCGGTGAGCGGGCGGTGATCGTGGGTAACGGCAATGTCGCCCTGGATGTGGCGCGGGTGTTGACCGTCGACCCCGAGGAGTTGGCCAAGACCGACATCGCCGACCACGCCCTTGCCGCCCTGCGGAACAGCAAGATTCGGGAGGTGGTGGTGCTCGGCCGCCGCGGCCCGTTGCAGGCCGCCTACACGACACCGGAGTTTCTGGCGTTGACCCATCTGAACGGGGTGGACGTGGTGGTGGATCCCGCGGATCTTGAACTCGATCACGCCAGCCGCGCGTTGTTGGACGATCCGCAGGTCGAGCCGTCGCTGACGTTGAAGTACACCCTCGCCCAGGAGTACGCGGCCGCACCGCGCAAGGAGGGCAACAAGCGGATCGTGTTCCGGTATCTGGGTTCGCCCACCGCGATCCACGGCACCGAACGGGTGGAGTCGTTGGAGTTCGTGCACAACGAACTCGACACCAAGGACGGTCGTTTGATCGCGCGGGCGACCGACCGCAGCGAGACCCTGGAGACGGGGCTGGTGTTGCGGTCGATCGGCTACAAGGGGTCCCCGGTGCCGGATCTGCCGTTCGATCCCGACCGCGGGGTGGTGCCCAACGTTCACGGGCGGGTCACCGACAGCGACGGCACCGTGTTGACGGGGGTGTATGTGTCGGGCTGGATCAAACGTGGTCCGCGGGGGGTGATCGGCACCAACCGGATCGATTCCGTGGAAACCGTCGAACAGCTCATCGCCGATTTCACCGCCGGGAAACTCGACCCACCCGCCGGTGACCGCGAGGCGTTGAAGAACCTGCTCGCCGAGCGTCAACCCGACCTCGTCGACCGCGAGGGCTGGAAAGCCATCGACAACGCCGAGAAGACCGCGGGCAAGACCACGGGACGACCTCGCGTCAAACTCACCACCCGCGAGGATCTGCTCAAAGCCGCCCGCGGCTGACACCCGAGCGCGAAACAGGCCGGATCATTCCGATCCGGCCTGTTTGTCGTTCGTGCCGGACCCGCTCAGGGCAGGGGCATGACGCGCACGACCGTGGTGGTCGTACCGCCCACCACGAACCACAGGCGCAGTACCGGCCCACCCGACCGGTCGCCGTGCTCGTACCGACTGCGTACCGTCACGTGTTGGCGGGCGAGTACGGGTGCGACGTATTCGATGACCGCCCGGTGCGGTCCGGCGACCAGTTTCGGGTACTCCACGAGGAACTGTTCCACCGCCTGCCAGTAACAGGCGTTGTTGACGTGGTTGAACTGGTCGATATCGGTCGCGCGCACCGGGAACGGCAGATCGGTGTCGGATTCGGGCGGGGTGGCGTCGGTCAGGTATGGTCGCCACCGCAGCCGGTGTTCCTGCGTGGTCTGCGCCAGGTACGACAGGCCCTCGTCGCTGATGCGGGCGGGCATATTGTTGGATTCGCTGATATTGATCCAGAAACCCTCGGTCTCGATCAGACCGCCGTTTCCGCTGGTGATCCGTACCCGCATATTCGTCCAGCGGGTCGACATGCTCGAACACCACCGCAGCAGCCGCACCTGGTCCGGCCACTGGATCGGCCGGATGACGTCGATGACGGTACGTCGGACGATCCACACCGGATCGGTGCGATGCAACGAGGTCTGATGCAGCTGCTCCCAGGCGATATCCTGCAGATAACGAGCCACGCTGTCGAAGCGGAGCCGATCGTAGGGATCCACATCACCAGCCCGGATGGGCCACGCCGAAGCAAAGCCCATGCCCTCCTGGGGAAGCGGGGCGAGTGGCTGATCGAGTGACACTTGTGCTCCTCGCGCTGCACACGGTGTGCCGCGTCTTCTTGCGGTGCTGTTGTGAGACGACTTTACGGGGTGTGCGTCACACCATCGCGTTGAGCCGTCTCTACTCACAGGTACGCCGCCTACCAGGCAGTATGGCGACCATGTTCGAATCCGACCGCCCTGCCGGACTCGGCGCGCGCCCGCCGACCGAGCGCTTGCCGCCGCGGGTATCACCACCCTTTCCAACCTGACCACACGGACCGAACACGACGTGGCCGCCCTGCATGGTATCGGCCTCACCGCCATCGTAAAGCTCCGTGTCGCGCCGGCAGAACGTAACCTCACATTCGCCACGATGGACGGGTGTTCCTCGGCCACGCACCCCCCGGCGGTCGGCCGGGGTCGATCTCCGCCACCGGGCCCGCGATACGGAATCCCGGGTCGGGTCGGTCCCCGCGTCCGGTGTGGTTGCCGGGTGCCACACCGCCGCGGTAGTGGATGCCGACACCGCCCGCGTGCCGTGGCCGCTCGTCCGGTCGTGGCGGCATGCCGCCCGCGTCGGTCTTCGTCCCCGGACGAAGCCGTCGAGCGGTTCGGGCCATTACGGGTACGGGCCGGCGTGCCCGGGGTCGGTCCGGCCTCATCACCACATATGGCCTCGGGTCGATCCACCTGGAAGCCGAAGCCCGCCAACGTGTTTCTTGCCCGCTGTCCCGAAACGCGGCGGGATACGGACGATCTGCCGTACCGGGCCACGCGCGTCGACGGTCGTGGGCCTGCCGGTACCACGGCGGTGGGAGACCGAGCGGCGCGGGGGAATACCGGAGCGTAGCGGATTCCTTGTCACGGTGAGTGTTTCACGCTCGCGGACGACACGGTCGGGTACGGGCGGTAGCCTGTGGTCATGGCCACAGGGTCTAGGGTGGGTTCTCGGTTCGGGCGCTATGAGCTGCGCCGTCTGCTCGGCGTGGGCGGTATGGGCGAGGTCTACGAGGCATACGACACCGAGAAGGGCCGCACGGTCGCGCTGAAGTTGCTCGATGTCGAGTTGGCCCGCGACCCGATCTACGTCGAACGGTTCCGCCGCGAATCGTTCGCCGCCGCGAGACTGCAAGAGCCGCATATCATTCCGGTGCACGACTGGGGCGATATCGACGGCGTGCTCTATATCGATATGCGATTGGTGGCCGGACAGGATCTCAAGGACCACATCCGTTCGCGGGGTCCGCTGCCGGTCGCCGAGGCGGTCTCGGTGATCGAGCAGATCGCCTCGGCGCTCGACGCCGCGCACGCGGCGGGATTGATCCACCGCGATGTCAAGCCCGCGAACATTCTGATCACCGGCGGCTCCTTCGCGTATCTGGTGGATTTCGGTATCGCGCATTCCGATTCGGATGTGCAGCTGACCGGCACCGGAAGTGCGGTCGGCTCCTTCGCCTATATGGCTCCTGAGCGATTCGAGAACGTCGCGCCCACCCCGTCGATCGATGTCTACTCGCTGACCTGTGTGCTGTACGAATGTCTCACCGGCACAGTGCCCTTCCCGGCCAACAGTTTCCCGGTGGCGATACGGTCGCACCAGATGGCGCCGCCGCCGCGGCCGAGCGCGCGTTCGAGTGCGTACGCCGCCTTCGACCAGGTCGTCGCGCGCGGGATGGCGAAGAATCCCCGCGATCGCTACCGCACCGCGGGGGAGATGGCCATCGCGACGCGCGAGGCGATGGGGCGGGTCGGATCCGGTGTCGCGGTGACGAATACCGCGCGGGAAGCGCCGACGCTGACGCGCCCGGCGCCGCCCGCCCACGTCTCGGCGCCGCAGCCGACCCGGCGCGATCCGCAGCCCTCCTATCCCACCCACCCCTCCGCCCCCCTGCCGGTTCCGCCCGCGCCCAGCGGCGGCGCGACCGTGCCGCTGCTGGCGGGCGCGCTGGGAGCGGCGGTGGTGGTCCTGCTCGCGATCACGGCCGCGTGGGTGATCAGCCAGAACTCCCGGCACGACGGTTCCTCGCCGGTCGCGAGCGGATCGGCCGCGTCGTCGGCGGGCTCGGTGGCGGTGGCTCCTCCGACGCAGCGTTCCGCCGAGACCCCGCGGACCACGGTCGCGCAGGTCGCCCCGTCGCAGGCTGTCACGACGACGCGCGACGCGACGCCGCCCCTGTCGGGTTCGGTCTCCGGCGCCGACGGTCAAGGCTTCCTCGACGGGCCGCGGTGCAACGCCGCCAATCCGGCGTACGCGATCGGGCGCACCACGGCGTCGCGGGTGGTGGTCTGCCGGACCGGGGTGGGCCGGTACTACTACAAGGGTGCGCGCAACAGTGACAACGCGGGCATCGAACTCGATGATCCGGTGCCGAACGGCGGCGGCGGATTCACCGTGACCAACCCCAAAGACGGCACACAGTACGTGATCTCACCGTCGAGCCTCATCGTCGTGCAGAACGGCAGAACCGTCGCGAATGAGACGATGATAGAATTTTCCTCTCGCTGACAGTAGTGGGGCCGATACGTGCGAGGACAGGTTGAGCGGGGTGCGCCGCCGCGGTTAGGTTGATCGCGACGTCGCCCCAGGCGTCACGGACGGAGAGGTCGGTCGAAATGCGCGCAGCCCAGGTCAGTAGGTTGGAAGGGCCCGAAGCGATCGAGATCGTGGAGATCCCGGAGCCGACGCCGTTTCCGGGGGGTGTCGTCATCGACGTGCACGCCGCGGGGGTGGCGTACCCGGATGTGCTGATGACCCGGGGTCTGTACCAGATGAAGCCCGAGCTCCCCTTCGTGGTGGGCGGCGAGATCGCGGGCGTGGTGCGCGAGGCGCCGGAGGGCTCCCACATCGCCGCCGGTGACCGTGTGGTCGCGCTGACCATGCTCGGCAACGCCATCGCCGAGGTCGCGGTGGCGCCCACGCAGATGGTGTTCAAACTACCGGACAACATCTCGCTCGAGGCCGGAGCCGGCATCGTCTTCAACGATCTGACCGTGCACTTCTGCCTGCGCAATCGGGGCAGGCTGGCCGAGGGCGAGACCGTGCTCGTCCACGGCGCCGCAGGCGGTATCGGCACCTCGACCCTGCGAATGGCGGCGGCGCTTGGCGCGGGCCGGGTGATCGCGGTGGTGAGCACCGAGGAGAAGGCCGAGGTCGCGCGGGCCAACGGCGCCACCGATGTGGTGCTCACCGAGGGCTGGCTTGCGGCGGTGAAGGAGCTGACCGGCGGTCGCGGTGTCGATATCGTGCTCGACCCGGTGGGCGGTGACCGGTTCACCGACAGCATCCGGTCGCTGGCGTCGGCGGGCCGCCTGCTCGTCGTCGGCTTCACCGCGGGCGAGATCCCCACCGTGAAGGTGAACCGGCTGCTGCTCAAGAACGTCGAAGTCGTCGGCGCGGCCTGGGGCGAATGGGTGATGTCGCATCCGGGCTACCTCCAGGAGCAGTGGGCCGAGGTGGAGCCGCTGCTGGCCTCCGGCGAGATCGCCCCGCCCGCACCGGTTCTCTACGAACTCGAGCGGACCGCCGAAGCGGTCGCCTCGCTGGAGAACCGCAGCGCCACCGGCAAGGTCGTCGTCCGGCTGCGCTGAACGCCGCGCGCACCGGTCCGACCGAGCTCAATCGCCCCGCGGCCTGCCCCGATAGGCGGGGGCCTTGCTGGTTCGGGCCGGCGCGAGCGTGCGCAGCAACGGCAGCGTGCGCGGCGCGACGACCGTGGAGAGCACGATCACGCTGTGTGAGCGCACCACCGAATTCGTGCGGTCGATACTCAGCAGCACGCTCTGGAGTCCCGCCTGCGAGTCCGCGCCGATGCGGCACAGGACATCGCCGGAGCCGGTGGTGGCGTACGCCTCCAGCACGCCAGGGATGGCCTCGAGTTCGGCCGCGACCAGATCCAGCGCGCCCTGGGCGATCTCGAGGGTCACGAACGCCTGCACCGCGAAACCCGCGGCGGTGACGTCGATCCGCGGATCGTAGGAGGCGATGAGCCCGGACTCCTCCATGCGCCCGATACGTGACTGCACGGTGGCCCGTGCGACCTTGGTGCGCCGGGGCAGTTCGAGGATTCCGGCCTTCTGGTAGTCGTGCATCGCGGTGAGGATCGCGAGGTCGAGCTCATCGAGTTTCGCGTGGGACATGGCGGCCTCCCTGTGCTGCGCGAACCGTGTGACCAGTGCTGTTCGAATTGTCCAGCATCACCGCGGCCGCGCCGGCCGGATTCACCACAGTGACCGTCACGCGACGGCGTGGTTGCCTGGTTGTCGGCGCGGCTCACTCGGCTTCGGAAAGGGCGATTCCAGGGCGCTTCTCGAGGCGATCGAGCGCGCGCAGCGGGCCCGCGGCAACCTCTGAGCGGCCCGCGCGGATCCTCGCGCGCGCGGGCTCATGGGTAGAGTTCACGGCATGCGGATCATGTCTGCGTTGGTCGTCGGGCTGACCTGTCTGTTCGCGGTGACGGCCTGCGGCGGTGGCGGCGACGACTCGTCCTCGGGGACCTCGCGTCCGGTGCCGAAGGTGGTGCCGCCGGGGCCGTTCGTCGGCGAATGCGGACATGTCACCGACGACGAGGTCCGCGACAAGCTCGGATACGGGCAGATATCACGGGTGTTCAAGAACGCCGTCGGCTGCAACTGGCAATCCGCCGGTTCCGGTTCGCCGAGTGTGACCTTCGCGTCCTACCGAGGCAGCCCGATCGACCGCGAACGGGCCTGGGTCACCACGCAGGGCCGTCCGCCGGAGCAGATCACCGTCGGCGGCAAGCCGGGCTTCGCGGCACTCGACCCCAGCGGTCAGGTCTGCGATCTGGCGGTGCAGCTCGATGACGATTTCTTCGAATGGTCGACGTCCTACGGGATGTACGGAACGATCTCGGGCAATCCGTGTGACCGCAGTCGCGCGCTGGCCGAGCTGACCGTGCAGCGGCTCGGATGAGGGGTGGGTCAGTGAACCGTGGCGCACGGTTTCGTCGGGTGTTCGCCGTGTTCGTCGCGGGTGCGGCGCTGGTCGGCACCGCGAGTTGCGGGCAGACCGTCGACGGCACCGCCGTGCCGGTCGGGGCGGGCGGCGGCGGCGTGAACACCAAGTTCGACAAGTTGCTGCGCGAATGCGAGGTCGTGTCCTCGGACAAGATCGCCGAGACGGTGGGCGGGACCGGATCGTATGTGTCGGATTCGTTCTTCGGCGCGGTCTGCATGTGGGATCTGGAGGGCGCGGCCACCGGCATGGTGACCCTCAACTGGTACGAGAACGGCAACTTGCGCAACGAGCGTCTGCACAACGACAAATTGGGCTACACGACCGCGAGCATCACGGTGCAGGGCGCGCTCGCCCTCGAGGTACGCCGTCCCAACGACGCGGACTCCTGCGGCGTCAGCGCCAGCGCCGCCGATACCGGTGTGGTCGGCTGGTGGGTGAACTATCGGGCCGGATCGTCGCATCCCGATCCGTGCGGTGCGGCCAAGACGCTGGTCGATATGACACTGAACCTGGCCAGGTAGGACCGCGCCGGTCGACCCCGCTTTGACCCTCGGTTGTCGTCGCGGGTATCGTGGATCGCTGTGCCCGGCACGATGCGGGCAAATTCGTGCTCTGACGTAAGCCAGCGAAAGCGGCCGACCTCTCCGGCATGCCCGAAAAGCGGGTTATTTCCGGCGCGCGACACGCCCGACCTCGGGGCGCGAGAAACGGGGTCGGACGTGCGAGTGAAGGCTCGATGACAGCGGCATGAACGACGGAACCGACGGTGGTGAGCTCTCGCTCGACCGCGACCGGCTCCGCGGCGTTGCCGACCGAAACGGCGACGCGAGCGGATTCGGACGGGGTGGACGAGCGCGATCCGGCGCGGGTCCCGCGCCGCCGCCAATTGAACACAGATACAGACACCTGGAAGAACAGACGACGAGTCGAACGAACGAGTCGGACAAAACAAGGAAAGCCGGTATATGCCAACCATCAACCAGCTGGTCCGCAAGGGTCGCCGCGACAAGGTCGCCAAGACCAAGACTGCGGCCCTCAAGGGGAGCCCGCAGCGTCGTGGCGTGTGCACCCGCGTGTACACCACGACCCCGAAGAAGCCGAACTCCGCGCTGCGCAAGGTCGCGCGTGTTCGCCTGACCAGCGCGGTCGAGGTCACGGCTTACATCCCGGGCGAAGGCCACAACCTCCAGGAGCACTCGATGGTGCTCGTGCGCGGCGGCCGTGTGAAGGACCTCCCCGGTGTTCGCTACAAGATCATCCGCGGCTCCCTCGACACCCAGGGTGTGAAGAACCGCAAGCAGGCCCGCAGCCGCTACGGCGCCAAGAAGGAGAAGAGCTGACATGCCACGCAAGGGCCCCGCACCCAAGCGTCCGTTGATCAACGACCCGGTCTACGGTTCGCCGCTGGTTACTCAGCTGGTCAACAAGATCCTGCTGGACGGCAAGAAGTCCACCGCCGAGCGCATCGTCTACGGCGCGCTCGAGCAGGCGCGCGAGAAGACCGGCACCGATCCGGTCGTCACCCTCAAGCGCGCGCTGGACAACGTCAAGCCGTCGCTCGAGGTCAAGCCGCGTCGCGTCGGTGGCGCCACCTACCAGGTGCCGGTCGAGGTCCGTCCCGGCCGCGCCAACACCCTCGCGCTGCGCTGGCTGGTCAACTTCTCGCGCGCTCGTCGCGAGAAGACCATGGTCGAGCGCTTGGCCAACGAACTGCTCGATGCCAGCAACGGCCTCGGCGCTTCGGTCAAGCGGCGTGAGGACACCCACAAGATGGCCGAGTCGAACCGGGCCTTCGCGCACTACCGCTGGTGATGTCTGCCCGGCCGTCGCTGGTGTCGGCGCGGGAAGGCACACGGCAGGAGCGCCTCGCGGCGGTGGCGGCGGCCAGTCGCCACCGAGTGGGACATCCTGCCTGGTCGAGATAGTCGTGAGGCGGCACTTTCGTGCACCTTCCGGCGTTGACATAGTGATGACCCGACAGGGTCTCGTACCCCAAGATCCCAACTAGCGATCTACGACAAGCAGAGCGGGGAAGATTTCCGTGGCACAGGACGTGCTCACCGACCTGAACAAGGTCCGCAACATCGGCATCATGGCCCACATCGATGCCGGTAAGACCACCACAACCGAACGCATCCTCTTCTACACCGGTATCACGTACAAGATCGGTGAAGTCCACGACGGCGCCGCCACGATGGACTGGATGGAGCAGGAGCAGGAGCGTGGTATCACCATCACCTCCGCCGCTACCACCTGCTACTGGAACGACAACCAGATCAACATCATCGACACTCCCGGCCACGTCGACTTCACCGTCGAGGTGGAGCGCTCGCTGCGCGTGCTCGACGGTGCGGTCGCGGTTTTCGACGGTAAAGAAGGCGTCGAACCCCAGTCCGAGCAGGTGTGGCGTCAGGCCGACAAGTACAACGTGCCGCGTATCTGCTTCGTCAACAAGATGGACAAGCTTGGCGCCGACTTCTACTTCACGGTCCAGACCATCAAGGATCGTCTCGGCGCCAAGCCGCTGGTCATCCAGCTGCCGATCGGCGCGGAGGACACCTTCGAGGGCATCGTCGACCTGGTCGAGATGAACGCCAAGGTCTGGAAGGGCGAGACCAAACTCGGCGAGAAGTACGAGGTCGAGGAGATCCCGGCCGATCTCGCGGAGCGCGCCGAGCAGTACCGCCAGGAGCTGCTGGAGACCGTCGCCGAGTCCGACGAGGCGCTGCTGGAGAAGTTCTTCGGCGGCGAGGAGCTCTCGATCGAGGAGATCAAGGGCGCCATCCGCAAGATGACGGTCAACTCCGAGCTCTACCCGATCCTGTGCGGCTCGGCGTTCAAGAACAAGGGCGTGCAGCCCATGCTCGACGCCGTGATCGACTACCTGCCGACCCCGCTGGACGACGGCGGCACCGACGGTCACGTCCCCGGCAAGGAGGACGAGGTCCTGCACCGCGACGCGAGCGTCACCGAGCCGTTCGCGGCGCTGGCGTTCAAGATCGCCGTGCACCCGTTCTTCGGCAAGCTGACCTACGTCCGCGTGTACTCCGGCAAGGTCGACTCCGGCGCCCAGGTCATCAACTCGACCAAGGGCAAGAAGGAGCGTCTGGGCAAGCTGTTCCAGATGCACTCCAACAAGGAGAACCCGGTCGGCGAGGCACAGGCGGGTCACATCTACGCCGTCATCGGCCTGAAGGACACCACCACCGGCGACACCCTGTGCGATCCGCAGAACCAGATCGTGCTGGAGTCCATGACCTTCCCGGACCCGGTCATCGAGGTCTCCATCGAGCCCAAGACCAAGTCCGACCAGGAGAAGCTGGGCACCGCCATCCAGCGCCTCGCCGAAGAGGATCCGACCTTCTCGGTGAAGCTGGACGACCAGACCGGCCAGACCATCATCGGCGGTATGGGCGAGTTGCACCTCGACATCCTCGTCGACCGCATGAAGCGCGAGTTCAAGGTCGAGGCCAACGTCGGCAAGCCGCAGGTGGCCTACCGTGAGACCATCACCAAGCCGGTCGAGAAGCTCGAGTTCACCCACAAGAAGCAGACGGGTGGTTCGGGTCAGTTCGCCAAGGTGATCATCGCCATCGAGCCGTTCGTCGGCGAGGACGGCGCGCACTACGAATTCGAGAACAAGGTCACCGGTGGCCGCGTGCCCAGGGAGTACATCCCCTCGGTTGACGCGGGCGCGCAGGACGCCATGCAGTACGGTGTGCTCGCCGGTTACCCGCTGGTCAACCTGAAGGTGACCCTGCTCGACGGCGCGTACCACGACGTCGACTCCTCGGAGATGGCGTTCAAGATCGCCGGTTCGCAGGCGCTGAAGGAAGCGGCCCGCAAGGCCGGTCCGGTCATCCTCGAGCCGCTCATGGCGGTCGAGGTCACCACGCCCGAGGATTACATGGGTGAGGTGATCGGCGACCTGAACTCCCGCCGTGGCCAGATCCAGGCCATGGAGGAACGCAGTGGTGCCCGTGTCGTCAAGGCGCTGGTTCCGCTCTCGGAGATGTTCGGCTACATCGGTGACCTGCGGTCGAAGACCCAGGGCCGGGCCAACTACTCCATGGTGTTCAACTCGTACGCGGAGGTTCCGGCCAACGTGTCGAAGGAGATCATCGCCAAGGCGACCGGCGAGTAAGACCTGTCGGGCGCAAGCACCACCCGATTCCCCGTCCACACGGGGATGATCCCAACTCACGCACTGCTGCGAAAGCACGCACCAACAAGTCCAGGAGGACCCAACAGTGGCGAAGGCGAAGTTCGAGCGGACGAAGCCGCACGTCAACATCGGCACCATCGGTCACGTCGACCACGGCAAGACCACGCTGACCGCAGCGATCACCAAGGTGCTGGCTGACAAGTACCCGGATCTGAACCAGGCCTCGGCCTTCGATCAGATCGACAAGGCGCCGGAAGAGAAGGCTCGTGGTATCACGATCAACATCTCCCACGTCGAGTACCAGACGGAAAAGCGCCACTACGCGCACGTCGACGCCCCGGGTCACGCCGACTACATCAAGAACATGATCACCGGTGCGGCGCAGATGGACGGCGCCATCCTGGTGGTCGCCGCCACCGACGGCCCGATGCCGCAGACCCGTGAGCACGTGCTGCTCGCGCGTCAGGTCGGCGTGCCCTACATCCTGGTCGCGCTGAACAAGTCGGACATGGTCGATGACGAGGAGATCCTCGAGCTCGTCGAGATGGAGGTCCGCGAACTGCTGGCCTCGCAGGAGTTCGACGAGGACGCGCCGGTCGTGCGCGTTTCCGGTCTGAAGGCGCTCGAGGGCGACCCGAAGTGGACCGAGTCGGTGCTCGAGCTCATGAACGCTGTCGACGAGTCCATCCCGGATCCGGTGCGTGAGACCGACAAGCCGTTCCTGATGCCGGTGGAGGACGTCTTCACCATCACCGGTCGTGGCACCGTCGTCACCGGTCGCGTCGAGCGTGGCGTGATCAACGTGAACGAGGAAGTCGAGATCGTCGGCATCCGCCCGGACAAGACCAAGACCACGGTCACCGGTATCGAGATGTTCCGCAAGCTGCTCGACCAGGGCCAGGCGGGCGACAACGTCGGTCTGCTGGTTCGCGGTATCAAGCGCGAGGACGTGGAGCGCGGCCAGGTCGTCGTGAAGCCGGGCACCACCACCCCGCACACCGAGTTCGAGGGCCAGGCGTACATCCTGTCGAAGGACGAGGGCGGCCGCCACACCCCGTTCTTCAACAACTACCGTCCGCAGTTCTACTTCCGTACCACGGACGTGACCGGTGTGGTGACCCTCCCCGAGGGCACCGAGATGGTCATGCCGGGCGACAACACCGAGATGACCGTCAAGCTCATCCAGCCGGTCGCCATGGACGAGGGCCTGCGCTTCGCCATCCGCGAAGGTGGCCGCACCGTCGGTGCCGGTCGCGTCACCAAGATCATCAAGTGATTTCCTGAATCACCGGATCAACCGAACGGCGTCGCCCCCCGGGGCGGCGCCGTTCGGCGTCTCGGGTACTCGTAGGTCAAGTTCTGTCCAGCATCATTGCGGCTCGACTCGTTATCGCGTTGTGAACGCAGTCGCGAACATCGGGGATCTCATCGAGTTCCTCGATGAATTCCTGCCATTGGGCGCGGGTACGTCGCACAGTGTCGACGGCGACGAACTCCAGGTCATCAGGCGCACGAAGCCTTTTAGCCAGTCTTGCGAATTGATCGACTCGAACGGAATCGAATCGCTTGCCGCCGCCGAATTTCATGCCGAGATCTTCGGGCTCGTCCCGGAACGGATACGGTTCGGTCGCCATGATGTCATAGGCGGGCGACAATGTCGGGATTCGCTTGTCGTAATAGATTAGCGACCAGTTCTTCAGATGGGCATCACCATTTACGATGAGTATCGAGAATACCAGCCGTCGAACGAATTCTTGCAGCGCCGCAGAGTCGTGCCCGCGGTATATCAATGCGGCTACGGTTTCGAAGTTGCTCGGTCAAGTGTTTCGAAATACTCTTCACAGAATTCGAACCAGCTGTAATTGTGGTGGTGGAATTGCCATTCTATGTGGCTGTCGTAGAGCCAGACGGCGTGACGACCGGCAGCGCTGACAGTATTCACTTGTCCCAGTCCGAATCGTCGTCGGAAACAGACTCCGACTGGTCGGTTTCCCATTCTAGATCGCCGATGATCATACTGTCCAGTGACGGTGTATCTTCGTAATCGAATTCCATGCGATTGTGCATGAAATTTTGCACCGCGTTGTACAGGGTGAAGGATCGCTGCGCCACGAAGCCCTGGGCGTTGCCGTTTGCCAGCCAGGTCGCGATATCCGGATCTATTAGATGTGAATTCAAGGTACGTGCCCATTCGGTGCGGTCGATACCCATCGGAGCCTCGGCGAGAATATCGGGCAACTCGGACGGGGTCGCTTCCAGGCCGGGCACCAGCAACCAGCGTGCCGCGGAATCCGCGTTCGCGGCGACGACCGCGCGGCGCGATATTATCGCTGTCAGAGCCGGTCGCGGTGTCTGCGCCTCGCCCAGCGCGTCGACAAGGTCATTGGTGTCGAGAATTCGGCCGTCTCGCAGTGAGCGGGGTCGCCTCGACCACATCACGCAGGCGATGATTTTGCTGCTTGCGTGGTTAGTGCGAAATCGGTGCACATCGGGCATCGAGATCTTCTCGAACGGAATGGCGCCGAGTAGTCCCGCGAGTGTGGCGTCAATATCGTCCGGTACGGCTAGGGCACACAATGCTCGGGTCGTACCGGTCACCGATCCGGGAAATAGTGTTGTGCCCGCCGCTGCGGCACGTCAATACCATCGACGCAATAGCTGAATTTGTCGATGGTCGAGCGTCGGATGGTGGCCGAAGACCCTCGTCAATACCACCAGCAGATGTCGGTACGGGAGGAATGCGAAGTGTGGTGTGAACGCGTCGAACATCAGGAATTCGATGGCCCGGTCCAGAGCCAGTTGAGTTTCATGGTACGCGCTCTCGGCATCTTCACCCGGAAACTCGCTGGGTCTACGGTCGTCGAATTCGGATCGCATATCTCGCGCAATATCGGGACCACGTCGCGCCAGCACGGCCTTGAAAATGGTGTTGCCGTCCACCGTCCCGAACTCTAGATCGGTCTCGATATGGCCAATTATTTCTTCGATCGCAGTAGACACACTTCGACCGTCATCGGTGTGTGCGGGGTGAAGTGCTGTGAAGACCTCGGCGCGAGTGAGTCTCTTACCGTAGCTGTTGAGCCGGTCGAAAATATCTCGAAGCACTGACTCGTCAGGGGTCTCGACCACTGATGCGGGTATCTTGAATTGGCGAATATTCTTTGCGGCGGCCGTTGCCGTATCGAAATATGGCATTGCTTCAGGCGCATCCCGGAACCATGCCATGAGTTGCTGAAGATCGAACAGGACGGGCAAAGGTATCGCAAAGGATTTGCCGTCGGATGTCGGCACGATCTGATCTGTCACCGGGTCGAAGCTGAGCGCGAAACGTTCGTCGCCCTCGGATTCTTTCGAGAGTGCATTGGCCAGGGTTGTGAGCCGCTGCTAACCGTCCACAACCCAGAGGGCATTGTCCATTTCTGTCGCATCGATTTTCAATGCGCCGACCGTGATGTGTGCTGCGGAAGCCGGGCGAACCCACAGGAGCAAACTACCCACTGGGTAGCCACGCACGATACTGTCGAACAACCGGCGGCCGTCTTCCAGGCCCCACCGGAAAGGTCGCTGGAACTCTGGAATGCGAACTTGCCCCGCGCGCACGCTTGCGACGATCTCCTCGACCTCGAAGATGCGCGCCATGGGCGTCGTTCCCAGACTTGCGGCCATCGACGCTCCTCCTTCTTGCGTACCTCGAGTCATGCGATTCAAGTGACCAATGCGGATGTAGTCAACCGGAGATCAGTAAAGTTACCAACGCAGCCGAGGACACCTTGCTCCGTAAGATGGACATGCCCCATCGGCCCGGCAACGCGAGGTCGCCGACGTGTCGTCAGTTCAGGGGCTGATCCGAGCCCGCGGCGATTTCGGCTTGACGACGATATCGGGCTGCTCGCGCCATCCCGCGTGGGCGCCAACGGGTAT